>NZ_JAPQFJ010000017.1 GCF_026738875.1 Clostridium brassicae
AAGGGTGGCAGGTAATAGTTAAATTGCGGCTGGCGAGATTTTTATACGTGCCTTAAGGCATAATGCTGGTAAAGTGCCCTTATAGGGCTTAAGAAAAACCACCAGCTAAGCTGGTGGATATTTATTTATTAATTTCTCTTATTAAACTTGAAAACGTTAAGTATTAAGGATTTTATAATCAAACGTTGAATATGAAAAGGAAATCAAATATAAAAAAATTATAGCCCTAAGACAAGCTATTTTCTCTTTTGGGTAGTCATTACAAAAAAAGTTAAAATAAGGGTTGAAAAGTATACTTTTTTAGTATACAATAAAACTATACGGTTCAGGTATACTTTAAAAAATATTTCAGAAATATAATTTATACAGTAAAACCTATTGATTTAGGTGCCTTTCAAAGGTAGAAGCTTTTGATGACATGCCTAAACTAAGGAAGTTTACTAGCTACAATTTATTAAACCGTGTTAATTAAAGGGGAGGTGTATTTATGTTTTTTAAGACTAAAGAACAACATGAAAATTTGAGGAAAAAAATTAGAGAGTTTGCTGAGGAGGAAGTTAAACCTATTGCATTTATGTTGGATCAGGAAAATAAATTCCCTTCAGAAGCAGTTAATAAGTTAGCTGATATGGGTATGATGGGAATTCCATATCCCAAAAAATATGGTGGAGCAGGGCTAGATGTAATCAGTTATGCAATTGCTGTTGAGGAATTATCAAGAGTAGATGGAGGTACAGGAGTAATTCTTTCTGCTCATACATCTCTGGGTGCATATCCAATTGCTGCCTATGGAACAGAGGAGCAGAAGAAAAAATACTTAATTCCATTAGCAAAGGGAGATAAACTTGGAGCATTTGGTCTTACTGAAGAAAATGCTGGTAGTGATGCTGGTGGTACAGAAACTACTGCTGTCTTAGAGGGAGATTACTACATTTTAAATGGTGAAAAGATTTTTATTACTAATGCAGGAGAAGCTGATATTTATATTATTTTTGCAGTTACTACTCCTAACATAGGTACTCGTGGTATTAGTGCTTTTATTGTGGAGAAGGATTGGGAAGGATTTACTTTTGGAAAACATTACGACAAGATGGGTATCCGTTCTTCTGCAACTGGAGAATTAGTTTTCAACGACGTGAAAGTTCCTAAAGAAAATTTACTAGGAAAAGAGGGAGACGGTTTCAAGATTGCTATGTCTACTCTAGATGGTGGCCGTATTGGTATAGCATCTCAAGCTCTTGGTATCGCTCAGGGAGCTTATGAAAATGCTCTAGAGTATTCAAAAGAAAGAATTCAGTTCGGTAAACCAATTTGTCATCAACAGACTATTGCTTTTAAATTAGCAGACATGGCAACAAAACTTAGAGCAGCTAGATTACTTATTTATAGTGCAGCAGAACTAAAAGAAAATCATGAGCATTATAGTATGGAAGCTGCTATGGCAAAACAATATGCTTCTGATGTTTGTCTTGAAATTGTAAATGATGCTCTTCAAATATTTGGCGGAAGTGGATACATGAAAGGTATGGAAGTTGAGCGTGCTTATAGAGATGCTAAGATTTGTACAATATATGAAGGAACTAATGAGATTCAGCGTTTAGTTATCGCTTCTAGCATCATAGGTAAGATGCCTAAGAATGAGGGCTCAAATAAAATTTCTCAAAATCAACCTGCTACAGGATATCGTAAGAAAGTAATTTTCAAAACAGGAACTGCTGAAGAAAGAGTTAATGCTCTTGTAGAAGCGCTTAAGGCAGATGGCTATGATTTTACAGTTGGTATTCCTTTAGATACACCTATTAATAAAGCTGAAAGAGTAGTTAGTGCCGGTCTAGGTATAGGGGAAAAAGAAAATATGAAGCTTATAGAAGAATTAGCAGTTCAAGCTGGTGCAGCTATAGGTTCTTCTCGTCCGGTAGCTGAAACTCTTAAATATGTACCATTAAATCGTTATGTTGGTATGTCAGGTCAGAAATTCAAAGGAAATCTTTATATTGCTTGCGGTATTTCAGGAGCAGCTCAGCACTTGAAAGGTATAAAGGATGCTTCTACAATTGTTGCTATAAATATTAATGCTAATGCTAAAATTTTCAAGAATGCAGACTATGGTATTGTAGGAGATATAATGGAAATATTACCATTACTCACTGCTGCTTTAGATAATGGAGAACCAAAGAAGGAAGCTCCACCAATGAAGAAGATGAAGAGAGCAGTTCCGGAAAAAGTTGCTCCAACTTGGAAATATCATGTATGTAATGGATGTGGTTACGAATACGATCCTGGTGTAGGTGATCCAGAAGGTGAAGTAGCTCCAGGTACACTTTTTGAAAATCTACCTGAAGAGTGGACTTGTCCTGCTTGCGGTGAAGAAAAAGATGTGTTTATAGAAGTATGATGTTTATAAATAAGTGAATATAATAATATGTTTTTAATGTAAAGGGGGATTAAATGTATGTATTGTGTTAGAAATATAACTGAGGATCTTTATTGGGTTGGTGGCAATGATCGTCGCCTTGCCCTATTTGAAAATATTCATCCTATCGAAAAAGGGGTTTCTTATAACTCTTATCTACTTTTAGATAAGAAGACAGTACTCTTTGATACTGTGGACTGGTCAATTTGCCGTCAGTTCCTTGAGAATATTAAAACAGTTTTAGGTAACAGAACTTTAGATTATATGGTAATTAACCATATGGAGCCAGATCATGCAGCATGCATTGAAGAGATTATTCTTCGTTATCCGGATGTAAAGATTATATGTACTGAAAAAGCTTTCATGTTTATGAATCAATTTGGTTTTGGTGTAGATGGAAAAGTTATAGAAGTTAAAGAAGGCGACACTATGTCTTTTGGAAAACATAAAGTTGTATTTGTGTCTGCTCCAATGGTACATTGGCCAGAAGCTATGGTAACATACGATACTACTAATGGTGTGCTATTTTCAGCTGATGCTTTCGGATCTTTTGGTGCTTTAGATGGTAAGCTATTTAATGATGAAGTTAACTTTGACCGAGATTGGATTGATGAAGCAAGAAGATATTATACAAACATTGTAGGTAAGTATGGTCCTCATGTTCAATCTCTTTTAAAGAAGGCAAGTAGTATAGACATTAAGACTATTTGTCCCCTACATGGACCAGTATGGCGTAATGATTTGGGGTACTTTTTAGATAAATATGACAAGTGGAGTCGTTATGAACCTGAAGAAAAAGGTGTAATGATTGTTTATGGAACAATGTATGGAAATACAGAGGCAGCTGCCAACGATTTAGCAACGAGATTAGTGAAAAAGGGAATGAGTAATGTAGTTATGTATGATGTTTCAAAAACTCATGTTTCCTATTTGATTTCTGAGACGTTTAAATATAGTCATGTGGTTCTTGCTTCTGTAACTTACAACTTGAAGATTTATCCACCAATGCTAAACTATATAACAGATATGAAGGCATTGAATCTTCAAAAACGTACTTTTGCCCTTATAGAAAATGGTTCATGGGCTCCTCAATCTGGTAAATTGATGCGTGAACTTTTAAGTGATATGAAAGAAATGACTGTTTTAGATAATGAGATGTCAGTAAGCTCCAGTATGAAAGAAGAAGATGGAGACTTAATGGATTCTCTTGCTGATAGCATTATAGAGTCAATGAAGTAGAGAAATTTGGCTTCCCAATGCTAGTTTTTAATTATGCAACTTCCTCAAGCAGTTAATAATACGAATTTAGGATCAATTCATGGATAAAATCCATGAGTTGATCCTTTAATGTTTAGAAGTAAATAGTTATCATTATGGATTTTAAATAAAGAATATAGTCAACTAGAGTATTAATGAGTATGAAATATAAAGTAAGGATAGATTGACATAAGAACATGTGTTTGATACTATAAGTTATAAATTATTTTAATAAATAAGGAGGATACTAATGGATATGGATACAAAACATAGAAAAATAATACAAATTGTTAAAGACAAATTAACTTGTTCAGCTCATAATCTAGATCATGTATTTAGAGTTTATAATCTTTGCCTGTTACTTTCAAAATATGAGAAAGATGTTGATTTAGAGATTTTGATTCCAGCAGCATTATTACACGATATAGCAAGAGTAGAAGAGAGCGAGGATAAAACAGGAGAAATTGACCATGCTGTTTTAGGAAGTAAAATTGCTGAGGATATATTAAGAAAATTAGAATATGAAGAAGAAAAAATCCAAAAGATAAAGCATTGCATTGTAGCACATAGGTTTAGAACTGGAAACGAGCCTAATACAATAGAAGCAAAAATACTTTTTGATTCAGATAAGCTTGATATTATTGGTGCGACTGGAATTGCTCGCTCTTTTATGTTAGCAGGACAATTTGGACAAAGATTAACAGTAGATGAGTCACTTGATGACTATTTAAATAATAACACTGTAGAAAATGGTAGATTAAAAGATGTTTCTAAACATACACCTTTTATTGAATATGAAGTAAAATTAAAAAAAATTCCTCATAAACTATATACACAAAAAGCAAGAGAAATGGGAAATGAAAGGCTAAAGTTTATGGAAGAATATTTTAATAGGTTAAAATTAGAAATAGAAGGTACTGAATAGAATTAGTTTATAAAGAAAGTTTTCAAATATACTAAGTTAGAGTATTTTTATTCAAATAACAACTAAATTAATTATTGTAAAATTAGTTTTGTTTGAATCCATTAAAATCGAATTAAAGAATAAATCTCTATGGATGATAATGTTCATCTTTAGAGATTTTTTTAATCTAAAGAGGAATTTATATAATGAGAATAAATTATTTTTTCTTGAGAAAAATAAACATTAATTACATATTAAGAACAAAAGCTATATTAATGGAATTATTCCTACAATAGACAATAGAAAATTTATTAATAAAAACATATTTCAATTTGAAAATTTTATATAACATAGAATGCACGGGAGGAGGAAGGTATGCTAAAAAGGCTACTTACAAAAATGAAATATAAGAATTTAAATAAAATGCATAATTCCTTAAATAATTCTTCAAGAATTAAAGCTGTTAACCAAATTGAACCTATTCCAGAATCTATGATACAGATTAAAGAAAAATTGAATCAAGTATTTTCAGATACTAATGATTTTATTACGAGAGAAATTACTTTGTGTAATAAATTTAATACAACTATTTTAGTTATATATATTGATGGAATGGTTAATATAGAGCTACTTGATGAAAATATCTTAAAGCCTCTAATGAATGAAAAAGTAGATTCATATTTTCAACAAGAATTCACATCAAAGGATAGTAATATAAATATTCTAAAAAAAAATGTTTTAACTTGCAGTCAGATTGAAGAGATAAAGGATTTTAAACAAATTATAAATAAGATTCTAGAAGGTAATGTTATCTTATATGTAGATGGTACCACAGTTGCATTAAGTATAAATTTGATAGAAGTAAAATCTAGAGATATTTCTGAACCTTTAACAGATCCTGTTATTCGTGGCCCAAGGGAAGGTTTTACGGAACTTTTGAGTACTAATAAAGTTATGATACGTAGAATAATTAGAAATCCTAATTTGAAATTCGAGGATATAACTTTAGGACAACAGACAAATACAACAATCACAATATGTTATATTAAAGGGATTACTAATGAACAGATAATAGAAACTTTACGAAAAAGATTAAAGAATATTGATACTGATGCGATATTAGAATCTGGTTATTTAGAAGAGTTTATTGAGGATGCTCCTTTTAGTGTATTTCCAACTGTTGGAGCATATGAAAAGCCGGATGTTATTTGTGGAAAGATCTTAGAAGGAAGGGTAGCCATCCTTTGTGATGGTAGTCCATTTGTTTTAACTGTTCCGTATTTATTGATTGAATCAATTCAGACTTCAGAAGACTATTACATTAAGCCAATTGTTGCTACTTTTTATAGAATAATTAGGATTATTGGTTTGTTTATTTCTATAAACTTACCTGCTATGTATCTTGCTTTAATTTCTTTTCATCAAGAAGTTATACCCTTTAAACTATTATTAACAATAATTTCCTCAAGACAGAAAGTCCCCTATTCCGCATTTACTGAATCATTTTTAATGTTACTGACATTTGAGATATTACGAGAATCAGGAATACGGATGCCTAGACCAGCAGGGTCAACAGTTAGTCTTGTTGGAGCTTTGGTGCTTGGTCAATCTGCAGTGCAAGCAGGCCTGGTCAGTACGCCTATGGTTATTGTTACTGCTATTACAGCTATTGGAGGCTTTATGTCAGGTTCTTTACTGGGAGCTATTCCAATCATACGATTAATATTATTGATTGTATCTAATTTCACGGGATTATTAGGAATTATGGTTGTGAATATTATGATTTTAATTCATTTAAGCTCAATAAGATCTTTTGATGTTCCTTATTTATCTCCATTTTCATCATTTAGTGGAACGGAATTAAAAGATACAGTGGTCCGTTTACCATTATGGGCTATGATTACTAGACCAAGGTCTTTAACCTGGGGAAAGATGAATAATGTAAAATACAGAACAAAAAATAATTTCCCTAAGAAAGAAGAATGAGGGATATGTTATGCGATGCAAAAAAATTAAATTATTTATAATTTGTTTAATGTTTTTTGTTCTTTCAGGTTGCTGGAATAATAAGGATTTAAGAGAAATGGGGATAGTTGTAGGAGTTAGTCTTGAGAAAGTAAACAATGACGAAATAGAAATTACTATACAGTTAATTGAGCCAACTTTAGATGAAAAAGGGAAACAAGGAAGTAAGCATAAAACATGGCGTTCACTGTCTGCTCGAGGAAAAACTGCATTTGAAGCAAACAGAAACTTATTAACAAAGGTGAACAAACAATTAAATTATTCAAATATTCAGGTGATGATCATTGGAGAAAAACTTGCACAAGATGGTATAGGGGATATTTTAGATTTTTTTCAGAGAGTTCATGAAATAGATAAAAGAGAAATTGTACTTATTTCAAAAGGAATAAACCCTAAAAAATTACTTAATATAGAGCCAGCAGAAGAAGATGCTTCTGCCTTAGAAATTATTCAAATAGTAAAAAATACTTCTAAATTGGCATCCATAAGAAAAACAACTATACATGATTTAATACTAAATGTTGCTGAAGAAAATAATTCTGTAATTGGTATGGTGAAAATTTTAGAAGTAAATGAAAAGTTGACAACGGAAAATTTAGATTTTATGGGAGCGGCAGTTTTTAACAAGGATAAACTAGCTGGGTGGTTAAGTCCAAGTGAGAGTTATGGTTTTTCCATTATAGATAATAAATTTAAAAACCCAATTATAAATGTCTTAAATCCACTAAATTCTGATAAAAAGGTAACAATAGAAATTACCAAATGTGTGACTAAAAAAAGTGTATTATTTAATAATACTAAACCTATCCTTTGTGTAGAAGTAAGTGCAGAGGGGAAAATGGTGGAACAACATGGAAAGGGAGATTTAACTTCAGCTAATAAAATTAAGGCTTTAGAATTAGAAACTGCAGAAGAAATAAAAAAAATAGTTGATAACTCAATAAAGAATGCTCAAGAAAACTTACATATTGATATTTTTGGTTTTAGTAAAGTTATTCATAGCAAAGATTTAACCTATTGGAGAGAAGTTAAAAATAATTGGGATCAAGTATTTTGTGATTTGCCTGTAGATATAAAAGTACAATATAAAAATAAGGAGATGGGATTTATAAAGAAGCATATATGACAATAAAGATTTAGATATATAGTTCATAAGTAAATATATTTTTGATTGGAGAAGATATATGAAGAAATTTGAAAAAATATCTGCTTTTCAACTATTTTTATGGATGTTAACTTTTACTTTTGGAGATATGTCTATTATAAATCCTGCTGTAGGCTATGGGGCAGGGCAAGATAGTTGGATAGGATTTGGTATTGGTTGGATTTTAGGAATTTTTATAATGCTAATGTATATGACAATAATTAAATTAAATCCATCTAAAACTATTATTGAGATTTTAAAAGATTGTTTTGGTAAATGTTTAGGAATTATGTTAGGGATCTGTTATATTATTTACTTTATGTATGCTAATTCTTTAGTAGTAAGAGAGTTTGGTGAATATATATATATAATAAATTATCCGGATACTCCCATTCTGTTTATTATGGCATCATTAGTTTTTTTAGTTTCTTTTGCAGTTAAAAAAGGACCGGAAAGTATAGCTAGAGTATATGGAATCCTTGTTTATGTATTTATTTTTTTTGTTATAATGGTGTCTTTATTATTAATACCCCATATACAGTTGACGAACATTTTTCCTATGTTAGAGAATGGATGGTACCCCATTTTTAGGAGTAGTATATCCTCAGTTGCATTTCCTTTTGGAGAATTGGTAATTTTTATGATGATTTATGATAATGTTAATAATAATGAAAATATAAAGAAAGCTGCCTTTTCAGCTATGATGATAGGAGGAAGTATTATATTTATTACTATATTGCGTGACATAATGGTTTTAGGACCAAGTTTATTAGAAAACTTAACTTTTCCTGGGCAGACATCATCGGAATTAATACCTGATCCTATGAATATTTCACCTCTTATTGCTATTAATTTAATAATTGGAAGTAGTGCAGAATCATCAACTTATCTTTATGCTTCAACGAAGGGAATTGCTCAATTGTTAAATTTGAATGACCATAGACCATTTGTGTTTCCTATGGCTATATTGTTGCTTATTTTATGTATGTGGAATTATCACGATATTTTTCAATTTTTTAATAGTGTATCAGAAGTATATGTTTATTTTGCTATACCTTTTCAAGTAATCATTCCATTTATTATTATGATTATTTCATTGATTAAGAAAAAAAATTTAAGTCAAAACATTTAAAGAAATAAGAGGAGTTGTATTAAAGAATGTCTGATAATGTTGGTATCAAAATATTTGGAGTGATTTTTCTATTAATAATCATAGTGTTGGCTGATTTTAATGATTTACTAAATCCAAATTATCCACAAAAAGCTAGAGTAGTTTACTTTTCTATAATTGCTATAAATTTAATTGTCAGTATACTTTTAATTAATGGGGTGGAAATAATTAGTCCTGGAATGGTTTTAGAAAAAATAGTAAGGCTTTTTGTACCAGGGAGACCGGTTCAATAAATTCAATCTATACATATATTTTATAAAACTTACCATATTTATTTAAAACTATAAAAATTGAACTTTTTATAAAGCTATATCGTATTAAGGATGAAGGGGGGATAAACTTGGTACTAAGTGATGAAGAATTAATTAATGAAATTCTTAAGGGAAACCAATCGGCTATGGAAGTACTTATAAATAGAAATTACAAATTAGTGTATGCGTTTGTATATAGAAACATAGGAACATACCATACTGCACTGGACTTGACTCAAGAGAGTTTTATAAAAGTTATGAAAAACCTAAGAAGTTTTAAAAGTTATAAGGGAAATTTTCAACCTTGGCTTTTAAGAATTGCTTTAAATGTTTGTAAAGATTATTGGAAAAGCGCTTATGTTAAACATAGTGCTGTTGATGATAGCTGTTTAGAACAAGCTTATGAAGAGGAAAATGTTATAAATTATCTAGAAAAGGTTGAAGAAAGACAAGAAATTAAAAATGCTATGATGCAATTACCAGAAGAACAAAGAGAAGTAATTATATTAAGATACTATAATGATTTAAAAATAAAGGATATAGCTAGTATAGCAAAAATAAATGAATCTACTGTAAAGTCTAGATTGAGGCTTGCCATAGGAAAGCTTAAAACATTACTACAAAGGGGGGATAATAGTGAAAAAAGCAAGAAAACTATTTGAGGATAAGGAGTTTTTAGATATTTCAGATGAAGAAATTGAAGAACTTATATGTAAATTTAATAGCTATAGTATTGAGTATCCTACTCAGAATCAAATAGATAAATGTATAGAAAATTTAAGTGTTTATGTTCCTAAAAAGAAAAGTTTAATACAGTGGTTTGAAAAACTATTATTGAGAGGGCAAATACAAATAACTTATATAAATAAATTATATTGGCTTATAAGTATCTTAATATTTTTAACAACCTTTAAATTGGCTATAAATATGAATACTAATCCTTATAAAATTATTATGCTAATAAGTCCCATTCCTTTGTTATTGGGATTTATAGAAATTTTTAAAGGAAAAGAAAATAATATGCTAGAGCTAGAATTAAGCTTTAAAATTTCAGGTAAACAAATAATACTTAGTAGAATTATAATAATAGGAATTTTCAACATTATTTTAAATACTGCTATGAGTATATTGTTTTTTCAAAGTGGAATAGATGTACAATTATTAAAAATTAATATCTTTTGGATGGTTCCTTTTGTTTGGATAAATCTTATAGCATTTGTTATAGCAAAAAAATTTAGAGGACATTATGTATCATTAGGGGGTATAAGTTTTTGGATTTTATTAGTATCTATTTTGTCTAAAAATGAAGACTTTATAGAAAAAATTATGTATTTGAATATAGGGGTTTATATTGCTATGGCACTTGTTGGAATGTACTTATACTATAGGGTTCTAAAGAAGTATATGAAAACAGAAGCAAAAGATTTTGAATATGAAAAATAAGATAAGTATTATGTAAGTTATTTTATGATACTAGAAGAAGATTTTTATAAGTAAATTATGACTTTTAATAAAGAAGTAATTTAATAGGAGATAATTATATGAAACTTAAAATAGATAATTTAACTAAAAAATATTCAGACAAGGTAGCTGTAAAAGACTTTTCTATAGAGATGACTGAAGGTGTTTATGGACTTTTAGGTCCCAATGGAGCAGGGAAAACCACATTAATGAGGATGATTTCTGATGTACTTAACCCTACTAGTGGAAAAATTTTAGTGGATAATATAGACAAAAATGATTTAGGAGAAAATTATAGAGACTTATTAGGATATTTACCTCAGGATATGGGATACTATAAGAATTTTACAGCAGAAAGGTTTTTAAAGTATGTGGCAGCCTTAAAAGATATTGATAAAAAAATAGCTAAAAAGAGAATAGAAGAGCTTTTAAAAGTTGTTGGGCTTATAGATCATAAAAATAAAAAAATAGGTAAATTTTCTGGTGGTATGAAACAAAGATTAGGTATAGCTCAAGCATTATTAAATAACCCTCAAATTTTAATATTAGACGAGCCTACATCAGGTTTAGATCCTAAAGAAAGAATACGTTTCAGAAATTTAATTTCAGACATATCCAAAGATAGAATTATTATTTTGTCTACCCATATTGTTGGGGATATAGAGTATATTGCAAAACAGGTTATTTTAATAAAAGATGGACAACTTATTAAAGCTTCAACAGGAGATATACTTCTAAAAGAAATGCAAGGGAAAGTTTGGAAAGTAGAAGTGGAGGAAAAAGATATAGTTAAGTATGAAGAGAGGTATCAAGTAGTAAATATTATGAGAAAAGGAGACAAAGTCCAGCTTAGGATATTAACTAATCATAAGCCAGAAGAAAATGCTATAGATGTTGAAGCTAATTTTGAAGATATGTATATGCATTATTTTAATGAAAAAATAGAGTAGATATTATTAATAATATCAAATTAAATTTTAAAATCATATGAAGTTATTATAAGAATTCCTAGGAGTTTTACTCTTTAGATATTTTCTATGGGTATTTTAAAGAAGATATGAGATTAGAATGGATGGATATAGGATAAAACAGAGATTGTATTAATTATAAAAAATTAGCTTTACAAATTACATAATAGGAGGATTATAGATGGAGTTATTGAAACAGGAGTTATATAAAATATTTTCTAGAAAGTATTTATTTTTAATACTAGCTTTAATGCTTTTTCTAGCTCATGGATATACTGTAGCTATGATATTTCACCAAGGTAATAAAACAAATATACTATACGATTATACAAAACCTTTTGAAGGAAAAATAACCAAGAAAAAAGAAGAAAAGATATCTGATCTTCTTAAAATTAATAAAGGCAAAAATAAAGATAAACAAATTACAGAGGTATATGAAACTATATGGCATAGTTATAACGAACAAAAAAGGCCAAGATTTGTAGCTATATCTGATGTTTTAAGAAAGGCTGACCCACTTTTTTATAATGAAAAGCTGGATAATAGATTACATGATTTTAAAGGATATAAATTAGATGAATTAGATAATAATTTAAAAGAACTTAAAAAAGCAGGGAAAGAAAATACTTATGAATATAAAAATAAGAACGTTGCTAATAATATGTATAAAAAACTTTCAGATCCTAAATTTTTTTATGTGGATAGTTGGGAATATATAGTCACCTTTACGAATAATTCAAATTTGAAGATCATAGTTATAATGCTCTTACTAGGGGTTTCTCCCATTTTTTCAGAGGAATACAAAACTAGAGTATCTACAATAATTTTATCTAGTAAAAAAGGTAGAAGCAAGTGTGTTACAGCAAAGATATTGGCAGCTATTATATATGCTATATTTGTAGCTTTTATATGTAATTTTATAAGTACTATTTTAATAACTAAACTATATGGAATAGAAGGATTTAATGCACCTATGCAATGTTTATTTAATTTTAGTTGTTCCCCTTATAATTTTACTATAGCACAGTTTAACCTTGCTTTATTTTTTACAAGCATACTTGGAGCTATATTATTTGTAATATTGATACTATTGATATCTAACATTACCAAATCTTCTATGATGACTTTCTTTATTTCTGGATTTATATTTGTATTTCCAATGTTATTAGAAAAGTTTGTTAGCATGATTGATGTTTGGTGGGAAAAACCTTTGATAAGTCTAAGTATTACACAAATTCTTAGTGCTACAAAAATATATGAGGTATTCAGTACAATTAATATATTTGGACATCCTTTAATTTACCCATATTTTATTTTAATCTATTCTATAGCATTAGGAATGTTATTAACTTATTTTTTACAAAAGAGATTAAAATATGAAGAGGTAAAATAATTTTATATGAGAAATGTAGATGTATCCAAGTTACATTGTAGAGATTATATTATAATTAAATAATCATAAAAATGGTTTTGGTTTAATATGTGAATTGTTATGTATATATTGTGAAATGCTTGGATAAAATACAATAAAATAGGCAAAATAATTTAATTTTATAATTATTTAAATTAACATAGTAGGATAAACTTTTATAGAAAGGGTGCAATTGTACTTGAGCAATATAAATACAATTGGTGTAAGTATACCAAGAAAAGAAGCTCTTGACAAAGTTACAGGAGTAGCAAAATATACTGATGATACAAACTATTTTGGTATTTTGCATGCAAAAATACTCACGAGTCGTTATGCACATAGAAAAATTAAATCAATTATGTAATTGCCAAGTATTAATATATAATAGTTCTTTGGAATATAGATAAAAATTATACATTTTTCTAAATTCTTAGGATATAATACTAATTTTTATGTTTAATTATCCATATAATTTATAAAATTAAAAATAAATCAAAGGCACATTTTTTCCTGTTATAGAGGAAAAAATGTGCCTTTGATTATGTTTACACTAAAGATATCATAAAGTCAACATTAAGTTAAAGTATAGCTAAAAAATTAATATATATTGTGGGGGAAAAGAAATGTATCCAATTAAATTTGAAAATTTATATTATTATAAAATTTGGGGAGGAAGAGGCTTTGAAAACTTTAGAGATAATTTACCAGATGGATATATAGGAGAAAGCTGGGATGTAGCATGTCATAAAAATGGAATTAGTGTTGTAGCTAATGGAGCCTTAAAAGGAAAACGTTTTGATAAGGTTATTAAAGAATATGGTCACTCTTTAGTTGGTACAGAAGTAAGTATAGAAAAATTCCCTTTACTAGTTAAACTAATAAATGCCAGAGAAGATTTATCTGTTCAGGTTCATCCCAATGATGAGTATGCTAAAAAATATGAAAATGAATATGGGAAAACAGAGGCATGGTATGTAATAGAAGCAAAACCAGGTGCGAAACTAGTTCTTGGAACAAAGAACTGTTCTAAACAACAATTTGCAAAGGCTATTAAGGAAGAAAAAAGTGATAAATATTTAAATGTTGTTGAAGTTAAAAAAGGAGATTACTTTTTTATAAATAGTGGATTAGTACATGCTATAGGAGAAGGGTTAATAATTGCAGAAATACAACAAAATTCAGATGTTACTTATAGAGTATATGATTATGGACGAGGAAGAGATGTTCATATTGAAAAATCATTAGATGTAATAAATTTTGATCTTGAAGCAAAAAAAATTTCAAAAAATCAAGTGGAAGAATTTGATGGATTTTCTAGAGTAATATTATGTGAGAATGGGTATTTTGGAATGGAAAAGTATAGTATAAGAAAAAAATTAAAAGATAATAGTGATGTGAAAAAGTTTTTTATTATAACTTGTGTTGAAGGAAATGGCAAAATTATATTAAATAATTTAGAAGAGAAAATAAAAAAAGGTGATAGTTATTTGATCCCAGCTACTTTAGGAAAATATTTTATAGAGGGCAAACTTGAAATTATTAAAACATATCCAAACTAAATCTATAAAATAATTAAAGAAATTTAATAATTAAATAGAATGGTGCAAAGGTGATTTTAATATGATAAGTAATTTTAGATTACAAAAAATTCTAGATATATTTATAGATACCAATAGGGTAGTTACAGGAAAAGAATTGTGTACTAAATTGGGAGTTTCATCTAGGACTATTAGAAGTGACATAAAAGAGTTAAATGATATATTAGAAAATCAAGGAGCAATAATTTCTTCGAAAAAATCAAGAGGATATAGTATAGAAGTTTTTGAAGAAGAGCGGTTTAATAACTTTTTACAAACTATTGATAGAAATGACAACGATAATGATATAGAAGGTAGGGCTGAATCTGTAATAATACGGCTATTAATAAATGAATTAAAAGGTATAGAAGGAATTACTCAGATAGAATTAGCAGATGAGTTATATGTAAGTATATCATCAATAAAAAATGATATAAAGTTAGCTAAAAGCATATTAATAAATTTTACTTTAGATATTGAAAAGATAGGTAATAAGGGAATAAAAATCAGTGGTGATGAAGAAAGTATAAGATGTTGTATAAATAGATATATTTTTTCTAATAATGAGCTAAAAGAAAATTTGAATTTATTATTTAAGGAAAGTTTAGGTGATAAAAATAAGCTATTTGTAAATAGCATACTAAAAGACAATATATCAAAGTTTAAATTTAGATTTTCCGATATAGCTTATAGAGATATAGTATCGTATATAAAGATAATATTGGTAAGAAATTATAAGAATAAAACCATTAATTATGATAAAGCCACAATAGAAAAGTTGAAAAATGAACCTAAGTTTAAGATGGCACAAAGTATTTGTGAAGATATAGAAAAAATAGTTGGAATCAAGATATTAGAAAATGAGGTTTTATATCTTACTAAGCATATTATAGCCAGTAGTTCTATTGGAATTGATAACGAAAGTGGAATAAATTCTTTAGAAAAACAAGATGAAATTTTAATAGATATACTAGCTTCTATTAATAATATATTCAGTATAGATTTTACTAAAGATAGTATGCTTATAAATTTTTTAGGCCCACATCTTAAGGCATCTATTAATAGAGCTAAATATGGGATTAAAATAGAAAATTCAATGCTGAGTTTGATAAAAAACAACTACCCATTGGCTTTAGAACTTGCCGTATTGGCAAATAGTATTATTAAGCGGAAAGAGGGTTTTGACTTAACAGAAGATGATATTGGGTTTATAGCACTACATTTTGCAGCAGCTCTTGAGAGAGTAAAGTATAAAAATAAGACTACTGTTAAGAATGCCATAATAGTTTGTACTACGGGAGTTGGAACTTCATTGCTACTTAAAGTTAAATTAAAGACACATTTTAAGGATAGATTAAACATAGTAGATACTATTCCATGGTACGAATTTAATGACAATATATTAAACAAAGTAGATTTAATAATATCTACTATTCCTTTAGAAAATAAGTGTGATAAAGTAATTCACATTAAAAGATTATTAGATGATGAGGAAATAAAAATGATGGAAGATAAATTATACAATAATAATTTAAATAAAAATGGATTTATTACAAAATTTAATAAAAATTTATTTTTTATAGATGTTGAAGTTAGTGATCGTGATAGTCTGCTAAATTTTGTGACAGATAAGTTAATTAAAAGTAATTATATTACTGAAATTGTAAAGAAAGAGGTATTTAAACGTGAAAAATTAGCTGGCACTGAAATAGGAAATTTAGTAGCTATACCACATACAATGCATAAAGATATTAAGGAATCTTTTATATCAGTATCAATACTAAAAAAGCCAATAGATTGGGATAAAGATAAAGTGCAATTGGTTTTACTTATAGGTATGGCAAATAGTTATAATAATAATTGGAAATTATATTTGGAGAAGTTATATAAAAATATTATAAATATAGAGATAGTACAAGAAATGATAAAAGCTCGTACTTTTGAAGATTTAAAAAAGGTAATTGATAAGTTTTGATAAAAGAATAAGGCACTATATTGCCACTATAATAGGAAAAAGTCTGCCTGTGAATGCGTTTACAGTAAACGTATAATAAAGATAGCAAATAAAGCATATAGAAAAATTAATTTTATAGGTGGGGGAGATGAGAATATGAAATTATTAGCAGTAACATCATGTCCAGTTGGCATTGCTCATACTTATATAGCAGCAGAAAAACTAAATAAGATGGCAGAAAAAATGGGAGTAGAAATCAAAGTTGAAACTCAAGGATCAACTGGTGCAGAAAATGTAATAACAGAGGAGGATATTAAAGAAGCAGATGGTATAATTATTGCAGCAGATAAAGCAGTTAGTTTAGAAAGATTTGCAGGAATGGCAATGATAGAGTGTCCAATAGCTAAAGCTATAAAAGAACCAAATACTTTAATCCAAATGTTCTTAGATGGAAAAGTAGAAAAGAAAAAAGTAAAAACTATGAAGAGTGTTGATGAAGCTAAAACGGAATTAAAAGCTAAGCAACCTGGTTTTTATAAACACTTAATGGGTGGCGTTTCATATATGATTCCAGTTGTAGTTGTTGCAGGATTATTGATAGCAATAGCATTAGCATTTGGAGGGCAACCGACTAAATCGGGGCTTGTAATACCAGATGATTCAATATGGAAGAAGGTAGAAATGATTGGTGGAGCGGGATTTACATTTATGGTACCAGTGCTTTCTGGATTTATTGCTTACTCAATAGCTGATAGACCAGGTTTAGCGCCAGGATTAATTGGAGGATATATAGCAGTAAATGGTTCTTTCTATGGATCAGAAGCAAATGCCGGATTTTTAGGTGGTATAATAACAGGTTTTTTAGCAGGATATGTGGCTAAAGCATTAAAATCAATTAAAGTTCCAAATATAATTAAACCAATAATGCCAATAATTATAATACCAATAATATCAACCCTAGTAACAGGATTAGCATTTATATTAATTTTAGGAGGACCAATAACCGCAATATTTGAAGGATTAACTAAATTCTTAGCTGGGTTATCAGGAGCAAGTTCAATAGTGTTAGCTACTATATTAGGTGCTATGATTGCATTTGATATGGGTGGTCCAGTAAATAAAACAGCATTTTTATTTGGAGTTTCAATGATAACTGCAGGTAATCCAGAAATAATGGGTCCAATAGCAGCAGCAGTAGCAATTCCACCAATAGGAATGGGTATTGCAACATTTATAGGTAAAAAGTATTACAGTGAAGATGAAGCTGATGCTGGTAAGGCAGCATTTGCAATGGGGCTTTGTGGAATAACAGAAGGGGCAATTCCTTTTGCATCAATGGATCCTATAAGAGTTATACCTTCACTAATAGTAGGTTCAGTAGTTGGGGCTAATATAGCTGTATTAGGAAAAGTTGCAGATAGAGTACCTCATGGAGGACCAATAGTTGCTTTAATGGGAGGGATTGATAGCATAATAATGTTTTTGGTGGCAATAGTAGTAGGATCAATAATAACAGCTTTAATGGTTAATGCTTTAAAAGGAATAAAAATGAAGAAGAATAAAATGGCTTAATTAGTGCATATTTAAAGGAGACATAAAAATGAGTAAACTATTTGATGTAAAGTACATGGATTTAGATTTAGAAACAACTGAAAAATTTGAAACGATAAAACATTTATCCAATTTAATTAGTGAAAGACTAATAGACTTAGATAAATATGTGGAAGATGTTAAAGCAAGAGAATCAATGTCAACAACTGGAATAGGAGATGGTGTAGCAATACCACATGCAAAATCAACATGGGTCAAAGAACCAACAGTTGTTGTAGGGAAAAGCTCTAAAGGAATAGATTGGAAAAGCTTAGACGATGAGCCTGTAAATATAGTATTTTTAATAGCTGTCCCAGAAGGAGAGGGAAATGAACATCTTAAGATTCTCCAAACATTAGCTGTGAGTCTAATGGATGATGAGTTTAAAGAAAAGATACAAAATGCAACAGATAAGAAGAGAATAGAAGAGTTATTAATTAAAAAAACAAATAGTTAATTGATTTTAAAAGTCTCTAACTTGTAAAGGGTTGGAGACTTTTTTGTATACCTATTTTATAAATTTGAATTCCAAATATTGTTTGTTGACAATTTTCATTGATTAGAATAAAATAGTTCGCATAGAAACTATTTTGTTTGCGTGCAAACTATTTTACATATAATGATGGGAGATGAGATTATGAATAATAAAAAAAATCTCATATTTAAAGTAAAAAAGAGAACTTTACTATTAGTAGGAGGAGTAGTTTGGGGAGGGATTTGCAGGACTGTTTTTCTTAATAAGTTCATTAAAATTTGAAAATATTAAATTAAAGTACAGAAATTAAAATTGGAGGAAATTTGATATGAAATACGATTCATTTGAAATAGCAATGCTTATAAAAGAAATATATGCAAGCACAATGGGAATAGTTAGTGATAATTTAAAAGATAGTGGGTTTACTCATCAGCAAATTATGGTTATTAAATTAATTGCACATAATGGACAGGTTAATATATCTCAATTATGTGATGAAATGTTTTTAGCCAAGGGAACTGTATCTGGTATAGTGACAAGATTAGAAAGTGCTGGATATGTGAAAAAAATTAAAAATGAAAATGACAAAAGGAATACTTATGTTACATTTTCAGATAAAGGATTAAAATTTGCAAAGGAATTTAGAGAAGAAATCAACAAAAGCTTTGATAAAATATTTAGTAATTTTACAGATGAAGAAATAATGGAATTAAAAAATAACTTATTAAAAATAAAAAATAAAATCAAAGGATGAAATTAAAAATGGATGGAAAATTAATTTTTGCAATTATTACAATAACTTTAGCTCTAGTATTTTATACTGTAGGTGTGTGGTCTGAAAGAAAATCAAATACATTAAAAAAATGGCATGTAATCACATTTTGGGCAGGGCTAGTTTTTGACACTACTGGTACATTAACTATGGGTAGAATTGCAGATTTAGGCGGTATACAAAAATCTATCACTGAACTTGCCATACATGGAATAACAGGGTCATTAGCCATAATATTAATGTTATTTCATGCACTATGGGCAACAAAGGTATTATATCGGAATGATGAAACTAAAAAAGCTACATTTCATAAATTTAGTATAACGGTATGGTTTATTTGGTTGATTCCTTATTTTGTTGGAATGGTTATAGGAATGTCTTAATTTATATAAGTGGAGTTTTGATGTATAGTTTTTAATTGATAAAATTGCATAATTATACAAGTACATAACTTTATGCAATTTCTTCAATTATGTAATTTACTACTATTTACTATAGCAACTAAGGCTATACTCATTAACAAAATACTTAATGTTTTTTTCATGTTGTTCACTCCTTTTCTATATACAAGTGTAAAGGAGTAGTGTCTCATAGTTTTCTATTAGTTGTTACAAAGTTGTAAACTGTTAGTAAAGTTGATATGAGTAGGATTTAACTTAGAGTTTTCTTCTGTTTACTTTAAAAAACTCCTTTATTATACCTAAAATGGAAATTGACCATTTGTTTTATAATATTTACTATAAATATATAGTTTAGGAAATTACATAATTAAAAACTAAATTTCAATGGAGATATAAGGTTTGGAAATTATGCAAATTTCTTAGGTAAATACAGAGGTTAACTCTTCTATAAAAGTACTTAAGGAGATGTAATAATGGAAAAATTATTTTTGAAAAAATTTTTAAAAAGCATATTCTCAGACACCTTTGAAGTACAATTCTGGGATGGAACTACTGAAAAGTTTGGTGAAGGCGATACGAAATTTAAGATACTAATAAATGAACGTTTATCTAAAAGTGATATTTTAAGAGATCCATTTTTAACTTTTGGTGAAGCATATATGAATAATGCTATAGATTTTGAAGGTAATATTCAACAAATTATAGAGTCTATATATAGAAATAAAGATAGTTTTCTACACAAAGCCTCTATATTTGCAAAATTATATAGAATCACTCCACACTCTATAAAAAATAGTAAAGAGGATATACAATATCATTATGATTTAGGAAATGATTTTTATAAATTATGGCTAGATGAAACTATGAGCTATTCTTGCTCTTATTTTAAGTCACCTGAGGACTCACTATATGAAGCTCAACTAAATAAAGTTGCTTATATTTTAAAAAAGTTAAATTTACATCCAGGACAAAGGTTATTAGATATAGGTTGTGGATGGGGAGAGCTTATAATAGATGCTGCGAAAAAATATGGAGTTAAAGCGCTTGGAATAACTTTAAGTAATGAACAATTTAATAAAGTAAATGAACGAATAAAAGAAAATAATCTTGAAAATCAAGTGGAAGTTAGATTGATGGATTATAGAGAATTATTAAAAACAGGAGAAAAATTTCATAGAATTGTCAGTGTAGGTATGATAGAACATGTTGGTCGAAAAAATATACCTATTTATATGAACAATGTAAGTGAATTATTAGAAGAAAATGGAATTTCTTTACTCCATTGTATAACAGCTCAAGTAGAAGGAGAAGCTAATGAATGGATTAAAAGATACATATTCCCTGGTGGATATATACCATCTATAAGGGAGTTGGTTTATAATATGGCAGAAAATGATTTACATTTAGTAGATTTAGAAAGCTTACGTCTACATTATTGTAAAACCCTAGAATGTTGGGCTAAAAACTTTGAAAATTGCTTGGATAAAGTTAGAAAAATGGGATTTGATGATAATTTCATTAGGATGTGGAGATTATATCTAAATTCTTGCGCTGCTTCATTCCACTATGGAGTAGTAGATTTACATCAATTCTTATTTACAAAAGGACTAAATAATGAAATACCTATAACAAGAGAGTATTTATATAAATAAATATAGTTTTGTATAGCCTTATTAAATGAGGAATTTGAATAAGTTACAAACTGTATAGCGAAATGCAAGTTTCATTATTCACTATTAACAAAAGAATAGTAAAGACACCCTTTTTATGTTTGATTTAATTACTTAGCTATTATTAAAAGGGAGTCTTTTTCTATTTTTTGATTCAAAATATTCTATATTAATTGCATACTAATTATAAATTTATAGTTAATAATAAATATAATTTATAAAATTGAGAATAATTAAGAGGCACATTTTTCCCTATTATAGAGAAAAAATGTGCCTTTGCTTATGACTACATTAAGGATATCATACAGTCAACATTAGGTTAAAACATAGCTAAAAAATTAATTAAGAAGTATGAAAATAAATATGGAAAAGCGGAGGTGTGAGGTGTGGTATGTCATAGAAGCAAAGCCAGGTGTAAAATTGATTCTTGAAACGAAGAATTGTTCTAAAGAATAATTTGAAAAGGCCATTAGAGAAGAAAAGAGTGAGGAATATTTAAATACTGTGGAAGTTAAAAATTGAAGGCTCTATTTTTTATGCATAAAGAAAATTCGTACCTGAATTAGAATTATTAGAAATCTACATAATTATTACATAATTTATTGATAAAATTAAGCAGTGAGAGAATGAAAACTTTGAAAAAGCCAAAAAAATATCAGCTAGGGATTAATTTCTCTAGCTTTTATTATAAAAATAAGTAAGTTAATCATAATAGAATTAAAGGGGAAATTTTTTAACTATAGAAGAGGTGAAAATATGGAGGAAATAAAAAGAATACTAGTTGTAGATGATGAAGAAAAAATTTTAGAAGTAGTAAAAGCTTATTTAAATAAAGAAAAATTTCAAGTTGTAACTGCTAAAGATGGTGAGAAGGCGCTAAAGTTATTTAAAAATGAAGAGTTTCATTTAATTATATTAGATTTAATGTTACCCAAAATTTCAGGAGAGAAAGTATGCAATAGAATTAGGGCAGTTTCGGATATACCTATAATTATGCTTACTGCCAAAGTTGATGAGGATGATAAAATTGAAGGGTTAGCCATAGGAGCAGATGACTACGTAACAAAGCCTTTTAGTGCTAGAGAATTAGTAGGAAGGGTTAGAGCTTTACTAAGAAGAGCTTATCGTGACAAAAATCCAATGGCAGAATATTTGATTTTTAATAATGGGGATTTAGAGATTGATATAAAAAGAATGAAAGTAAAGAAAAAAGGAGAGTATGTATTTTTAACTCCAAAAGAATTTAAAGTTCTTGTGGCATTATTAACTAACCCATGTCAAGTGTTTACACGAGAGCAGTTAGTTATAAAAGCTTTTGGTATAGAATACGAAGGGTTTGATAGAAATATTGATACTTATATAAAAAACATTAGAAAGAAGATAGAAGAAAATTCAAAAGAGCATAAATACATATCCACTGTTTATGGTGTTGGATATAAATTTGAAGGAGAGCAATAAAATGACTCTAGTAAAGAGACTATCGTTAGGAGTTTTACTTGCTATAACAATTTCTATATCAATAACTGGTTTGATTTCAAATTACATGATTGATAAAAAATTTGATCAGTACTTAGTTGATGAGCACGAAACTAAGGTTAATAAAATAAGGTCAATTATTTCAGAATTATATAGTGAACAAAATGGTTTTTCAGATTTAAATACATCAGAAATCTTTAGATATGCTGCGCTAGAAGATTTATATATAGAGGTTAGAGATAAATTTAATAAACGTATTTTAGCTACAGATACTATGAATCTTTATCATAAAAAAATGATGGAATCTATGATGCCTAACACTTCTAATTTAAAGTTAGGTGAATATATAGAAGAAATATATGATTTAAATAAAAATGGAAGTAAGATTGGCACTATTATAATTGGATACTTTGGAGTATCAAATTTAACTTCAGGAGGGTTAGAATTTAAGTATACATTGAATAAATCCTTCTTTGTATCAATTTTTATAGCACTAATTATAGGATTATGTATAAGTATTGTTATTGCTAAACAATTGGCAACGCCATTAGTGAAAATAACAGAAGCCTCGAATGAAATGAGACATGGAAATTTAGAGGCACGTGTTAATATAAAAACAAATACTAAAGAAATAGGTGAGTTATCAAATTCTATAAATTATTTAGCAGAAACTTTACAGCAGCAGGATAGATTACGTAAAAGACTTACATCAGATATGGCCCATGAAATTAGAACGCCTCTTACAACTTTAAAAACTCATATAGAAGCATTGATAGACGGAATATGGGAGCCTACTAAGGAGAGATTTGAAAGTTATTATGAAGAGATTGAAAGAATGATAAAGTTAGTTGAAAACTTAAGGAACATTGCTAGATTAGAAGAAACAAACCTGAATTTAAATAAAACAAAATTTAATATATCTAGTGAAATAGAAAAGGTAATAGAATCATTCAGACCATCATTTCATAAGAAAGGAGCACAAATTATTTCTAAAGTAGTTCCAAACTCATATGTTAAAATGGACAGAGATAAGTTAAAGCAGATTATGTATAATTTAATTTCAAATGCCTATAGGTTTATAGATGATGAAGGAACTGTTAAAGTATCACTAAAACATATAAAAGAATATTTGGTTATTGAAGTTAAGGATAATGGTTTAGGTATTTCAGAAGAAAACCTACCTCATATATTTGAAAGATTTTATAGAAGTGATGTGTCAAGAAATAAGGAAACTGGTGGTACAGGAATTGGATTAACCATAACAAAAGCATTTGTAGAGGCACACGGAGGTATTATAGATGTTAAAAGTAAACTAGGAAATGGAACTGTATTTACAATTAAATTTCCAAAGAACTGATTTATGTATAGATATGAAGATTTTAATAGTTAAGCTTATGTACTTTTAGTGGTAAATTATTTTGTAAGAAAACATTTTAGTAAAAATAATATTCTAAATATAATCTCCTTAATTGCTCCATAATTCTTTACTATAATGAAATTGTAAAAAAGAGACACACAATAATTAGAATAATAGAATATCAAAAATAATATTTTAGGAGGTACAGATTATGAATAAAAAATTTGTAGTATTAATGCTATCAGGAATATTGACTGTAGGAGGTTTAACAACAAGTTTGGTTTACGCTAATACTGTTAATAGTACTAATAATAATATAAAGAGTACACAAGTGCTAAAAAATAAAATTGAAAAGGATGAAGTTGAAAAAGATAAAATTGAAAAAGAAGAAAACAAAACATTTAATGATATGAAAAATATTATGACAAAAAATAGATATGAAAACATGGTTGATTATATGAAAAATAATGATTATGAGGCTATGAATAGATTTATGGATAATATGACAGATGAAGATTATCAAAATATGATTGAATTTATGAGGAAAAATGGTTATGAAAATATGGCTGATATGATGGAAGGTATTAGTAGAGAAGAAATGATAGAAATGCATGAGTCTATGGGTGGTTCTGTAGGATGTAATTCAGGTAATTTCAATATGATGAGTGATTCATAGTTATAATAAGTTATATCAAATATAGAGGATATTTTTCCCTCTGTTAAACAGATTCATAAAATTTTTAAAAATAAATATTATAAAAAAATCTATATTTAGAAATAAAATAAAAAAATCATCATATTATTGTACTGTACAAATAAAATAGGAGGGTACAGTATGATAAAAAATCAATTAATGAAATTAGTAGCAGGTTTTATGGCAGCTACATTCTCATTATCTCTTTTTACAACAAAGGTACAAGCAAAGAACATTGAAGATAAAAATACTAGAAATGAAGTTAGAGAAATCGTTAGCAAGGATTTAAAAAGAAAATTAATTGGATATTTTCCAGAATGGGCATATAAGAGCGAGGCTCAAGGGTATTTTAATGTAACCAATTTGCAATGGGACTCTTTAACTCATATTCAATATTCATTTGCAATGGTGGATCCATCTACAAATAAAATCAAATTAGGGGACGAACATGCAGCATTAGAAGAAGATTTTAAAAATTATGATTTGTCATATAAAGGGAAAAAGATAGAATTAGATTCTAATCTTCCATACAAAGGACATTTTAATCTACTACAAACTATGAAAAAACAGTATCCTAATGTTAATTTACTTATATCGGTAGGTGGATGGGCTGGAAGTAGAGGGTTTTATACAATGATAGACACAGATGAAGGAATTAATACATTTGCAGATTCTTGTGTTGATTTTATAAGAAAGTATAATTTTGATGGTGTTGATATTGATTTTGAATATCCATCTTCAACAAGTCAGTCAGGAAATCCAGCAGACTTTGATTTGTCCGAGCCTAGAAGAGCTAAATTGAATGAAAGATATAATATATTCATGAAAACATTGAGAGAAAAAATAGATATAGCTTCTAAGAAGGATAATAAAGACTATCTATTATCAGCTGCGGTTACAGCATCACCTTGGGTACTTGGTGGGGTTAAAGACAACACATATGCTAAATATTTAGATTTTTTAAGTGTTATGTCCTATGACTATCATGGTGGATGGAATGAATATGTGGAAAATTTAGCAGGGATCTATCCAGATCCAGCAGACAGGGAAACTGCTACTCAAATTATGCCAACACTTTGTATGGATTGGGCTTATAGATATTACAGAGGTGTTTTACCACCTGAAAAAATATTAATGGGAATACCATACTATACTAGAGGATGGGAGAATGTACAGGGAGGTAAAAACGGACTTCATGGATCAAGCAAAACTCCTGCAACTGGTAAGTATAATGTTTGGGGAGATGATTTAGACAATGATGGGAAGTTGGATCCAGCAGGGGCTAATCCATTATGGCATGTATTAAACCTTATGGAAAAAGACCCTAACTTAAAAGTATATTGGGATGATGTAGAGAAGGTTCCATATGTTTGGCAAAATCAAGAAAAAGTTTTCTTATCTTTTGAAAATGAAAAGTCTATTGATGAAAGATTAGCATATATCAAAAATAAAAATCTTGGTGGAGCTTTGATTTGGGTTATGAATGGTGATTATGGATTAAATCCTAACTACGTTGAAGGTTCAAGTGACATAAATAAGGGAAAATATACATTTGGAGATACTTTAACTAAGAGATTAAGTAATGGTTTAACTAATATGGGGTCATGTAATAAAACACCAGATGATTCTAATAATTCTTTAGAACCTCTAAATGTTTCGGTAAATTTTGATGGTAGTTATGATCACCCAAATTATACTTATAGTATAAAGGTTACAAATTATACAGATAAAGAAATCAAAGGCGGTTGGGAAGTATCCTTTGACTTACCAAAATCAGCATTATATAAATCTTCTTGGGGAGGACAGTATACTTTAAAAGATAATGGAGATTTTACAACAGTTACAATAAAATCTGGTAACTGGCAGAATATTAGCCCTGGTGCCACTGTTACAATTCAAGGAATGATAGGACTATGTTTTTCAGATGTTAGGAATATCACATTTAACGGAATGAATCCTGTAGGAGACAAAAAAATCACACAACAAAAATAATAAAGAGTCTATACTAAAATGAATTTTATACACAATATACGAAAGTAATATATGCTAAACAATGTAGTATCTTCATAAAGCCTTCAAAATATTTTGATATGATTGGGGTGTAAATTGATAATATGAAGAGGAAATACAAATGAAAAATAAATTTTTAGTATTAATTATTGGAGCTGGGATATTAGGAGCATCCTCTTTTACAGCATTTGCTACAAGGGGACACAAATACGAACAATGAATCTAATAATATATCTAATACCGAAGTGCAACCATGTTGTATACAAAATGCACAATGTTGTGTACAAGGAGCTTCATGTTGTAGATAATAATAAAAACATATTCTCTTTCTATTTGGAGAATATGTTTTTTATATGCTATATAAAATTATAAAATATGAGATAAACTATAATAATGGTTTAGTAAATTGTATAATTAAAATTAGATATATCATTTTAAAATTATTGAATTTTTTAATTAATAAATATATTTTAAGGGGAAACAAAATGAATAATAGTATTTTAGTTATTGAAGATGAAAAGAGTGTAGCAGATGTAATAGAAGCTTATTTAAAAAAAGAAGGTTATAAAGTTTATTGCACTTATAAAGGAATTGAGGCGATGGAAATATTTAAATCTAAAGAATTTAAGTTAGTAATTTTAGATTTAATGCTTCCAGATATAAGTGGTGAAGAAGTATGCAAAAGGATAAGAAGTATTTCAAATGTTAATATATTTATGCTTACAGCAAAGGGGACATTGACAGACAGAATTGAAGGATTAAATATGGGGGCAGATGAATATTTAGTAAAACCTTTTAGTCCAAGAGAACTTACAGCTAGAGTAAATGCTTTATTTAGAAGGTTAAATTCAGAGGTTAAATATGATAAATTAGTGTTTAATAATGGGGATTTAACAATTGATAAGAGTGCTAGAGAGGTTAAAGTAGAAGGAGAGCAAGTAAATTTAACACCGAATGAATTTGATATTTTGTATACTCTTGCTGTAAATAAAGGAAAAGTGCTAACAAGAGAACAGCTTATAGAAAAAGTATTTTCATCAGATTTTGATGGATTTGATAGAACCGTTGATGCACATATAAAAAATATAAGAAAAAAAATAGAAGAGGATTCTAAAAATCCTAAATATATAACTACTATTATAAAAGTAGGATATAAATTTATTGGAGAAAATTAAATGATAACAATTAGAAAAAAAGTCACTATATTATTAATTTCATGTTCTATCATAGGAATTTTTTTAGCTTCTATTATTGTTAATTTAACAGTAAATAATAAATTCAATAAATATGTATCAGATATACAAGATAAAAGGAATTTAAGAATTGTTGAATACTTTGAACAAGTATATAAGAAAGATGGAAAATGGACAACAAATTCAGGGGTCGAAGTTATGCATGAAGCTTATATGGGTAACTATTGTGTAACTTTATATGATAGTAATAGAAATGTAGTATGGGGAATGAATCCTAATGATATTAAATATAAAGAAAGTTTACAACATATGAAAAGTAAAGATAAAGGTGTTTATGAAACTAAAAATTTTCAAATAAAAAATAATGGAAAAATTGTTGGATATATAAGTGTTGGACAATATACGTCAGTACTATTTTCAGAAGAAGATTTAACATTTAAATATGATATTAATAAAGGAATTATTGCAAGTGGCTTATTTACTGTATTGATAATATTTTTAATAAGTATATATTTTTCAAAGCAATTTTCCAAACCTGTTAAAGAAGTTGCTAATATGTCTATGAAATTGTCAAGAGGAGATTTTAAATTTCGATCTACTACTAAAAGTAATATTGAAGAGCTAGAAAATTTAAGAACTAGTATTAATATATTAGGAGAAAAACTTAAATACCAAGATATGCTAAGAAGGAGATTATTATCAGATGTGTCTCATGAAATTAGAACTCCCTTAAATGTATTACAAAATAATTTAGAAGCTATGGTGGATGGGATTTTTCCAATAACTACTGAACGATTAAAATATCTTAATGATGAAGTTATTAGATTTACCAATTTACTTGGAAGTTTAGATATTCTTAAAGAATTTGAATGTAAAAGTATAAAGCTTAATTTTGAAAAAATTGATCTTAATGAAATTATATTATCTATTTGTGATGAGTTCAACATGATAGCTAAAAATAAAAACATTGATATAATTTGTGATGTAAAAAAAGATAAGAACTATGAGACTATAGGTGATAGAGATAAATTAAAACAGGTGTTTATAAATGTAATATCTAATGCTATTAAATTTAATAAAATCAATGGTTTTGTAAGAGTTAAATTATTTAAATATAAAGGAAATATAGTCGTAGAAATTAAGGATAATGGGGGAGGCATTAGTGAAGAAGATAAACCTTTTATATTCGAAAGGCTATATAGAGGAGATAAAAGTAGAAATGATATAGAAGGTAAGGGGATAGGATTAACTATTGTAAAAAATATAGTGGAATTACATTCCGGATATGTACATGTAGAAAGTAAAGAAAGTGAAGGTACAAAATTCACAATAATATTGAGTGCTTACACTAATTAATAATTATCTAAGATTGTTTTTTATTTTAGAAGATAGGTTTATATAATGGGAAATGGTGAATTAATTGAAAAATATATCTAAATGTTATATCATAGTAAATACAATTATTAATTTGTAAAAAATATATTTTGTAGCAAAGAATATAATATTGTGGAGGATAATTATGTACGAATCAGGGGAAAATTATTTAGAAACAATTTTAATATTACAGAATAAAAATGGTAGTGTAAGATCTATTGATATTGCAAGGGAACTTAATTTTAGCAAACCAAGTGTTAGTCATGCAGTAGGGTTGTTAAAAGAATCTAAATATATTGAAATGGATAGTAAAGGGTATATAAGTTTAACTGATATGGGACGTAAAAAAGCAGAAGGTATATATGAACGGCATCAGGTATTAACTAAATTTTTTGCTGAAATAGCAAAGGTATGTGAAGAGGTAGCTGAAAAAGATGCTTGTAGAGTTGAACATATTATTAGCGAAGAAACCTTTCAAGGAATTAAGAAATTTTTAGAAAAGTTTAATAGTCAAGTAATTAAAGATAAATTTTGAATGAATGGGTTGCTTTAAATAATATATAAATAGACTTGATTAAGTTTCGCTAATCAAGTCTATTTATCAGTGTTTTTAATTTTTAATATTTAAACTTTGATACATCTATTTGCATGTCTTCTGCTAGTTTGGCTAAAGAATTACTAGCATTAGCTAAATCTGAAATAGAAGCATTTTGTTCTTCTACTGCAGCTGCAGTTTCTTCTGTCCCAGCGGCAGTTTCCTCTGAAATAGCAGATAGATTTTCAATCATTGTAATAATTTCATTCTTTTTGTCTTTCATATTATTACCTGATTTATTTAGCTCTTCTACTACTTTTTTCATTTCATCAATGGCCATTGCAATACCTTCAAATTTCTCATTTGTATTTTCAACACTTTTAGTTTGTTCTTTTGTATTAGTACTTACTTTTTCCATACTTTGAACTGCTTTTTCCATCTGAATTGCTAGTTCTTTAATTACTAAAGCAATTTCGTCTGTGAAGGCATTAGACTGTTCCGCTAATTTTCTAATTTCATCTGCGACTACCGCAAAACCTTTGCCTGATTCACCTGCCCTAGCTGCTTCAATAGCTGCATTTAAAGCAAGTAAGTTAGTTTGAGATGCAATATTTTTTATCATTTCACTAGCTGCTTCAATTTTCTCTGCACTATTATTGCTATCAATAATAATTTTATAAACTTCCTTTGATATATTTTCACTATCCCTAGTTTTTGTTACTAAATTTTTTAATGTAGTTATTCCTTCATTTTTTAAAGAGTCTACTTTTTCTATTGAATTGTTTAAGATAACCATAATCTGTTGATCGTTTGAAATAAGTTCTCCAAGCTCATTTATATTCATAGCACCATTTTCGGTTTGTTTCGCCTGAGTTTCTGCAGTGTTAGCCATTTCCTCCATAGTTTTAGAAATTTCATTTGCTGCTTCTGCAGTTTGTTGGCTAGTAGAGGTAAGTTCTTCTGATGAAGCTGCTACATGTTCTGCGTTTTCTAAAGTTTTCTTAGCAAACTCCCTTAAATTTACAGTAATATTATTAAAAGCTCTTGCTAATAATCCAATTTCGTCTTCCTTTTCAACTAACTCTTTTGATATATCTTTGGTAAAATCTAAATCTGCCATTTTGTGTCCATATTTTTCAAGAGCCTTAATAGGTTTTACTATAGCTTTTCCTATTAGGAAGATTAATGCTGCAATAATAATTGCGCCTATTACATAGCAAATAATAAGTAAGTTTCTTATCATAGAAATTTTTTTATTAAACTCACTTTGATCTATTACTGCAGCAACAGACCAACCGTTAGATGATACAGGATAATAACCTACATATTTATTTTGATCTTTATAAGAATATATTCCTGTACCTTGCTTTTGAGCAACCATATTTTTCCCGATTTCACCCATTCCTCCATTTTCTTTTGTTATATTATTTTTTAAAACCATTTCTTTTGAAGGATGATATACTAATTCACCTTTTTTGCTTACTAGAAACACGAATCCAGTTTCACCGATTTTATATTTACCCATTATATTAGGTAATTCATCAAGGAGTATATCAACACCAACTACCCCTAAACTAGTTCCTTTTTTGTCATATATCACCTTTATAATACTAATTACCATCTTTCCGGTTACAGAATCTACATAAGGTTCCGTATAGAGTACCTCTTCAGGTTTTAATTTTAAAGCTTCCTTATACCAATCTTTTTCATTGATAATCCAATTTGCTGGAGAGTCCCACTGATCTTGAGTAACTAAATAGCTGGCATCATGTAATCCAATCCATACTAAAGAAACATTTTTGTCCGTCTCTTTTATTTGTTTTAAAGAGAGTATTACATCATTGTAATTTGGATGATTTCGAATTTTGTCTTTAGTCTTTGCATCATTCATAAGTTTTATAACATCTTGATTTGTAGCCATTTGTCTTACTAAAACCTCATTTTTTTTAAAGAACTCGTTGTTCTGATTAGCGGCAGATTTAGCTTCTGTCAAAAGGTTTTCATAATTCATTTTGGTTACAATATCTTTAGTTTTTAATTCTAAAAAAATACCAGAAACTACAAAGACAACGAATACTGTTGTAAGTATATACAACATCATTTTGACAAAAATACTTTTTTTGATAACGTTTTTAACATGCATACCTTTTCCCTCCTTCATATTGGTAAATCTTAAGTTGTTTTACCTTTTAAATAAGGTTTTTGTCAAACTATTTTATGTTATTTATATTATATATTAGAAAAAATACAAAATAAATAATTTTATTTAAAAATATGTCTATTTTTCGGTAATAATTTAAAATAAATAGTATTTTATGTTTTATTTCACGATAAATTACCTAAATAAAATAGAATATGTAATAAAATCTTGATTTAATAAAATTTTTTTATGAATAATTATATATAATTCTATATTATAGAAAAAAATATAAATATAAGATATAATGGTATCAATAATATTGTTGAAAAAAGCATTCTTACAAAATACGCAAAATATAAAGAATTTTAATATTTTTTGGAATGAAAAATTTTCAAAATGGTTGAATGATTAAAAAATATAAGATTAAAAGGGGAGATGTTATGTGAAATCATTAAAAACCAAATTAATAGTTATATTTACATTAGTTATATTTGCTTTAACAGTAGGATTAGGAGTTATATGTATGAATATTGTTAGCAATAATTTAACTAAGGATTGTTACAAGGACTTAAAAAATTTATCTGTGGAAAAAGCCAATTATATAAAATCTAAGGTTGATGGTCAAATATTTTATATAGAAGCTATAGCGCAGGATGACAAAATTATTAATGAGAATATTCCTTGGGAGGAAAAGGTAGCTTATTTTGAAAAAGAAGCTAAAAGAGCTGGATATATGCGCTTTGCTTTTGCTGATAAAAATGGGAATGCTACTGTATTTAATAAACAAAGGGATACTGTAAATGTTAAAGATAGGGATTATTATCAAAAAGCTATCTCAGGTAAATCAGCTATATCAGATGTTATTATAAGTGGTGTAACAAAAGAACCAATAGCTGTTGTTGCATCACCTGTTGTAAAAGATGGTAAAATTTATGGAGTTTTTTATGGGGTAAGAGAAGGAACTTTTTTAAATGATGTTATTAGTAAAATTAAATATGGACAAACAGGATTCGGGATTATTATAAATGATAAAGGAACAACAGTTGGACATGCTAATAAAGAACTTGTTTTAAAGCAAAGTAATACTATAGAAATTGCAAAAAAAGATACAGCTTTTAAAAGTTTAGCAGATTTGATACAAAATATAATTTCAAAGAAAGAAGTTGGTAATGGAGATTATAGTTATAAAGGAATAAAAAACTCAGTGGGGTTTTCTCCTATAGAAGGAACTTCGTGGACTGTGGTATTTGGAGTAGAAACATCTGAGGCATTAAGTGAAGTACAAGACATTAGAAATATTATTCTTATATTATCTATAATAATAATAACAATAGGAGGTATAATTACTTATTTTGTTAGTAAGACTATATCAAAACCAATTGTTGCTACAACAACTGCAATGAATAAATTAGCTAAACTTGATTTTATATATGATGAAAACCATCCGTGTTTAAAATATATAAATAACAAGGATGAAATAGGAAATATGGTAAATGCTATAGTGCAGATGGAAAAAAATATTAGAGAATTTATTCAAAATACTTCTTCAACAATACAACAAGTATCTGCTTCTTCACAAGAACTAACAGCTACATCACAACAATCAGCTACAGCTGCTCAAGAAGTAGCAAAGACTATAGAAGATATAGCAAATGGTGCAGGAAATCAAGCAAAGGATACAGAAACAGCAGCTTTAAGTGTAGAAGATATGGAAAGATTGCTAGAAGAAAATAAAGAATACGTAAAAGAATTAAATGATGCAGCAAAAAATATAGAAAAAGAAAAGGAAGAAGGCTTTAGTATATTAAAAGACCTTATTTCAAAGACAAAAGAAAGTAATGATGCATCAAAAGATATATATGAAACTATACTTAGTAATAATAAAAGTGCAGAAAAGATAGAAGAAGCTAGTATTATGATTCAATCAATAGCAGAACAAACAAATCTATTAGCTTTAAATGCAGCAATTGAAGCAGCACGAGCAGGTGAACATGGAAAAGGATTTGCAGTAGTAGCGGAAGAAATAAGAAAACTAGCTGAAGAATCTAATAACTTTACAGAGGAAATAAAAAAGGTAATAGAAGAATTAAAAGAAAAATCTCAAAATGCAGTAGATATAATAGAAGAAGTAAAAGGAATATCAGAGGCACAATCAGAAAGTGTAGGAAAAACAAAAGAAAAATTTGATAGAATAGCATCTTCTATAGAAGTTACTAATAATGTTATAGAAAAGTTAAATGAATCAGCGGGAGTTATGAATCAAAATAAAGATAAGCTTGTAGAAATAATGCAAAATTTATCAGCAATAGCAGAAGAAAATGCAGCGGGAACAGAACAATCTTTAGCATCTATAGAAGAGCAGTCATTAAGTATAGAGAAAATAGCAAATGCTAGTGAAAGATTAGCACACATTGCACAGGAATTACAGAATATTATTAATGAGTTTAAAGTGTGAACTTAAAAAGAGGATGTAGGTTAAAAAAACCTACATCCTCTTTACTTATTATAATTTACACAAATCTATGGACAGTTTAAAATTTAATTTATTTAATTTCAAATGGAACTCTTGTTGCTTGGCTAAGTACTGATCCGTTATCTGATTTTACATCTTTACTTATAAATAGAGTGTATTTTTTCCCTTTTATATAATTCTCTACTGGTGTAATTTTAATTGCTCCTGTTTCTTTATCAAAAGCTATTTTAGTTTCAACAAGAGTATTATCAGAATCAACTACAAATATATTTTTTCCGTTAAATGATTCTAATTTAAGATTTTTATTAAATCTTATTGTCCAAGTTTTATTAGTTTCAACTGATTTATTTTTAGGAGTATACTCTTTTTGTTCAGCTATTTTATTTTTTAATTTTTCCAAAACAGGACTTTGGAAATTTTTTAATTTTTCCACGTTATCAGAAATATCTTTTTTTAGTTTAACTATTCTATCAACTATTTTAGCATATTCTTCACTAGTTTTATCAAGTTTACCTGATGGAGAATTTAATTGTTTCTTTATTGATTCAATTCTATTATTTAATGAATTTAGTTTTCCAATAAAGCTATAGCCACATATATTTTCTTCTTCCTCAGTATTTTCTTCTGTAACATCTGATACTTCCTCATTTATAGCATCTTGATCTTCTTCGGTAACGGTTTCTGTATCTGTGTTTTCTAATATTGGATTTTCTTCACTAGTTGTAGTAACTACATCCTCTGTAGTTTGATTTTCTACTTCATTATTAAGTTCTTCTTGATCTACTGTAGCTTGGTTTTCGGATTCTTCAGTGATTATTTCTTGATTTACTGGATCTTGGCTTTCTACATCTTGATTAGTTTCTTCTTGATTTATTGGATCTTGGCTTTCTATATCTTGATTAGTTTCTTCTTGATTTATTGGATCTTGGCTTTCTATATCTTGATTAGTTTCTTCTTGATTTACTGGATCTTGGCTTTCTACATCTTGATTAGTTTCTTCTTGACTTACTGGATCTTGGCTTTCTACTTCTTGATTATTTTCTTCTTCATTTACTACATCTTGGTTTTCTGTATCCTGGTTAGTTTCTTCTTGATCGACCTCGTCTTGATTCTGTGCTTCTGTACTAAAATATTTATTAATTCTTTCTGACGTGTATTTGATATCCTTTTCAATTTTATCTAATTTAATATTTATTTTTTGTAATTCCATTGCCATTTTGTCATTCTTTTTCTGTTTAAGCATTTCCTCAGTTTTACTATTTTTCTGTTGAATTTTGGGCATTGGTTTTGCTGAAGCTATTGTAGAAAATGAGAATGTAAGTATTAATGCTCCGACAAATCCTTTTATTTTGACAATTTTTTTCATTTTATAACCTCCCTTAGTAATTATTAGTTAAAAAATAATTTACATTATTAATTATCGTTAAAAAAATTTTTAAATTTAATTATTTTTTAAAAATTAAATATATTTTTTAGTTTAATTAACTTTTATAAAATAACAATTTTGATTATTGTTACAATACCTAAAGGTAAAGAATATAAAAATCAAAAACAAAATACAAAACTTAACAGTCAATATAAGTAAGAATATGTAATTATATAAGATAAGAGTTAGAGTATAATCAACATATAAATTTATTTAGAATATCTCAATATTTTGTCAAGAGCTATTTTAGTAAAACAAAGCAAAATGAAGATATTGTCAGAAAAGTATAAAAATAGATAGATTTAAATGATTACATGAATTAAATTGAATTAAATCCAATTTTTATCATTTAATATACAATGTTATAATAAAAATTGTAATTAGGAAAACGATTAATTAATAAATTATAAATATTAATTAGTGTTTTAAAAGTTATGAAATGTTTCCCAAATATTATAAATATGTCAAGTGGAGTAATAAATAATTATAAAGGAGGAAACTTTTATGACAAATTGTAAAAAAAATAAGCTAAAAGGGTATATGGGGTGGATTCTATCTTTATTTATCTTGTTTAGCATTATTTCTGTGAGAGGGGGGGATGTTAAAGCCAGTGAGAATAATCAATCTAAAAAAAGAGTTGTAGCCTATTTTACAGAATGGAGTGTTTATGGAGGACATAATAATTACAAGATATCTGACGTGCCTTGGGATAAAGTTACTCATATAAATTATGCATTTGCAACCATAAAAAACAATAAGATTGCTTTGTTTGATAAATGGGCTGCTACCGAAATGAATTTTGGTGATGGTTGGGATTCACCTTATAATGGCAATCTTGGACAGATAAAAAAATACAAGAAGTTATATCCAAATGTAAAAGTGCTTATATCTATAGGTGGATGGAGTCAATCAGCCGGATTTAATGGTGTAGCAAAAACTCCAGAAAACAGAAAAATTTTTTCTGATAGTGTTGTAGAATTTATTCGTCAGTGGAATTTAGATGGAGCTGACATAGACTGGGAATATCCTACTTTTAAAAGAGAAGGAGATACTATAGATAATCCTAATGACCAAGGAACACCTTGGGCAGATGAAGGAGAAAAACAAACCTTTACACTTCTTTTAAAGGACTTAAGAGAAGCATTAAATAATGCTGGCAGAGAAGATAATAAATACTATGAACTTACTGCTGCAGTTGGATGTGGAAAAGATAAAATAGAGAAGACTGAACCTGAAAAATATTCAGAATATTTAGATTTTATAAACATTATGACATATGATATGAATGGTGCTTGGGAAAATGTAACAGGGCATCAATCACCTTTATATAAAAATCCTTATGATAATCATGAGAATCAGTTAGTAAGAGAGTATTATAATGTAGATACAGCAATGAAGTTATTTGAATCTTATGGTATACCAAAAGACAAACTTGTAGTTGGATCGCCATATTATTCTCGTGGATGGAAAGGCGTAAAAAATGACGGACCTATAAAGGAACTTCCAGGGTTATTTGCTACAGCAACTGGTGGAGCAAAAGGAACATGGGATGGTGGACGTGCAGCAGGATGCAATCCGTATCATTATATAAAAGGCACTTTAGAGAAAGATTCATCTTTTAAAAAATACAGAGACCCTTATTCAAAAGTTCCTTATTTATATAGTGAATCCAAAGGAGAAATGTATACTTATGAAGATGAGATTTCTTTAGGTGAAAAAGTTAAATATGTAAAAGATAACAATTATGGTGGAATAATTTTCTGGGAATTAGCAGGAGATGCGCCTCTAAAAGGAAGCAGTTTAACAGATGTCATTTATAAAGGATTTTTTGGAGGTGGAGATATACCTTCAGACGACAAATTACCTGAAGCGCCAGTATTATCTTTGAAAAATAATGATACCTATGGAAATTATGATATTAATATAGCTATACCAGCAGCTAGTAGAGGCGATAAAGTTAAGTTATATGAAAATAATGAATTGATTTTAGAAGAAAAGTTAAGTGATTCATCTTCTAAAGATATAATAAAAAATTTCAAGGAAAAGAAAAAAGGAACATATACTTATACTGCAGAGATTATCAATAAGTATGGTAGTTCTAAAGGCAACAGTATAGTAGTAGAAGTATTAGATCCTAATGCTTTAATTGCACCTGTTATTTCTGTAGATAAGGAAATTAACATAGGAAATTACAAAATATCTATAGAAGTTTTAGAAAATAATAAAGGTAACTTAATTAAACTATATGAAAATGGAGTAGAGGTTTTAAGCGAGAGTATTGATGGGTTAAATAAAAAAGTGTTTACTAAAGAATTCAAAGGTAAAAAAATAGGAGAATACACTTATAAAGCGGAGATAGTAGGAAAAGACAATAAGATAGAAAGTAATACTTTAAAAGTAATTGTAAAAGAAGATAATCCATCATCTAAAGAAAAACCAGCAAAACCAGTATTAACTCATGATAACTGGGAAAATAAAGATAGTTATAATATTACTATGAATATGTGGTGGGGAGTTAATGGAGACAAAATAAGATTATATGAGAATGGGGTTTTAGTTAGTGAAGCCAATTTAGTTTCTAATACTCCTCAAGCTCAGACGTATAGCTTCAAAGTAACTGAAAGAAAGACTGGTAAATATACCTACTATGTAGAGCTTATTAATGAAGCTGGTGCAACTAGAAGTGATGATTTAGTTGTAAATGTAACTGGAAAGTAATAAATAAAGTAGCTAGATTTAATATAAAAAGCTCTTAAGTGTAAAAATGCACTTAAGAGCTTTTATATTTTAACACACAATAATTGTTGTACTATCTAACAGCATAGTAACTAGATCTTACACAATAATATTGGTAAATTAACTAGCCAATATTATTAGCTGAGTTTATTTGTTCTATCCATGAAGGTCCAGATGGAGCAGGTTGTTTGTTTTCAGGAAGATGCTTTTCACAAACTCTTAGAAGTGTTAAGAAATCATACCTTAAAGATACATGGTCTCCACCCCAATGCTTAGAAAGTACATCATAAGCTTTTTTAACATCCTCTTTCATAGCATTCCATTCATCATCACTTGGTATGCTTCTTCCATAATATAATCTTAATTCTTTGAAGTAGTTTTCCATATCACTCCAAGTTATTTCAGCATCATAGAAGTTTTCTGTTTCTGAATCCATGGCTTTGATAACATTTTCGATATTTTCAATATGATTAGCAAATCCAGAGAGATTAAACTCTTTATTTATGTCAGAGGAGTTAATAAGCTGATCTCTATGCTCTGTGAATAATTTTCTTTGAAGTAAGCCATAAACACCTCTATTGTAAGCATTATCAACTAAAACGAATTCTGCCCAAGGATCTTTACATTGCTTTAAGCAACCTTTAAAATCATTATTTGGGATAGCATATAAAAGTTCTCTTGTCATTGTAAGACTCATGTAAGAAGACATAGCAGCATGCACATAAGATGGATCATCAGGTTCACCAGTTTTTAAAGTTACATAATTTCCGTGTTCTGCTGAATCAGGAAAATAATCAGGGTATTGTTTTTTTATTTCGTTAAAGTTACCTTTTTCTTGTTGAAAAGGACCATCTGGATGTTTCTTTTGAATCGGCCATGACCAATCTTCGCCATCAATTGTAACAATATTTTCTGTGTAACCGGACTTTAAGGGAGCTAGTCCACAAGTGAAGTTTTCTTTTATTGACAAACCAATCATAAAGTTTGGATTTAATCCAAAATACTCAGTGCCTGTACCAATTCCCATAGCTAAGTACTTAGAAGGCATCCAGATTCTTAAACCATCTACGCCATTTACAGGAACAGGCATTTTCTTTGGAAGTGGTAGTACAAGTTGAGTACTTGATGCTGGATTATCATACATAAGTTTATTTCCAGTATTAACTTTAACTTTAGGATTATAGTAATCATCTTTGTTAGATATTAAATCCTTTTCATTTAAATCAGGTTTATTTTTAGTAAAGCTTGCAGGAAGAGAAGCAAAAGTAGGATAAGAAATATCTCCTCTAATTAAGTTTGAATTAAAGTTTGTAGGTACTTTTGAAGAGTTTTTTTTGCCTTTAACCACAAATATTCTAGTAGTATCATAAGGTAAAAATCTTTCTTCTTGTTTTACATTAATAATTACCTTTTTACCATCTTGTTTAAAAGAGGCTGCATTAGAAATTGAGGTTATTTCATTATCAGTTTCAAAAGACATTCCCCATAAAGAAAAACTACTACCTTCCCATACATACTTTTTATTAGGATTTGAAACAAATACTGCCCACTCAAAATTGGTATCGTCTTCATTTAAAACAGTATATCCTACAGCAGGTTCTCCACTAGCAGATTCAGGTAGTGGAACTTCGATAGGCTTATCATTCTTAGTTACTTCATGAACTATAGTATTTTGGGATTTTGTAACACCAGCTGAATTTATAAGTTCAGCAGTATACTTATATGTTCCATTGCTTTTATCAGTAAATTTAACTTCAGCATGTTGGGCATTTGGTGAATTGTTTACAAGCTTAACTTCTTTGACTAATTTGCCATTTTCGTAAAGTTTCCAAACATCACCATTAGTACCATACCACAGATTCATTGAAATTGTGTAATTTGGAGAACCATCCCAGTTATCTTTAGAAATTTGGAAAGTAGCAGGAGCACTAGTTTCGGTACTTAAAATTTTTGAATTCCCCTTTAAAGTATTAAGTATATAAGAATTATCATTGGATGTAACTTGTGCTTTAGCATCTTTTTCCCATTGAGTTTTTTCTAAAGCACAAACAGGTGTAGATGCACCTAATAATATAGCTGCTGAAAGAGCTAAGGCATTTGCTTTCTTAACAGATTTAAATTTATTATTCAAAAAAAACACCTCCTTATATTACCTACATAGTAAATGTTTAGAATAATATTGTCAATATATAACATTAATGAAAATAATTTCTCGGAATAAATTAACTCTAATTAGCTAATTTATTTACAACCAAAAGTTATTTATTATAAAGGATGAGTAATAAATAAGAAAAAGAATATTGACAATATCCAATGTTGAATATAATATATAAATATACAATGTTGGATATTATGGAGGGTAAAATAAATGATTAAAGCATTTATATTATATTATTTAAGTATAAAGCCAACTCATGGATATGAGATTCAAAAATTCATTCAAGCTAATCATATGGATAGCTGGACTAAAATCCAGTCTGGTTCTATTTATTACGCTATTAATAAGCTTGAAAAAGAAGGGTTAATAGAGCTTTTAAAGAAGGAAAATATAGGAGCTAAAGAGAGAAAGATTTATAAGATGACTTCTAAAGGACAGTTAGAACTTCAACAATGTTTAAAAGAAGAACTGAATAAAGAAATTTATGATATAGGGTCAGATAAATTTATTATTTATCCTATCTTAAATGGTATTGAGAAAAAGGAAATCGTAGCACAGGTGCAAAGGCATATTAAATTATTAAAGGCGAAAAAGGAAAGAACTAGGGAATGGCAAAAAATTAAAGTAAAAGAACAAACCTTAAAAGTAGAGGCTGTTTGTTTTGAAATGATGTTATCAAGTTTAGATTATCAAATTAAGTGGCATGAAACACTACTCGAAGAAATTGATTCTTGTATGTTGTTAAGCAAACAAATTTCTGATTTTATTAAAGAAGTAGATTTTTCTACGGTAGAAGATATGGATAAAGTCATGAAGTGTTCTAACCAACAATTAGATATTGAAGGATTTAAACAGGAGATTCTTGATACATCAAATCCACAGAAAGCAGCTGAAAAACTTGAAGAGCTTATTAAAATGCTTAAAAAATAGAATTAACCTATCTAGAAAGTGAAAGCTAGATAGGTTAATCTTAAAGCTACGATATCCAACATTGGATATCGTAGCTTTAAGATTAACTATATTATAAAATAAATGGAGGGTTATAAATGAATATACTAATATTGATGGGAAGTCCACGTAAAAAGGATGGGTACAGTGTATGTAAACTAATAGAAAATAAGATTAATGAAAGAAATCAAAGAAATCAAACAAAATTTGAATATGTGTATTTAAAAAGTCTTAATATTGAAGATTGCAGAGGGTGTAGTTTGTGCTTTCATAAAGGAGAAAATTATTGTCCTATTGAAGATGATTTAAAAACAATAAAGCAAAAACTTATAAATGCTGATGGTATTATTTTTGTATCACCAGTATATGCGTGCCAAATAACAGGCTCATTCAAAAGAATGATAGAAAGATTTTCTTATTTGTTCCATAGACCAGAACTGGTTGGAAAACCTGCACTAACAATTGTAACAACAGCAGGAGGAGGTCAAAAAGCAGTAACAAAATATCTTAAAATGACAGCTTGTGGATGGGGATGTAATTTAACAGGTTCTATAGAAATTATTTCACCTATGTTTTTTAAGGAAGATGGCAACAATAGGCTTTTTAAGAAAAAATATTTTGACAAAAAATATAAAAATATTGAAAAGTTGACTACAAACTTTTATGAAACAATACAAAGTAAAAGATTACCTGTACCAGGCTTCTATGAAATTTATATGTTTAATGGTTTGAGAAGCAAGACATATACTTCAATGTTAGATTATAAATATTGGGATAGCAAAGGATGGCTAGATTCAACATATTACTATGATATAAACATTAGTAAAGTTAAAAAGTTGTTTGGTTCTTTTATAAATAAAATTATAAAATATATGTGGGAAAAGATGCAAAGTGAATAAATCTATATATGAGGCAAGTCTTTTATATCATTTTTAAAAATTATAATTTAATAAGCTTTTTTCTTTAAGGTTTTTGTAATTAATGATATTATATTTATATTATACTTGTTATTTAAAGGAATTGCATAATTGAACAAGTACATGACTTACACTACGTATTTCAAATTACTAATTATGCAGTTTATTTATTAAAAAAATAGTAACAGATTAAAATCAATACAATACAATCTAGACTTTATAAATATAATTAAAGTTAAAAGGAATGTGGTTAATTAATATGAAATTTATGGGATACAGGACATTAAAAACAGGTATAGGTAGTGTTATTGCTATGATTATTGCACAAAAACTTGGGATTGAATACGCAGCATCTGCAGGGATTATTACTATTTTGAGTATTCAAAGTACAAGAAAACAATCTATTGAAATGGCTTTAAAAAGAATATATGCTTGTTTTTTAGCTTTATTAATTTCATTTATCCTTTTTAAATTAATAGGCTATAATTATGTGGTTTTTGGTTTGTTTTTGTTAATTTTCATTCCATTAACAGCTAAATTTAATTTACAAGAGGGGATAGTTGTAAGTTCTGTTCTTGTAACTCATTTGCTTGTTGAAAAATCAGTTTCTTTATTTTGGATTAGAAATGAGTTGGCACTTATGGTTGTGGGGATAGGAGTTGCACTTTTATTAAATCTCTATATGCCAAATACAGAGAACAAAATTAAACAGGATCAAATTTATATTGAAGAAAAGATGAAGGAAATTCTTTTTCACATGGCAGAAGCTTTAAAAGAACATTATACATCAATAAAAGATGATGAATTATTTAGTGTTCTCGAAAAAAAATTAAAGTCGACTAGAAAAAGAGCATATAAAAATTTAAACAACTATTTTTTATTAGATGTAAGTTATTATGTACAGTACATAGAAATGAGGATAAAACAGTTTAAGACTATGAAAAGGATGAAAGCACATTTTCAACATTTTTTTATGACTTACGAACAAACTATTATGATTTCTGATTTTACAATAAAGGTAGCTAACTCAATATATGAAGAGAATACAGCAGAAAATTTATTAAATGATGTAGAGATATTGAGAAAAAGTTTTAAAGAAATGGCTCTACCTTCAACTAGAGATGAGTTTGAAAATAGAGCTATGCTTATTCAGTTCTTAAATGATATGGAAGAATTTATAAAAATAAAAAATGAATTTAGAGAGAATTTATTATAAATTTTTTCCCTTTGAGTGAATAACATCTTTATACCAATAAAAGCTATCTTTTTTTATTCTTCCTAAATCCATTAAATCATCATCAGTTCTATTTATATAGACAAATCCATAGCGTTTACGAAATCCACTAGTGGTACTTAATAAGTCCATAAAAGACCATGGACAATAACCAAATAATTTAACACCATCATTAATAGCTAAATTACATTGAGTTAAATGGTTTTTATAAAAATTAATTCTATATTCATCATGAATTTTATTATCATCTGTTAAAGTTTCAATACCACCTATACCATTTTCAGTGATTATAATGGGCAAATGATATCTATCATTTAAATCATTTAACAATACTCTTAATCCTATAGGATCCAATTCCCAATCCCAATCTGTTTTTTTTAGGTAAGGATTGGGGAAGCCCTCATAAAGACCAGGAATAATTTCAAAGGAAGTTGATCCTTTTTTTCCTTCAGTATTAAGAGTAACATCTCTATTTTCTGCATTTTCTGGCGCATATCCAACAACTCTGCTTTGGTAGTAGTTAATACCTAAAAAATCTGGTTTTGCAGATGCGATTAGTTCCATATCTCCATTTTTTATGGTTGGTGCAATGTTGTTTTCTTCCATGTACTTCCATACATTTTTTCGATAATATCCATGTACATAAAGGTCTGTAAATAGATAAGTACGAAAGTCATCTGCTTCTTTTGCAGCTTGAATATCTTCAGGTTTACAACTTTTAGGATAATTAGGTGAAATACCTATAGCAGGTCCAATTTGCCCTGTAGGAACAATTTCCCTAAAAAGCTTAATGGCTTTAGCATGTGCTAACATCATAATGTGATTCATTTCATATTTTTGTTTTTCTAGGGAAATTTCATTATTAAAAATCATTAGGTAGGGGAGAAGAAACATATTACTTTGTTCATTAATGGTAAACCAATATTTAATCTCCTGTCCCAAATTTTTAAAAAGAACTTCACAATAATAAGCAAAATCATCAATAATTTTTCTATTAGACCATCCACCATATTCTTCTTGTAAACAAAGTGGTAAATCAAAATGATAGATAGTTACTAAAGGTTCAATGCCATTATCTCTTAACTCTTTTACAAGCTGTTTGTAAAATTCAATTCCTTTTTCATTGACTTTACCTCTTCCGTTAGGTAACACACGTGGCCAAGATATAGAAAATCTATATGCTTTCATTCCGAGTTCCTTCATTAATTTTATATCTGCTTTAAAATGGTGATAATGATCAGAGGTTATGCTTGTATTTGCATAGTTGGAATTAATATTGGCATCCACAATCGACATGGTTTTCCCATCTTCCAAGTAAGCTCCTTCAAATTGATAGGCAGCTGTAGCTGCTGCCCATAAAAAATCATCTGGAAAGGCTCTAGGATTTTTATATCTCATCTTTATTTACTCCTTTTTACAACTAATCTATTGTCCACTTTCTAGTTTTTTCAAACGAGCATCATATTGTTTAAATAATTTTATAAAACGTCTAGCTGTATTCCATTCACTCATAACTACCATCAATGTATCTTGAGCATGATTAAAGAGTACAGAAGAAGGTATTTTTTCCCCCATAGCTTCTCCTTGGATAGCGTTTGTTTGGCTAGAATGAGAAAGGGAAATCTTTTTCTTTGCTTCATCCATTTTTTCATCAGCTTCATCAAAATTACCTTCTTCAACACTTATTAAAGCTTCTTCAATTATTGCTCGTGCATCTCCTGCATTTAAAATAATTTGCATACTTATTTGACTTAATTCTTCATAATCTAACATATGACTAAACCTCCCGGCTGTTTTTTATTACTCTTCTACTAGTTCTTTTTTTGTTTCTTGAATATCGTAAACCTTAAAGAATGGATACCAAATTATAAATGATGCTAAAATATTTGCAGCTAATAATAACAATCCTCTAAAATCAAAATTAACTAAATAGGTAGAAATCCCCACTGGTAAATACCAAAGTTGCATAACCTTAGAAGGTATTGTAACCATGCCCATATTTAAGACAATATAAGTTATAGATGGTATAATTAGTCCATTGAGCCACATTGGAATCATTAAAATAGGATTAAATGCAACTGGTGCACCAAATACCACTGGTTCATTAATATTAAAAAGTGATGGTATTATGGTTACTTTTCCCATAGCTTTTAGTCGTTTTGATTTTGCTACAAATAACATTAATAATACAAGTGTTAATGTCGTTCCCATACCACCTATCCATACCCAACCCATTAAAGTTTCAAAGGTGTGAATGTTTTGTGGTTGCAATCCTGTAGCAATATTTTGAGCATTAGCCTCAACTCCTGCAACCCATATAGGAAATATAATTGGATATAGAGCCCAAGGGCTTACTCCAAAAGAGTATAGGAATACACAAATAAATGTACCTAGAACAAATCCAGCAAAGCTTTGTCCGATTAAAGATAATGGCTGAAAAATTTTTAAAATAGCTGCATATAAATCAAAATGTAATTGGAAGGTAAAAATCCAACCTATAACAAGTAAAATTGAAATTGGAATAATTGTATCAAACCAAACAATAATGAAATCAGGTAAAGAACTTGAATCACTAAATAAGGATATTTTGCTAAATAGATACATAACTGCTCCTACTATAATTCCTACGAAAAGAGCAACGAACATTCCATTAGCACCTAATCTCTCAAAACTAAAGGTAATATTTCCCTCAGATAAATTTGGTTTTAATAACATTAAGAATAATGCTACACCTGTTAATGCTGAAACTAGTTTTCTATCATTTTTCTTTTGTTTTTCCATAATAAAATAAGGTGTTAAGAATACAATAAAAATACTCATTAATCCAAAAGAAAAAGATGAAATTGGCGAAAAATCAGGCATGTTAGGAAAATATTGATTCAGAATTGATATCATAGTTATTAGGGAGCCTACAAGAATTAAAGGTAATACTCCCATAATAGAGTCTTGAATAGCTGATACCCATGGATTTCGTGTGATTTTATTCATAGCTGGGGCAAATTTTTCGTTCATCCATTCAATAAATTTTTTCATAGTTTTGCTCCTTTCTATGGGTTATTTTTGTAGTAATTCTAAAATTAATTCTAAGGCTTTATCTCCATTTAAACTTCCATAAATCATTTGGTCAATCATTGCAACAGGCACATTATTAGCTTTACCTTTACTCATTAAGTCATCTTCCATATATTTTAAATGAGGGCCAAATAATAAAACATCAATATCACTAATATAATCATCTACTTCGGATTCACTACGTGCTTTAATATTAATTGATATACCTTTCTTTTTTGCTGCCTTTCTAATACTTTGAGCTAGAAATCCACTTGATGCTCCGCCACCACATACAATTAGAACGTTTTTTTCATTCATTATAATTCCTCCTTTAAAATCTTTAGTTTGTTTAATTTATTCTTTGATTTATTTTCTCATTTTATAGTGTTGTCATCAAATAAAAAAAATTCCTATAAGTAGGAACCTATTTAATAGTTTTATTATGAAGGATTTCTTGTAATGATTTTATATTTTTTAAATTGACAATGTTTATTCTATGATGTAATGTTAATATAATTAATTTTAAAGAAAAGTTAGGTGTTGTTATGAATAACGAGAGAGAAAAAGCATTCATTGATTTTCTATTTAAAAAAAAACAGTGGATAAAAGCAAGTGTGTTAGCGAATCATTTTGGTGTATCCTCTCGTACTATTAGAAAATATGTAAATGCTATTAATTTGAAATATGAAAAAAAAACTCTGATTGTTTCATCAAATTTAGGTTATAAATTAGATTATTATACTTATATGGAATATGGAGCCCGTAACTCCCAGATTTTAGATAAACCTCAAACTCCAGATGAACGTATGTATTATCTCTTAAATCAGATGGTTGTACACGGTGAGGGTGTTGATCTTTTTGATCTTTGTGATATTCTCTATGTTAGTATGCCTACTTTAGAAAACGATTTAAGAAAGTCAAAAGCCATTTTAAAAAGCTTTGATTTATCCTTCCATAGGGAAGGGGACTTAGTAATTCTTGACGGAGTAGAGCAAAATAAACGAAAACTTATGAGTCATATATTTTATGAAGAATCTAATAATAAATTTTTAAATTTAGAAACTATTGAGGAATTTTTTGGTTATAGCTTGGGGGAATTTAAACAAAAGATGATTGATATATTAAGTTCTTATAATCTTTATGTTAATGAATATGTTATAGGAAATATTCTTCTTCACATAATGATTTCAACTTATAGAATTAAGAATCATCTTAATATTCATAGTGAGTCTATTGAAGTTTTAAATAATAAAAGGGAATACAAAGCAGCAAAAGAAATAGCTAAATTTATTGAATCTGTTTTTGATGTAATCTATGATGAGTCAGAGATATACTATTTAACAGTATTACTTGTTGGTAAAACTACTATTTTAAGGCAGGATGTTCTAAATAAAGAGAATTTAACTGAGTATATTGAGCCTAAACAAATTCAATTGGTTAATGATATTCTTAAAGAAGTTTATGAAAACTATATGGTAGATCTTTATGATGATCAATTTTTAATAAGATTTATGTTTCATATCCATAATTTAATTAATCGTGCTTATCATAATCGGTTTTCAAAAAATCCTCTGACACAACAAATTAAATATACTTATCCTTTGATTTATGACTTGGCTGTATTTATATCTAACTATATTCAAAAGGAAGAACACATTACTATTAGCGAGGATGAAATTGCTTATATAGCTTTGCATATAGTTGCCTTTCTTGAACCTAAAAAGAGTAGTAATAAAAAAATAACAGTTACTTTAATTTATCCAGAGTATTACAATCTTCATAAGAATATGATAGATACTATTAATCATTATTTTGGTGCACAAGTTGAAATACAAAAGGTTTATAAAACTATTGATATAGATTATAAAAAAATAGATACAGATTTAGTTATCTCAACAGTGGAGTTAAATATTCCATTAGAAACAGATTTAATAATAGTACCACCATTTTTAACAGAAAGAGAAATTGATAATATTAATAATAAAATTTTGAATTTTAAAAGAAAAAAAGAGCAATTTTATTTAAAAAAGCAGCTTATCCAACTTTTTAACCCTCATATTTTTTATGAAAATTTATATTTAAATGATGCATTTGAAATGATTCGACATATTGGAAAGGGTATGGTTAGATATGGATTTGTAAATGAATCTTACATTGATGATGTAATTGAAAGGGAAAAGATGTCTTATACTGTATTTAATAATAATGTGGCAGTTCCTCATTCTATGCATATGAATGCATTAAAATCATCTATTTCTATAGTAATAAATCATAAACCTGTGAAGTGGGGAGAGAGTTATGTTCAAATTATTGCAATGATTGCTTTTAATAAGAAAGAACGTAATTTATTTGTAAACATTTTTGATAATTTTATTAGTATTATTTCAGAACCAGAAAATGTGGAACAACTTATACGTTCCACTGATTATAATACATTTATTAATACATTAGCTTCATTAATGGGCTAATTTAAGTTACATTGTTATTTTAAATAGCTTGTTGTTTCCTAAGTAAAACGCCTTATAAGCTACTTTCCAAGTAGTTTATAAGGTGTTTTTAGCGTTTACAAAACAATTAATTAAATACTTAGAGAAAATGCAACTTCATAAATTATAAAAAATTTTACAATATGGAAGTAAAATTATTGATAGTAAATTAGATAAGTAGTAAAATATACATAACTTAGTTATTCATTAACTAAGTTATGTATATTATTGCAGGTATAAATTATTTGGAGGCGAGTTATTTATGGACATAAAAGAAAGTATTCATGTAATAGGAGCTAGAGAAAAAAATTTAAAAAATATTGATATTGAAATACCCAAGAAAAAAATCACTGTCTTTACTGGAGTTTCTGGATCAGGTAAGTCATCCTTAGTTTTTGATACTATTGCTGCAGAATCACAAAGACAGCTAAATGAAACTTATTCTAGCTTTATCAGGCACCGTTTGCCACATTACGGGCAGCCAGATGTAGATTCAATTAAAAATTTATCCGTTGCTATTATAATAAATCAAAAAAGAATTGGTGGGAATTCAAGATCCACTGTAGGGACTATCACAGATATAGCGCCACTATTAAGGCTTCTTTTTTCCCGTATAGGCAAACCTTTTGTTGGATATTCTAAAAATTTTTCTTTTAACAATCCTGCTGGAATGTGTATGCATTGTGATGGATTAGGGAAGGTTGATAGCATTAATATTGATAAATTATTAGATAAAAATAAATCTCTTAATGAAGGGGCTATCTTGTTTCCTACCTTTAAGCCTGGTGGATGGCGATTAAAGAGATATATACATTCAGGTTTGTTTGACAATGATAAAAAAATAAAAGATTATGATGAAAAAGAACTAGATTTACTTTTAAATAAAACTGATATAAAAATTGAAACAGATGATCCAGAGTGGCCAAAGACATCTTTGTATGAAGGTCTTATACCAAGAATTGAAAGAAGCTTTTTAAAAAAAGAGGGCGGAGAAAAGGATAAATATAAAAAAGAAATTAATAGAATTGTTACTAAAGAAATATGTCCTGTGTGTAAAGGGGCAAGATTAAATGAAAAAATATTATCTTCCAAAATTAATGGGAAAAATATTGCAGATTGTACAAATATGCAAATAAATGATTTAATAATATTTATGAGAGAAATTAAAGAACAATCTGTCCAAACTGTAGTAAAAGCATTAATCAGTAGGCTAGAGTATTTAGAAACTATAGGATTAGGATATTTGAGCTTAAATCGTGAAACTTCATCACTTTCTGGTGGTGAATCGCAGAGAATTAAAATGGTTAAACAATTAGGAAGTAGTTTAACAGGGCTTACTTATATTTTTGATGAGCCTAGTATTGGATTACATCCACACGATATTGGCAGAATAAATAAATTAGTAAAAATGTTAAGAGATAAAGGGAACACTGTTCTTATTGTTGAACATGATCCTGATATAATAAAGATTGCAGACTATATTATTGATATGGGACCAAAAGCTGGTATAGAAGGTGGTAACATTGTTTACAAAGGAACTTTAAATGGATTATTACAATCCAATACTTTAACGGGTAACTTTTTGCAATATAGACCCAAAATAAAACTTAATACTAGAGAAGCAAAGGAATGCTTGTCAATTAAAAATGCAAATTTGCACAATTTAAAAAATATTAATGTAGATATTCCTAAAGGTGTTATGACTGTAGTAACTGGTGTAGCTGGTTCAGGAAAGAGCACTCTTATTAATGGAGTAATACCAAAGATTTATCCAGAAACAATTTTTATAGATCAAGGACAAATACATGCTTCAATACGTTCTAATATTGCAACTTATACAGGTATGTTTGATTTTATAAGAAATTTATTTGCAAAAGAAAATAATGTTAAACCATCTTTTTTTAGTTTTAATTCAGAAGGAGCATGTCCAGAATGCAAAGGATTAGGTGTTATTTATACTGATTTGGCTTTTATGGATACTGTTGTAGGTACTTGTGAAGTGTGTAAAGGAGAGCGATTTACAGATAAAGTATTAAATTTCAAACTAAGGGGAAGAAACATAAGCCAAGTTTTAAAAATGACTGTTGACGAGGCAATTCACTTTTTTAAAGAAGAAGAAATATATTCAGTATTAAAAAAATTAGCTGATGTAGGAATTGGCTATATAACTTTAGGTCAACCTTTAAATACTTTATCTGGAGGAGAATTACAGAGACTAAAGTTAGCTGCTAGATTGGATAGTAAAGGTAATATTTATGTATTAGATGAACCAACTACAGGACTTCATGTATCAGATGTAAGAAAGTTAATAGATATTATGAATAGGCTAGTTGATCAAGGGAGTACTTTAATTGTGATAGAACATAATTTAGATGTAATAAGTCAAGCGGATTGGATAATTGATCTTGGCCCAAAAGCTGGAGAAAATGGTGGTAAAATTATCTTTCAAGGAGAACCGAAAGATGTAATTAACAATAAAAATTCAGTTACCGGAAAATATTTAAAAGAGTATATTTTCTAAAAGAAAGGGTGAAAACAATGGCTAGAAGAGAATTAGAAGAAAATTATATACCTTTTCAGTGTATGATTATTAGTAGTATAAATAGATTTAATATTGAAGGTATATCAACTGCTCAATACTATATATTAGATATTTTAGATAAGCAAGGTCCCAAAACAACTAAAGAGTTATCCGAAATAAGAGGAATAACACAGCCGGGTATATCAAAATTAAACAAAAGTCTTTTAGAGAAAGGCTACATAAAGCAAGAACGACAAAAAACTGACCGTAGATATTATAGTATTTTTATTACATCTGCAGGAAAACAGTTTCTCGGAAGGACAGAAAAATTTGGAAAAGAGATAATGGATTTAATAGAAAAAACACTTAATGAAAATGAATTAAAAACTTTTTCGAAATTATGCAAAAAAATTACAGATTCTTATAATGAAAAGTGATTACGTAATAAACACACCTATAAGCTACTTTTAAGGTAGTTTATAGGTGTGTTTTATGCATATAGCAAAAACATACAATATATAGTGAAAAAATAAGGTGTTTATACAATATATATAGATTATTTTATGAAATAATGGTTTTATAATGTTGATTTTAAAGATAAATACTTATATAATTTATTTAAAAATAATTATTTTATAATAAAATTTATTAATAAAGAAAAGGTAAGGTTTGGACAATGAATATTAAAATAAGAAAAAGAAATGGACAATATGAACCACTACAAGTAGAGAAAACGAAAAAAATGGTTAGGTTAGCTTGTGAGGGTATAAAAGACTGTGATCCTCTAGAACTAGAACTAGATTCTAGAATTCAATTTAGAGATGGTATGAATACAAAGGAAATTCAAAAAATTTTAATACAAACAGCTATTGAAAAGGTTATTCAAAACAGTAAAGACCAGAATGGAAACAATATTAAAAAGACCAATCCCAATTGGCAATATGTTGCTGCAAGACTTTTATGCTGTGACTTATACAAGGAAGCTAAGATTAGTAGAGAATATAATAACTTTGGTTATGGAGATTATTATAAGTTAGTAAAAAAATTAGTTAGTATGAGACTTTATGGAGATTATTTAGTGCAAAACTATTCTGATGAAGAAATAAAAGAGTTAGCAGATTACATAGTGCCTAAAAGAGATGAACTGTTTAATTATGAGGGCTTAAAATTACTAAAAGACAGATATCTAATTAAAGGGCATAATGGAGAGATATTAGAGCTTCCTCAAGAACGTTTTATGACTATAGCTATGCATTTAGCAATCCCTGAGGGGAGTAAGAAAGTTTTTTATGCAAAGAAATTTTATGATATTTTAAGTGAACTAAAAGTTACAGTAGCTACTCCTACATTAGGAAATGCAGGTACACCGTTTTATCAATTAAGTAGTTGTTTTATATCTGTTGTGGGAGATAATTTATGGTCAATTTATGATGTTAATCAAAAGTTTGCGCAAGTTTCAAAACATGGTGGAGCATTAGGCATCTACATTGGGAAGATAAGAGCTTTAAATAGTGAAATAAGAGGTCATAAAAATGCATCTGGTGGAGTTATACCTTGGATAAGACTCTATAATGACACAGCAGTAGCTGTTGATCAGCTTGGCAGGAGAAAAGGTGGTGCGTCTATAACCTTAGACATATGGCATAAAGATATATTCGATTTTCTTGATGTTAAAACTAATAATGGAGATGATAGAAGAAAGGCTCATGATATTTTTCCCGCTGTAAGTATCCCGGACTTATTCATGGAAAGATTAGAAAAAAGAGAAAATTGGTCTTTATTTGATCCATATATGATAGAGAAGATAATGGGATATAAGCTAGAGGATTATTTTGATGATGTTGATAATAAAGAGTTTACAAAGAGATACTTAGAATGTGAGAAAAATACTTATATTAAAAGAGATACAGTACCAGCACTTGATATTATGAAAAAATTAATGAAAAGTGCAGTAGAGACAGGAACTCCTTTTATTTTCTTTAGAGATACTGTAAATAAAGCAAATCCTAATAAGCATGAAGGTATGATATATTCATCAAATTTATGTCATGAGATAGCTCAAAATATGAGTGAAAGTGAATTGGGTAAAGAAGAGATAATTAATGAAAATGGTTTTCCAAAGGTTATTCAAAAAATTAAGGCTGGAGATATGGTAACTTGTAATCTTAATTCAATAAATCTTAGCAAAGTTAAAAAAGAGGATTTTGATAAGTGCATTCCTCTTCAGATAAGAATGCTTGATAATGTTATATCTCTTAATGAACTACCTGTTAAAGAGGCCAGAGTTACTAGTGATAAGTATAGAGCAATTGGATTGGGGACAAGTGGATATCATCATTTTCTTGCAAATAACAAAATAATGTGGGAAAGTGATGAACATATTAAAGTAGCAGATGAAATTTTTGAGGAGATAGCTTATGTGGCAATAAAAGCTTCTATGGAATTAGCTAAGGAAAAGGGAAGTTATCCTGTTTTTAAAGGTTCAGAATGGGATACAGGAAAATACTTTGAGAGAAGGGGCTATAACTCTGAAAGATGGAAAAAATTGCAAATCGATATTAAAAAGCATGGTATAAGAAATGGTTATATTACGGCCATTGCTCCTACAGCTAGTACTTCTAATATAGCTAATACTACTGCAGGAATAGATCCTGTGTTTAAGAAGTTTTTTATAGAAGAAAAGAAGGGAAGTTTTACACCAAAAACAGCACCAGATTTAAATGAAGAAAATTTCTGGTATTACAAAGAAGCACATACTATAGATCAACAATGGAGTATTAAAGCTTGTGCTACTAGACAAAAACACATAGATCAAGCTCAATCTTTTAATTTATATATAACTCCAGAGATAAAAGCTAGAGAAATTCTAAATATGTATATGGAAGCTTGGAGACAAGGACTTAAAACAATTTATTATGTAAGAAATAAATCTTTAGAAATGGACGAATGTACAAGTTGTTCAAGTTAAGCATATCTTTAAAATAATTATATTTAAAGAGGATATATGTGAAGACGAGGGGGAGTATAGTTTATGCTTAAAAAAATGATATTTAACGAAAATGGTCAACGTGGAACAGAGTCAATGATAAATGGTAATACTACTAATTTAAGAGAGTGGAATAGAATAAAATACAGTTGGGCAAGGGATTTTTATAGAACAATGCTTAACAACTTTTGGATACCAGAAGAAATATCCCTTAATGAAGATGTAAAGCAATTTCCATATTTAACAGATGGAGAAAGAAATGCTTTTGACAAAATTATTTCTTTTTTAAATTTTTTAGATTCAATACAAAGTGAAAACCTTCCTAATATATCAAGGTATATAACTGCTGCTGAAGTTTCTTCGCTTTTAAATATACAAACATTTCAAGAGGAGATACATGCACAGAGTTATTCATATATACTTGATACAGTTACAAATCCAATTACTAGGGATAAAATATACGATGAATGGAGAGAAGATAAAACTCTTCTTAAAAGAAATAAATTTATAGCAGGTATTTATGAGAAGTTTAATAAAGAACCGGAAATAAATAATTTTTTAAGAGTAATCATGGCAAATTATATATTGGAGGGAATATATTTTTATTCAGGATTTAGTTTCTTTTATACCTTAGCAAGGCAGGGTAAAATGACCGCAACTAGCACAGTTTTCAAATATATAAATAGAGATGAAGTTACTCACCTTGTGCTATTTCAGAATATCATTAAGGAACTCAAAAAAGAAAATTCAAATATATTTACAGAAGAATTGGAAGAAGAATTTAGACAGATGATGAGAATGGGGGTAGAGCATGAGATACAGTGGGGGCAATATGTAACTAATAATGAAATTTTAGGACTTAATGATGAATTAATAGATAAATATATTAAGTATCTTTCAAACCTAAGACTAACAGCCATAGGGATAGAAACTTTATATCCAGAAATAGATAAGCATCCTATGGAGTGGATTGAAAATTTCTCAAAATTAAATAATACAAAGACTGATTTTTTTGAAGCAAAGGTTACAAATTATACAAAAGCAGCAGCGTTTGATTTTGATGATCTTGATTAATGAGATTTAATGAATAGGCTATATTTCAAGAAATTCGAAAATTATACATAATGAACTCAACAATTTAAAATATAGCCTAATGAATACTAAAATGAAGTTTTAAAAATAGCTAGCTAAGTGTTGAGATATATTTTAGCTGGCTATTTTCAATATAGATATCATCTTTAAGTAGTAAATTAAACAGTAATTTTATATTATATATCAGATTTTAATCCAGATCCACATAAAGGAACTACTACTTTACCTTTTAATTTATTTTCTTTATAGTAATCTAAAAATCCTGCAAAAGTTGCTGCAGTAGTTGGTTCTACATAAAAACCTTTTTGTGATAAGTAAACTTTTGTTTCAATAATTTTATTTTCGCAAGCTGTGATAATTTCTCCATTTGAATCTTTTATAGCCTCTAATATTTGCTTTCCACGTTTTGGATCTGCAATTGCTATACCTTCAGCTAGAGTACCTGTGTTAGTAACTTCTTTCACATTAATGTTTCCTTCCTTAAAGGCTTTATATATTGGGGCACAACCTTTAGATTGAACTGCAATAATTTTAGGGATTTTATCTATAAGCTTAAGAGCTAATAATTCTTTGAAGCCATAATAAGATCCTAAAAGTAAAGTACCATTTCCTACTGGAATCACTAATGCTTCTGGTACTTCACCATTTAATTGCTCATAGATTTCATAAGCGTAAGTTTTTGTGCCTTGGTAGAAAAAAGGGTTATAAACATGACTTGCATAGAATCCATCTCCTCTTTCTACAGCTTTTAAAGCTTCTTTTGCAGTATCTTCTCTAGTTCCTTTAACTATATTAACAGTTGCACCATGAGAAGTAATTTGTTTGATTTTCTTTGAAGACGTATTTTCAGGAACATATATGGTGCACTGAATTCCTGCTCTATTAGCATAAGCGGCTATAGAAGTACCGGCATTTCCACTGCTGTCTTGAATAACTTTTTTTATTCCAAGTTCCTTAGCTTTAGCAATTAATACTACAGCACCTCTATCTTTAAAGGATAGAGTAGGCATTAAGTAATCAACTTTTACTAACAAATTAGGATTGTCTTTTTCAAGTGGTACAATAGGAGTTAACCCTTCCCCCATAGTGATATCTTTCCAAAAAGTAAAATTATCATCAAAGGGAAGAGCTTTTAAATATCTAAATAAACTCCATTCATTATTTAAAATATCTTCTTTTGAAAATGTAAAATTAAATTTTTCAAGATTTAATAATCCTCCACAGTCGCATCTAAAAACAAGGGATTTAGGATCATATTTTTTACCACATTCAGAACATACATATTTAATTGACATAATATTCTCTCCTTTTAATATAGCATGTACCATAAGTTAAATATTTTATATTAAATTTCTTTGATTTTATTTATAATAGTAATTATGATTTAGATTTCAGAGTCAGCTTTTCTAATTTCATCTAAGTAACTATAAACATTAATTCCATCCATTGAATATGTATAGTACAATAACTTATTATAACATTTTATTATATTATTTAGTAAAATTTAATGTCATTTCATATTGCTGGAGGAAAGTTAGTAAAAGGTATACAAATTTTGATTATATTTAATTACCATATACAGGTTAAGTTGGATTCTTATCTAGCTTAGGATATAATAACATAGTAATGATTTAGCTTGTCATATTAAAGTATGCCAAAGGTTATATCTATAGAGAGAAGCAAAAAGCTATGATCAATAGTTAAAAAAAGATTTAAAGGAGGGGTAAAGTGGAAAAGACGATAAGAGAACAAATTTTTGAATTAGCTGATGAAGAATATAAAAATTTTCAAAGTAAATTATGCCCTGGTAATGACAATATTGTTGGAGTAAGAGTGCCAGTATTAAGAAAACTCGCAAAGCAAATTGCTAAAGGAAATTGGCGAGAATATATGAGTACAGCAGAAGATAAGTATTACGAAGAAGTTATGTTACAAGGAATGGTACTTGGTCATGTAAAAGCTGATATAGAGGAAATTCTAAATTATGTTAAGAATTTTATACCTAAAATTAACAATTGGGCTGTTTGTGATAGTTTCTGCACAGGCTTAAAATTCACAAAAAGAAACATGGAGCGGGTTTGGGATTTTATACAACCATATCTATCATCTAGTGAAGAATTTCAAATACGTTTTGCTGTTGTAATGCTACTTGACTTTTATATAGAAGAAAACTACATCGATAGAGTATTAAAATTATTAGATGAAACAAAGCATGAAGGTTATTATGTGAAGATGGCTGTTGCTTGGGCAATATCAATTTGTTATGTTAAGTTTCCTGAAAAAACTATGAAATACTTAAAAAATAATACATTAGATGATTTTACATATAACAAGGCATTGCAAAAGATTATAGAATCTTTAAGAGTAGACAAACAAACTAAAATGCTCATTCGTAGTATGAAACGTAAATAATTAAGGATATTGCATAATTAACAAAGAAACTTTAATAATCTTGTGTTATAGTTTCAATTATGCAATTTTTTATTTAAAAATAAACTAGAATTATTCATCTTATTATAATAATAAGTAATGAATTTATTCTATACCATATTTACCATGTTTCTCTTTATTAACAGCATTTTTTCTAGAGAAATAGAGGATGTTTGTATTATCTATACCGGCATAAAATACATCTGCAATATCTTTTATTCCACTCATATTCAGTTGAGATTTAAGCCAATTCATATCTAATCCTGCATCTTTCAGATTTTCGCTCATAACATTTCCATCTATTATGATATCTTTCATAAGACCTTTATTGGTAGTAGGAATATTCATGTGCGAAGGGGTAAGAGGAGCTTTATCTGATTTAGGCAGCACAGATAGTTTTCCATCTACTTCTAAAATAGCAAAATCCACATCACCTAAGTTAAAAATATTTTTTTCACGTAATTTCATAGTTAGTTGTTCTAATGTAATACGTACACGTTTCATATTATTTTCTACTATAGTTCCACTAGCAATTAAAACAACTGGTTCTGAGTTAATTATCTTTCTAATCTTAGAACTTTTAATATGAGCAAGTCCTGTTAATATTGTTAATATTGCAAATATGATTAGAGATATTGATGCAGTAGCTGCAGTGCTATTTTTACCTATTGATAGGTTAGCAACCATAGAACCCATAGATACACCAACTACAAAATCAAAGAATGTCATCTGAGAAATAACTTTTCTCCCCATTAGTCTAGTAAGAACTAAGGCCAAGATATATGTAATAGTTCCTCTAAATATTGTAGGTAATACTTGCTGCATGTATATTTCCTCCCTTATCACTCTGATAAATAACCGTAATATTATTTCCTCAGTTAACAAAAGAAATATGTATTAATATATTTCTTTTCTAGAACTCATGTTGGATTTTTAATTATACAATTTCCTCAAAATACATATTTTAAGAATTTATATAGCATAATAATTTTAGATTAATATAGTCCATGGAAAAACATAAAGCAAAATATTTAAGTATACAAAGATATACTTTTTTAAAAAAATTAAAAACATAAGATTCAAGACTCAGAACAATAACGTATTTTAGGGAGTGATCATATGAAAAATAGTACAGTAAGTATTATACTAGTTACTGCTATTTTAGTTATATTTGTAGGATATTTTTCAATTTTAAATTTAAATTTTGAAAATGAAATAGGAGAAAATCTAAAATTAGCAGAAAATTATACAATGAAAGAAGATTGGAATAAGGTTTTAGAAATTTCTACAGCTATTAAAGAGTCATGGAATAATGAAAAGCATTTTATAATGTTTAATTTTGCTGAAACAGAATTTTCAACTTTTGAAAATCATCTTAATCATATTATAGGAGGAGCTAATGCAAAACAATTAGACATAACTTTAAGTAATATATTAGCGGCAGAAGATATATGGAAAAACATGAATCGAGTTGTTCCTGAACCATAAGGAGGAGTATTATGGATATAATCATTTATGTATTAAGATGCATTATAATGTTGCTGGTGTCTTGGACTGGGGTAAGGTTAGTAGGAAAAAAATCAATTGCTGAGATGACATCTTATGATCTAGCTGCAATAATGCTTTTAACTACAGTAGCAGCAGAACCTTTAGTATATAAGATAACCTCTAAGGCGACAGTAGGGGTTTTTGCTATATTACTAGCTACAGCTTTTCTAGGAAATTTATCATTAAAAAAATTTTTTTATAATATAGATGCTAGACCAACTATAGTTATTTCAGAAGGAAAGATTATAGAACAAGAACTAAAAAAAGCTCGTATGAATTTGCCACTACTTTTGTCTGAACTTAGAATAAAAGGTTATCAAAATGTATCTGATGTAAGGTATGCAATAATAGAGCCTAGTGGAAAAATGTCTGTTATACCTACTTCACAATCTAGCCCTGTTACTCCTAAAGAAATGGGCATACCTACAGCACCAGTAAATTTAAGTTTTCCTCTTATTATTGATGGAAAAATAGACAAAGTAAATCTTACATTTCTTCAAAAAAATGAAGAGTGGCTATTAAATCAGCTTAAGGCATTTTCGGTTTCTAATTTTGATGAGGTACTTTTAGCTCAATATGATTCTTCAGGGCAATTATTTGTTAATTTTAAAAATAAGAAAATAAATACACCAAATATTTTTTAATATTTAAATAAAGTTTTGTAAATAATAATAGTTGTAAATCTCTGGAGGTGATAACATGGCTACAATAAACAAATTAGAAAAGGCTTTGGCAAGTGCTAAAGGACTTTCCGCAGATTTAAAAACCTTCTCTATGGATACTAATGATAAAGAAGCAAAACAAATGTTTGATATGCTATCTACAAATGCAGATAATATAGCTCAAATGTTACAAAATAGAGTGAACTTTGTAAAGTGTGAAGAACCTCAATACAATCAAAATCAATAAAATAATTGGAGGGCTAAATAATGTTTAAGCATGAGAAAAGCTTATTAAGGAATGTACAAGTAGAAAAACCTAATCCACAATATGCAGCTTTGTTGCAAGAACAACTTGGAGGTCCAAACGGTGAACTTAAAGCTGCACTTCAATATATTTCTCAAAGCTTTAGAATTAAAGATGTTGCCATAAAAGATTTATTTTTAGATATAGGTGCAGAAGAATTAGGTCATATGGAGATGGTAGCTGAAACCATTAATCTTTTAAATGGTCATGATTTAGCAGTTGAAAAAGTAACTGAAGGACAAATTGAAAGTGCTGTGCTTGGAGGGCTTTCTCCAATGTTAGCTAATGCTTCAGGGGAGCCTTGGACAGCTAATTATGTGAATGTTACTGGAGACTTAGCCGCTGATTTATTATCTAATATTGCGGCGGAACAAAGGGCTAAAGTTGTATATGAATATCTTTATAGACAAATAAATGATAAATATGTAAGAGAAACTATAGACTTTTTGTTAAATAGAGAAGAGGCTCATAATGCTTTATTTAGAGAAGCTTTAAATAAGGTTAAAGATACAGGTTCAAATAGAGATTTTGGTGTAACTAATGATTCTAAACTTTATTTTGATTTTTCTACACCGGGAAAATATTTTGAATCTCCAGAACCAACCCCGCCTAGCTTTGAAAATCCTAGGATGACAACTACACATTGATAATAAAACGTTCGTAAATGAAATTTTTACGGACGTTTTTATTTTTAAATTAGAAAGATAAAGTGAAAGTATGTTACAATGGTTAAAAATCTTTTACTTAAGAGGAATCTGCATTTTTATTAATAATGTTTATATAATAACTAAAAAATAAATAAAAGTGGTGAGAAAAATGACAAATGTTTTTTGTGGTATGGATCATGTACTCTTAGTAGATGACTATAGCGACCCAGAAAAGCACAAACATTGGGCAAAACATTTATTAATTAGTTTAGATGGAAAAATTAATTGTTTTATTCAAAATGAAAAGGTGATTTGTGAAGGAATTATGATTTCTTCTAATGTACTCCATACTGTTGAAACTAATAAAAATGATGTTTTAGTATATCTATTTGATGAAACTACCGACATAGCTAAGGAAATAGAAGAAAAATATTTAAAGGATAAACTATACCATGTTATTGAACTAGATACTGTACAGGAAATTAAAACAATTTGGAATGAGAATATGAAAAATTTAAAAGATGCTCACCAAGTAGAAAAGGCTTATTCTAATACATATGAAAGAATATTAGGAGCTTGTAATTTAAATACAAAGAAACCATATATAAAAGATGGTAGAATAAAAGAAGTATTGTCATTACTTAAAGATACAGAAGAAATTACAGAGGGCATCATAGGGGAGTTAGCTCAAAGAGTATACTTATCTCAAAGTAGGCTTTCTCATTTATTTAAGGAAGAGACGAAGATATCCTTAAATAGTTTTTTAGTTATCATGAAAATAGCAAAAACATATGACTATATATCCCTAGGAGAAAATATAACAGAAGCATCTATAAAGGCTGGATTTAATAGTCCATCTCATTTTGCTACAACTAACAAAAATATGTTTGGAATATCAGCAAATGAACTTCGAAAAGATGTAAGATTTATTCAGGTATAGAAATAAAAAATTTTTGTAAATATGATAAAAGCATTGTAGTGTTTAAAACTTTAGCTATTATTTAGAAGTTTTATTTTCAATTCATAATTATAATAAAGGCATAGTCAGATTAATAAAAGACTATGCCTTTTAAGTATAGTTATGATAGGAGAGAAAGCAAGATGAAAAAAGATAAGATTACTTTTCAAAAAGGATTGTACAATTTAAATGAAGAAGATAATTTCAATTTTCAATTAAATCGTGTAGTAATGTGGAATGATGGGGACTTAGAAGATATTAAGAAAATTGCTAATAAAATTAAAGATAGTACTACGTGGAAAGAAGAGTTAATTGAAATAGGAAATCAAGCTGTAAATCAAGGGCGAATAAAAGAAGCTATTGCATATTATCGCATGAGTGAATTTTTTATGTATGATGGAGATCCAGATAAAGTAAAGTATTATAAATTAGCTACAGATATGTTTTATGATTATTATAAAGAATATTTTGAAGATGGAACTGTAATACAGTATGAAGTTCCCTATGAGGGAGTAAAACTTCCAGTATTATATACAAAAGCAGTAGGGGAAAAGAAGGATACGATTTTGCTACATGGTGGAAATGACTCTTATATGGAGGAATTATTTTTCCCAATGCTTTATTTTGCAGAGAAGGGTTTTGATGTATATCTTTTTGAAGGACCAGGTCAAGGTGGTGTTATGCGTACTCAAGGAAAACATTTTACTTATAAATGGGAAAAGCCTGTAACAACGGTGCTTGATTATCTTGGAATTGGTGATATTACTATTATAGGTGCATCATTAGGAGGAATGTTAGCACCAAGAGCAGCAGCTTATGAAAAAAGGATTAAGCGAGTTATAGCATGGTCTATTTTCCCTAATTTCTTTTTAGTTGCATTAGGTACGGTTCCTTATTTGTTAAAAAAATTAGTGAAAATGTTAATGAATTTTGGTGTTGCGCCAATATTGAACTTGATTTTTAATATGGAAGCTAAAAAAGATCCTACAGTAGATTGGGCAATTAAACATGGTATGTATGCTTATAATGCAAAATCTCCTTATGAGTATTTAGTAAAGCTTAACCAATTTCAAATTATGGATGTGGGACACTTAATTGATCAGGATGTGTTAGTATTAGGAGCAAATCAAGATCATTTTATTAATTATAAACTTTTTAAAGAGGAGCTAGATTCTTTAAGTAACGTACGTTCTTTAACTTTTCGTCTTTTTACAGAGAAAGAAAGTGCTTCTAATCATTGCAATATGGGGAATACAAAACTTACACTTGATACTATGATAAATTGGATAAAAATGACTAAAGAGTCTGCAAAAGAGTTTGTGTAAAGTCACAGACTCCTTTGTAGATTTTTTATTGTTGTTAAAATTTTGTCATTATAGTTGTTTTAGGGATATATATAGTGTTATAATGAGGTTGATATAAATGTTAAAAAAATCTATTAAAGTTTTATAATGTATATTTATACTTTGTTTAATCAAATTTTTAAAATCTCAAAAATTATTGATTGGATAAACATTTTGTGATTTGTTAAAGATTTATAGATAAAGTAAATCAAAGAATTTCAGAGTATTGTGAGGAAAATTTACTTTTTACTGAAGATTGTGTAAGTAATATATACACAAAAATGAAATATAAATATACTAATTGAGTTAAGATTAAATGTATTTTTATTAATTTGTAACTCTTTGTTTTATATTTGTCAAGGCTTATTTTGATATTATTTTAACTAATGTAGTGAGAGTAATAAAATATTTTAATATTTTTTATAATATAAGGAGGAATCACAAATGGAAAGATTTACATTACCAAGAGACCTTTACTTTGGAGAAGGTTCTTTAGAAGTATTAAAAACATTAAAGGGTAAAAAAGCCGTAGTAGTTGTAGGCGGAGGCTCAATGAAGAGATTTGGCTTTTTAGATAAAGTAGAAAATTATTTAAAAGAAGCAGGAATAGAAGTTAAATTAATTGAGGGAGTAGAACCAGATCCTTCTGTAGAAACTGTTATGAATGGTGCAGCTGTTATGAGAGAATTTGAACCAGATTTAATAGTTTCAATAGGTGGTGGATCACCAATAGATGCAGCAAAAGCTATGTGGATATTCTATGAATACCCAGATTTTACATTTGAACAAGCTGTTGTACCTTTTGGTATACCAGAACTAAGACAAAAAGCTAGATTTGTAGCTATACCATCAACTAGTGGAACTGCTACAGAAGTTACAGCTTTTTCAGTTATAACTGATTACAAGAAAAAAATAAAATATCCTTTAGCTGACTTTAATTTAACTCCGGATATAGCTATAGTAGATTCACAATTAGCTCAAACAATGCCAGCAAAGTTAACGGCTCATACTGGAATGGATGCTTTAACTCATGCTATAGAAGCTTATGTGGCAGGGTTAAGATCTGTATTTTCTGATCCTCTTGCAATGCAAGCCATAGTTATGGTAAAAGAACATTTGGTTAAATCTTATAATGGAGATAAGGAAGCAAGAGGACAAATGCATTTAGCACAGTGCTTAGCAGGAATGGCTTTCTCAAATGCATTACTTGGAATTACACATTCAATGGCCCATAAAACAGGAGCAGTATTCCATATTCCTCATGGATGTGCTAATGCAATTTTCTTACCTTATGTAATTCAATATAATACTAAATCATGTGGAGAAAGATATGCAACTATTGCAAGGAATCTTGGACTTGCAGGCGAAAATCAGGATGAATTAATAAAATCATTAATAGAAATGATTAGAGAAATGAATAAGACTATGAACATACCATTAAACTTAAAAGATTATGGCATAACAGAGGAAGAATTTAGAGAAAATGTTAAATATATTTCTCATAATGCAGTATTGGATGCTTGCACTGGATCAAATCCGAGAGAAATTGATGATAAAACTATGGAAAAATTATTTACTTGCACATATTATGGACAAGATGTGGAATTTTAATTAATTTTGAAGAAGTGTATTTAGAATTTAGTATATTATTAAAATAAGATATAATATTTTGTAGACATTTTAATCATCATTTGTAAGTGTTTTGTTGAAAAAATATATTGCAATATGATGATTGATATGTCTATTTTTTATTTTTATGTATTGGAAAATTTATTAGCTAATATATTTTTATAGTTTATAATATGACATACTGTTGTCAGTTTATAAATGGTACACTAATTTTATTAAATGAAAAGAGGTGTATATAATGAATTATGAAATAGTTGAATTAAATGAGAAAACAGTGGTAGGTATAACTACACGAACAAGTAATACTGATAGAAACATGACAAAATTAATTGGTGGATTGTGGTATAAGTTTTTTAATAATGGTATATATGAATCTATATCAAACAAGAAAAATAACTGCAGTATTGGACTTTATTCTAATTATGAAAACAATGAAAATGGATTATATGATGTAACTGTTTGTTGCGAAGTTAGTACATGTGAAAATTTACCTGTGGATGTTCAAGTGAAAAAAATTCCTGCAGGAAAATATGCAAAATTCGTAGTAAACGGTCATGTTCAAACTGCAGTTTCTGAATTTTGGACAAAATTATGGTCAATGGATTTAAATAGAAAATACAGTTGTGATTTTGAAGAATATCAAAGTGATGGCGATATGGAAAATTGTGAAATACACATGTATATTTCTATTAACTAGGTGTATTATATTGTATAAATATGTTACAAAAGAAAGCTATATTAGATTGTCTAAAAAATTTTTATTAAAGTGATTTTATTTTCCCTTAAACTATGAGTTTGAGGGATTTTATTTTAAAAAACAGCTATGTCTTAGTAAATTGTTAAATAAAATTATTTTAATTTTCTTAAATAACTTTTAGTAGCATAAATAGAATCTTCTTTAGATTTATTTTCATTTTGTTGCATTTCAGTAATCATAAGCATATCTAAGGGAGTCAAATTTTCCACTTGAGCTAAAATTGCTGGGCTTGCATCTTTTAAAGGAATTGTTTTAATACAATCTTTTTTTATTCCATTTTCTACAATGTATAATTTTATTACACCGCCTTCTAAAAAATATTTATAAGTTCTAACCTTGGGGTTATTTGAAGAAGATCTTTTAACATCAAAAATTTTCTTTTTTTTAGTATAGTCATGGTTGTTTTTAAGATTATTTACAATTTGTTTATGAAAGATTTTATCGGATTGAATTTTTACCATTATATAAATTCCTTTCTATATTAAACTATATTTTACATAATTATTATCGTATTATAAAATATAGTCTTTATTGTAAGTGATAAAATTAATAGAGATACTAATATTAAATAAAATATTTATAATATGACATTATGTTGTCATATAATTAAAGTATAATATATATTAGGTGATGAAATATGCAAATAAATAGGTTATTTGAGATAGTGTATATTTTGCTTGATAAAAAAACAATAACTGCAGGGGAATTAGCTGAGCATTTTGAAGTATCTATTAGGACCATATATCGCGATATTGAAGTACTTTCAGGGGCAGGTATACCTATTTATACAAGCAAAGGAAAAGGAGGTGGCATCAGTATAATTGAAAATTTTGTTCTTAATAAATCTATGTTATCTGAAGAGGAACAAAATGATATATTGATGAGTTTGCAGGGATTAAATGCGACAAAATATCCTGATACAGAACCTGTACTCAAAAAACTAAGTCTCCTTTTTAATAAACAAGGTATGAACTGGATTGATGTTGATTTTTCACATTGGGGAAGTAAAAACAGTGAAAGAGAAAAGTTTGATATACTTAAAAGGGCAATACTTAATAGAAATCTTATAACTTTTGATTATTTTAGTTCATATAAAGAAAAAACTGAAAGAACTGTTGAACCATTAAAGCTTATTTTTAAAGGACAAAGTTGGTATTTATATGGTTATTGCAGAGTTAAAGATGATTTTAGGATATTCAAAATTACACGTATTAAAAACTTAAATAAATTAGATATTGCTTTTATGAGGGATATTCCAAAGGATATTTGGACTGAATCTGAAACTTGTAAGAATAAATTAGTAACTCTTGTACTAAGAATTCACCCCAAAATGGCTTATAGAGTATATGATGAATTTGATGAGGAATGTATCCAAAGAAATGAGGATGGAAGTTTTAATGTAACAGTAACTCTCATGGAAAATGAGTGGGTTTACGGATATATTCTGTCTTATGGTAATTATGTAGAAATTTTGGAACCAAAGCATATTAGAGAAATAGTAAAAATAAAGCTGAAAGAAGCATTGAAAAAATATTTGTAATATGATATATAGTTGTAAAGCCATAAACATTATACCCAAATAAATAGGTTCTTATTATGGTTATGGAACTAATCTATTAAAGAATAAAGTATTAATGGTGGGAAATGTTATATAATAAGGGGTTTATCCAATGTCTAACCATCATAATACTCCTATTTTCTTTAAAGTAGGAGTAAAGAATGTTAGATAGCGGATAACAATTACTAACTTCTATATGGAGCAAAAACTCCACCTTAAACCAAGAACCCTGTTTATGTTCTTAAAGTTAAAGATAAAGTTATAGAGTACAAAGGAGTGTAACATGAAGTATGTTCCAGCAAAAACCATTATTTCAGGATATACAGATAAGAATAGTTGGTTTGGCATTAATTATAACATGAATATTTATAAAGGCTGCTGTCATGGTTGTATTTATTGCGATAGTCGTAGTGAATGTTATAGAATTGATAATTTTGATGAGGTAAAGGCAAAAGATAATGCATTACTATTAATTGCACGTGAACTAAAATCGAAACGAAGGAAAGGGATAATTGGAACAGGTTCAATGAGTGATCCATATAATCCTTTTGAGCAAGAATATTGTTTAACAAGAGGTGCCTTAAAGTTAATTAATACATATGGTTTCGGCGTTTCAATTGCCACTAAAAGTGATTTAATTACTAGAGATTTAGATATACTAAAGAAAATACAAAGACATTCTCCTGTACTAACTAAAATTACTATAACAACTTATAATGATGATATGTGTAAAAAGATTGAGCCAAATGTGGCAGTATCATCAAAAAGGTTTAAAGTTATTAAAGAACTTTCAAAGGAAGATATATTTGTAGGTATATTACTTATGCCAGTATTACCGTTTTTAGAAGATAATGCAGAAAATATAAAAAGAATAGTACAGTTAGCCTATGAAAGTGGTGCGAAATTTATATATCCTGCTTTTGGGGTAACATTAAGACAAAATCAAAGAGAATGGTATTATAAAAAACTTGATGAAAATTTCTTTGGTATCAAACAAAAATATATAAATTATTTTGGAAATGAGTATGAATGTTCTTCACCAAAAACAAAGATGTTATGGCAATTATTTAAAAAAGAATGTGAAAAGTTTGATATTCTTTATAAAATGGAAGACATTACGAAAGAATACAAGAGAGGATATATTAATAATCAACTTTCATTTTTGTAGAGATTTTTATTTAAGAAAGTTTAAAATATTAATTATAATTTATAATACATTTGATATTTTAAAAATACAAGACACCAAAAATGGGGAGGTATCAGAATGCAAAAAAATATTGCAGTTGTTACACTGGATGCAATGGCAGGAGCGTTTTATGCACAACAATTAAAGAATTTATTTGGTGATTGTATTGTAACCAATGAATATAGTGTGAGAGGAAATACAATCCCCAATATTCAAAAGGCAGATCTTTATCTAGTATCTACAGATGCTTTTGATAGTAATGAAGAATATAAACGATATATTCCTAAAGATGCGCCAATGGTAAAAATAAATATGACTTTTACAAAGGAAACCATTGAGGAGCTTTCTATGATTCCTAAAGGAACTAAGGCAATGCTTGTAAATTTAAGTTATAAAATGACAAGGGAAGTTATTGCTTCTTTAAGTAGCCTAGGAATTAATCAGATTGAATTTTATCCTTATCATCCTGGAATGAAAGATATACCAGGCATTGATTTTGCTATTACGCCTAGTGAAAACAGGTATGTTCCCAAAAATGTAAAGAGAATTATGGATATTGGGCAGAGGGTGATGGATTCTTCTACAATTGTAGAAGTAGCACTAAAATTAAAGTTTGATGATTTATTGGAAAAAAAGGTTTTTCAAGAGTATTTTGCTTCTATAGCAGTTAATAACTATAGTATTCATCGTTTGTATGATCGTTCAGTTAGCATGGAAAGTCAATTTGAGATACTATTAAGTATTTTAGATGAGGGAATTATAGGGATTGATAGCGAAGGATATGTTTTTTCATGTAATCATAAAGCAGAGAATATTGTTGGAATTAAAAGTGAAAATCTAATGGGAAAGTCGGTGCTAGAGTCATTACCAAAGATTCCTTTTGAAGAGTGTAAAAAAAACATGAAGACAATAGAACCAAAACTAATAAAAATAAATAAAGTTTATATTAATATGAGTATTTTTCCAGTCATTAGAAATAGAAAGTTTATTGGAGCTTTTGTTATTCTTACTCGTTTTTCGGAGGAAGAGCATAAACAGAATAATTTGAGAATTCAGTTATGTAACAAAGGTCATAAGGCTAAATATACATTTGAAGATATTATAGGAAAAAGTCAGGCTATTGAAAAAGTATGTAAGATTGCAAAAAAGATGGCAAAAACAAAAGCCACCATTTTAATTACAGGAGAAAGTGGAACTGGAAAAGAATTATTTTCTCAAGCTATCCACAATGCTTCAAGTAGAAAAGATTATCCATTTATAGCTATTAACTGTGGAGCTATGGCTGATAACCTTTTGGAAAGTGAATTATTTGGTTATGAGGAAGGTGCTTTTACAGGAGCTAAGAAAGGTGGCAAAACAGGTCTATTTGAGTTTGCTCATAGAGGTACAATTTTTTTAGATGAGATTGAAGGAATGAGTCCTGCTCTGCAGATGAAACTTTTAAGAGTAATCCAAGAAAGAGAAGTTACAAGGATAGGTGGACATTCTATTATACAAATTGATGTTAGGATTATTGCTGCTACAAATGAAAGTTTGGAGAAGTTAGTTGAAAAGGGAAGTTTTAGAAAGGATTTATATTACCGTTTAAATACTTTACCTATTGAGTTACCACCTTTAAGAGATAGAAAAGAAGATATTATGTTGCTTTTGGAGGATATAAAAAGTAAAGTAGGCGGAAATTTTGAGCTTAGTGAAGAAGTGAAAGATATTCTCTTGTCTCATAAATGGGATGGAAATGTAAGAGAACTTCATAATTATGTTGAATATTTTACTTATATGGGCGAGCCTTTAATTACTATTGAGGAATTACCTGCAGGATTAGAAAAACAAGAAAAAAAACAGGTGGTTTATGAGGAGCATAGTGATTCTTATGATGACGTTTATAATCAAGTACTGAAAAAATACAAAGATTTGACAGTTGGATACGAAAATGAATTTGAGTTTATTTTAGGCAAATTAGCTGTGGCTTATGAGCAAAGAAAATCAATAGGAAGAAAAAGATTAGCAGATTATGCTGATCATGAAGGATTATTTTTGACAGAACAAGAGATACGTAATATGTTGTCAAAGCTGGCTGAAGTGGGACTAATAAGTTCATCAAGAGGGCGAGGAGGCAGCCGTATTACAAAGCTTGGTATGATGATTTACAAAAATGAAATGCTCCCTAATAACGCAAAGTATTAAGTTATAAAATAATTAGGATTAATAGGATTATTAGTTTTAGATGGGGTCCTAAATCCTATGTGAAATTTAATTAGTGAGCCTAAATTTTAATAATTGTATATAAAAAGAATCAATAGGTTTATTTGGTAAATGTGGTTAACCAAATAAACCTATTATCTTTTAAAAGTGGATTGTTTTTTAGTGAATAATTTATGACTTATAATTTCAAAACAATTCTAAATGAAGGAATCTTTAAAAGAAAGTTACTCTTTACATTCTTCTAAAAGAGAGCCAGAAATAAAATAATCAGATATAGAATATAGCCAATAAAAATTGGCATAATTATTGCTCATTGTATTTTGTGATGATAATATTAATAACAAATTGGCAACAAGGGAAAGGTGATAAAAATGATTTATGATTTTGATAAAATAAGTTACAGAGAAGGAACTAATTGCGCAAAATATGATGAGCGTATAAAAAAATTTGGAACAGATGATGTAATTCCTTTATGGATAGCAGACATGGATTTTGCTACAGCTAAACCAATTACTGATGCTATAAAAGCAAGAGCAGAACAAGAAATATTTGGATATGTTTCAAGACCTGATGAATATTTTGATTCTTTGTGTAGATGGCAAAAGAAGAGAAATAATTGGGATATTGATAAAGAACTTTTAAGCTTTAGTGTTGGAGTTGTACCAGCTCTTGCAGCTCTTATAAGACAGTTAAGTGAAATTGGTGATGAAATTTTAATTCAAACACCAGTATATCCTGAATTTTATGACATAGTAGAAGCTGCAGATAGAAAAGTTTTAGCAAGTCGTCTTGTAGAAAAGGATGGGGCATGGAGCATTGATTATACTGATTTTGAAAATAAATTAAAAAGACATCCAAAAGCTTTTATTCTTTGCAATCCACAAAATCCAACTGGACATCCATGGTCAAGAGAAGAGCTTACAAAAATGGGAGAGTTATGTATTAAATATGGAGTAACAGTAATTTCTGATGAAATTCATGCTGATTTAATGTTATGGGGAAATAAACATATCCCTATGGCAAGTATTTCAAGAGAATTTGCAGCTAATACTATTACATGTACTGCTATAAGCAAGACTTTTAATTTAGCAGGACTACAAGCTGCTTCAGTTATTTTTAATAACCAAGAAGAAAAGGCAAAATTCGAAAAGTTATGGCATAGTTTAGAAATTCATAGAAACAATAGTTTTAGCCTTGTGGCTTCAATTGCTGCTTACAATGAAGGTGAAGAGTGGCTTGAGCAATTACTAAAGTATTTAGAAGATAATATGAAATTTATTCATAGTTATTGTAAAAAATATATTCCAAAGATTAAACCTAACATCCCTGAGTGTACTTACTTAGTATGGATTGATTGCCGTGAATTAGGACTTACAGATGAAGAGCTAAATGAATTTATGATTAAAAAAGCTAAAATTGGATTGAATGCTGGTAATGGCTTTGATAGAGACTTAACAGGATTCATGAGATTGAATGCAGCATGTCCGCGTTCTATTCTTGAAAAAGCCCTTGATCAATTAAAAGATGCAGTTAATAATTTATAATAACAATAGAAAGCCTTTAAAAAAATAGCATTTTAAAAAAGTAAGAAATAAATATTATAATAAATAAAAATTTTTAACTAAAGAGAGGAGAAATAAAATGAGCATTATTATGTATGGAAGTGAGTTATGTGAAGATACTATGGAGGCAAAAAAATTATTTGAAGAAAATAAAGTTGAGTATGTTTTTAAAGACATTACAAAAGAATTATCAAATTTAAAAGAATTTTTAGCTATAAGAGACACTAATTCTTGTTATAGTAAAATAAGAGAAGAACATGGAATTGGTATGCCATGTATTGTAAAAGAAGATGGAAGTATAACTTTAGAGCCTAAAGATGTACTTTAATTTGAAATTACATGTTTTAACAAATTAATGATTTTATATAATCTGAAAAACGATATTAAAAGCATAGTTCTAAAAAGAAATTGTTTAAAAAGACTGGTGGGGTAACTGCCAGTCTTTTGTTGTATATAAAATAAAATTATCACACAATATATTTGTAAAATAATCCAAAATGGTATAATATTATGAAATAAAAACAAACTTATACAAGAATTGAATTAAATACTATGAAGGAATTAACAAGAAAGAGGAGTTGATAAATGAATATTTATTATTATATTTAGAAATAAACTATAACGAATATGCAAAATCCATCCGTGTAGCTTATACTATACGAGATATAGAAAGGAAAGTTGTATAATGGTTGGGGAAAAAGTAAAGTCTACTAACATATGGAATAAAGTTGCACATGATTTTAGTAAAGGTGGACCTGATTTTTGGAATGAATTTGGAAAGCGATTAGTGGAACTTTCTAGTATTAAAGAAGGAGCAAAAATATTAGATGTAGCAATGGGAAGAGGTGCTTCATTATTTCCTGCAATAAAAAAGATTGGTAAAAACGGTTATGCTATAGGGATAGACATTTCAGAGAATATGGTAAATGAAACATATAATGATATAGTAAAACAAAGTATAAATAATGCGGAAGTTAGAAAGATGAATGCATTGAATTTAAGATTTAATGATAATTTTTTTGATAATGTTATCTGTGGATTTGGTATTGGCTATATTTTACCTAGTGATATCAAATTAACCGAAATAATAAGAGTTCTTAAGAAAAATGGACAAGTTGGATTTAGTATTTGGGGAGTGCAAGAACAGAAAAAATGGTTAGTTGATATAACTAATAAATACATAAATATAAAGTCACCTAATAAAAAGAGTGCTGAAAAATCAAATATTACAGAATTTAATACAATAAATGATGTAAAAAGAATATTGGAAAACTCAGGATTAAAAAATGTTAAAGTATATCAAGAAGAATCGGATATTATTTATAAAAGCAAAGAAGAGTGGTGGAAAGAAATGAATTCTAATGAAGTAAGAATGGCTTTTGATGAGATAGAGAAGCTAGGTTCTGACAAATTTAAAGAATACAAAAAAGAGATATTTAATATTCTTGAAAGATATAAAAAAGAAGATGGCTTTCATCTTAACATGCCTGTAATATATGCATTTGGAGAAAAATTTTTTTGATGAAATTTGGGAGGATGAATTATGAGAATTTTAACTTTAAATTGCCATTCTTGGCAAGAAGAAAAACAAATAGAAAAAATAAAATATTTGGCAAAGATAATCTATCAGAATAATTATGATATCATTGCCCTTCAAGAAGTTAGTCAGAGCATTAATAGCAAAGTATTATTTGATAATATAAAAGAAGATAATTTTGGGTTTATATTAATGAAAGAACTTGAAAAATTAGGGGAAACTAGATTTAAATTTCTGTGGGAGTTTTCCCATATAGGTTATGATAAATATGAAGAAGGTATTTCTATATTAACTAAACATCATATAAAAGAAAAAGAGTCTTTCTATGTTTCTAAAAGTAAAGATCAAAGTTATTGGAAAACTAGAAAGATAATAAAATGTAAAATAGTTTACAATAATAAACCTATCTCAGTTTACTCCTGTCACTTAGGTTGGTGGGATGACAAAGAGGAAGATTTTAAATTTCAAGCAAATAAATTACTTGAACATGTGAAAAAAGATGAAACATGCATACTAATGGGTGATTTTAACAATGATGCATTCTTAAGTAATGAAGGATATGATTATATTATAGATAAAAACATTAAAGATATATACAATTTAGCTAAAATGAAAGATAATGGTGTAACTATTATTGGAAAGATTGATGGTTGGGAAGGTAATACAAAAAATATGAGGTTAGACCTAATATTATCTAATAAAAATTTAAAAGTAGAATATTGTAAAGTTATATTTAATGGAATAAGAGGAAAAACAATTTCAGACCATTTTGGGGTTGAAGCAAAAATAGAATTTTAAAATAATCAATAAATTATTCTAGTATAAAGATGTGTATTTAAAAAATAAAAACCCACAAGGTAGTATTATAATAATTTTACTTAATTTTAAAAACTTATTATAAATAATTGTCATTTAAGAATATACTTCCAAATAATATATGATATTATAATATATGTAATAAGGGTTAATTAATGTAATAGAATTGCGTGGGGGAGAAGAATGAAAAGAATAGATACAGTATATGAAGAACTCAAAAAAAATTGTATAAGAAATTTTAGAGAGAAAGGTAAGGTTATTGGATTTTCTACCCAAAATTTAGCTGAAAGACTAAATATTCATAGAAGTAATGTATCTAGTGATTTAAACAAACTATACAAAATGGGGAGAATCATTAAAATACAAGGTAAACCTGTGTTATATAAAATAAAAGATAAAGAATTGAGTGAAGGTTACTTTGAAGGTATAAATACAGATGTCTTCGACAATATAATAGGTTCCAATTTAAGTTTAAAGAACTCAGTGCAGCAAGCAAGAGCAGCTATAATGTATCCGCCTAAAGGGCTTCATACTATAATTCTTGGGGAAACAGGAACAGGAAAATCTATGTTTGCAGAAAGTATGTATAATTATGCTAAACATATAGGAAAAATTAAAGATAATGCACCATTCATAATTTTTAATTGCTCAGATTATGCCAATAATCCCCAATTGCTTATGAGTCAACTTTTTGGAGTGAAAAAGGGTGCTTATACTGGAGCTAATAAGGATAAATCAGGGCTTATAGAAAAAGCTAATGATGGAATTCTTTTTTTAGATGAAGTACATAGACTACCACCAGAAGGACAAGAAATGCTATTTTATATAATAGATAAAGGAGTATATAGAAAACTTGGAGAAGTGGATATTCAACACAAAGCTAATATATTAATAATATGTGCTACTACTGAAAATGTTGAATCTGTCCTTTTAAAAACTTTTATAAGAAGAATACCTATGATAATTAGATTACCATCATTAAAAGACAGAACAATAGAAGAAAGATACTCGCTCATAAGTAATTTTTTCAAGGAAGAAGCAAGATGTATAAAATCAGATATAAAAGTTACAGCAAATGCTTTAAAAGCTTTGTTGTTATATGATTGTCCTAATAATATAGGTCAATTAAAAAGCGATATAAAATTATGCTGTGCTAAAGCATTTTTAGAGAGTATGCTAAAGAACAGCAAGGATATATGTGTCCAAAGTGAGGACTTGCAAAAATATATAATACAAGGACTTTTATTATATAAATCTTGTAGAGAAGAAATTGATAAATTTGTAAATATAGATATTACAAAATTTCAAGTAGAGAATAAAGATTCTTCGGAGAATAAAGATATAAAGGTTTATAATTTTTATGAATATCTGGAAGGTAAAAGGAAATCATTAGAAGCTAAAGGAATTAATGAAAAAGATATAAAGCTTATAATGAGTTTAGATATAGATACTTATTTTAAAAAATATATTTTAAATATTGATGAAAAACATTTAGATAAAATATATAAAGTGGTAGATAAAAAAATCGTAAATATAGTGGATAAATTTTTGAACTATTGCGAAGAAAAAATGTATAAAAAATTTGAAGCAAAAATATTATATGGATTATCAATGCATGTTGCTAGTTCCATAGAAAGAATAAGAAGTGGTAAGGAAATAAAGAACCACCAATTAGAATATATAAAGAAAAATTATGTTGAAGAATTTAAGTATGCGTACTTATTAAAAGAAAAAATAGAAGAATCATTTAACATAAAAGTACCTGAAGATGAAGTTGGATTTATATGTATGTTTCTATGTGTAAATAAAGAAATTATTGAGTCTGATGGGAAGGTTGCTGTTCTAGTAGCTATGCATGGAGAAAGTAGTGCAACCTCTATAGTAGATGTAGCAAATAGGCTTTTAGAAGAAAATTATGCAGTTGGATATAATATGCCTTTAGAACAAAAACCAGAAGATGCACTAGAAAATCTAATTAGTATATCAAAAAAAATTAATAAAGGAAAAGGCATTTTGCTTTTAGTTGATATGGGATCATTGGTTTTTTTTGGTGATCTTATATATGAAAGAACTAAAATACCAGTTAAAACTATAGAAATGGTATGTACACCCATGGTTTTAGAAGGAACAAGAAAAGCTTTGGTTAATTCCTCTTTAGAGGAAGTATATGAGGCTTGCTTAAATTTAAGTCCTTATATAGGAAGAATATATATAGAAAATTTTGATTTCAATCATAAGCTAAAAAAAGATGTGATAATTACAGCTTGTATTACAGGTGAAGGAACTGCAGTTAAGTTAAAATCTATAATTGAACATAAGCTTAATACGAAAGACAAGGATGTAGATGTATTATGTATTGATATACTTAGCAAAGATAAGTTTAACAAGGACATAGAAAAAATAAAAGAAGATAAAAATGTAATAGCTGTGATCAGTGCTATAAAACCCCTTGATGACTCTATATTATATATATCTACCTCTGATATATTTAATGAGGAAAAAATACTTATTTTAGATGAACGCATGAATATGCTAAAGACGATAAACAATATGAAAAGTGTAATAGAGGAAAATATAAATATAGATTCATCTAAATATATTGAGAGTTTTAAAAATTTTTATATGTATTTATTGGGTGAAAAAGTGCAATTAGATGAAAATTTGATAGTTGGATTAATACTACATATAGGATGTGTATTAGAACGTGTGTTAAGTAATAAAAAAATGAAACACTTAAATACAAATATACAGATTCCTAGTGGATATGAAGAAAATATAAAATTAATCAAAAATGCAGTATTACCCATAGAACGGAAGTTTTCTGTATCTATGACTATGGAAGAATATATAAATATAACAAAAATTATATATTCTATTTAACACACACATGTGTATTAAAATAGAATAAAATGAAACACATAGCGTAGAAGCTCCTTATAAAAGAGCTTCTATTTTTTGGCACAAAATATGCTGAAATATATGTAACAATTATAATTCTAATAGGAGGGTTATTTTATGAATGGATTTATGGATTTTTTTCAGGAGAAAATGGTACCACCATTAGTTAAGATGGGTAATCAAAAACATTTAAAGGCTATTCGTAATGGAATTGCTGCCGTTATACCTTTTATAATTGTTGGAAGTATGTTTTTGATAATCACTAACTTACCTATACCTCACTGGCAGGATATGCTAGGAGACTGGGTAGGAAAATTAGGAGCTGCTGTAAATGCTAGTTTTGGAGTAATAGCAGTTTTAGCTACTATAGGTATAGGGTATAATCTATCTAAAGAATACAATTTAGAACCCATAAGTGGTGCTATGATATCTTTAGTAGCATTTCTTCTTACTCAAATGAATGAAAAGTATGTATTAGATACAAGTAAATTTGATTCATCAGGACTTTTTACATCAATAGTTGTTTCTATAATAGGAGTTGAAATTTTAAGAGTATTTGTAAAAAAAGGAATTATTATAAAATTACCAGAAGGAGTTCCACCAGCAGTAGCAAATTCTTTTGCTTCTTTATTACCAGCAGCAGCAGTGATAGTACTTACATGGTTTATAAGAATTGTAATCGGTTTCGATATAACGAGTTTCTTAACATTGGTATTTAGTCCACTAGTATTTGCTTTGAATACTTTACCTGGGATAATAGTATTTAGCATATTTGTATGCTTGTTGTGGTCAGTAGGAATACATGGAGATACTATAATGGGAAGCATAGCTGAACCTATATTTCTTCAATATTTAGCAGCTAATACAAAAGCATTTGCATCTCACCAACCTATACCTTATATTACAGCAGCAGGTTTTTGGTCTGTATTTATATGTATAGGGGGAACAGGAGCTACTTTAGCGTTAGTATTATTGATGTTAAAATCTAAAAGTAAAGTTTATAAATCATTAGGGAAATTAGCTCTTCCTTCATCTATATTTCAAATAAACGAACCAGTAATTTTTGGGTTCCCAATAGTTATGAATCCTACAGTACTTATACCTTTTGTATCTATACCTCTAATTTTAACAATATGTACTTATATACTAATGTATTTTAATATAATTGGAAGACCAGTGGCTATGGTACCATGGACGACACCACCTATAATAGGCCCTTTCCTTACAACAGGCGGAGACTGGAGAGCAGCAGTATGGGCAATTTTAACAATAGTAATTTCAGTAATAATTTATATACCGTTCTTTAAGGTTGCAGAAAAAGAACAACTTCAGTTAGAAAAACAAGAAGCTTCAAATATAAGTGTTGAAGTTTAATAGAATATTTTAGGGGGATTTATTATGAAAATTTTGTTATTATGTTCAGCAGGAATGTCAACAAGTTTGTTGGTAAATAAAATGCAAAAGATTGCTAAAGAAATAGGTACTGAAGATATTGAAGTATCAGCAGATACCGTGGAAAGTTTTGAAGACAAAGTGGAAGAATATGATGTGTTTTTGTTAGGACCGCAAATAAAATATAAAGAAAAATATGTTAAACAATTAGTTGAGAAAAAAGGCAAAAAATGTGAATGTATTCCACCTCAAATATATGGAAGGATGGATGCTAAGAAGGTACTAGAACTAGCTATAAATCTTATTAAATAGTTAAGGGGGACTGATAAAGGTGAGCACTGAAGAAATTGTATTCAATATAATAAGTCATGCAGGAGATGCACGTTCTATGTGTTTTGAAGGGTTGAATTTTGCTAGAAAGGGTGATTTTAAAAAGGCGGATGAACTAATTGATAAAGCTAAAAAAGAGCTCTATGAAGTTCATAATATACAAACTAGTTTGATACAAAAAGAGGCAAGTGGAGAAGGATGTGATGTATCACTACTTTTAGTACATGCTCAAGATCATCTTATGACAGCAATGCTTGCTAAGGATTTAATTATAGAACTTATGAGAATGTATAAGTTGAATTATACTAGAAAGAAAGGTGAGAGTGATGAGTAAAAATGGTATAAAAATTGCAACAATAGGAGGAGGATCAAGCTATACTCCAGAGCTTATAGAGGGATTTATAAAAAGGTATGACGAGCTTCCAGTAAAAGATATATATCTTGTGGATATTGAAGAAGGAAAAGAAAAATTGAATATAGTTGGTAACTTAGCCAAAAGAATGGTAGAAAAATCTGGATTAGATATTAACATACACCTTACTCTAGATAGGCAAGAAGCTATAAAAGATGCAGATTTTGTTACAACTCAATTTAGAGTAGGGCTTTTGGATGCTAGGATAAGTGATGAAAAAATACCATTAAAATATAATGTGATTGGGCAAGAAACTACAGGACCAGGTGGATTTGCAAAAGCTTTAAGAACTATACCTGTTATATTAGATATATGCGAGGATATAAAAAGATTAGCACCTAATGCATGGCTCATAAACTTTACGAATCCTTCAGGAATTGTGACAGAAGCAGCTTTAAAGTATACAGATGTAAAAACTATTGGACTTTGTAATGTTCCTATAGGTATGGTTAGTGGGGCAGCGGATATATTGAATGTAAGTATGGATAGAATAAAAATTGATTTTGCAGGTCTTAATCACTTAGTATGGGGAACAAAGGTTTACTTAGATGGAGATGATGTTACTGAGCAATTAATAGAAAAAATGGCTGATGGGAAATCGATGTCTATGAAGAATATCAAGGATTTTCCATGGCAAGGTGATTTTATAAAATCATTAGGTATGATGCCATGTCCATATCATAGGTACTATTATCAAAGTGATCAAATGCTTTTAGATGAAAAGAAAGATGCGGAAACTGTGGGTACAAGGGGTGAAGTAGTAAAGAATGTAGAAAAAGATTTATTTGAACTTTATAAAGATGAAAATTTAAGTGTGAAACCTCCTCAATTAGCTAAAAGAGGAGGAGCTCATTATTCAGATGCAGCATGTTCATTGATCAATGCTATATATAATGATAAAAAAGAAATTCATACAGTAAATGTTAAAAACAATGGAACTATATTAGATTTACCAGATAATGTAGTAATAGAAACGAATTGTGTTGTAGATAAAAATGGTGCTCACCCAACAAATATAGGACACGTACCTTCAAAAATAAGAGGTCTTATGCAGGTAGTTAAAGCTTATGAAGAATTAACTGTTTTATCTGCTGTCGAAGGAGATTATTTTGCAGGTCTTCAGGCGCTTACAATACATCCACTAGTGCCATCATGTGAAGTAGCTAAAAATATATTAGATGATATATTAGAAAAAAATAGAGAATATTTAACTCAATTTAAATAGAAAATCAATAAAATTTTTACATTTACTCTTAAATTTTTAAATTATTAATAAAGATAGATTACTAAAAATCTGCCATTTTTTAGCCCAATAGGGCTTATTTTTTTGCCTATAATGATGAAGTTTCTAATCAAATTGTATTAAATTGTTAATTGTTTTTGTAATTATATAAATAATATTATTATTTTACCATTTTTGTATAAAATTATTATGTTACAATATAATTAAATAAGGTTCTGTTTTAAATAAGAGTTATTTTTTACACTCTTTTAAAACTTTCTTTAGTGTTCCTAAGGCTATATTTTTAAATTGTTCAGTTCATTATAATAATAAATTATAATTGTTTTTGAAATTATACAAAATTAACAATTTATTGAAAGTCTTAAAGAAAATTGGTAAACGGGGGATATAAATGAGCAGAATTGATGAAGTGTATAAGGCTTTAATTGAACTAGAGACGGAAAATAATGAATATATTTCGGCTGCTAGATTAAGTGAATATATGAATTTAGATAGGGCAAATGTAAGCAGATATCTTAATCAGTTGTTTAAAAATAATAAAATAGAAAAAACTGATGGTAGACCTGTATTATACCATTCTTTAAAAGATAAAAAGGAAGAGGAAAAGAAAATAGATATAGGTAATAGTTTGGACAGAATGATAGGAGCGGAGGCAAGTCTAAAAATAGCGATACAGCAAGCAAAAGCTGCCATATTCTATCCGCCTAAGGGACTTCATACTCTTATATTAGGAGAAACTGGAGTAGGAAAATCTATGTTTGCAGAACTTATGTATCAATTTGCTAAAGAATCAGGAATGATTGATAAAAATGCTCCATTTATAAGATTTAATTGTGCAGATTATGCTGATAATCCTCAATTAGTAGTAGGACAAATTTTTGGAGTTAGAAAAGGTGCTTATACGGGAGCAGAACATGATAAGGAAGGGTTGTTAAAAAAGGCAGATGGAGGAATTTTGTTTTTAGACGAAATTCATAGATTATCTCCTCAAGGGCAAGAAATGCTTTTTACATATATAGATAAAGGATACTTTAGGCAATTAGGAGATACTGAAAATTTAATAAAGGTTCAAGCACAAATTATTGCAGCTACTACGGAAGACCCACAATCATACCTTTTGAAAACATTTACTAGAAGAGTGCCTATGATAGTAACTCTCCCAGCACTGAGAGATCGTACAATTAAAGAACGTTATCATTTATTACAACAATTTATAACCATGGAATCCAAAAGGTTAGAAAAAAATATTTATATAGACAAAAATGCTTTGATATCATTTTTATTATATGATTGTCCTAACAATATAGGTCAGTTAAAAAGTGATATACAGCTATCTTGCGCAAAAGCGTTTTTAGATTATAAAACAAAAAATTTAGATTATGTTTTTATTGAACAAATAGATTTACCTAAAAGTGTAAAAAAAGGATTAATGAAAATTCAACAATATAGAGAAGAGGTAAATGACTTACTTAATGAAAAGCGTGATATACTAATTTTTTATTATGATAACAATATTGAGTATAATTTCTTAGAGGAATCAGACGAATGCGATAAAGATAATTATTTTTATGATTTAATAGAAAAAAAGTTTGTAACACTAAAAGATCAAGGAATAGATGAGAAAGATATAAATGATATTTTAAATATAGATATAGAAGCTCACTTTGAAAAATATATGAGTCATTTGCCACAAAATTTTCGAAAAGAAGAGATAACAAAAGTAGTTGGTAAGGATATAATCAATGTTGTAGATAAAATCTTGAATTTAGCAAATAAAAAACTAAATAGGGAATTTGATGAAAAGATTTATTTTGGTTTATCACTTCATTTGCAAAGAAGTATTGAAAGAATTAGACAAGGAAGCAGTATATATCATCCTAAACTTAATTTTATAAGATCACAATATGCCAATGAATTTATGGTTGCAATAGAGGTGGCAAAGATAATAGATAATGAATTTAGTATTGAAACACCATTGGATGAAATAGGATATTTAACTATGTTTTTAGCATCAAATCAATACGAAAATAATATAAATAGTGAGAAGAGGGTAGGAATACTTGTAATAATGCATGGAAAATCTACAGCTAGTAGTATGGTTCAAGTATCTAATGAGTTATTAGGTGAAGATTGTGCAAAAGCTATAGACATGCCTCTAAGCATGAAAGCAGAAGAGGTGTATGAAATTGCAAAGATTAAAGCTAGAGAATTAGATGTAGATAAAGGTGTTTTATTATTGGTAGATATGGGGTCTCTTAATAATTTTGGGCCTATGATTTCAGAAGAGACTGGAGTAGAAATAAAAACTATAGATATGGCTAGTACTCCTGTAGTAATAGAAGCATGCAGAAAGTCTCTTTTAGGAAGAGATTTAGAATATATATATAATTCTTGTAAAGAACTGAGTAGGCTTGGAATTCAAGTAAAAGTTAAGGATAAAAACGTTAGAAAATTTTTAATAATAACAGCATGTTTCACTGGTGAAGGGGCTGCTGAAAGATTGAAAGATATAATATCTAATTCATTGAATATAGATTCAAAGTTAGATATAGTCCCTCTTAATATATTAGACAAAAATGATTTCTTATCTAATGTAGAGAAGCTTAGTAACAACTATAAAATTATTGCAGTAGTTGGCACTATAAATATATTTATTAAAGATGTACCATTTATATCAGCAGCAGAAATTTTAAGTGGAAATGGTATAAATTTATTAAAAGAGTTAGTCAATATAGAGGAAAATTTCTATAAAATAAGAAATTCTATTCAAAATCATATTAATTTAAAAGATTCTGATAGGTTGGTAGACCTAGTAAGAGGAACTATTGAAGTTACGGAAAAAGAATTGAATATAAATCTTCCTAATGATGTAAAAATAGGAATGATACTTCATATTAGCTTTATGATAGACAAACTTAAAGATGGTGGAGTAGAAAATAATTTTGAGAACTTAAAAGATTATATAAGCAAATATAAAAATGAATTTGAAATAATAAATAAGTGTTTTAAACAATTAGAGAAAATTTATGATGTAATTATAGGAAATAGTGAAAAAGCATATATATTAAGAATGTTTATTGAAAACAGTGTAATTGTGTAAATTGAAAACAAATTGTGTAAAAGTGTGTATGTTGAAATACACACTTTTTTCTTGTAAACGCTTAACTTTACACATATAAAAAGTGGCATGCAATTTGCTATAGAATATATGTAAACATTTACTAAAAACATTAAAAAAAGGAGGAATTGTAAATGAAAAATATTTTATTAGTATGTACCGCAGGAATGTCTACCAGTTTATTGGTAACAAAAATGAATACAGCAGCTGTAAGACTTGAAGTGGATGCTAAAATAAATGCTGTTTCAGAAGCAGACTTAAAAAACCATATTGATGGCGTAGATGTGATTTTGTTAGGACCTCAAGTAAAATTTTTATTAGGTAAGATAAGGGATCAAGCAAAATCAACTGGAGCAAAAGTGGAGGTTATAAATAGTGTAGATTATGGAACCATGAATGGCGAAAAAGTTTTAAAATATGCATTAGATTTAATTAATAATAAATAAAGGTTATATCAATTAATTATGAAAAAATATAAGGAGGTATATTTATGCAAAAGCTAATTGATTTTCTTGAAAAACATTTTGTGCCTGTAGCTGGAAAAATAGGTGCTCAGAGGCATTTGGTGGCTATAAGAGATGGTTTTGCAGTTATTATGCCATTAATTATTGCTGGATCATTAGGAGTTTTAATTAATTCTTTTCCTATTAAAAGTTATCAAAATTTTATGATAGGTATATTTGGAAAAGGTTGGACTAATTTTGGGGGGAATCTCTCAAATGGAACAATTGGACTAATGTCATTATTAATAGTTTGTACTGTAAGTTATAATTTAGCTAAATCTTACGATGCGGATGCATTATCATCGGCTATGGTATCTTTTGCAAGTTTGTTTATGTTGTATGCACCTTCTTTAAAAGATCCAGAGTCAATACCACGTGGATTTATGGGAGCTACAGGATTATTTGTTGCATTATTTGTTGCACTTATAACTACTGAAATTTTTGTAAGACTTATGAAAAATCCTAAGTTAGTAATAAAAATGCCAGATGGAGTTCCACCAGCAGTTAGTAGATCTTTTGCAGCTTTGTTCCCTGGAATAATAGTACTTGTAATATGGGCTATTTTCCAATGTATATTATCTGGCACTGGAGTTGGAAGTGCTCATCAACTTATATATGATGCAATACAAGCACCTTTAATGGGATTCGCAGATTCATTAGGATCAGCTATAGTAATATCACTTTTAGTTCATGTGTTATGGTTCTTTGGTCTTCATGGTACAAATATACTAGCACCTGTATTTAATACAGTTTATCTTACAAATGCTGAACAAAATATAAAAGCATTCCAAGCTGGAGCTGAAAAGTTACCACATATAGTTACTAGTCCGTTTTTCGATGCTTTTGTACACTTAGGTGGAGCTGGAGCAACTATAGGTTTAGTAATAGCAATATATATATCTTCAAAGAGAAAAGAAAAGAGGATGGTTGCAAATCTATCAGCAGCACCAGGTATATTCAATATAAATGAACCAATGATGTTTGGATTGCCTATTGTATTAAATGCTTGGTTAGTAATACCATTTATATTAATACCTATAATTTTAACTATAATAACTTATTTCGCAATGGCAACAGGATTAGTACCAAAAACAATAGCTTTAATGCCTTGGCAAACTCCACCTATTATTGGAGGATTTATAGTAACAGGTTCTATAAAAGGAGCTTTACTTGCAGCGTTTAATCTTTTCATATCAGTAGTAATATATATTCCATTTATATCTTTAGGAGAAAAAATGGAGGATAAAAAGAATAGAAATAAAGAAAAAACAGTAAAAGTACAGAATGGTATTTCTCAAAATAAATAAGAACAGGAGTGAATTTTCAGCATGGAAGAAATGATACTTAACATTATAACACACAGTGGAGAAGCTAGAAGTTGTGCAATGGAAGCAATACAATATGCGAAAAAAGGTGAATTTGATAAAGCTAAAAAGTCTATAGAACAGTCTAACGAAGAGTTAGGGCATGCTCACAATTACCAAACTAATTTAATTCAAGAAGAGGCTAAAGGTAATAAGGCTGAAATATCACTATTATTAATTCATGCACAAGATCACTTGATGACTACTATGACATTAAAAGATCTTGCTAATGAATTAGTTGAACTTTATATGAGGTTATAAAATTATACAATAAGGCTCTAATAAATAGATTTCTAAGGAGTTTTACTCCTAGAAATCCTTATCCAGGGTCGTACCATTTTTAACTTCCACTTTGGGGGGGATTATAAGGGTTAGAGATCTGATAAAGGATATTTGTTAGAGTCTTATTTATGCTACAGGGGGTTGAAGTATGGATTATGTAATAGGCGTAGATGCTGGTGGAACAAAGACAGAAGCAATAGCTTATGATTTAAGTGGAAAACAATTGACGATGTCAGTTACTGGATTTGGAAATTTAGTATTAAAAAAGGATGAAGCTATAAACAACATACTAGAGGCTATAGGAAATTGTATAAGTAGATTAGGCAAAGAAGGATTAAAAAAGATATATGTAGGAGCAGCAGGAATGGAGGTAGGTGATAATGCAGATATAATATATAAAAGCGTAACAGAAAAATTTGATATAGATGTAGTTGTCATAAACGATGGAGAATTAGCATTAAAGGCTGTTTTAAAGGGAGAAGATGGTATACTTACTATAGCTGGAACTGGTTCTATTTGTATAGGAATTCAAGATAATATTAAAGAGAGATGTGGTGGATGGGGACACTTATTAGGCGATGAAGGTAGTGGATATTCTATCGCTATAAAGGCATTTAAAAAGATGATTTATGAGAAAGAATGTAATTTGGAAAAAAGCAAATTACATAAAGAAATTCTTAAAGAGTTAAATATAGAAAGTGTTGATGATATTGTAGGAATTGTTTACTCTTCTACAAAAGATAAAATAGCTTCTTTAACTACTTTGATATCAAAGTTATCAGAAGAAGGAGAAGAAAATGCAATATCCATATTAAAAGAGGAGGGAAAACTACTTGCAATAACTACAGAAAGAGTCTATAACAGATTAAATTTTAATAACAAATGTATTATAGGAATAAAGGGAAGTGTTATAGAAAATTCCAAGGTTCTAAGACAAGCTTTTGATGAATATTTGTTATCTAATCTAAAAAATATAGAAATAGTTCAAGAAGATATTTCATCAACTAAGGCAGCTTATTATATGTATTTAAAATAAAGATAAAGTTTGGAGGAGATTATATGAAAAAGTTAGGAATATCTATATATCCATCAAATTCAGATAGCGAAAGAATAAAGGATTATATAGCTCTTGCAGCTAAATATGGATTTAAAAGAATTTTTACATGTTTAATATCTTCAGAAGACATGGAGATAGATGAACTAATTAAAAAATTTGAAGATATAGTTAAGTTTGCTAATAAGAATGGAATGGAAGTTGTAGCAGACGTTGAACCAAGTGTGTTTACAAGATTTAAAACCTCTTATTCAGATTTATCAATTTTTAATGAAATGGGTCTTTATGGCATAAGATTAGACCTAGGATTTAGTGGAATTGAAGAATCTATAATGTCTTTTAACAAATATGGTATAAAAGTAGAGCTAAATATGAGTAATGGTACAAAATATATAGATAGTGTTTTATCATGTAAACCTAATTTAGAAAACATATTAGGATGTCATAACTTCTATCCACATAGATATACAGGATTAAGCTACAAACATTTTATAAAGTGTAGTAAACAGTTTAAGGATTTAGGAATAAGAACAGCAGCATTTGTAAATTCAAAAAATGCAGAGTATGGACCATGGCCTGTGTCAGAAGGATTATGTACTTTAGAGATGCATAGAGAATTACCTATAGAAGTTCAAGCTAAACATTTATTTGCTACTGGACTCATAGATGACGTTATTATTGCTAACGCATTTGCTTCAGAGGAAGAACTTAAAGCTTTAAGTAAAATTAATAAAGACATGCTAGAATTTAAAGTTAATCTTGCAGAGAATATTCCAGATGTTGATAAAAAAATAGTTCTTGACGAATTTCATTTTAATAGAGGAGATGTATCTGATTACCTTGTAAGATCAACTCAAAGCAGAGTTAAATATAAAGGCCATAATTTTGAATTATTTAATGCTGTAGATATAAAAAGAGGAGATATATTAATAGAGTCCTCATTATATAAGAGATATGCAGGGGAATTACAAATTGCTCTTAAAGATATGAAGAATTCTGGGAAGACTAATGTTGTAGGTAGAATAGTAGATGAAGAAATATTTCTTCTTGATTATTTAGAGCCTTGGATGAAATTTAGTTTTACAATATGATATATTATAACTTTAATTTATTTAGAAATCCTAAGTCGGTATGTAAAAAATGTAAATTAATATATTATAAAAACTTAATTCGATGAATTGAAAAAGATATAAATAAAAGCTGAGAATCGTAGTTAAATTCTCAGCTTTTATTTATATTTAATCTTTACAAAATTATATATTAAGGATATAATTGAATTTTGTACACAATTATAACAATTTTATCACATATTATCTATTTACACAATAATTATATCATAACCAAATAATGATGTCAAGAATTTTAAAAAATATGGGAGAGTGGTTAGATGAGTAATTTTAAAGAAAATCAGAAAGAGGAATTAATGTATCTTGAAAAAACTTTATCAATTATTGAATCCGAACTTGAAAAAGAAAAAGAGGTTTTAAATAAAAGATTGAGTAAGGTTATAGCTTCAAGAAAAGAGATGTGGGAGGAAAGTGCACACTCTTCGGAAGATTTTGATGGAATACCAGAAATGAATCAATATCTAAATGAAGTCAACATGGAAACAAGAGATTATATAAGTACAGAAAAAAGAGTTCATAGATATAATAAATTGCTTAAATCCCCTTACTTTGGAAGATTTGATTTCATTGAAGATGGTTTTAATAAGACAGAGAAGATTTATGTTGGTTTATATAATTTAATGGACATAAAAACCGATGACATTTATGTTTATGACTGGCGAGCACCCATATCAAGTATATTTTACAGAAATGAGTTAGGAAAAGGATTTTATAGATCTCCATCAGGTGTGATTTATGGTGATGTTTTATTAAAAAGGCAGTATAAAATTAAAGACTCAAAGATTAAATATTTTTTTGATAGTAATATAAAAATAAATGATGAGATACTTCAGGAAGTACTGGGTAGAAACTCTTCTACTAAAATGAAAAACATAGTTGAAACTATACAAAAAGAACAGGATATCATCATAAGGGATATTGAGAATGATCTTTTAATTGTGCAAGGTGTTGCAGGAAGTGGAAAAACTTCTATTGCACTTCATAGGATAGCATTTTTACTTTATGAAGGTTTAAATTCAAAATTAGATATAAATAATATTATAATAATTTCTCCAAACTCCATATTTAGTAAGTATATTTCTAATGTACTTCCAGAACTTGGTGAAGAAAATGTAGAACAACTAATTTTTGATGATTTTGTTGAAGGTGAGAAAAGGCAAGAACAGATGGAAAGCCTTATAACTCTTCAGGGAAGTAAGCAATTTAATATAAAACTTGAAAGTATAAAATTTAAGGGATCAGATGATTTTGTAGAAATACTTGATAGACTACTTAAGTATTATGAAAGAAAATTAATTCCGTTTAAGGATGTGTACTATAATGGTGAAATAATTGAAACAAGTCAGGAGCTAAAGAGCATATTTCTTGATAATAAAATTAATATGCCTATAGTTAAAAGACTAAAAAGAATAGAAAAAATGATATTAAATAAGATTTATCCATTAAGAAAGAAAAGGCTTGAAATGATTGAGAAGGTTGTGGAGAGAACTACAGAAACTCATATGCTTGAGATAAAATCTTTCAGTAGGCTAATATCAATTAAGGAAGCTAATAAGCTTATGAAATATATTCATAGCTTCACTGAGGTAAATTATATGAATTTATACAAATTACTTTTTAGTGATAAAAATCTATTTTTTAGATTATCTAAAGGTATAAAATTACCGAAAAATATAGATGGAATTATATCTGAAACAAACAAAAAACTTAATTTAGGTTATATATCCTATGAGGATTCTGCTTCACTTTTATATATTAAGCTTAAGCTAGGTCTCAGCGAAGAATATCCTGAAATTAAGCAAGTAGTAATAGACGAAGCACAAGATTATTATCCAATACATTATCATATTTTTAAGCTTTTATTTAAAAATGCAAGATATACTATAATGGGGGATTTTAATCAGACGCTTGAAAAGCATGGAGATAAAAATTTATATGATTATGTAGAAGATATACTTTACAAAACAAAGTCCGTAAAGCTTACATTAAACAAAAGTTATAGGTCATCTTTTGAAATTAGTGCTTTTAATCAAAAATTGCTTAGCAATAAACAGGAGTTTTTATATTTTGAAAGGCATGAGGCGACTCCTAAAGTTAAATTTATGGACAATTTAAGTAAAATGAACCAATCTATTTGTGAAGATGTAATCAAGTTTTACAAAATGGGCTATAAGTCAATAGGCATAATATGTAAGAGTGAAAAAGAAGCAGAGCATATACAGGGTAAACTAAGTGATACTATTGATGTAAAAGTTTTGAACAGGGAAAGTTATGAAAATAAAAATTCGGTGCTAGTAGTACCTTCTTATTTAGCAAAAGGTTTAGAGTTTGATGTAGTGCTTGTGTATAATGTCTCAAAAGAAAATTATAAAAGTGATTTTGATAAAAGGTTGCTTTATATAGCTTGTACTAGAGCACTACATCAATTAGTTTTATATCATGTAGGTGAGAAAAGTGAGTTTATTAACTAATTTTTTAATGTAGTTTTATAGAAACATCATTGGGATGAAGATAGACAATAGAGGATTAAGAAGCATTTTATTTTAATAGGTTATTATATAATGTGTAAAGTTTACATGTGTCTATACGATAACACACTATAGTGACAATTTATATAAATAAAATAAAAATTATTAAAAATTTTAATAATTAAAAATACATTTTAATTGTTTTTTGTAACAAATAATTATAATATATAGAATATATAAGTAGAGAAGTATACGCTTATGTAAATTCAAATAAGTAATTTTTAGATTTTACTTAAAAAGGAGTGAGATTGAGTATGACACTAGAAATTAATAATAATCTTGATTCAACAGGCAAATATTTCAAGGACCTTTGCAAGAAATTCCCAAACATTAAATTTAATATGACTACAGAAAAAGTAGGATCTGGAACTCAATTAACTGTTAACCTTTCTCCAAAGTTAGTAGAGAAGATGTCAAAAAACCAAAAGTTAGCTGAAGATATTGAAAAAGCGCTTAGTACAGAACCAGCTACATTTGAGTGGCTTAAGAATATGTGTAAAACCAATGGACAAGAGTTGAGTACTCGTTATGTTGTATATGACGAAAATGGTGAATCTGTTTCTAGCAGTGAATTAAAAAATATAGATGACAATAATTCTAGTAAGATACATAAATATGATGAAAATAGGAATAGTAATATTGAAAAAAAATAAAAATGTGGAAATTTTAATAATACAAAAAATGTGCATTAATACCATAAAAGATAGGATATACATATATAATATATCCTATCTTTGCTTTTAGAATTAGAGATATAATAAATCAATATTTTTTACTAATTGTTAGTACCAATATCCGTAATATGGTCTTCTACGTCTTCTACGCCTTCTACGTCTTCTACGTCGCCCTGATAGTTCTCTAAGGAATAGTATTCTTATTAAATCATTTATATCTCCTCTTCTACCATAAGGGCGCTGTCTATTGTAATGATTATTATCATCGTCATCAAGTTCATCTAGATAATCTTTAATATTTTCATATATATCCTTACAAATATCATCCATGTCTTTTTCTGTTGGAGAATACATCCAACCATATCTTCTTTCCATTTTATCACAATGCATTTTAATCATGGGATAAATTACGTGATAAATTCTAGGATACATTTCTTCTAAATCTTCATCGTTATCATATATATTCATATATGGCATGTAGGGGTAACAACAATTATACATTAAAAACCTCCAAAGAAATTTATTCTCCTATAAATTATATGATATATGTATGTGTACTGTTACAAGATTAAGATGATGTATATTAATTTCAAAATCATAAGAAGTGATTGGTAATAGATTATACACTAGTAAAAAAGAGTCCCTTAAACAAGAGACTCTTTTTCAATAACTACGCCTAGAAGTCCAGGGCCTGTATGAACACCAGCAACTGGACTTATATCTCCAAAGCCTATATGTGTTATATTTGGGTTGTTTTTTAAATCTTCATAGAATTTTTTACCTTCTTCATAAGCCCCACCATGCATTACCCAAATTTTTGATTTAGATGTATTTAAAGTGTTTTGAATTATTTCCATAAGTTTATTTTTTGCTTGTTTTTTTCCTCTTACTTTAGCATAGGTATAATAAACACCATCGCTATTTATAGAGATTATTGGTTTAATATCTAATAATTGTCCAAACATACCAGAAACTTTTCCGATTCTTCCACCTTTTATTAAGTATTCTAAAGTATCAACTATATAGTAAACACTAATATTATCTCTAAGTAATGGGAGAGCTGAGACAATTTCCTCATAACTCTTACCATTCTTTATCATTTCACCACAATCTTTTACAAGAGCACCACATCCAAGAGTCAAAGATTTTGAGTCAAAAACTGTTATATTTAAATTAGAATGTTCACTTGCTGCTAGTCGTAATGTATTATAAGTGCCAGATAACCCAGAACCTATAGGAATTACAATAGCATGAGTATATCCTTCATCTTCAAGTTTATAAAAAAGATTATGCATATCTTCTAGAGAGGGCAAGGATGTATGAGGTACTTCTATTTTTAAGTTATCGTATACTTGTTGAGGAGTTATATCTACTCTATCAATATATTCTCTGTCTTTATAAATTATTTTTAAGTTAAGTATTTTTATATCATAGGTGTTTATAGTTTCTTTATTTAAATCACATGTACTATCTGAGATTAAAGCTATTTTTTCCAAAATAAATCCTCCTTATAAAGTAATTCGATATGCGGTTTTGAAAACTACATATAGGTATATTAATATAATATCACCTAGTAAACAACATATCAACTAAAAGTATAAAATTAGTTATGTAAGGTATTATTTGTTAGAATGCATAGCGATTTTACGTATGTACCTTTAAAAAATTTCTAATTACCTAGATTTCGTACAAATATAAAAATTATATTTTCATATAATTACCTGTTAATATTATTCAATATATTCCATAGTCGCCCAGATTTTTAGGCGGAGCCTACTGGAATAATTCCACAGAATTAAATTTGACAACACTAAAGAAAAGTAAAAGTCCATTTACTGTTTTGGATAATATTACATTAATTAATTTATTGTATTTAACTTCATATATTAAATTTTAATTGTATATATTTAGGGGT
>NZ_JAPQFJ010000018.1 GCF_026738875.1 Clostridium brassicae
ATTCTTAAAGCAACCTTTCTCAGTATGTCCACCTCATTTCAAGTTATGAGGTTTATTGTATACTAAAATTTATATTTGGGACATAATCACATGTGTTATATTAAGACATTATCATATATCAATCAGAAAAGAAAAAAGACCTATTTTATTTTAATTGACAAAATATAAAATATGCCTTATTATAAATATAATTCATATATGAAGTAATTTAGAGGTGAAATATGTCAAAAGAATTATTACGTGATATTTACATGAAAATTCGCCATATTAATGATGTTTCAGTTGAAAATTTTGTTCATTCAACCTCTGGATATAGTGCTACAGGAGTTCAGTTCGGGGTTCTAAGGAACATTCCACTTGAAGGAAGCATTACTATGTCTGAATTAACGAATAAAGTAAAGTGTGTTGCAAGTAATATGACAACAATAATAAGAAGAATGGAAAAGCAAGAGCTTGTTGGCACTTTTAAGAATCCAGTAGATAAACGACAGACATTGGTGTCACTAACTCAAAAAGGAATTGATGTTAGAGAGACTATGGAGAGTGTATATCAAAAATTTTTAATTGATATGTATAGTGTTCTGGAAGAGGAAGAACAGAAAACATTATATTGTTTACTTGCGAAGATAGAAGAAAGCCTTAATAAAGAATAAGGTTTTTCTTTTAATAAAATACTTCATATATGAAATATTTATAAGGAGTGATACTAAATGATAATTGATAGCCATGCACATGTTATATTGCCAGTTAAAAAACATATTTCTTTAATGGATGAAGCCGGAGTTGATAAAACTATATTGTTTTCTACTTCTATACATCCGGAAGTTACTAATAGTTTAGGTGAATTTGAAAAGGAACTAAATAAGTTATACGAAATCATTTCTGGTAGAAAAAATTCTATTGAAACAAAAATAGCTTCAATCAAGGAACAAAAGGAGATTATTGATAAATATCCATCAAAATTTTATGGCTTTGGTAGTGTGCCAGTAGGTTTAGATTATGAAAAAACTGCTTCATGGATAGAAGAATATGTAATTAAAAATAGATTTATTGGTCTTGGAGAATTTTCAGTAGCTACAGGTAAAGTAAGAAGTTTAGAAACTGTATTTCAAGCTTCACATGATTTTTCTAACTTACCAATTTGGATTCATGCATTTTGGCCTTTGAATTCAGATGATATAAAGGAAATATTTAATTTAGCTCAGCAGTATCCTGATGTACCTGTAATAATAGGACATTTGGGTGGCGTTAATTGGCTTGATGTAATTAAAAGGACAAAAGGAACTAAAAATGTATATATTGATTTATCAGCTTCTTATACTACTGTAGCTTTAAGTATGACAATTAAAGAACTTCCTGAAAAATGTTTGTTTAGTTCAGATATTCCTTATGGAGATTTAATAGTATCCAAATTTTCAATAGAAAGGGTTTGTAAAGATAAAGGAGTTATAGAGCAAGTTTTAGGTGGAAATGTAGCAAAACTTTTAAAAATATGATAAGAAAAGGTGAAATTTAAGTGAGCATTGTATGTATTGAAGATAGCTTAACATTTGTTTATGGACTTAAAAAAACAGATATATGGGTAAGTGTATTATCTGTAAGAATAAAAATGAATTCATTTTCAATAAATAAAATAGTATGCTATAATATTTGCTGTAAATAATAAGTTTGGACAAAGGTACATAAATGATTTAATTTTTACTAATAATATTTCATTTAGAAAGGTGCAGAGTTATGAAAACATTAAAAAAATATAATCCTTTAATAATTTTTTTATTAGGGTTGATTTTAGTTTTATTATCCATAAAATTTGAAAGCAATTCAACAATTTATAGAATGCTTACTTGGAGTGGTTTTGTATTTGGAATAATAGGTGGATTTAAACTTATGGGATTAAGTTATAAAAAATAAATTTTTTATGTAAGAGCATCTACAAACGGATGCTCTTATTATTTGTAAATAGGATCACTTAAAAATGAATAATATTAAAAAGAAAAATAATATTAATTGTTAAACAATTGTAACTTATATATACAAATTTTCTTGTATTATTATGGTGCTAGAAGTATAATATGCAAATTTTGAGGTGATAGAATTGAATAAAAAAGTTATTGCAGGTATAATCTTTACATTTGTTTTTATTGGTTCTATATTTTTAGGGTTTAATCTTGGAAAACAGGATGCAAAATTAGTACATAGTAGTAAAGTTGTACAAACAAATAGTGATAAAAAAACACAAAGAATAGGGGGAAATGGGGAAATATCAACACAAAAAAATATCAAAAAAAAGCCATGGAAAGGATCTATTGAAAATATATTTTTTCATCCATTAATCTCAAATCCTGAAGTAGCCTTTAATGGAGATAAAAGAAGTAATAATTTTGACGATTGGTTTATAACTGTAGGAGAATTTAATAAAATTTTAAAGTCTATCTATGATAAAGATTATATTTTAGTAAATATAAAAGATGTCTATGAAGAATATGAACAAAATGGACAAAAGAGAATGAGAAGAAAGGAATTACTTATTCCAGAGGGGAAAAAACCAATTATTATGTCAGTAGACGATTTGTCTTATAATGATGGAATGAGAGGAGGAACCAGTGATAAAATTATATTAGATTCAAAGGGAGATATAGCAACTTTCACCAAGGGTGATAATGAAGAAGAAAAAATATCAAAGGATAATGAAATTATACCTATAATAGAAGGGTTTATAAAAATTCATCCTGAATTTAGTTTAAATGGAGCTAGACCTACTATAGCTTTAACGGGTTATCAAGGAATATTAGGTTATTCTACTGATCTTAGTTCTAAAAATTATGAATCAGAAAGAAAGGAAGCTAAAAAAGTAGTTGATAAACTAAAAAAGCTTGGATGGAGTTTTGCTTCACATTCTTATGGGCATAATAATACACAAAAAATGCCTTTAGACAAATTTAAAATAGACACAGATAAGTGGGAAAGAGAAGTGGCTTCTCTGATTGGACAAACCCCTATATATGTATATCCTCATGGTTTTAGTGTAAAGTCATCAGATTCTAAATTAAAATATCTTCAGTCTAAAGGATTTAAAATATTTTATTCTGTTGGGAAAGAACCTTATGAACAAATATTGAAAGACAGTTGTGGTGTATTGGCTGATAGAATGGCTGTAGATGGTATAACATTAAGAAAGAGAAGAGAAAGATTTATGAAATTTTATGATTCTAAAGATATTATAGACTTAAGTGTAAGACCCAAAAGAGAAGTTGGATTTTAAAATTTAACCTTAAATATTAATTTATAAAATAAAATATAAGTATTTGTATAATAAAGTATCTATTAATAGTAGATACTTTATTATATATAAGAAGAGTTGCTAATTTATATTTCAATTCTGAGTTTTTAATTATTTAGTTCATCAATTTAGGAAGGTGATGAAAAATGAAATTTAAGTCAGTAGCAAAAAACAATTTAAAAGGAATTTACAATAGTATTAAAAGATTTCCCTTAACTATAGGCTTCTCTACGATGTTAACAATAATGCTTATAATTATGTCTGAAAAACAAAATTTTTTAAGTAATGTTACAATGAATAACCTAAGACGTATTAATATGACTATAGCCCTTGGAATACCTCTATCTTTATGTATAAAACTTATAATTGAAAAAAAAGAAGAATTAAAAAAAGAGTTTAAAGGTATTTTATATATATTAGATGGGATAATTTTAGTATTTTATTATACTTTCTTTCTTAAAGAATTTAATATGGTGAGTATAACAAGATACATGGGAGTTAGTTTGTTTTTGTATATATCTTTTATGTATATACTATGGATAGGAAATAAAGACTATTATGAATTATATGTTATAAAAGTAATCTCGAAATTTTTTCTTACAATTATATATTCTTTTGTATTGTTTTTGGGAATTTCAGCTATAGTTTTTTCTATAGATAAGCTTTTTTATATACACATACCAGGAAAAATTTATTATTATATGTTTTTGTTTACGGCGTTAGTCTTTGCTTTATCTTTGTTTTTAGGAAAATTACCTTTTAAAAAAGATGAATTTAAAGTATCTAATTACCCAAAAGCCTTTAAAATACTCATTTTATATATAGTAATACCTTTAATTTCAGTTTATACAATCATATTATATGTATACTTTGCAAAAGTTGTAATTACAATGAAATGGCCTATAGGTATTGTATCTCATCTGGTGTTATGGTATTCGTTAATAAGTGTAGGGGTAATTTTCTTTATATATCCAATAAACAATGAAAGCATCTTAGCCCGAAGTTTCGCACTATGGTTTCCTAAAATTATATTACCTCTTATGGCAATGATGTTCTGTTCAATAGGAATTAGAATAAAAGCTTATGGGATAACGGAAAAAAGGTATTTTGTAGTTGTACTTGGAATATGGATATTAGGAATTATGATCTATTTTTCTATTAATAATAAAAAACTTAAAAATATAGTTATTCCTATATCTCTTTCTATAATAGTATTAAATTCAGTATTAGGTCCGTTTAGTAGTTATTCTTTATCTAAATACAGTCAAAATAAAAGGTTAGAAAAAATTTTATTAAGAAACAATATGTTAAAAGACAAAAAGAATATAAATTCTAATAAGAATGTTTCTGAAAATGATAAAACTCAAATAAGTATGATACTCAAATATTTTAAGAATAATCATAGTCTAGAAAATGTAAAGTATCTTCCTGATAAATTTAATATTAATGATATGAAGAATGTATTTGGATTTAAATTTACGAGTGTAGGTACTGGTATAGGTAATGATTATATATACTACAATAGCAATAGCTTTCAGAAACCTGTAAATGTTAATGGCTATGACTATTTATTTAACATAATGAGTTTGAATAATGAAACAAAAGTCAATGACTTAATCAAAATAATATACAATAGGGATACATTTTCTTTTGAAGTTTTTTATGAGAAAAATAAGGTTTATAGTAAAAGGTTAGATGAATATGCAAATTTAGTTTATAATAAATATAAAGAACAGATAGGATTAGACTCAGTACCAAGTGAAGATATGACTTTTATGGATGAAAATAATAAAGTAAAAATTAAAGTCATTTTTAATCATATAGGTGTAACAAAAAATGTTTCATCAGAAACAATTATTGTAAAAGATATGGACTTTTATATTCTTTTAAAAATGAAATAAATATAAATAGTAGGTACTATAAGGAATTAATAATATGTAGTACCTATTTATTTATGTATATGATTTATTGTAGAAATTTTTAATATTCAGATAAATCTAAAAATCCCACATAAATTTTAGAAATCCGTTTAAGTTACTAAGACAGCTTATCGCAAGAAAGTACATAAGCTGGAGGAAGGTTTTTCATAACTCTACTAGTTTCTATATTAAAAAAGAACTTATTTATAAAATCTTTTTTTAATAAGGTATATTGAAATGTTATAAATTTTCCATTTTCTTTTAACAATTCATTAGATTTTTTTAGTATATTTATAGAAGTAGCTTTTTCAAGGCTAGCAAAAGGTAATCCAGATACAATGTAATCTATTTTATAAACTTCATATTTATTCAAATGAATATCTATTTTTTCTGCAGAATCGTTTATTATATAAACATCCTCTATATGACCATATTTTTCTTTCAATATGTTATAAAATTTTAAGTTATATTCGATTACAAAAAGTTTAGTGCCTTTTCTTTTTCGATTTACTAATTCTTCTGTAAAAACTCCTGTCCCAGGACCATATTCAACTATGTTTTTTGCAGTTTGAAAGTCTATATTTTCTACCATTTTGTATGCTAATTTTTTGGAACTTGGTGATATTGCGCCTATTACTTTCCAATTTAAAATGTATTCTTTTATAAAGCATATTTTTTCTATAAAATTTCCCATAATATTCCCCCTAATAAGCGATTATATTTTATTTATGTTTATAATAATACAAGATAATTATTAAAATAAAAAATGCAAATTTCTTAATTATTTCTTAATTTTCTATAAATTATCAGTTATATAATAATAGGAATAGAGTTAACTAGATATAAGAAGTTAGCATAAAATTAGTATTTAGTGTATACTATTTTAAAGTTGTTAAATATACACTATAGGACGATGAAAGGACAAAAATATATGGGAAAAGTTTTAGTATTAGCAGAAAAGCCATCAGTGGGAAGGGACTTAGCAAAAGTTTTAAATTGCAAAGAAAAAAGAAATGGTTATATGGAAGGAAAAGAATATATTGTTACATGGGCTTTAGGACATTTAGTAACTCTTGCAGATCCTGAAGTATACGATGATAGATATAAGCAATGGAAAATAGAAGATTTGCCTATGCTTCCTGAAAAAATGAAGCTTGTTGTAATTAAAAAGTCTGGAAAACAATTCAACGTAGTTAAGGATTTAATGAAAAGAAATGATGTTAGTGAAATAGTGATTGCAACAGATGCGGGAAGAGAAGGTGAATTGGTAGCTAGATGGATAATTGACAAAGCAAGAGTAAAAAAACCACTTAAAAGACTTTGGATTTCTTCACAAACAGATAAGGCTATTAAAGAAGGTTTTAGAAATTTAAGACCTTCATCAAAGTACGATAATTTATATAAGGCAGCACAATGTAGAGCAGAAGCTGACTGGGTTGTAGGCTTAAATATTACAAGAGCTCTTACTTGTAAGCATAATGCTCAATTAACAGCAGGTAGAGTACAGTCAGCAACGCTTGCTATGATAGTTAATCGTGAAGAAGAAATAAAAAATTTTAAACCACGAGATTATTTTGTAATAAATGCAAAGACTAAAGGTTTTACACTTCAATGGAGAGATAAAAACAATAATAGTAATATTTTTGAAGAGGATAAGGCAAATAAAATTCTTTTAAAAACAAAGAATAAAGAAGGAAATGTAGTTGAAGTTAATGAAAGTGCTAAAAAGCAATTTGCCCCTGCATTATATGATTTAACAGAGCTACAAAGAGATGCCAATAGAATTTTTGGATATTCAGCTAAACAAACATTGTCTATAATGCAAAGACTATACGAAAATTACAAGATATTAACTTATCCTAGAACAGATTCTAGATATATCTCTACTGATATAGTAGCTACATTACCAGAACGACTAAGAGCTATTTCAATAGGTAGTTATAAAACTTGTGCCACAGAAATACTAAATAGTAAGATAAATGCTCATAAGGGTTTTGTAGATAATAGTAAGGTAAGTGACCATCATGCAATAATTCCAACAGAAGAAAGAGGGAAAATATCTCTTTTAAGTAATGAAGAAAAACATATTTATGATTTAGTAGTTAAAAGATTTCTAGCTGTTATGTTACCACCATATGAATATTTACAAACTACTATAAAAGTAAGTATTAATGATGAGATTTTTGTTGCAAAGGGAAATGTAATAAAATCAAAAGGCTGGAAAAAGGTATACGATAGAGTTGATGATTTAGCAGAGGATGAGGATGAAAGAAATAGTCAAGTGTTACCCATAATTAAAAAAGGTGATAAATTAAGCATAACATCAGTAGAAAGTAAGAAGCTTAAAACAAAAGCACCAGCAAGATTTAATGAAGGTACTTTATTATCAGCAATGGAGAAACCTCAAAAATATGTAGCTGTAGATAAGGTTTCTGCTAAAACATTAGGAGAAACTGGTGGCATAGGAACCGTTGCTACAAGAGCTGATATTATCGAAAAACTATTTAATATGTTCTATATAGAAAAGAACGGAAAAGAAATATTACCTACATCAAAAGGAAAGCAGCTTATAGAGTTTGTGCCAGAGGAATTGAAATCACCGTTAATGACTGCTAAATGGGAGCTTGAGCTAGAACTTATAAGCAAAGGCAAGAAAAATCCAAGAAATTTTACAGAGGAAATGAAAAAATATGCAACTGAATTAGTTCAAGATGTTAAGAAAAGCAGCGATAAGTTTAAGCATGACAATCTTACCGGCAAAAAATGCCCTAAATGTGGCAAGTATATGCTAGAAGTTAAAAGTAAGCATGGAGTAATGAATGTATGTCAGGATAGAGAGTGTGGCCATAGAGAAAATATAAGTAAATTTACTAATGCAAGATGCCCGGAGTGTAAAAAAAGGTTAGAGCTTAGGGGACATGGGGAAGGTCAAATTTACGTTTGTACAAATACAAATTGCAACTTTAGACAAAAAGCATCATCATTTAATAAGAGATTTAATAATAAGAATGATAAAATAAATAAAAGAGAAGTTCAAAATTACATGAATAAAATGAAAAGAGAAGCAGAAAAAGATATAAACAATCCATTTGGAGAATTAATGGCTATGTTTAATAATGATAAAAAGTAAAAAGTATAAAAGTTTTCTCTAAAATAATAAGATTATATAACTATTAAAAGAGTTATAAGATAAGGAGATGGACTATAAAGTCTATCTTTTTTATTTCTAATTCTTTTATTAAAAAGATAAATATTTTCTCCAATTATAACAGGTTTTCATACAATCTTCATAACAATTAGTTATTATAAGTTTAAAGAAATAAGTATTTTATTTAAATTTAAGTATCTATTAGTATAACGATAGAACAAATATTATTATAATTAATTACTTTGTAATAGATAAAACAATTATTGAGGGGGAAATATATTATGAAAAACTTTATAAAAGAATATTTTAAAAACAGCGTAAAGAAAATTGTAAAAGAAAATGAAAAATCATTTGGAAATGGAAAGCTAGATTGTTGTAACTTAAATACATCTAAAAAGCCAATACCCAAAACAAGTAAAGAAAAAGGTGTGTAAATTTTGTAGTATGGTTTTAAAAGACAAAATAATAAAAAGAAGTCTAGATAAAAAATAGACTTCTTTTTATTAAGTAAGGATGAATGTAGATTTTTTAGAAATCATATTTACCAAAGACTATTAATCAATTTAAGGATGGATATTGATTAATTTTCTATATGAACATTATATCATTGAGATATGTAGAAAATGTGAAGAAACTAATAAAAAAATATATATTTTCAATAAAACAAAATTTCAGATTTTATAGAGAAAATAATTAATTTGAAAACAAAAAAACAGTCAGTAATAGTAAAATTACCAACTGTTTTTACAGACTGTTTACATAGTAGACATTCTTCTACATTCATCTGCACATGTACGGCATTCTTGTGCACATTTTTTACAATGTTCATCTGTAAACATTTCACATTCTTTAGCACATGAATCACAAGCAGTAGCACACATTTTACAATGTTCTTTTGCAAATTGCCCATTCATAGACATAATGCTTGCTGACATTTCACACATCTTTGCACATTCAATGAGCATTTTCACACAACTTCTTCTATTATTTAAATCAGGTTCATTAATACATGCCTCAAAACATTCATAACATGCTTGAGTACATCTATTACATTCATCGATACATTTTTGATAATTGTTTACAGTCATAGTTGCTATACCCATTCAAAACACTCCTTTTATTTTGATTCTTCACACGAAATTTAGTATATGAAAAATGATCTATTTCTATACAAATGAAATTAATAACTATAATAGTTTTTTATCAGGAAGATGTGTTTTAAAAAGAGCTATAAATCATATTAGCACTAATCCTTTTTTTCATTTAACTAGTATTATTGAACAAAGGTTAGGGTGAATATTTTTTCTAATATTATCCATATTTAAAGAACCTTTATTATCTACAGCTTATATTAAATCAAGTAACTCTTTATCACATACAATTCCATAAGTTACAGGATTGTTATGGGATTTTTTATAAAAAGTATAATCAATTATTAATCTTATATCATATGATAAAGTATGATACTATTTGTCATAATATTATTCTTATGTTAATATTTAAATATGGTAAAAACTTAGAATTCCTCTTAAATAGTGGGATCTAAGTTTATTTAAGCTTTCTCTACAAAATATCTTTTAAAGAAGGTGATAGTTATGGATAGTGGTCCTAGTCCGAATATAGACAAGTATTATAAAAATAAAATAAAAAACACCATAACTATCAAAGATATGGTGTTAGTGGGAGCTGAGTTAAATGAAAAAGGATTTGGAAAATATAGTATATCTTATCAAAGAAAAAAGATATACAGAAGTAAGAAAAACAATAATAAATTTTAACTCTGTACACATTGGGGAATTAATTGAAGAATTAATTGAAGAGTTAGATGTTTCAGAAGCAATACTAGTTTTTAGAATGTTACCAAAAAATTTAGCGGCCGAAGTCTTTAATTATATTAGTAGTGAATCACAAGAAAAAATAATATCTTCTATTACAGATAAGGAATTAGAATACATAATAGAAGAAATATATTTTGATGATATGATTGACTTATTGGAAGAAATGCCGGCCCATGTAGTAAAAAAGATTCTTAAGTACTCTAATGTAGAGGAAAGAAAGCTTATAAATGAATTTTTGAATTATCCTGATTATTCAGCAGGAAGTTTAATGACTATAGAGTATGTAGATCTAAAAAAAGATATGACAGTGGAAGAGGCTTTACGTCATATAAAAGATACTGGATTAAATAAAGAAACTATTTATACATGTTATGTAACAGGTAAAAGAAGAAAATTAGATGGAATAATATCTTTAAGAAAGCTTATACTTAGTGATTACGATATAAAGATTAAAGACATTATGAAAAAAGATATAGTTCATGTAAATACTAATGAGGATCAAGAAGAAGTAGCTAGAGTATTTAGAAAATATGATTTAATTTCGTTACCAGTAGTTGATTTAGAAAATAGGCTTACAGGAATTATTACTATAGATGATGTAGTAGATGTTATTGATCAAGAAAATACAGAGGATTTCCAGAGAATGGCTGCTATTTCCCCTTCAGAAGAAGAATATTTAAATACTGGAGTTTGGACTTTAGCTAAAAATAGATTAGTTTGGCTCATTATTCTTATGGTATCTGCTACTTTTACTGGACATATAATAAAAAAATTTGAAGATGTACTTCAATCTGTAGTAATATTAACTGCATTCATTCCTATGCTTATGGATACAGGCGGTAATGCAGGATCACAATCAGCAACTTTAGTTATTAGAAGCATTGCTCTAGGAGAAATTAAAGTTAAAGATACATTAAAAGTAATTTGGAAAGAATTAAGAGTAAGCTTAATTGTTGGAATAAGTTTATCTTTTATAAATTTTCTAAGGATATATTTTATAGAAAAAGTATCTTTATATATATCAGTTACTGTATGTATAACTTTACTTTTCACAGTAGTTTTAGCTAAAATTGTAGGGGCAGTTCTTCCTATAATAGCTAAAAAGCTAAAACTTGATCCAGCTATAATGGCAAGCCCATTAATAACAACTATAGTTGATGCCGCTTCTCTTATGGTGTATTTTTCCATTGCAAGAGCTATATTACACATATAAAGTAATAAAATGTCATAACTTTGTAATGTAATTAATCTATAAATATTTTAAAATAATAATAAAATCGAAAGATAGTTTATATAAAAAACATTGTAAAAGAAAAATTATAATAAGAAGGTGACATAATGAAAAGCAAGTTTCTTATAGGACTAATTTCTTTAGGATTAGCTTTGGCACTAATGGGATGTGCCAATAAAGAAAAAGAGACTGGAGAGGTTAAAAATAATAAATCTGTGCAATCACAGAATATACCCACCAAAAGTGAGAAGAATAATGATAGAACTGTACAAGCAACAGAAAAGGATGAGAAAAAACAAGGATTAAATAAAAATAAACAAGCAAACGAAAATGAAGTAAAAACTGCTAAAAAAGAAGAAAAGGTTGATACAAGTAAGTTTAATATGAAGGATAGAGAGTGGTTTTTTATTCCTAATGATAAAGGCATACAGCCAGAAGAACCAAAAGAAGTTTTATCTATAATAAAAAATAAAGATGCTTATTATGTAGGTAAATCTGATGAAAAGGCATTATATTTGACTTTTGATGAAGGATATGAAAATGGGTATACTCCTAAAATATTAGATACTTTAAAGAAAAATAAAGTAAAAGCTATGTTTTTCGTAACAGAACCATATATTAAGCAAAATAAAGATTTAGTTAAAAGAATGGTTCAAGAAGGGCATTTAGTGGGAAATCACTCAAAAAGTCATCTTTCAATGGCTAAATTAGCTAAAACTAATAAGGAAAAATTTAATAATGAGATTTTATCTACTGAAAAGACCTTTGAGCAAATTACAGGAAGAAAGATGGACAAATTTTTTAGACCTCCAATGGGAGCATATAACGAGCTTTCATTATATAATACACAAAAGCTTGGATATAAAACTATTTTTTGGAGTTTTGCATATAAAGATTATGAGCCTGAAAAACAGCCTTCTAATGAATATGCTAAAAATTTAATTTTAAAAAGAACTCATAATGGGGGGATTATGCTTTTACATGCAATATCTAAGACTAATACAGAGATATTAGAATCTTTAATAAATGAATGGAAAAATAGAGGATATACTTTTAAAACGTTGGATACGATTTAAGAATTATTGAAAAAATTTAAAAATAATATAAAAAACAGTAATTTAAAAATGAAATTATATATTTAGATGATTTAATTTAAGGAGTACGAGTATGGCAAATAACAAGAAAAGACTTTTAAATTTAATTACAATATTTATTTTTATAATCTCTTTAGTTGGATGTAATTCCAATAGTAAAAACAGTTCAAAAAAGGTTGAAGAAAAACAAGGTATTGTGACACAAGATACTTCTAATAAAAAGAATGGAGATTTATCATATTCAGATAAAAATTCTACAAATATAAGTGGTAAGCTAAAAGTACATTATATTAATGTAGGACAAGCAGATAGTATTTTAATTCAACAAGATTCACATAATATGCTAATAGATGCAGGAAATAATGCTGACTCAAATTTAGTGGTAAATTATCTTAAAAAGCAAGGAATATCTAAGCTGGATTATGTCATAGGAACTCATCCTCATGAGGATCATATAGGAGGATTAGATGTAGTAATTAAGACTTTCAATATAGATAAAATATTGATGCCTAAAATCAGTACTACAACCAAAACATTTAAAGATGTTATAACAGCGGTACAAAATAAAAACATGAAAGTAACAGCACCAAAAGTGGGAGATAACTATAAGTTAGGTGGAGCCACCTGGAGTATATTAGCACCCAATAATTCAAGTTATCAAGATTTAAATAACTATAGTATTGTAATAAAAATGAAGTATGGTAATAACTCATTTATATTTACTGGAGATGCGGAATCTATAAGTGAAGGAGAAATTTTAAAAAAACAACTTGATATTAAGGCAGATGTTTTGAAAGTTGGACATCATGGAAGCCATTCATCAACTACAGATGCTTTCTTAGCTAAAGTTAATCCTAAATATGCAGTAATTATGTGTGAAAAAGGAAATGACTATGGACATCCACATAAGGAAACTATGATTAAGTTACAAAATAAAAAAATCACTACATATAGAACTGATGAATGTGGAACTGTAGTAGCTACTAGTGATGGAACTAAAATAACTTTTGATAAAAAACCTGGAACATATAATTACAATGGAAACAGTAATACAACTAAAAACACTAGTGAGAAAACTAAAAAAACAGATACCTATTCTACAAGCAAAAATAATAAATCTAACAGGATTTTAGCTACAGGAAATAGTTCATCTCAAATACCTCAAACTAAAGGGGTTGGAGTTTATATAACTAATACAGGTAAAAAATATCATGTAAATGGATGCTCATCTTTAAAGAAAAGTAAAATATCTATAAGTTTAGAAAAGGCTAAATCTCAAGGATATGGACCTTGTGGTAATTGCCACCCACCACAATAATAAAAATACTACCCTTATTAAGGGTAGTATTTTTATTATTGTTATAGTTTAATTCCATCAATAAAGTACATTTCTTCATTGTCAATCATTGTACCTACTTTAAAATATTTTGACATAATTTTAAAGGTGATTTCAATTGGAGAAAGAATATCGTTTTTAATAGTATGACTACGAAAATGAACAGAATTAATCTTTTCTTTACTTTCAGAATGAGCAATAACTATTTTCCCATTTTTATTTAGTAAATTTGAAATTTGTTTGAAAAGAATATCTTTATTTTTGAAATGTGGATATACAGAGTAGAGAATGGCAAAATCATAGCCATTTTCTTTAAAGTTAAGTATATCTTCATTTATAAATGATATTCTATTGTCCTTATATTTTGATTTGGCAATAGCTATCATATTCTCTGAAATATCTATGGCTGCTATTTTTTGAGGATTTGTATCTAAAAGATATTCTAACATAACACCTGTGCCTGTACCGATATCAATTATTTTACATTTATTTTGAATGTTTGCTAATTTTACAATTTTTTTTAAATTTTTCAGGTTGATGATGAGAAATGTCATCCCATTGAAAAGCAAGTTTATTAAAAAAATCTCTATTATCCATTCACATTAACTCCATCTTTTTTTAATAAATACGTAAATATCTAATGATTTTATTTTACCAAAATTTTACTATAAAGGCAAGAATGCTTTTTAGATTAGATAAGTTTTCTATGTTCTATTAAAAATAATTAATTGTCTGAATTTTGACAAAATAAACACTAAACAGTATTTTTGATTATATTATTTATAAACATATATTATCAACAAATAAAAATAAATAACAAACAATTTAAAAATGTTGACAATAATTATCTAATGTTATAGAATTTAAGTAATCTAAATTATACAATAAAACTTAAAATTTGGTTAATAAATATAATTTATTTTTGTTTAATTTGTTAATACTATTAATAATATAAATTTAATGATAGAAAGGGGACATTAAAATGAGTCATACTTTACCTAAATTACCTTATGATTATAATGCATTAGAGCCATATTACGATGAGGAAACAGTAAAACTTCATCATGACATCCATCATAAAGGATATGTTGATGGACTTAATAGTGCAGAAACTAAACTCAAAGAGGCAAGAGAAATAGGTGATTTTTCATTAGTAAAGCATTGGGAAAAAGAATTGGCATTTCATGGTAGTGGACATATATTACACACAATTTTTTGGGAGAATATGAAACCTAATGGAGGAGGAAATCCAACAGGTGAAGTTGCACAGAAAATAAATGAATTCTTTGGAAGTTTTGAAAGCTTTAAAGAACAGTTTACTAAAGCTGCAGCCGCTGTTGAAGGCTCAGGATGGTGTGCTCTTGTATGGAATAGAATGTTTAATAAATTAGAAATTTTACAAATTGAAAAACATCAAAATTTGACACAATGGGGAAGTATACCAATACTTGTTGTTGATGTATGGGAACACGCATATTATTTGAAATATCAAAATAGAAGACCAGAGTTTATTAATAATTGGTGGAATCTTATAAATTGGGATGATGTAAATAAAAAACTTAGTGAAGCAAAATAGTTTATAGGGTGAGGAGTGGTGAAATTGAAAACATTGAAAGGAACTAAAACTGCTGAGAACTTAATGAAAGCTTTTGCAGGAGAATGTCAAGCAAGAACAAAGTATACTTATTATTCATCAACAGCCAAAAAAGAAGGATATGTTCAAATAGCCAATATTTTTATGGAAACAGCAGAAAATGAAAAAGAACATGCAAAACGTTTTCTAAAGTTTTTAAATAATGATATGCAGAATGATGGGGTAGAAATAACTGCCTGTTATGGAGCTGGACTTGGAACTACAGTAGAAAATCTAAAATATGCAGCAAATGGAGAACATGAGGAATGGTCAGAGCTTTATCCTCACTTTGCAGAAGTAGCAAAAAAAGAGGGCTTTGATGAAATTGCACAAGCCTTTTATAATATAAGCAAGGTTGAAAAAAGACATGAAGAAAGATATAAAAAACTTTTAGAAAATATAGAAAATGATCAAGTGTTTAAGAAAGATGAAGTGATTTTATGGAAATGTTCTAATTGTGGATATATTTATGAAGGTAAAGAAGCTCCTAAAGTTTGTCCATCCTGTATTCATCCTCAGGGCTATTTTGAAGTTTTTGTTGAAAATTATTAAGAATATTTTTAATATTATATTAGTCTTAGATATGATTATATTTAGTGAACAAGACATAGTTATCAGTTAAAAAGTAAAAACGCAAAGATAATATCTATGTAATGTTTACTGTGAACTAAAATAAGTTGTCGGATAATTTTGTAATTATAAATCATCTGACAACTTATTTTTTATGTCTATTTTAAAAATATAAATACTATCTTTAAAATTCTTCATAAGTAGCTTAATACTATCTTTAAAAATTAGAATAATTTTAGAAACTATATAAATTAAGAGAGGAAATGATTTCTTAATTTATATAGTTTTTTTATTAAATTTTATATTTTAATAATTTATATTTATGTTATTTGGAATAATTTCATCAGAATATAAATAAAAATTTAATAAGAAGGGAGGAGGAAAAAAATGAATACTAAAGATGTTTTTTATATTTTACCACAAAGTATAAGAGAACAATTAGAGAATATAAATGGAATAGAAAATATGCAAGAGATAAGAATTAAAATAAAAATGCCTCTGCAGTATTACCTTGGAAAGAAAGAGGTTATTACTAAATATATTATAACAGAAGAGGATGTGAGAATTATTCTTCAACGAATGAGTAATTACTCTATTTACGCTTTTGAAGAAGAAATAAAGAATGGATATATAACAATAAAAGGTGGTCATAGAGTAGGTATTTGTGGGTCTTGTGTAATGGAAGGAGATAAGGTAAAAACAATAAAAAATATAGCATCATTAAACATTAGAATATGTAGGCAAATTATAGGATGTTCTAATGAAATAATTCCTTCAATAGTGGAGGAAGATAAAGTTTTAAATACTATAGTTATATCTCCACCTAAATGCGGCAAAACCACTCTGATAAGAGATATAACAAAGAATTTATCTAATGGAATGAGAATGAACAATGGTATGAGGTTATCAGGTAAAAAAATATGTGTAATAGATGAAAGAAGTGAAATTGCTGGATGCAGTAATGGTGTACCTCAAATGGATGTAGGCATAAGGACTGATGTATTAGACAGTTGTTTGAAAAGTGAAGGTATTATGATGGCAGTAAGAAGTATGTCTCCAGATGTTATTGTTTGTGATGAAATAGGAACTTATAAGGATATAGAAAGTATACTTACAGCATTGAATTCAGGGGTAAACCTAATAACTACAATACATGGGTTTGGAATTGAAGATTTATATATGCGAGGAGTTTTTAAAGATATATTAGATAATAATGTTTTTAAAAGAGCGATCGTTCTTAGTGATTCTAAAGAGGTAGGAAAAATAAAGTATATCTATGATTTTGATAAAAAAGATAAACTTTGGAGGAGATGAAATGGCTTTAAAAACATTAGGATGTATTTTTATACTAGGAGGATGTACTTTAATAGGATTTATCTTAGGAGAAAATTTAAAGAATAGGCTTTTACAATTAAAAGAAATTGAACAAGCCCTTTACGTATTACAAAACAAAATTGTATATACAAGAACATCATTACCAGAAATATTTTTCCATGTAGGTGAAAAATGTAATAAACCAATAAGTTATATATTTTGTCAGGTCTCGAAACTTTTAAGTGATAATAAGGTAGATAGTGTATATGAGGGGTTTGAAAAGAGTTTTCAAGGTAATTGTGACTTAATTAGTTTAAAAAAAGAAGATATAAATGTACTTATGGACATGGCTAGAACCCTAGGAGAATCTGATATAGAAGGTCAAAGAAGTATAATGAATCTAACTATTAACAACATAAAAAAGCAAATAAAAGATGCTGATAGTATTATGCAAAAAAATACAAAAATGTATAGATATCTTGGCTTTTCATTTGGAGCCATATTAGTAATTATGATTTTATAGGGGGGAAAATTGTTGGATGTTAACTTAATATTCAAAATAGGTGCGGTTAGTATAGTAATAATTGTATTAGATAAGGTTTTAAAAACAACAGGAAAAGATGATTATGCAGTAATAGCAAACTTGGCAGGTATCGTGATTGTATTGATGATGGTAATTGATCTTATAAATAAACTATTTAGTACGGTTAAAACTCTGTTCCAATTTTAGGAGGAATATTTTATATGGAAATAGTGAAAATTGTAGGATTTGCTTTTGTAGCTTTGTCAATTATATTGGTAATCAAAAACAAACGAAGTGATTTAGCCGTACATATAAGCCTTGCTGCGGGGATTTTAATATTTATATTTATGATAGATAAAGTAACATCAGTCTTACAATTATTACAGGAACTTGCGTTAAAAGCGAATATCGATTTTGTATATTTAAATGTTGTTTTTAAAATATTAGGAATTGCTTATCTTGCTTCCTTTTGCAGTGAGATATGTAGAGACGCAGGAGAAGGAAGCCTTGCTTCAAAAGTAGAGTTTGCAGGTAAAATTTTGATATTAGTTCTTGCAATTCCTATTTTAATGGCAGTATTACAGGGAATATTAAAGATTATGTAAAAAAGATACGGGGTAATTTATGATGAAAAAAATATTATTTATACTGGGAATCTTTTTATTAGTAATCACTTTTAATGTACAAGCTTATGCAAAGGAGCCTATTACTGAGACTAAGGAAGATGCACAAGTTGAACAATTATATGATTATATGACAAATATGAAAACAGAATATGAAATTTTAAATGACATTGATGTAAAGGACTATGTTAAGCAATATATGAAAACTGGAGATGGAAAATTCTCTAGTAAAAAAATTATAAAAGCTCTGACAAGCTATGGATTTAAAGAAGTAACAGCCTGTATAAAGTTAATGTCTGCAATAGTTGTAATATGTATAATTTGTGCTTTGATTAGTAACTTAGAAAATGCATTTAGCAATGGGAATTTATCAAATATAGCGTATTTTGCATGTTATGCTCTTCTGATAATTTTAATGACAAAAAGTTTTTATATAGGAGTATCCACTGCTAAGCATGCTATAAAAAGTATGACTGATTTTATGGCAGCATTAATTCCAGTATTACTAATGCTTTTAGCTAGTGTAGGAGGATTTACACAAGCTGCAATTATGGATCCTATAGTAATTGGAGTAATAAATATTAGTGCAAGGGTGTTTGTAGATTTAATCATACCTATTATATGTATGTCTTTTGTTGTGGAGTTTGTTAATAATATTTCAGAAGAACATAAGATAGACAGATTATCTAAACTCCTAAATAAAGGAGCACTATGGATGCAAGGAATTCTTATGACAATATTTATAGGGATTATAACTATAAGAGGAATAACATCTTCCACAATAGATGCAGTGGCAGAGAAAACTGTGAAGTTTGCGATTGATAATTTTATACCAATAGTGGGTAAGAGCTTATCAGATGCTATATCAACTGTAGCAGGGTACTCTTTGCTTTTAAAGAATGCATTAAGTAGTATTGGGCTAATAATAATGATTGTAATAATAGTTTTTCCTTTAATCAAGATGAGTATAATGGCTCTGGTATATAAAATAACAGCTGCATTGATTGAACCTGTTAGTGATAAAAGATTAGTTAAGTGTATTACTTCAGCAGGCGATTCTCTTATACTTATAACTTCCTGTCTTATTTGTATATCTGTTATGTTTTTCATTATGGTATCCATAATTGCATCAGCAGGAAAAATTGTTATAGGTGGTTAGAAGGGAGGATTATATTTGTTGCAATATATAAAAATATGGATAATAAATATTTGTACAGCCGTATTTTTTATTACAGCTGTTGAAATGATTCTTCCTAATAATAAAATGAAAAAATATGCGAAATTTGTTTTAGGATTAATTTTGATAACTGTTATTATGAACCCAATAATTAAAATTTTTGATAAAGATTTTAATATAAATAGCTATGTAGATACAGCTTATGAATATTTTGAAAATAAAAATTATAAAAAAAATTATGATAAATATAAAATTAGCAATATAGATAATACAGCTAGTGTTTTCTCAAAAAACCTTGAAAAAATATGCTTAGATAAATTAAAAGAAAAATTTCCAAAAGATAATTATGAAGTTTTAATAGATGTAAGTTTTGATAAAGAAAAAGAAAACTTTGTGATAGATTTAGTAAATGTGGGATTTACAGATAAAAAAATAAAAAAAATTAAAAAGATTAAGATTGGGGATTCTAAGGGGCCAGAAAAATCAGACGTGTCAAATAATAAAAAATGTGATGATATAAAAGATTATTTGAGTGTTGCCTTGAATATACCTAAAAGTAAAATCAAAGTTCACACAATTTAGTATTGGATAACCCATAAAATTAAAAGAGGTGAAAAAATGAGTAAAAAAGGTTTTTTCAAATTTGATATGGATAAAATTTTAGGGAAAACCAAAGATGTAGGTGGTAAAAAGTACATTACAAATTTAGTTATACTTGTTTTAGTAGGCATACTGTTAGCTATATTTGGAAGCACAGTTAAAAATACTAGTACCTTTAATTTAAATGGAGGTAGTACTAAGGGAAATAAAGTTGCTTCAGAGGAGAAAAAAGAGGATAAGGATGCTACTGAGGATACTAGCACTAAATATAAAAATGAGCAATATGAGATGGAAACAAAGCTTAAAGAAATATTAGAAAATATTTCAGGTGTTGGAAGGGTAAAAGTAATGATTTATTTTAAAGGAGGTGAAGAAAAAGTACCAGCGTTCAATATAAATGACTCTACAAGCCTCACAGAAGAAAAAGATGTAGAGGGTGGAACAAGGAAGACAACTCAAAAAAATGATGGAAGAACAGTTGTAATGATGAATAATGGAAATGGTACTGAACCTTTGATAATTAAAAAGAATAATGCTAATGTCACAGGAGTATGTGTTGTAGCGGAAGGAGCAGATGATAAATTAATAAAGCTTCAAATTCGAAACGCCATAATTAATTTATTTAGCTTAGAAGAAAGTAAAGTTAATGTTTATCCTATGAAAAAATAACATATATTCATAAAATATTGCATATTAATCTCTTAGAAAGGTTAATAACATATAGAAAATGGGAGGAGTATAAATGAATAAAAAACAAGGTGTTATAATTAGTGTTTTGTTGGTTTTAATCGTTTGTATGGGAATATTAGCTACAAAATTAAATTCAGATTTAGATTATGTAGCTGGAAATGATATTTCAAATGGGAAAGATACTGTTTCTACTGATAACTCAAACAAGAATACCTCAGCTAAAAGTACTTCAAGCAAAAGTAGTTCAAGCAGTTATTTTAAAGAACAGCAGATAATAAGGGATAATGAGCAATCTACCGCTCTTCAAACATTAAAGTCATTGATAGATGATGAACATACAGCAAAAGAGGAAAGAGCAGAATTATCTAAAAAATATGCACAATTAGCTTTAAATGGCCCTAAACAATCTCAAATTGAAGGTGTTTTACAAGGGAAAGGTTATCAAGACACTCTTTGTTATATCAGAGAAAATAAAGTTACTATTATTTTAAAAACAATTCAGAAACTAACAGATGAGCAAAAGAAACAGATTCAAGATGTAGTAATGGATGTAACACAAGTTAGGGATGTAGAAATTCAAGTAAAACAATAAATATATTTGTAAAATCATACTGTCTTTGCTATAATAAGCATAACAATAATTTTCTTTGAAAAATAGTAGCAAAGGAGGTACAAAAATGAATGAAGATATGAAAAATGAAATAGAGATGGGAATTGTAAAAATATCTGATGAAGTAGTAGAGGTTATTGCTGGCTTAGCAGCTTCAGAAATAGATGGTATAGAAGGAATGAGCGCTACCTTAGTTGGTGGAATAACTCAAATGTTAAGTGGGAAGAAAAATGCATCTAAAGGTGTAAAAGTAAGCGTAGGTGAAGAAAGTGCTACTATAGATTTATATGTCGTAGTTAGATACGGTGTAAAGATTCATGAAGTAGCTCAAAAGGTTCAACAAAATGTTAAAAAGTCTGTTGAATCTATGACAGGTCTTAATGTTTCAATGGTTAATGTTTATATACAAGATGTTGTGCTTCCTAAAGCAAATGATAGTAATAAAGAAGAATAATAAATACACCCTCTGAAAACAGAGGGTGTTTCCATGTTTATTAACAAAGGAATAAAAAATAAAATGTTGACAATAATTCAGATAAGAATAAAATTTATATTGTCAGACCCAATATAGGAGGAATTTATGAACAGAAGAAAATCAAGAGAAATAGCAATGAAATTATTATTTGAAATGACTATTAATAAGGAAGAATATAAGTACATACTTGAGAGATTTAAGGAAAATACAGAAATTAAATTACAAGATGTTGATTTTGAATATATTACGAAAATAATCCAAGGGATTAAAGAAAATATTCAAACTATTGATAGTGAAATTGAAAACAATCTAAGAAATTGGAAATTAAATAGATTATCCAAAATAGATATGTCCATACTTAGACTTGCAACATATGAAATTATGTTTTTAGATGATGTTCCTGATAAAGTTTCTGTTAATGAAGCTATAGAGCTTACAAAAAAATATTCTGATGATAATTCACCAGCATTTATTAATGGAGTACTTGGGAATATGATAAAAAAGAAGTAATGGGTTTTAAGGATTCAATTAGGAAAGTATTTGAAAATTAATCTATCTAAAAATAAAATAAGATAAAATGATATTGGAGGGTTTATCATGGGAAAAAAATTAGATGGCAAAAAAATTGCGGAAAAATATAGAGAAGATATAAAAATATTAATTAATAACAAGTTAAATCTAGGTTATAACCCTCCATGTCTAGCCAATATATTAGTAGGCAATGATGGTGGGTCAGTTTATTATGTAAATAATCAAAATAAGCTATGTGAAAAACTAGGTATAAAAGTTAAGAGCATTCACTTAGAAGAGAATGTAAGTCAAGCAGAGTTGCTAGAAATTATTGAAAAATTAAATGAAGATGTTGAAGTACAAGGCATAATTCTCCAACTTCCACTTCCTAAGCATATAAATGAGGATTATGTTACAGAGAAAATTTCTTATGAGAAGGATATAGATGGATTAAGTACAATCAGTACAGGGAAATTTTACAAAGGAGAAAAGTGTTTTATACCATGTACTCCAAAGGGAATAATTGAGTTGATAAAAAGCAGTAATATAGAGCTTGAAGGTAAAAATGCAGTAGTTATAGGAAGAAGTAATATAGTTGGCAAACCAATAGCACAGCTCTTGCTTAACGAAAATGCTACTGTAACTATATGCCATTCAAAAACTAAAGATCTAAAAAAAATATGTAATAAAGCAGATATTTTAGTTGCAGCTATAGGAAAACCAGGCTTTGTAACAGCAGATTATGTTAAAGAAAATGCAGTTGTTATTGATGTTGGTACCACTATGATAGACGGTAAAATCCAAGGAGACGTTATATATAATGAGGTTATAGAAAAGGCTGCTTTTGTAACTCCCGTTCCTGGTGGAGTAGGAGCTATGACAACAACTATGCTTTTAAAAAATCTTTGTGAGGGATTGAAGTAAACATGTATATTAAAACATTAACAGTTTCCCAGCTCAATAGCTATATTAAAAAAGTTGTAGACAATGACTTTATATTAAGAAATGCTTGTGTTAAAGGAGAAATTTCAAATTTAAAACTTCATAGTAGTGGACATATGTATTTTTCTTTAAAAGATGAATATGGAAAAATAAACTGTATTATGTTTAGGTCTGCTGTTAATACACTGAATTTTTGTCCTGAAGAAGGTGAAAGGGTATTAATTAAAGGAAGGGTCTCAGTATATTCCAAAGAAGGACTATATCAATTTTATTGTGAAGAAATGGAGAAAGATGGTTTAGGAGAGCTTTATATGGCTTTCCTAAAATTAAAAGAAAAGCTTTCCAATGAAGGTATATTCGATGAAATATATAAAAAAACTATTCCTAGATATCCAAAAAAAATAGGGGTAATAACTTCTCCAACAGGGGCTGCTATTCGAGATATTATAAATGTAATAAAAAGAAGAAATCCAAGATTAGACATATTGATATATCCATCCCTTGTCCAAGGTGAAAAGGCAAGCAAGGATATTATAAGGGGTATAAAATACTTTGACAAACGGGAAGATATCGATACTATTATATTAGCTAGAGGCGGAGGCGCTATAGAAGAGCTTTGGGCTTTTAATAATGAAGATTTAGCATACGCCATTTATAAGTGTAATAAACCTATAATTAGTGGAGTGGGACATGAGACAGATATTACAATTTGTGATTTTGTGAGTGATCTTAGGGCACCTACTCCTTCGGCTGCTGCAGAAGTTGCTTCATTTAATCTTTATGATACAAATGTAAAAATTAAGAGTTATAAAGATATACTAAAATATGAAATACAAAAAAAAATAGATGAAAAATGTAGAGAACTAAAATTACTAGAAAATAAACTAAGACTTCATAATCCAACTAATTATATAGCTAATCAATACATAAAAATAGATAATCTAAAGCAAAATCTTACATATAAAATCACCTCCAAAATTGATTATGAAAAAAGTCGTTTAGCTAAAGTAAATTCTCTTTTAAATGCTCATAATCCTTTAAATGTATTAAATAAGGGATATGCAGTAATTCAGGATAAAAATAATAATGTTATAAGTAGTACAAAGGATATACAAAAATTAAGACAACTAAAAATTGTTTTGAAAGATGGAACAGTTAATTTAAATGTTGCTAAGGTAGAAGAAGTAAAATAAAGGAGATCATGCTATGCCTAAAAAGAAAGAGTCCTATGAGACTTTAATAGAAAAAGTAGAAAATATTATAGAAACTATGGAAAAAGAAGAAATATCTTTGGAAAATTCTATTAAGAATTATGAGGAAGGCATAAATATATGTAATAAACTATATAAAATTCTTAATGAGGCAGAAGGTAAGATAAAGATTGTTACAGATCAAGGAGAAAAAGAATTTATAGAGGTTGATGAGTGATGATGAATTATATGAATGGTGTAAAACAAGAAATAAATAAGTGGTTAAAAATTTATTTTAAGGATAAAGGTACTTATAACAAACTGATATATGATGCTATGGACTATAGTATAGAAGTTGGTGGGAAAAGAATAAGGCCTATTCTAATGATTCTAACATATAGTATGTACAATAAAAATTACAAGGAAATTTTACCTGTATCTTGTGCATTGGAAATGATTCATACATATTCTTTAATACATGATGATTTGCCAGCCATGGATAATGATGATCTAAGAAGAGGCAAACCTACAAATCATAAAGTTTTTGGAGAAGCAATAGCTATTTTGGCTGGGGATGGATTATTAAATGAATCTTTTAATATACTTTTTGGTTATTGTCTTAATAATCCACAGAAAAGTGTTATAGAGGCATGTAAATTAATTTCTAATGCTTCTGGTGTAGAAGGTATGATTGGTGGTCAAGTTGTTGATATAATTAGTGAGGGAAAAACTATAAAAGAAGAGCAACTTAATTATATGCATAGTAAGAAAACTGGTGAATTAATTAAAGCAGCTATATTGAGTGGAGCAATTCTAGGAGAAGCAGATAATAAAGATATAGAATTGCTTACTGAGTATAGTGAAAAATTAGGTCTAGCTTTTCAAATAAAAGATGATATTTTAGATGTAATTGGTGATAAAAATATTTTAGGCAAAAATATAAATAGTGATTGTGAAAAAGAAAAAACAACTTTTATAACTAAATATGGATTAGAAGAGTGTAAAAAAAGATGTAAAGTTCTTACTGATGAATGTCTACTTATTTTAGATAGTATAACTAAGGATACAAAATATTTAAAAGATATAACTCTTTTTCTTTTAGATAGAGAATTTTAAGATATTTTTACAAACTATTGATTATAAATCCAATATATTTAGTAGAAAATTTAAATAAAAAGTGTATTTGAAAAATACAGAAATTAATTATAATATTACATTATTTATACTAGAATGGTGTAAACATGTTTTGAAATATTGTATATGCTGTGATATAATCCCTATATGTGAGAGTGGTGCAGTATTCTAGTCAGGTAAGTATTTCTTGAAGGCGGGGCTAAAAATCCGTCAAAGGGCACATCGATGAAGCTTCTGGTGCTGGCTTGTAACGCCCAGTTATGGGTTGGTGCTGGGAGTAAGGGGGATGGGGCAACCGCAAAGGCATGCGCAACTGACCCTACCTTCGCGGAGACCATTGATTGTGGCATGGGAGAGATACCTATGTTACGACAATGGATTAAACCTGTATTGTGGTGAAAAGCTATGTACAGTGTAGCCTGCCTTGAGTGAAGTGGGTGGAGGTAATTTTACTTAAACCCATTTTGCAAAAGAGGCTAGGGAAATACCTAACTGTAGAGGAAAACTCCTAGACTGTTCTGAAGAGGTATGCTAGGGATTGCAGTACGGACTAAGTGGTAGTCTAGTCTTATAGCTGGTGACACTATAAATAGAGCATTAAAAGGAAACTATCAAGATGGTGACATCTCGATTGCTCTATGGGAAAGCCTACTAGACCTAAGCCGTAAGATTTACTTAGTATACTACCACTCTCTCTTATATTATGGAGGAGAGTTTTTTTGGAAAAGGACAAAGACAAAACTGAAAGAAAAAATGAAAAAACAAGAAGAAAAAAGAAAAAAAATAGTAATAAGTTGTGGATATTTATTATTGTAATTTGGACAATTATACTCTCAGGTAGTATTTCATTTTTTTCTAATTTGGCAATGCCTAAAGTGAATTTAACCTTAGCTATTGTTATTTTGATTATGATAATTTTAATAGGAATTATTTTTGATGTTATAGGAGTAGCAGTTACAGCTGCAAATGAGAGGCCTTTTCATGCAATGTCTTCAAAAAAAATTAAAGAAGCAAAAATTGCTATAAAATTAATTAGAAATGCAGATAAAGTATCAAATTTTTGTAACGATGTAATAGGCGATGTATGTGGAGTTGTAAGCGGTGCCATAGGAGCTGCTATATTATCTAAAATACCTATTGCAGCGACTAACACAAATGTAAAATACAATTTATTTTTAGCTTCAACAATAGGTGCTTTGATTGCTGCTTTAACTGTAGGGGGAAAAGCGCTAGGAAAAAGTTTTGCTATGAAAAACTCTAAGGATATTATCTTTACGGTTTCAAAGATAATATATGCTATTAAAAAGGAAAGAGGATAAGATGTATAATATTCTTGATAAATTTAATAATGTAAGTGACTTAAAAAACATGTCTTTAAAGGAATTAAATCAATTTTCAAAAGAAATAAGGCAGTTTTTAGTGGATAAGGTATCCAAAACAGGAGGTCACTTAGCTTCCAATTTGGGTGTTGTAGAATTGACTTTAAGTTTATATAAAGTTTTTAATATAGATAAAGATAAAGTTATATGGGATGTAGGGCATCAAACTTATGTACATAAAATATTAACAGGTCGTAAGGATAAATTTGATGAATTAAGACAATATGGTGGAGTTAGTGGATTTCCAAAGAGAAGTGAGAGTGAATATGATGTGTTTGAAACAGGGCATAGTAGCACATCTATTTCAGCAGCATTAGGTATGGCAAGAGCTAGAGATTTAAAAAAAGAAAATTATAATGTAATTGCTGTTATAGGAGATGGTTCATTAACAGGAGGAATGTCTCTAGAAGCATTAAATGATGTAGGTGATAGAAAGACTAATTTAATAGTAATTTTAAATGACAATCAAATGTCAATTGCAAAGAACGTAGGAGGATTGTCTACTTATTTAAGCAAACTTAGGGTGGATCCTAAATATAATAAATTTAAAAGTGATTTTAACGATGCTTTAAGAAAAACAAATATAGGGAACAGCTTTGCAGATTCTATTAGAAAAATAAAGTCTGGAATTAAGCAAATGGTTGTACCAGGAATGTTTTTTGAAGATATGGGTATTAAGTATTTAGGACCTATAGATGGTCATAATATCAAAGAATTGACAGCGGTTCTTGCTATGGCAAAAAAAATAAATGGTCCAGTAATTATACATACAATAACAAAAAAAGGTAAAGGATATAAATTTGCAGAAGAAAATCCAGGTAAATTTCACGGAGTATCTCCTTTTGATAAATGTACTGGAGAAATAAATAAAGCAAATTCAAATACATATTCTAAGGCATTTGGAAAGGAACTTGTTAATATTGCTTCTGAAAATAAAAAGATAGTGGCAATAACAGCAGCTATGCGAGATGGCACAGGACTTTCAGAGTTTAGTAAAATTTTTAAAGATAGGTTTTTTGATGTGGGTATAGCTGAACAACATGCAGTTACTTTATCTGCTGGATTAGCCAGAGCAGGATTTAAACCTTTTTTTGCTGTCTATTCTACTTTTTTGCAAAGAGCATATGATCAAGTTCTTCATGATATATGTCTACAGAACTTACCAGTAGTTCTGGCTATAGATAGAGCGGGAATAGTTGGAAATGATGGTGAAACCCATCAAGGAATATTTGATATATCTTATTTATCTCACATGCCTAACATGACAATAATGAGTCCAAAGTGTATTGATGAACTAAAATTTATGTTGAGATGGGCAGTAGAACAAGATTTCCCTATAGCAATAAGATACCCTAGAGGTGGAGACATGGAAGATGTGAGTTTAGAGCCTTTACAAAATTTTCAAAAAGGCAAATGGGAAATTATTCATAAAGGTGATAATATTGCTGTAATTGCTGTAGGTAAGATGGTGCAAATAGCTTTGAAAGCTAGAGATAGACTAAAAGAACAAGGTATAAATATAACAGTAATTAATGCTGTGTTTGTAAAGCCTTTAGATAAAGGTTTATTAGATTATCTTATAAATAATGAATATAAAATTGTAACTATAGAAGATAATATAAAACCTGGAGGATTTGGGAGTACGGTATTGGATTATATAAATTCATATGAAAATACCATAAAGATTATTAATATGGGATATGAAGATGGGTTTATTCCTCATGGAAATGTAGATATTTTGTACAAATTAAACAAGTTAGATGTAGATGGTTTAGTTGAGAATATAGTTAAAATTCTTTAGAACAATAAGCTTAAAACAAAGGAGTATAAAATGAGTTCAGCAAAAAAAGAGAGATTGGATGTATTGTTAGTAAAAAAAAATTTTTTTGATTCAAGAGAAAAAGCACAAGCCAGTATTATGGCAGGTGAAATTTTTGTGGATGGAAAAAGAGTAGATAAATGTGGAGAAAAAGTTTTAGAGAATCTTGATATAGAGTTTAAAGGACAGATAATGCCTTATGTAAGTAGAGGCGGTTTTAAACTAGAAAAAGCAATGAAAAGTTTTGGTGTAAAATTAGAAAATAAGGTCTGTATGGACATAGGAGCATCAACAGGAGGGTTTACTGATTGTATGCTTCAAAATGGAGCAAAAAAAGTTTTTGCTATAGACGTGGGATACGGACAATTTGCATGGAAGTTGAGAACAGATGAAAGAGTTGTATGCATGGAAAGAACAAATGCTAGGTATTTAACTCAAGAAGATATTGGTGAGTATTGTGATTTTGCAAGTATAGATGTTTCTTTTATATCTTTAAAGAAAATAATACCAGCTATTGCTAACTTACTTAATGATAAGGGAGAGATTGTGGCATTGATTAAGCCTCAATTTGAAGCAGGTAAAGAAAAGGTTGGTAAAAAAGGTGTGGTAAGAGAAGCTGGTGTACATAAAGAAGTAATAGAGGGAATTTTAAAATTTTTAGTGGAAAATAATTTTAAAATTATTGGCTTAGATCACTCTCCTATAAAGGGTCCAGAAGGCAATATTGAATATCTTGTATATTTTACTAAGAATATAGGTTATAATGAAAAATTTGATTTTGAGAATATAGACAGGATTGTTAATGCTTCACATGAAAATTTATAGTGGAGGATAAAATGAAAAATATAGGCCTTAATATAAATAGTAGTAAATTTATTGATAAAAAAGTAATTGATAATGTAATTTATAAATTAAAGAAGTATATTAAAGGTTCCAATATTAAAATATATTATGATTTAAAAGGGTTAGAAAACATAGAAAGTGAAGATTTAGATGTTATTATATCTTTAGGTGGAGATGGAACTATATTAAGCACTGCTAGAGTTGTAGCAAAATATGATATCCCTATTTTAGGGATTAATATGGGCAATCTAGGTTTTTTAACTGGAGTGGAAAGTTTAGAATTAGAAGAAGCAATTTTAAAGTTAAGTGAGGAAAGATACAATATTGAGGAAAGAATGATGCTTCAATGCCAAATTGCAAGTGAAAAAGAGATTGAAACATACATTTCTCTTAATGATATTGTAATATCAAAGGGAGCATTATCTAGAATATTTAAGTATGAAATATTTATAGATGATAATTTCTATACATCCTTTAAAGCAGATGGAATAATAATTTCTACACCTACAGGTTCTACTGCATACTCTCTTTCGGCAGGAGGTCCTGTTGCATATCCAACACTAGATGTCATATTACTTACTCCTATATGCCCTCATTCTATGCAAATGAGGAGTATAATTTTAGAAAGTAATAGTAAAATTAATATACGAATACATCAAAAAAATGAAAGGATTTTTTTGACTGTAGATGGGCAAGAATCTGTAAATTTGAAAACTTGCAATAACATATTAATTGAAAAATATCATAAAAAATGTAAGCTTATTAAATTGGACGGATATAATTACTTTGATGTTTTAAGAAAAAAAATTTTTTAATAAAAGGAAGGAGAAAAGTATATGAAAATAGAAAGACATGGAAAAATTTTAGAAATTATAAAAATGAAGGATGTAGAAACTCAGGAAGAATTAGCTGAAGAATTAAAAAAATCAGGAATGGATGTTACTCAAGCCACTGTATCTAGAGATATTAAAGAATTAAAATTAATTAAAGTTTTATCGGATAAAGGAACATATAAATATGCAGCTATTGCTCCAAATGAAAATTTTTTATCCAATAAGTTAGTAAATGTGTTTACTCATACTGTACTAAATGTTGAAAATGTTCAAAATATGGTTGTAGTTAAAACCATTTCAGGGTCAGGATCAGCAGCTGCTGAAGCCATAGATTCCATGGATTTTATGGGCATCGTTGGAAGTATAGCTGGAGATAATACAATTTTTATATTGTGTATTAATGAAGAAAAGGCACAAGAATTAGTTAGAAAACTAAAAAAGATGTTGACTGTAAAATAGGAGGTAATTATGCTTCTTCAATTAAACATAAATAATTTTGCATTAATAGAAAATTTAAGCATTTCTTTTGATAAAGGATTTAATATTTTAACTGGAGAAACTGGAGCTGGAAAGTCTATAATAATAGATGCAATAAATTTTGTGTTAGGTGGAAAATTTAATAAAGGTTTAATAAGAACTGGGGAAGAGAAAACTTTTGTAGAAGCTATTTTTGATATTGAAAATAAAAACACTATAAGTTTTTTGGAGAAAATGGAAATAGAATTTGAAGATTTGGTGATAATAAGTAGAGAAACTTTTAAGAGTGGAAAAAGTATAGTAAAAGTTAACGGAAAATCAGTTTTAATTTCACAAATAAAAAAATTAGCTGAAACATTAATAAATATACATGGACAACATGAAAATCAAGATTTGTTAAATAGTTCTACTCATATTTTATATTTAGATAGATTAGGAGAAAACAAATTAAAGAGTGGTTTAAGTGAGTATAAAAAATTATATGAAAAACTATTAGAAATTGATAGAAAAATTGATGAGTTAGGTGTAAATAGTGGGGAAAGAGAAAAATTATTAGATTTTTTAAATTATCAAATTAGTGAGATAAATAAAGCTAATTTAAAAATAGGAGAAGATGTAGAACTTGAAAAAAAATATACTATTTTAAATAATGCTGAAAAAATAAGCGAATCTTTAAGTTATGCATATAATGTACTTTATAATAGCAATGATAATTTTATTTCTGTATATGATTCTCTTAATAAAGTTATAAGAGAGTTGAGAAATGTTGAGGATAAAATAGATACAATATCTTGTATAGCAAATTCTTTAGAAGAGGCTTATTATAATATCGAACAAAATGTTTCAGATATAAGGCATATCCAAGAAAATACATCTTATGATAAAAATGAATTAGATATTATAAATAGCAGAATTTTCCAGATAGATACATATAAAAGAAAATATGGTGATTCAATTGAAAAAATTTTAGAATATAGAGATAAAATAACCAATCAATATGATGAGATGATTAATAGCAATGAAATCATTGAAAGTTTAAGAAAAGATAAAGAAAAAATATGTTCTGAAATGAAAAAGATTGCTGAAGATATACATATTATTAGAAAAAATATAGCGACTTTATTAGAAGACAAAATTAAAGCTGAATTAGAGTATGTTGGACTTGAAAAAAGTATTTTTAAGGTTAATATTAAAATGGAAGAAGAATTTTATAGCAATGGATGTGACAAAATTGAGTTTTTAATATCTACTAACCCTGGACAACCAATTAAACCTTTAGAGAGTGTTGTGTCAGGAGGAGAATTGTCAAGAATTATGTTGGGATTAAAAACTGTTTTTGTTAGTAAAGATGAAATTCCATCTATTATATTTGATGAAATAGATACTGGTATAAGTGGAAGAACTGCTCAAAGGGTAGCTGAAAAAATGTATCTTATATCAAAAAATTGCCAAGTTTTCTGTGTTACTCATTTACCTCAGATTGCAGCTATGTCAGACTGTCATTTTTTAGTATCTAAAGAAGTGAAAAATGAAAAAACCTATACAAATATAAAAAAGATATCTGAAGCACAAAAAGAAGAAGAAATTGCAAGAATGATTGGTGGCTCAGAAATTACAGATCTAACAATTAAACATTCAAAAGAAATGATAAAATTAGCTAAGGATAGAAAAATAGAATTAGTTCATAATAAAGAAATTCGTAATTAGTACATGATTATGAATTTCTTTATTTATTTACTAAGTAAATTATCATATATTTGTTTTGTTATTAAAGTATTACTCTGTTTGAATATATACAATAGCATAATAAATTTTTAAAAAGGGAAAATTAAAATCAAATAAAGGTATGTTATGCAGGAGGTAAAAATATGAAGAATAAATTTAAGTGCATAATATGCTGGATTTTAATTCCCATTATAATTTTATCTATGGGTATATATTTAAAAAAATCCAGTTTACCTGATGTAGTTTTTTTAAAAGAAAATCAGGAATTAAAATCCAACCACTTCATAAAAATAAATAGACAGTTTTTATTTAATAAAAAATATAAATATGATGAACAAGTAGTAGATGTAAGTTTTCTTGGAGTTTTACCTTTAAAATCAGTATCTGTTAAGCCTATACCTGATATGAAAGTTTATCCTGGAGGAACTCCAGTTGGAGTTAAATTAAATACTAAAGGAGTTTTAGTTGTTGCATTTTGTGATATAGAAACAACAAAGGGCATAAATATAAGTCCTTCAGCTGAGGGTGGAATTCAAGTAGGAGATACTATTACAAAATTAAATAATACAGTTATAAATAATTCAGAAGAATTGATAAATGAATTAAATACAAATAAAGGAAAAAAAATTTCAGTGACATTAGAAAGAAATGATAAAACTATTGAAAAGTCAATAAAACCTATAAAAGATAAAAAAGATAATAGGTATAAGATAGGGCTATGGGTTAGAGATTCAACATCAGGAGTAGGAACTTTAACTTTTTATGATAAAAATAGCAATCGATTTGGTGCACTAGGACATCCAATTACAGATGTAGATACAGGTACAATCTTAAAGATAGATAAGGGAGAAATTCTTGAATCATCTATTGTATCGGTAAGAAAAGGACAAAAAGGAAATCCAGGTGAGTTAAGAGGTATATTTATAAACGAAGATAATAATATAGGTAAAGTAGATAAAAATACAATTTGTGGAATATATGGTAATGGAGATAAAAAGCTTGTAGGAAAAGAATTCAATAAGCCTATGAAAATAGCTTTAAGAAATGAAATAAAAGAAGGATCAGCACAAATATTAACCACTATAGATGGTGATAAACCGCAGTTGTATGATATAAAAATTGAAAAATTATTAGTTCAAGATACTCCAGGCCCTAAGAGTATGGTTATAAGAATAACAGATCCAAAATTATTAAGCAAAACGGGTGGAATTGTTCAAGGAATGAGTGGAAGTCCAATCATTCAAGATAATAAAATTGTTGGAGCTGTAACTCATGTATTAATTAATAAACCCGAAGTTGGATATGGTATTTATATAGAATGGATGCTTCAAGATGCAGGTATTTTAACTAATCACTAGCAATCTTATGTAAAAGATAGTAAAATAATAGATAATAACAAATAAAAGGTAGCATATGCTATCTTTTATTTATGTTGTCATAATTATTTAGAAATTTTTTCTAAATAAGAAGGATTTATTACTTAGTTGTCGAATTTAAAGCTAAGAAATGGAATGAATTTAAAGGAGAGATATAATTATGGAAAATAGTAAAATAAGTGTAGTTATTGCAGATGATAATAAAGAATTTTGTAGTATTCTAAATGATTATCTATTGAACCAAAGAGACATAGTTGTCACAGGTGTAGCTAAAGATGGAATTGAAGCTTTAAAGCTAATACAAGAAAAAAAACCTGACCTTGTAGTATTAGACATAATAATGCCTCATTTAGATGGATTAGGAGTTTTAGAGAGGTTAAATAGTATAAGTATGGAACCAATGCCAAGAGTAATAGTATTATCAGCAGTAGGACAGGATAAAATAACACAAAGAGCTATAACATTAGGTGCTGATTATTATGTAGTAAAACCATTTGATATGGATGTATTTACAAAAAGAATTAGACAAATGTTTAATAATAATGTGTTAAGCAGCGAAGTCAAAAAACCTGTATCCTTAATTGAAAATGAAGAAATTAGAACATCAAGTAATGAACCTCTAGATTTAGAATCTGAAATCACAAATATTATTCATGAAATAGGTGTACCTGCTCATATTAAAGGATATATGTATTTGAGAGAAGCAATAACTATGGTTGTAAATGATATAGAACTTTTGTCAGCAGTTACAAAAGAATTATATCCATCAATAGCAAAAAAATATAATACTACAGCTAGTAGAGTTGAAAGAGCAATAAGGCACGCCATAGAAGTAGCATGGTCAAGAGGACAAGTGGAAACTATTAATAAGATATTTGGGTATACTATACATAATGGTAAAGGTAAACCTACAAATAGTGAATTTATTGCTATGGTTGCAGATAAACTAAGATTAAAAAATAAAGTAAGTTAATATATTATGGAGGCTTAAGATGAAGTGTTTAGAAAAAACTCTAGAAGAAAAAAATCAATTTAAAGGCAAAATACTAACTTTAGATATAAAAACCGTTGAATTGCCTAATGGAAAAATTTCAGAGAGAGAGATTGTAAAACATCCCGGAGGAGTAGCAATTTTAGCGTATAAAACAGATAATACTATTATCTTAGTGGAACAATTTAGGAGTCCTATAGAAAAAAATATATTAGAAATACCTGCAGGTAAACTAGAAAAAGGTGAAGACATAGAAACTTGTTGTAGAAGGGAGTTAGAAGAAGAGACAGGATACAAGGCTGGTAAAATTACTTTCTTAGGGAAAATTGTAACAAGCCCTGGTTTTTGCGATGAGTATATTCATATTTTCAAAGCAGAGGATTTATATGAAGGACAAATAGGTGGAGATGAAGATGAATTTATTAATTTACATGAGGTAGAAGTACAAAAAGTAAAAGATATGATAAAAAAAGGTGAAATAATAGACGCTAAAACCATTTCTGCTTTTATGCTTATTTAAATTTATCACTTTAAAAGTGTGCATATTACTTCTTTTGTTATCATAAATATTAAAAAAGATGATTAACAAAAGGAGGAATAAAAATGCAAAACCAAAAGCTTTTTGGTGGGATATTTAAATACATGCAAAAAAATTTATTTTTATATATTATAAGTCTTTTGTTTCTTTGTATAGGTATAGTACTTGGAATTTATGCAGTTAAGTATATGGGAGAATCTGAGAAACATAATTTAATAGACTATATTTTACAATATACTAATAACATTAACTCTGTACAAGTAAGTAAAAAACAAGTATTTTTGCAAGCATTAAAAAACAATATACCTTTTTTAATCATTATATGGTTTTTAGGATTATCTATGATTGGAATACCTATTATATTAATATTAGACGGTATAAAAGGTTTTACTATGGGATTTACAGCAAGTTTTATGATTAATTGTTTAGGCAGTAAAGGTATATTAGTTAATTTGTTAACGGTATTTCCTCAAAATATAATATATATTCCATGTATTGTTATAGTATCTGTGGCATCTATGGAGTTTTCATTAAGTCTTTTGAAAAATAATACACTAAATAATTTGAAACCTACTAATAATTTAATGAAAATTATGCCATATTCAACAGTGTTTTTAATTATTCTTTGTTTTATGACTATAGGATTTATACTTGAAGGATATCTAACTTCTAGTATACTAAAATTAATAGTTATGGAAACTGGATGTGCATTTGCATGAGTGATGTTAAAAATATATTAGATTTTTTTATACTAATCCTTAAGTGTGTTTTAATAATACTTATGTTGGGAATAATTCTACCTCATCTTCTCGATTTATTGATAAAAGTTTTTATGATAAAAAACAAATACTGTAAGGATAGCATTTTAGTATTTAATATATTGAACGAAAATAAACTCATACTACTAAGATTTATTAATGTTGTAAATGAATTTTTTACTATATAGTAAATAGATTATAAGCATTGGAGTAAATATTATGAATGAATATTTAATTAATTTTATAGAAGATATGAGAAAAAAAGAATTAAGCAATAATACTATACAAGCTTACAAGAGAGATATAAGTAAATTCAATAAATTTATATCTAAAAGAAAAGAGAAAGTAGAGGAAATAGATATAGTTTCTATTATGGATTATGTACAAGCATTAAAAAAAGAGGGAAGTGCTAATAGCTCCATAATTAGAAATTTAGTATCAATTAGAGGTTTTTATAAATATCTTATAAAGATAGGAAAAACAAATGAAAATCCTCTTATCAATTATGAAGTACCTAAAAACAAACGAAATATTCCTGAAATACTTAGTGTAGAAGAAGTGGATAAGCTTCTAAGTGCACCAGATTTAAGTACTTCAAAAGGCGTAAGAGATAGAGCTATGTTAGAAATTATGTATGCAGCAGGTATAAAAGTATCAGAGTTATTAACTTTATCAATTTTTGATATAAGTACAAAGTTATCCTACATAAAATGCAAAGGAAGTAAAAATAAAGAGAGAATAATACCTATTGGATCTTATGCTGTAAATTGTTTAAATGGCTATCTTAAAATTCGAAATAGAATAAACTTAAATAATTCTAACCTTTTATTTTTTAATTTAAGGGGAGGGAAAATGACAAGACAAGGATTTTGGAAGATAGTTAAAGAATATGCGACAGAATCAGGAATAAATAAAAGAATTGATTCGTATACTTTAAGGCATTCTTTTGCAGTACATTTACTTCAAAATGGAGCGGATATGAAATCAGTTCAGGAGTTATTAGGACATAATTCTATAGCTACAACTCAAATTTATTCTGGCATATCAAAGCAAAGTAAAATTGTAGATGTATATAAAAGTGCACATCCTAGAGCTTAATGTTTTAGGATGTGCACTTTTATTTTTTATAAATATCTTTATATTATTAGTATATTAATATTTTATGTGGAGTGTAGAAGTCTAATTATTGTGTTAAAAAACTTCATTTTATAGAATTGGTTCAAATATATAATTTTAAATAAAAATAAGTGATAAATGAACTTATTTTTATTTTTTTTATATTTTGTCATAATCTAAACTAAATTGGTAAAAATAAAATTAGAAATGATTGTTTTATAGGAAGGGGATAAGTATGAACAATAAAAGTAAAAAAATCATTAGTATACTATTAATATGCTTTTTTGTAAGTAACATATTTGTATTATCAGCTAAGGCAGATGAAAAAGGACTTGATGTAGAAGCTAAATCAGGACTTTTAATGGAGCCTAATACAGGCAAAATTATTTTTGAAAAAAATATTCATGAAAAATTTGCGCCTGCATCAGTAACAAAAATAATGACTATGCTTTTGGCAATGGAGGGTGTTGATTCAGGTAAAATTAAATTAAGTGATAAGATTGTAATAAGCGAAAATGCAAAAAAAATGGGTGGCAATGGAAGCAGTAGTATGCTATTAGATACTGGCGAAGTAAGAACATTAGAAGAAATTTTAAAAGGGGTTGCTATAGCATCAGGAAATGATGCTGCTGTTGCTTTAGCTGAATACATAAGTGGAAGTGAGACAGCTTTTGTAAAGAAAATGAATGAAAGAGCCAAAGAATTAGGAATGAAAGATACTACTTTTAAAAATTGTCATGGTCTTTCAGCAGAAGGTCACTTAACTAGTGCTTATGATATATCACTTATGTCTAGAGAATTATTAAAACATGAAAAAATTTTAAAGTATACAGGAACATATATGGAGACTATATCGGAAGGTAGAAAACAACCTATAGGTTTAGTTAACCATAATAAACTTGTAAGATTTTATAGAGGGTGTGATGGATTAAAAACAGGATATACAAGTGAAGCTAAGTATTGTATATCTGCTACAGCTGTAAGAGATAATATAAGAGTTTTAGCTGTAATTGTTGGAGCACCAACTTATAAGATAAGAAATAGGGATGCAAGTATGTTAATGAATTACGGATTTTCAAAGTTTGAATCTAAAAAGGTTTTAACAAAAGATGGTGATGTGGAAAAGATTCCATTAAATAAAAAAGGTGATAAGTTCATAATGGCTAAATCTAATAAAGATTTCAATGTAATATTACAAAGAGGTACAGAAAATAAGATAACAAAAAAATGTGTTCTAAAGCAAGGAATAAAAGAATACAAGAAAAATCAAGAAGTAGGACACTGTGAAATCTATGTTAATGATAAGCTATATGCAAAGGTTCCTATATACAGTGATAGAGATATTAGACTTAATAGTGTAATAGATAATATAAAATATCATCTAATGGATTTATTTGATAAAGCGGTATAACTATATAAAGTCTGCAGTTTAAAACTGTGGACTTTTTGTTTTTTGTATTAAAAAACAAAAAAGTTTACGTAATCCTTAAAATATAAGGATATATTAAGTAACGTCAAAAATTATTTTTAAAAAATATTTTCAATAATATTTGTTGCTTTTTTCATCATATCATCGTTGACATGAGAATAAGTTTTCATTGTTTGTTGTATATCATGCCCGAGTAGTTTAGCAACGGTTTTGAAATCTAATCCAGAAGCTATTAACATTGTGGCATAAGTATGTCTTAATTCATGGATACTTATATCATAACCTTTTATCTTAAAACATCTACTAACACTTATACCAATAGAATTAGTGCTTCTAAAATCAAATACTCTATTATCTATATTTATTACATTTCTATATTTTTTAAGTTCCTGTAATGTTCTTTAGGAACTGGAACAACTCTATAAGAATTTTTAGATTTACATTCACAAAATCCAAATCCACCACTTACTTTGTTCCACTGTTTATTTACTGTTAAGGTATTATTTTTAAAATCTACATTATCCCATGTAATACCTAATATTTCTCCTAATCTTAACCCACAAGTAGATGCTATAAGAATAACTAGATAATACTTAGAGTCTTTAAAATCTTTTAATAAATTATCCAATTCTTGTTTAGTTAAAGCTTTTTTAGATTTCTTTTTTTTGTCAGTTTTTAATTTTATATTTTTTGTTGGTAGAGTAGATATAATGTGATAATCATTTAAAGCGGCTTTAAATATTAAACTTAATTTTATAAGATATTGTTCTAATGTAGCAAAGGTTCGATTTCCTTTTTTCACAACCTTATCAATTATCTTTTGTATGTCAACATTAGTGATCTTATTTATGTCTTTGTCTTTTAGTTCAGAAAACATATTTATAACAACTCCAAATGAATTAATGGTATTAATAGCCTTATATAATTTTATATGCTCTAAATACATATCACAAAATTCACCAAAAGTTATTTTATCTAACGTAGGATCAATAGAGTCTTTAACTTTCTTTTTTAATTCTTTTACTGTTTTATCTAACCAAGCTTTACCGTCTTTCTGCGTTTTAAATCCTTGTTTACTTTTCTGTTTCCATTTTCCAATTGAATCTTTATAAGATATAATACACTGCCAACCTTTATCTTTTTTTCTCCAAGTAACGTTGTAGTCCATTTAGTTCACCTTCTTTCCTTATGAGTTATTACAACAGTCCTATGTGTAATACTTTCCAATACTTGTTTTACTTTTTCTAAGTTTTCTTCATTCCCTCTGGAGTAATATCTGGTTCTATAATAGTTACTTTTGACATTTTATCACCTCTTTTTAATATATAAAATTAGTTCGGGGTGCTTACACTACTTAAATCTTATCTGTAATATTTTCAAAACAATTTGTTGGTAAATATAAACTACTAGCAATTTGTTCTATATTAAAACCTTTAAATGCTACAGGATCTATATCTAAATTTAATAATTTTAAGGCGAAATAATTAGATTGTTTTTCTAATTTACCAGTATTAATTAAATTTTTATTAAAAGCTGCTTCACAGGTTTCAGTATGGAGTAATGCGTGTCCTAACTCATGTGCTAATATAAATTTTTCATATTCTAAATTTAAATCATTTCTTACAAGAACTATTTCATTTCCGAAGTAATTCCTGTAGTAAAAATATTCATTACATCTTAATAAGATATTAGCTGGTTCTAATTTAATCATTTGTATTTCTAAATAATCATATAGTTCGTAAACATTATTAGTATTATATGTATCTTTAAGACCCTCTAATATGTTATCTATCCATAAATACATCTTATCCCCACCATTTGCATAATTATTTTTTATATTTAGGCCTTAACATTTTTAGTACATTTAATAATTCATTAGCAAATTCTACAATTTCATCATCACTCATTTTCGAAGTATCAAATCCACCAAAGCCCATTATGCTAGGCTGTTTTAGAATAAATTGCATAGCTTCTTCTGCATTATCAAAATTATAATTACCATTTGTAATTGTAGATTCTTTTAGACCTTTTTTAACCATACCATGTATTTTCTTTACAGAATCTAAGTATTAGACGCTGATATAAAATCCTATTTTGATAATATTAACCACAATAAGTTAATGATATTAATAGAACAGAAAATTAGTGATAGAAGAATTCTAAAGCTGATTAGGAAATGGCTAAAGGTAGGAATTATAGAGAATAGCGAATACAAAGAGAGCCTAATTGGCTCACCGCAAGGTGGAGTAATTAGTCAAATATATATTTAAACTATCTTGATACAGTATAGGAGAAGTATTATTCACATTTAGGAACGTTAATAAGATATTGTGATGATTTTATAGTTATTTCAAGAACCAAAAAGGAAATTAATCATGCCTGTAATGCAATTAAATTAATAATGAGAAAACTTGAGCTAGGATTACACCCCGAGAAAACTAAGTTTGTTAACTTGTGGGATGGCAAAGGAGGTTTTGATTTCTTAGGATTTCATCATAGAAGAACAATGCAGGAAAATGGAAAAGGAAAAATATATCCAACGACTTTAGTAATAAAATTAAAGGAGCCTGATGGCTCTTTTTTAGGTTGCTAAATATCTCTCTAAAAACCAATTAAATAGAGGTAGCACTCCTGTTTTTACATAATATATATTTTAATATTAAATATGGTATAATTGGACATGTATTATTATTGGTTATTATAAAGCAATAATGGCGTAAAGAGTTTAAAATATAATATATTTGATTTATGAACATATATGCAGCATTTAATATATTTATGTAAAGGAGTTTTAGATAATATGCAAAATTGGTCAAGAAATATAGATTATTATAAACTTTCAGATGAATATTCAATTGTGAGAGCTAATCCTAAAGAATTTGCAATATATGAATCAATTTATGGGGATAAAATTTATAATAGATTTGCAGTTAAACATTGGGATTTGCGATTAGCAGTAAGTTTAGATAATCCCTTTGCAAAAAATAATAGTTTTTACTGGATAAAATACCGTGAAGTGAGAATAGGTGGAGTACTAATAGAACCTAATGTACTATCACGATTATTTATTATTCCTTCGTTTACAAACATATTTGAAATAACAAAGTTACTAAAAAGATTATTGGTTAAATGGTCAGATTCAAGCAAAAACATATATGCTTATCAAATTCCACAAGAACAATATCAATATTTTGAAATGATGGGGTTTTCATCAGACAAAAATAAGAGATGGATGATAAGACCTACTGAAGTTTTTGAATTTGATTGGGATGAGAGTATAATAGTAAAAACACCTGAACAGAGCAATAGTATAGAAATTGCTAAACTGTTTTATGAAAGCTTTAATAGTGATACATATTCTAAGTACGAAGATACTTTAGAAGAAGTAAATGAGTATTTTAAGGATAGTACTAAAGAGATATTAGTTGAAGCATCTACACTTATATATGATAAAGAAGGAAGAAAATTAATAGGTTGCTGCCTCATCTCATATTTTGAGGAGTGGCCTCTAATATATAATATAGGGGTTCATCCTTCATATAGAGGAAAGCATCTCGCAAAAACAATGATTAAAAAGGCATTAACTGTTTTAAATAATAAATATCCTGTGTTACGCTTATTTGTAACTTTGGGAAATCCTGCAGAATCAGTTTATTATGAACTTGGATTTATTCAAGGAGTTGAGTTTAAAAGATTTTATATACCAGCATTGAATAGATAAATTATTATAAATATGAAAATATAAACTTATTTATTGAATATCGCTATTAAAATTAAATATTTAAGAAAGTAACTGAAACATCTTAAAAGAGAAGTGTGTAGCAAATATGGCACACTGAGTTATGACAAAATTGTTAAATAAGCAAAAGTATAGAGCGGAGGTGCTATATTGAGTAAAAAAGTATTAGAATCAGAAAGATTGTTTTTAAAACCTTTGTCTTTTAATGAACTATTATGTATTAAAAAATATTAGACCGATAAGGTCTTTTTTTATTGTAAAAAAATAAGAGTAATCCCTACGTGGTCAATTACTCTTATTTAAATTCAAGCTAGTGAAGGTATACAAATAGTTTAGGCAAATTTAAATTTTTTATACTTGGAGGTGTAATGTGGAAAATGAAGTAATTAAAATGGTTGCTAGTCAAGGGGTGTTTGCGATATTTTTCACTTACCTCCTTTTTTATGTTTTAAAAGAAAATTCAAAGAGAGAGGGTAAATACCAAGAAATCATATCAGATCTAACACAGAAATTTAATGTACTAGATGATGTTAAGAAAAGTGTAGATAAGATAGAAGAAAAATTAGAAAGGTAGGTTTTTATATGGGATTTCTAAAAGAGTTTTTACAAATAAAAAAGATAATAGCTTTATTGACTACTATAGTATTTTGTTATTTAAGCACTAAAGGTAGCTTATCCAGTACAGAGTTTCTTTCTGTATTTACATTAATAATAGGATTTTACTTTGGTCAGTCTAGTGCTAGACAAGCAGTAAAAGAAAACAAAGAGCAGCAGTAATTGTTGCTCTTTAATATTTTAAAAAAGTAGGAGGTAGTATTTATGAAAATAGCAGTAGCAGCAGGACATACATTAAGTGGTACAGGTAGTGGAGCTGTAGGTTTTTTAAATGAAAGTAAAGAAGTAAGAAAAATTGCTGTAAAGACTGCTGATTTATTAAAATCAGCTGGGCATGAAGTTCTTTATCTGCAAATAGATAAGGCTGACAGCTACAAAGGAGAAAATTACAAAAACTAGAGTCCAAAGAGCTAATATAGATTATAAAAATTAATAATTTTTTCATTAATCAACCAATAAGAATTAAATATTTTTTATTAGTATCTAACTTGCTTTTTATTGAATCAATGATTAAGTTTTCCACAAATACTAATTTAACAATATGTCTTGTAATTATAAGAGTACTTCTCTTATCTATATTGATAATTATTTATTTTAGAGATACTATCTATAATTATAATATGGAAGTTAGAATAATAGGTGTCTTATTTATGTATTGCTTTACATTTTTCTTAGGAATGTCTTCATTTTATACAACTATATATTCAATTAAAAACAAGAAGATATTTTTAGTAATCTTCTTAATATTTATAGTAGTTTCTATAGGGTGCTTAATTGGGTCATTTGTTGTATCAAAGAGTATATGGATTAGAGTAGGTGCATTATTTTGTCATATTTATTAATAGTGATTATTGGAAGCTGGAGTTTTGGATCGTACTATTTAATTAATGGTTTTTGGTCAGACGAAATTATCAATAAATTTATTACAAATTCATCTTTAAAGTCTTTAATTATTCTTTCAAAATATTCTTTAGGTGGATTCTATGTATTTCCTGAAAAAAAGTTATTGTGCACTGTAAGTATATTACAATATTATACTGGAAAGTTTATAGATTTATTTATACTTGGAGCTATTTTTGATTTTGTTTTGAAATTAAAAGATAATTTGCAATAGAAAAATCTCTACTATTATATATAGCAACAAAAGACTAAGAATTAATCTTAGTCTTTTGTTTTGACGTCAAAAATTCGGCAAAAATTATTCTCTCAAATATATCAATTTTCTCTAATTAAAGTTTAATGTTATACTCTATAAACATAGATATATTAATAATTTATACAGTTATATATAGTTTATATACATAGATTATTATTTTGTATTATAATATAAATAAGTATTTAAAGATAGAGGGGAAGGTTATGGATTTAATAAATAAGCTCAACAAAGAGCAGCGGTATATAGTAAATTTAATTAAAAATATATGTGATAGAGAGAAAATAGATGCTTACATAGTAGGTGGAGCAGTTAGGGATATAATTTTAAATAGTGAAATTAATGATATAGATATTTGTATTACAGAAGATCCTATTAATATAATAAACAAACTATCTTATATAAAAGAGTATAGATATCATAAAGAATTCCAAACAAGTAATATAAAGTTTAATAATGGCATAGAAATAGACCTTATAAGATGTAGAAAGGAATCTTATAGCTATAATGGTGCTCTTCCAAACATTATACCGTCTAAATTAAAGGATGATCTTTTCAGAAGAGATTTTACTGTAAATGCTGTAGCATATAATATTTCAAGTGGAAAGATTGTTGATCCCTATAAAGGCATAGAGGATATTAGGTTAAAAAAGATAAAAAAAATACATAAATATAGCTATGCAGAAGATCCTACTAGAATATTTAGAGCTATACGATATTCAGTAAGATATGATTTTGAGATTTATGATAAAGAAGAAATTAGATTAGCTATAGATAATAAAATGATTTTTAATATCAGCAATGATAGAATTATAAGAGAAATATTTTTAATGTGTTCTGAAAAGAAATGGATAGAAAACATGATATTATGTGACTATTATAATATATTTAGTATAGATTCTAGTTTGCTTGGTAAAAAAAATAAATTTTTTGATTATAATAAGATTGATGATAGAATTTTAAATTTATTCTCAGTTTTAAGAGATGAAAAATTTATAGATATTTTTATTAATAATTCTATTTTAAAAAAGCAATTAATCAAATCATTTAAAAATTTTGCTAATTCAAGATTTACTATTTGTGATAATCTATTTACTACATCAGATAACTATAAAATATATAAATTAATGAAAAATTTTAGTTTAAATGAGTTAAAGCTATTAAGTTTAGAAAAAAAATTAAAATATAAAATAATAAATTACTTAAACAACCTTATGGAAGTGAATCTTTCTATAACTGGAAAAGATGTAGGTAATTTAGGAGTAAACAATGGTAAACTTATAGGATCAGTAATAAAAATTCTAATGCAATTAAGAATGAATACGTTAATCTCTATAGAAAAAGAGTATCTTATAAGAAATTTAGGAGAGATTTTAAATGATATTGAATATAAAAATTGAAAATTTTGAAGGACCTTTTGACTTGCTTTTACACTTAATTAAAAAAAATGAGATGGATATATATGATATTAAGATTTATGAGATAACTACTCAATATTTGAAATATCTAGATAGCATGAAGGAAGTGGACCTTGAAATTACATCTGAATTTATTGTTATGGCAGCTACTTTACTTGAAATAAAATCTCGAATGCTTCTTCCAATATCCAAAGAGGAAGAAAACGAGGAGGAAAATGATCCTAGAAAAGAGCTTATAAATAAGTTGATAGAATATAAGAAATATAAGTTGGTTGCTGAATTTTTAGAAAAAAGAGAACAGAAGGTAGGAGTTGTTTTTAAGAAAAAGCCTGAGATAATAGAAGAAAAAAAAGACAAAACTAAAGATGTGGATATTTTAAAGGATATAACAATTCTAAAGTTATTTAATTTGTATAATGGATTAATATCTACGTATAGAAATAAGATGAATACTGAAAATGCAATGGATAAAGAAATACCTTTAGATAAATTTAAAATTGAAGATAAGATGGCTGAAATAACTAATAAATTAATAGATAATAAAAAGCTATATTTCTCAAAAGTTATAAAAAATTGTTCAAGTAAAATTGAAAAAGTAGTTACTTTTTTAGCATTATTAGAACTTATAAGATTAAGAGTAATATCTGTAGTGCAAGAAAATAACTTTAAGGAAATATATGTAGAGGAGATAGGTGTTAATGAACGTTAATGACATAAATCAAATTGAAATGAATGAAGCATCTACTAAAGATAGATATTTTTCAATAATAGAATCTTTACTTTTTGTAAGTGGAGAACCATTAGCTTATAAAGAAATAGCTTCAATCATAAATTGTAGTGAAAATTATACTAAAGATTTATTAGAAGAGTTTAGAAAAAAATATGAGTTAAAAGATAGGGGATTAACCCTTATAAATATTAATGATGAGTATATGTTTGTAACAAAGTCTGAAAATAGTGATTACATACAAAAACTTTTAAAAACCAATTCTAGGCAAGGTTTGTCTAAAGCAGCATTAGAGACTCTTGCAATAATAGTTTATAGACAACCTATAACGAGAATAGAAATTGATGAAATTAGAGGAGTTAAGAGTGATAAAGCTATTCAAACTTTAATGGAAAAAGAGTTAATTAAAGAGGCAGGAAGAAAAAAAGTTCCTGGAAGACCAATTATGTATGCAACAACAGATGAATTTTTAAAGCATTTTGGTCTTGAGAACTTAAATCAAATGCCTCTTTTGGAGAGTTTTATAGATTATGATAAAGAATCAACATCTATTGAAGAAGAAACTACCATGTCTGTAGAGGAGTAATATTAATATTCCTCTACAGTTACTTCTCTTTTTAACTCTTGTTCTACTGCGTCTTTAATCTCTTGTTTAATTTCTTCCTTGTTTTTTTTGCAAGATTTTTGAGAAAATGAATTTTTTAATGTGTCAATTATCTGGGGAATACTATCTACAAGTTTATCATATGTATTTTTTTGATTAACAGGAAGAAGTCTTATCATGTCTCCCTTTATAACTAAAAAGGCTATGGGCTTGACAGTAACTCCGGAACCAGATCCACCACCAAAAGGATATTTTGTATCAGTTGATGGAACATTTTTCTGATAAAATTCACTGCCACCAGCAGCAAAACCTAAAGACACACAGGATATAGGAATGATTAGAGTTCCATCTTTGGTTTCAATAGTATCACCTACTATAGTGTTAACATCGATCATGTCTTTTAAATTTTCTAATGTGCTTTTCATTAGACCTTCTATAGGATGATTATCCAATTAAATTACCTCCTTTGGTTTTAAAAAAGTTTTATATTTAAATTTTAATGAAAAAAACAATATAAGGCTTATGTAGATAATTTTAGCTATATTAATAAAAATTATACTTTTAATATTTATATATAACATAGATTTATCAAAATTAGGGTTAATATTTAGTTTGAATTTTTTAACATTAAAAATTGAATAAAATAAGTTATATAAAATCGAAGAAAAACTCCATAGTATACCGTTAAATATTGCTGTTTGTGCAGCATCATCGAGTCCATAAGTTATGTGTAAATCAAAATTTAAATTTGGCTTAAATGCATTTGTTTTTATACTATTCCATATAGAAAGATATTGATTTATAGAATAATTTTTAGATTTTTTCCTTTTATTTTTTGAGGGTTTTTTTGTTTTTTTTCTTGGATATATTTTAATTTTAAATAGATATATTAAAAGGGATGAATTTTCATATTTTATATTTACTAATATAGGAAAAGGTAAAAATATGAAAATCAACATAATCAATACAATTAATAACCAATTCACTGTAAATCCTCCAAATATTATTATAGTTATTATTATTTACCTAATATCTATTTAATATAACAATTATAAGCAGAATTCTTATTCTTAAGTGGAGCTTTTTTATTTTAATTAAAAATAAAAATTGATTATCTAAGGTCGTAACATATTCTTAATTTCTATTTCAAATGATATGGCAATATTGGTAGATAGACATCAGATAAAGAAAAACATTACACGATTATTAATTTTATTTTTGAAAAGAATAAGAAATAAAGGTAGGTGAAATTTAAAGTATGAAACTAAAAAATACTATATGTGTATTTTTATGTACCTTATTTTTTTTTAGTGTACCAGTAAGTAACGTAAAAGCAAGTCCAATGTATATTAATGCTAGAAGTGCAATTGCTATAGATAGTAAATCAAAATGTGTATTATACGAAAAAAACTCAGATATGATAGTATCCATTGCAAGTACGACAAAAATTATGACTACATTGGTAGCTTTAAAATATGGTAATTTAGATGAGAAATTTGAAGTTTCATCTAATGCGGCTAATATTCATGGTTCAGAAGTAGGGTATAAAAAAGGAGAAATGATAACATTAAAAGAGCTTCTATATGGCCTTATGCTAAGATCTGGTAATGATGCTGCTATTACCATAGCAGAAGGTATGTGTGGTAGTGTAGATGAGTTTTCAAAGCTTATGAATGAATATGCCGAGGAAATAGGTGTTACAAATTCTCATTTTGAGTCTCCTCATGGATTAGATAGTCAATATCATTATTCTACTGCGTATGACTTAGCCTTAATAACAGCTAAAGCTAAAGAGGAACCTTTATTTAATAAAATTGTAAGTGTGAAAGATGTAGAAGCTTCAGAATATGGTTTTAGCAGAAGCTATCACAATATAAATAAAATATTGTATCAAATTCCTAATGCTAATGGTGTTAAAACTGGGTATACAGGTGGTGCGGGTAAATGTTTAGTAAGTTCTGTAGATATGGGAGAAGACGATATTATTATAGTAGTACTTAATTGTACCCCAAGATGGAGTGAGACAAAAAAAATATATGATTATGTAAAAAATAATTATGAATTTAAAAAAGTAGCAAGTAAAGATCAAATCATCGAGAAATATAATTATGATGAAAATAAACAAGTAAGTTTAATAAGTGACGAAGATATAATCCTTCCTTTTAAAAAAGGAGAAAGTTATGAAACAAAAGTAATAAAACCTAAGGTTATTCACTCAACTATATATCCAGAAGATTATTTTGGAAAATTTGTATTATATAAAAATGGTGAAACTATTTTCCAAAAAGATTTAAAATGTAAAATAGATGATAAGTCTCCATCTAAGCCTAGAAATATATTCAAAAAAATATTTAAATAGAAACAATATCTAATTTATTTTTTATTGTTTTTAAATTGTTGAGTTAGCATACTTTTAAAATAAACCCTATTATAATTAAACTCAGCAATTTAAAAACATATTTTTAAATTAATAAATTTTAAAAAGTTAAATGTTAAAGAGAAGTTACTACTTTATTACCCCTATTAAATTGTAAAGTGTAGGAAAACTAGTGTAAATCTAAGCTTCAGAATACAGATCAAAGCTTTGAACTACCATAGAATCTTTATCATTAACAGGTTTCCAAAGTTCAATTTTTGTTATTTGTCCAGTTTTTTGAAAGTTATTTTCATGTGCAATTATACAAGCATTAGAAAAATCCTCTTCTGACCAATCTCTTTTGGCGAAATATGGATTAGCTAAGGAGATATGCAAATCCCAATCATCTACATTTTCTCTTACAGTAAATTTATTATTTTTCAAAGTTGAGTTTATATCAATTATTAGATCCATTATATAGTCATTTTTTTCAACTTTTAGATTTACAGATTTATATGGAGGATTGAAACAAATAGCTCCATCAATATTAATATAAAACTTATTATATTTTTTTATTATTTGCTCTAATACTGGTAAAAGGCTATTTATATTTGGGTCTTTAATAACTTCTAATGTTATATGAAGAACAGGTAAATCGGTATATAAGTCAAATTTATCTGAAAGATATTTTTGAATTTTCTCTACAGCTTTATAAGAATGTTTATCCAATAATCCAACTAAATAATAAATCATAAATTACTCCTTTTATTCTTATATGGTTTATATACTCATTTTACATACTATTTTATATATTTGATGTGAGATTAAGAATCCACCTAAATTAAGAATTTTTATTCTGTCTATAATAAGTTTTAAATTAATCAATTTTAGAAAAGTTTCAAAATAAAATATAAATTTATATTATTATATCATAATTTATTTAATAGTTAATTTAATATATGAAATTTAAATATTAAATGTAACTTTAAAGATAACACTATATAAAATAATTAGTGTGAAATTAATACATATTATAATAGATGACGAATATAAATTATATGTAAGATCTATTATAATGGGGGAATAGAAATGAGGCTTGGACTTAACTACAAAAATGGGAAAAAAGAAGTATTCAATGAAACCGATACAAAAAGTATAATAGCAGGAATTAATTATCTAAAATTAATTAAATATATAAAGGGCTCAAAAAAGGTTGAAGGAAAAGTTATAAAAATTTTAGATAAGGATATAAATATAGATGAATTAAGATCTATTGAAATAATATTAATATAAAAATAGTTCTTAAGGGATAAAAAATAAAAGTATTAATAATATGAAATATAATGCTCCTTATAAGGGGCATTTATTTATATATGGATATGTTTTATAATTATAGATGTGTTATTATAGGAATAAGGTTTTATTATATAGGAGGCAGAAATGCAAGCAGAAGAAATTTTAAAAAGGTATTATGGGTATAGTGAATTTAGAAAAGGACAGAAGGAGATTATAGATAGCATATTAGAAGGTAGAGATACCTTTGCTATTATGCCTACAGGAGGAGGAAAATCTCTTTGTTACCAAATACCTGCAGTAATAATGAAAGGACTTACTATTGTTATATCTCCATTGATTTCTCTTATGAAAGATCAAGTGGACTCTTTAAATAGTTTAGGTATATCAGCAGGAGTTATAAATAGTAGTCAAAGTATAAATGAAGTAAAGGATACAATACATAAAGCTGCTTTTGGAAGATTAAAACTTTTATATGTGGCTCCAGAAAGATTGGAAGTAGAATCTTTTTATAGATTATTTGAAACCTTGAATGTTTCTCAAATTGCAGTAGATGAAGCTCACTGTGCTTCACAATGGGGTCATGATTTTAGAGGAAGTTATAGATCAATTGCTCCATTTATTAAGAGGTTTAATCCAAGACCAGTTGTATCTGCCTTTACAGCAACGGCAACTACAGATGTTAGAGAAGATGTAGTAAATCTTCTAACATTAGATGAACCTAATATTTTTGTAACGGGATTTGATAGAGAAAATCTTTCCTTTTCCGTTATAAAAAATGAAAATAAAGAAAAATTTATATTAAAATATTTAGATGATAACAAAGAAAAGTCTGGTATAATTTATGCGTCAACCAGGAAAGAAGTAGATAATCTATGCAGTATGCTCAATAAAAAGGGATATTCTGTAGGAAAATATCATGCTGGCATGAGTGATAATGAAAGAGAAAAAAGTCAAGAAGAATTTTTATATGATGATATTAAAATAATGGTGGCTACAAATGCATTTGGAATGGGAATAGATAAATCCAATGTTAGATTTGTTATTCATTATAATATGCCTAAAAATATTGAAGCCTACTACCAAGAAGCAGGAAGAGCAGGAAGAGATGGAGAAAATGGAGAATGTATTTTGTTGTTTGGACCTAGAGATACTATTCTTCAAAAATATTTTATTGAACAAACAGTTTTTAATGAAGAAAGAAAGATTAATGAGTATAGAAAGCTTCAATCAATGGTGGATTACTGTCATACTACTAGATGTTTAAGAAAATACATATTAGAGTATTTTGGAGAAGAAAATATTAAAGAAACCTGTGATAATTGTAGTAATTGTAATAGTGATAGTGAAATTATTGATATTACAATAGAAGCTCAAAAAATATTTTCTTGTATATACAGAATGAGAGAAAAGTATGGTGTTACTCTCATAGCAGAAGTTCTGAGAGGATCTAAAAATCAAAAAGTATTGAATTTAAATTTTGATAAATTATCTACTTATGCAATAATGAAGAATTACACAATAAATGGTATAAAAGACTTAATAAATGTGCTTATTGCAGAGGATTATTTAAATTTAACAGAAGAGGAATTTGCAGTAGTCAAACTTAAAAATAAAGCAATAGATGTTCTTAAAAATAAACTAAAAGTTACACAAAAAGTTTATAAGAAGAAAGAGAGAATTCAGGTGGATACATCTTTATTTGATATGCTTCGTGATATTAGAAAGAAAATTGCTCAAAGAGAAGCAGTTCCACCATATATAGTATTTGCGGATACTTCCCTAAAGGATATGAGTGAAAAGATACCTTTAAATAAAGAAGAGATGTTAAATATTAAAGGAGTAGGGGAAAAGAAATTTGAAAGATATGGAGAAGAGTTCTTGAATGTTTTAATAGAGTATAATAATGAAAATAAAATTAGAAACTTTGAAGAGATAGCGATAACTCAAGCGGATAAAGAAAAAGAGGATAAAGTACCAAGTCATATTGTAACTTTAAATATGTATAATGAAGGTAAGTCATTAGATGAAATTTCACAGAGGAGAGGGTTAAAACTCCTTACTGTACAAGATCATTTGATGAGATGTGGATTAGAAGGTTTAGAAGTAAATTGGGATATATTTATTCCAGAAAAGTATGAAAAGCTTATCTTAGAAAAGATTCAAGAAGCTGCTACTGACAGACTGAAACCTATTAAGGAATTATTGCCAAATGAAGTGGACTATAATGCTATAAAAGCAGTTTTATGTAAATACAAAAGTGCACAATAGAGAGAACATAAGGATAGTTAAATATAACATAAGTTGCAAAAGCTATTTACAATAACAAATTTTTATTATATAATTACAATTAAAATTAATACTTATCAAGAGTGGTGGAGGGACTGGCCCTATGAAACCCAGCAACCTATATGTAAAAAAGCATATAAGGTGCTAAATCCTGCAGCAGAAGCTGGGAGATGAGGATATGTCTAGGAATATTAAACCTAAGGGAATTATCCTTTAGGTTTTTTTAGTTTCTCAAGATTTAAATATATGTAACTTTATAAGAAGGCAAATCTTTAGAATATAATGAAATGCCATTATAACAAAACTTTTTTAAATATTAATATAGTTAATATGTTCAATAAATAAAATAATATCTTAGATTACCAGTTAAAGAATAAGTAGACAATGTAAAAAATTAAAAATTTAATATTTCCAGATTTATATAGTTTTCAAACAGATTTATAAATTTTAAAGGGGCTAAAAATATTTTAATTAGGGGGATTTAAAATGCGTATAAAAAATTTATTTAATGAAAAAAATTTGGTGTTTTCTTTTGAAATTTTTCCTCCAAAAGCAACATCATCTATAAAAACAATATATCAAACTTTAGAAGAATTAAAAGATTTAACACCAGATTTTATAAGTGTAACTTATGGAGCAGGTGGAAGTTTAAAACATAATAAAACCTGTGAATTATCTTCACTTGTAAAAAATAAATATGGCATAGAATCATTAGCACATCTAACTTGTATAAACTCAACAAAACAGGATATAGATTTAATACTAAATGAACTCAAGGAAAATAATATTGAAAATATATTAGCCTTGAGAGGAGATATTCCACAGGAGAAAAGTATTATTGGAGAATACAATTATGCATTTGAACTTATAAGAAAAATAAATGAAAATAAAAGCTTTGGAATAGCAGGGGCTTGTTATCCAGAAGGTCACATTGAATGTGAAAGTTTAGAAAAAGATATAAAAGAATTAAAAAGAAAAGTAGATGGAGGAGCAGAACATTTAATATCTCAGTTATTTTTCGATAATGCTATATTCTATGAATTTTTAAATAAAGTATATCAAAACAATATAAACGTACCTATACAAGCGGGAATAATGCCTGTAGTCAATAAAAAGCAAATTAAGAGAATAGTTGAAATAACTGGTGCAACATTACCAAGAAAATTTATAAAAATATTAGATAAATATGAATATGATAAAGAAGCTATTAGGGATGCAGGGATAGCTTATGCAGTAGAACAAATAGTTGATTTAGTATCTAGTGGAGTAAAAGGAATACATTTATATACAATGAATAATCCTTATGTAGCTAGAAAAATAACAGAAAGTACAAAGTCAATATTTAATTCAATAAATAAAGAAATGGCAGTTTGAAAATTAATACTAGTTAAAAATATATTGATTGGTACTGATGATTAAATAACAGAAAATTTTTACTTAGAATATAAAAAGACTAAAAATATATATCCTAAAAAACAAAAATTTTTGAATTTAATAGGTAGGGTGAATGTAAAATGGACAATAATAATCTAAATATAGATAAGAATCAGGTTTTAAGGTACTTAGGATATAGGGGACAGGAAATAACTAATGAAATAAATGACCTTATAGAAGAATGTATAAAAGAAATGAGAAACTTAGTTAATTTAAGAAGTACTTATATGTATTCTATGGTTAAAATAGATAATCAGGTTAATTTAATAGATATTAATTTAAAATTAAATGGAAATGATATTATACATCATTTAAATAAATCTAGTAAATGTTGTATAATGGCTGCAACTTTAGGTAGTGCAGTTGATAGAAAAATATTGTATTACGAAAAAGCTAATATGACTAAAGCAGTAATTTTAGATGCTTGTGCTACAACAGCAATAGAGGAATATTGTGATTTTATAGAAAATCAGATAAAAAGAGAAGTAGAAAAAGATAAATTAAGTATAAATTTCAGATATAGTCCAGGTTATGGAGATTTGGATATATATGTACAAGGAAGTTTATTAAAAGCATTAGATGCTGAAAGATCTATAGGATTAACGGTTTCAACCTATAATATATTAATACCTAGAAAATCTGTAACTGCTATTATAGGGATAATTCAAAAAGAAGTTATAGTAAAGAAAAAGACTTGTAGTCAATGTAATAAATTTAATAGTTGTGAATTTAGAAAGATAGGTGATATATGTGAACATTAGAGAATATATAAAGGAAAATATACTAATATTTGATGGTGCTATGGGAACAATGCTTCAAAAATTAGGGCTAAAATTTTCTGATTTACCAGAGGAATTAAATATAAAGGAGCCTGAAAAAATAATAAATATACACAAAAAGTATATAAAGGCAGGAGCAAAGGTTATAACAACTAATACTTTTGGTGCAAATGAGCTTAAGCTTAATAATAGTGAATTTTCTGTAGAAAGTATTATAGATAAAGCAATAGATAATGTAAAAATAGCAAGGGAAAACAAAGAAATATTTATAGCATTGGATATAGGACCAATAGGACAACTTTTAGAGCCTATGGGGACATTAAAATTTGAAAAAGCCTATGAAATCTTCAAAAGACAGATCATACAAGGGGAAAAAAGTGGTGCAGACATAATTTTAATAGAAACCATGACGGATCTTTACGAAGCTAAGGCAGCTATTTTGGCAGCAAAAGAAAACACAAATCTTCCTGTGTTTTGCACTATGACTTTTGAAAAAAATAAGAGAACTTTCACAGGATGCACTCCATTATCTATGGTTCTTACTTTAGAGGGATTAGGTGTAGATGCTTTAGGTGTTAATTGTTCACTAGGACCAAATGAATTAGGTGACATTGTAGATGATATAATAAAATATTCAAGCATACCTATTATGGTTCAACCTAATGCAGGACTTCCAATAGTTAAAAATGGAAAGACTATTTATAATATTAAACCTAAAGAATTCGCAAACTTTCAAAAGAGTATTGTAGATAAAGGAGTAAGAATTGTAGGTGGTTGTTGTGGAACAGATGATGAATTTATAAGAGAAATTGTAAATAAGCTAAATAACATAGGGGTAAGAAAGCTAGAAGAAAAAAATATATGCGGTGTATGTTCTTCTACAAAAACAGTTTTAATAGATGGTGTTAAGATAATAGGAGAAAGAATTAATCCAACAGGTAAGAGGTTATTTAAAGAAGCATTACGCAATAATGATATGGATTATATATTAAAAGAAGCAATAAACCAGGTTGAATTTGGTGCAGAACTATTGGATGTAAATGTAGGACTTCCAGAAATAGATGAAGATGAAATGATGAGGAGAGTTATAAAAGAGATTCAATCCATAATTGATACTCCTCTTCAAATAGATTCAAATAATCCTAAAGTTATAGAAAATGCACTAAGAGTATATAATGGTAAACCTATAGTTAATTCTGTAAGTGGAGAAGATAAAGTACTTGAAAATATATTACCATTAATAAAAAAATATGGAGCAGCAGTTGTTGGATTAACTTTGGATGATAATGGTATACCTAAAAAGGCTGAAGAAAGGCTAAAAATAGCTTATAAAATAGTTAATAAAGCATTAGAGTATGGAATAAGAAGAGAAGATATATTTATTGATTGTTTAGTTTTAACGGTGTCAGCACAACAAGAAGAGGTTAGAGAAACACTTAAAGCTGTAGCTTTAGTTAAAGAAAAATTGAAAGTTAAAACAGTGCTGGGGGTATCTAATATATCTTTTGGATTACCCAATAGAGAACTTATAAACAAAACTTTTTTAGCTATGAGCCTTCAAGCTGGATTGGATTTACCAATATTAAATCCTAACAATAAAGAAATGATAAATGTTATAAATGCTTTTAAAGTTTTAAATAATGAGGACAAAGGAGCTATAAATTATATAGAAGTATATGGTAATGAAACCTTAATTAAAAAGACAGTAAAAATTGAAAGTGAAAAATTAACTTTAAAAGAAATAGTTATTAAAGGAATAAAGAAAGAGGCATATAGTAAAACAAAGGAACTTCTCAAATATACTGATGAACTTTTAATAATAAATGAAGAACTGATTCCCGCACTAGATGAAGTTGGAGAAAAATATGAAAAAGGAATAATTTTCTTGCCACAGTTAATTCAATCAGCGGAAACAGTAAAAAGAGCCTTTACAGCCATAAAAGAAAAACTTAGAAACGAAAATTGTCCTAAAATAAATAAAGGGAGAATATTAATGGCTACTGTTAAGGGAGATATTCATGATATAGGAAAAAACATAGTGAAAGTTATATTAGAAAATTACGGGTTTGATATTTTGGATTTGGGAAAAGATGTTCCTGAGGAAAAAATAGTGCAAGAAGTAAAGAAAAACAATATAAAATTAGTTGGATTAAGTGCTTTAATGACTACTACAGTGAAAAGTATGGAAGGCACTATAAAGCTTTTGAAAGATAATGCACTAGATTGCAAAGTTTTTGTTGGTGGAGCAGTTCTTAATAAAGAATATGCTGAAATGATAAATGCAGATTATTATGCTAAGGATGCAAAGGAAGCTGTAGATATTGCCAAAAGGTTTTTTGGAGGTTTTTAAGTGAAAATATTGTCTTCAACTAGATAATAGCCTATACTTAGAATGTTTAACTAGTTGAAGACAATTTATTTTAATTAAATTTTTTTCTATATCCACACTTTCTACATAATTCTTCCACGGCTTCTCTTTTTGAAAAACCATTAAAAATATTATTAGCACGGTTACTTTCTATTATTTCCGAAAAATGATTTTCATTTATATTCCCAAGATTAAGAATTCCCTCCCCATCAAGACAGCAAGGTACAACAGTCCCATCTACAAGTATGGCTATTTGATTTCTAAGTCCATAACAAAAACCTTTACCATCATCTTCCTCCTCTTTTAAATCAGGCCATTTAAATTCATGATCTTGATTTAAATATACTTTATCAGAAAGTTTAATACCTCTACCTGGAAGTATTTTCTCTTCAATTTTATAATCTAGGTTAAACTCTTTCTCGATTATTTCAAGTAATTCATGATTTCTTTTCTTTTGAAGATTTAATATATTATTTTTATCCAGGTTCCATAATCTTAAAGATACTAATATATCTGTTTTTTTATTAGCTTCATTTACAAATGAGAGAATGTTATCTATATATTCATCTTTATTTTCAGATTTCTCATTTCCGTCAAAGCTATGTAATGAAAAATTGACTTGTCTTAATGCTGGTTTCATAATTATCTTATCTTTAACTTTACTTATAAGTGTTCCATTAGTAGTTATATTAACTTTAAAACCTTTTTTATAACTTAAATCTAAAAATTTATCTATTTCAGGGTGAAGAAGAGGTTCTCCTTTTACATGAAAATATATATATTCACCATGAGGTTTTATCTCATCTAATATCTTACTAAAAGTTTCTACTTTCATGAATTCAGGTTTCCGTTTGGTTTGTGGACAAAATTTGCATGCCAGATTACATACATTTGTGATTTCAATATATAATTTTTTGAATTTTTTCATTAATCTATGCTCCAATTCTAGTTATGTTTTATTACTACTTAGTATGAATACTATGATATATGTACTACACAAATAAATCAATAGTTCTTTTGGGATATTTAAGTAAACTGTTTTGTGAATTAATAATATATTATTTGTTATCAATTTTTTTATTAATTTGATCTAGTTTTAATTCAATTTCTTGAAGATGTAACTTTAATATATCAATTTTATCTTCAATTCTCTTAATATCTTTCGGTACTTCGAAAGTAACTTTGTAAATCAAGTATCCCAATACTAATAATATTAAAAATACCTCTGCCATCTTGAAGTCATCCTTTCCTTGTAATTTGACTTATATTACGATAAAGATTTAGTAATTATATATAAATTATAAAATAATTATATTAATTTGCAATATAATTAAATAATGTATAATAATAGATATAGTGATAGTTTTGAAAATCATAAGTCAAAAGAAAATATTACAGATATTAAAGAAAGCACTACACATACTCAAGATAATAAGATAGTACCTACTAAGCCTGCAGTAAAAAATTCTAAAAATAACGCAACTATAAAAAATAATGAGTCTCTTAAGAAAACTCAAAAAAAGCAAAATGTTACTAAAAAATCTGTGAAAAAAAGTAGACAAGTTTGGTTATCGGAAACAGGAAAGAAATATCATTCAATTTCTAACTGTGGAAGAATGAATCCTAATAGAGCAAGAAAGGTTTCAATAGAACAAGCAGAGTCATTAGGATGTGGTACTTGTTCAAAATGTATGTAAATCTATAATTCAACATAAAAGTATATTCAAGTTTGTAGAATAGAAGGAGTAAGGTAACACTAAGTTTATTAGTTATATAGGATAATAATTTAATTTATATAAACATGCTTCTTGGGTTCAAGTGGAATTTTTATTGCATATTAAAGTTATTAACAGACTTCTAAGGAATTTTACTCCTTAGAAGTCGTTATCCTTGTGTCCATTTTAGTTCTTAGTTTTTCTACTATTTTATATTAGAACTTCTCCTAATATTCCAGTTAAATTTAATCTATCTATTCTTGATTTAATTTCTTCTACATTAATTGTATATAAGCTTTGTTCTTTCATTCGAATGAAATATTCTGCACCTGCAAATGTATATCTATTTCGTCTTCCTTCTTTTGTCATCATCTTATAATTAGCATAAGCAATTATATCTCCTATAGCGATACTTCTTGGAAGAATAAGCATTGGCATACCTAAAAAATATCTAACTGCATTATGACCAGCAAGAGAACCTGTGCATATTGCTTCTGTATGACCAACAAATAGTCCTGCTTTTTCTCCAGCACAGAATAAATTATCTATTCCTTTTACCTTCATATCATCGGTTCTTGGAGCTACTGAAAGATATCTTATAGAGTTTCCTTTTCCACCAGCATAAGGATCGATATATTTCGCAGACTCAAAACCTTTAATTTTTCTTAATTTGTCTAAAGGGTAATAAGTAGTCATAAGCTTTACATGACCTGTATCTAATAATATAACATTTTCAGCAAATTCTTTTAAAGCATACTGCTGACATACTTTCACTTTAAGTTTGTCAAGGTTTATATCTTCTGGAGGTATCTTAGCTATATACACACCTGTTTCTTCTAGTTCTTTTATTATATCTTTATCTAAACTTTCTTTACAAAGCTTACAGGAGCCACTAAAAGCTCCAAATACATCAATATCTCTTTCACCTTGAAGATCTTCAACACCTGCTCTAGCGCTAATACTAACTCTTGGACCAAAAGCAGGGCATCTTAATACACACATAGAACATCCATTGCCATAACGTAGACAATTTCCCATAGGGCCAGTAGAGCCAGTAGTTTCGATAAAAACATCTCCATCTACATAAGATCCATCAGATAAATATATACCTTTAATTTTTACTCCTTCTTTTTCTACATCGACTATTCGTTTTGTAAAATTTAAATCTATACCTAAGTTTTTTAAGTAGTTTCTAACTTCAGGTTCAATTTTATTTACGTCATAAAGCCATGCGTGTTTGTGACCAGGAAAATCAATATTTTTATGTCTGCTATTTTTGTCTGTTAGATGTATCAAGTCTCCAGCTCCAAGTGCAATCAATTCTTCTGACGCTGTAAATCTTCCGTTGTTTCTCATGATTCCACCTACATTACCTAATCCTAGTAACATATCCGTTTTTTCATAAATGCTTACTTGAGCCCCAGCTTTTTTAGCTGTAATAGCAGCTGCACATCCAGACCATCCACCACCTATTATTATAACCTTCATATTAATCTTCTCCCTTCAAAAATATATTTAGGGTCTGTCTGAATTTTACAAAGCCTTTTTACTCTATGGCCCTTAAATCTAGAGGTACATGCTCCACATATCCCTTCACCACAACACATTTTGGCATTATTGCAGCAAGAATAATTTATTCTGTCATCTAAAAACTCCATTACTTTATAAATTAAGATATCAGGTCCTGCACAATGCACTAAATTTACTTTTTCGTTAGTTAATAATTTATTTAAATTTTTCTTTAAATCATCTGTTATTTCACCATTTTGAAAAGTATTACATTCTAGTACTTCTACACTACAAAGCTCCAAGTAATTTTTTATAAAAATATTACTATAATTTGCTTTATCAACAATAACTATTACTTTATTACCATTTGAATAAAGTTTTTTCATAACTGGTATCATAGGAGCCTGACCTATGCCCCTTGCAATTATAATGGAGACACCGTCCTTACTTTCATAAACATGCTTTAATCCAAATACTCCATTCCAAAAAGGTCCTTTTACTAAAATATCTTCATTTTCATTAATCTCATCTATCTTTTTAGTTTTAGTGCCTTTTACTTCTAAAGCTATTTTTATTATATTTTCTTCAGGTTCTACATCCATAATTGAAAGTGGTACATTATAAAATTCTTCTGTAGAAGGGTTTCTTAAAAAAACGAAACTACCAGGGCGAACTAAATCTTTAGCTTGCTTATGGGTAGTGCGTATAGATAATATTATAAGATCATTTTCTAATCTCTCTTTTTTTACTAATCTACATTTACAAGTTTTTCTACCTTCTTTAGCTTTTTCTCCATTCCAAACATATTCTTGATATATACATGTTCCTTTCCATTTAACGCAGTCACAAAAAGTTTTACCACAGAGTTGAGAACACAAGAGACAGTCACCGGTTTCTGCTAAATGACAAGGGCAATACTCAGTGCCAGCATCAATGCAATCAATTATTTCATATTTCATATCTTGGCCCCCTAAAATAACTATACTATTAAAATATTTTAATAGGGCATCTTTTGTTACATAAGTATCATATTTTACATAATCATTTTTATATTTATTTTAAATAAATACATAATAGAGAGACAAAATAGTTTAAATATATATTTAAACTATTTTTAGAAGAATTTGGTATATATTATACTTGTAGTACGAAAAAACATAGCAAAAATTTAGTTGTATTCAAGATATAAGAATGAATATAGATAAAATAATAAAAAAACAGATGAAGAAATAAAAATAAGAAATAGTTAGAATACAGAATAAACACTTTGAGCTATAAATAATATAATTATAGAGTTTTAATATTAATTATTAGAGAAATCTCAGGGTGTTTTTTTATTTTTACAGGATAAAATATATAATAAGTATAATTATAAAGGAGAAACATACATGGATATAAAAAGAGCTACTGAAATTATTGAATCGTTAGGTGTAATAGGAGTAAGTTATAAAGGAGATCCTGTTTGGTTGGAAAATATTAATAAAGAAAATAATACAGCTAAAGTTAAAAATATAAATACAGATAAAGAATTAAATGTAGATGTAAGCTATTTAAAAGAAGATTAATCTAAGGAGCTTTTGATTTTTTTATATAACTCTTGTTTAAATTTATCCAGTATTTATATTAAAATTATAATGTATTAGCGACAATGAATAAAATCAAATAAACTTAAAAGGTTAGTAGAAACTCTGCTGGCCTTTTTCTTTTGGAGTAAAAGGAGTTTTATACTAGTTCGGGAATACATTTATAGCTTTAAAAGTATACAAAGTGATAAGAATTCGGAACAAATATAGAGGTTATACATAATATAATAAATATAAGGGAAATCTTGAAATAAAAAGCACTTGGAACTGACAATAGCAGTTACCAGGTGTTTTTTACATACTTGTCAAAATCGAATAAAAACCTATAACATCATTATAAATATAGTATAATTAAGGATAAGATAACATTAAATGAAATAAAAAGAAGTATATATTAGCAAAAATAAATATATTAAAATATAATCTTACTTTTAGTAAATTAATAATATAACTTAAAAATAAAAACATCATTTTTCTTGAATTTTAAAATCTAAATAATTTTAAAAAGTGTATTTATAAGTCTAACTTTATTTTAAAAATTTATTTTTTATATAAAAAAGGGTGTTAACGTTCTTTTTTATTATATATAAATTTGTCATAACTATTCTTATGACAAATTTATAAAAGCATGATATAATTTTTTAGGGGGTGGAACTTATGGAGAGAGAAATGGAAGGCTTTAAAAAAGAATTGATTCATCAGCGTAAGGATAATAAAACTATCAAAAGTTATATTAGAGATGTTGAATTGTTTTTACAATATATTGATAATAAACCATTATCGGATATAGATTATTTTGACATAGAAGATTACAAAACATTTTTACTGCAGCAAGGATACAAAGTTACCTCTATTAATAGAAAGATGGTTGCTATCAATAGATTTATTACATATTGTGGATACAAGGTTGAAGTTAGACAAGAAAAAGTACATATGCAAAATTTCTTAGACAATACACTAACCACTGATGAAGTACAAGCAATGGTAGATAAAGCAGAGGAACTAAAGGATTATAGAGCGAAGGCGTTGATCTTAACTTTATATTATACAGGAATGAGAATCTCCGAATGCCTTTCCATTACAGTAAATAATATAAGTAAAGATTATATAACTATTTTGGGAAAGGGTAAAAAATTTAGAAATGTATTGGTACCTAAAAAATTAAAAAGTGTATGGAATGAATATATGGACTATAGGGTAGACAAAAGTAATAAGTTATTTACAGGACAGAAAGGAGCCATAACAAGGCAATGTGCTGATTTAATTATAAAAAAATATGCTAGGTTAGCTGGAGTAGATGTAAAAAAAGCTCATATGCATAATTTACGTCATGTATTTTGTAAAAACTTAGCTGACAATAATGTATCAATAGATGTAATTGCAGAATTAGCTGGACATAATAGTTTGGATACAAGTAGAATATATACTCGTAAAACAAAACAAGAATTACTTAATATAATAGAAAATTTATAGGTGATTTAATTATGAAAATGTTCATATTTAGTATGGAAATTGTTGAAGATATAAAGGAAAAATATAAAATTAAAATAGAAGGAAAGCAAGGGGTTGCTCATGTGTTTTTTTCTCCTAAAATCAAAGAACTTGAATTTATAGAAAATAATGAAATGAGTAGGTATCTTAAAGAAAATGAATATCAATTTAGAAAAATTCTCCACAACAAAAGACAGGATACTTTTTATAAAGGGTTTAAGTTAACTTTTGCTTTTAGAGATAAAAAAGATGTTGCGGCATTTAATGATAGATCAAAAATAGTTGTTTTAGATAAAAGATATAATAGAATAGATAGCTATGTTGTAGAGAAGGGTGAAAAAAATATTTATAAGATATTCACTGATGGTACATTTTTAGAAAAGAAAAACACTGGAGCTTATGCTGTTATAATTGAAGATATCAATCACAATTACAGTGTACATACAGAAAAAACAGCCATAAAAGGTAGTAGCCAGATAGAATTATGTGCAGCTATAAAAGGGATAGAACTAATAAAAGATGTAGATAAAATTTGTATAATTACTGATAGTCAGTATGTTAGAAAAGGATTAACTGAGTGGATTATGTGTTGGAAACTTAATGGTTGGAAAACTGCTAATGGTGAAAAAGTTAAAAACATAGAAAACTGGATTAAGTTTGACAAATTAACCGACGGAAAATACATCGAATTTCATTGGGTGAAGGGACATTCAAATCATTTTGAAAATACTTTGTGTGATATATACGCAAGAGAGTCAGCAAGTTTATCACTTGAAAATTTTAAATATTAATGTTGTAAATTTAATAAAATCCATAATATGTTAAAAACAACTTTGATTAAAGCTGTTTTTAAATATATGGGTAAAATTGTTTCACAAATTAAACGTAAGACAACTTTATATTAGGGCATATTATATGTATAAATGCAAAAGATATATTTATGATTAAAAGATTTATAATTTATGGACTTTTAGGTGCTTGTGGAGAGATTTTATGGAATGGAATTGGTTCTATGATGAAAGGAGACTTAAATCTTACAGGATGGACATCTATATGGATGATTTTAATATATGGGCTTGCTATTTTTTTAGAGCCCATACACGATAGAATAAGACATCTTTCATTTTTTATAAGAGGAGGTGTATATACAGTTTTAATATTTGTTGGAGAATTTATTAGTGGTTTTTTGCTTAGAGAAATTCTAGGTGTTTGTCCATGGAATTATGTAAATAAGCCTCTTTCATTTTATGGATTAATTACATTAACTTACGCTCCAGTATGGTTTATTTGTGGTCTTACATTTGAAAAGATACATGATTTTCTTACAAAAATAGATTATATACTAAAAAGGTATTGATTTATTTATAAGTATAAAATTTATAGTAAATTAACTGAAGATTATATAGTATTATAAAGAGGGAGATTTTTGATGAAAAACATTTTAAATAAATTTAGTTTAGCTTTTATTTTAGTTTTATGCTTATCCTTTAATTGTATATGTAGTGTTAGTAATGCAAAAGAACCAGAAGAAGTTTCAAAAGAAAATAACATAATATATTTGACTTTTGATGATGGACCTAGTGTTATGACTAACAAGGTATTAGATGTATTAATGAAAAATGATGTGAAAGCTACATTTTTTATTATAGGAAATCAAATTGAAGATCAAGAAAATGTTCTAGTCAGAATTAAAAATGAAGGTCATAGTATGGGATTGCATACATATACTCATGATTTTAAAAAAATATATTCTAGTAATAAAGCGTTTATTAATGAAATGAAATTGACTCAAGAATATATAAAAAAGGTTACTGGTATTAGCCCTAATATAATAAGATTTCCTGGTGGAAGCAGGAATCATTTGGATACCAAAACGTTAAACTTACTTCATAGTTATAACTTTAAGATATATGATTGGAATGTTGATTCACAGGATGGAATAAACCCAAAAACATCACCCAGTAAACTGTTTAGAAAAGCTACAAAAAGTGATGTTAACTCAGAACCTATAATATTGCTTATGCATTGTGATTATATGCATGAAAATACCTACAAAGCATTGGATAAGATAATAAAATTTTATAAAGATAGTGGCTATGAATTTAGAGTTATTGATGAAAATACCCCAGAACATTATTTCCCATTAAATAAGAATAAATAGTATAATTTTTAAATCATAGTCTTTGCTTAAAATATATAGCAATTAAAATAGTGATAAGGAAAGTTTTAGGCCTGTCAAAGTCTAAAGCTTTCCTTATTTTAATACTTTAATAAATTAGAAGAATTTTATATTTATTATGTATTATAATTTACATTAGGATGAACTAATGTATAATAATAAATAGTAATTTGTAAAATGTAGATATATATACTAATAAATAATATTATAGTACATAAAAATTATAATATTGGAGCTATGAAATCTTTTAAGTAGTTTTTATAATTATAATAAATAACAATAAATTGGGAGATTAATATGAAAACATATCTAGTAGAGTACCTCATTTTTTTTAACCTAATAGGATTTTTATCAATGTATGTTGACAAAACAAGAGCAAGAAATAAAAAATGGAGAATAAAAGAAAGTACCTTATTACTTATAGCTATATTAGGTGGAAGTTTAGGGTCATATTTAGGGATGAAGGTATTTAGGCATAAAACAAAACATAATAAATTTGTATATGGTATTCCAATAATACTAATAATCCAATTAGTATTAATTAAGTCAGTAGTAGGTTATTAGTTAATGAGTTAATGAGTTTTAAGATATATAATATAAAATATTATATGGACATTAGATGTGATAAATAAAAATTTAATTGGAGTGATATGTGTGAAGAAAGGACAAGATTACATAGGAGTTGGAGTAGGAGCAGTAATTATTAATGAAAATAAGGAGATATTATTACTACTAAGAGAAAAATCACCAGAATTAGGTTGTTGGTCTATTCCAGGTGGAAAAGTTGAAATGTTTGAAACTGTAGAAGATGCTATAAAAAGAGAGGTTAAAGAGGAACTTGATGTAGAAGTAGAAATAATTAAACTTATAACTGTTACAAACCATATAATTTGGCAAGAAAAGGCTCATTGGGTTGCGCCTACATTTCTTACTAAAGTTGTAAGTGGACAAGTAAAAAATGTAGAGCCAGAAAAGCATAAAGAAGTAAGATGGTTTTCTATTGACGAGTTACCCAACAATATAACAATTACTACTAAAAATGCAATAAAATATTTGTAGAATTGCTGGAAGTAAAGGAATTAATTATATCAGTTGCATAAAATAAAAATATTAAATTTATATGAAATGCATACATATTTATATAAAAATAACTTAATTTACATTAAAATCCTTAATAATATATTAACATTTAATACAAATAATGTTAATATATTATTAAGCTTAACAAAAAACAAGAGTGGAGGGATTTTAGTGAAAACATTTACAAAGAAAAGATTGACTGCTTGGGCAATGTTCGTGTTTATGATTTTAAGTATAATTTCACCTTTAAATGTACATGCTTTAGAAAAAAACGATAATGTAGTAGTAATTTCATCTGAAGCAAAAGTTGTATCAGATCATATCAAGCAACAAGATGATAATAAGGATGAAAATTTAAAATGGGAAAAAATCATTAAAGAAAAACAGGTTGCCGTAAATGACTTAAGTAAAGAAATTAACATATTGACATTTAATGATTTTCACGGAGCAGTAGATAATAGCGGAAAAAATTCAGGAATGACTAAACTTGCTGGAGAAATTAACAAATTTAAAAAATCAAATCCAAATACTATAGTAGTTTCTGGTGGAGATAATTTTCAAGGAAGTGCAATGTCTAATTTAACTCATGGGAAAATAGTTAATGAGATGTTTAAAGAAATAGGACTTATAGCTTCTGCTGTAGGTAATCATGAATTTGATTGGGGTACTAATAAAATTCCCCAATGGTCAAAAGAGGGCGGATATGATTTTTTAGCTGCAAATATTTGTGATAAAAGTACAGGAAAACCTGTTAATTGGACTAAACCTTATAAAATGGTTACTATAGACAAGGTTAAAGTTGGATTTATTGGAATAACTACTCCTGCAACAGCATGGCAGACAAAGGTTGAAAACATAAAAGATGTTATTTTTAAAGATCCAATAGAATGTGCTAAAGTATGGAATCAAAAATTAAGAAGTGGTGAATTACCAGAAGGGAAAGCAGATGTTGTTATAGCTTTAACTCATTTAGGATCTATACAAAACAGTGAAACTAAAAATATAACAGGGGAAGCAGCTGATTTATGTAAAGCCAATACAGGAATCGATGCTATAATATCAGCACATACACATATGGAAGTATGTGGGAAAGTGAATAATATACCAGTTATACAAAGCTATTACAATGGAAGAGACTTAGGAAGGTTAAAGATATTATTAGATAAAGAAGGAAAACTTAAAGAAATTCAACCTATTTTAGATCCTCTATACAAAAGACCAGATACATTAGTGGAAAATAAAAATGTAAAATCTATATATGAGAAATATAAAAAAGATTTACAGAAGGTATTAGCAGAAGTGGTTGGAGTAACAGATACAGAATTATCTCATGATAGATATACAAGTGAAGGAACATCACCACTTGGGAAATGGGTATGTGATGTTATGAGGAAGAAAGCTAAAGTTCAAATAGGTATAACAAATGGTGGCGGATTGAGATGTCCTATACCAAAAGGAGATATTACAATGGGAAAACTTTATGAAGTTATGCCATTTGACAATACCTTAGTTACAATGGAACTTAAAGGTTCTGACTTAAAAAGAGTAATAGAAAATGGAATTATGAATGATAAAATAGGTTGGGGACAAGTATCAGGTATAAAAGTTTATTATGATAAAAATGCTAAAATGGGTTCGAGGATAACAAATATGGTTTTAGAAGATGGAAGTTTAGTTGATATGAATAAGTACTATACAGTAGTAGTAAACGACTTTATGGCACCAGATGGATGTAAGGGTGTTGGAGGAGATGGATATGATTTTACAGGAGTTAAAAAACTTGTAAACACTCAAATTCCTATAAGAGAAGCTCTTATTGAAGATTTAAAAGCTTTAAATGGGAAACACTTAGTTGTTAAAGATTATGAAACATTAGTAGCAGATAAAATGCCATCAAAACCTGGAGAAAATCCAAATCAAAAACCAGGTGAAAGTTCAAATAATAAACCAAGTACAGGTAATGAACAAGACAATAGTAGCCCAAACTCTCCATCAGTTAATTCTAATACTGTAGCCACTAAATTACCAAAGACAGGTTCTATGGTAGATACTACATCATTAGTAACTGTTGGAACATTAGTTGTTTTACTTGGAATTGCGTTATATTTAAGAGATAAAGAAGAAGAAAATAAAGATATAGCTTAATGTTATTTAATTATCACAATTTTAAATTGTATTGGTTAAAAACTGTGGACAAGTTTTTGTTCGCAGTTTTTAACTTTATCGTATGTAGATAACTCAACTTTTTCAGCAAGAAAATAAATCAGAAAGTTGAGTAATTAATCTATACAAAATTTAAAATATTCCTTACCGTTTAAGTAATATAAAATAAATTTGTATTATAATCCAATAATTATCTTTATTGATATAGTGATTCTTATATAGTAATATATTACTATATAGAGAAGAATATCGTTATACTTTGGACTTTAAAATAAGGAAAAATTAAATTTATTAATGATATAAAATAGATTTATAAATTTAAATTGTATTAAAGTACATATCTAATATTAAAGAAAGGTGGCTTACTATGAAAAATCTAAAAGAAAGTTTATTGAAAGAATGGGGGAAATTTATTGTATACATAATTATGGTATTTTCTATCGGAATACTATTGAATAGTGAGGTGTATGCTATTTCAATAGTAGATGGACCTTCTATGGAAAACACTTTAATTAATGGAGAAAAACTATATGTGGACAAAGTTACTTATCATTTTACTCAACCTAAAAAAGGAGATATAATTATATTTCTTCAAAATGAAACAAATTTAAATTGTGTTGATAAAATTGAAAGTGTTATTAAAGATATAGCTATGAACATAACAGGAAAAACTAGAATGAATAGACTAGTAAAAAGGGTTATAGGAGTTCCAGGAGATAAAATAGATATAAAGAATGGAGAAGTATATGTAAATAATAAAATAATAGAAGAATCATATATTAAAAATAAAACTTTTAAAGGTTTAACTTTAATTGATTATCCTATAGTGGTTCCTGAAGGAAAATTATTTGTAATGGGGGATAATAGAGAAGAAAGTAGAGATAGTAGAAGCTTTGGACTAGTAGATATTAAAAGTGTTGAAGGAAAGGCAGTATTTAGAATTTGGCCTCTAAATAAGATAGGAACCTTAAACTAAATTTGCTCTGTACACTCAGATAAACTTTATTTATGCTCACTTTATGCAAACTTTAATTCTGTGTGCATGAAAAGAAAATCTATTTTGAAAAATAGGGTTTTGTTTTAAATTTACACTTATTTTTAGACTATATAGAATCAACATTTTTAAAACATAACCTAATATAAATAATTTATGGAGGTATAGTTATGAAATTATCAATTGTATATTATAGTCAAACAGGAAACACGAAAAAAATAGCAGAGGTAATAAAAGAGGGCGTTGAAAAGTCAGGGAATATTCAAGTTAAGACTATGTCTATAGAAGATATGGATTATAAATTTTTAGAAGAATCAAAAGCAGTTATTTTTGGAACTCCTACATATTATGCAACTTTTTCATGGCAAATCAAAAAGTGGTTTGATACTTGCAAAGAGTGTGATCTTTCAGGGAAATTAGGTGCAGTATTTGCTACAGAAAATGTATTAGGTGGGGGAGCAGATGTTGCTGAATTAAGCCTAATAGGACATATGTTAGTAAAAGGAATGCTTATATATTCAGCAGGTTCTTCACAGGGTCAGCCATATACTCATTTTGGAGCTGTATGTACTAAGGATGGTGACGAAGCACAAAGAGATAGAGCTAGAATTTTTGGAGAAAGAATAGGTAAAAAAACTCTAGAGATTTTTGATTAAAACATATTGTAAATAAAAACACACTATTTAATTTTTAAGTGGTGTGTTTTTATTTATAATTATAATAAATATTTAATTTGTATAGGATTATAACATTTTTTTTTATATATCATATAATAAAAGTGTATTAATTAATAGGAGTGTTTAAATTTGTATTTTCGTAATTTATATGATATGTATGACCTAGATGAATTTGATGAACTAGATGATTTAAATGGCTTTTATGATAATGAGTGTATGTATTGTCCTTTTAGTTATATGTATCGTCAATATCCTATTATGCCACCTACTATGCCACCAAGTGGAGGACCAGGAGGAGGGCCAGGGCCAGGTGGTTCAAAAGAAGGTCCACCAAGTGGACCACCACCATCAGCTGTCCCTCAGGCTAAAGGAGGTATGCAAACTAAAGCTGTTGATCCAGGAGCAATTAGACATTGCTTGTACAGATTTGTATATATCTGGCCAAGAAGAGGTAGACCATTTTGGGCATGGCTAGTTTTTGTAGGAAGACGATCTGTTGCAGGATGGAGATGGAATGGATTTAGATGGGTTTATTTTGGAATGGATTTAAGAGAAATCCAAAGTTTTGTATGCATGTAAAATAGGATTTTTGTATTACTTAAAACTTTAAATTAGTAAAATATATTATGTATTAAAAATGATACACCCTATAAGTATACAACAAAGCATATACTTATAGGGTGTATTTTATTTTTAATAGAATTATTAGTTTTTTATTTGGAATTATTAAAGTTTGTTCAATATGTACATAATAATTACGTATAATGAGTTTCTTAAAAAATAAACACCTCTAGCTATAAGCTACAGGAACATTATTGAAAGGATGTATATACGTATGAAGAAAATTATGATATGTTTTGTTGTTTTATTTATGTTTTTTTCTACAGGATTTATGAAAAGGCAGGAGTCAACAAATCTTGTTTCTGCCAAAGAAGATTATGAAGTAACGATGAAAAGAGATATTTTATGCCTAATGATGGCTTATCCAGAATATATTAAAGATGTAAGGGTTGAAAATGATAAAATTTATCTAGTAATGAATTCTGGAAATAAGGTTATATATGATGATAAAAGGGAAAAAAAATTTGATGAAAAGGTAAATAATCCTGATATTCAGGATATGATGGAACAATTATATCCCTTAAGCGATATCAATAATTTAATGGATTCAGACTATAATCCTGGAAGAGTAAGAATATATCCTTTATTAAAAGAAGTATATGGTTCTTCTAAAAGTAGTGTAGAAAAAAATCTTGTCAATGTAAGAGCAGGAAATAAACAGTGTCTATTTAATAAAAATAATAATGCAGCTAATTCTCTTAAAAAAGTTATGGAAGAGATTAATTCTTTATCTAAAGCACAAGGAAATATATATTCAATTGTTTTTCCTGTTAATGGGACCTTTAATTATAGAGTTATTGCAGGTACTAATAGGTTAAGTCCACATTCTTTTGGAACTGCTATTGATCTTAAAAGTGATAAAAGAGATTATTGGAAATGGGCTTCAAGAGAACAAGGACAAAAAAGACTAGAATCTTATCCTCGAGAAGTTGTTGAAATTTTTGAAAAGAATAACTTTATATGGGGAGGAAAATGGGGGAAATTTGATATTCTACATTTTGAATATCGTCCAGAATTAATTTTAAAGTCACGTTATTTTGGAAATAAAAAAATAAATGAAGAAAATTGGTATGAAGGCGCACCTTTTGAAGATAATGAAGTAAAAAAATATATTACACTTATAGATAAAACTTTTAGTGGTGAATAGTATATCTTTAAGCCATTATAAGATTTTAAGAATATAATAGGGGTAAAATTAAATAAAATAATTTAATGGGGGGATTTTATGCTATACAGGAAATTTGGCAAAACAGACGAAAAAGTATCTATACTTGGTTTTGGATGTATGAGACTTCCAGTAATAAATGGAGATGAGAAAAACATAAATGAAATAGAGGCAATTAAGCAAATAAGATATGCAATAGATAATGGAGTTAATTATATTGATACTGCTTATCCATATCATGGCGGAAGAAGTGAAACATTAGTTGAAAAAGCTTTAAGAGATGGATATAGAGAAAAGGTTTATTTGGCAACTAAATTGCCTTCATGGTTAATAAAGAGTAGAGAAGATATGGATAAATATTTAAATGAACAACTTAAAAGATTAAACACAGATTATATTGATTTTTATCTTATTCATGCACTAAATAGAGAATACTGGGACAATCTAAAATCCTTAGGAGTATTGGATTTCTTACATAAATCTATAAAAGACAATAAAATTAGATATGCAGGATTTTCTTTTCATGATGAAGTGAATTTATTTAAGGAAATAGTAGATTCTTATGAGTGGAGTTTTTGTCAAATTCAATATAATTATTTAGATGAAAACTATCAAGCAGGGTATGAAGGATTAAAATATGCAGATAAAAAAGAACTTGGCATAGTAATAATGGAACCTTTAAGAGGAGGAAGTCTTGTAAAAAACATTCCTCAAGATATAGAAGTAATATGGAACAAATCTAAAATAAAGAGAAGTGCAGCAGAATGGGCATTTAGGTTCTTATGGGATAAACCTAACATACATGTTGTTTTAAGCGGAATGAATGATATAAAACAAATCAAAGAAAACATAGAGAGTGCTAAAAATGCATATCCAAATTCTTTAAGTAAAAAAGAACTTAAACTTATTAATCAAGTTAAAAAAATTTATAAATCCAAAATCAAGGTAAACTGTACAGGATGCAAATATTGCATGCCTTGCCCATCAGGAGTGAACATACCAGTGTGTTTTGAACAGTTTAACAATGCTTTCATGTTTGATGATATGAAAACTTTTAGGCATACTTATAATGTATTTATGGATAAAAAAGAAAAAGCATCAAATTGTATTAATTGTGGTAAATGTGAAAAAATTTGTCCTCAACATATCGCAATAAGAGAATGTTTAAAGGAAGTCGTAAGCTTTTTTGAGAAATAGGTAAGTATGTTTAGTAAAGTTTAAACATAGTAAGTAGAAATTTAAGATAAGTTAGATATGCTTTACGTTTAGTAGAATAATTAAAAAGCAATGAAGAGTAGTAGGGTAATTGGCTATAATCTTCATTACTTTTTTATTAATAATACTATGTAATTCCAATCATTCAAGTTCTGAAGTGCAGTGAGGACATCTAGTGGCTTCAACAGAAATATCACTACAACAGAAAGGACAGTTTTTTGTAGCAATAGGGGCAGGAATCTCCTTTTTTTTAGAAAACTTATTTATCTGTTTTATGACAATAAACATCGAAAAAGCTATAATTAAAAAATCTATTATATTGTTTATAAAAATACCATAGTTTAGTGTAGCTACTCCTGCTTTTTTTGCTTCTGCAATAGTTTTGAATTTTCCATCACCTAAAACAATAAATAAATTTGAAAAGTCAATTTTGCCAAGAAATAAGCCTAATAGAGGCATAACTATGTCGTTAACAAGTGAAGATACGATTTTACTAAATGCACTACCTATTAATACACCTAGAGCTAAATCAATAACATTACCTTTTACAGCGAAATCTTTAAATTCTTTAAACATTTTGAGAACCACCTTTTTTTAGTACATATTAAAATTCTAGCATGTAAAATATAAAAAATCAATTTTGGCTAAATAGGGTACATTCCATTGAAACATCCTAAGCAAAGATTAGACTTTCCTATAGATTTTATGAGTCCTTTTATACTTAAATAACCAAGGCTATCTGCTTGAAGATTTTTTTTAATATCATCTAAACTCATATAAGAACCAAGTAAGTCATTTTTATTAAATGTATCAATTCCAAAATGGCAACAGTGTTTTACTATAGGTGAAGCAACTCTAAAATGAACTTCTTTTGCACCGCATTTTTTTAGCGTAGCTACAATTTTTTTGCTTGTATTACCTCTTACTAAGGAATCATCCACTACAATAACTTTTTTATTATAGACATTAAATTTAATAGGATTTAGTTTGATATTTATACATTCTTCTCTAAGCTTTTGCGAAGGTTGTATAAAAGACCTATCAATATAATTATTTTTGGTAAAACCAAAGGTGTAGGGTATACCAGAAGCTTTAGAATATCCCATAGCAGCAGGAATTCCTGAGTTTGGAACTCCAATTACTATATCTCCATCCGCAGGACATTCTTTGTATAATTCCTTGCCACATGAATATCTAGAATGATATACACTAATGTTATCAACAATACTATCTTCTCGTGAAAAATATATATATTCAAAAGCACATGTTGCCGAAATTGAATCACTAGAATAAGCTATTGATTTTAAACCATTTTTATCAATAGCTACAATTTCACCAGGTATTACATTACGTATAAACTGGCCATTTATTGTATCAAAAGCGCAACTTTCAGAAGCGATTATATAGGAATTTTCTATTTTTCCTAAACAAAGAGGTCTAATACCTTTAGGATCTCTTATACATAAAAGTTTATCTGGAGTTAAAACAACAACAGAAAAAGAACCTTTAATTTTTTTTACTGAATATATTATAGATTCTTCTATGGTTTCTTTTTCAGAAGTTTCTATGAGTTTTAAAATAACTTCTGAATCAGTAGTAGTGTTGAATATGACCCCTTTATTCATCAGCTCTTTCCTTAAAGTTTGAGAATTAATTAAGTTACCGTTATGAGCGATGGCAATTTGTTCAGAATTAAAATTGCCTACTAGCGGTTGAGCATTAATAATATTACTGTCTCCAGTTGTAGAGTATCTTACATGACCAATAGAGCTGTAGCCAATTAAATTATTTAAAATATCTTTTGTGTAAATTTCACGAACAAGTCCCATGCCTTTATAAGTGAACAGTTTATTGTCTCTAGCTACAGTAATACCTGAACTTTCTTGACCTCTATGCTGAAGAGCATAAAGGCCATAATAAGTTAGATAGGAGACTTTTAAATAATCCTCTTTAGAAAATACTCCAAATATTCCACATTCTTCTTTAAATTTATCTTTATTCATCTAATCATCATCTCTTAAAACGTTTATATTTTTACCTTCCATAACTTTATTCATGTTTCTAACAGCACACATTTTTCCACACATAGTGCAAGTATGTTCATTTTCAGGAATAGACTCTTTTCTATACCTTCTTGCTTTTTCAGGATCAATAGCTAATTTGAACATAGTTTCCCAATCTAAGTCTCTCCTTGCTCTGCTCATAGCATTATCCCAATCTCTAGCACCTTTTATCCCTTTAGCTATATCTGCAGCATGAGCAGCTATCTTGGTAGCAATTATTCCTTCTTTCATATCTTCTAAATTAGGAAGTCTTAAATGTTCTGCTGGAGTTACATAGCATAAGAAATCAGCACCAGTAGATGCTGCAAGAGCTCCACCAATAGCGCTAGTTATATGGTCATAACCAGGAGCTATATCTGTTACTATTGGGCCTAATACATAAAAAGGAGCTTCATAACATAATTTTTTCTCTAGTTCCATATTAGTTTTAATTTCATTTAAAGCCATGTGCCCAGGTCCTTCAATCATAACTTGTACATTTTTTTCCCAAGCTCTTTTTGTTAATTCACCTAAAGTCATTAGCTCTTTTATTTGGCTAGGGTCAGTAGAGTCTGCAATGGCCCCTGGACGGCAAGCATCTCCAAGGCTTATAGTTACATCATATTTTTCACAAATATCTAATACTTTATCAAAGTATTCATAGAAAGGGTTTTCTTTACCGTTAAGTTCCATCCATGCATAAAGTAATGAACCACCTCTTGAAACAAAATTCATCATTCTAGGATTTCTTTTAAAAACTGCTGCAGTTTCTCTATTTATACCAGCATGAATAGTCATAAAATCTACGCCATCTTTAGCATGTTTTTCAATAACTCCAATTAATTCATCTTCTGTAATATCTTTTAATTCCTTATCGTAAAAACCTACGGCATCATACATAGGAACAGTACCAATCATCCCAGAATACATATTAACTAGTTTTTTTCTAAACTCTTCTGTTTTACCAAAGCAGCTTAAATCCATTATAGCCTCAGCGTTCATGTCCATAGCTGTTTTAACTTTTTCAAGCTCTGCATCTACATTGCAGCAGTCTTTTGAAATACCTAAATTAACATTAATTTTTGTTTTTAATCCTTTGCCGACACCTTCAGCTTTTAATGATTTATGATTTTTATTTGCAGGTATTACTACTTTACCTTCTGCTACTAACTCCATTAGTTTATTTAATTCCATATTTTCTTTTTGAGAAACTAGTTCCATTTCTTTTGTAATTATTCCTTTCTTAGCAGCATCCATTTGTGTTGTATAATTCATTTTTTATTTCTCCTTTTCTATTTGAATTTTAGTGTTTTAAAATAAATTCTAACCTAAATTATTGCTATCCACGGTATTATTAAACTTTATAAGCTATTAAAATCAGTATAACTATCGTGTATTATATAAGTTTAGATAGATTTTATAATTGTATTTAATTTTTCAGAAGCTTGCTTTATGTACTCTTCTCCTAATATAGCCGAGATAACTGAAATTCCATTTACTCCAGATTCCATTATTTCTTTAGTATTAGAAGAATTGATTCCTCCTATTGCTACACATGGAATCTTAATTTTTTTCGTTATTTCTTTTAAGCCATCCAAACCTATAGGTGTATTAATATCTTTTTTACTTGTTGTATAAAATATTGGACCTAATCCTAAATAATTAGCCCCGCAACTTTCTGCTTCTAGAGCTTCATTTAAAGTATTTGCTGAAATACCTATAATTTTGTTTTCTCCAAGTATTTTTCTAGCTGAATTTATAGGCATGTCACTTTGACCAAGATGAACACCATCGGCATCTACAGCTAAAGCAATATCTATTCTGTCATTTATTAAAAGAGGAACATTATATTTTGAAGTAATCTCTTTTATTTGAAAGGCAATGGCTAAAAATTCTCTAGTAGATATATTTTTTTCTCTAAGCTGAATTAGAGTAACACCACCTTCTATAGCTTGTTCTACACATTCTTTAAAGCCTCTACCATTTAAAAAACTTCTATCAGTAACAAGATATAGGCTATAATCTATAAGCATTTAACATTACCTTCTTTCAACAATTTTTCCTCATTTAATAGATATATTTCATCTATTAATCCAACTTTAAAACTTCCGGGAGTTTTATATTTTTGAGCAGCTTTTTCTCCAGCAATATTCATAGAAAGTATAGAAGATACTGTAGATATGAACTTATCTTCATAAATAGCAGATGTAGCTGCAGTAAGGGCACCCACCATACAACCAGCACCTGTTATTAAAGTAAGCATCTCAGTGCCATTTTTAATAATAGCTGATCTCTTTCTATCGGTTATGACATCTTCTTTTCCTGTTGCTGCAACAACGCAGTTATATTTTTGTGATAGAGAAATACATGCTTCAAGAACATTTTCATTATCTAAAGAGTCAACGCCTCTAGACTTAGATTCTAATCCAGCCAAAGACTTTATTTCAGAAGCATTACCTTTAATTACATCGATTCTACCAAGTTTAAATAACTTTTCGATAAAATTAATTTTCCTTTTTATAGCACCACATCCAACTGGATCTAAAATTAATGGTACATTATTATTTTTGGCAGATATACCAGCCATAATAGCAGCTTGTTCTTGTTCTTTTGTTAGAGTTCCTACATTAACATAAATTGATGAAGATATACTAGCAAAATCGTAGGATTCATCATAAGCTTCAACCATAGCAGGAGATGCCCCAAAGGAGAGCAGTATATTGGCACAATCGTTAATAGTCACATAATTAGTAATAGAGTGAACTAAAGGCGTTTTATTTCTCACTTCAGTTATGATTTTACAAACATTTTCAATCATTATTAAACCTCCTAAATTTATTTATAGTTCAAAATTAACACCTGATTTTTTATATAAATCTATAAAATGCCCTAAAGGGCCAATACCATGACCGATTGAAAAAGAATTTTTTATAGCTTTATTAATATATTCTTTGGAAAGATATATACTTTTTTCTAAAGAATATCCTAAAGCAATATAGCTAGCTATAGCAGAGGATAAGGTACAACCAGTACCATGAGTATTTAAAGAATCTATTCTACTTCCCTCTACATTAATAAATTTATTTTCAAAGTATAGCAAATCTGTAGCATCACTGCATTTATGACCACCTTTTATAAGAACAGCTCTAGGACCATATTCTTTAATGATTAAAGCAGCTTTTTTCATATCTTTTTCGGTATTAATTTTAATACCAGATAGTTCTTCAGCCTCAGGAATATTAGGAGTAACCAAATCTGCAATTGATATAAGAGTTTTCAACTCTTTAATAGCTTCTGGTTTTAAGAGATAATAGCCACTTTTAGAAATCATTAAAGGATCTATAATAATATTTTTTAATTTATATTTGCATAGCATATTTTTTATACTTTTTATTGTATGGGAAGTTGATACCATACCAATTTTTACAGAATCTACTTTTATATCATCAAAAATAGCTTTGAGTTGAGCTTCTACAATTGTCGTATCTAAATCTTGAACTGCAAAAACTCCTTTTGTATTTTGGGCGGTAACTGCAGTAATTACGCTCATGGCATAAACTCCAATGGAAGACATAGTTTTAATATCTGCTTGTATTCCTGCGCCACCAGAACTATCTGAACCTGCTATTGTTAAAACTTTTTTCATGATTAATCTCCTTTCAAAAATCTTATATACGCAAAAAAAGCATATTTACAATATTTCTATTGCAAATATGCTTTTAAATAGAGTTACAAAGAGTTAAAAAACTCCCTTGCAAAAAAGCAAGGGAGTAATTAATACTAATTAATCACTCTAGAGCTTCCTTCGCTAATACTAATTAGATCAGGTTCAAAGGGTTGGATAAAATCCTCTCAGCCATTTAAGCACCCCTGCAATAGATAAAATCGAATATAAAATTTTTAAACTGTAGTACAAGAGTATATTAACACTATTAATATAAAAAAGCAATCTATATTTTACCTATATAATAAAAAAGCATAAAACCATATATAAGGGATAACATAATATTTAGAAAGGAGATGGAATAATGACTAAGAAAAAAATAATACAAAATGTGAATCATGAAATAGAAAAAATAGATAAAAAATATAAGCAACTTACAGGTGAAGAGGAATTTAGAATAATAGGTAATAACACAGAATTAGTAGATACTCATGAATTAGGAACCAATATAGAGAGTAACCCATTTCCATTTAGTGAAGAGGATAAACCTTTTTATAAAGAGGATGATGAGAATTAGCACTATCTTATAGTTAAATTTACAAAATATATAGCAAATATAATATCACGAAAAGGAGTAGACGTATTTTATGGATAATTTTTATGAATATGGAGATTTGAAAGTAGAGATGGAAAATTTAAAAGATCTTTTAATAAATAAGATGGGAATAGGTGAATATAGTACAAATGATATTCTAACAGCATATAAAACCACCTATGAAAATGATGCTCAAACTGCATTAGATTCTTCATGGACAGAATATTTCGAAGAAATTTTAAAACAGTGTGAAGGTAGAACAGAAGGTAAGATAATAAAACAGATAAAAGATAATAATGTGAATCACAATGCACAATGGAAAGTTTATTAATTAAAATGATTTTTGTACAAAAACACAAAAATATTAAACATAATAAATATTATGTAAATTAAAATAAAAAAGTAAACTAATCCAAATAAATTTTAAAATCCCTACAATGGGATTTTTTATCTTAGAAAGCAATCCGTTACTATGGATATAAAAACAACTATTTTACTCTTAAATAAAAAATAAAACTTATTTTTTCTTTCAATTCATATACATAATACTAAGTAGTATCTATTAATATATTTTACTAAAATTAAAAAATTATATTGAATAAAATAAGTTTTATTATAATATATTAATTTATTAGGAGGGAGATTATATGAAAATAAGCTTCTTTTATAAATGTAAAGATGGATATATTATAAGTAATGAATCTAATAACACTGAAGAAGTAGAAAATAATAAAAATAAAACAATAAAAAAGATAGCTGAACATATAGAAAGAAAATGTGAAGAATATAAAGATGAAATAGATTTCAATAAAGATAGTGAAGAATTAGATCAACTTTTAAAAGCATTTAAAGAAGAAATTAGAAATACTAATAAAGAAGAGAGTGAAGATAATAATCAATAAATTAGAGGTATGCAGCTATAAGCTACATACCTCTAATTGTTTTTTATTTATTATAATTCTCTTTCATATTTTTCTACCATTCTTTTTACCATTTCTCCGCCAACGCTTCCACATTGTTTTGAAGTAAGATCCCCATTGTAATCTGTAAAAGGAACACCAAGCTCTTGGGCTACTTCCATCTTAAATTTATTTAATCCATTTCTTGCTTCCGGAACTAGATGTTTCATATTAACTTCCTCCTTTACATTTCACTTTGAGATTTAAATATATCTTTATGTCATTACTTTTTTGTTACTATTATATTGTGAAAAATCACATATAAGTATGCTGATAGATTTATGGATATAGTGGTACTTAATTATAAAGTAGCCACTAAAAAAACAAAATGGTAGTAAAATTTAAAACATAAAATATTAGACTGTTAACAAGTCATAAGTACTTGCTAACAGTCTAATAGCCTTAAAATTTTTAATTTTAAGATTTATTATTTTTAGTTTTATTATTAGGTGGATTTATTTCTGTTACTAAACCTTCTGAAGCCATTTCATAGCTTGTAGAATTAGGATTTAAAATATTAGCTCGATTATCATTATTTTTTTTAGTTGCCTTTTTAGGAGCTGTTTTTTTGCCCATAAAATCCTCCTTATATAAACTTTTATATAGTTGACTTATACCTATAAGCTTGCATTAAGCAAATATGTAAAGTAGCAACTTTTAATTTTAGTTATGAATTTAAAATTCACATTTAGTATTTACTAAAGGAAGCTATTTATTCAACAATTTGCTTTTAGGAGGTTTAGGACCTAAATATTGATAAAAATAACATTGAATTCTACCATTATATAGTTTTCTATTCTTATCAGATTTTTTTCCAAAGCATTCTTCAAATTTCTCATGAGATGTTATGATAAAGTAAGACCAAGTATCTAATTTCTTAAATGTTTTACCCATTTTTTTATAAAGTTCTTCTACTTCATCTTTTTCACTTAATCTTTCTCCATAAGGAGGATTGCAAACAATTGTTCCATAATGTTTATTTGAACTTAAGGAAGTAACTGACTGTTGTTGAAAGTGAATGTAATCATCAACTCCAGCTTTAATAGCATTTTGTCTAGCTATATTAATTACTCTTTCATCTATATCAAAACCAAATATGGAATGTTCCTTGTCAATTATTATTTTCTCATAAGCTTCTTTTCTTACTTTTTTCCATGTAAGAGAGGAAATTATAAAATCCCATTCTTCACATGCAAAACTTCTATTTAAACCTGGGGCAATATTCTTAGCTATAAGCGCTGCTTCAATTGGTATTGTTCCTGAACCACAAAATGGGTCTATAAAATTTCTATCATATCTCCACTGACTAAGAATTACAAGAGCTGCTGCCAAAGTTTCTTTTAAAGGAGCTTCACTTCCAACTTCCCTATATCCTCTTTTGTGTAGCGCGTCTCCACTAGTATCTAATAAAACAGTTACATTATCATTTAATATAGAGATTAATATAGGATATTTATCTCCACTTTCACTAAACCAATCAATATCATAGCTTTCTCTTAAATTTTCTACAATAGCCTTTTTAGAAATAGATTGTATATCGGAAAGGCTAAAAAGTTGAGACTTAACAGATTTAGCATTAACTATAAAATTAGCATCTTCTGGTAGATATTCTTCCCAGTTTATTTTTTTTACTCCTTGAAATAACTCTTCAAAAGAAGTCGCTTTAAATTCTGAAAGTTTTATAAAAACTCTGTCTGCACATCTAAGCCACAGATTTGATTTGCAAATACATTCTTCATCTCCAAAATAGGTAACTTTACCATTTTCAACTTTTAAATCTTTATATCCTAAACGTTTTAATTCTTTTCCAACAATGGATTCTAATCCAAATGCAGATGTAGCTATCAATTCATATGTAGCCATTTAATATTCCGCCTTTCTATATTAATTTCACTTATTTAATATATCATTACACTATATAAAAAACAATAAATCCTCTTACTTATATACTTATTTTTTAATAATAAATAAGTAATTTATACAAAAATAATAAATATGATTTTAATTACCTAAGTTTTGTACAAAGAAAACTTTATTGGTTTCCATATTATAGTTTCCAAAAAATAAATAGTGGATAATACCAAGCCTTGAAGTATAATTTTCTTGCTACAGAAAAATTAAGAAAGGC
>NZ_JAPQFJ010000019.1 GCF_026738875.1 Clostridium brassicae
CGCCTTTCTTAATTTTTCTGTAGCAAGAAAATTATACTTCAAGGCTTGGTATTATCCACTATTTATTTTTTGGAAACTATAATATGGAAACCAATAAAGTTTTCTTTGTACAAAACTTAGGTAATTATACAATTTCCTCAATTAATAGTGTTCTTATTAAGAGAAAAGATTTGAGAAAAATTCTTTAATTGAATCTAATAATTTGCTAAAGAAACCTTGAGCTTCCTCACTTGTTAGAGTCCCTTTTAATTGTTTTGTAACATCATTTAGTTGGTCTTTTATTTGTTTAAAGTCTAAATCTAAGCTATTTATTTTTTCCATTAAAGCAGTTATTTTTTTCATATCTTCATCGCTTAAACTTTTGTTATAATTATTTGTTATATTTGTTACTATTTTTTCTATTTCTTTTTCAGTTTTAGGTTTTTCTTTAACTACTTCTTTTTTTACTTCATTTATTAAATTAGCAGCCTCATCTTTACCTATTTTTTCACCTAAATCACCAGTGACAACTAACTCTTCATTAGCAGCTTTTTTCTTGTTTTCATCAATTTTTTTACCACTTTTACTGTTTTCAAATCCCTTTAATATTCCTGTAAGAGCGGCTGTACCTGATACGTTAAAAGGAGCTCCTGCTTTAACATTAGCGTTTTGTATACCGGCAGTGATTAAAGCATTTTTTATCATACTTTGGGTAACCCAGTACATATTATGGGTAGAGATATTTAATCCACCTTTGTCAGTAGGTTCTACGTAAGAGCAAGATATGGCTCTTGTCCCTATTTGTTTTGGAGAAGCTACATCTTTTAAGTAGTTATTTTCTTCAGCATTAGTAACTTCTATTACATTAGCTTCTTCTTTATTAACACCAAAATATTTAAGCATGTCTTCTTTTTGTTTAGAATTTAAATCTGCACCTAAAGTAACAACCTTAAAAGCATCTGCATAAGCTTTATTTACTGGCATAGACATTATTACAGATACAGTAAATAACATAATTAAAAATTTACTCATGATTTTTTTGAAATTCATATTTTCAGTCCCCTTTATTTTTTTGTAATGAATAGGATTCTTGGTTTCAGGTGGAGTTTTTAATCCATCTGAAAGGTATTAACAGACTCCTTAGAAATTTTACTCCTTAGAAGTCGTTATCCTTTAGGAGAATCCATTATCCGGGGTCGGTCCATCCTTTACTTCCACTTTAGAGAAAAGCAGAGAGGTGAAATCTTCGATTTGGTGGGAATCGCTTTCACAGAATGCGATGGGAGTATTAGGAGAGATAGACATCGGATAAATTAAAACATAAGCTTTTGGTTCATTTAACCAATCTATTATATTATATATATGAATTTAAAAAGTATAAATAAGGTTACAAAAAATTATTTAAAATTTAATATAATTTTAAGTATTTGTTTAATAATATGATATAAAAATGAAAATATATTTAATTTATTATTAAGATATTTTACACATAAAGCCTATAAGTGGAATTATTTAACTTATAGGCTTTTGGTGGTGCAATAATTTAGTGGGGTATATCTGGATGTTAAAATTATTGACACTTTAATAAAGGATTATAACCATAAAAGTAAATAAATTCTATTATATAATTGGCATTTGACAATAATTCTGAAAAGCTGTATTATATAAATAGCAAATGCCAATAATAAATTTAAAAATATATGATTTAAGGAGGAAAAAAATGAAAATAGCGATTTCAACAGAAGGGAAAACAGTTGATAGTGTACTAGATAATAGATTTGGGAGATGTGATTATTTTCAAATTCATAATACTGAAAATGGAGAGGTTAAGGTTATAGAAAATGAAGGGAAAATATCAAGTGGTGGAGCAGGAATAGCGGCATCACAACAACTACTTGATGAAGGTATAGATGTTATTATTACAGGTAATCTTGGACCAAATGCATTTAAAATAATAAACAAAGCAAACATAAAAGCATATCAATGTGATGAGGTTTCTATAAGTTCTGTTTTAGAAAAGTATAAAAAAGGAGAACTTACAGAATTAAAAATGCCAGGAAGAGCTCATCATGGATTAGCACATTAATTTTGAGGAGGAAATAAGAAGTGAATATAGCAGTATTAAGTGGTAAAGGAGGAACAGGAAAAACTACAGTTTCAACTAATCTTGCTTTAGCTCTTAAAGCTAATTATATTGATTGTGATGTAGAAGAGCCAAATGGATTTTTATTTTTAAAACCAGAAATAAAAGAAATAGAAAGTGTTAAAGTAGAGTATCCATTTATAGATGATGATAAATGTACCTCTTGTGGGGAATGTGTTAATGTCTGTAATTTTAATGCTTTGGCAAAAGTGAAGGAAGACATAATTTTATTTGAAAAATTATGTCATGGATGTGGAGCTTGTGAAATTGTCTGTAAAAAAGGTGCTTTAAAATATAAAAAAAGAGAAATAGGAAATATTGAAAAAGGGAAAATGCAAGGAATAAATTGTTCTAGAGGCATTTTAAATATAAGTGAACCTATGGCTGTGCCTGTAATTAATAATTTACTTAAAGGACTTGTAAAAGGGGTGAATTTAATTGATTGTCCTCCTGGTACTTCTTGTAATGTAGTAAGTTCTTTAAAATATGCAGATGGAGCAATACTTGTTACAGAGCCAACTGAATTTGGACTTCATGATTTAAAAATGGCAGTAGAACTTGTAAAGATGTTTAACATCCCTTTTGGTATAGTTATAAATAAAGATAATGGAAGTGAAAATATAGTTAAAAAATATTGTAAGAAAGAAAATATAGAGTTAATAGGTTCTATTCCATACAGTAAAGATATAGCAAAGATTTATTCAAAAGGGGAATTAATTTATAACAATATAGAATATAAAAATATTTTTGATGAGCTATCAGGAAAAATGAAGGAGGTGCTAAGGTGGAATTAGTAGTTTTAAGTGGTAAGGGAGGAACAGGGAAGACTACTATTGCAACGGCACTATCTGAGATTATTGGAGATGTAAATAGGATAGATTGTGATGTAGATGCTCCTAATTTGTACCTTTTCTATGAAGGAGAAAATATAGAAAAGAGAGAGTTTATAGGTGGCAAAAAAGCAATAATAGATAGAAATCTTTGCATTAAGTGTGGCAAATGTGAGTCTACTTGTAGGTTTAATGCTATAGAAAATTTTAAAATAAATTCTTTTCTCTGTGAAGGGTGTGGAGCTTGTACACTTATATGTCCAGCTAATGCCATAAAATCAGAAGAGGAAAAAATAGCAGATACTTTTATTACAAAATTGGATAAGGGAATTATATCAAGGGCAGAAATGGGAATAGGAAGCGATGGTTCAGGGAAACTTATAACTTTTCTTAGAAAAGAGGAAAAACGATTTTCTAAAGATGCAGATCTGACTATAATAGATGCTTCTCCTGGAATAGGATGCCCAGTAATATCTTCTATAACAGGTAGTAATGTAGCATTAGTTGTTACAGAACCAACTAAGTCAGGACTTGAAGATTTAACTAGAGTAGTTTCTTTATGTGAACATTTCGGTGTATTTACTATGGTTTGTATAAATAAATGGGATATAAATGAGGATATGGCAAAAGAAATAGAAGATTTTATAGAAAAGAAGAATCTAAGTTTAGTAGGTAAAATACCATATGATGACACTGTAATGAAATCTATTAATGAATTGAGGCCTATAACTTATTATGAAGAGAGTATAGCTAATAAAGCCATAAAAGACATGTGGCTTAATATAAAATTTAGATTAAATACACAAAAATAAAAAATACTTTAGGAGGAATAAAAAATGAAAATAGCAGTTGCAAGTGAAGGAAAATATGTAAGTGGACATTTTGGACATTGTGAAGGTTTTACAATTTATGATTTAGAAGGAGAAAAAATAACAAATAAAGATTTTAAACAAAATCCAGGGCATAGACCAGGATTCCTTCCAGTATTCTTAAAAGATTTAGATGTAAACATAATTATTGCAGGTGGTATGGGAGAAACTGCTCAACAATTATTTAATGAAAAAGAAATAGATGTAATAGTTGGGGCTCAAGGCGTTTGTGATGATGTAATAGAAAGTTATATAAGAGGTGAGTTAAAGTCTACGGGAAGTGTTTGTAGAGAACATGAGCATGAAGGGCATTGCAATGAGTAAAGATATAAAACTAAAGGAATTTTAAATGAATAAAAATTTAGCTTATTTTAAAAAAATAATTGAAAATGATGGACACAAGTTTACTAAACAAAAGGAAAGTATATTAAAATTTTTAGTTAATTCAAAACAACACTTTAATGCAGAAGAAATATATGCGAAAGTGAAAGAAAGTAATATAGGATTAGCTACAGTATACAGAAGTTTAAAGGAGTTTAGTAAATTAGGTATAGTTAAGGTGATAAATGTAAATGGCATAAATTATTATGAAATGAAGATATTTAGTAGGAATCCACTGCATATACATTTTAAATGTTCTAAATGTAATGATATAATAGATATTGATGATAAAGAATTAAATTTTCAATATGTAAAACTGAATGAAAAAATTGCACTAAATAACAATTTAGATATATATGATGTAAACATAATGTTCACGGGATTATGTAGCAAATGCAGGGAGGAATAAGTTATGCCAAGACCAACCAAGTTTAGAAGGGTAGAATTTTTCCCCGAAAATACTTGCTTTGTACCTTTGGGAAAGTCAAAATGCCAAATTGAAGAGATACTTCTAAAGGTAGAAGAATTAGAAGCTATGCGATTAAAGGATATAGAAGGATTGAATCAAGAAGAGTGTGCGCTAAAAATGCAAGTATCACGCCAAACTTTTCAAAATGTAATTGATAGTGCTAGAAAAAAAGTTGCAGTAGCTTTAACTGAAGGCAAAGCTATAAAAATAAGTGGTGGGCACTATACAACAAAGATGTGCAAATTTAGATGTGTAGATTGTGGTGAGATCTATGAAATAAATTATGAACAGGATATATATGCTTGTCCTAAGTGTGGATCACAAAAAGTTATGTGTACTAAAAAAGGGGATTTTTGTAGAAGATGGTGCAAGGGAGATAATGTAAATGATTAAAAAAAGAATCACGTAAGTGATTCTTTTTTTATATAATTATATAGAAGCCGTTTTAAAAGGAGGTAAATAGTTTGGTGTAAATTTCCTTTAGTGATCTTAAAACATATTATCATATAAAATTTTATGAGAAGGTGAAAAAAGTGGGCAGATTAAATCCTGAGAAGCTTTTTGTTGAGTTTAAACCAGGAGTTACTTTTATAGAACCGATTGTTCCTAGAAAATATACTTTAACCCATTCAGATATAACTGCAGAACTTTTTCTTACAATCGGACTAGTATATGATTATGAGAAAATAAATCCTATGAGAGATGAAGTGCTAGGTGAATGGATGGATTTAGATAATAAGTATTTTTTTAATATATATTTATATGTTGGACAGTTTACTCCAAAAGTAGTGGCTATACGTAATAAAATTTTCAGAAAGGAGTTACCTTTAGCTATTGAAGCAATAAGATATGGGGATAGAAAATTTTTTGATGTCCATAAAGAGTTAGACAATGTTCCAATAATAGTATACTTCAATTCAGCTATTCCTTATTATAATAGGGTTGAAAATTGGGGCACTTTCTCAGAATATAAATAGAAAAGGATATAAACCCTAGTTATATAGGGTTTATAGTTTAAGTAGTCTTTATCTCATGTCTAAGCATTCTAATACTCCCATCTTTTTTAGTGAGAGTAAAGAATGACACGACTCTGGATAACGGTTTCTAATATAGATTGTATAATGCTAGTCAGTTCTTTATTTGTACACTATGATGTATAATTTTGATTAAAAGTACTTTTAATCAAAATTTATTTTTTTAAATTAGATTTTTTAAAGGTATTTTTTTCCTTTGAATTAGAGTTTCGTTTAAATTTAGTTTTACTATTAGTTTTGCTAGCTGTTTTAAACATATCTGGATTTACAAGAGAACCTCTAGATAGTTTTTTTTCTTCAATTTTTATAGCAAAATCTTTTTCATATTTTTTAATTAATAGGAGTTCTTTTTCTGTAACTATGGAAATAGAAGTTCCTAAAATTCCAGATCTTCCAGTTCTACCTGCTCTATGTAGATACTCCATTGAATCTTCAGGTAAATCTAAACTAAATATATGAGTTACACCTTTTACATCTAATCCCCTAGCGGCTATATCGGAAGCTATTAAAAGCTGAAATTTTCCATTTCTAAAGCCTTCTAAAGCTTTTTTACGTTCTTCTTTTGATGAACTACCATATATTCCATATGCTTTGATGTTATGATATTGAAGTTTTTCTGTAGTTAGCTGAATTTCTTCACTTTTATTTATAAATACAATTGCTTTTTTAGGGTTTAAGGCAGCTATAAGCTTTCTTAGGATTACGATTTTGTCTCTTTGCTCTCCAGTAAGGTACATATGAGTAATATTTGGATTAATTAAGTTGTTTTCTTTAATTCTTATAACTTCAGATTCTTTCATTAAATTTTTTGCTATATTTATTGTCTTTTCGTTTATAGTGGCTGAAAATACCATTAATTGTCTATCTCTCATTGTAGTTTTTATAATATCTTTTACTACATTTAAGTTATTTTGATCTAGAAGTTTATCTCCTTCATCTATAACGATGGTTTTAATAGTATGTGCGCTTATTTTTTTCTTTTTTATAAGCTGAAGTATTCTTCCAGTAGAACCTACGATTATATGAGGTTTTTCTTTCAATTTATCAATTTGTCTTTTTACATTAACTTCTCCTATTATAGTAGTAGAAGTTATATTCATTCCAGAATTTTGTGATAAAAGTTTTATTTGTTTATCTATTTGCATAACTAATTCGTGAGTTGGAGCTAATATAATTGATTGCATTTCTCTTTTTTCGCTATTTATCTTTTGAAATATAGGTAATAAATAGGCTAAGGTTTTTCCGCTCCCTGTTTCTGATTGCCCTATTATATCTTTATTTTCTAATGCTAAAGGTATTGTTTTTATTTGTATATCTGTAGGTTTAATTATACCTTCTTTTTTTAATCCTTCTATCAACTTTGAATCTAAATCTAATGTATCAAATGAATTTATCATGTGCAATCTCCCTTTTTGAATTACTTATATTAATCATAAATGTATAGATATTTCTATAGTCAAAAACTTATATAATTTTATACTTAGCTTTTACCTTTGTCAATTAAATTATAAATACAGCAAATTAATCTATATTACTTGATATTATGAAATATTATAAAAGAATATTATTTTGTTAAAAAAATAAGTGAAAAGATTGTTAAATAATTATCTTTGTAACTTATGTTACATATCACATTACATATAAAGATTATAATAAAAATAACCATTAAACAAGATGTAAGATTGTTACGCTCAGTTGAAATTTAAATTATATTTTAGGATTATGAGTAATTAAAACTAATTTCAGAAAGAGTAATAATGAAGTTTTTACGTAAAATAAAAATGATATTAAAAGGAGATGAAAACATGAGTTTATTTTTAGGAAAAGTACATTATTGGTTATTTAATAAAATAGAGTGGTTTGAGAATCTAGAGGAAGAGATAGTAAATTTTGCTCAGAAAGAGAACCTTCCTGTAAGAGAGTGGAGAGAAGCAATTTATGAAAAGTACGGAACACCTACGGAAAAAAAGTCTTTAGAAGAAATAATAGATACTTCAAATATTCATGGTTGGCTTCAAAGCAGGATAGAAGCAGCTGAAAAAAGACATGCTGCATGGATTACAAAAATATTAAATGAAAATATTAAATATAAAAATGAGCTTATAAAGATATTTGAACAGCAAGGAAAAGAAGCAGGAAGAGAATATAGACTTCAAGATGTACCTATTGAAAATACAGAAGATATATATAAAGCATTAAATGATTTTATACTTGAAGGAATGCCTTGCGATAGAGTGAATGAAGTTACGAATATAAGTGAAGATGAGTTTTCATGGAGAACTGTAAGATGTTTGCATAAAGAATACTGGGAAGAAATAAAGGGAGATGTAAAAAATTTTTATGAGTTGAGAGAATCGTGGATTAACGGATTTGTTAAGGAGGTTAATAATAAGTTTACTTTTCAAAGATACGAAAATGGAATTCAAAAGATAATAAGAAAGTAGGAGGAGTCGTATATGAATGCTATAGAGCTTATGGTTTATGAACATAAAAATATAAAGAAGATGCTTAATGTTCTTAGAAAATATTGTCTTAAGATTTTAAAAGATGAGAAAGTAGATTATAATGATTTTTATAAAATAATAGATTTTGTAAGAAACTACGCAGATAAGCATCATCATGGAAAAGAAGAAAAGCTACTTTTTAATAAAATGATTGATGAATTAGGAAATCTTGGAGAAAAGCTAGTTAAACATGGAATGTTAGTAGAACATGATTTGGGAAGATTGTATATAGGAAATTTAGAAGAAGCAGTAAAAAAAGTACAACAAGGAAATGATGAAGCAAAATTAGATTTAATAGGTAATGCTATAGCATATACAGACTTACTTAATAGACATATACAAAAGGAAGATGATGTAGTTTATAAGTTTGCAGAAAGAAGCTTAAAAAAAGATATTTTAAATAAGCTAGATGAGGAGTGCGTTTCCTTTGAAAAAACAGCAGAGAACGAACAAATTCAAAAAAAATACATTGAACTGATAGAAGAATTATCAACAAAAATTAAATAAAATAGCATTAAAAGTAAATAGTATATTTAGTTATGTTAACAATGCTACGAAAATTGTATATAATAGATATAGTTATATACAAGGAGAGTATGTTGATGTTAGATATGAATAAGACTTTTCTAGAATATGAAGTAGAAGATGAAGAGAAAAATATGCAGCTAAATAGTAATGTAAATTCAAATAAAACTTATAATAAAGAAAATTCACTATACAGTCAAATACATTTAGGGTTAGGCTTAAGTGAGTTAGTGGATAATATAAACAATATAGGCGTATTTATTTTAGATAATTCCTATAAGTATATAATGGCTAATGGGAGTCATAAAATTTTTATGAAAAAACTTCTTGGTATAGACATTAAAGAAGGAATGAATATTTTAGATATATTTGATAAGTTTTATAATAATAGAACAAAAGAAAAAGTTCTCAATAATATAAAAGAATATATGAATTTTGTTTTGAAAGGTAATAAAATTAATAGAACTGAAGAAATGTTGATAGAAGATGATATCATTCAGTATTTCGATGTAGAAGTGGTACCAATCAAAAATAATAAGGGCGAAGTTACAAGAGTTGGAGTATATTTTTTGAATATAACAGAAAATGTAAATATGCATAAACTTTTATTAAAAATGAAGATGGATATAAACTCAGAAAATAGTGATAAGCTGGATTTTTTTAAAAATATTAAACATGAGATAGAAGTTCCTATTAGTAATATAGAAAAGAGTATAGATAACTTATTACAAAGTCAATTAAATAAAAAACAAATAGAGCAGATGAATATAATAAGAAGTTCTACGAACCATTTAGTTCAAACTATAGATAATATTTTGGATATGGGTGCAACTAAATCTGGCAAATTTAGTGGAAATATAAATTCTAGTAGAAAAAAAAAGAATGAGTCTATAAGTAAAAAAACATTAATTTTATCACAAGATAAAGAAGAAAAAGAATATAAACAAATAAAGCATAATGTTAAAAGTTTAAGATGTAATTCGGATAAAGAGATAAAAATATTAGTAGCTGAAGATAATTTAGTAAATCAAATGGTTATTGGTGAACTAATAAAAATGAGAGGGTGGAATAGACAAATTGTAAATAACGGGAAAGAAGCTATAGAAGCTCTTAAAAAAGAAAAATATGATTTAATACTAATGGATATTTCTATGCCTATTATGGATGGAATAGAAGCTACAAAGCTAATTAAAACCAAAAAACAATGGAAGAATATACCTATAATAGCTTTGACTGCATATGCATTGGTGCAAGATAAAGACAAGTTCAGCAAACTAGGTATGGATGACTATTTGCTAAAGCCATTAGATGATAAAAAATTAGAATCAATTGTATCAAAACATTTAAATGTGACTAATAGGTATTTAAACAAAGAGGATAATTATTTTGATACTAAAGAATATGATGAAGGCTTTATAAGGTTAGAAAAAATCTTAGATGGCAATCATGAGTTAGTAGTAGATCTAGGAGAAAAAATAATAAATATGCTTTCACGTAATGAATTAAATAATATAATACATTTAGTTGAAAATAATGATATTTCACAACTAAGAAGTGAGCTGCATAGGATTAAAGGAGCGGTGTCAAATTTTAAACTTGTAAAGATACAAGAGATCTTGAATAAAATTAAGGAAAGGTCTATATGTGGGGATATTAAGGAAATTTATAAATTAATTGATGAAATAGAAAAAAATATGGAGATATTTGAAGAAAGACTTACAATATATAAATATAAATGCGGTTAATTTAGAAAAAATCCATATTTTAAAACTTGAGCTATTTTTAATATTAATGTAAAATTTAGATTGATTAAATATTTTATTCTTACACTAAGTCTAATTGATATGATTGATAGAGAATAATTAATTATTTAGCTATAGATATGTCAATTAAGTATTATTAATTGTTATATAAAAAAGTAAATTTTTCTGGTATGTATGTATAGAGGGTAAGATTTTATCTTGCTGTATGTGAGCCAGCATAGTTAGTTTTTAATTGCTTTAAATATGAGCAATGAAAACCGATTATGTTGGCTTTTTTATTTTAGTTTTTTATTCATAGAATAAGGTGTTTAAATGTAATGGAGGGATCGCAATGTTGTTAAATGATTTTAAAGTTGCAAAAAATGAGAGTATAAGTTTAGAAATTTTTCTTCATAGTAAAAGAGTTTCTCTGTATGCTAAAAGAATAGGAAAGAATATGGGTTATACTTCAAAACAAATTAATTATTTGATTTTAACGGCTTTAAATCACGATATTGGTAAATGTAGAGTACCTCAAAACATTATTAATAAAAATGGAACATTATCAAAAGATGAATACGAGATTATTAAAAAACATACACAATATGGGGCAAATATATTAAGAGAATATGGATATTCAAAGGAGTTTTGTGAAATTATAAAATTTCATCACGAAAACTTTGATGGAAGTGGATACTATGGATTAGTTGGTGAAAAAATTCCCATAGCTTCTCGTATAATTCATATAGTAGATGAGTATGATGCTATGGTATCTAGAAGGTGTTATAAAAAAGCTTATGATGAGGTTGCAGCTTTATCAATTATAGAAAATGAAAAATTTAAATATGACCCTGTAATTTTTCAGGTGTTTATGAGCCTTATTAATAAGTAATGGAATGATATAACTATACAACAATGCAATCCTAAAATTAAGGGATCTATTTAAATAAGTACATTAAAAGATTTGCATTTGTAGATTTAAAACAAAAGAAGGAGAGAAAACTATGAACATTAATTTAAAACTAAAAGGTAACAAACTTTCAAAAAGTGTTGGAACCAGAATTATGGTAGAAATTATTTCTTTAGTAATTATAATTTGTGGTATCTTAGGGGCAGTATCTTATTATAGTGCATCAAATGCATTAACAGATAATATAAAAAGGCAACTTGAAAATAAAACTAAATCGGCCTCTTTGATTTTATCAAGAGAAATAGAGGAAAAAAAGCATCAGCTTAACATCATTACAAGTTGGGAAGAAATTAAATCAATGGATATAAATAAACAAAAGAATGAGTTAGTTGGTGAATGTACAAAATGGGGATTTAAAAGACTACAAATTTCAGATTTAAGTGGAAATATACGTGACATTGATAGCAATAAAGTAGTTAATGTATCTAATACAGCATATTTTTCTAAAATAAAAGAAGGAACTCCTTTTATTACAGATGTTTTAGTTAGTAAATTTGATAATTCTTATATAGTAAATATAGGTGTACCTATTAAAGATAAGGGTGGAGTTGTAAAAGGAGCTTTAATTGGAAGTATAGATGTAAAAAATATAAATGATGTAGTAAATAGTGTTAGAGGAGAGGAAGAGGTTATTTTTGTTTTAGATAAAGAGGGAGATTATGTAGCAGACAATGAAATAGAATTAGTATTAAAAGGAACTAATGATATTAAAAATTTAGCAAATGATGAATCAGCAAAGCCGTTAGTTGATTTAGAGAAAAAAATGATAAATGGGGAAAACGGCTTTGGAACATATTCCTATAAAAATGAAGAAAAATTTACAGCTTATCAACCAGTAGCAAATACAGAATGGTCTATAGCGTTATCTGCTAATAAAGGAAAATTATTTAGTAAAGTGTATATGCTAAGGAATATAGAAATTATAGCAACCATAATTTTTATTATTATAGCTGTAATAGTATCAAAAATTATATCAAAAAACATTAAAGATTCTCTTGTTAAAATGAAAAAGCATTCAGAGGAACTAGCTAAATGTAATTTAGCATATAAAAATGATATAAAAAGTTTAGATGAATTTGGACAAACTGCTGAAGCTTTAAATAATGCTTGTTACATTTTAAGTAATACTATGGAAGAAGTAAAAGGGGAAAGTAAAAATATAATTGAGAGTAGTGACACTACAAGAGATATGTTTGAAAAATTAAATGATCAATTGCAGCAAGTAGCAGCATTTACAGAAGAAATTTCTGCAAGTATGCAAGAGTCATCTGCTGGTGTAGAGGAAATAACTTCAATGACTATGTCTATAAAAGAAGATATGAATAACACAGCAGAAAAGGCAAAAGAAGGACTTGATTTAGCTGTAAATATAGAGAAAAAAGCTGAACTAGTTAATGAAGATACATCTAAATCTATGGTAAGAGTAGAGAAGATATATGAAGAGTCTAAAGAAAAATTGTGTAAAGCTATAGAGGATGCAAAAGTAGTTGAAAACATATCAGAGATGGCAAATAGTATTCTTGGAATTGCTGAAAAAACTAATTTGCTTGCGCTTAATGCAGCCATTGAAGCAGCAAGGGCAGGGGAACAAGGTAGAGGTTTTGCTGTAGTTGCTGAAGAAGTTAGAAAATTAGCTGAGCAATCATCAGAAGCAGTTACAAAAATTCAACAAAATGTACAAAAAGTATTAACAGCGGTGGATGAGCTTTCAAGTTCTTCTGAATTTGTATTAGAACTTTTAGATAAGGATGTATTATCTGATTATAGAAAGCTTATAGATGTTAGTAGTCAATATAAAGATGATGGTACTACAGTTAAAAATCTTATAAAAGATTTTGCAGATATATCGGAGAATATAGCTTTTTCTATAGAACAAATGTCAAAAGGAATGGAAGATATAGCAGCTTCAGTAACAGATGTAGCAAATTCTTCAGAAGAAATTGCCCAAAATGTAACTCAAGTTAATGAAAAGCATAATTTAATTTTACATGAGACTAAGAAAAATGTAGAAAGTGCAGAGCAACTTGCGGAGTCTATTGATAAATTTAATATTGTATAAATATACGATGCAAATAAAAAACTATTGATAAATATAATAATCAATAGTTTTTTATTCGTATTATAAAAAATCAACATTTTTCAAATTTAAATATAAAATTATTTTATAAAATTATAGATATTTATAGAATAATTGGTATAATAATCAAGTATTTGAATATAAAATACAGATATGATAAAATTGACTTAAAGTTTAAAGCGGATAATTAAACATATTATAAGGAGCGACCTATGAAAATATGAAAAATGTTGATTTAATCATGAATAGTATTAAAGTATTATATGTAGAAGATGAAGAAGTAACTAGAATTATTACTAAGAAAATATTAAAAAAAATAGTTGGAAAAATTTTTATAGCGAAAGATGGACAAGAGGGTCTAGAATTATTTAAAAAGTATAAACCTGAAATTGTAGTGACAGACTTGAGGATGCCTATTTTAGATGGTATTGATATGATAAAGAATATTAGACAATTTAACCAGGAATGTGGAATCATAATAAATACTGAGGTCGAAGATATAGATTATATTTTAAAGAGTGTGGATATAGGAATTGATAAGTACATAGTAAAACCTATAGAAGAGAAAGAAATAGTAGAAGCTTTAAGAAAAGTTCTTTTTAAGGTAATTCAAAGAAAAAAAGCCAATGGAAATTTATATGAGATATTGAAGATAGATAAAGAGGATAAAATTAGAATAGAAGAAGGAGTAAAAGCTAAAGTTCCTTCGTTTATAAAAAAGTATACTGGAAAAGGACCAAAAGATGTTAAGGCATCATTTTTAGGAAACCAAATTGAAATAAGACAATATGACATCCTTACCTCTATGGAAAAAATTTTATTGGAAAATAGAAATAATTTAATGTTAGTTAAATATTATAGGAAATTATTTTATAAGGAAATAGAAAATGAGTTTGTAAATTTAATACAAGAAATTGTTGGAATGAATTTAGAAATTGTGAAAATTTATACTAATCCCTTAGAAAATATGGAACAAATTGTGTTTGAGTTAAAATTTAATGAAAACTGTAACTAAAGCTGTAGGTAAAAGTGTTTTATACACCTTTATCTACAGTTTTTTTATAGATATCAAGTTTTAAATCTAAAAGTTACTTAATTAAAATACACTAATATGGAATTATAATTAAGTAATTTATTCAATTATATGGTATGAATGTTGCTTAAGTATAAATATAATATTTTATAATTAAATTTGGAGGAATAAGAGATGTATAATTTATTTTTAACAGGAGAAATTAAAGTGGGCAAAAGTACATTATTAAATAATGTAATTGAGAAATTAGATAGTTCAATAGGTGGTTTTACAACAGAACCTGTATTTAAGGACAAAAAATTGAGTAATTTTCAACTAATTTCTTTATATGATGGAAGATACGGATATGATATAGGCAGAATAGATAATATGAAAAATAGAATGGAAGAATACACAAAGATATTTGATAATGAAGGGGTTGATATTTTAGAAAGAAGTATTAAAGACAGAGAAATTATAGTTATGGATGAAATTGGAATAATAGAATCTAAGGCTTTTGAATTTCACAATACAATAAAAAAAGCATTAAATTCACAAAAGGTTGTAATTGGAGTTTTAAAGAAGGCGAAAAATGATTTTTTAGATTACATAAAAAATAGAGTAGATACTATAGTAGTAGATGTTACAGAGAGTAACAGAGATGTATTAGAAGAACAATTAATAGATATTTTAAAAAAATGGGATATTAAATTAAAAACTAGAGGTTTTATGGGATGGAGTAAAGAAAACAAGAAGTTTTATAATGAAGCTCTTGAGCATCCAGGGAATGAATATCCTCAGGTTTTTATAGAAGAAATGAGAAAAGATATTAATGAATTTAAAAATATTAAAGTTTTAGATATTGGAGCAGGTACAGGAGTTTTTACTTTTCCACTATTAAATGAAGGAGCGGAAGTTACAGCTGTAGATTCGTCTTTTTCAGCTTGTGAAAGTATAAGGGAAAAAGCTATAAAAAAGCATATACATAAAATGAAATGTATAATATCAGATTGGACAAAGATAAGCTATGATGAGAAATACGATATAGCTATTTGTGCATTTTGCTTTAATGGAGTAGAAGATAAATCATATTTAGAAAAGCTGATAAAATGTACAAAACAAAGGATATACATAATTACTTATAAACAAAAATATCATAAAAATTTTAAATCAGATGAATTTTATTCTAGGATAGGAAGAAAACCAAAAAAATTTAGTTGTAATAAGAAAAATATATTTAAAAATTTGGATGAAATAAAATGTAAGTACTCTTTCAAAGAAATAAAATTTCCTTTTAGTCAATATTTTAAAAATTTTGATGAAGCTAGAAGCTTTTTTTATAATCACTTTAAAATAGAAAGTGAAAAAGATAAAAAGATTACAGATGAATTTATAAAGGAAAATTTAAAAAAAGTTAAGAACGAACTTGTATTTCCAAATTATAGAGAGAGCATAATGATTAATATAGATTTATCAAAATGATAAATCTATATTGTTTTGATAAACAGGCATATGCTATTAAAAATAAATAATTTGGATAATGTATTTATTAAAAAGCTAATTTTATTTTTATCAATTTGATAAAAATACTAAAATATATCTATAAATGAAATAAAATATAAAAAAGTTAAAAATATATATTTAAAATTACTAGAGATATGAGCAATTAACTAGTGTTAAAGGGAGTTAATATATTTTTAAATATGTAAAAATATATAATGTAAACTAATTTATTAGTAATGGAATGAAATTTGCTTGATATATACATAAACTTATTAATACATAATTTACAGAAAGAGGGTAGCAAAATGAAAAACAGAAGTAATATTAAAAAAGTTTTCAGCTTAATTTTAGTTTTTTCGCTAATTATGAGTCTTATGGTGGGATGTGGCTCAAAAAAAAGTGAAAGTACTGCTACATCTAAATCAACTAGCACAAAAAAAGTAAGTTTTAAGGATGGGATCAATAGAGATATAGAGCTAGACAAGCCTGCTGAAAAAATCGTTGTTTTTTCACCATGCTTAAACTATGTTTGTGCTTTAAATGCTCAAGATAAAATTGTAGGAGTTGGAACTAAAAAGAGTATAGAAGCAAAACTTGTGAAAAAATTAATACCTAATATTGAAAAAATCCCAGATTGTGTAGGAAGCACAAAAACTCCTAATATAGAGCAAATTATGTCTTTGAAACCTGATCTTGTAATAATTTCTGAAAAGTCTAAAGGAAACCTAGATGTATTAGAGAAATCTGGTCTTAAAGTATTTGTTGCAAAAGGAGAAGATATAGAAGGTCTTAAGGATACTATCTCAAATTTAGGTATAGCTTTAGGAAAAGAAGATAAAGGTAAAGAATTTGTAAAATATTATGATGACAATATTTCAAAAATTAAAGATAAAGTTAAGAATGTAAAGAATGAAGAAAAATTAAAAGTTTATTTTGCAGGATCAGATATTTTAAATACTTGTTCAAAAAATATGTATCAAAACTTTATTATTGATGTTGCAGGAGGAAAAAATGTATCTGCAGAACTCAGTGGTTCTAGATGGGTAAAAGTTTCTCCTGAACAAATTTTAAAATGGAACCCTGATGTTATTTTTATACCTCAGTATTCAAAGACTACAAAAGTAGAGGATGTTTTAAAAAGTGAGAAGTGGAAAAATATAAGTGCTGTTAAAAATAAAAAAGTTTACTCTTTTCCATCAAATTTAATTTCATGGGATTATCCATCAGCTCAAGCAATTTTGGGGGTAATGTGGACAGCAAAAATTATTAATCCTGAAGTATTCAAAGATATGGATGTAGAGAAGGAAGCAGATAATTTCTTTAAAGAATTCTTTGGAAAAGGATTCAAAGAATTAGGAGGAAAAATAAACTAGATGAAGCATAAGAAAATCTTAGGAATATCCTTAATGTTATTAATAATGTGCATTTTTATATCATTTAGTATAGGAAGATATAATATCTCAATAAATACAATAATGTATCTAATAAAATGCAAAGTATTGAACAGAAAAGTAATAGACGAAATGCAGAATGCATATATAGCTTTTTGGATAATTAGAGTGCCGAGAACCATAATGGCTGCTATGGTAGGTGCTGTTCTAGGAGTTACAGGAGCTTTATTTCAAGGGGTATTTAGAAATCCCCTTGTTTCTCCAGATGTGCTAGGAATATCATCTGCAGCTAGTTTTGGAGCGAGTATAGCTATTATAGGATTTGGTTCTTCTATGATTTTTATACAATTATCCTCATTTACATTTGCGTTATTAGCAGTTTTATTTGCTTTAGTTTTAGGAACTAGAGGAAGAGGACATTCTATAACTACTTTAGTATTGGCGGGTATAGTAATATCATCTTTATTTTCAGCGGGAAATTCTATTTTAAAATATATTGCAGATCCCTATACAGAGCTTCCAGCAATAACATTTTGGAGTCTAGGCGCTTTTAACAAAGTAACTTGGGATAACATAGTACAGTTTTTACCTATATTTATAATATGTTTTGTTTTTATTTATATGTTAAGGTGGTATATAGACATTTTATCTCTTGAAGAAGAAGAAGCTATATCCCTTGGAGTAAATGTAAAACTAATGAGGATAATATTGATAATGTTTTCAACTTTTATGACTGCATCTTCTATTTCTTATTGCGGAATTATAGGGTGGATATCTCTAATTATACCTCATATAGCTAGATTTATAGTAGGACCGGAAAATAAATTTTTAATTCCTTTCTCTGCTTTATTTGGCGCATTATTTACATTGATTATGGATGTTTTTGCAAGAAATATATTAGCAGGGGAGATTCCAATAGGTATTCTCACATCTTGTGTAGGAGCACCATTCTTAGGATATCTTTTAGTGAGATATAGTAAGAAAGATATGTTTTAGAATATGTTATTATATTAATTAATGAAGTTCTATAAGTCTAAACCTGTATAGATACATACAATTTTTTTAGTTAAAATATATAATTAGGACTACTAAAGGAAGTTTTAAAAGAATGTAAAACAATATTTTTTAAAACAGAGCCAAAATAGTACAGAAGAATATTATTTTTACAAATATATTAGAAAAATATTTAGAGGATGTGAAAATATATGGATCTACTAAATGTGGAGAATATTTCATTTTCTTATGAAAGTAGACAAATTTTAAAAGACATAAGTTTTTCAGTTGAGGAAGGCAATATATGTGGAATATTAGGTCAAAATGGTACAGGGAAAACTACTTTACTAAAATGTATTCATGGACTTTTAAAACCTAAACATGGCAATGTTTTAATTAAAGGTAAGTCTGTTCATTCTATGAATTGTAAGGAAAGAGCAAGAAATATAAGCACAGTACCTCAAAATATAAACATAATTTTTTCATATACTGTTTTAGATGTAGTTTTAATGGCAAAAGTATCTAAAGTCAATTTATTTACTTCACCTAGTAAGGAAGATGAAAAAGAAGTTATTAAAATATTGAATAGTCTTGAAATAGGTCATTTATCAGATAAAAGATTTAATGAATTAAGTGGAGGAGAAAAGCAGATGGTTTTAATTGCTCGTGCGATGTATCAGGATACTCCTATAATATTATTAGATGAACCAACGGCTCATTTAGATTATAAAAATCAAATTATGATAATGGATACTATTAAAGACATAGTTAATAAAAAGAATTTAACTGCTATTATAAATATACATGATCCTAATTTAGCACTAAATTATTGTGATAATATTATTATGATAAAATCAGGAAGAGTATTAATTAAAGGAAAGACTAGTGATATAATATGTGAAAATTATTTAAGTAATTTATATGATATGCCTGTTTTGGTAGATAAAACTCAAAATGGTAGATCAGTAGTTGTACCTTTTAGTGCATAAATTAATGTTTGGTAAATTGCCCCATAATTCATATGTATTTATGAGTTGTGGGGTAATTTAATAGTATTAAAAAGGTAGTATATGTATTTTAGTTATAATTTGTTATAAAATAGAATTAAGATTAATCATATAGTTAAAGTTAAATTAATAAAAAGGAGGAGTAATAGATGAGTGTACACATAGGAGCAAAAGAAGGACAAATAGCAGAAACAGTACTGTTACCAGGTGATCCAATGAGAGCAAAATTCATAGCAGATAATTTTTTGAAAGATGTTGTTTGTTATAATGAAGTAAGGGGAATGTATGGTTTTACAGGTACTTATAAAGGAAAAAGAGTTTCTATTCAAGGGACAGGAATGGGAGTTCCTTCTATATCAATATATGTAAATGAATTAATACAAAGTTATGGGGTTAAAAATTTAATAAGAGTGGGAACTTGTGGATCTATGCAAGAAGAGGTGAAAATTAGAGATGTAGTTTTGGCTATGACTGCATCAACAAATTCAGGAGTAAACAAGCTTCGCTTTAATGGAATGGATTATGCTCCAACAGCTAACTTTGATTTATTAAAAAAGGCTTATGATATAGGACAAAGCAAAAATTTGAATATGAAAGTAGGAAGTGTGCTTACTAGTGATTCATTTTATAATGATAATCCAGAAGAATGGAAGCTTTGGGCTAATTATGGTATTTTAGCAGTAGAAATGGAGACAGCTGCTTTATATACTTTAGCAGCAAAGTATAATGTAAATGCTCTTACTATCCTGACTGTTAGTGATAGTTTAGTAACTTTTGAAGAAACATCAGCAGAGGAAAGACAAAATACATTCACAAAAATGATGGAAATTGCTCTTGAATTAGCAGAGTAAAATTATTTGCAAGGCATATAGGGATTATAACTATATGCCTTTAATCTATAGTTTTTTAAGTTGAAACTATTAGTAATTGTAACTTAAAAAAATAGAGAGATCTAAGGGGGAAGACATGAGACTAATAATGTAAATACAATAGGTTTATTATATAATAGTGTTTATATTGTATAAATTAATGTAATTTAAGAAAAATATTATATAATAGATGATGAGAGTTTGTTTTGTAAAAGAAAGGGTTATAATATGGAAATTAACAACTATATGTTTAATAATTATAAAAATATTGCACAGGGATTTAAACAAGAAAAACAATCTTTGAAAGCATTAAAATTTTTTAATAAAGCCTATAAATATGAAGAGGGTAAAAAAGATATTGAGCTACTCATCGATATTGCGTTGGTTTACCATGAATTAGGTCAGATGAAATCAGCAGAAAAGAAGTATTTTGAAGCTTTAAATATAGACTCTAAAGAATCGCGAGTTTATTATGGGTTGGCTATTTTGTATGATGAAGAAAATGATTACGACAAAGCTATTAAATTTTACAAAAAAGCTATTGAGTTTAATCCATATTATGATAGAGCTTATTTTTTTCTTGCAGATATCTATGATAGAATAGGCGATAAAAAAAGAGCGATACAATTATATAAAAAAGTAATAGAAATTCAACCAAATGATTATTGGGCATATGTAAATTTAGGTTCTATATATGAAGAATTAAATGAAAATAAAACTGCTTTAGATTTTATGAAAAAGAGTTTAGAAATAGATCCGTCGCATTATATGGGATTATATAATATGGGAGTTATTTTAAAAAAAATAGGATTAATAGATGAGGCAATAAATTATTACATAGAAGCAATAGAACAAAACCCTTATTTTCCTTCCAGCTTTTTAAATTTAGCTGTAATATACAAAGAAAATAAAGATTATAAAAAGGCTATAGAAATTATTACAAAAGGAATTGAATTTAATTCAGAGGTGGGATATCTATTTTATAATAGGGCTTGTTTTTTTGCTTGTGAAAATAGATTAGATGAGGCTTTAAATGATTTAACCAAAGCAGTAGATATATACCCTAATTTTATAGAATATATAAAAAAAGATGAAGAATTGAAAATGGTTAGAAATTTAGAAGGGTATAAAAAGCTACAGTAACATATATTGTTTACTTTATAGATATTTGCTATTATAAGAATGGATTATAGCAAAGTTTTATGGTAACATTAGATAAGAATGGATTGTCGTTAAACTTGATGTACGTTAATTTTTAGATAGGAGGAAGTGCGACACATGAAAAACATAGAAAAAGAAGAAATGAATAAAAGTAAAGAAGAAATAGCTGAAGATTCTAATGTGTCATCTAATTTTATACATAGTATAATAGATGAATATGTAGAAGCTAATCCTAATAATAAGATACATACTCGTTTTCCACCAGAACCAAATGGGTATTTACATATAGGTCATGCAAAGGCTATATGCATAGACTTTGGTACAGCTCAAAAGTATAATGGATTATGCAATTTAAGATTTGATGATACAAATCCTACTAAAGAAGATGTAGAATATGTTGAATCTATAAAAGAAGATGTTAAATGGCTTGGATTTGATTGGGGAGACAGATTATACTATGCATCTAATTATTTTGATAAATTTTATGATTATGCTGTTAAATTAATCAAAAAAGGGAAAGCATATGTAGATGATTTGAATGCAGAACAAATAAGGGAGTATAGGGGAACTTTAACAGAGCCAGGTAAAAACAGCCCTCACCGTGATCGTTCAGTGGAAGAAAATCTTGATTTATTTGAAAGAATGAAAAAAGGAGAATTTCCAGATGGTTCAAGAGTGTTAAGAGCTAAAATGGATATGGCATCTCCAAATTTAAATATGAGAGATCCAGTTATATACAGAATTTCTCACGCTTCTCATCATAATACAGGAGATAAATGGTGTATATATCCTATGTATGATTATGCACACCCACTTGAAGATGCTATTGAAGGGATAACTCATTCACTTTGTACATTAGAATTCGAAGATCATAGACCTCTTTATGACTGGGTTCTAAGAGAATGTGAAGTAGAAAATCCACCAAGACAAATAGAGTTTGCAAGATTAAATGTTACAAATATGGTAACAAGTAAGCGTAAACTTAAAGCGTTTGTTGATGATGCTGTAGTTGATGGATGGGATGATCCTCGTATGCCAACTATTTCAGGTTTGAGAAGAAGAGGGTATACTCCAGAAGCTATTAGAGATTTTTGTGATAGAGTAGGGGTTGCAAAGGCAGATTCTATGGTAGATATAGCATTACTTGAGCACTGTTTAAGGGATGATTTAAAGTTAAAAGCATCTCGTGTTATGGCTGTATTAGATCCTATAAAAGTTGTTATAACTAACTATCCAGAAGGGCAAGTTGAGTATTTAGAAGTAGAAAACAATCAAGAAAGTCCAGAAATGGGTTCAAGAGAAGTTCCATTTTCAAGAATTCTTTATATTGATAGAGAGGATTTTATGGAGAATCCACCTAAGAAGTATTTTAGATTATTCCCTGGAAATGAAGTAAGATTTAAGAATGCTTATTTTGTTAAATGTAATGAAGTAATAAAAGATGAAAATGGAGAAATAGTGGAATTACATTGTACTTATGATCCTGAGACTAAGAGCGGAAGTGGATTTACAGGAAGAAAAGTTAAGGGAACAATTCATTGGGTAAGTGCACAACATGCAATTGATGCAGAAGTTAGATTATATGATTATTTATTAGTAGAAGATGAAGAGAATGAAGGAGAAATGAAGTTAAATTCTGAATCTCTTAAAGTACAAAAGGCTAAATTAGAGCCAGCTTTAGGAGAAGCGAAATCAGGAGATAAATTCCAGTTTATAAGACATGGATACTTCAGTGTTGATACAAAAGATACAACTAAAGAAAAACTTGTATTTAATAGAACAGTATCATTAAAAAGTTCATGGAAAAAATAATATTATGAAGTAATGAGTAACGGCATAGAAATAGGTTTTTCTAAATATATGTAGTTATCCATTAAACCTTCAGGACGCAGAGAAATACTAAAGGTATATTCTTCTAAAAATGTTACCCTCGCTATGGAGAGTCCGTTCCCCAGCTCGGCTGTCGGAGTCCAGTGGGGCAATTACACATTTTTAGAAAACTACACCTTAAGTATTTCTAGTTGCTACTTCAAAGTTTAATCGGCTAACTACATATATAAGAAAACCTTATTCCTATGCCTTGATTTTTTATAATTAATATAGTTTAACATGAATATTGGGGAGAAGAGGAAGACTAAAGGATGATTTTCTTTCTTAGGTCAGAAAATCTTAAAACTAAATAGAAAGTGATTTTAAAACAAACCATCAGTATTTAAAATTAAAAAACTATTTATAAAATTAATAGTAAATAAAACCTTAAAATAAAAAGGTTTATAAAATATAATACTGTAATGATATAAGTAGTATCAATAGTATTACTTTAATATTAAAACTTATTACAGCCTACGGCTTAACATTTATCTTATTATGTTCAGAATATACTATAAATAAAAATGCTTAATCTAAAATTCAGTAATATTTCTGCTAGCTACCGCTTTAAAGAGCTTATCAGCTCTTTTATTTAGACTAACCAAAAGAGTATAATGAAAAATTAATTTTTCATTATACTCTTATTTTTACTTAGTTTAAAGATTTTCTAACACTAGGAAGAAAATCCTCCTTTATTATTCACTATTCTATGTTCACTAATCGCTACCATAATGTTGCGACGCAACATTATTCTATTCTCCAATTACCGTTTTGGAATATTTGTGTTTGTTCTCCTTCTTTTGTTTCTCCAAAGATATTAAGGTCTGATGAACCTACCATAAAATCTACATGAGTTAAAGAAGTATTAGCGCCAGCTTTTTTTAGTTCTTCTTCGTTCATTTCATTTCCACCATCAATGCAAGTGGGATAAGCACTTCCTAAAGCTAAATGGCATGAAGCATTTTCATCAAATAATGTATTATAAAATATAATATTTGAATTTGAGATAGGAGAATCATGAGGAACTAACGCAACTTCTCCAAGGTAATGAGATCCATCATCTGTTTCTATTAATTTTTTTAATGTTTCATAGCCTTCTTCTGCTGAAAAGTCAATAATTTTACCATTTTTAAAAGTAAGAGTAAAGTTATCGATTAAATTACCACTATAATTTAATGGTTTTGTACTTTTTACTGTACCATTTACTCCAGTTTTTAAAGGCAAAGTAAATACTTCTTCTGTTGGCATATTAGCCACGAAATATGTACCAGCAGCATTATATTCTCCACCGCCAGCCCATAAATGTTTTTCGGGAAGTTCTATAGTTAAATCAGTTTCTTTAGAGATAAAGTGTAGCTTTTTAAATTTCTTATTGTTTAAGTAATTAACTTTTTCAGACATATTTTTTAAATGTTCATTCCATGCATCTATAGGATTATTTTTGTCAACCCTAACTATTGTAAATATAGATTCCCATAGTTTCTCAATGGCTTCTTTTTCTGAAAGGGTTGGAAACACTTTTTTTGACCACTCTTTTGTTGGAACTGATACTACAGACCAAGAAACTGTACTATTCATTATGTATTCTCTATAATTTTTCAAAGCAAGTGATCTAGCTTTATTAGAGGCAGCAATTTTTTTTGAATCTACATTTTTTAAAAGTTCGGGGTTTGAAGCAGATATAGACAAGAAAGCAGCTCCCTCTTTAGCTAACTTTTCAAGTCCATCAGCTCTCCATTTTGGGAACTCATTAAAAGATTCTTCGGGAGCATTCATATATTTTATAAGAGCAATCTCTTCATCACTCCATTCAACATGAACATTTTTTGCTCCTGTTTTATAAGCGCATTCTGCTATAAGTCTTGTAAATTCTACACATTCTATTGGTGAATTAATAACAAGAGTTTGATTTTTTTGAAGATTTACTCCTGTTTTTACTGCAAGTTCTGCATATTTTTTAAGCATAGTGTGAAAATCTTTCATTTTATCACTCCTTTAGTTTTTGCACAATATTTAATATTAGTTTACCCTAAATTATGTATTAGTCAAACATAGTTATATGTGTAAAAGCTATAACTTACAGAAATGTAAGGTTAATATTGCAAAATGTAATATTATTGAATTGAATTGATTTTTCTATACCTATATAATTATTTTATAAGAATGTAATATTATGGAGAGAAATAGAAATGACAAAAAATAATAAAAAAAGAAAATGGATTAAATACTTAATAATTATATTAGTTTTGTTATGCAGTACAAGGTATTTTATATTTAATAATAACATAGACAAAAATAAAATAAATGTGAGATTGTATATAAATACTTCTGATGAAGTAAGTAAGGGGAAACTTCAAGTTAATTGGAAATATTTAGCTGCTATTGATGCAGTCAGATATAAAAATGATTTTACAAAAGTAAATAGTAAAGATTTAAAAGCGTTAGCCAATAAGTTTATTATCAACGATAAAGGTAAGTATAGATTAAAAGACATAGACAAAGTTCTAGATGAACTTTTTTTAAATGAAAAAGACAAGAAAAAGGTATATTCTTATTTAGAAGATTTAAAATATATTGGACTAGTTAGTAAAAATTTAAAAGAAGGATCTGTAAACAGGAAATTTATTAATAAATTAACACCTGAAGCTATTAAGCTATATAAAAAATATAAAATATTGCCTTCTGTAACAATAGCTCAAGCAGCATTGGAAAGTAATTGGGGAAAATCTAAATTAGCAAGTAAATCAAACAACTTGTTTGGAATAAAGGCAGATAAAAGTTGGACAGGTAAAGTGGTAACTATGGAGACTAAGGAATTTTATGATAAGGTTATAAATGATAAATTCAGAGTTTATGAAAATGTAGACAAGTCTCTTCAAGACTATGGAAAATTTTTAATTGAAAATAAAAGGTATAAAAAATATGGAGTTTTTTTAAGTAATCATTATATTGAACAAGCTCAGGCTATAGAGAAATCAGGATACAGTACTGTAGAAAATAAAGATGGAGAAAAAATTTATGCAAAGTTGCTTATTGATATAATAAAAGAGAATGATCTTCAAATAATTGATAATAAAGTAGAAGCGGAGTACCATTAACAAATTTTATTTAACACAATATTAAAGATAAAGAGCATAAGGTAACTTATGATAATGTAAAGAAAAAAATAAGATTTTAAATATATTTATTGGTTGTTTAATAGTAAAAGTAGTTACTTTAAAAGTGGCTACTTTTATTTTATCATTTAAAAATTACAAAAGTGTAAGATTAAACGAGTAAATGTAATGTGATTCGATAGATTACACTTTCCTTAAAGAATAAAATATATTTAGAGAACAATTAAATATTAAATAAAATATAGAAGAATGAGGAGATATTCGATGAAAAAGGTAGCCAAATTTATATTATTAGGAATTTTTATATTCCTTTTAGCAAATAATTCGTTATTTAAGAGCGATAACGGTAAATACTCTATAAAAGAAAATTTGAAAAATAAAATTTCATCGAATACACCTAATTATGTAGAAATAGATAAAATTCCTCAAGACTTAAAAAATGCTATAATATCTACAGAGGATAAGCGGTTTTTTAGACATTATGGTTTTGATATAGTAGGTATAGGAAGAGCTTTTATTACAAATATAAGAAAAGGTGAAATTAAACAGGGGGGAAGTACAATTACCCAACAGTTAGCCAAAAATTTGTTTTTATCAGATGAAAAAAGTTATGTTAGAAAGTTTAAAGAATTAGTATTAGCAATTAAATTAGAGGCTAAGTATACAAAAGAAGAAATTTTAGAGATGTATCTAAATGTTATATATTATGGAGAAGGAGCTTATGGTATTGAAAATGCAAGTTTAAAATTCTTTAATAAACATGTATGGGAACTATCCTTAGAAGAATGTGCTATGCTTGCGGGATTACCTCAAGCCCCTAGTAAATATAATCCTAATAAAAATTTTTATAGGGCTAAAAAAAGGCAGGAAGTTGTTTTGAAAACTATGTACAAAAATGGGTTTATAAATAAAAAAACTATGGAAAAACTAAAAAATAAAACTGCTACTTTTGCTAATCATATATATGTCGCTTATTAAATGTTAACTAAAATAAACCATTAATTACTAAAAATAAGTGTATTTAATTATAAATAGATATTGCATTTTATATATAATTTGATATAATATTCTCATATGGAAGAATTACAATAATTTTTTTCATATAAGGAAAAATATAACGTCTGGAATATTTGTGGAGCTCTTATTTTGAACCTACAGTATGCATAAGGGAGTTCAATATTTAGATGTGAATAAATCTATAAGACCAAATAAATTGGCAAGGTTAATGAAACATCTGTGAGAACACCCACCTATCTGAGAGATAGGTGTCAAAATCAGAGCAGCGGTATTTTGGACTTATTAATGTTTAGATAGTGTGAATTAAGAGAGAGGTATTTATACCTCTCTTTTTTTTATTAAGTAATTACAGTATCAATAATCAATGTATCATTTTTAGTGTATCAAATATTATTGATTGATACACTAAAAATGACAACATTTACAAATGCCCGTTTAAAAGGAATGGCATGGGTCTTGCTATATATAATAATGTGATAAATCTTAGGAGGTGACAAAATGAAAGTATTAATGGTATGTTCGGGAGGAATGTCCAGTGCTATTGTGGTTAAGGCAATAAAGAATGAAGCAGATAAGAAAGATTTCCCATTAGAGATCAAAGCTGTAGGAACTTCTGAATTTGAAGACGAAGTTAAAAAAGACTATGATTTGGTATTAATAGCACCACAGATAAGACATAGACTTGAAGTATTTAGAACTCAAGCAAAAAAATTAAATGTACCAATTGAATTAATAGTTCCTATGGGATACACTCCAGTAGGTGCACCAAAAGTTTTAGAGCAAATTAAAAAGTTTCAAAGATAACAAGTGATACAAGGCCAGTGGGAATAACAGGCTCGATGCCATGAATAGTGGACAGAGTATGATTAAAAGCTTTTAGGTGATGTTCAATTTCTTCATCGAGCTTAGTAAGTTATTTTTCTAAAAACGGATATTGTTAATATTCATTGATAAAGCTAAGCTGACAGAATCATCAAGTACAGGATTAAATCTATAAGCTCTACAATTAGATTTTTAAGATTATCAGTAATGGCTGAAGGAGCTTTTAATAAGTTAGTACCTATATTTACAAGTCATATTATACAAGGGGGTAAAAAAATGAAATCGTTTTTTGACTGGCTCGAGAAGTATCTCTTGCCGCCAATGACTAAATTATCCGAACAAAGACATTTGAGAGCAATTCGTGATGGTATTATTTCAACTATTCCTATGATAATAGTAGGCAGTTTTTTCTTAATCATAGCTTTTCCACCTGTTCCATCTTGGGCAGCAGCTGTAAAACCATACATATTAAAGATATTGTTCCCGTATAGGTTGACAATGGGTATTATGGCACTATATGCTGCCTTTGGAATAGGATATAGTCTTGCTAAATCATATAAGCTAAATGAATTATCTGGCGGAAGTTTAGCAGTTGTAGCTTTCCTTTTAACAAACTTACCAGTGGCTGTGGATAAACCGGATTTAGGATGGGTTCTTCCACTAGAAAATCTTGGTGGATCCGGAATGTTTGTTGCGATTATAATGTCCATATTTGCAGTAGAAGTACTTAGATTTACAAAAGAAAAGAAATTAACAATAAAAATGCCCGAAGGAGTTCCTGAATCTGTTGCAAATTCTTTTGCAGCATTAATTCCAGCAGCAGTTATTATAATTACTGTATTTATTGTAAGACATATAATAAACTTTGATATTCAACAATTTATAATGAAAATATTCCAGCCTCTTGTGTATGCAGGAAATACACTGCCTGGAGCACTTATTCCTACTTTACTTGTTGCATTACTTTGGGCGTGTGGAATACATGGAGACTCAATCGTTGGTACTGTTGCAAGACCAATTTGGCTTACTCTTTTAGATGCTAATACAAAAGCACATGCATCAGGAGCAACACTTCTTCCCAATATAGCTCCTGAACCATTTTTCCAATGGTTTGTTTGGATTGGAGGCTCTGGCGCAACTATAGGACTTGTTGTAATGATGGTATTCTCCAGATCAAAATATTTGAAGGATATAGGAAAAGCTTCGTTAATTCCTGGAATATGTAATATAAATGAGCCAGTTATATTTGGGGCTCCAATCATGTTAAATCCTCTATTTATGATACCATTTGTTTTAGCACCATTAGTAGAATGTCTAATTTCTTGGGGTGCTATGTCTGCAAACCTTGTGTCAAGACCATTTATATTGGCACCTTGGACTTTACCGGCACCTATAGGGGCATATCTTGCAACAGGTGGAGATTGGAGAGCAATAGTTCTTGTATGCATAAACATTCTAATATCAGCTTTAATTTATTATCCATTTTTTAAGGCATATGAAAAGAATCTGATAAAAGAACAGGAAGCAAATGTTCAGTCAGCTAGTAATTCAAATCAGTTAGAGTTATAACTAATTTAAACTAGTTATATTAAAACAATTAGACTTAAATTGGGAATTATTTTTCAGTGTAATTCCCAATTATTTTAAAATAAATTTACCCATGGAGGCGTTATCTAATGAAAGGACTAAAAATTGCAGTTATTGGCGGTGGAAGTAGTTATACACCAGAAATAGTTGAGGGATTTTTGAAAAGAGCAGAGGAATTACCAGTAGATGAAATATATATGGTAGATATTAAAGAAGGTCAGGAGAAACTCAATATAGTAGGAAATCTTGCAAAAAGGATGATTGAAAAGGTAGGAGCAAATATTAAGTTAGTATTAACATTAGATAGGAAAGAAGCCTTAAAAAATGCAGACTTTGTTGTTACTCAATTTAGAGTAGGAGGACTTAATGCTAGAGCAAGAGATGAAAGATTTCCATTGAAATATGATGTGTTAGGACAGGAAACTACAGGACCTGGTGGATTTGCTAAAGCTATGAGAACAATACCAGTACTACTTGATATATGCAAAGATATAAAAGAACTTTGCCCTAATGCATGGCTTATTAATTTCACAAATCCTTCAGGGCTTGTGACAGAAGCTATATTAAAATATACTAATGTTAAATGTATAGGACTTTGCAATGTACCAATTCATATGCAAATGGACGTAGCGAATATGCTTGATGTTCCATATAAAGATGTATTTATAGAATTTGCAGGATTAAATCATCTTGTATGGGGGAAAAAAGTTTGGGTTAAGGATCAAGATGTGACAAATATAGTACTTGAAAAACTTCTTGATGGTGATGTTCTAAACATGAAAAATATATATAATATGAAGTGGAATCCCGAATTTATAAGAGCATTAGGAATGCTTCCATGCCCATATCATAGATATTATTACATGACTGATAAGATGGTAGAGGAAGAGAAAGAAGTTGCCAATGATCCAAACAAAGGTACAAGAGCAGAACAAGTACAAGCGATAGAAAAGAGATTATTTGAGTTATACAAATCAAAAGATCTTAACGTAAAGCCTAAGGAACTAGAAAAGAGAGGTGGAGCCTATTATTCAGATGCGGCAGTATCACTTATTAGTGCAATATATAATGACAAAAACGATATTCATACTGTTAATACGTTAAATAATGGAACTATAAAAGGTATTCCAGATGATTCAGTTATAGAAGTAAATTGCATTATAGGAAGTAGAGGAGCGACTCCAATTAGCCTTAGAGGAGAATTACCTACAGAAATATTAGGACTTATGCAGGCAGTTAAGAGTTATGAAATTTTAGCTACAGAGGCTGGAGTTAAAGGAGACAAGAAAAAGGCATTATTAGCTCTTCAAAATCACCCTCTTGTTCCATCAGTAGACGTTGCAAAAGCATTACTTCATGACTTGTTTGAATTAAATAAAGAATATTTACCACAATTTAAAGGACTTTAGTACATAAGCGGAGGGAATATCAATGGAAGAAGAAATATTTAATATAATATCACACGGAGGAGATGCTAGAGCATTAGCATATGAAGCATTGGAACAAGCCAGAAATGGGCATATAAAAGTTGCGCAAGAAAAATTAAAAAAAGCTCAAGAAGAATTGGATTTAGCCCATAATACTCAAACTAAACTTATACAAACAGAATTAAATGGAGAATCAATTAAAATGTCCCTTCTTATGGTACATGCTCAAGATCAGCTTATGACAGCTATATCAGAGAAATGTTTGATAGAGCAGATGGTTAAAATGTATGAGGAATTTAGAAAATAAATATATAATCTAGGGTGATGTGAATGTATAGAATATTTTATTTTGTTGCATTTGTTACTATTATATTGGCAGGAGTTAAAATATCTAATGTAATAACAACGAAGTTTAAGATAAATAGGTGGATACTAGCTTTTGCTGCACCGCTTACCATTTTAGTACCACTTATTGTATTTAAGTCTATAAGTCCTTGGGTTCTAAATATATTAATTGCTATATTTTCTATAGAAAGTATAATGTTTTTTGAAATAACAAGAGACATTATGGCAAAACATGAAAAAGAGGCAATAAGGTATAGAAATAAGCCTAGAAAGAAGTGAGGAATATAGTATGTATAGTGTTTTAGCTATATATAAAGCTTTAAGAAAAATATGTTTACATCAGTATGAAAATGATGGAAGTATAAAAGGAGTAACTACAGATATGCTAAGTAGCTATTTAAAGATGCAAAGATCAAATGTATCTAGAGAACTTAGCAAATTGATTGACGATGGAAGTATTCATAAGACTACAGGAAGACCTGTATTCTACTATATAAAAATTGAAAAACTCAAGGAAGATGCTGATAAGTGTGAAAATGTATCTGTTTTTGATAATTGTATAGGTAAGGATACAAGCTTAAAACATCAAATAGCACTTGCTAAAGCTGCGGTTGTATACCCTCCTAATGGTCTTCATACACTTATTGTAGGTGAAACGGGTGTGGGTAAATCCTATTTTGCAAAATGTATATTTAGATATGCTTTAGAAATTGGAAGAGTAAGAGATAAAAATAAATTTGCAGTGTTTAATTGTGCTGATTATGCAAATAATGCTCAATTACTAATTTCTCACTTATTTGGAGTTAAAAAGGGGACGTATACTGGTGCTCATGAAGATAGAGAGGGAATTGTAGAGAAGAGTAGAGATGGAATACTTTTCTTAGATGAAGTTCACAGGCTTCCACCAGAAGGACAAGAGATGCTTTTTACTCTTATAGATGAAGGACAGTATATACCATTAGGAGGAACAACTCCAATTAAAATAAATGTTATGATAATAAGTGCAACAACAGAAAATATAAGCTCGGTTCTTTTGAAAACTTTTGCAAGAAGAATACCAGTAACTATATCACTTCCACCACTTAGAGAGTGGTCTGTAAATGAAAGACTAGAATTAATAAAGAATTTCTTAAATGCTGAATCAAAGAGAGTATCAAAGAAAATCCAAATAGAAGAGGAAGCACTTACAGCCATAATAAATTATAGATGTCCCAATAATATAGGGCAGCTTAAAAGTGATCTTCAGATAGCATCTGCCAAAGCTTTTTTAAGAAGTATGTTTAATAATGATAATATAAAAATAAGACTTGAGGACTTTTCTAAAGAAATTAGAAATAGTCTTCTCTTTACTAAAAAAATCAATCCAAGAGAATTGACTTTAGATTGTTACGATACAACAATAACAAATGATATAGAGGATTTAAAAGACAAATATACTATATCACCTAATATTTATGATTTTATAGATAAAAGGACAGAATCTTTAAAGGAAAAAGGAAATAATCAAGATGAAATAAAAAATAGATTAGTAGTTGATGTAGGGAAGTTTATAAATAACTATATTCACAACATACGAGAAGATGAAAATGAAGATATAAAAGTAATTGTTAATAATGAACTATATGATATGCTTAAAAGTTTTATGAAGTTAGCGGAATATAAGTTAAAAAGGGAAATCCCTAGAAGTATTTTTATAGGATTACTTATGCATATAGATACATTTTTAGTAAGAATTAAACAAAACATAGTAATTGAAAATCCGAAAATTGATAGTGTTAGAAAGAAATATCCACAGGAATTTAAATTAGCACTTTTACTTTCATATAAATTAGAAGAAAAATACAATATAACTGTACCTATAGGTGAAATAGGATTCATAACTATGTTTTTTGCAGCAGATTATTCAGTAGAAAAGGGAAAAGTTGCAATAATAGTTGCCATGCATGGTAATTCAACTGCCTCTTCTATGGTAGAGGTTTCAAACAGTTTACTTAACAGTAATTATGCAGTAGGATTTGATATGCCACTTTATATGAAACCTGAGGAAGCTCTTTTAAAAATAGAAGAATTAGTAAAGGAAAAGGATGAAGGCAAGGGTACTTTAATATTAGCAGATATGGGTTCTTTGAAATATTTTAGCAATATTATAAAAGAAAATACTGGAATCAGAGTTGAAACTGTGGATATGGTCAGTACACCTATTGTTATAGAGGCCACAAGAAAGGCTCTTCTTAATGAAAGTTTAGATGAGATTTTAAAGTCTGTAGCTACTGAAAGTAAATATGTAGGAGGTTCTATAGATAAAAAAATTAATAAAAATACGAAAGTAATTATCACTGCATGTTTAACAGGACAAGGTACAGCTCACAAACTTAAACAGCTTATATATAACAAGTTTAATAAGGATGAATATGAAGTATTTAATTTAAGTATGAAAGATAAAAGTGAATTTAAAGAAGCTGTTTTGAAAATTAAAAAAGAGCATGACATAGAGTATATTATAAGTGCATTTAATCCTGAAGTAGAGGGTATTAATTATATAAGTATAGGTGATTTTTTTAATGAATTTATGGATAAGCCTATAGATGTTGATGCTGAAGAGAATGAAGTAATAAAAGGTATTAAGGCTGTTTACAGATATTGTTTAAATTTAGATAATTATGAATTTATTACAAATAAATTTGTTGAAATATTAGATCATATGAAACAAGAATATGAAATTCTTATTGATATAGAAAAATTTAATGGCTTGTTAATGCATTTTGGATGTTTGATTGAAAAGTTAGTTAATCGAGAAGAGACAGGCAAATGTAGTAATTTACAGCTAATTTTATCTAGATATAGTGAACTTTTTAATACATTAAAAATAGGAATTGTGGATATAGAAGAAGTTTTAGGTATAGTTATACCAGATGATGAGCTGGGAAATATTATTGAAATTCTAGTAAATATTTAGCAAAGCTTAATATGGACAATTAACATAGAATTAAGGGGATACAAATTAGAAACCGTTATCCAGGGTCGTGCCATACTTTACTCCTACTTTAAAGAAAAGCAGAGAGTCCAAATCTTCGATTTGGTGCGAATCGCTTTCACAGAGTGAGATGGGAGTATTAGAATGGCTAGACATGGGATAAATGCAAATATTTAATGTAGTCAGAAGGTGATAGTATGGAATATGTTATATGCACTGATGGTGGAGGAACAAAAACTGAAACTATAGCTTATAACAGGCAAGGGGAGGAATTGTTTAAATCATTAAAGGGATATGCAAATCTAACTTTAAATCAGGAAGTAGCAATTTCAAATATTATTGAGTCAATAGAAGAGTGCACTTTAAACCTAAAGGAACATAAACTTGTAGGAATTTATATGGGTATTGCTGGTGTAGAAGTAGGTGAAAACAGAAAAATAGTTGAAGATGAAGTACAGAAAAGACTTAATATAATTCCTGAGATTTATAATGATGCACAAATTGCATTATATGCACTTCTTAAGGGTGATGAAGGAATACTTACTATAGCAGGAACTGGCTCTATAAGCATAGGAACTTACAAAGGTTTAAGTGTAATCTCTGGTGGATGGGGACATCTTTTAGGAGATGAAGGCAGCGGATACTATATAGTAATGGAGGCTCTTAAAAAAATGATATATGATTATGAGGAAGGATTATCAAATAGTGAGCTGACTGAGGCTATACTAGAAAATTTAGATATTGAGAGTATAAATAGTATTAAACAATTTATATATTCCGCCACTAAAAATGAAATAGCAGCAATAGCGCCACTTATATCTAAAATGGCAGAACAAGGGGAGAAAAATGCAGTAGAAATTTTACAAAATGCAGGAGTAGATATTGCAAAAATTACAGAAAGAGTTTGGATAAAATTGGGAGAGCCTCATGATATAAAAGTAGCACTAAAAGGAAGCATAATTACAAAAATTAATATTGTTAGGAAAACTTTTGATTCTTATATTAAAAATAGAATTAAAGGTGTAACCATTAAATATGGGGATGTATCATCTGCAAAAGGTGGGTATTATCTATCACTTAAAAAGTGGGGAATTAAGAATGAATCAGAGTAAAAAGTACGCAGTAGGTCTTATGTCAGGTACTTCACTAGATGGCATAGATGCAGCTCTTGTGAGTATAGAAGGTTGTGGAATAGATACAAAAGTTCAGCTTATAGAATTTATAAATGAGGAGATACCACAAAAACTAAAAGAAAAAATCTATTGTTGCTGCAGTACCTCAAAATCAAATGTAGAAAAAATTTGCAGCCTTAATTTTGAATTAGGATATGTATTTTCTAATGCGGTTAAAAATGTATGCAATAAGGCAAATTTTGATTTGAATAAACTTGATTTTATAGGTTCTCATGGACAAACTATATATCACATTCCAAGGCGTAATAAGAATTTTTTTAGATCAACACTTCAGATAGGAGAACCTTCTGTTGTAGCTTTTGAAACAAATACCACTGTAGTGTCAAATTTTAGAACAATGGATATGGCAGCAGGTGGAGAAGGTGCTCCTTTAGTACCTTACACTGAGTATATACTATATAGGTGTAAAAAAAACAGAGCCCTTCAAAATATAGGGGGAATAGGTAATGTAACCGTAATTCCTGCTATGTGTAATTTAGACGATATTTATGCTTTTGATACTGGCCCCGGAAACATGATAATAGACGAGGTAACAAAAAGACTTAAAGGGTGTCCTTATGATATGAATGGAGCTTTTGCAGCTTTAGGTAAAGTTGATGAAAATATTCTAAAGGAACTTATGAATATAGATTATATAAAAATGGAACCTCCCAAAACTACTGGAAGAGAACTTTTTGGAAGTCAGTTTGTAGATAAGCTTCTAAATAAATTTAACCGTATTTCCTCAGAAGATATAATAGCTACCGTAACAATGTTTACTGCTAAATCTATAAGTGAAAATTATAGAAGATTTATATTTACTAAAAATAAGATAGATGAGGTAATAATAGGTGGTGGAGGCAGCTACAATAAGACTCTTATAGGGATGCTTGAAAAACTCATGCCAGAATGTAGAATTTTAACAGGTGAAGATATAGGCATGTCTTCAGATGCAAAAGAAGCGGTGGCTTTTGCTGTTCTAGCTAATGAAACTATGAATGGGAATTGTAGCAATGTAATGAGGGCTACTGGGGCGAAAAAGAGAGTTATTCTTGGCAATATAACAACAGTAAAGAGGTGATTTATATATGAAAAGGTTAGGAATTGCTGTTTATCCAGGCCATGCTTCTATGGAAGAGAACATAAAGTATATAGAACTTGCGGCTAAATATGGATTTACAAGGATATTTACATGCCTGCTTTCTGTAGAGGGTAATAAAGAAAAAATATTAAGTGAGTTTAAGGAAACTCTAAGAGTTGCTAAAAATAAGAATATGCAGGTAGTTGCAGATGTAAGTCCAAAAGTTTTTAATGAAATAGGAATAAGTTATAGTGATTTATCTTTTTTTAAGAAAATGGGGGCATATGGTATAAGACTAGATATGGGCTTTACAGGAAATGAAGAGTCAATTATGACATACAACAATGAAGATTTATTTATAGAATTAAATATTAGCAATGGTACAAAATACATAGAAAATATAATGAGTTATAAACCTAATGTGGACAAATTAATGGGTTGTCATAATTTTTACCCCCATAGGTATACGGGTTTAAATTATAAGCATTTTATAAAATGTTCTAAACAATTTAAAAACTTAGGCATAAGAACTGCAGCGTTTATAAATTCCAAGGCCGCAACTTTTGGACCATGGCCTTTAAATGAGGGACTATGCACTCTTGAAATGCATAGAGAAATGGATATAGAATCTCAAGCTAAGCACTTATTTGTAACAGGGCTTATAGATGATGTTATAATTGCTAATGCCTTTGCTTCAGAGGAAGAACTTAAAGCATTAAGTAAAATGGATAAAGATATGCTTGCCTTTAAGGTAGAACTTATTAATAATATACCAGAGATTGAAAAAAATATTGTATTAAATGAACCTCATTTTAACAGAGGTGATGTTTCAGACTATGTTATACGTTCCACTCAAAGCAGAGTTAAATATAAAGAACATGAATTTCTACCATTTAATACTCCTGATATTAAAAGAGGGGATATAATAATAGATACGTCATTGTATGGACATTATGCAGGTGAGCTTCAAATAGCCCTTAAAGATATGAAAAACTCTGGAAGAACAAATATAGTTGGAAAGATTTTAGAAAAAGACCTTTTTTTACTTGATTATGTGGAACCGTGGCAAAAATTTAAATTTACAAAGTAATAGGAGATATGAAAATGAATACTGGGGAGCTATCAAAACTTGCAACAGAACAGATAAACAAAGATACTACAAATATTGATAGTGTAAGTACACTTGAAATGATAGAAATGATAAATAAAGAAGACAAAAAAGTAGCTGAGGCTGTAGAAAAAGAAAAAGAGAACATAGCAAAGGCAGTAGATGCTATAGCTGAAAGGTTAAGAAGAGGTGGAAGACTTATATATGTAGGAGCTGGAACAAGTGGAAGAATAGGAATATTAGATGCTTCCGAATGTCCTCCTACATATGGGGTTAGTGATGAGCTTGTGCAGGGAATAATAGCAGGAGGAAACACAGCTATTTTTAAAGCAGTTGAAGGAGCTGAGGATAATAAGGAGCTTGGAGCTAAAGAAATCTCCAAAAAGAATCTAAGCAATTTGGATGTAGTTTGTGGCATTGCTGCATCAGGTAGGACTCCTTATGTTATAGGAGCTATGGAATATGGTAAGAAAGTAGGAGCTAGAGTGTTAAGTGTTACCATGAGTCCAAATAGTGAAATGGCAAACATTGCCCATATACCTATAACAGTTTTAGTGGGACCAGAGGCAGTCACTGGTTCTACAAGAATGAAATGTGGTACAGCACAAAAAATGGTGCTTAATATGCTTTCTACTGGAACTATGATAAAATTAGGAAAAGTGTATAATAATTTAATGGTTGATGTACAAACTTCTAATGAAAAGCTTGTGGCAAGAGCTAAAAGGATACTTAAATTAACTACAGATGCGGATGATATAACTATTGACAAAGTGTTGAGGGCTACAAATAATGATGTGAAATTAAGCATAGTAGTTATAAAGACAGATTTAGAAATCAATAAAGCAAAAGAACTTCTTCACAAAAATTGTGGATATGTAAAGAAATGCATTGTTTAAAGTAATAAAATGTTATCGTGGATACAATTTTATTATAAATATACAAGAAATAGAAATTTTTCTAAAGTATATATATTTATAGACAGCAGTTTGAAATAAACTGTTGTTTTTTTATGTGTTATAAAACTCTGTTAATTAAAATATACGTTTATAGTAAATAATAAATATATTCAAAATTTTGGTTATAAAATCATATCTAAAAGATATCAGCTAATACATAATTTTTAATGAATCGCTGTATACGTAATAGTACATACAGTGGTGTGAGTAGAAGGAAATAAAATAAATAAATTCCTTCTACTTGACTAAGTAACTATATTTTTATTGAATTTATTTACTGAGTGTGCTATTATGTATGCGAATTTTATATTTATATGTGTGATAGCTTAGGAGGAAGTTTATGAAAAACCAACCAGAATCAGAAAATAATGCAAAACAGTGTAATACTGCAGAGTTAATGGTCAAATGTTTGGAAAATGAAGGAGTAGAGTATATTTTTGGTATTCCTGGTGAAGAAAATCTTACCTTTATGAATGCATTAAAAAACTCTACTATAAGATTTGTTACAACACGTCATGAACAAGGAGCTTCTTTTATGGCAGATGTTTATGGAAGACTAACTGGAAAACCAGGAGTATGTCTTTCAACATTGGGACCAGGAGCGACTAATTTAATGACAGGTGTTGCAGATGCTAACTTAGATGGAGCACCATTAGTAGCTATAACTGGACAAGCAGGTACAGATAGAATGCATGTAGAGTCACATCAATATTTAGATTTGGTTGCTATGTTTGCTCCTGTAACCAAATGGAATAGACAAGTAGTAAGACCGGATACAGCACCTGAAATTATAAGAAAAGGGTTTAAAATGGCATCTAGTGAAAAACCAGGAGCTGTTCATATAGATTTACCTCAAAACATTGCAGCTATGCCAGCAGAAGGTAAACCATTAAAACATGGAAATGTAGAAAATGGATTTGCTTCTTATAGTAGTATTGAAAGAGCTGCTGTTGCAATTTCGAGAGCTAAGAATCCAGTTATTCTTGTTGGAAATGGAGCAATAAGAGCAAATGCTAGCACTGCGTTATTAGATATGGTAAATAGACTTAATATTCCTGTTGCAAATACTTTTATGGGAAAAGGAATAGTACCATACACTCATCCATTATCACTTTGGAGTATAGGACTTGCACAACGTGATTATGTAAATCGTATTTTAGAAAAAGTAGATTTAGTAATTGCAGTAGGATACGACATAATAGAATATGCTCCTAAAAAATGGAATCCTAATGGAGATATAGAAATAATTCACATAAGTTCAGAAAAAGCAGAAATTAATAAATGCTATATTCCAAAAGTAGAGGTAGTTGGAGATATAGCAGACTCTCTATATGAGATAACAAGACGTTCAAGTAGACAAGAGATACCTCAATATGGATTAGATATAAAAGAAAAGTTAGTAAATGAGTATGAATCTTATAAAGATGATGACAGTTTCCCTATGAAGCCTCAAAAGATACTTTATGATTTACGTCAAGTTATGGGGGAAGATGATATAGTTGTTTCTGATGTAGGTGCTCATAAAATGTGGGTAGCTAGACATTATCATTGTTTAAAACCAAACACATGTATTATATCAAATGGATTTGCTTCTATGGGTATAGCTATACCAGGAGCGGTAGGAGCGAAACTTGTTAATCCAGATAAAAAGGTTGTTGCTGTTACTGGCGACGGCGGATTTATGATGAATAGTCAAGAGTTAGAAACTGCGCTTAGAATAGGCACTCCATTTGTAACTTTAATATTTAATGATTGCAATTATGGATTAATAAAATGGAAACAAGAAGAACAATTTGGAGAATGTGCTTTTGTTGATTTCACTAACCCTGATTTTGTTAAGTATGCTGAGTCGATGGGATTAAAAGGTTATAGAGTAAATAAAGCAGAGGAATTAGTTCCTATCCTTAAAGAGGCACTTGCTCAAAATGTTCCTGCTATTATTGATTGTAGTGTTGATTATAGTGAAAACTTAAAGTTGAGTAATCAGCTTAAGAAGAAAGAATTAAAATAGAAATTTTAGAAGCTGCATGGTATATAATTAAATTTATACATGCAGCTCTTTTTATTTTTGTGACTAGTATTATAAAATATTATAAGATTTGCTCGATGTCCTAGCTTTTAGCTGGAGTAAAACTAAGAACTTGCTTATGCTATAGGTTTATTGTTTGGAACTGGATAATTAAATATATTTCCATTAAGATCTATATATGCACCTGGTGCTGAAGGGTATGTAGTTGATTTTATTCTATTTAAAATTTCATCTTTTGACATGGTGAATGGATCTATTTTACAAAGGTCATTTAATTCTTTTCTTGTATAAGGTTTTCTTTCCCAATAATCATTAGATTTAGGAAGTGATTTTCCAGAATAAATTAAGTCTGTAATATTTTGAAATAAATATAATAAATGTATCATAGATTTCAATTTTAGAGATTCTACTGTTTCATTTTTATATATAGGGAAATAAGAAACTTTAACAATATCGCCAGTGTCAACTTTAGCCTTCATGTGATGGCATGTTACTCCGTAAGTTTTTGACTTTTCATATAGTGCAAAATTATAGCATCCTGTTCCAGGATATCTTGGTGAGCCAGGATGAAAGTTAATTGCTGCTATTTTTGTTTGTTTTAACATATAATCAGGAATAATCCATGGAGATAAGAAAGATATTATATAGTCAGGCTTATATAAACTCAAATCTTCATTAAAAGCTGTGCCTACTTCTCCTTGCTCTATTAATAAGTCAGTACTATTAAATGCCTTTTTTAGTATTTCTACTGCATAATTGCAAAATAAAGTTTTTTTACTAAAAAAAATAATCTTTTTATACATATTAAACACTTCCTTTATATAAATAGTTTTATACTAGTATGTTTATTGTAATATGATTCTTGATAGTACATAATTAAGTGATGTTAATAAGTTTTAAAGTAAATGAAATTTTTAAATGACATAATTACCTAATATAAATAAAGAGGAAAATTCCATAATTTAAAACTTGTATGAGGTTATGTACTTATGGAATTATTTAATTTTCTTAAATAATAAATAATAAAATATAACAAACTATAAACAGTATAAGCATAATATAGGTGATTTGATAATAAATAGTTAATTAATATATAATATACATAAAATAGGATGTAATGGAGGTAAGTTATGAAAGCTGTTGTTATTTTTCATAGTGTTTGTGGTAATACCTATTTAATGGCGAGAAGTATATATTACAATTTAAAGATAAGTGGAGTGGATGTAGAGATTTTTAGAGTTAAAGATGATGATTTAGTAGAACTATCGAAAAATTTTCCTGTTGTAAATGACTATTTAGAAGAAATTGTACAAGTTCCTATTGCTAGTTTGGATAAAGTTTTAGAAAGTGATTATATTTTCTTAGGCTGTCCAACTTATTTTGGAAATGTGTCTGCAGAAATGAAAGCTTTTATGGATTCTTTTTCTCCATTATGGAAAGATGCTAGTTTATTTGGTAAAAGATTAATAGCTTTTACTTCTTGTGGTAATTCTGAAGGAAGTGGTGATGTTTGTCTTAAAGCAATAAATACTTTTGGGCAACATTTAGGTATGATGTCTGTTCCTGTTCCAGCTAATTTAGCTAATATTAAAAGCAGTCCAGCTTATGGACTAATACATTACTCTGGAGATATGGGAGATAGTAGAATAGATGAGGAAGAAAAAGATTTTATAAAGGAATTTATTCAATTGATTATTAATAAGAGTAAAGTAAAGGCTTTGTAACTAAGGTTCTTGTTCTTAGATATATGAAGTTTAATTAGTGAACTAAAATTTGGGTTTTGTGTGAATTGCTTATTTATATGAATATGTAAATGTAAGCTTTTATTAAATTTTAGCTAAAATATAGGGGGACCTATAATCCTGTTTATTAATATAATTATATAAATAAAGGTTTCTAAGCTTCAGATTAAATCAATATCTAAAACTTAGAAACCTAATTGTTATTTTAAATTATTTACTTTTATAAATTGAGTTTGAGGTGAGTTTTTAGATATTACATCAAAAACAAATCCTTGTGCTTTAAGGCCGTTTATAATTTCTGGTAAGGCTTGTACAGTTGTAGTCTTGGGATTTAAGTCATGCATAAGTACAACAGCTTTGTTAGTATGTTTGCTTTGATTTATTACAGAACTAACAATTTTATCTTTGTTTTGACGAAATGCTGAGGCGTCTGTGGAATCTACATTCCAATCAAAGTATACATAGCCTTCTTTATCCATTTGCTTTATAATATCTTTCATTATTGTTTTGCCACCATATTTTCTACTTACTGTATTATTAGAACCTCCTGGGAATCTAAATACATGAGTAGGTTCTTTGCCTGTAATTTGAGTTAAAAAATTATCTAGTTTTTTAATATCATTTTCAAAATTATTAACAGACGAATATATAGTTTTATAATTATGACTATAAGTGTGATTAGCTAAAGCATGTCCTTCTTCAGCTATTTTCTTATATAAAGGTGTTAATTCTTCGTGGCCATTTACAAAAAAAGTAGCTTTGACATTATATTCTTTTAAAGTTTTTAATATGTCTAATGTGTTTTTGGATGGACCGTCATCAAATGTTAAATAAGCTATTTTTACATTTTTCATTTTTTCTTCATAAGAAGATTTTTTTTCATCTATAGAAGATTGAAGTTTTTGATTTTCTTCATTAAGTTTTTGATTAGTATTTTTTATTTCATTTATTTGTTTTGATAAATTTTTATTTTCACTTTTTACTTTAATAACTCTACTTTCAGCTATAGCTATATTAGAGATGCAAAAGATTAATATAGCAAATAAGGCAACTTGTACAATTTTTAACGTTTTATTGGATTTCTTAGTACTCATAAAATTACCACCCACTTAATAAAATATTATTTAGATACTTTTGTCATTTCTTCAGATTTTGCTTTAACGTCTGAATAATCTTTGTTTAATTTTGAATTTTTTTCTGAAAGATTAGCATTTTGTTCTTTTAATTTTTGTAATTCAGTTTTAAGTTGATTATTTTGAGATTTGTATTCTTCTATTTTAGGACCATTAAAAAAATTGATAAATAATGCAACTATTATTATAGTACATGTTATAATCAAACTTAGGATTCTTTTTTTGTATAAAGCCTTTTTTCTTCCACTTGATCTAATATTTTGCATAATTATTTCTCCTTCGATATATTTAGAAATACATTCGACAATATTATATACCATTTCATCATAAAGTAAAGTTACAAAAACGTAACAAGGAGAAGAAAATAATTGGTAGGGTTAGATAATATAGTTTAATGATAGAAATTTAATAAATTATATAGAAATTATTATATTCTATAAAGGGGGAGAAATAATATATGAATTTGATTAAAGGAATAGAGAATGGTGAAATAAAAGTAGATAAGATTGGAATATTAAAAGCAGTATTAATAATAGTGATTTCAATTTTTATTGAAGGGTTTGGTATGAGTTTTTATCAGCTTATTGAAAGTGGAAAAACATTTGCTTATGGCAATCTTATTGTAGGCATATTATTTAAATATTTTTCTATAGTAGTTATATTAAAATTATTTGCTCAAAGATTTAGTGAAGGAAACATTCATAAAAAAATAAAGCCTAAGTATTTTTTTATAATTATTTTTATAATTATTGGATTTAGGATTTTTTATGAATATAGTATAGGCACTTTTGTAAATAAATTAGATGTAAATCCATTGGTTGAAAAGGCTTTTGAAGATCTAGCTTCCACACGTTCAGTCTTTTTTATATCTGTTTGCATTGTAGCACCTATATTTGAAGAAGTACTATTTAGAGGAATAATATTAAATGGTATGGCTAAAGCTTTAAATGAGAAAGTAGCCATTGTTATATCTTCGTTTTTATTTGCCTTAATGCACATGAATTTAGTTCAAGGCATAAATGCATTTTTATTAGGAGCAATTTTAGGCATAATATATTTAAAAACAAAATCAATATATTTAAGTATTTTTGCACATTTAATAAATAATACATTAGGAATTCTAATTTCGGCTTATATGGAAAATTTAAAATTAGCAAATTATTTTTTATTTCAATTTATAGTTACTTTTATTGGAATCGCTATAATGATTTTAGGCTTTTTTATTCTTAATAGAAGGATTAATATTGAAGACTAGATTGTTTAAAATGACAAATGATTTTATCTGATGTCTAATCATTCTAATACTCAATCTTCTTTATAAAATAAATAAATACAACATGTCCCTTTTGGCTATAAAGGCATATATTATAGTATGAGCGTGTCTTAAGGGGGGACTTTGTAATGACACAAATAGTTCTTCAATATGTTTTAGTAGTTTTGTTAGTTGTAGGTATAGCTTATTTTGTATATCTGATTAGAGACAAGGGATTAAATATAAGTGAGGATTACTTTGGAATAGCACGAACGTTGTTAGATTTTTTAGGTAGTAGTGATGATATTACAGCAAACGGTAAGAGTGTATTGAGAGCAATTTCTGAGGCAGTTAATTATGTAGAAGTTAATTATCGTGATGAAGATAATAGAATAAAAGAGGAAAAGGCTGTTATTTTAGCTAAAGAAGCTATAGAGACTTTTAATTTTGAAAATAGCATTCCGGAAGAAAATCTAAGACAGCTTATTAGACTCTGTGCCGTTTTTATGCCACCTACTAATAAACAGGATTCTTAGGAGTTATATTCCTTAGAAACCGTTATCCAGGGTCGTGACATTCTTTATCCCTACTTTAAAAAAGTATGGATATTAGAATGACTAGACATCGGATAAACAGGATTCTTAGAAGTTCTACTCCTTAGAAGCCGTTATCCAGGGTCGTGACATTCTTTATCCCTACTTAAAAAAGTAGGAATATTAGAATGACTAGACATCGGATAAACAGGATTCTTAGAAGTTCTACTCCTTAGAAACCGTTATCCAGGGTCGTGACATTCTTTATCCCTACTTTAAAAAAGTGTGGATATTAGAATGACTAGACATCGGATAAAGAAGAATAACCACAATTTAAATATTCACCTCACTATATGTAATAGGTGCATACTAGTGAGGTTTCTTATATAATATAGAAATGTAGAGGTGAAATATGAATTTTATGGAACAAATATAAAATGAACTTGTAAATAATAAAGAAAATGGTTAAAATAGAATGTAGTTTTTAGATATAAGAACATGTGTTTTGTTTTATAAAAATAGTAAATTAAAAACATATCTTTAAGGATAATAAAGAAAATTTTAAAAAGGTGTTGTTTATATTCTTTTAAAATAGATATTAATATAAAAAGAGTTTTATTGGAGGTTAATATGGGTTTAGATAACAAAAACAATATTTCCTACGATGTTATGGATTTAACGTCTTTAGAAAAATTAGAGCCAGTTAGAGTAAGACCAGGAATGTATATTGGTTCTACAGGTGTAAAAGGATTACATCATTGTATTTGGGAGATTCTTGATAATGCTATAGATGAGATAGCTAACGGGTATGGAAATGAAGTTAGGGTTATTTTAAATAAAGATAAAAGTGTTACTATAGTAGATAATGGTAGAGGAATACCAACAGGAATACATCCTATTAAGAAAAAGTCAGGAGTAGAGATGGTATTTACTGAACTTCATACAGGAGGTAAGTTTAATAATAAGAATTATAAAACTTCTGGAGGTTTACATGGGGTTGGCGCTGCTGTTGTAAATGCTTTATCAGAATGGCTTGAAGTAGAAGTAAAACAAAAAGGTAATGTATATAAACAAAGATTTGAGTATACGTTGGACAAGGAACTAAATAGAAATATGCCAGGAGTTCCTACTACAAAATTAGAAATTGTAGCAAAGACGCAAGAGACTGGGAGTAAAATAACTTTTAAACCAGATAAAGAGATCTTTAGTACCATAGATTTTAAATTTGATGTAATAGATGAAAGGCTTCAAGAATTAGCCTTTCAAAATAAGGGAATAACTTTAATATTAATAGATGATAGAAAAGAAGAGTCTATAGTCAAAAAATATCATTCAGAAAGAGGACTTTTAGACTTTATAGATTATTTAAATGAAAGCAAGACAGTGATACATAAGGAACCTATACTTTTTGATGGGGAAAAAGAGGTTAATGGAATAAGAGTATACGGGGAAGTTTGTATGCAGTTTACAGATTCTACTACTGAAAATATAGCGAGCTATGTAAATAATATACCTACAACAGAATCAGGAAGCCATGAAGCTGGTTTTAAAACAGGTATGACTAGAGCTTTTAAAGAATGGGCAAAAAAATTAAATATAGTAAAGGAAAAGGATAAAGGTTTTGAAGGCGATGATATTAGGGAAGGTTTAACTGCTATTGTAAGAGTTAAGATAAGTAATCCTGTTTTTGAAGGACAAACTAAAACTAAGCTGGGAAACAATGAAGCTTATACGATGATGAATGAGTTAGGTTATGTTAAATTAAGTGAGTGGATTGAAGATAATAAGGAGATAGCCTCAAATATCATAAATAATGCTGTGTCAGCAGCTACAAGAAGAGAAAAAATAAAAAAAATAAATGATGCGGAAAAGAAAAAAGTAGGAAAAGGTACAGCTCCTCTTGCAGGAAAGATATCTGTATGTACGCTAAAAAGACCGGATGTAGCTGAGTTTATAGTAGTAGAAGGTGATTCGGCTGGTGGAAGTGCAAAGCAAGCTAGAGATAGAAGATTCCAAACCATAATGCCATCTAAAGGTAAAATAATGAATACAGAAAAACAAAAGCTAGAAAATGTTCTAGCTAGTGAAGAACTTAAACTTTTTAATGCTGCTATAGGAACTGGGGTTTTAGATAATTATGATGAAGATGATTTAAAATATGATAAGATAATAATATTAAGTGATGCTGATGTAGATGGATATCATATAAGAACATTATGGATGACATATGTGTACAGGTATATGAGATCTTTAATAACAAATGGTCATTTATATATAGCATTACCTCCTTTATATAAAGTATATAAAATTGTAAAAGGTAAAGAAATTAAAACTTATGCTTATAGTGATGATGAACTAATTAAAGCAAAGAAGGAAATAGGTAAAGGAGCTTTAATTCAAAGATATAAAGGGCTTGGTGAAATGAATCCAGATCAACTCTGGGAAACTACATTAAATCCTGAAACTAGAACTCTTCAGCAGGTTACCATAGATGATGCGGCTAAAGCTGAAAAAATGGTGTCTCTTTTAATGGGAGATGTAGTTGAACCAAGAAGGAATTATATGTACAAATATGCTGAATTTTAGTAAAGTTTTATAGCTATAAGTATTAGGCACATTAAAATAAATAACTAGTCAGTATGCTAGTCTTTTTGTGAACTACTTCTTTCTTGAAACCTACTAATAGAATAACTATTAGCAGAACCCAAATCATTGTATTTCACAAAGTATCTGTAGCATCTTTAACTTGCTATTTATTTTCATATGCCTTAAGAAAGGAACGTAAGGAATGTCAAAGAAAAAGTTAGAAATACCTGTAGATAATAATATAATAACAGTACCTCTTTCAGAGATTATGCCTGATAACTATTTGCCTTATGCTGTAGAAGTAGCAAAGGAAAGGGCACTTCCAGATGTAAGAGATGGTTTAAAACCAGTACATAGAAGAATATTATATGGGGCATACAAACTTAAAGCTATGCCAGATAAACCTTATTTTAAATCTGCAAGAATAGTAGGAGATATTTTAGGTAAATACCATCCTCATGGAGATACTTCTGTATATGATGCCATGGTAATTTTAGCACAGGACTTTACTACTAGGATGCCTCTTATTGACGGCCATGGAAACTGGGGAAGTGTGGACGGAGATAATGCAGCAGCTATGAGGTATACTGAAGCTAGGCTTACTAATATTGCTTTAGAGATGTTGAAGGATATAGATAAAGATGTAGTAGAAATGGTAAATAACTATTCAGATACAGAACTTGAGCCTAAAGTGCTTCCTGCAAGATTTCCTAATTTACTTGTTAATGGAGCTTTTGGTATAGCAGTAGGACTTGCAACTAATATACCTCCTCATAATTTAGAGGAAGTTATTGATGGTACAATTGCTTTAATAGATAATAAAGAAATTGATACAAAAGAACTCATGAAATATGTTAAGGGTCCAGATTTACCTACTGGTGGAATACTTATAGGAGAAAAAGCTTTATTGTCTTCTTATGAAACTGGAGAAGGAAGAGTAACTTTAAGAGCTAAAACAAGTATTGAGAAATTAGATAATGATAGATATGGAATAATTATAAAAGAGTTTCCTTATAGAAGAAATAAGGCTAAAATTCTTCAGATAATTTCGGAGATGACTGCTGATAAGAAGCATGCAAAAAATTTAGAAACTATAGCTGATATTAGAGATGAATCTGATAGAAATGGAGTAAGAGCAGTAATAGAATTTAAAAAGTCAACAGAAATGGAAACTGCTGAGAAGGTATTAAAGTATTTGTTTAAGAAAACGGATTTGCAATGCAATTTAAGTTTTAACATGGTGGCAATTGCTGAGGGTAAACCTCAAACTATGGGATTGAAGCAAATCTTAATGCATTATATTGATCATCAAAAAGATGTTGTAATAAGAAGAACTAAAAAAGAACTAGAAATTGCGGAAAGAAGATTTCATATAGTAGAAGGTTTTATTAAAGCAATAGGAATTATAGATGATATTATTGCTACAATAAAAGCATCTAAATCTAAAAGTGATTCAGAAACTAATATTATAAATAAGTTTGGCTTTTCAGAAATTCAAGCACAAGCAATAGTAGAACTTATGTTATACAGACTTACTGGACTTGAAATTAAAGTTTTTGAAAAAGAGTATAAGCAGCTTGAGAAGAAGATAAAATCATTGAAGAAAATATTAGGAAGTGAAAAAGAGTTACTAAATTTAATTAAGAAAGAGTTAGAAAAGGTAAAAGAAAACTACAAAGATAAAAGAAGAACTAAAATTATTAAAAATGATGATGAAGCTAAAATAGATATAGATGAACTAGTTTTAGAAGAAGATGTAGTAATTACTATGTCAAATGAAGGTTATATAAAAAGAATCTCTGAAAAATCATATAAAAGGTCTAATACAAATGTGGAAGAGATAGAGTACAGAGAAGGGGATTTTAATAAATTCCTAATAAATTCGAATACAAAAGATAATTTGATTGTATTTACAAATGAAGGGAATATGTATCAAATAAAATGTTCCTTAATTCCAGAAATGAAGTGGAAAGAAAAGGGGCAGAGAATAGATGAGTTAATAAAACCATTGAATTTAGATAAAGAAAATATTGTAACAGTATTTAATATAGATGAGTTTTCAAGAAATAAGGATTTTATATTTTTCACAAATAAAGGTATGATTAAAAAGACCTCTTTAGATAAATTCAAAACTAATTACTCTAAGCTAGTGGCATTAAAATTGAAAGAAAATGAAATGCTTATTCATACTCAATTATGTGATAAAGATAGAAAAGAAAAATATATAAGAATAAAAACTTTTAACAAACTTGAGTTTTTTGTGAAAGAACCACCAATTGAAGAAGTAGATAGAAGTATACTAGGAACTCAACTTTTTGTTCTTTCAAATAAAGATAGAGTTTTGGAAGTGGAATATGTTGAAGAATTTGATTATAAAAATTTTAGTGTAAATATTGATAAAAAAGGATATATTAAAGTTTCACAAAAATCTATAAGTAAGAAAGATAAACCTTTAAGATGTGTTACTAATTCATCTAGCACTTTAATGGTATTTGGTGATAAAGGAAGCGTATTTAAAGTGCCTTCAAATATGATCCAAAATATTGATTCAACTGGAATTAATTTAAGTGAAGTTGTAGATGAATACAATCTTGATGAGGAGATTAGAGGTATTTTTTCAATATCAGATTTTAAATTAGAGTACAGTATATTCTTTTTCACTAGAAATGGATATGTAAAAAGAACCTTATTAAAAGAATTTGATGGAGAATACGTGTTTACTAAAGGGTATAAGCTTAAAAGCGAAGATGATAAAATAATAAGTATATGTATATCTGATAGTTTGAGTAAAGATGTATTATTAATAACAAAAAACGCTATGTGTATAAGGTTTGAAGCTGAAACAATAGGAGCTATGGGTAAAATAGCTTCTGGAGTTACAGGAATAAGTCTTAAAGATAATGATGAAGTTATATATGGAAGTTTAGTAAGTAGTGCCAATATAAATGATGAAATTGCTTTAGATAGTGAAGGATTAACTAAATTAAAACTTATTTCTAGAAAAAGCGTTGAAGAAAGTGTAGATATTAAAGATATAAAACTTCAAAATAGAGCTGGTAGAGGTGGAAAATTACTTTTATTAGAGCTAGATGATTATATAAATAGTATAAAAAAGTAAAAATATGAGACTTGTGTAGATTTAAAAATACACAGGTCTTTTGTTTTATTTAAGTATGTTAAAAAATTAATAAAATAATTAAAAATTTAACAATTAAGAATTTTAAAATGCATATTTCAGAAAATTAAGAAACATGTACAGAACTGAGAATTGTGTCTTATATTTGTACATAATCTCTCCAAAGAAAGAATTATAAGGTTTTACATAATGGCTTAAATGTAATATATTATTTTATGATTGAATTTTAGTGAAAGGTGCTAATTAAAATGAATTATTTAAAGAGTAAAAATTTCATCAAGTTTTGTCATAAAATATTTGATAAATTACCTATGTCAATTGATATTGTAAATGAAAAATGCGAATTTATATATGTGAATAATACTTTTGCTGATTTTTTTAATATGAGTCAGGAAGAACTAATAGGAAAGAATATATATGAAGTACATCCTTCATCTACATTTAAGCAAGTTTTAGAGACAAAGCAAGCGCTGATAGCTTCAAAACATAAATTTGAAAATGGAAAAGAAGCAGCAGTGGTGCATATTATTCCTATATTAAATAACTGTGGAAAAGTATTAGGTGGAATTGGGATGATACTATTTGATGATGTTGGTGAGATGAAAGAGCTTATGGATAAATATGAAAAATTAGATAAAGAAGTAAAGCTATTAAGAAATGAGATAGCAAAGATAAATAAAGCGAAATATAATTTAAATTCTATAGTTGGTAATTCACCAGCCATACAGGAATGTAAAAATCAAGTAAAAAAAATTGTTAAGGTTAATTCAAATGTAATAATTTATGGTGAAAGTGGAGTGGGGAAAGAATTGTTTGCGCACTCTGTTCATAATGAGAGTGATAGAAGATATAAACCTTTTGTAAGTGTAAATTGTTCTGCTATTCCAGAAACTTTAATGGAGTCAGAGCTTTTTGGATATGAAGAAGGAGCTTTTACTGGAGCCAAAAAAGGTGGGAATATTGGAAAATTTGAACTGGCTAATGGAGGAACTATTTTTTTAGATGAAATAGGTGAAATGCCTATATATCTTCAAGCCAAACTCTTAAGAGTTTTACAAGAAAAAGAGGTTCAAAGAGTAGGAGGTAAAAAAAATATTCAAATAGATGTTAGGGTTATAAGTGCAACCAATAAAGATTTAAAGTCTATGGTTGAAAAAGGAAAGTTTAGAGAAGATTTATATTATAGATTAAATGTATTAAGTCTAGAAGTACCTCCTTTAAGAAAGAGAAAAAGTGATATAAATTTACTTGTTAGAAATTTTGTAAGTGAATTTTATAAAGAAACAGGATTATATAGGCAGCTGAATGACGAGGTTATAAAAGTATTAAGTAAATATGAATGGCCTGGGAACATAAGAGAACTTAAGAATATTGTGGAGAAAATTTGTGTTAGTGCTGATGATGTTAATGTATCAATAAAGGACATACCTAATGATATAATTAATGATTTTATAAAGATAGAAGCTATCAATAATAATACAGGATTAAAAAATATTATGATGGAAATTGAAAAAAAATTAATAGTAAAAGCACTGATAGAAACTAAAGGGAACAAGAGAAAGGCAGCTGATAAGCTAGAAATACCGAGGTCTTCTTTATATAGAAAACTAGAAGAATATAATATAGATATGTAAAAGAAAATAGAATTTTATATCAATTGGCACAATTAATGCTAATAAAAAGGACGAGAATATTTTTAAGGAGGAGACGTGGGATGAAAAAGATATGTGTATTAGGAGCTGGCACTATGGGTTCAGGAATAGCCCAAGCTTTTGCTGTAAAGGGTTACGAAGTTGTGTTAAGAGATATTAAAGATGAATTTGTTAATAGAGGATTAACTCTAATAAATAAAAACTTATCAAAATTAGTAGTAAAGGGTAAGATGGAAGAAAATAAAAAAGAAGAAATTCTTTCTAGACTAACAGGAACAGTTGACCTTAATATGGCAGCTGATTGCGATTTAGTTGTAGAAGCAGCAATAGAAAACATGGAAATTAAAAAAGAGATCTTTGGACAACTAGATAAAATTTGTAAAGATGGAACTATACTTGCTTCAAATACATCATCACTTTCAATTACAGAAATTGGAGCAGCGACTAATAGAGCAGATAAAGTAATAGGAATGCATTTTTTTAACCCAGCACCAGTTATGAAACTTATTGAAGTTATAAGAGGTATGGCAACTTCACAAGAAACATTTGATAAAATTAAGGAACTATCTGAACAGATAGGAAAAGAACCTGTAGAAGTTGAAGAAGCACCTGGATTTGTTGTAAATAGAATATTAATACCTATGATTAATGAAGGGGTTGGTATATTAGCAGAAGGAATAGCTTCAGCAGAAGATATAGATAAGGCTATGAAGCTTGGAGCTAATCACCCAATGGGACCTTTAGCTTTAGGAGATCTTATAGGATTAGACGTATGTCTTGCTATAATGGATGTACTATTTAAAGAAACAGAAGATACAAAATATAGAGCACATTCATTATTAAGAAAATATGTTAGAGCTGGTTGGCTTGGAAGAAAAACTGGAAAAGGATTCTTTGATTATTCAAAATAATATTTATGTAATTTTAGATATATGTTAAAAGTTGATTTAAAGAAGTTTTAATGTTTTTTAATTATAGTATATGGAGGAAATAAATCATGAAAAATGTAGTTATAGCAAGCGCAGTTAGAACACCTTTAGGAGCATTCGGTGGGAAATTAAAAGATGTAACAGCTGTAGAATTAGGAACAATAGTTATTAAAGAAGCATTAAATAAAGCTGGTGTAAAACCAGAACAAGTTGATGAGGTAATAATGGGTCATGTTCTTCAAGCAGGACAAGGACAAAATACAGCAAGACAATCATCTGTAAATGCAGGTATTCCAGTAGAGGTCCCAGCTTTTGCAATTAACAAGGTGTGTGGATCAGGACTAAGAGCAGTATCATTAGCAGCACAAATAATTAAGGCTGGTGATGCGGATATAGTTGTTGCTGGTGGAGCTGAAAGTATGTCAAGAGCACCTTATGTCTTCGAAGGAGTAAGATGGGGACAAAGAATGGGTGATGGAAAAATGGTAGATGAAATGATTAAAGATGGATTATGGGATGCTTTTAATCAATATCATATGGGAATAACAGCTGAAAATGTTAATGAAAAATATGGTATAACAAGAGAAGAACAAGATGCATTTGCGTTAAGATCTCAACAAAATGCCGAAAGAGCTATAAAAGAAGGAAGATTTAAAGATGAAATAGTTCCAGTAGTGATAAAAACAAGAAAAGGTGAAGTTGTAGTTGATACAGATGAGTATCCAAAGTTTGGAACAACTGAAGAAAGTTTAGCAAAGTTAAGACCAGCTTTCAAAAAAGATGGATCAGTTACAGCAGGAAATGCTTCAGGAATAAATGACGGAGCAGCAGCTTTAGTAATAATGAGTGAAGAAAAGGCTAATGAATTAGGAATAAAACCATTAGCTAAAATAGTATCTTATGGTTCAAAAGGAGTAGATCCTTCAATAATGGGAGTAGGGCCAATAGGGGCAACAGAAAGAGCATTAGAAAAAGGGGGATTAAAGATAGAAGATATGGATTTAATAGAAGCCAACGAAGCTTTTGCTGCACAAAGTATAGCAGTAGCAAGAGGATTAGGTTTTGATAAGTTTATGGATAGAGTGAATGTAAATGGAGGAGCAATAGCTCTTGGACATCCTATAGGAGGATCAGGAGCAAGAATTCTTGTTACATTATTACATGAAATGCAAAAGAGAGAAGAAACTAAAAGAGGTTTAGCTACTCTTTGCATAGGTGGCGGAATGGGAACAAGTGTTATTGTTGAAAAATAGATAAAATGTATAATAAAAAAATGTTGCTTTGCAACATTTTTTTTGCATATTATTTGAATATAAAAAATTTATTAATTAAAAAAGTAAGTATACCTATAGTCATGGAAGATGTAAGTTTTGATAAATTAAACCAGAGTCTTATTGGAATATTAAATACATTATGAGCTGTAAGAATAATAAACAAATTAGCATTAAAAAAAGCTGAGGTACCTAATACTAAAGCATATTTTATATAAGAACTACTATTTGTTTTAAAAGTAAATTTTTTATTTAAAAAGTATCCATTAATCGAATATAATATAAATGCTGTAAACTCAAATAAAGATAACATTATTTTGGTATAGGTATTAGTGCCAGAATATATATTAGTTACATTGGATAATATGTTTAGTACCACAAAATTTATAATTAAGTTACTTCCACCTATAAGTGCATAGGTAATAAATTGAAATATATTTTTTTTGGCTGTTGAATTAGTTTCTAACATATTAATGCCTCCATATATTACACATATGACAATTATAACATATATTTACAATGGCAGTTTTGTAAAATTTTTTATGCTTTATTAAATTAAAAAATGGCGTAGTTATATATAAGGTCGAAAAATGTTGAGAAAAATATTGCAATATAGTTTAAATCATGATAATATACTTTTGGCAATAAAAAATATAGTTAAAATATGTAAATATAGTATGGCAGAGAACAAGAGAGCCTAATTTTAAAAGGGAATAAAAACTTCCTTTTAATTAGTGTTCTCTTTTTTATTGAATGATAAGTTAAAATATTGAAAATATACAATTAAATACAAAATAATTAAGCGTAATAAATTAGAATTTTTGTTTTAAGAAAACTAATGTTTAAATTTATGTTTTTTATGAAAACGATATATAAATCCAATTAATTAAGGTATCCCAGTTTTATAAAAGATATGACATAAACAGTACAAATGATAATAATTGTAAAGTTCATGAACTTTACTTAATTATAAGAACAACTAAAGAGAGGGGAACAAAAATGATAGGATTTTTAAAACCGGCACCTCATATTGAGCGTTTGCCAAAGGACAAAATTGACTCTACATACAAGAGGTATCGTATTCAGATGTTTATAAGTATTTATCTTGGATATGCAGTGTACTATTTTGTTAGAAGTAATTTTTCTATTGCTAAAAATTATATGATAGCTGAATTAGGTTTTACAAAAACAGAACTTGGATTTATAGCTTCGGGATTAGGCATAGCCTATGGGGTAAGTAAGTTTATAATGGGTAGTTTCTCAGATAGATCTAATCCAAGATATTTCTTAGCAATAGGACTTATATTATCTGGACTTGCTAATATATTTATGGGAATGACAGCAAGCATACCAATATTATTTGTATTATGGACATTAAATGGATGGTTTCAAGGTATGGGATGGCCACCATGTGGGAGAATAATGACACACTGGTTTTCTGATAAAGAGCGTGGAGTTAAAATGTCTATTTGGAATACTGCTCATAATGTAGGGGGAGCAGTAATAGCTACTGTAGCAGTTTTAGGTATTACTATGTTTGGCGGAAGTTACAAAGGTGCTTTTTATTTACCAGGTATAATAGCAATTGTTACTGGAATATTATTTATGATATTTGCAAAAGATACTCCTCAATCACTTGGATTACCGCCGATAGAAGAATATAGAAATGATTATCCCAAATATGATGTAAAAGTAGAAGATGCAGAAAAAGAATTGACAGGGAAAGAAATACTATTTAAATATGTACTAAACAACAAGTTTTTATGGATTATTGCTATGGCTAATTTGTTTGTTTATTTAGTAAGGTATGGTGTTCTTAATTGGGCTCCAGTTTATTTAAAAGAGATAAGAGGATTTAATACAAAAGAAGCAGGATTAGCTTTTGCATTGTTTGAATATGCTGCTATTCCAGGCACAATTATAGTTGGATGGATAAGTGATAAGGTATTCCATGGACGTCGTGCTCCAGCTGGTGTATTCTGTATGCTAGGGGTTGCAGTTGCTACATTTGTTTATTGGAAAAGTACAAGTATGATGGCTATAAATATAGCATTGGCTTCAATAGGCGCTTTAATTTACGGACCAGTTATGCTTATAGGAGTTGCTGCACTTGATTTAGTTCCTAAAAAAGCTGGAGGTACTGCAGCAGGATTTACAGGTTTATTTGGATATATGGGTGGATCTGTATTGGCAGAGATATTATTAGGTTCAATAGTTGATAAATACGGATGGGATGGAGGATTTATGCTATTAGTTGCAGCTAGTGTCCTTTCAGTAGTATTCTTAGCATTTACTTGGAATGTTCATGATACATCAGAAAGTTAAGAATATGTGGTTATAATTTTGTTAGCTAATTTGTAAGGTATAATAATATATATTTTATTTATAGTGTAAATTAGTAAGTCATTAGTATATAATAAAAGAGTTAAGCAAATTAACATTGCTTAACTCTTTTACTTTGTTTATATGTAGTCTATGTATACAAAATAAGTAAAACCAAGTCTTGTATTAATATATACACGAGTATTGAAAGGAGTTAGTTTTAATTGATACAACATAAAATGAATAACGGTATAAATGTTCAATACGTAAAAAGAAGTGGAAATATAACATCATTTTGCATAGGATTTAATGCGGGAGCATTAGTAGAAGATGAAAATGAATTGGGACTAGCTCATATAGTAGAACATATGGTTTTTAAGGGGACAAAAAATAGATCAGAAGAAGAGATTAATAATTGCTGTGATGATATATTTGGCTTTCATAATGCTATGACAAACTATCCATATGTTATTTATTATGGGACTACTATGTCTTCTGATTTTGAAAAAGGTTTTGAGGTATATTCAGATATAATTTTAAATCCACTCTTTAATGAAGAAGGATTTAATGAGGAAAAAGCAGTAATACTTGAAGAACTTAAAGAATGGAAGGATGATACTTATCAAAATTGTGAAGATGAACTTTTTTATAATGCTTTTAATAAAAGAAGAATTAAGAATTTAATAATTGGTACCGAAAAAAATATAAGAAATTTTACTGTATCAGATACAAAAAACTTTTATAAAAAACACTATGCTCCAAAGAATTGTTCAATTAGTGTAGTATCCTCTTTAGAATTTGAAGAAATTAAAAAGGTAATAGAGAAGTATTTTGGTGGATTTGAAAATGATTATGTGTATGAGGAAAAGAAATATTATGAACCTAATAATGAAGGTATTTTTTATAAGATAATAAAAGGGTTAAATGGAGCCAAAATACAATACTGTTTTCCTATCCATGAGTTGAATGACAAAGAAGTAAAATTGTTAAAGGTTTTTAATAATAAATTTGGTGAAGGCATAAGTAGTATTTTATATGATGAAATAAGAACAAAATATGGTTTAGTATACGATATTTCTAGTAACATAAAAAATGAAAAGGGAATAAAGCTATTTACTATCAGACTAGGAACGTCTAATGATAATATAGAGAAAGTTATAAAAATAATAAATAAGAAAATAGAAGAAATAAAAAATCAAACACAAATTTTAAATATACAAAGTGTAAATAAAATAATAAAAAATATTAATTTAAAAAAAGAACTTAGTTTGGAAAGAGCTATTGAGTTAGCTAAAATGGTAACAACACATAAAATAATGTATAATTCAATAGAGGGTATATTTAGTGAGTTTGATGATGTTAAAATAGAAGAAAATGAAATTTTAAGCATTGTTAAAAAAGTATTAAAATCACCAAGTATACAGGTGTTAAAGCCAGAAGAAAAGGTTTGAGTTAATAAGGGAGATTGTTAAATTATAAATAATTGTTAAATTATTTATAATTGCTATAATGGTTAATATGGGACTTTTTTAATGAAGTTTATTTAAAAATATACCTAAATTAATTTTATTTACAATTATACATTTAATATAGTAAATGTTATATTGAAAGGAGATAGGAGTTTATGGATAAAAACACAGCCTTTGTTACTCAAAAAAAAGTTGAGAGAACTATTGACAATTTAAAGAAAAATAATATGAATGGTTATTTTGTTGAAAACGAAGAAGAAGCTTTAGATAAGATTAAAAATCTTATAAAAGAAGGTGACACAATATCTGTTGGTGGCTCAATGACACTTTCTGAAATAGGTGCTTTGGATTTGATTAGAAATAATAAATACAATTTTTTAGATAGGTATAAGGAAGGATTAACTAAAGAAAAGATAAAAGAGATATATAGAAAGAGTTTTTTTGCAGATGTATATTTGTCAAGTAGTAATGCAATTACAGAAAAAGGTGAATTATATAATGTAGATGGCACTGGAAATAGAGTAGCAGCTATGCTTTATGGACCAGATAAAGTTATTGTAGTTGTAGGTGTAAATAAAATAGTTAAAAATTTAGATGAGGCAATTAATAGAAATAGAGAATTAGCAGCTCCTGCTAATTGTAAAAGACTAGATAAGAAAACTCCCTGTTCAGAAGTAGGTTATTGTATGGATTGTGCTAGTTCGGATAGAATATGTAATGAGTATGTACTTATAAAAAGACAATCCTCTAATGAAAGAATTCATGTAATAATAGTAAATAAGGAGTTGGGATATTAAGTCTCACCCTAGCAGGGTAGAGGAGGAAATTTATGAACAATGAAAAAAAGAAAGCAGAACAATATTTAAAAACTGCTAAAGGACAAATAGAGGGAATAATAAGAATGATAGATGATGGTAGATACTGTGTAGATATATCTAATCAGATAATTGCGGTTGAAGCTTTATTAAAAAAAGCTAACTCGCAAATTCTTAAGCAACATTTAAATCATTGTGTTAGAGATGCTTTTTTGCATGATAAAGGTGAAGAAAAAGTCGATGAGATTATAACTATTTTGGATAAGCTGATGAAATAAAAAAATATAAGTTAGTGTTTGAAATGCTAACTTATATTTTTTTTATTTATGAAATATGATATCATTACTTTAAAAGCTAAAGTTGAAGGGCGTGAGTGAAAGAATGAAACTTAAAGGGATTATAGTTTCAGTAATTGTTTTATTCTTTTCTATTATTGGATTTTTTCAATTAAAATCCTATGGTTATTTTGAAACTCCTAATTCTAAAATTGGAAGTACTACAGGAAATATATATAATGGGGGGAATGCTTCAGAAGATAAAGACTATATATATTATAGTAATTATGATGCAAATGGTGAATTACATAAAATGAATAAAAAAACTAAGAAAATTACAAAGATATGTGATGATGTTGCAAGATATATAAATGTTTTAGATGGATATGTGTATTACTCAAATTTGAAGGACGGAGAGAAAATTTACAAAATAAAAATAAATGGTGAAGGACGTGAAAAATTAGGAAATTCAAGTGCTGAATATATTAGAGTCAGAGGTGAATATATATACTATAGTAATGTAGATGATGATAATTCTTTATATAAAATGAGTATATACGGAAAAAAGAATAGAAAAATACTAAATGAGAATGTACATCTCTTTAATATTGTAGATGATAAAATCTATTATTTGAAAAAAGATGCACTTTATTCTGCAAGTATAAATGGAAATTTTAAGAAAAGAATATATAAACCTAATAAACTGATAGATTATGTTTCATTAAAAGAAGATATTCAAATACAAGGAGATAGTATTTATTTTTCTAATAAAGGCAATGAAAGTAAGAATAAATTTTTATGTAAAGCTGATATGAAAAATTTTAAAGTAGAAAGATTAACTGATGAAAATGTAAAAGATATAAATATATATGGAGAATATATATATTATATAAATGAGTTTGATGGGGATTCACTTTATGCAATAAAAATTGATGGATCAAATAGAAAAAAAATAAAAGAAGGACCTATAAGCAATATTAATATAGTTGGAGATCATATATTTTGTTTTAAGGATGTCCACAATGAAATCTATAAAATGAATATATTAAATGGTGAAAAACAGAAGATAAGTAAATCTAGTCCAAGTAGTGCATATATACATAACAATAATATAATCTATACTACAGATATTAAGAAAAATAAGAGAAGAGGAAATCTAAATATAATTGATGTAAATGGCAAAAGAGAAAAAATGCTTTCCTATGTAGAAGATGGATGGCAAAAAATCACAAGTATAGATAAACAGTGGATATATTTTACAGAAAATATTGAAAAAGAAGATAAGGTAACAAAAAAATTTTTTAGAGCTAAACTAGATGGAAGCAAAGAACAAGAAATTATAAAGAATTTAGGCGATTTTAATGGTAAAGTAAAAGATGATTATTTATATACCGTAGAAAATATAAATAACAATGGTTTTACTTTGTTTAAACAAAAAATAGGAACAAATAAGAAAGAAAAAATATGGGAAAATACAGATGAATCTTTAAAGAGATTGTATTCTGGTGCTAATATAACTATTAATGAACTTACCAAAGATTGGATATATTATTCCATAAATTATGAAATTAAAGATTCCAAAATATCAAGTGATTTATACAGATGTAAATTAAATGGAGAAACTAATGAATTAGTTAGTAAAGATAATATTACTAATTTATTAGAATACGATGGAAGTCTTTATTATAGCACTTTATCTGAAAAAGGTACTTTATACCGTATGAATTTAGATGGAGATAAAAAAAATAAGGTGCTAGATGGGAAGATTGACAATGTATATTTGCTTACTATCAAAGATGGATGGATATATTACAAATCAGGAAAAGATGGAAATAGGCTATATAAAATTAATATAAATGGTCAGGATAAGCAAAGGATATTTAATGATAGGAATATTGATTTTATAGGAGTTGAAGGAGACTATATTTACTATGAGTACGCTTTAAAGAATGGAAAGCAGTTTATTATAAAAAGTAATGAAATTTAAATATGTTGAAAAAGAGACTGTATCAGATTAGATTACCTTTGATACAGTCTTTTTTTAATTACCTAGATTTCGTACAAATATAAAGATTATATTTTCATATAATTACCTGTTAATATTATTCAATATATTCCATAGTCGCCCAGATTTTTAGGCGGAGCCTTCTGGAATAATTTCACAGAAT
>NZ_JAPQFJ010000002.1 GCF_026738875.1 Clostridium brassicae
GATTTTTATGGCTAGTATTTATAACACACAACCTCATAAGTTGGTTTAAATCTACAGTTTTGTATGGAACAGAACTTGAAAATATAGGGATAAGAGTTTTAGTTAAAAGCATTGGTAATATAAAAGGTATTGTTAAAAGAACTTCCGAAGGAATTATAGTTAACATTCCACCCATAACAAAACTGGCAAAACTAATTGCTAACGCACTCTATACCCCTAAATATATACAATTAAAATTTAATATATGAAGTTAAATACAATAAATTAATTAATGTAATATTATCCAAAACAGTAAATGGACTTTTACTTTTCTTTAGTGTTGTCAAATTTAATTCTGTGAAATTATTCCAGAAGGCTCCGCCTAAAAATCTGGGCGACTATGGAATATATTGAATAATATTAACAGGTAATTATATGAAAATATAATCTTTATATTTGTACGAAATCTAGGTAATTAACTTAAACCATTATACAATACATAGAAAAAAACAGATATATTAAGTGAAATTTAGAAAATGGGATATAAATACTAATAAACAGTAGAAAATAGAATTTATTCAGTAAAACAGATATTGAACAAAACAATAGATGATAATATTATAAAGATAGACAAAGGTCAAAGAAAGGCAAAGTCAATAAAGGGGTGAAAAGATGCCTAGACTATCAGATGTAATAGAAGAATTTATAAAGGAACTATTAGAAGAAACAGGAGATAGTGCACTTGAAATTGGAAGAAATGAATTAGCAAATCAATTTAGGTGTGCACCCTCACAAATAAACTACGTTTTAACTACTAGATTTTCAACTGAAAGTGGGTACTATGTTGAAAGTAGAAGAGGGGGAGGGGGATGTATAAGGATAACAAAAATTCAATATAAAAATAATGAACCTTTGAGAAAAATTATCGATGAAAAGATAGGTAATAGTATAACTTATGAAAATTCTAGGATAATAATACAGGGATTAATTGAGAGAAATATTATTAGTGGTAGAGAAGGTAATATTATGAAAGGTGCTATAAATGACAGAACAATAGATGTACCTTTTGAAAATAAAAATACTATAAGGGCACAAATACTAAAAGCGATGTTAAAAGTCGTATTGTTATAAAATTTCAATAATATGGTAAAATATGTAAGGAAGTAGACATATAAAATTAGTAAAATAAACAATTATAAGTTTAAGATAAGAGGGGTGATTCTATGTTATGTGATATTTGTAATAAAAATGAAGCTACAATCCATATAACAAAAATAGTTAATGGAGTAAAAAAAGAAATGAATTTATGTTCACAATGTGCTGGCAAAAATGAGGAGTTTAACATAGTTCCAGATATAGATATAATAACACCTTTTTCTTTTCAGAATATATTAGGTGGGCTTATGGATTATGTAAATATGACCTCAGCTAAAAGTAGTAGGCCTGTTGATTTAGTTTGCAAAAATTGTGGGTCAACTTACAGAGAATTTAAGGAAAAAGGACTTTTAGGATGCGATAAGTGTTACGGCAATTTTAATTCTACAATACTATCAGTAATAAAAGGAGTTCAAAGCAATGTTGAACATGTTGGCAAAATACCAAAAAAATCTGGTGAAGAGTTAGTTCAAAGGAAAAGAATTATAAAACTTAAAGAAGAGCTTCAGAAAGCTATTACTATGGAAGAATATGAAAAGGCAGCAGAAATTAGAGATAAAATAAGAGAGATAGAGAAGAATAAAGGAGAAAGTGATAAATAGGGTGGAGGTGATATTATGAAAAATTGGTTAGATACAGAGACTGACAATACTGATATGGTAATAAGTAGTAGGATTAGGCTTGCTAGAAATATTAAGGATATACCTTTCCCTAATAAACTTAATGAAGAACAGGGAAAGGATGTTGTAAAAAATATTGAAGATGCGTTTTATTCAGTACCTTATACAGAACAACAGTACAAAACTATTTATTTATGGCAAAGTGATAATGTATTAAATAATTCATATTTAGAAAAACATTTAATAAGCAGTAAGTTAATAAATAATAAGGACAAAGCAGCCTTTATGTTGAGTAATGATGAAACTGCAAGCATAATGATAAATGAGGAAGATCATATAAGACTTCAAAGTATAACAGGAGGATTAAATCTAAAAGAGGCATATGAATATACAAATAAACTAGATGATTTATTAGAAGAAAAACTAGAATATGCTTTTGATGAGAGACTAGGTTATTTGACAGCTTGCCCTACAAATGTTGGAACGGGATTACGTGCATCAGTAATGGTTCATTTGCCAGCTTTAACCATAAATAGAGAAATAGTGGGATTACTGAATGGGCTAACTCAAGTAGGAATGACTATAAGAGGATTATATGGTGAAGGATCTCAAGGGGAAGGAAATATTTATCAAATTTCTAATCAGATAACATTAGGACTTAGTGAAGAAGAAATATTAACTAATTTAACTGGAATAGTAAATCAAGTTATAAACCAAGAGAAACTAACTAGAGACCAGATTTATAGTAAAAGAAAGTATGAATTAGAAGATAAGATATTAAGATCTGTAGGTATATTAAAGTCAGCAGTTATACTTAGCTCTAGAGAAGCTCTAAATTTACTTTCTAATGTAAGATTAGGAGTAGAAATGGGAATAATTAAGGATGTTAATAAGAAAGTTTTAAACAAATTATTTCTAGACATTCAACCAGCTACAATGCAAAAGAAATTTCAAGACAAATTTAATGATAAGGAAAGAGATATTAAGAGAGCTAAACTTGTTAAAGAGAGTTTAAAATCAGTAAGTATATAAATTAAGGAGGTGTATTTATTGTGATGTTTGGAAGATTTAGTGATAGAGCACAAAAGGTTTTATATTATGCACAGCAGACTGCTCAACAGTTTAAACATGGGTATGTAGGTACAGAACACATATTAATTGGTATATTAAAAGAAGAAAATGGAGCAGCAAAAAGAATTTTAAATGAGAACAATATAACAGATGAAAATGTTATAAAACTTGTAGAGGAGTATGAAGGAAAAGGTGAAATTAGTTTATATAGAAATGAAATTCCATTAACTCCAAGAACCAAAAGATTATTGGAATTAAGTTTATTAGAGGCTAGAAAGTTAAATCATAACTATATTACGCCAGAACATATCTTATTAGCTCTAATAAGTGAGTCTGAAGGTGTTGCATATACAATTTTAAGTAATTTAGGATTAGATTTTGCAAAAATTCAAAAGGAAGTATTAAATGATTTTAGTCCAGAGCGTCAGCAAGCGGGAGTTACCCCTAATAAATCAAGAGTTAGTGACAATACTCCTACTTTAGATAAATATGGTAGAGATTTAACTCGTATGGCAGAAGAAGAAAAATTAGATCCTGTTATCGGAAGAGATAAAGAAACAGAAAGAGTTCTTGAAATTCTTTGCAGGAGAATTAAAAACAATCCATGTTTAATAGGTGATCCTGGAGTAGGTAAAACAGCTGTAGCAGAAGGGCTTGCTCAGAGAATAATAAGTGGCAATATTCCAGAGATTTTAAAAGATAAGCGTGTTGTAACTTTAGATCTTTCTTCATTAATTGCAGGATCAAAATATAGGGGAGAATTTGAAGAAAGACTTAAAAAGGTCATGGAAGAAATTAATGCAGCTGGTAATGTAATTTTATTTATAGATGAAATTCATACTATTATAGGAGCGGGTGGAGCAGAAGGTGCTATAGATGCTTCTAATATATTAAAGCCAGCTTTAGCAAGAGGGGAAATACAATGTATAGGAGCTACTACTATAGATGAATATAGAAAATATATAGAGAAAGACTCAGCACTTGAAAGAAGATTTCAACCAGTTATGATAGGAGAGCCTACAAAGGAAGAGTCTGTGCTTATATTAAAAGGACTAAGAGATAAATATGAGGCTCACCATGGAGTGAAAATTACAGATGAAGCTATAGATTCTGCAGTTAATTTATCAGATAGGTATATAACAGATAGGTATCTTCCCGACAAAGCTATAGATTTAATTGATGAAGCTGGAGCGAAAGTTAGAATTCATAATTTAACTGCACCACCAGATGTTAAGAATTTAGAAGAAGAGCTAGAAAAAGCTAAGAAAGAAAAAGAAGATGCTATAAAAGTACAGGATTTTGAAAAAGCAGCATCACTTAGAGATAAAGAAAAAGATTTAAAAGATAAGTTAGATGACTATACGAACAACTGGAAAAAGAAGAACCAAGTTTTAACTCAAGTTGTTACAGAGGAACAAATAGCAGAGGTTGTTTCTAAATGGACAAATGTTCCAGTGGAGAAGCTTACAGAAACAGAATCACAAAGGTTGTTAAAATTAGAAGAAATTCTTCACAATAGAGTTGTAGGTCAAGATGAGGCAGTTAAGTCGATTTCAAGAGCAGTTAGGCGTGCGAGAGTTGGACTAAAAGATCCTAATAGACCAATAGGTTCTTTTATATTCTTAGGCCCTACTGGAGTAGGTAAGACAGAGCTTTCAAAAGCTTTAGCAGAAGCTATGTTTGGGGATGAAAATAGTATAATAAGAGTCGATATGTCAGAATACATGGAAAAACATGCTGTATCAAGACTTATAGGTTCTCCACCAGGATATGTAGGATTTGATGAAGGAGGGCAATTAACTGATAAAGTTAGACGTAATCCTTATTCAGTAGTGTTGTTTGATGAAATAGAAAAAGCTCATCCAGATGTATTTAATATTTTACTTCAGATATTAGAAGATGGAAGGCTCACAGATAGCAAAGGGAAAACTGTAAACTTTAAAAACACTATAATAATAATGACTTCTAATGTGGGTGCTTCTACAATTAATAAACAAAAATCGTTAGGATTTTCAGTTTCTGAAGATGAAAGTGAAAGTGAATATGAAAAAATGAAAGAAAATATAATGAATGAGCTAAAAAATTCTTTTAGACCGGAATTTTTAAATAGAATAGATGATATTATAGTATTCCATACTCTTCAAGAAAAAGACTTAAGACAAATAGTTAAATATATGTTAAGGTCTGTAGCTAATAGATTGAAGAATCAAGATATAAACTTAGAATTTGATGAGAAATCAGAGGTATTCCTAGCTAAGGAAGGATTTAATCCTACTTATGGAGCTAGACCTCTTAGACGTACCATAACTAAAGCTGTTGAAGATAAATTATCGGAGGAAATTTTAAGAGGTAACATTAAAAAGGGAGATAGAGTTATAGCATCTGTTAAAGATAATAAATTAGTGTTTAGCGAAGTAAATGATTAATAGTTAAAATTAAGCCGACAGAGTCAGTATAATTCTGAACTGTCGGCTTAATAAATTTTTTCAAAATATAAGGATGATAAAATGAATTTATTTTTAATTTTTTTTATATAAGCACAAATTTAATTTAAAATATTGTATAATAATAATTTGTACGATAAAATAGGAGAGATAATTTATGGCAAAAATTAAAAGTTCATTTATATGTCAAGAGTGCGGATATGAGGCACCTAAATGGTTTGGAAAATGTCCGGGATGTGGTACTTGGAATAGTATGGTGGAAGAAATTAAACAGGAACATATTTTAACTAAAAAAGTTGGAATAAGTATCGATAATAAACCTGAAAGCATACTTAATATCAAATCTGGTGATTTTGAAAGATATGATACTGGTATTAAAGAATTAAATAGAGTTTTAGGCGGTGGATTAGTAAAAGGGTCTTTAACACTAATATCAGGTGCTCCAGGTATTGGTAAGTCCACGATACTTTTACAAAGTGCAAATAATATTGCTCACAAAATAGGAAAAGTACTTTATGTATCAGGAGAAGAATCAGGAGAGCAAATAAAAATAAGAGGAGATAGAATAGGCAACATATCTTCGGAGCTATTCATTTTATCAGAAACTAATTTAGATGTCGTTGAGAAGCATATAGATAATATGAATCCAGCTTTTATTATTATAGATTCCATTCAAACTTTATTTAAGCCATCTATAACTTCAGCACCAGGGAGTGTATCGCAAGTTAGGGAATGTTCAAATGAACTTATGAGGATAGCTAAAACCAAAAATATACCCTTGTTTATAGTGGCACATGTAACTAAACAGGGAGAACTTGCAGGACCAAGAGTTTTAGAACATATGGTAGATACTGTTTTATCATTTGAAGGAGAAAGAACTCAAGAGTTTCGGGTGCTTAGAACGTTAAAAAATCGTTTTGGAACTACAAGTGAAATTGGAGTTTTTGAAATGAGACAAGAAGGGCTTATTGAAATAAGTAACCCTTCACAGGTGTTTTTAGAAGAAACTAATTTTAATTCAGAAGGATCTGTAGTTATAGGTGTAATGGAAGGAACTCGTCCTATATTAGTAGAAATTCAAGCGTTAGTAAGTGAAACTAAAGCACCTATGCCAAGAAGAACTGCTGTTGGGATAGACAACTCTAGGTTGAACTTAATTTTAGCTGTTTTAGAAAAAAAACTTAGAATTCCTTTTTATAATTGCGATGTATATGTTAATGTAGTAGGGGGGCTTAATTTAGAAGGGACTTTTGCTGATTTGGGGTTAGCAATTGCTTTAATTTCAAGCGCTAAAGGTAAAAATTTCAATATAAATAAGATGTTGGTTTTTGGAGAAGTTGGACTAACTGGAGAAGTGAGACCTGTTTCTTTTGCAGACAGGTTAGTTAATGAGGGAATAAAGATGGGATTTGAAAATATAGTTATACCTTATCGTAATAAAGATAAAATCATTAACAAGAAGGAGAATATAATAGGGGTATCTTCTTTAAGGGAAGCGGTAAACAAGGTATTTTAATTATGTTTTATATTTCAAATAAATTAGATTTACGAAAACGAATGAATTAAAAATAAAATATATTTAGCATATAAGAAAGGAGGTAAAAGATGAGATTTGAAAAGGATAAGAAATTAATGGAGGTTTTGGAGATTATGGCTCCAGGTACTCAACTTAGGGACGGGCTTGAAAATATTTTGAGAGCTAAGACTGGTGGTCTTATAGTAATAGGTGACAGTGAAGAAATCATGAAAATAGTGGATGGGGGATTTAACATTAATGCTGATTATAGCCCATCTTATGTATATGAACTTGCCAAAATGGATGGAGCTATTGTATTAAGTAATGATCTAAAAAAAATTCTTTATGCTAATACTCAATTGCTTCCTGAGGCTGGTATACCAACCTTTGAAACAGGAACAAGGCATAGAACAGCACATAGAGTAACAAAACAGACAGGATCTATTGTTATTGCGATCTCTCAAAGAAGGAATATTATTACAGTATATAGAAATGATATAAAATATGTATTAAGAGATAGTAGTATAATACTAGCTAGAGCTAATCAAGCTCTTCAAACATTAGAAAAATATGTAGCAGTTTTAGATAGAGTTGTAGTAAATCTTAATTTATTAGAGTTTCAAGATTTAGTTACTCTATTTGATGTTGTAACAGCGATTCAAAGAACAGAAATGGTTATGAGAATAGTGGATGAAGTAGAAAGGTATATATGCGAGCTTGGCAATGAAGGAAGGCTTATATCTATGCAGTTGAGTGAGCTTATAAAAAGTGTAGAGGAAGATGGTATTTTATTAATAAGAGATTATTGCCAAGATAATTTACACTATAATAAAATATATGAGCAAATTCAAAAGATGTCTTCTGATGAATTACTTGAAATGGATAACTTATCTAAAAATCTTGGTTACATAGGGGTTCCGTTAGTAGATACTTTAGTATCTCCAAGGGGATATAGGATGTTAAATAAAATACCTAGAATTCCAGTAAATGTTATAGAAAATGTTATAAATAATTTTAAGGAACTTAAGGCTGTTATGGAGGCATCTTATGAAGAATTAGATCAGGTAGAAGGAATAGGTGAGGCTAGGGCTAAAGCTATAAAAAATGGTCTTAGAAGGTTAAGGGAACAATTCATGATAGACAAACAAATATAGCACAAAATAAGGTTAATTCTTATTTGTGCTATATTTGTAATTATCTGAATGTATATTTTCCTAAAGTATTTATTTTATTATATTCTTTTAAAAGTACATCATAAAGATTTAAATCTAATAAATTGCATAAAGAGGTCAAGTAGAATAGATTATTACCTATCTCTCTTTCAAGAACTTCACGACAATTGTCACAAAGGGTGCCGTCTAAATGAGTATTTAATTGTTTTTTATAAGAATCCATATCTATATCATCATTATTTGGTGATGGCTGTTTTTTTGCATGTATTTCTATACATCCACAATTTGTTACAGATTTAGCTAGGGCTCTATTTATACGTCCTTGTGATTCTTCTAATTTTGTTATTATATCAAGTAAACTTTTATGGCGTAATAGGGAATCATCTACCGCATTTTGAAAGTCATCAAATATAATATCTTTCATTAGTCTCAGCTCCTTACTGTAAAATAAGATTATGTTTAATAATTTCATTATAAATATTTTCAGATAATTTTGTCAATGGAACAAAAGTTAAATAATTTATACTTATATAATAAAACTATATTAAATTAATTTATAGGGGGACTAAAAAGTTAATTATTGGACGAAAATATAAAGAAGGGAAAATAAAAAATTTTAATGAACAAATTATAAATAATTTTTTGTTTTATTGAAATACCAAATATAATAATATATATTGTTATTGATGGTATGAAAAACTATAAAATAGAACTAGTAATTTCAGGAGGTGAATAAGTATGTTCAAAAAAATCTTAAGAGTTCTTTTTACTTTGATAGGACTTGTTTTAGGATTTGTAGCAGGGCAATCTTTATTAGAATTAAATAGGTTAGTATATTTTAAAAATTCTACCATATTATCCATTATATTTTTAATTTTTTCTTCCTTAGTTTTAGGACTTATACTATTTTTATTATCGCCATGGATTAATTCACTAATATCTAAAATTATGAATTATTTTGAAGAAAATATACAAAAAATACCTACTGTAGAAATTTTGCTTGGAACATTTGGTGCTATAGTGGGATTAATTATAGCTACTTTAATTGTAAGTCTTATACCTAAAAGTATTGTTGGAAGCATTATTTCTATTATAATATCATTGATATTGGCAGTAATTGGTGGAGATATAGCTGTAAAGAAAAAAGAAGAGATAATAAATGTGCTATCAAACATAAAAAAAGTAGGTTCTTCGAAAGAAAAAAAATCAAAAGTAGCGCATGTGGGAATACCTAAAGTATTGGATACATCAGTAATAATTGATGGAAGGATACTAGATATATGTCAAAGTGGTTTTATAGAAGGTGCTTTAGTTATACCTAACTTTGTTTTAGATGAGCTTAGGCACATAGCTGATTCTTCAGACAGTTTAAAAAGAAATAGAGGAAGAAGAGGACTAGATATCCTTAATAAAATTCAAAAAGAACTTAGCGTAGAAGTACAGATAACTGACAGAGACTTCCCGGAAATAGATGAAGTTGACAGTAAGCTTTTAAAGCTTGCACAAGTTTTAAAAGGTAAAGTAATAACTAATGATTACAATTTAAATAAGGTAGCAGGGGTTCAGGGAGTCCCAGTACTTAATATAAATGAACTTGCAAATTCGGTAAAACCTATAGTTCTACCAGGAGAAGAGATGACAATTCAAATAATTAAAGACGGAAAAGAAAATGAACAGGGTATCGCTTATTTAGATGATGGTACAATGATAGTTGTAGAAGGTGGTAGGAGACATATAGGGGAAACAATGGAGGTTATAGTTACTTCGGTATTACAAACAGCTGCAGGAAGAATGATATTTGCTAGACAAAAGAGATAGAGGATATAGAAGAGGTGTATTAAATGAATAATACTTGCGCTGTCATTTTGGCAGCGGGTAAAGGTAGCAGAATGAGAGCTGAGATTAATAAACAATTTTTAAAATTAAAAGAGAAGCCTATTCTTTATTATACATTGAAGAGTTTTTGTGAAAGTGAATATATAGATAATATAGTTCTTGTTGTAGCTAAGAATGAAAAGGATTATTGTAGTAAAAATGTGATTAATGAGTATAATATAAATAAAATAAAAGCTATTGTTGAAGGTGGAAGTACAAGACAAGAATCAGTGCTAAATGGATTAAGGGCTGCAAAAGGTTGTGACATTGTATTAATACATGATGGAGCGAGGCCTTTTGTTCAAAACAGTATAATAGAAAATGGAATAAAATATGCCAAGACTTATGGTGCCTCTGCTTGTGGTGTAAATTCAAAAGATACTATAAAATTAAGAGATAGTAATGGCTTTTCTACAGGTACTTTGGATAGAAATATATTATTTTGTGTTCAAACACCTCAATGTTTTAGATATGATGTAATTTTAAAATGCCATGAGAGGGCGGTTCTAGAGGATATTCAAGCTACAGATGATACTATGATTGTAGAAAGATTTAATCATAAGGTTTATTTGTACGATGGAAGTTATAATAATATAAAGATAACTACTCCAGAAGATTTAATCATAGGAGAAAAAATATTAGATAGTATGTAGTTTTTATTGACATTGAACGATTTGATTAGGTATAATTTAACGTGATAATTTAATATATTGCTATGAGGAAGAGTATTAGAAGTGAAATACAGAGAGAAAATTTTTAGCTGAGAAATTTTCAAATGCTTTCAACCTGCTTCTGAGCTGTAGGTAAAAACTACCGGTGTAAACCGTTATATGAAATAAGTACAAAGTTAGGTGGTACCGCGATAAAAATTCGCCCTAATATATTTTAGGGGGGATTTATTTTTTGTAAAAATAAATCCATTTAAATAAATTAAAGTTAATAGAAATGCATAGGGAGGAAACACACATGAGAATGTCAAATATGTTAGTCACAACATTAAGAGAAGTTCCAGCAGAGGCAGAATTGCCAAGTCATAAATTGATGCTAAGATCAGGAATGATGAGAAAAATGGCATCTGGTATATATAATTTCATGCCTTTAGGACTTAGAAGTCTTAAAAAAATTGAAAATGTTGTAAGAGAAGAGATGGATAGAGCAGGTGCTCAAGAATTTTTAGCTTCTGCATTAATTCCATCAGAATTGTGGCAAGAGTCTGGAAGATGGGATGTTTTTGGACCGGAAATGTTTAGATTAAATGATAGAAATGAAAGACAATTTTGTTTGGGGCCTACACATGAAGAAGTGTTTACTGATATAGCAAGAGGAGTTATAAAATCTTATAAACAACTTCCACTTAATCTATATCAAATACAAACAAAGTATAGAGATGAAAGAAGACCAAGATTTGGAGTTATGAGATCAAGAGAATTCATAATGAAAGATGCCTATAGCTTTGATAAGGATTATGAAGGGCTAGATGAATCTTATAATAAAATGTATGATGCATATACAAAAATCTTTGCAAGATGTGGAGTTGAGTGTAGTGCTGTTGAGGCAGATTCAGGTGCGATAGGTGGAACTGGTTCAGCTGAATTCATGGTAAAATCAGAGTTTGGAGAAGATGAAGTAGTATTTTGTGATTCTTGTAATTATGCTGCTAATATGGAGAAAGCAATTGCAATTTCAGAACCATCACAAAAAGAAGAACTTAAAGATATGGAAAAAACAGCTACTCCAGAAGTTAAAACTATAGAAGAATTAATTAAGTTTTTTAACATAGGCCCTAATAAATTTGCAAAGACACTTGTATATAAAGCCGATAATAAGGTTGTAGCTGTTGTTGTAAGAGGGGATAGAGAAGTAAATGAAGTTAAAGTTATAAATGCTGTAGGTGGAGCTGTTGAATTTGAAATGGCTGATGAGAAGACAGTTAGAAAAGTTACTTCAGCAGAAATAGGATTTGCAGGACCTATTGGTATAAAAGCAGATTTTGTGTTAGTGGATAATGAAGTTGCTAATATGTATAATTTTATAGTTGGAGCTAATGATACAGGATATCATTTAGTTAATGTTAATTATGGAAGAGATTTTGAAGGAACTGTTGGAGACTTTAGAAATGTTACAAGTGAAGATAAATGTCCAAAATGTGGAGGAAAATTAACTATTGCTAGAGGTATTGAAGTTGGCCATATATTCAAACTTGGAACTAAATATTCAGAATCTATGGGAGCTGTGTTTAGTGATGAAGATGGAAAAGTTAAACCATTAATTATGGGGTGCTATGGTATAGGAGTAAATAGAACTATGGCAGCAATTATTGAACAACATCACGATGAGGATGGAATAGTTTGGCCGCTATCTGTAGCTCCATATCATGTTATAGTTATCCCAGCTGTTATTAAGAATGAAGAACAAATGAAAGCTGCTGAAGAACTTTACAATGGTTTAAAAGATTTAGGAGTAGAAGTGGTTCTAGATGACAGAAAAGAAAGAGCAGGAGTAAAGTTTAAAGATGCAGATTTAATGGGAATACCTATAAGAGTTACTGTTGGTAAGCTGATAAGTGAAGGCAAAGTTGAATTTAAGTTAAGAAGTAGCGAAGAAGTTGAAGAAATAGATTTATCTTCTGTAATTAATAAAGTAAAAGAACAATTTGAAAAAGAAGAAATAAAGTTATAAAATATAAATTACAATTAGTTTTAGGAGGGGAGAAAATGAAAGTATTTAATACTATGACTAGGCAAAAAGAAGAGTTTAAGCCTATAAATCCTAATAAGGTTAATATGTATGTTTGTGGACCTACTGTATATGATTTCTTTCATATAGGTAATGCAAGAACATTTTTAGTTTTTGATACAGTTAGAAGATACTTCGAATATAAAGGATATGAAGTTAATTATATCCAAAATTTTACTGATATAGATGACAAAATGATTAATAGAGCTAATAAAGAAGGAATAACTGTTAAGGAACTTGGAGATAACTTTATTAAAGAATATTATCAAGATGCTGATGGATTAAATATAAAAAGAGCAACTAATAATCCTAGAGCAACAGAATATATTGACGAAATAATTGAATTTGTTGAAGATTTAATAAATAAGGGATATGCATATGAAGTAGATGGAGATGTGTATTTTAGTACAAAAAAATTCAAAGAATACGGAAAATTATCTGGACAAAATCTTGAAGATTTGCAAGCAGGTGCAAGAATAAATGTAGATGAGAGAAAAGAAGATCCTATGGATTTTGCAGTCTGGAAAAGTGAAAAGCCAGGGGAACCTTCTTGGAAAAGTCCTTGGGGAAATGGAAGACCAGGATGGCACATAGAATGTTCATGTATGGCTCATAATCTATTAGGAGATACGATTGATATACATGCTGGTGGTGCAGATTTAGTATTTCCTCATCATGAAAATGAGGTAGCTCAAAGTGAGGCTAGAAACGGAAAAACTTTTGCTAACTATTGGATGCACTCAGCTTACTTGAATATAGATAATAAAAAAATGTCTAAATCACTTAATAATTTTTTTACAGCTAGAGAAATTTTAAAACAATATGACCCTGAAGTTATAAGATTATTTATGCTTTCAGCTCATTACAGAACCCCATTAAACTTTAGTAAAGATTTGTTAGAATCAGCGAAAGCTTCTCTTGAAAGATTATACAATGCTATTGGAAATTTGGAAAGACTTCAAAATGAAGTAACAAAAATTGAACTTACAGGCCAAGAAGATAAATATAAAAAGGAATTAGATTTATATAAAGACAAATACATTGAAAAAATGGATGATGATTTTAATACGGCAGATGCAATTGCTGTTATGTTTGATTTGGTAAGAGATATAAACTCAAATATAAATGCAGATTCATCTAAGAAAGTAGTTGATTATGCATTAAGTCTTATTAGAGAATTAGGTTCTCCATTAGGAGTACTTCAAAACTCTACAATATGTGACTTGGATGAAGAGATAGAGAAGCTTGTGGAATTAAGGCAACAAGCTAGAAAAGAAAAAAACTGGTCCCTTGCAGACAAGATAAGAGATGATTTAAAAGAAAAGGGAATAGTCTTAGAAGATACTCCTCAAGGGGTAAGATGGAAGAAAATTTAAAATCTTTTTAATAAAATAGCCAGATAAAAACTGGCTATTTTTTAAAGTTAGAATTTTTTAGAATATTAAATAAGTTTTTACTAAGTGCAGTTAAACCAACTGCACTTTTAAATTTGAGTAAAGTATAGTATTATTGTTTTAGTTAATAAAAGTTATAAATAGGAATTAAGGAGATAAATTTAAATGGAATTTGACATTCTTAAGGGTAAATTTACATTACAACAAGCAAGGGGGCTAAATCCACTAGTGCTTGCTTTTGTAGGGGATGCTATATATGAAGTGTTTATTAGGACATATTTGGTTGATAATAATAGAGAAATGTCTGCTCATAAGCTTCACGTTAAGGCTATATCATTTGTAAAGGCTCATTCTCAAAGTGAAATCATGAAGCGAATAGAAAGTGAGTTAACTGATGAGGAACATGCAATTTTTAAACGAGGTAGGAATGCAAAGTCTGGTTCTGTACCTAAAAATGCAGATGTTCAAGAGTATAGGATCGCAACAGGTTTTGAAGCTTTAATAGGATTCTTATATATTACAGAGCAGATAGATAGACTTAATGAAATATTAAATATGGTTATTAGCATTGATAGTATATAATCAAATTAATAATTTATAATGTGAATTAAATTAAATTTGAAAGAAATTTTTTAAATAGCCTTATGCAAGATAAAGGTGCCTTGTTTTCATATAAACAAAAATAAAAATATTTATATATTAGAATAGGTTGATTTAAAATATTAGTATAAAAGTAAATTTAAAGGGGAGAAGAAAATGGCTTTAAAAGTTAGATTAATAGAATATACTCCAAATCCGGAAAGAGTTGTTGCATCAGCTGCAAAGCTTTGTTATAGTGCTGTAGGTATAGATGAAATTTTAGAAGGTTTAAATGAGAAAAATGTTCATGAATTTTTAGATAGATTAATGTCCTATGGGCATACTTCAACTATAGAGCATGTAAGCTTTACTTTTGCTGTAGAGGGGGTATCAAGAAGTTTAACTCATCAATTGGTTAGGCATAGGATAGCGTCATATTCACAACAAAGTCAAAGATATGTTAAGTTAAATCAATTTGAATATATTATACCTCCGGAAATTGAAAATGATGAGCAGGCAAAAGAACTTTTTATAAACTCAATGGAAGAAAGTCAGAAAGCATATGATAAGATTGCCGAAATACTTAAAGAGAAATATATTGAACAAGGTATGAAAAAGCAAAATGCACAAAAAAAAGCAATAGAAGACGCTAGATATGTTTTCCCTAATGCTTGTGAAACTAAAATACTTCTTACAATGAATGCTAGAAGTCTTATGAACTTTTTTGAACATAGATGTTGTAATAGAGCACAATGGGAAATACGTGCTTTAGCTGATGAGATGTTAAAATTAGTTAAAAAAGTTGCTCCTGTTTTATTTAAAAAATCAGGTCCAAAGTGCTTAAATGAAAATTGCCCAGAAGGAGCTATGACTTGTGGGAATATTATTAATGTTAGAAATAAATACTCAAAAATGGAGAGTGAGATTTAATATATGAGGAACAATAAGGAAAATAGTGTTAAAGAAAAGGCATTAAGAGAAGATTTAATAGAAGGAAGAAATGCTGTATTAGAAGCTTTGAAAAGTAACAGAACAATTGAATACATATTAATAGCTAGTGGAAATACAACAGGGTCAATTAATAAAATTATAGCGGTAGCAAGGGAAAATAAGGTGGTAATAAAAGAAGTAGATAGAAAAAAACTTGATAGCATGTCTGTAACTGGATCTCATCAAGGTGTTATGGCTATTGTCACACCATATAAGTATTGTGAAGTAGAGGATATTATAGAGTATGCTAAAGATAAGAACGAAAAGCCTTTTGTTTTGGTTTTAGATGAGATAGAAGATCCACATAACTTAGGTTCAATAATAAGAACTGCTGAAATTTGCGGAGTTCATGGAATTGTAATACCTAAGAGAAGAAATGTTGGAGTTACACCAATAGTTTATAAAACTTCTGCAGGAGCTATCGAACATATGAAAATAGCTAAAGTGTCTAATATAAATAATGCTATTGATAAACTTAAGGAAAATGGATTATGGATTTATGGTGCAGATATGCATGGAGAAAACTACTGTTTCCAATCAGATTTTTCAGGAGCTATAGCTTTAGTAATAGGAAGTGAGGGTAAGGGTATTTCAAATCTTACAAAGAATAAATGCGATGTCCTTGTAAAAATACCTATGGTAGGACAGATAACATCCTTAAATGCTTCTGTGGCGGCTGGAATATTAATGTATGAAATATTAAAGCAAAAAATGGAATAGGTAACTGTGAGAAATGTATTTGTCGATGGATATAATGTAATTAATAGTTGGCCTGAACTAAATAATATCAAAGAATATAGTTTTGAAGCCGCTCGAACAAAACTTATAGAGGAAATGTTGAATTATTCATCATACAATGGGTATAAGGTATTTTTGGTTTTTGATGCACATCTTCTTAAAGGAAGTATAGAAAAAAAAGAAAAGGTCGATAATGTTATTATAATCTTCACAAAGGAAGGGGAAACAGCAGATAGCTTTATTGAAAGATATGTAAATTCAATTGGTAGAAGAGTGGAAGTTTGTGTTGTTACATCAGATTCTCTTGAACAACAAGTTGTTTTTCAAAGAGGTGCTATAAGGATGTCATCAATTGAGTTTTATAATGAAGTATGTAATACTCGCAGTAACATAAATAAAAAAACTAAAAGGAATATTAGTACAGATAGGAATTTAATAGAAGATAGAATAAGTGGAGAAATTTTAGAAAAATTACAAAAAATTAGAAAAAGTCATTGAAAAATCTTGACTAAAAATTTCCTATTAATGTATAATCAAAGAAGTGGGACGTTTAAGTGTATGTGTTGTATGGAGGGGATATTTTGTCAAATAATATTGAAGCGAGTGTTAATAGCATTGATTTAAATCAGATGTTAGACGAAGAAATAGCTATAAGAGCTAAGAGTGGTAATGGAGAAGCACAAGAATATTTGATAAACAAATACAAGAACTTTGTTAAAGCTAAGGCGAAATCTTACTTTTTAATAGGTGCAGATAAGGAAGACATTTATCAAGAAGGAATGATAGGGTTATATAAGGCTATTAGAGATTTTAAATCAGATAAACTATCTTCTTTTAAGGCATTTGCTGAATTATGTGTTACAAGGCAAATTATAACTGCCATTAAGACAGCTACGAGACAAAAACATATACCTCTTAATACATATATTTCTTTAAACAAACCGATTTATGATGAGGAGTCAGATAGAACTTTATTAGACATATTATCTGCTGTTAAAGTATCGGATCCAGAAGAGGTGGTTATAAGTAAAGAAGAAGTTATAAAAATCGAAAATGAAATTGAGGGAGTTTTATCAGAACTAGAATATGAAGTATTAAATTCTTATTTAGAAGGAAAGTCCTATCAGGAAATTGCTTGTGATTTAGATAGACATTCTAAGTCTATAGATAATGCTTTACAGAGAGTAAAAAGAAAATTGGAAAAATGCTTAAATAAAAGATGAAAAAAGTATATTGACAAAGAAAAATGAAAATAGTAAAATTAATAATTGGTGTAGGACTTTGGCATACCCTGTAAACAAACGGGAATTAATGCTAGTTTTTATGGGCTCCTTTATATTTAATTTAAAATGCCCATGTAGCTCAGCAGGCAGAGCGTCACCTTGGTAAGGTGGAGGTCGCCGGTTCAAACCCGGTCGTGGGCTCCAACGTTTTGAATAATCAAGTAACACACCAGGATGAGTTTACGAAAAAAGGGTTTAAAATTATTACATATGTTAGGAGGAATTAAAAATGGCAAGACAAAAGTTTGAAAGAACAAAGCCACATGTAAACATAGGAACAATAGGACACGTAGACCACGGTAAGACAACAACAACAGCAGCAATCACAATGACATTAGCAAAAGCTGGTGGAGCAGAAGTACAAAACTATGAAGATATAGACAAGGCACCAGAAGAAAAAGAAAGAGGAATTACAATCAACACAGCACACGTTGAATATGAAACAGAAAACAGACACTATGCACACGTAGACTGTCCAGGACACGCTGACTATGTAAAGAACATGATTACAGGGGCAGCACAAATGGATGGAGCAATCTTAGTAGTATCAGCAGCAGATGGTCCAATGCCACAAACAAGAGAACATATACTACTAGCATCAAGAGTTGGAGTTAACCACATAGTAGTATTCTTAAACAAATCAGACCAAGTAGACGATCCAGAATTATTAGAATTAGTAGAAATGGAAGTAAGAGAATTATTAAGCGAATATGGATTTGATGGAGATGGATGTCCAGTAGTAACAGGATCAGCGTTAAAAGCAATAGAAGAAGGCGACGATCAATGTATACTAGACTTAATGGCAGCAGTAGATGAATATATACCAACACCAGAAAGAGCTACAGACCAACCATTCTTAATGCCAGTAGAAGATGTATTCACAATTACAGGAAGAGGAACAGTTGCAACAGGAAGAGTTGAAAGAGGAATTCTTCATGTAGGAGATGAAATACAAATCGTAGGAATGAAAGAAGAAATAGGAAAGACAACATGTACAGGAGTAGAAATGTTCAGAAAGATGCTTGACGAAGCAATGGCAGGAGATAACATCGGAGCATTATTAAGAGGTGTTCAAAGAGATGAAATCGAAAGAGGTCAAGTATTAGCAAAACCAGGAACAGTAACTCCACACAAAAAATTTGTAGGTCAAGTTTACGTATTAAAGAAAGAAGAAGGTGGAAGACACACTCCATTCTTTAACGGATACAGACCACAATTCTATTTCAGAACAACAGACGTAACAGGATCAATTGCATTACCAGAAGGAGTAGAAATGGTTATGCCAGGAGATCACATAGATATGAATGTTGAATTAATAACACAAGTAGCAATGGAACCAAACCTAAGATTCGCTATCAGAGAAGGTGGAAGAACAGTAGGTTCAGGAGTTGTTACAACTATAGTAGAATAATTCTATTGATTTAATTATAAATGGGACTGGGTTGAAAAACTTAGTCCTTTTAAAAGAAATTAAAACAGAGGATAACAAAATCAAGGGTATAAGCTAAAAACAAGTTGACATACAGTGTAACTTATGATAAATTTGTTAGGTAGTACGTACTTAAGATAATAAGTGTTATCAGTAATACCTGTGTGTGTATACGCAGAATCAGGAGGTGTAGAACATGAGAGTAAAAGTAACTTTAGCATGTACAGAATGTAAACAAAGAAATTATAATACAATGAAAAATAAAAAGAACGATCCAGAAAGATTAGAAATGAATAAGTATTGTAAGTTCTGCCACAAACACACACTTCACAAAGAAACAAAATAGGTAGTGTTTTTCCTAAAATTTTTTAAGGATGTGAATAATATGGCTGCTAATGAAAAAAAACAGGTTAAAGAGCCATCATCTATAGGAGTGGGTAAGTTTTTTAAGGAAGTAAAGGCAGAAACAAAGAGAATAACTTGGCCTCCTAAGAATGAAGTTAAAAAATCCACATTAATTGTTTTGTTTTTTTGTGTTGTTAGCGCAGTAATGATTGGATTGATGGATTATGGATTTCAAGGCCTTTTTAAGCTTATTTTCACTAAATAAAGAAAAAAGGGAGGTAGGAATGAGGATATAGCCTCATCCTAATAATATGGCAGAGAAAGCAAGATGGTATGTTGTGCATACCTATTCTGGATATGAAAATAAAGTAAAAGTTAATTTAGAAAAAACAATTGATAATAGAGGATTACATGATTTAATTCATGATATACAAGTTCCAATGGAAGAAGTCGTTGAAGTTAAAGACGGCAAGAAAAAGATAACTCAAAAGAAAGTGTTTCCTGGATATGTGCTTGTTAATATGATAATGACAGATGAGTCTTGGTACATAGTAAGAAATACAAGAGGGGTTACAGGATTTGTAGGACCTGGATCTAAGCCAGTTCCACTTACTGAGGATGAAGTGTTAGCTATGGGAATAGCTCAAAAAGTTGTTGACATGGATATTGAAGTAGGTGAAAGTGTTAAGGTTATGTCAGGTCCGTTGGAAAATTTCGTTGCATTAATTCAAGAAATTAATGTTGAAAAACATAAGATCAAAGGTTTAGTTAATATGTTTGGCAGGGAAACTCCTGTTGAACTTGATTTTAATCAAATAGAAAAATTAGATTAACCTACTATAAGACAAAGTCTTATAAAGTGGGAGAGTTTAAAACTCGCATTACCACGTATGAGGAGGTGTAAACTATGGCAAAAAAAGTAATGGGAATGATAAAACTTCAACTTCCTGCAGGAAAGGCAACTCCAGCTCCACCAGTTGGTCCAGCATTAGGTCAACACGGAGTTAACATTATGGCGTTCTGTAAAGAATATAATGCTAAAACTGCAAACCAAGCTGGAATGACAATTCCAGTTATAATTTCAGTATACCAAGACAGATCTTTCAGCTTTATATTAAAAACTCCTCCAGCAGCAGTTTTAATTAAAAAAGCAGTTGGATTAGACAGTGGTTCAGGAGAACCGAACAGAAAGAAAGTTGGTAAGTTAACTCAAGCTCAATTAAAAGAAATAGCTGAAACAAAGATGCCTGATTTAAATGCAGGATCAATAGAAACAGCGATGAGCATGATAGCTGGTACAGCTAGAAGCATGGGCGTAACAGTAGAAGAATAGTAGTTTTATTAAATTAGTGGGAGGTAAAAACCGCTAAAACCACAAGGAGGAATGAAAATGGCAAAAAGAGGTAAAGGCTATCAAGAAAGCTTGAAGCTTATAGATAAAGATGCTTTATATACACCTTCAGAAGCTATGGACCTTGTTTTAAAAACTGCAAAAGCTAAATTTGATGAAACTGTAGAACTTTCTGTAAGACTTGGTGTTGATCCAAGACATGCAGACCAACAAGTCAGAGGTACAGTAGTACTTCCTAATGGTACAGGTAAAACAGTTAGAGCTTTAGTTTTTGCAAAAGGTGATAAAGCTAAAGAAGCAGAAGCTGCAGGAGCAGATTATGTTGGAGCAGAAGAATATATAGAAAAAATTCAAAAAGAAAACTGGTTTGAATTTGATGTAGTTGTTGCTACACCAGATATGATGGGATTAGTAGGTAGATTAGGTAGAGTATTAGGACCTAAAGGATTAATGCCTAACCCTAAATCAGGAACAGTAACATTTGATGTTACTAAGGCTATATCAGAAATTAAAGCTGGTAAGGTTGAATACAGAGTAGATAAAACTGCAATTGTTCATGTTCCAATAGGAAAAAAATCTTTTGGAAATGAAAAACTTGCTCAAAACTATGTTGCTTTAATGGAAGCTTTAATTAAGGCTAAACCAGCAGCGGCAAAAGGACAATATCTTAAATCTGTATCTTTATCAAGCACTATGGGACCTGGAGTAAAAATAAATCCAGCAAAAGTTGTAGAATAATATTGACATAGTTGCTGTTATTTGATATAATACACAAGGTTGAAAAATTAATATGATAATATTCCGTAGACAGTAGGTGCTAAGGCGTAACGGGTAACCAACCTACCGAGGATTTAAAATATTCGGTTTGTTCGGTATAGAGTATTTTAACCTCTTCGTTGTCTGCGGAGAGGTTTTTAATTTTTATTAAGGAGGTGGCAGCGGTGATAAGCAAAAATAGACAATTAAAACAAGCTAAGGTTCAAGAGATAAAAGAAAAAATGGAAAAGGCAGAGGCTGTTGTTCTTGCTGATTATCAAGGATTAACTGTTGAAGAAGATACTCAACTTAGAAAAAACTTTAGAGAAGCAGGCGTAGAGTATAAAATTTACAAAAATACATTAGTTGCTTTAGCAGCTAAAGAATTAGGAATCGAAGGTTTAGAACAGTACCTAAAGGGACCAGTTTCTATTGCAATGTCATATGATGACGCTACAGCTCCAGCAAGAATTCTTAATGATTTTGCTAAAGATCATAAAAAATTAGAGTTGAAAGCTGGATTAGTTCAAGGTACAGTATATGATGAAACTAAAATTAAAGAAGTTGCATCAATACCACCAAAAGAAGTACTTATTGCAAAATTACTTGGAAGCTTAAAAGCTCCAATGTCAAATTTTGTTTACTTATTAAATGCAATAAAGGAAAAAAACGAGTCAGCTGAAAGTGCTGAATAATAAGTATAATATACTAAAATAATTAGATTAAAAAATATGGAGGTGCGATTATAATGACAAGAGAAGAAATCATTCAAGGTATAAAAGAAATGTCAGTATTAGAATTAAACGAATTAGTAAAAGCATGTGAGGAAGAATTTGGAGTAAGTGCTGCTGCACCAGTTGCAGTTGCAGGTGGGGCAGTTGCAGGCGGAGCTGCTGCAGAAGAAAAAACTGAATTTGATGTAGTTTTAGCTAGTGCAGGTTCACAAAAAATTAAAGTTATCAAAGCTGTTAGAGAAATAACTGGATTAGGATTAAAAGAAGCTAAAGAAATAGTTGATGGAGCTCCAAAGACAGTTAAAGAAGCAGTAGCTAAAGAAGCTGCAGACGAAATGAAAGCAAAACTTGAAGAAGTTGGTGCTACTATAGAATTAAAATAAGAAGTTGACTTTAAAAAAAGGCACTTATACAAGAGTGCCTTTTTTAAATGTATAGAAAAACATTGTTGACACTAAAAATCTATTGTGATATTATAATTTAATGCATAAAGCTAAAAAGTAAGACAACAATTACAATAATTACTATTTTATGAATTAAATTATTTTTTTTGGTTAAACTAATAAAATGAGCATGTATATCTAGGTTAAATATTAAATATAGATATATTTTTTGTTATTTCTTATGCGAGGGGTGAAATTTTTAATGGTACATCCTATTCAAATTGGTAAAAGAACGAGAATGAGCTTCTCAAAAGTAAATGAAATGTGTCCTATGCCAAATTTAATTGAGGTTCAATTAAATTCTTATGACTGGTTTTGGGAAGAAGGACTAAAAGAGGTATTTGATGACATAAATCCTATACAAGATTATACAGGAAATCTTGTGCTAGAGTTTATTGACTATACGCTAGACAAGGATGCCATCAAATATTGTGTAGAGGAATGTAAAGAAAGAGATGCTACGTATGCTGCTCCATTAAAGGTTAAAGTAAGACTATTTAATAAAGAAACTGGAGAAGTTAAAGAGCAAGAGGTGTTTATGGGGGATTTCCCATTAATGACTCAACAAGGAACATTTTTAATTAATGGTGCGGAAAGGGTAATAGTAAGCCAATTAGTTAGATCACCAGGTGCATACTATGGATATACTGTTGACAAAACAGGTAAGAAATTATTTTCTTCAACAGTAATACCTAATAGAGGTGCGTGGTTAGAGTATGAGACTGACTCTAATGACATTATATACGTAAGAATAGATAAAACTAGAAAACTTCCGATAACTATATTAACAAGAGCTTTAGGGCTTGGAAGTGATATAGAAATTGTAGACTTTTTTGGTGAAGAAGAAAGATTAAAAGCTACTATAGAAAAAGATAATACAAAAACTAGAGAAGAAGCATTACTTGAAATTTATAAGAGATTAAGGCCAGGTGAACCACCAACAGTTGATAGTGCAGTTTCACTTATAAACTCTTTGTTTTTTGATGCAAAAAGATATGATTTATCTAGAGTAGGAAGATATAAGTTTAATAAGAAGCTTGCTATTTCTCTTAGAATAACGAACCAAATTGCAGCTGAAGATGTTGTAAATCCAGCTACAGGAGAGATATTAACTCAAAAAGGTGAAGTTATAGATAGAGAAAAAGCATATGAAATTGAACAATGTGGAGTAAATAGTGTAAGAATTCAAGTAGAAGATAAGATAATTAAAGTTATAGGAAACCATTTTGTTGACATACATAATTTTATAGACTTTGATATATCAGATTTAAGAATAAAGGAAAATGTTCATTATCCAACTTTAAAAAACATATTGGATAATTTTACTAATGAAAATGATATTAAAGAAGAAATAAGGAAAAGAATTCATGAATTGATTCCTAAGCACATAGTTACAGATGACATTAATGCAACTATAAGCTATGAATTAGGATTACCTTATGGAATTGGTAATATTGATGATATAGATCATTTAGGAAATAGACGTTTAAGATCAGTTGGTGAATTGCTACAGAACCAATTCAGAATTGGATTGTCAAGAATGGAAAGAGTAGTCAAAGAAAGAATGACGATTCAAGACCAAGAAGTTATAACACCTCAAGCATTAATAAATATTAGGCCAGTTGCAGCTGCTATTAAAGAATTTTTTGGTAGTTCACAACTTTCACAGTTCATGGATCAGACTAATCCGTTATCAGAGTTAACTCATAAAAGAAGACTATCAGCGTTAGGACCAGGAGGTCTTTCAAGAGAAAGAGCTGGATTTGAGGTTAGAGACGTTCACCACTCTCATTATGGAAGAATGTGTCCTATAGAAACGCCTGAAGGACCTAATATAGGGCTTATAAACTCACTTGCATGTTATGCCAGAGTTAATGAGTATGGCTTTATAGAAACACCTTATAGAGTTGTAGACAAAAAAACATGTAAAGTTACTGATGAAATGAAATATTTGACAGCAGATGAAGAGGATCTTTATTTAATTGCTCAAGTAAAAGAACCATTAGATTCAGAAGGACACTTTGTTGATGATAAGATAACTGTTAGAGATGAAGAAGATGTTATGGTTATTCCAAAAGAGCAAGTAGACTTAATGGATGTTTCTGCTAGACAAATAGTTTCTGTTGCTACGGCAATGATTCCGTTCCTTGAGAATGATGATGCCAGCCGTGCCCTAATGGGATCAAACATGCAACGACAAGCAGTGCCATTAGTGAAGCCAGCTGCGCCCGTAGTAGGTACAGGAATAGAATACAAAGCGGCTGTGGATTCTGGAGTTCTTCCAAAAGCTGAAAATGACGGAACTATAATCTATGTTAGTGCAGATGAAATAAAAATAAAAAGAGATTCTGACGGTGGTATTGATAAACATAGACTCTTAAAATATAAAAGATCAAACCAAGGTACATGTATAAATCAAAGACCTATAGTAGATAAAGGTGACAAGGTAAAACGTGGAGACGTATTAGCAGATGGACCATCTACTGATTTAGGGGAAATTGCCTTAGGTCAAAACATAAGAATTGGATTTATAACTTGGGAAGGTTATAACTACGAAGATGCTATGCTTGTATCAGAACAACTTGTACGTGATGATATATTCACATCTATTCATATAGAAGAATATGAAGCAGAAGCTAGAGATACAAAATTGGGACCTGAAGAAATAACAAGAGATATACCAAATGTAGGTGAAGACGCGCTTAAGAACATAGATGAAAGAGGCATTATTAGAATTGGTGCAGAAGTAAGAGCTGGTGACATATTAGTAGGAAAGGTTACGCCTAAAGGAGAAACTGAGTTAACTGCTGAAGAAAGACTTTTAAGAGCGATTTTCGGAGAAAAGGCAAGAGAAGTTAGAGATACTTCACTTAGAGTTCCACACGGAGAAGCTGGAATAATTGTTGATGTTAAAGTATTTACAAGAGAAAACGGTGATGAACTTCCTCCAGGAGTTAATGAGTTAGTTAGATGTTATATAGCTCAAAAGAGAAAAATATCTGTAGGAGACAAAATGGCTGGAAGACATGGTAATAAGGGTGTTATATCTAGAATATTACCTGAAGAAGATATGCCATTTTTACCAGACGGAAGACCGCTTCAAATATGCTTAAATCCTCTAGGAGTACCTTCTCGTATGAATATAGGTCAGGTACTTGAAGTTCACCTAGGAATGGCCGCAAGTGAAATGGGATGGCATATTGCTACGCCAGTATTTGATGGTGCAGAAGAAGACGAAATAGTTGAATTACTAGAAGAAGCTGGATATTCTGCAGATGGAAAAACTACATTATATGATGGAAGAACAGGAGAACCTTTTGATAATAGAGTTACTGTAGGATACATGTATATATTAAAGCTTCATCACCTTGTTGATGATAAGATTCATGCAAGATCTACAGGACCATATTCACTGGTTACACAGCAACCTCTAGGTGGTAAAGCGCAATTTGGTGGTCAAAGATTTGGAGAAATGGAAGTTTGGGCTCTAGAAGCTTATGGAGCTGCACATACACTTCAAGAAGTTTTGACTGTTAAATCTGATGACGTTGTAGGTAGAGTTAAAACATATGAGGCAATAGTAAAAGGTGAAAATATTCCTGAATCTGGAGTCCCAGAGTCTTTCAAGGTTCTTATCAAAGAATTACAGGCACTATGCTTAAATGTAAAAGTGTTAAGTGATGCTAACGAAGAGATTACAATAAAAGAATCTGTTGATGAGGAAATGGAAGAATTAGGAGTAAATATCGAAGGTAATGAAGAAGGAACTGTAACTTCAACAAACAATGATGTAGAAGCTAAGGACTATGCAGATGAAGAAAGTGATAAAGAGAATGAAGATGAGGATGCTAAATTAGATTATGATGAGCTGCCATCATTAGATGAATTGGGAGATGAATTCGAACTAGAAGATTTTAATGATGAACATTAATGTGGAGGGAGGATTTACCCTTGATAGAGTTAAATAATTTTGAGGCTTTGCAAATAGGGTTAGCTTCACCAGAAAAAATTAGAGAATGGTCAAGAGGAGAAGTTAAAAAGCCAGAAACAATTAACTACAGAACATTAAAACCAGAGAAGGATGGATTATTTTGTGAGAGAATATTTGGACCCATCAAAGACTGGGAATGTCATTGTGGTAAATATAAGAGAGTTAGATATAAAGGAATAGTATGTGATAGGTGTGGAGTTGAAGTAACAAAAGCTAAGGTTAGACGTGAGAGAATGGGACACATTGAATTGGCAGCACCAGTATCACATATATGGTATTTTAAAGGAATACCATCACGTATGGGGCTTATCTTAGATATGTCTCCTAGATCTCTAGAAAAAGTACTATACTTCGCATCATATGTTGTTTTAGATCCTAAAGAAACTCCACTATTAAAGAAACAACTATTAAGTGAAAAAGAGTATAGGGAAAGTGTAGATAAGTACGGAGAAGATAGCTTTGTAGCAGGAATGGGTGCTGAAGTAGTAAAACAATTACTAGAAGAAATAGACCTAGAGAATTTATCAATTGAACTTAAAGAAGGTTTAAAAACTAGCACAGGTCAAAAGAAAGTTAGAACAATAAGAAGACTTGAGGTAGTGGAATCTTTTAGAAAGTCTAAAAACAGACCAGAATGGATGGTTATTGATGTAATTCCAGTAATACCTCCAGATTTAAGACCTATGGTTCAATTAGATGGAGGAAGATTTGCTACATCAGATTTAAACGACTTATATAGAAGAGTTATAAATAGAAACAATAGATTGAAAAAACTTTTAGATTTGGGAGCACCTGATATCATAGTAAGAAATGAAAAAAGAATGCTTCAAGAAGCAGTTGATGCCTTGATTGATAATGGAAGACGTGGAAGACCTGTTACAGGTCCTGGAAACAGACCATTAAAATCATTATCAGATATGCTAAAAGGTAAACAAGGAAGATTTAGACAAAACCTTCTAGGAAAACGTGTTGACTATTCAGGTCGTTCGGTTATAGTTGTAGGTCCAGAACTTAAAATGTATCAATGTGGACTTCCAAAAGAAATGGCTCTTGAATTATTTAAACCATTTGTTATGAAGAAGCTAGTTGAAAGTGGAGCAGCACATAATATTAAAAGTTCTAAAAAGATGGTAGAGAGAGTAATGCCTCAAGTTTGGGATGTACTTGAAGAAGTTATTTCCGAACATCCAGTACTTTTAAACCGTGCCCCTACACTCCATAGACTTGGTATTCAAGCCTTCCAACCAATTCTAGTAGAAGGTAGAGCAATAAAGCTTCATCCGTTGGTATGTACTGCTTATAATGCTGACTTTGATGGAGACCAAATGGCAGTGCATGTACCTCTTTCAGTTGAAGCACAAGCTGAAGCTAGATTTTTAATGCTTGCGGCTAATAATATATTAAAACCTTCAGATGGTAAGCCAGTATGTGTACCTACTCAAGATATGATTTTAGGGTCATATTATTTAACCTTAGATAAGGATGGCGTTAAAGGAGAAGGTAAGGTATTCCATAGTCCAGAAGAGCTTCTAATGGCTTATCAATTAGGTGAAGTAGATATTCATGCTAAGGTAAAAGTTAAAGTATCTAAAGTTAAGGATGGTAAGGTATCTTTTGGTATAATTGATGCTACACCAGGTAAACTTATTTTCAATGAGTCTATACCACAAGAGTTAGGTTTTATTGATAGAAGCAATCCGGAAAATGAATTTAAATTAGAAGTGGATTTCCTAGTTAATAAAAAAAGTTTAGAAAAAATAATTAATAAATGCTACAATAAGTATGGTCCGACTACTACATCTATTATGCTCGATAGAATAAAGGCAAAAGGATATCATTATTCTACTATAGGAGCTATAACTATATCGGTATCTGATATGACAGTTCCACCAAATAAAGGGAAATTACTTTCAGATACTGAAGAAAATATAGAAAAGATAGAAAAGATGTATAGAAGAGGATTCATATCTCAAGAAGAGAGATATGAAAGAGTAATTGAAAAATGGAGTGCAACAACAGAAGATGTAGCCAATGCGTTAATGGATAATCTTGATAAATTTAATCCAATCTTTATGATGGCTGATTCTGGAGCCAGAGGATCAAAAGCTCAGATAAAACAGCTAGCTGGTATGAGAGGACTTATGGCTAACCCATCAGGTAAGATTATAGAGCTTCCTATAAAGGCATCTTTTAGAGAAGGATTAGATGTATTAGAATATTTCTTGTCAACACATGGAGCTAGAAAAGGTAATGCGGATACAGCACTTAAGACAGCAGACTCTGGATATTTAACTAGAAGACTTGTAGATGTAAGCCAAGATGTTATAGTTAGAGAAGAAGACTGTGGAACTTTAGAAGGATTTGAAGTTACTGAAATCAAAGAAGGAAATGAAGTAATTGAAAGTTTAGCTGAAAGACTTACAGGAAGATATGCTGCAGAAGATATAATGAATTCTCAAACAGGAGAAATAGTAGTTCCTAGAGATACTTATATGGATATAGATATGGCAGAAAAGGTAGAAGCACTAGGAATTAAGAAAGTGAAAATAAGATCAGTATTTACATGTAAATCAAAACATGGAGTTTGTGCTAAATGCTATGGAATGAATATGGCTACAGCGAAGAAGATAAATATAGGAGAAGCTGTGGGAATAGTTGCTGCACAATCAATAGGTGAACCAGGAACTCAGCTTACAATGAGAACATTCCATACTGGAGGAGTTGCCGGAGCTGATATTACTCAAGGTCTTCCAAGGGTTGAAGAATTGTTTGAAGCGAGAAAACCAAAAGGTCTTGCAATAATAAGTGAAGTTTCAGGTGTTGTTAGAGTAGAAGAAACTAAGAAAAAGAGAATAATACATGTGACAACTGATTCAGGAGAAGTTAAATCTTATGATATACCATTTGGATCAAGGATAAGGGTTTATAATGGTGATAGGCTTGAAGCTGGTGATGAAATCACAGAAGGTTCTATAAATCCACATGATATTTTGGCTATAAAAGGACCAAAAGAAGTTAAAAACTATCTTTTATCTGAAGTACAAAAAGTATATAGACTACAAGGTGTTGATATTAATGATAAGCACTTGGAAGTAGTAGTAAGACAAATGACTAGAAAAGTTAAAATAAAAGAATCTGGTGATACAGAACTACTACCAGGAACATTAGTTGATATATTTGATTTTGAGGAAATGAACAATGAAGCTATAGAAAGAGGAGGAGAGCCAGCTACAGGTGATATTGCTTTATTAGGAATAACAAAAGCTGCACTTGCTACAGACTCATTCTTATCAGCAGCTTCATTCCAAGAAACTACAAGAGTACTTACAGATGCAGCAATCAAAGGAAAAGTAGATCCTTTGATTGGATTAAAAGAAAATGTATTGATAGGTAAGTTAATTCCTGCTGGAACAGGAATGATGAGATATAGAGCCATAAAATTAAATACAGAACATGCTGATGAAAATTTAATAAATATTAACGAAGCTTAATATTGATTTTATTGACATGGGCAAAGTAAAATGTTAAAATACATTTTGTGTATATATGATGACATCTTAGAGATAAGGATATATCCTTATCTCTAAGATAATGTTGTTAAGGGGGGCTCTAGGTGGTTAATCGAGTTGAAGGCCATATAGTTATTGGTATAAAGCAAACTTTGAAACATCTGAAAAACGGTGAAGGCCAGTTACTTTATGTTGCAAGAGATGCAGATGGTGATTTACTACAGCCGGTGATAAAGTTAGCCAAAGAAAGTTCTCTTGACATTATATATGTAGACAGCATGAAAGAACTGGGAAATCTATGTGGAATAGACGTAGGATCAGCAGTTTCGCTAGTGCTTAAACAATAAATGTTAATAACAAAAATTTATATAGCTTTATTAAATTAAGGAGGTGTAAGGATGCCAACAATTAACCAATTAGTAAGAAAAGGAAGAAAAGCAGTTGAAACTAAGTCAACAGCACCAGCTCTAAAACAATGCCCACAAAAAAGAGGGGTTTGCACAGTTGTAAAAACTACTACTCCTAAAAAGCCTAACTCAGCTTTAAGAAAAGTTGCCAGAGTTAGACTTACAAATGGATTTGAAGTAAGTGCTTATATCCCAGGTATAGGACACAATCTACAAGAACATAGCGTTGTTTTAATAAGAGGTGGAAGAGTTAAGGACCTTCCTGGTGTTAGATATCACATTGTTAGAGGCGCATTAGACGCTGCTGGTGTGGCTAACAGAATGCAGGCAAGATCAAAGTATGGTGCAAAGAGACCAAAACAAAAATAGTTTAAACAAAAAATTTGTTTGAAAAATAGTGCTTAGATTCGGCATTTATATAGATTATATAATATTTTATATTTTGCAGAAGAAGAGCACTTTGCGGTAGTAATACCGAGTACCTATGAATTAAATGCAATTGTTAAGGAGGGAAGAAAAGTGCCAAGAAAAGGACATACACCTAAAAGAGATGTATTACCAGATCCAAAGTTTAATAGTCAAGTTATAGCAAAACTTATCAATAATGTAATGGAAGATGGTAAAAAGGGATTAGCTCAAAGAGTGTGTTATGATGCATTTGATATAATCTCAGAAAAAACAGGAAACGATCCTATAGAAGTTTTTGAATCAGCAATGAACAATATTATGCCATTATTAGAAGTAAAGGCAAGAAGAATAGGTGGAGCTACTTACCAAGTTCCAATAGAAGTTAGAACTGAAAGAAGACAGACTTTAGGATTAAGATGGTTAATCGCAGCTGCTAACAAAAGAGGCGAAAAGTATATGAGAGAAAGATTAGCAGGAGAATTAATGGATGCTGCCAATAATACTGGTGCAGCTGTTAAAAAGAGAGAAGATACTCATAAAATGGCAGAAGCTAACAAAGCGTTTGCTCACTACAGATACTAGTATAATTTTAAATTTAGTGATAAAACTGTTTTGGTATAATCCGAAGCAGTTTTATCCAATTCTAAATTTTAACTTTAGATAAGTATGGTAATTTATTCACTGAGAGGAGGAGAAAGTGTGGCAAGACAATATCCGTTAGACAAATTTCGTAACATCGGAATAATGGCACACATAGATGCTGGTAAAACTACAGCAACAGAGCGTATATTATTCTACACAGGAAGAACTCATAAAATTGGAGAAACTCATGAAGGTGCGGCTACTATGGACTGGATGGTTCAAGAACAAGAGAGAGGTATTACAATTACTTCTGCTGCAACTACTTGTTTTTGGAAAGAACACCAAATAAACATAATAGACACACCAGGACACGTAGATTTCACTGTTGAGGTTGAAAGATCATTAAGAGTACTAGATAGTGCTATAACTATATTAGATGCTAAGGGTGGGGTTGAACCTCAAACTGAAACTGTATGGAGACAGGCAGATAAATATAAAGTTCCAAGAATGATTTTTGTAAATAAGATGGATATATTAGGTGCTGATTTCTTTATGTCAGTAAATTCTGTAAGAGAAAGATTACGTGCTAATGCAGTACCTATACAACTTCCAATAGGAAAAGAAGATAACTACCAAGGACATATAGACCTTGTTAGAAATAAAGCTATAATTTTTGATCATGAGTTAGGAGTAAACTTTGAAGAGGTTGAAATTCCAGCTGAATTAAAAGATCAAGCTGAAGAATACAGATCTTCAATGATGGAAGCTATTGTTGAAACAGATGAAGAATTAATGATGAAATATCTTGAAGGTGAAGAAATAAGTGAAGAAGAAATACATACAGCATTAAGAAAGGCTACTATATCTAATGAAATAGTGCCAGTATTATGCGGTACTGCATATAGAAATAAAGGAGTTCAACATTTATTAGATGCTGTTCTTGCTTATCTTCCATCACCAACAGATATAGAAGCAATTAAAGGTGTTAATGAAGACGGAGAAGAAGTTGACAGAATAGCTTCTGATGATGAACCTCTAGCAGCATTAGCATTTAAGATAGCTACTGACCCATTTGTTGGTAAGTTAGCATTCACAAGAGTTTATTCTGGTATAATGAAGAGTGGAAGTTATGTATTTAACAGTACAAAGGGAAAGAAAGAAAGAATTGGAAGACTTGTTAAAATGCATGCTAACCACAGGGAAGAAGTTGAAGAATTATATGCAGGTGAATTAGGTGCTATAATTGGGTTAAAGAATACAACTACTGGGGATACTTTGTGTGATGAAAACTCACCAGTAATACTTGAAAGTATGGAATTCCCAGAACCCGTTATACATGTAGCTATAGAACCAAAGACTAAAGCAGGTCAAGAAAAAATGGGTATAGCTCTTGCTAAGCTTGCAGAAGAAGATCCAACATTCAAAACTTATACTGATCAGGAAACAGGTCAAGTAATCATAGCTGGTATGGGTGAGCTTCACCTTGAAATAATCGTTGATAGACTTCAAAGAGAATTTAAAGTTGAATGTAACGTTGGTGCTCCTCAAGTTGCTTACAAAGAAACTATCAAGAATGCTGTTAAGGCTGAAGGTAAGTTTGTAAGACAATCTGGTGGTCGTGGACAATACGGACATTGTTGGATTGAATTAATACCGCATGAAGGAGAATATGAATTTGAAAATGCTATCGTTGGAGGAGTTATTCCAAGAGAATACGTTCCAGCTGTAGATCACGGAATTCAAGAAGCTTGCCAAAGTGGTATTTTAGGCGGATATCCAGTTATAAACTTTAAAGTTAAATGTTATGATGGTTCATACCATGATGTTGACTCATCAGAAATGGCATTTAAAGTTGCAGGTTCTATGGCATTTAAAAATGCTATGGCTAAAGCAAGTCCAGTGTTACTTGAGCCTATGATGAGAGTTGAAGTAGTTGTTCCAGAAGAATATATGGGAGATGTAATGGGAGATATCAATTCAAGAAGAGGTAGAATTGAAGGTATGAACCCAAGAGCAGGTGCTCAAGTTATAAATTCATTTGTTCCGCTTTCAGAAATGTTTGGATATGCAACTGTTTTAAGATCAAGAACACAAGGTAGAGGAACATACACAATGGAATTTGATCATTATGAAGAAGTTCCAAAAAGTATAGCTGATAAAATTTTAGGAGATAAATAGTCTCTGTATATTATAAATCATTTAAACAACTAATAAGATTATTGGAGTTTTAACCTGCTATTCTAAAATAAATATTCTAAAAAAATTACAAATAGTAGTTTAAAGTCAATAATATTAAGATATAATTAGATTAATATAAAACTATAAAAAGCTAAAAATATTTAAGCTTAACTTATAAATAATAGGAGGGAATTAAAAATGGCAAGACAAAAGTTTGAAAGAACAAAGCCACATGTAAACATAGGAACAATAGGACACGTAGACCACGGTAAGACAACAACAACAGCAGCAATCACAATGACATTAGCAAAAGCTGGTGGAGCAGAAGTACAAAACTATGAAGATATAGACAAAGCACCAGAAGAAAAAGAAAGAGGAATTACAATCAACACAGCACACGTTGAATATGAAACAGAAAACAGACACTATGCACACGTAGACTGTCCAGGACACGCTGACTATGTAAAGAACATGATTACAGGGGCAGCACAAATGGATGGAGCAATCTTAGTAGTATCAGCAGCAGATGGTCCAATGCCACAAACAAGAGAACATATACTACTAGCATCAAGAGTTGGAGTTAACCACATAGTAGTATTCTTAAACAAATCAGACCAAGTAGACGATCCAGAATTATTAGAATTAGTAGAAATGGAAGTAAGAGAATTATTAAGCGAATATGGATTTGATGGAGATGGATGTCCAGTAGTAACAGGATCAGCGTTAAAAGCAATAGAAGAAGGCGACGATCAATGTATACTAGACTTAATGGCAGCAGTAGATGAATATATACCAACACCAGAAAGAGCTACAGACCAACCATTCTTAATGCCAGTAGAAGATGTATTCACAATTACAGGAAGAGGAACAGTTGCAACAGGAAGAGTTGAAAGAGGAATTCTTCATGTAGGAGATGAAATACAAATCGTAGGAATGAAAGAAGAAATAGGAAAGACAACATGTACAGGAGTAGAAATGTTCAGAAAGATGCTTGACGAAGCAATGGCAGGAGATAACATCGGAGCATTATTAAGAGGTGTTCAAAGAGATGAAATCGAAAGAGGTCAAGTATTAGCAAAACCAGGAACAGTAACTCCACACAAAAAATTTGTAGGTCAAGTTTACGTATTAAAGAAAGAAGAAGGTGGAAGACACACTCCATTCTTTAACGGATACAGACCACAATTCTATTTCAGAACAACAGACGTAACAGGATCAATTGCATTACCAGAAGGAGTAGAAATGGTTATGCCAGGAGATCACATAGATATGAATGTTGAATTAATAACACAAGTAGCAATGGAACCAAACCTAAGATTCGCTATCAGAGAAGGTGGAAGAACAGTAGGTTCAGGAGTTGTTACAACTATAGTAGAATAATTCTATTGATTTAATTATAAATAAAGGCCTTTATGGATAAGAGGAGAAGGGAGAACTTTCTTCTCTTATTTTGAATTTAAAGTGATATATTGTATATAATTTATAAAATATAAATAAATTGATGTAAAAACTAAAAAATACTTGTCAAAATCAAAAAAATATTATACAATATAAGAGTTGTAACACAACAATGGCGATGAAGCAAGAGGTTGCTGGGATTTCCAGGTTATTCTTAGCTGAGCATGTCTCGATCTTGAATCGGACGACGGTGATATGAAATGTGTAGGTGTGATTTTAAATATGCAACACCTGGAGCAGTTTACACTACACCGAAAAGTATTATGAAGTAAAGAGATATGAAAAGGAGGGAAATATAATGGCAAATCAAAAAATAAGAATTAGATTAAAGGCGTTTGATCACAATATTTTAGATCAATCAGCTGAAAAAATTGTTGAAACTGCAAAGAATACAGGAGCTAAAGTGGCTGGTCCAGTACCACTACCAACTGAAAAAGATATAGTTACAATCTTAAGAGCTACTCATAAATACAAAGATTCTAGAGAACAGTTCGAAATAAGAACACATAAAAGACTTATAGATATATTAAGTCCATCACCAAAGACTGTTGATGCTTTAATGAGATTAGATTTACCTGCAGGTGTAGATATTGAAATAAAACTATAATTAATAATCACAAGGTATTATCATGAGATATTATGATTGCTAATTTGTGATCCGCTAATATTTAGGGAGGTGCGATAAATGAAAAAAGCTATAATAGGTAGAAAATTAGGAATGACTCAAATATTTGATGAAAATGGAAAAGTTATTCCAGTTACAGTTGTAGAAGCAGGACCATGTGCAGTTGTTCAAAAGAAAAGTGAAGAAAAAGATGGATACAATGCTATCCAAATCGGATTCGGTGAAATAAGAGAAAAATTAGTTAATAAACCTGTTAAAGGTCATTTTGCAAAAGCAGGTGTAGCTTTAAAGAGAATAGTTAAAGAATTTAGATTAGAAAACATAGATGAATATGAAGTGGGAAATGAAATAAAGGCTGATGTATTTGTAGCTGGAGATAAAGTTGATGTTTCAGGAGTTTCAAAAGGAAAGGGATTCCAAGGAACAATTAAGAGATGGAACATGCACAGAGGACCTATGGCTCACGGTTCTAAATACCATAGAGCAGTTGGTTCAATGGGAGCATCATCATTCCCATCAAGAACATTCAAAAACAAAAAAATGCCAGGACATATGGGTAACAAAAAAACAACTGTTTTAAATCTTCAAGTTGTAAAAGTTATGCCAGAAAAAAATGTTATCTTAATTAAAGGTGGAATACCAGGTCCAAACAAAGGTTATGTTGTAATAAAAGATACAGTGAAAGCTTAATAAAAGTTTTTCAGGAAAGGAGGATATAGGATGCCTACATTAGATTTATTTAATAGAGAAGGACAAAAAGTTGGAGATATCCAATTAGCAGATAACGTATTTGGAGTAGAAGTAAATGAAAGTGCTTTACATCAAGTTGTAGTTGCACAATTAGCAAATAAAAGACAAGGAACTCAATCAACTAAAACTAGAGCAGAAGTTTCGGGTGGAGGAAAGAAACCTTGGAGACAAAAAGGAACAGGTAGAGCAAGACAAGGATCAATAAGAGCTCCTCAATGGATCCATGGTGGAATAGTTTTTGCACCAAAACCAAGAGACTATAGAATGTCTATTCCAAAATCAATGAGAAGAGTTGCTATGAAATCAGCATTAAGTAGCAAAGTTGTTGAACAAGAAATGATAGTTATTGAAAGCTTAGAACTAGAAGCACCAAAAACAAAAGAAATGGTTAAAATGTTAAACGCATTTGAAACTGAAAAAGCTTTAATAATTGTATCAGAATCTAATGAAAATGTTTATAAATCAGCAAGAAATATACAAGGAGTAACTGTGTTACCAGTTAACAACTTAAATGTTTATGATATATTAAAGCATGGAAAGTTTATTGTTACAAAAGAAGCGATTGCTAAAATTGAGGAGGTGTATGCATAATGGCAATGAGCAGTTATGATATTATAAGAAGACCAGTAGTAACTGAAAAAAGCATGGCTGATATGGCTGATAAAAAATACACCTTCGTTGTAGATATTCATGCTAATAAATCTGAAATTAAAAGAGCAGTAGAAGCAATATTCGATGTAAAAGTTGAATCAGTAAATACTGTTAAAGTAAATGGAAAGATTAAAAGAGTTGGAGTTCATATCGGAAAGAGAGCTGACTATAAAAAAGCAATGGTTAAGCTAACTTCAGACAGTAAAACAATAGAATTCTTCGAAGGAATGTAATTCATTAAGCCGTTATTGGCGAAAGGCCAGATAAGCGAAAAAAAGGAGGGAATATAAATGGCAGTTAAGAAGTTTAGACCGACTACACCTTCAAGAAGACATATGACAGTTGCTACTTTTGAAGAAATAACAACAGATAGACCAGAGAGATCACTTCTTGTTTCATTGAGCAAAAAGGCAGGAAGAAATGCTCAAGGTAAGATAACTGTCCGTCATCGTGGTGGTGGAGAAAAAAGACAATATAGAATAATAGATTTTAAGAGAAATAAAGATGGAATACCTGCAAAGGTTGCTACTATAGAGTATGATCCAAATAGAACAGCATACATAGCACTTTTAAATTATGCTGATGGTGAAAAGAGATATATAATTGCACCAGTTGGATTAAAAGTAGGAGATACAGTAATGTCTGGTGCGGAATCTGATATTAAAGTAGGTAATGCACTTGCTCTTAAAAACATACCAGTAGGTACAGTAATTCATAATATCGAATTACAAGCTGGTAAAGGTGGTCAAATGGTTAGATCAGCTGGTTCTTCAGCTCAACTTATGGCTAAAGAAGGAAATTATGCAATCTTAAGACTTCCAAGTGGAGAAATGAGATATGTAAGAATAGAATGTAGAGCTACAATAGGAACAGTTTCAAATCTAACAAATGACATTATTAAAGTAGGTAAAGCAGGAAGAAAGAGACATATGGGATTCAGACCAACTGTAAGAGGATCTGTAATGAACCCTAACGACCATCCACATGGTGGTGGAGAAGGTAGAACACCTATCGGACGTCCAAGTCCAGTTACGCCATGGGGTAAACCTACTATTGGTTATAAGACTAGAAAGAATAAAAAATATTCTGATAGCATGATAGTTAAGAAAAGAGGACAAAAGTAGTAATATAAAAATAAAGGGGAGAATCTCGGTTCTCTTCCTGGACTTTTTAAATTATGCGAAAGGAGGAGTCTAAATGGGAAGATCAGTTAAAAAAGGACCTTATGTTAAGGAATCTTTAATAAACAAAATAGAAGCTATGAATGAACAAGGTGAAAAGAAAGTTGTAAAGACTTGGTCAAGATCATCAACAATATTCCCACAAATGGTAGGTCATACTATAGCAGTTCATGATGGTAGAAAACATGTTCCTGTTTATGTGAGCGAAGATATGGTAGGACACAAATTGGGAGAATTTGTTTTAACTAGAACATTTAAAGGTCACGTAGATAAAAGTGAAAAATCATCACGTGTAAGATAGTCGTAGGAAGGAGGAACTGAGATGGAAGCTAGAGCTATAGCAAAGTATGTTAGAGTATCTACAACAAAGGCTGGAGTTGTCCTTGATTTAGTGAGAGGAAAAAATGTTAACGAAGCTTTCGCTATACTAAATTATACTCCAAGAAAAGCAGCTGAAGAAATTAATAAAGTATTAAAATCAGCTGTAGCAAATGCGGAAAATAATTTTAACTTAGATGTTAATAAGTTATATGTTTCAGAAGCTTATGCTAACCAAGGGCCAACTTTAAAGAGATTTAAACCACGTGCACAAGGTAGAGCATATTCAATAATGAAGAGAACTGCACATATTACACTAGTTGTTAAAGAAAGAGCATAGAAGGAGGGAAATAGAGTGGGACAAAAAGTACATCCACATGGCCTCAGAGTTGGCGTTATAAAAGATTGGGATGCTAAATGGTATGCAGATAGCAAAAAATTTGCAGATAACCTAATCGAAGATGATAAGATAAGAAAGTTTATAAAAGATAAATCTTACTCTGCAGGAATTTCTAAAATAGAAGTTGAAAGAACTCCAAAGAGAGTTAAGGTAAATATATATACTGCTAAACCAGGAATGCTTATAGGAAAAGGCGGAAAAGGAATAGATGCATTAAAAGCAGATTTGCTTAAAGTAACTTCAGAAAAAAATGTTATAATTAACATAGTTGAAGTTAAGAAACCAGAAGGAAATGCTCAATTAATGGCAGAAAACATTGCTCATCAACTTGAAAGAAGAATATCTTTCAGAAGAGCTATGAAGCAAACTATACAAAGAGCTATGAGAAGCGGAGTAAAAGGTGTTAAAACTGCTTGCGCAGGAAGACTTGGTGGAGCTGAAATAGCTAGAACAGAGCAATACCATGAAGGAACAATACCTCTACAAACATTAAGAGCAGATATAGATTATGGATTTGCTGAAGCAGATACAACATATGGAAAAATAGGTGTTAAAGTTTGGGTATATAATGGTGAAATTCTTCCAAAAAGAAAAGTTGAAGCAGAAGAAGTTAACCAATAAAGGAAGGAGGAATAACTTATGTTGATGCCAAAGAAGGTAAAACATCGTAAGCAACAACGTGGCAGAATGAGAGGAAAAGCTACAAGAGGTAATTTTCTTGCATACGGGGATTACGGTATTCAAGCAACTGAATGTTGTTGGATGACAAGTAATCAAATAGAAGCTGCCAGAATTGCAATAAATAGATATATAAAAAGAGGAGGAAAACTTTGGATTAAGGTTTTCCCAGATAAACCAGTAACTGCAACTCCTGCTGAAACTCGTATGGGTAAAGGTAAAGGTGCTGTTGAATATTGGGTAGCTGTAGTTAAACCTGGTAGAGTATTGTTTGAATTATCTGGAGTTCCAGAAAATGTTGCTAGAGAAGCTATGAGACTTGCTTCACATAAGCTTCCAATGAAGACTAAGTTTGTTACAAGAAGAGATTTCGAACAAATGGGTGGTGAAGTAAATGAAGGCTAATGAGTTAAACGAATTAAAGCAAAGTTCTTCTAAGGAACTATCAACAAGATTAAATGACTTGAAATCGGAGTTATTTAACTTAAGATTTCAATTAGCAACTGGCCAACTTGAAAACCCAATAAGAATCAGACAGGTTAAAAAATCAATAGCACAAGTCAAGACAATACTGAGAGAAAAAGAAATACAAGGGCTTAACTAAATAATCAACTGAAAGGAGGATTACCAAGTGGAAAGAGGAAACAGAAAAACTAGAATAGGTAGAGTCGTTTCAGATAAGATGGATAAAACTATTGTAGTTGCAGTTGAAGATAAAGTTCGTCACCCATTATATGGAAAAACAATAAATAAAACAAGAAAATTCAAAGCTCATGATGAAAACAATCAAGCTGGAATAAATGATAGAGTTTTAATAATGGAAACAAGACCATTGTCAAAAGATAAGAGATGGAGATTAGTAGAAATCGTTGAAAAAGCTAAATAATTTAACGGTTGAAAGGAGGAAGTTCACATGATACAACCACAAACTCGATTAAAAGTTGCAGATAATACTGGCGCTAAAGAAATTATGTGTATAAGAGTTTTGGGCGGTTCTAAAAGAAAGTATGGGAACATTGGAGATGTAATAGTTGCTAGCGTTAAAAGTGCAACACCAGGCGGTGTTGTTAAAAAAGGAGACGTTATCAAAGCTGTTATAGTTAGATCCAAAAGAGGCGTAAGAAGAGCTGACGGATCTTACATAAAATTCGATGAGAATGCAGCAGTAATTATAAAAGATGATAAACAACCAAGAGGAACTCGTATTTTCGGAACAATTGCTAGGGAATTGAGAGAAAGAGATAAAGAGTTCAACAAAATATTATCATTAGCACCTGAAGTTCTATAAAAAGGAGGTGGCTGTGATGGCTAAAGTTCATGTAAGAAGAACAGACAAAGTAGTTGTTATTTCAGGTAAAGATAAGGGTAAAACAAGTGAAGTTCTAGCTGTATACCCAAAAAAAGGTAAGGTTTTAATTAAAGATGTAAATATTGTTACTAAACACATGAAACCAAGCAGAGAAAACATGCAAGGTGGAATTGTTAAAAAAGAAGCAGCTATAAATAGCTCAAAAGTTATGTTATACTGCACAAAATGTAATTCTGCTACAAGAGTTAGTAAAAAACTTTTAGAAGACGGAACTAAAGTTAGAGTTTGCAAAAAGTGCGGAGAAATACTATAGGCTTTGAAAGGAGGGTTACCTAATGAATAGACTACAAGAAAAATACGTTAATGAAGTAGTACCTGCATTAATGGAAAAGTTCGGATATAAAAATATAATGCAAGTTCCAAAGTTAGAAAAGATAGTTATTAATATGGGTATAGGTGAAGCTAAAGATAATGCTAAAGTGTTAGAATCAGCTGTTTCTGATTTACAACAACTTACAGGACAAAAACCTATATTAACAAGAGCTAGAAAATCTGTAGCTAACTTTAAAATAAGAGAAAATATGCCGATAGGATGCAAAGTTACATTAAGAAAACAACAAATGCATGAATTTGCTGATAAATTAATGAATGTAGCTCTACCAAGAGTTAGAGACTTTAGAGGAGTTTCTGCTAAATCATTTGATGGTAGAGGAAACTACGCATTAGGATTAAAAGAACAAATCATATTCCCAGAAATAGAATATGACAAAATAGATAAAGTAAGAGGTATGGATATAATATTTGTTACTACTGCCAAGACTGACGAAGAAGCAAGAGAATTGTTAAAATGTCTTGGAATGCCATTTGCTCAATAATAAGGAGGGAAAAACGTGGCACGTAAAGCGATGATTGAAAAATGGAAAAAAGAACCGAAATTTTCAACTAGAGCATATACAAGATGCAGAATATGTGGAAGACCTCATTCTGTACTTAAAAAATATGGAATATGCCGTATTTGTTTTAGAGAATTGGCTTACAAAGGTCAAATTCCAGGATGCAGAAAAGCTAGTTGGTAATATATGATATTTAGAAAGGAGGCATAATAAATGGTTATGACAGACCCTATTGCAGATATGCTAACTCGTATAAGAAATGCAAATATAGTTAGACATGAATATGTAGAAGTTCCATCTTCAAACGTTAAAAAGGCTATAGCAAACATATTGCTTCAAGAAGGATATGTTAAGGATATTGAAGAATATGCAGATGGAGCAGTTCCAATGCTAAAATTAGCTTTAAAATACAATCAAAAAGAAAGAGTTATAACTGGACTTAAGAGAATATCAAAGCCAGGTTTAAGAGTTTATTGTAAAAAAGACAATATTCCTAAAGTATTAAATGGATTAGGAGTTGCTATTATTTCAACTTCTAAAGGAATAGTTTCAGATAGAGATGCAAGAAAATCAGGATTAGGTGGAGAAGTTATTTGTTACATTTGGTAATTTATTGTGAATAGGAGGTGTGGTCATGTCAAGAGTAGGAAGACTTCCAATAGAAATACCTAATGGAGTAAAATTTGATGTAACGCCAGATAACGTTGTTACAGTTAAAGGGCCAAAAGGTGAATTAGTAAAACAAATGCATAAAGATATAAATATGGCAGTAGAAAACAATGCTATAGTTGTTACAAGACCAAGTGATACTGCTCAACATAGAGCTTTACATGGTTTAACAAGAGCATTAGTTAATAACATGGTAGTTGGTGTAACTGAAGGTTACCAAAAAACTCTACAATTAGTTGGTGTAGGTTATAGAGCTCAAAAGAAAGGTGCTGGATTAGTATTAAATCTTGGATATTCTCATCCAGTTGAAATAGATGCTGTTAAAGGTGTTGAATTTGAAGTGCCTGAAGCTACTAAGGTTGTAGTTAAAGGAATCGACAAAGAATTAGTTGGTTCAGTTGCTGCGAACATAAGAGTATGGAGAAAACCTGAACCATATAAAGGAAAAGGTATTAAATACGAAAACGAAGTTATAAGACGTAAAGAAGGAAAATCAGGTAAATAGTAGGAATAATAGCGGAAAGGAGTGAATTAAATGTTCAACAAAGTAGACAGAAAAAAGTCTAGAGAAAAACGTCATCTTAGAGTTCGTAATAAAATTTCTGGAACAGCTGTAAGACCAAGATTAGCAGTATTCAGAAGTGAAAAAAACATATACGCTCAAATTATTGATGATGTAGCTGGAAGAACTTTAGTTTCTGCTTCAAGTTTAGATAAAGATTTTAGTATAAAAATTGGAAGTAATAAAGAAGCAGCAAAAGCTGTTGGAGAACTTGTGGCTAAAAAAGCTTTAGAAAAAGGAATAGAAGAAGTTGTTTTTGATAGAGGCGGATACGTATATCACGGAAGAGTAAAAGAGCTTGCAGAAGGTGCAAGAGAAGTTGGCTTGAAATTCTAGAAAAGGAGGGAAAGGTATGAAAATAGATCCTAATACACTAGAGCTAAAGGAAAAGGTTGTATTCATTAACAGAGTTGCAAAAGTTGTTAAGGGTGGAAGAAACTTTAGATTTAGTGCACTTGTTGTAGTTGGAGACGAAAACGGACACGTTGGAGTTGGAATGGGTAAAGCTGTTGAAATCCCAGAAGCTATAAGAAAAGGTATCGAAGATGCTAAGAAGCATTTAGTAGATGTAGCTATAGTTGGAACAACTGTTCCACATAGAATAGAAGGTAAGTTTGGAAACGGAGATGTTTTAATAATGCCTGCTGCTGAAGGTACAGGAGTTATCGCTGGTGGTCCTGTTAGAGCAGTCCTTGAATTAGCAGGATTAAAGGATGTTAGAGCAAAATCTTTAGGTTCTAACAATCCTAAGAATATGGTCGGTGCAACAATAGATGGATTATCAAAACTAAGAACTGCAGAACAAATTGCTAAATTAAGAGGCAAAACTGTAGAAGAGATATTAGGTTAGGAGGGGTCTGCCTTGGCTAAGCTTAAGGTTACGTTATCTAAGAGTTTAATTGGTAGAAAGAAAGACCATATTGCTACTGTAAATGCTCTTGGAATAAAGAAAATTGGTAAAAGTGCTACTCACGAAGATACTCCTCAAATAAGAGGTATGATACAAAAAGTAAGTTACTTATTAAAAGTAGAAGAAATATAAACAAGAGGAGGTGTAAAGCATGAAACTTCATGAATTAAAACCTGCTGCAGGATCAAGAAAAGCTTCAAAGAGAGTTGGTAGAGGAAGCGGTTCTGGATTAGGTAAAACTGCTGGAAAAGGACAAAAAGGACAAAAGTCTAGATCAGGTGGAGGCGTAAGACCAGGATTTGAAGGAGGTCAAATGCCTTTATATAGAAGATTACCAAAGAGAGGCTTTACAAACATCTTTGCTAAAGAATATGTTGAAGTTAATGTAAATAGATTAAACATTTTTGAAGATGGAACAGAAATTACACCAGAATTATTAAAAGAAAATGGTGTAATTAGTAAAGTTAAAGATGGAGTAAAAATAATGGGACATGGTGAACTAGAAAAGAAGCTTACTGTTAAAGCTACTAAGTTCACAAAAGGTGCAGTTGATAAGATAGAATCCATGGGAGGAAAAGTAGAGGTGATATAAAATGGTATCAACCTTACGAAATGCTTGGAAAGTTCCCAACTTAAGAAAAAGAATTATATTTACAATTTTGATGGTAGCAATTATCAGGATGGGAAATCATATTCCTGTTCCTGGAATTGATGCCGGTGCATTATCTAACTTAACTAAAGCAGGAACGTTATTTAGTTTCTATGATTTAATGTCAGGTGGAGCTCTAAGCAGTTTTAGTATATTTGCTATGGGAGTTGTACCATATATTAATTCATCAATCATATTTCAATTGTTGACAATTGCAATTCCTTCATTAGAACAGCTTTCTAAAGAAGGAGAAGAAGGTAGAAAGAAAATACAAAAATATACTAGATATGGAGCAGTTATTTTAGCTGCACTTCAATCTTTTGGAACATATGCATTAATCAGAAATGCAGGAGCTATATCTAATATAAAAAAAATAGATGTACTTTTGATTATACTTACTTTAACTACTGCATCTACATTTTTAATGTGGCTAGGAGATCAAATAACAGTTAAGGGTATTGGTAATGGAGTATCGTTGATAATATTTGTAAATATAATTTCAAGATTACCACAAAAAATAATGCAAATTGCTAGTTTGCAAACAAGTGAAGAAGTTAATTTTATAGAAGTTATATTATTGTTGGCATTTTCTATAGTATTATTTGCTGCAGTAGTTATAGCTACATTAGCAGAAAGAAGAATTCCAATACAGTATGCAGCTAAAGCTTCTGGTGGAAGAATGGCTAAAGGTCAATCAACACATATTCCTATAAATATGAATTCATCAGGAATTATAGCTATAATTTTTGCAATGTCTGTAATGCAATTTCCTGCGACAATAGGAGGTTTTTGGCAAAATTCTGCTTTTTATAAGTTTATAACCGGTAGCAAATATAGTATATTTAGATATAACTCATGGCCATATGCCTTAGCGACAATTGTTTTAGTTATTTTCTTCACATGGTTTTATACAGAAGTTACTTTCAAACCAGATGAGATGGCTGAAAACATACATAAGTCTGCGGGCTTTGTACCTGGTATAAGACCTGGGGAACCTACTGCAAGATTTATTGAAAGAGTACTATTGAGAGTTTCAATACTTGGAGGATTATTTGCTTCTGTAATAGCGATAATTCCTATGGTAGTTGAAACATATAGTAAATTTAAGGGACTATCTTTTGGTGGTACTGCGTTATTAATTGAAGTTGGAGTTGCTCTTGATTTTATGAGGCAATTAGAATCACAATTAGTGATGAGACACTATAAAGGATTCCTTAAGTAAGATAATTCAAAGAATTTGGAGATGATAATTATGAAAATAATATTATTAGGGCCTCCTGGAGCAGGTAAGGGTACACAGGCAAAATTAATAAGTGAAAAATATACTATTCCACATATCTCTACTGGAGATATATTTAGAAAAAATATATCAGAGAAAACAACATTAGGCGTAAAAGCTAAAGAATATATGGATAAGGGACTGCTAGTTCCAGATGAATTGACAATTGATTTAGTTAAAGACAGATTATCTGAATCAGATTGTAAAAATGGATTTTTATTAGATGGATTTCCTAGAACAGTAAAGCAAGCAGAAGCCTTAGAAGATTTTCTAAGAATAAACAATCAAAAAATTGACACTGCATTGCTTATAGATGTGCCTGGAAAATTGATTTTCGAAAGAATGACAGGAAGAAGAGTTTGTCCAGCATGTGGTGCAAGTTATCATGTGAAATTCAACCCTCCTAAGATTGAAGGAAAATGTGATGCTTGCGGCAGTGATATAGTACAAAGAAAAGATGATGCAGAAGAAACAGTTAGAGATAGAATAACTGTTTACGAAAAACAAACTCAGCCTTTAGTAGAATACTATAATTCTAAAGATCAGTTGTTTGTGGTTGATGGTACACAATCAATCGAAGAAGTATTCAATACTATTTCTAATTACATGGGAAGCAAAAAGTAATGATAATAATCAAAAATGATAAAGAAATAGAATATATGAGACAGGCTGGAAAAGTAGTTGCTGAAACTCTTTTGAAGATTGAAAAAATTGTAAAACCAGGAATATCTACTGGTGAATTGGATAGAATAGCAGAAGAATATATTAAAAGTCAGAATGCTGTTCCTTCATTTAAAGGATATTATGGTTTCCCTGCGTCAATTTGTGCTTCTGTAAATAATGAAGTTGTTCACGGAATACCAGGTAAAAGAGTGTTGCAGGAAGGCGATATAGTAAGTATAGACTGTGGCGCTATTTTAAATGGATATCACGGAGATGCTGCTAGAACTTTTGCTGTAGGTGAAATCTCTAAAGAAGCTAAGATGTTAATCGAAGTTACAAAAAAAAGTTTTTTTCAGGGTATAGAAAAAGCTATTTTAGGTAATAGATTGACAGATATATCTTCAGCTGTTCAAGAATATGCAGAAGGACAAGGATATTCTGTAGTAAGAGATTACGTAGGCCATGGAATAGGAAGAGATATGCATGAAGATCCTGAAATACCTAATTTCGGAAAACCAGGCAGAGGACCTAAGTTAACCGAAGGCATGGTTTTAGCAATTGAACCTATGATTAATATAGGTCAATATAATGTTAGAGTTGAACCAAATGGTTGGACTGTAGTTACTAATGATGGAACATTATCAGCTCATTATGAAAATACTGTTGCGATCATGAAAAATGGCCCTGAAATTTTAACTTTAAGTTAGTCGAGGTGACCATGTTGGATTATGATAATCTTGTAGGTAGAGTTGTATACTCTCAAGCTGGAAGAGATTCGGAAAAGTTCTTTATTATTATAGATGTAATTAGTAAAGAGTATGTTTACATTGTAGACGGTGATCTAAGAAAGCTTGATAGACCAAAGAAGAAAAAGTTAAAACATTTAAGTTTAACTAATGAAGTAGCAGAAAATATAAAACAGTTGATAATATCTAATAATATTAGTAATACAAAAATTAGAAAGTATTTAGAAAATAGGGAAGCTAATAAGGAGGGTTAAGTGCCTTATGTCAAAAGATGATGTAATTGAAATGCAGGGTACAGTTTTAGAAGCGTTACCTAATGCTATGTTTCAAGTTCAGTTAGAGAGTGGTCAAAAAATATTAGCGCATGTATCTGGAAAATTAAGAATGAATTTTATAAGAATTTTACCAGGTGATAAAGTTACAGTTGAGCTTTCTCCATACGATTTAACAAGAGGTAGAATAACTTGGAGAGCTAAATAAGGAGGGTTAGAAATGAAGGTTAGACCATCAGTAAAACCTATATGTGAAAAATGTAAGGTTATAAAAAGAAAAGGGAAAGTAATGGTTATTTGCGAAAATCCTAAGCATAAACAAAAACAAGGTTAATAATCATTAAATTTTTTTAAAACCATTGATAAATTTATAGTTTTGCAATATTATGTATAGGTATGATACTTAAACAAAGATAATATGCGGCTGCTATATATAAATAAAGTTATTATAATTGAAAATTAGGAGGTGTAGTATTTAATGGCTAGAATAGCTGGTATAGACTTACCAAAGGATAAAAGAATTGAAGTAGGTCTAACATACATCTATGGAGTTGGGATATCAAGAGCTCGTCAAATTCTTGCTGGAACAGGTGTAAATCCTGAAACAAGAGTTAAGGACTTAACAGAAGAAGAAGTTAATACTTTAAGAGATTATGTAACCAAGACTTTTGAAGTTGAGGGAGACTTAAGAAGAAAAATTGCTCTTGATATAAAGAGATTAGTAGAAATAGGATGTTATAGAGGAATAAGACATAGAAAAGGGCTTCCAGTAAGAGGACAAAAAACAAAAACTAATGCAAGAACTAGAAAAGGTCCTAAGAAGGCAGTTGCTAGGAAAAAGAAATAATTAAAGAAGGAGGGACGATAAGTGGCTAAGGCAAAAGTGAGAAAAAGAAGAAAAGAAAGAAAGAATATAGAACACGGTTGCGCACATATAAAATCAACTTTCAATAATTCAATTGTTACATTAACTGATGTTAACGGAAATGCTTTATCTTGGTCAAGTGCAGGTGCTTTAGGATTTAAGGGTTCAAGAAAAAGCACACCATTTGCCTCACAAATGGCTGCTGAAACTGCAGCAAAATCAGCAATGGAACACGGTTTAAAGAGCATTGAAGTTTATGTAAAAGGACCAGGTGCAGGTAGAGAAGCTGCTATAAGATCTCTACAAGCAGCGGGACTTGAAATAACATTAATAAAAGATGTTACTCCAATACCACATAATGGTTGTAGACCACCAAAGAGAAGAAGAGTTTAATTATTAGAAACAGGAGGTGTTACTTGAATGGCTAGATATACTGGACCTACATGTAGACAATGTAGAAGAGAAGGTATGAAACTATTCCTAAAAGGGGATAGATGTTATACAGACAAATGTGCATTTTCTAGAAGAGGATATGCACCAGGACAGCACGGACAAAGTAGAAAGAAGCTTTCTAACTATGGAGTTCAATTAAGAGAAAAGCAAAAAGCAAGAAGAATCTATGGAATACTTGAAAAACAATTTAGAAAATACTATGAAAAAGCTGATAAGATGAGGGGTATAACAGGTGAAAACTTATTAAGACTTCTTGAAATGAGATTAGATAATGTAGTATTTAGATTAGGTTTAGCTTCTTCTAGAACAGAAGCTAGACAATTAGTAACTCATGGACATTTCTTAGTAAATGGTAAGAAAGTAAACATTCCATCATACCAAGTAGACGTTAATGATGTAATAAGTGTTCGTGAAAATAGCAGAGCTAGTGAAAAGTTTAAAGTATTTGCTGAAAATCCAAAAGCATTACCAGCTTGGTTAGAGGGAGATATAGCAAACTTCGAAGCAAAAGTTGTTGCTCAACCTAACAGAGAAGACATTGATGTTCCAGTAAATGAAACATTGATTGTTGAGTTATATAGCAAATAATAAATGGTGATTGGAATGGAATCAGTTACCCTCAGTTTGATATAATTGATTAAGGGAGGGTTCGTATGTTAGAAATAGAAAAGCCCAAAATAGAATGTGTTGAAGCTGCTGAAGATGGTACTTATGGCAAATTTGTTATTGAACCATTAGAAAGAGGCTATGGCATCACGCTTGGAAATTCATTAAGAAGAATTCTTTTATCATCACTACCTGGAGTTGCAGCTAATGCTATAAAGGTGGATGGCGTTCTTCATGAGTTTTCAACTGTAACAGGCGTTAAAGAAGATGTAACTGAATTAATACTTAATATTAAAGGCTTAGCATTAAAGATGGAAAGCGATGGTCCTAAGACTATATATATAGATGCAGAGGGACCAGGTGAAGTAACTGCTGCTGATATTACATCAGATGGAGATGTTGAAGTTATCAATAAAGATTTACATATAGCTACCTTAGAAGAAGGTGGAAAATTATATATGGAAATCAATGTTGATAGAGGAAGAGGGTATGTAGCTCAAAATAAAAATAAAAGAGATGATATGCCTATAGGAAATATTCCTATCGACTCAATATATACTCCAGTTAAGAGAGTTAACTTTACGGTAGAAAACACAAGGGTTGGCCAAATCACAGATTACGATAAGTTAACTATCGAAGTTTGGACTAATGGCACTATAAAACCAGAAGAAGCTATAAGTCTTTCAGCTAAAATTCTTATAGAACACTTTAAATTATTTATGACACTTACTGATCATGCAGATAATGTTGAAATTATGATTGAAAAAGAAGAAGATAAGAAAGAAAAAGTTCTTGAAATGACTATAGAAGAATTAGATCTTTCTGTTAGAAGTTATAATTGTTTAAAGAGAGCAGGAATAAATACTGTACAAGAACTTACTGAAAGAACTATGGATGATATGATGAAGGTTAGAAATTTAGGTAAAAAATCACTTGAAGAAGTGCAAGAAAAACTAGCAGCTTTAGGTTTAGGCTTAAAGAAATCCGATGAGTAAAGGAGGATGAAACATGGCACAGCAACGCAAGTTGGGGCTTCCAACTGATCAGAGAAGAGCTATGCTAAGAAATTTAGTAACTAGTTTCTTAAAACACGGTAGAATAGAAACTACTATAACTAGAGCAAAAGAAACTAGAAATATGGCTGAAAAAATGATAACTCTTGCTAAAAGAGGAGATCTTCATGCTAGAAGACAAGTATTAGCATATGTTACTGAAAAAGAAGTAGTTAATAAATTATTTGAAGATGTTGCTCCAAAATATGCGGATAGAAATGGTGGATACACTAGAATATATAAAATGGGACCAAGAAGAGGCGACGGAGCAGAAGTAGTTATACTTGAATTAGTATAATTGCAGAGGAGGGGATTAAGTATTTTCTAGCTTAGTCCCCATTTTGTTATATTATTTTTATAGATAATTAAAGGGGTATTTGTTCATATGAGCGAAAATATGATAGAATGCAAAAAGGTTGTTTATAAATATCAAAAAAATGAGAACGACACTAAAATTGCTGTAAATGAAGTGGATTTAGAAATTAAAAAAGGTGAATTTTTAGTAGTTCTTGGACATAATGGCTCAGGAAAATCTACTTTAGCAAAGCATATGAACGCGCTTTTGCTACCTAGTGGAGGAAAAGTATATGTAGATAACATGGATACTTCTAATCCTGAAAACTTATGGTATATAAGAAACAAAGCAGGAATGGTATTTCAAAATCCAGATAATCAAATTGTAGCAACAATAGTGGAAGAAGATGTAGCATTTGGACCTGAAAATTTAGGTGTTGAGCCATTGGAAATAAGAAGAAGAGTAGATGAGTCATTACAAAAAGTTGGAATGTATGAGTATAGAAAACATGCTCCACATTTGTTATCAGGTGGACAAAAGCAGAGAATAGCAATAGCTGGTATTTTAGCTATGAGACCAAATTGTATTATATTAGATGAACCAACTGCTATGTTAGATCCTTCTGGAAGGAAGGAAGTAATTAATACAATTAAAGATATTAATAAAAATTATGGAATTACTATTGTGCTAATTACTCATTATATGGAAGAAGCTGTTGAAGCAGATAGAATAGTAGTTATGGATAAGGGAAAACTCATATTGAAAGGAACACCTAGGGATATTTTTAGTAATGTACCTCTAATGAAAGAGATAGGACTTGATGTTCCACAGATGACTGAGCTTGCTTATGAACTTAATAAAAGTGGTATAGATATTAATCCAGATATATTAACTATAGATGAGATGGTGAACGTATTATGTCAATTAAAATAGAAAATTTAACACATATATATATGCCAGGATCACCTTTTGAAAAAATAGCACTTGATGAAGTTAATTTAACAATTGAAGACGGTGAATTTGCGGCTTTAATAGGTCATACTGGCTCAGGGAAATCCACGCTTATTCAACATATAAATGGATTACTTAAACCTACAAGAGGCAAAATAATAGTGGATGGAATAGATATTACAGCAGAAAAAATAAAATTAAGCGATGTTAGAAAGAAAGTGGGACTGGTGTTCCAATATCCAGAATATCAATTGTTTGAGGAAACAATTGAAAAGGATATTTCTTTTGGACCTAAAAATCTTGGGTTGAAAAATGAGGAAGTAGTTAGCAGAGTAAAAAAAGCTATGAATATGGTAGGCCTAGATTATGATATTTATAAAGATAAGTCGCCATTTGATTTAAGTGGTGGACAAAAAAGAAGAGTTGCTATAGCAGGTGTCGTTGCTATGGAACCCAAAATACTAATTTTAGATGAACCTACCGCTGGATTAGATCCGAGGGGTAGAGATGAGATTTTAGATAGAGTTAAGCAACTTAGAGAAGAATACAATATGACAATAATATTAGTTTCACATAGTATGGAAGATGTTGCAAAGTTTGCAACAAGAATTCTTGTTATGGACAAAGGTAAGTGCATACTCAATGATGTACCATCAAATGTCTTTAAAGAGATAGAAACCCTTGAAAAAGTAGGCCTTGCAGTCCCACAAGTTACATATCTTATACAAAAACTTAAAAATAATAATTTTAATATATCCGAAGATATCTTTACGGTAGACAAAGCAAAGCAAGAAATATTAAAGGTATTAAGGGGAGCTAAAAATGATTAAAGATATTAGCATAGGACAATATGTTCCAGGAGATTCCTTTATTCACAAATTGGATCCAAGAATTAAAATAATACTATCAATAGTTTATATAATTAACCTATTTTTAGTTAATAATTTTAAAGGATATATTTTTGTTGTAGTTTTTACAGCAGTTATGATAATGATTTCTAAGGTGCCATTTAAATATATATATAAAGGGTTAAAGCCTATATTTATATTGCTCCTTATAACAGCCTTGTTGAATATTTTTATGACCGGTGGAGGTGTTGGAGAAATACCCCTATGGAGATGGAAATTTTTAAAAATTTATAAGCAAGGGTTAATTTTAGCAGCATTTATGATAATTAGACTAGTTTTTTTAATAGTAGGAACTTCATTATTAACATTAACTACTTCACCTATAGAATTAACAGATGGAATAGAGAAACTTCTAAATCCATTTAAAAAGATAGGATTGCCAGCTCATGAACTTGCTATGATGATGACTATAGCTCTTAGGTTTATTCCTACACTTATGGATGAAACAGATAAGATAATGAAAGCACAAATGGCGAGGGGAGCAGATTTTGAATCTGGTAACCTTTTTAGTAGGGCTAAAAATTTAATACCTTTACTTGTTCCATTATTTATTAGTTCTTTTAGACGTGCTGATGAGCTTGCTATGGCTATGGAAGCAAGGTGCTATCGCGGAGGTGAAGGAAGAACAAGAATGAAGATATTAAAACTAGAAAATAGAGATTTGATAGCAACTATTATTATGTTGATTTTAGTCGTTATATCTATTTGGAGTAGAAGATTTGCATAGACATAAAGTATTTTATTATACTGAGGTGTAGTTAGTGAAAAGAAACATAAAACTTTTAATAGAATATGATGGTACAAATTATGCTGGTTGGCAGAAGCAAAAAAATGCTCTTACAATTCAGCAAGTTTTAGAGGAAGCTATTAAAAAAGTTACAAAAGAAAATATTGAGGTTATAGGTTGTAGTAGGACAGATGCTGGAGTACATGCAAGGGGTTTTATAGCTAATTTTTTCACTGAAAGTAGTATTCCAGGAGATAAATTCAAATATGCAATCAATTCAAAGTTACCAGATGATATTGTTATATTACTTTCTGAAGAAACAGAGATAGACTTTCACTCTAGATATAGTAGTGAAGGGAAAAAATATTGTTATACAATTTTAAATAGAGAAGAAAAAGTTGTAATTGGTAGAAATTATTTATATAATTTTTCACCAAAATTAGATTTAAATTTAATGATAGAAGGTAGTAAATATTTTTTAGGTACTCATGAATTTGATTCTTTTAGAAAAACTGGTAGTTCTGTAAAAACTACAAGAAGAACTATATATTCTTTAAGAATAATCAAAAATGAAGATATAATTAAATTTATAATTTGTGGTGATGGTTTTTTATATAATATGGTAAGAATAATGGTAGGAACTTTACTAGATGTAGGAACAGGAAAAATTAAACCAGATCATATAAAAGATATTATATTAGCTAAGAATAGGTTAGAGACTAAAAAATGTGTTCCGGCCAAGGGATTGTGTTTAGAGGAAGTATTTTTTAATAAAGAAAAACTTAAAGAGATTTAGGGATTTAGATGAAAAAGATATGTTGACACGCCCGGCTAATTGTATTATAATATTCTTTGTTTGGTAAAAGTATATAAGACCACAGGCTCCGGTCTTGATATAGAAGAACACGAGTAAAAGTTCAAGGAGGGAAAAAGATGAAATCATATATCGCAAAGCCAAATGAAGTAGAAAGAAAATGGTATATTGTAGACGTTGAAGGAAAAGCATTAGGAAGAGCAGCAAGTCAAGTTGCTTCAATATTAAGAGGTAAACATAAACCAACTTATACACCAAGTGTTGACACTGGAGATTATGTTATAGTATTGAATGCTGAAAAGATATTATTAACAGGAAAAAAATTAGAGCAAAAAATGTTAAGACATCATTCATTATATCCAGGTGGATTAAAAGAAATGTCTTACAAAAAAGCTTTAGAAGTTAAACCAGAATTTGTTTTTGCTGAAGCAGTAAGAAGAATGCTTCCACAAGGACCTTTAGGAAGAAAGATGCTTAAAAAATTAAAAGTATATAGTGGTTCAGAACATAACCAAGAAGCTCAAAAACCAGAAGTTTTAGAGTTAAGATACTAGGATAACTGAAGGGAGGATACATATAGATGGCTAAAGTTCAATATTTTGGAACAGGTAGAAGAAAGAAAGCAGTAGCTAGAGTAAGACTTGTACCAGGCGAAGGTAAAGTTACAATAAATAAAAGAGATATTCAAAATTATTTTGGATTAGAAACATTAAGATTTATTGTAAATCAACCATTAGTTTTAACAGCAACAAAAGAAAAATTTGATGTACTAGTAAATGTACACGGCGGTGGATTTACAGGTCAAGCTGGAGCTATAAGACATGGTATATCAAGAGCACTTGTTAAAGCTGATGAAACATTAAAACCAGAGCTTAAAAAGGCAGGATTCTTAACTAGAGACCCAAGAATGAAAGAAAGAAAGAAATACGGTCTTAAGAAAGCAAGAAGAGCTCCTCAATTCTCAAAGAGATAACAAGAAATGTTTCGAAGCAAGAGAGAGAGATCTTTCTTGCTTTTTTTATGCACATTATATGGAATTTTGAAGTAAATGCAAGTTATGTATTGGTATAATAAGTTTAATTTAATATAAAGTGGTATTAAATTTATTAAGAATATGTTTAAATATAGTAGTATATACATAAAACAATTAAAGAATAGACAAGACCTATGTAATGTGAAATCTTTATTTTTATGAAGAATAAATATGGAGGGGTTGTATGAATTTAAGTGTAGTTATTATAGGCCTATTAGGTGGATTAGGATTATTTTTATATGGTATGAAGCTGATGGGTGACGGTCTAGAAAATTTTGCTGGAGATAACATGAAAGTTTTCTTTGAAAAGATAACATCAAATCCAATAAAAGGTGTTATTACTGGTGCTATTATTACAGCAATAATTCAAAGTAGTAGTGCAACAACTGTTATGGTAGTGGGATTTGTTAATGCGGGATTAATGAATTTATATCAAGCTGCAGGAGTAATAATGGGAGCTAATATAGGTACAACTATTACTACTCAAATTATAGCTTTTAATATGACAGGAATTATACCAGCGTTTATAGCTTTAGGTGCATCAATGACCCTATTTTCTAAAAAAGAAAAAGTAAAAGAAATGGGAAATATAATATTAGGATTTGGTATACTCTTTATGGGTATGGAATTAATGAAAGAAACTATGGCACCATTAGCACAATCAGATTTTTTTGGAAAGATGATTATTTCTCTTAAGGGGAATATTGCATTAGGAATTTTAGTTGGTATGATTATGACAGCTGTAATACAAAGTTCTTCAGCATCTACAGGAATTTTAGTAGCTTTATCAGCAACAGGAACCCTTCCTATTGAAGTTGCAATACCTATATTGTTTGGTAATAACATAGGTACTTGCGTAACAGCTTTAATATCAAGCGTAGGAACTCAGAAAACAGCTAAGAAAGCAGCACTTATTCATTTGTTTTTTAATTTGATGGGTACGATTATATTTATACCTTTTATACCCTTCTTAAAGGATATTGTTATAAAACTTGATGCAAATAATGTAGAAAGACAAATAGCTAATGCTCATACTATTTTCAATATAGTAAATACTATAATTATGATACCATTTATTAATTATTTAGTTATATTAGTAAATAAGATAATACCAGGAGATGATGAAATAGAGACTTTTGGGACTAAGTATATTGATGAAAGATTATTAGAGACTCCTATAATAGCTATTGGACAAGCAACTCAAGAAATTGTTCGTATGGCAGAAAAAGCGAAAGAAAATTTAACTCTTGCAATGCAATCATTTGAAAGATCTGATGAAGATTTGATTAAACAAGTTTATGAAAACGAAAAATTAATAAATCTGCTTGAAAATGAGATTACAATTTTTTTGGTAAAATTATCTAATAAAGATACATCAGAGGAACAAAAAAATATAGTTACATCTATGTTTCATGTTGTTAATGATATAGAGCGTATAGGTGACCATTGCAAAAATTTAGTAGACCTATCTAGTGAAAAAATACAAAAAAGATTAATATTTACTGAAGAAGGTATGAAAGAATTAAAGCATATGTATGAATGCACTATGGATGCTTTAACAATAAGTTTAAGTAGTTTTAAAGAAAATAATATACAAAAAGCTCAAAATATATTAATAATTGAAGAAAATATAGATAGGTTAGAAAAAGAGTATAGAGAAGCTCATATTAGGAGATTGAATAGAGGTGCTTGTACTGCAAGAGAAGGAGCAGTATTTTTAGACATGATTAGCAATTTTGAAAGAATAGGAGATCACTCAACTAATATTGCTGAATCAATTATAAATAGGTAGACTTTATACATAAACAGGGCTTTTAGTTTGAAATGGAGTTTTTACTCCATCTCAAAGGTGTTAAAGACTTTAAGGAGTAAAACTCCTAAAAAGTCTTTATTTTTTAGGAAAAAACTGTTATCTAGGGTTATGCAATTGTTTATTACCATGGGAGTATTATAATAATTAGGTATTGGATAAATATATAATAAAAGAAGAGTAAGAATATCTGTGATATTCTTACTCTTCTTTTATAAACTACAACTAATAAAAATAAATTTCATGGACAAAATAAAAAGAACAGTTCAGATTAGGAGGTATAAAGATGGTATCAAGGAAGAAGTTTAAATATATTCTGTTTTTTATATTAACAGCATTTTTTATCTCTTATAATTTTAAATATACAGCTTTAGGTGACGAAAATAAGCAAAAAGTCATACTAATCGATCCAGGACATGGAGGAATTGATGGTGGAGCTGTATCAAAAAATGGAACAGTAGAAAAGAATATTAACTTAGCAATTAGTAATAATTTAAGAACTAAGTTAGAAAAAAAAGGATTTAAGGTAATTATGACAAGAGAAGAAGATAAAGGACTTTATTCCGATAAAGGAAAAGTTAGAGACAAAAAAAATGAAGATTTAAACAATAGATGTAGAATGAAAAAAGAGTCAAATTGTGATGCTTTTATTAGTATTCACTTAAACATGTTTCAGCAAAGTCAATATTATGGTGCTCAAGTATGGCATGAAAAACAGCCAGAAAGTGCTAGATTGGCTCACATAACTCAACAAAATCTTGTGAAAGATTTAGATAACAACAATAATAGAAAAGAAAAATGTGCAAAAGGAGCATATAAGATATTAAGGTGTTCTTGTAATATACCCTCTATATTAGTTGAATGTGGATTTTTATCAAATGAAGCGGAAGAAAGAATGTTGAAAACAGATTCTTATCAAGAAAAAATTGCTTCATCATTATCAAAATCTATAGAGGAGTATTTTAATACTAAAGACGATGTAACAGAGGATATTAAAGAACAAGAAAGTAATGGTATAAAAAGAATTTGGGATATATTCACTAGTAAGATACATTAAGAGAAATAAATAATAAACGACATATTTCCTAGGAAATATGTCGTTTATTATTTATTCTTCTCCCATGCAATGAGGGCATTTTGTGTGTACAGGATGATCTAACATTAATGAACCTTCATTTAGAGAGCTATACATTTCGATATCCTCTTCATCCATTTCATTAATTTTACATTCATCTTTTTCATTTTTTAAGTCATGTAGTACATTTTTTGAAAGATCATAAGCATAACGTTTGTAAAAAAACGGATATTGTTTTCTAATCATATTTTCCACCTCAATATTATTATGTATAGTGCAATATAATTCTATCATATATAATGTTATATTTCATTAAATACGATGCAAATTTTAAATGAAATACATTTAGAAATAATTGTTTATTATAAGAGATACTTTAATAGAATTACTTTTGAAATTATAGTAAGATAATAATTTTTCTAAATATAGATGTATTATAAAATGGTTAAAAACAAACATTTTATTAAAATACATACTAATTTTATGGTAAAATATAAGATGATATAGGAAAGTATATCTAAATGAAAGGAGTAAGTTGGTCGCTACTAAAAGCCAACGAATTATATGAGAGAAATAAAAACTTCTGAAATAATTAAAATAGTTAAAGATATGTGTATAGAAGCTAATTGTTACGTATGTAAAGATATAAAAGATTCATTAAAGAAATCTTATGAATATGAAAAATGGGAAGTAGGCAAAAATATTTTAGGTAAAATATTAGAAAATTTAAACATATGTGAAGAACAACAAATGCCTATATGCCAAGATACAGGTATGGTATGTGTTTTTTTAGAAATTGGTCAAGAAGTTCATGTTACAGGAGGAAGTTTAGAAAAAGCTATAAATGAAGGAGTAAGGCAAGGGTATAAAGATGGATATTTAAGAAAGTCAGTTGTTAATGATCCATTAGAAAGAGTAAATACAAAGGATAATACTCCTGCAGTCATATATTATGAGATTGTAGAAGGAGAAGGGTTTAAAATAACAATAGCCCCTAAGGGATTCGGTTCTGAAAACATGAGTAGGATAAAAATGTTGAAACCATCAGATGGGGTAGAAGGAATTAAAAATTTTGTCATAGACACAGTGAAAAAAGCTGGGCCTAATCCATGCCCTCCAATAGTTGTAGGTGTCGGAATAGGAGGTACTTTTGATAAGGCTGCTTATTTAGCAAAAAAAGCTTTAATAAGGCCTATAAATGTAAGAAATTCCAGTGAGTACTATGAAGATTTAGAGAAAAAACTTTTAGAAAGTATTAATGAATTAGGGATAGGTCCCCAAGGCTTTGGTGGTAAAACAACGGCTTTAGGAGTAAATATTGAAACTTATCCAACTCATATAGCAGGGTTACCTGTTGCAGTTAATATTAATTGTCACGTTACAAGACATATTACAAGAGAAATTTAAATAAATGTTCATAAGGCAACTATATACCATAAATAAAAACATTAAGAGAGATAAACATTTATTTAAATTGAAAGATATAGATGTTAAGTACAATATAAGAGGTGAATTATTTTGGATAAGAAAATCACAACACCATTAAATAATGTATCAGTTGAAAAATTAAAAGTTGGAGATACTGTATTGATTTCAGGAACTATCTATACTGCTAGAGATGCAGCTCATAAAAGGTTAATTGAGCTTATAGATAAAAATCAAAAGCTGCCTATAGAAATAGAAAATCAAATAATATATTATGTAGGACCTACACCAGCTAAACCAGGAATACCAATAGGATCTGCAGGTCCAACAACTAGTTACAGAATGGATGCATATACTCCACAGTTATTAGATAGGGGACTTAAGGGAATGATAGGCAAAGGTCTCAGGTCTCAAGAAGTAATTGATTCAATAGTAAAAAACAAAGCAGTGTATTTTGCAGCAATAGGAGGAGCTGCTGCTCTTATTGCTAAATCTATAGTTAAGTCAGAAATTGTGACATATGAAGACTTGGGATCAGAAGCTATAAGAAAATTAGAAATTGTAGATTTCCCTGCTATAGTGGTTATAGATAGCAAAGGAAATAATTTATATGATATGGGACCGAAAGAATATTTGCAATTTTTAATAAAAGGGGGAAGTGAGAAGATAGATTTAGATAACTTCTCAATTTGAATATGAAATATAGTAAAGAAGATATTTTATTAGATAAAAAAAATAGGTTTAAATTTCAAGAGTCACTTATTAAAAAATTTAATATGCCTTTAGTTGTAGTGACTGTGAATTACCCAGGAATAAGCAGATATAATGATATTACTAACAATATTATTGAAAACATAGATAATATTATTTCAGATATATTTTCTTTTTATATACATTTCAAGGTTTTAAGAATAACGGGAGAGGGACCAATATTAACTATTGCATTAGACAAAGATCCTAAGGAAATAAAGCACACTGCTATACAAATTGAAGATAAACATATTTTAGGAAAATGTGTTGACATAGAAATATATGATAAAGATGTAAGAAGAATAGAAAGAAATGATTTAGGGTGTTTTGAAAAGAGATGTTTTTTATGCAATAACTATTGGGAAGAATGCAAAAAATTAAATAGTCATGGTGATGATGAAATAATGCAATATGTGGTAGAAAAATATAGAGAATATATGGATAGCTTTTCTGGAAGAAGTATATAAGAAATTTGTTAGAGTAACATAATTAGAAATAGTAAAAAAGTTTTACAAAAAGTCAGTTATATTTATTTCAAGTAAATATTAAAGTAAAGGGGAAAACATTAGGAGATAAGTAATGTTAAAAAAATTTTCTTTGAAGTCTAAGCTAATAATTTTTATTATAATTTCTATAGTATCAATATGTATTATTATTAAGGAAGGAATAAATAATAATAAAGCAAATTCAATAATAAATAAGAATGTAGAGATTAAATCTTCAAGTGAGAAAGTGAAAATACAGAATAAAGATACAGAAACGGTTAAAGATAAAGAGAATTTTTACTTAGAGCAAAAATATAAAAAAGGATACGATACTTTTCACAATGGAAACTATAAAGAAGCAATAAAGATAGTAGATGAAGTAATTGCAAAAGATAAAAATTTTTACAAAGCATATAGTATTAAAGGAATAGCCTTATGTTTTCTTGGAAACTATGAAGAGGGGATGAAGTTTATAGACAAGTGTTTACAAATAAGCCCTAAATATGGTTATGGAAGATTTAATAAGGCTCTTGGGTATGAGTTATATGGATACTATGATAAAGCCTTAATATGGTATGATAAGGCTCTAGAAGTTGAAAAATATATATGGAGCTATTATGGTAAGGCTAGTATATATGGTAGACGAGGAGATATAAATAATACAATAAAATATCTAAAAATAGCTATAAGCATGGATTCTTCTGTGAAGAAAATTGCTGAAGAAGAAAGAGATTTTAATAATGTGAGAAATTTTAAAGAATTTAAAGAACTTATTAAATAGAAAGGTACTATCTCTATGTTTTGAGATAGTACCTCTTGTTTATTTTCTATCTAAGACCATTAAGGCTATATTTGTTGAATGGTCACCAACTCTTTCAAGGTTTGTTACTAAGTCAATAAATATTGCGCTACCAGCTGTATTACATTCTCTATTATTTAATCTAGTAAAGTGCTCATTTCTAAATTTCTCTTCCAATTTGTCAATTTTTGATTCTACTTCTATAACTTGTTTTGCTTTGTTGTAATCAAAGTTCTCTAGAGCGGCTATTGAATAATTAACAGCTTCACTAGATACTGTATATATTTCTCTAGCATCTTCTAACCCTTTTTCAGAAAATATAACAGAATCATTTATTTTTAATTCAGCTAATTCTGTAATATTTTTTGCATGATCACCTATTCTCTCTATGTCACTTACAACATGAAATAGGGAAGACACAAGTTGTGATTGGTTTTGAGATAAGTCAGTGTTTGCCAAAAGAACCATATAATCAGTTATTCCTCTTTGCAGGAAGTTAATAAGATTCTCTTGTTCTAGTACAGAACTTATTAATTGTTCATTTCCTGTAAAAAATGCTTCCATAGAATTATCTAGATTTCTAGAGGAAATTTTACCCATTCTCACAATTTCTTTTACCAATTGACCACAAGCTATTGATGGAGTTTCTAAAAGACGCTTGTCAAGATACTCTAAATGATGTACATTATCTACTTTATCTTCTCCAGGTACTAATTTATTAACAAATTTAACTAGTAAAGGAATAAAAGGTACTTGAATTAATACATTAGCAATATTAAATAAAGTATGAGTATTTGCTATTTGTCTTTGGATGTCTCCTCCGAGCATAGGTATAATTTTTAGAACAACATTTAGAAGTAACATAAATACAATTGTTCCTATCCCATTAAAGGTTAAATGTATAAGCGATGCCCTTTTGGCGTTTTTAGTAGTTCCTATACTAGCTAAAAGAGCTGTAACACATGTACCCATATTATCACCAAAAAGTATTGGTAGTGCTGCATCTAAGGTAATTGCATTAGTTCCAGCTAAAGCCATGAGGATACCAATAGTAGCACTACTACTTTGTACTGTTGCAGTCATACATAAACCAACAAGAACTCCTAGTATTGGATGTTTGCCCAAAGTAATCACTAAGTTTTTGAAACTTTCCATTTCTCCTAAGGGCTCCATAGAAGTCTTCATTATTTCCATTCCTACAAACAAAATACCAAAACCAAGAACTATATCTCCAATATCACGTGTTTTCTTTTTCTTACCGAATAAGACCATAGCTGCACCTATTGCTAAAACTAAAGGAGCAATATCAGATAATTTAAAAGCTATAAGTTGAGCAGTCATAGTTGTACCTATGTTTGCTCCCATAATAATTCCTGCAGCTTGAAATAAATTCATAAGACCAGCATTAACAAATCCTACAGTCATTACTGTTGTAGCACTACTACTTTGAATTATTGCAGTAACACCGGCACCAACAAGTACAGCAAAAATTCGATTGCTTGTTAGTACCTCAAGAATTTTCTTTAGTTTTTCTCCTGCAGCTTTTTGAAGACCATCTCCCATAAGTTTCATTCCATAAACAAATAGTCCCAATCCACCTAATAACTGAAAAAACATTATGTAGTTCATACCAACTCTCCCATGTAAATATTAAATTTATGTTAAGTACTTTAAGAATTCTATCACACAAATGTTAAATCTATATTAAGTTATAAAAATAAATTATGTTTATATATTTTTTTTAAAAACAAATAAATATTTGATAGAAATTAAGAATAAGTAAGTTAATAATATTTACGAATTATCTGTATTTATTCCATATTTTTTACATTTTAGTGATACAGTTCTATGGGTTAATCCTAATGCTTTTCCGGCTTTATTATAGCTTTTATATTTTTTCATGGCTAATCTTATAATTTCCTTCTCATATTCTTCCATAGGTAAAATTTCTTCATCTACTAAGTTTATTAAGTTATTACTTTTCGAAAAATTATTTGTTATATAAAAAGGCAAATCCTTACTAGTTAAGACCTCGCCATCACACATATTAATGGCTCTTTCTATTATGTTTTCAAGTTCACGTATATTACCTGGCCAATGATAACTTTGAATATAGGTTAAAGCATCTGGATTTATACCAATGATTTTCTTATTCATTTTAGAACTAATTTTTTTCATAAAATGTTCTACTAAAGAATTAATATCTTCTTTTCTATCTCTTAAAGGTGGTAAATATATACTTATTACATTTAGTCTATAATATAAGTCTTCCCTAAACTCCTCTTTTTGCATCATTTCTTCTAGATTTTTATTTGTAGCAGCTAGGATTCTCACATCCACTTTTTTTGTATTAATACCTCCTATACTTTCAAATTCTTTCTCTTGAATAACTCTAAGTAGTTTTACTTGCATAGAAGGAGGTATATCTCCGATTTCATCTAAGAATATAGTTCCACCATTAGCTATAAGAAATTTACCAGGTTTGCTTTTTAATGCTCCTGTAAATGCACCTTTTTCGTATCCAAACAATTCACTTTCCAAAAGATTTTCCGGTATAGCTGCACAATTAACTCTTACAAAAGGTTTATTTTTTCTACGACTATTATTATGAATTGCTTTTGCAATAAGCTCTTTTCCAGTACCACTTTCGCCACGTATTAAAACAGTAGAAGAAGATCTAGAAGCTTTATCAGCAATTACTAAGCATTCTTTTAAGCTAGTGCTATGTCCTATAATATTACTGAAAGAACTATTTAAAGAAGTGTGTCTTTTTAACTCTTCTTTATAATAGTTTAGTTCCTCTTCAAAATTTTCTAATTTTTTCATAAGAGATTTAATTTCGTCTACAGGTTTAGAAATAGAAATAACACCTTTAAAAGAATTATCTATAAACAAAGGCTGTACTGTAGAAATAATATTTACATCTTTTTTTTGATGAACTATATCCTGTAGTTTTATTTTAGAATTATATACTTTCATTCTTAGTCCATTAAATGATATATCCATTAAGTCTTTACCAAGTATACTTTCACTATCAATATCAAAATATTTCTCATAGGAAGGGTTTATATAGCTAATCTTACGATTTTCATCTACGAAACAGATTAATTCATGAGATGTTTCTAATATCTTTTTAAATTTTTCATTTAACTCCTTCATGCCAACAAGTTCAGATATATCTTGAAAAATACCTACTGCGCCTAGAACTTTATTATCTGATATTATAGGTGAACGATTTACAATTACAATATTATTATATATATGCTGTATTTTACCATATTGATTTTCTTTACTGTGTATTATATATGGTAAATCAGAAGTTGGTATAATATCTTTTACAAACATGCCAATTACATTTTTGGGTTCTTTGTTTATTAGGTTAAGAGCATATTTATTCATAGTTGTGATTTTACAATTAGTATCAATTACTATAACACCAACAGGTATACTTTCTATAATTTGTTTATTTGCGATAGTATTTTCTTCTAAAATAGCATCAATTTTTGTCATAGAAAAATTAACAGGTTTTAGTTCTTTAGAAATAAAGCTACATAATTCATCGACAGCTTTTTTGCCTTTTGCACTTGAGTCTAAACAAGAAACTTCAATTTCTTCATTTTCTTCAACTTTTAAAGAAATTAAAGCTAACATACTTACAGCTATAGATTCATGAGTATTTAATTTTTTTATATGTAATTCTACATTATATTTTGCTTTTAATTCAGATGCTTTATGAACTATTGTAGCTGCTACACGAGTATGTATTCCATTTTTAATATTAATTTTAATATTTCTTTTATACATAAATACCTCTTTTCTTGATAAAAATTATCAAATTATTAAAAAATATTGATAAAAAATATCAATTATATTTTAACCCAGATAAATTAAGCAGTCTAGTGGAATTATATAGATTTTATAGGATTATAATAAATTATAACGCTAAATACCTGATAAAATTTATCAAGTTAAAGTTTCAAATTATATGAAAAATTTTTAATTTTATTATTTTAGAATAAATATAATATATTAATCTATTAATATTATATAAATAGAATTTTTAGCTTAAGTAAAAATGTTAGGCCTAAAATCAGATTTATCAACTGCTGACAAGAATAGTAGGTTTAATTATTTCCAATAAATATATAAACATAATATTAGATAGAGTAGATATTGAATAAGTAAGAAATATTTTAAAATAATTGGCATCAATTTTGCTAAATATAGAATTATGGTATAGTTTTTTATATAGATAGGGACATAATAAATTATAAATAGACATCGGATAAACTAAAGAAATTAATTTTGGGAGGAAAAGTAATGAGAAAAAAAGGGATTGCTGCATCAAAAGGGTATGCAATAGGACATGTTGTAATTAAAGAGGACAGTGAAGTAAAAATAGTAGAGACAATAATAGCAGATATAGAAGCTGAAAAAGGAAGATTGAAAGAGGCAGTTATAAATTCAAAGGAACAATTAGAAAAAATAAAGGAAAAGGCAGAAAAAGATCTTGGTGCAGAAAAAGCAGCTGTTTTTGAAAGTCATATGATGCTTTTGGAAGATCCAGAGTTTACTGGAGCAGTTGAAATGAATATTGAATCATCTAAAATAAATGCAGAGAAGGCATTAATGGATGTAGTATCTATGTATATGGGTATCTTTGCTTCTATGGAAGATGAGTATATGAGAGAAAGAGCAGCTGATGTAAAAGATGTTGGAAATAGAATACTTGCTAATCTTACAGGAAATATAGGAGCAGGTTTAGATAACTTAAATGAAAATACAATAATAGTTGCGCATGATTTAACTCCTTCTGATACAGCTCAACTTGATAAAAATAAAGTTATTGGATTTTTAACTAACATAGGAGGAAGAACTTCCCACAGTGCTATTATGGCAAGAACTTTAGAAATACCAGCTGTTGTAGGACTAAAGGATATAACTAAGTGTATCAAAAACGGAGATCTTGTTATATTAGATGGAGAAGAGGGCATAGCAATAATAAACCCTGATGAAACATTAATAAGTGAATATAAACAAAAAAAGGAAGTTTATGAAAAAGAGAAGGAAGAGTTGAAAAAGCTTATTAATATTGAAACAGTAACAAAATCAGGAAAACGTATAGAGGTTTGTGGAAATATAGGTAAAGCAGAAGACATACACCAAGTTCTTGAAAATGGTGGAGATGGTGTAGGTTTATTTAGAACAGAGTTTTTGTACATGGATAGAGAGGAAATGCCTACTGAAGAAGAGCAATTTGAATCATATAAATATGTAGCTGAGAAATCTAATCCAAAACCTATAGTTATAAGAACACTTGATATAGGGGGAGATAAAAAATTACCATATCTTCCGTTGCCAGAAGAAATGAATCCTTTCTTAGGATATAGAGCAATAAGACTTTGTCTTGATAAAAAAGATATATTCAAGATACAATTAAGAGCATTACTTAGAGCATCAGCTTATGGAAACATTAAAATAATGTTCCCTATGATTTCTTCATTAGAAGAATTTTTAGCTGCTAAAGAAGTACTTAGTGAATGTATGGAAGAATTAAAAGAAGAAGGAAAAGAATTTAATAAAGATTTAGAAGTTGGAATGATGGTAGAAATACCTGCAGCAGCAATTTGTGCTGATGAGCTTGCAAAATATGTTGATTTCTTTAGTATAGGTACTAACGACTTAATTCAGTATACATTAGCTGCAGATAGAATGAATGAAAAAGTTTCATATTTATATAAACCAAATCATCCAGCAGTTTTAAGACTAATTAAGATGACGATAGATGCAGCCCATAAAGAAGGAAAATGGTGTGGAATGTGTGGAGAAGTAGCTGGTGACGAATCAATGATTCCTATACTTGTAGAATACGGGTTAGATGAATTTTCAATGAGTGCTACATCTATATTAAAAGCAAAGCAAATTATAATGAATAATTAAATAGTATTTTAATCATTAATTACGAAGAAACTTAATTTGTATAATAATTAAAATAATCACAACCTTTAGAGTATGAGGGCCATATCACTTAATGTGTATAGGCCCTTTTGTTATATTAATAATTAAAAATTACCTAATTAATAGTAAAAATTATATGATACATATAGTTTCAATGATATAATAAATAATAAAACATTATAAAAAGGTTAGGGGGAATTTTCATGAAAAATCATAGTGCTTTTAGATATAATAAAGTTTTAAGTTTTATAGTATGTTTAATTCTAACAGGGAATATTGCAATGCTTACTGGGTGCTCTAAAAATAAAGACAAAGTTGAAAACAATACAGTTGCTTCACAAAGTGATACTCCTAAAAATAATGAAGTTGCGGTAGAAAATTCTGAAAAAGAAGTTAAAAATAATAATGAAGATAGTAAAAAAGAGACTGAGAAAAGTGAAGTCAATAAAAAAGCAATGGTAAGTAAGCAAGGTGAAAACAAAAATGATTTTAGCTTTGTTAAGAATAAATTAGATAAAAATAAAGAACCAGAATTTTCAACAGAATGGAAAAAATCTATTAATGGTAAATTAAGTGCATGCATAGAAGGTAAAGGACCTGATGGAAATGAAGAGGGAGTAGGAAAGATATATGTAAAGGACTTATCAAATAATGAAAAATGGTTTTTGGAACTTATAACTAAAGATAAACAAAGTTCTCCAAAGATAAATTTAGAATGGTTAGATGATGAGAATATAGCAATTATAGTGGGAATGGCATATGGAACAGTGGGAGTAGGAGGAAATGTGTATAAAGTTAATCTTAAAACAGGTAAATCAGGAATTTTGTATAATACAAATGGTACAAAAAAGCAAGTTACATCTATAAAAAAGGCTAATAATAATTTAGAACTTCAATTATTAGTATATGATGATGATAATTTTGAAAATAGTCATACTGAAAAGAAAATAATGAATTTAGGGGGAAAATAGTTATTACAGATGGATAAGTCAAATAAGCTATATGGAAAGGCTTTAAACCAATATGAGAATGGATATATTGATAATGCAATAGCAACATGTGAACAAAGTATTTCGATAAATATAAAGAATAGAGCATCTATAAACTTAAAGGGATTATTATACTATTTTAAAGGTGATATAGAAGGTGCTAGAGCTCTTTGGAAACTAAATTCTCAGGTAAACAATGATGAAGTATCTAAAAAATATTTGCAAAGTTTGAATAAGGATGAAAAAAATTTAAGTGCATATACTAAAGCAGTAAACTATATTAAGCAACTTAAAATACAAGAGGCGCTAACATTACTTATGGAATGTAGTGAAAGTGATTATAATTGTATAAACGTTAGTAATGCAATAGCTACTTGCTATATAAAACTAGGTCAATATGATAAATCAATTAGTTATATAAATAAGGTTATAAAAATAGACAAAAAAAATGAAATAGCATTACAAAATAAAAAAGAAATTATTAAATATGGGATCAGTAGAAAAAAATTAGAATCTACTCAATCCAATAGTTTAATTAAAAGGTTAACTATAGTAGTAATTTTTATACTGATTGTTATATTCATAGGAAAATTTAATTTAAAAGGAATTAAGGATATTGCAAGTAGTTTCAAAAAAACAAAAACTAATACTAACATTAATTTAAATAATAAAAAGCAACAAATAGATAAAGTTGCCGATACAAGTAATAAGCAAAAGAATAGTATAGAAACCAAACAAGAAAAGTTTCCGTATGATGATTTTAAAAAGTGTTTAGATCAAAAAGATTATAATAAACTTTTCAATTATGTTTCTAAATGGAAAAATAAAAATTTAAGTATAAATGATAAGAGCTTATTTGCTAAAGGTGAGGAACTATTAAAGAATGAAGGGGTAAAATATTTTTATACTAATGGTAAAGATGAATTATTACTGCGTAAAGACTATAAAAAAGCTATAGATAATCTGTTGAAAGCTTATTCTTTTGGAGCAAGTAGTTATTTATATCAAGATATCATCTATATGATAGGTGTTTCTTATCATAATCTAGGAGATGTAGAAAACGCTTTGAAATATTTCAATCAATATGATATTAATTATTCTAAGGGTAGCTATGAGGAAGAAGTGTTGTATAGGCTTGTTGTATTAAATAAAAATATAAATTTAAAAAAATCTAAAGAGTATGCTCAAAAATTAGTTAGTAATTATCCAAACTCTGATTATAATAATTCTTTAGTTAAGGGCCTATTAAGCAATTAATTCATATAATATAAAATGAAGGCTTAAAAATGAACATTATAGGGTAAAATAGATATATTAATAAAATATATCTATAAAAATCGGTAACTTTAAATACTATTATAATTAACTAGACAACAATTAAATAAAATATTTCATGAAGAAATGATTCTAATTACAAATCGTTATTAATTAATAAAAATTAACTCTTGACTTATGTATAAAATAGCGATATATTATAAGTATGAAGATACCCTATGAGGGTATATGAATGAAATGGAGGTATTGTATTATGGTAAGAGAAATCGGAGGTTCAAATTTTATACAAGAAGTTATAAATTCTGAAATACCAGCTGTTGTTGATTTTTGGGCACCATGGTGTGGACCTTGCAGAATGTTAGGACCAGTTATGGATGAAGTTGCTGAAGAAATAGGTAATAAAGCTAAGTTTTTTAAGATGAATGTAGACCAGAATACAGCAGTAGCTCAAAAATATAAAATTTCTAGTATACCATGTGTTATGATTTTTAAAGGTGGAGAAGTGGTAGAGACTATAGTAGGATTTAGACCTAAGCAAGACATAGAAAGATTAATTGCAGCGAACCTATAAAAAACAGGCCCACCAATGCTTTTATAAGTATTGTGGGCTTTTATAATATTTAGGAGGATAAGTTATGAGTGAAAGGTATGATATAGCTATTGTAGGTTCTGGACCTGCAGGTCTTGAAGCTGCTATAAATGCCAAAATAAGAAATAAAAATATAATTATTTTTGGTAATAAAGATTTAAGTTCTAAATTAATGAAAGCTCCAAAAATAAATAACTATTTAGGGTTTTATAACATTACAGGAATTGAGCTTAAAAAACATTATGAAGAACATATAAAGAGTATGGGAATAGAGATAACAGAGGAAAGAATTAATGCTATATATGCTATGGGAGATTATTTTGCTCTAATGGTAAATGAAAAAACTTATGAGGCTAAAGCGATTATATTAGCTACAGGGGTAGAATATGGTAAACCTATGAAGGGTGAAGAAGAGTTTTTAGGTAGGGGGGTAGGGTATTGTGCTACTTGTGATGCTCCGCTATATAAAGATAAAATAGTTACAGTAGTAGGATATAATAAAGAAGCAGAAGAAGAAGCTAACTATGTAAGTGAACTTGCATCTACATTGTACTATATTCCTATGTATAGGGGTGAATATAATCTAAGTGATAAGGTTATAGTTATGGAAGATAAACCATTAGAAATTGCAGGAGACGATAGAGTTAACAAAGTTGTTCTTCAAAATAGTGATTTAAAAACAGATGGTGTATTTATATTGAAAGATAGTATATCTCCGAATCAACTAGTCCCTGGCTTAGAAATGGAAAATGAGCATATAAAGGTAAATAGAAGAATGGAAACTAATATAAAAAATTGTTATGCAGCGGGAGATTGTACTGGAAAGCCGTATCAGTATATGAAAGCAGCTGGAGAAGGCCAAATAGCTGCTCTATCTGCAGTAGAAGGAATGTAAAATGATTTTTGTAACTAAAAAAGCAGCTTATAATATGAAATTATAAGCTGCTTTTGTATGTTTTTATGGCATATTAAAATATGCATGTGTAAGCTTAAATTAGTTACTGAACTATGAAAAACACGTGATTACCAATTTTTTTAACGTTTGATTTATTTATATTTTTCATCCACTTGGATGTAGCTATCTTTGGATTGTAAAAGTAAATTGCATTATTTGTTGGATCATTACCCTTTAGAGCTTCTTTTACAGCACGGTAACAATTTTCATCAGGAGTTACGGTTATATTTCCATTTCTAACACAAGAAAAAGCTGATTTTTGTTTTACAACCCCTTCAACATTATTAGGGAACCTACCATCACGAAGTCTATTTAGTATTACAGAGGCCACGGCAATCTTACCTTCATAAGGTTCTGCACAACTTTCTGCATATACCACTTGAGCCATTAAATGTATATCTGAATTGGTTAAATAAAAATTTTGTCCTTTAGTGTTAAAAACAGTTACTACTTGAGCTTCCTCCTTATATAAATTCTTTGTGTCTGTATCTCTTATAACTTGAGCGTTGGCATAATTAAATAAAGAAAAAGTTAAAACAATTAACATAATTATGCTAACAAATGTTTTTTTCATTTACTGTATCCTCTCCTTATAAAATTTAATCAGTGAGAATAAGTAGGCTATTCATATTGTTCCCCTTTTAAAAAAAATAATTCAAATATATTAAAAATTTCATAAAATAAATAAAAAAGTTATTGTGGCAAGAATTTATTTTTTAAGTTGTTATATTCTTTCATAAAATTATTATAATCATCAGTAAATATATAATATTTATTATTTGAACCTTCGTATAACTTATCTATAGATGTATTGTTTTGTTCGGGTAAAGGGGTTAACATTTCTGTTTTTACTGCGTATTTTAAGTCTTCTATGTATGAACTATAATCATCCAAAGTTTTTGTAAAAAGATTATATACGTTTATAGAACTTTGAGGTACTGTTACATTTGAAGCTTTGCTTTTAATTTTATCAATAGTGTATTTAGTATTTGTTATCTTGTTTAGTAGTTCATTATATAAACTACTGTCTTGCCTAGCGTTATCAATATCTTTAGAAAAATTTTTATTTATAGAATTAAGATTATCTAAAAGAGTTGTAAGAGAATTAAAAAATTCTTTATTTTGACTATTTGCTATTTCATTATCAATATTTTGACGTATCTGTTTTTCAACAAAGAATACAGTATTATTTATAAAATCTAGACATTCTTTAGGAAGCGTTATCTTTAATCTTTTTATGGACACTAAAGAGTATTCGTTCATACAGTTATCTCTAAATTTGTTAATTAAATTTAGAGTGTTTTTTAAGGTTTTACTCTTGGGATTTTTACAAACTAAATATATTTGTTCATAAAGAGATATATTATCTTTTAGACCTTTAATAAGATTTTCGTGGTCAGATTTATATTTATCCATAACTACAAATCCTTTTGAGTTTTCCTCTGATGTTTTTAATGAAGATATTAAAGAAGGAAGTTCACTCAATATTTTTTCATTGTCGATAGTTTGACCTTTAATAAATTTAGGGGTTGATTCATTTATATTATTTATAGTGCGTATCTCTGAGTGTATATTTTTTTCATAGGTAGATAAAGATTTTTTAGTGAAAAAGTAGTATGTTCCATAGAAAGCAACTAATCCTAGTAATATAAATACCAAAGCAAAAACTAAAGTTTTTTGGCTTTCCTTATCTTGCAAATTCAAATGACTCACTCCTTTGCAATAATATATTTACTATATCTCAAGAAATTGCTTATTTCCTGATTTAATTTGATGTCTAAACATTCTAATGAAACCATCTTCTTTAAAGAGGGAATAAAGAATGTATCGACTAGAGGTTCCTACATTTTAAATGGAGTAAAAATTTTAATGAAACAAGAACCCTATTTATATTTTAATATTAACATATAAAGGATATTATTCTAGTATATCATAAAATCTTTTTTATTTAATATGTATATTAAGTAGATAGTAAATAAAAAATTATGTCTTAATAAACTGTTGAATTTACGTAATATTTAAGTTGTGAATTATTATGATATGAATAAATTGTTATATAGTACTAGGTTATTTATTTATATTTTAGAGTAATATAAATAAATAACATTATTCTAAAATATAACTAAATAAAAGAAATTTTATACTTGAATATTAGAGTTTATTTAATTAATTAATAAAAATTATAAAATTTTATGAATTTGTTTACTTTTTGCTATTAATAAGAAAACTATAGTGTATAATTATATTTAGGTATAGGGCAATTTCATAAATGTATATTCTAAGATAATAAGCAATGAAATTTAGGAGAAATTATATACATTTTATTAATAATTATGTGATTTCTTATTTACATATTATTATGAGGGGTGAAATAAGTGGATGTAATAAACGTGATTATAAATACAGTGCAAAATATTAGTATAACTTCTATATTAGATATTATTGTGGTTTCATATATTTTTTATAAAATATATATGTTAATGAATGAAACAAGGGCTGAACAATTGTTAAAAGGAATTCTTTTAATTATATTACTTATTCCAATAAGTAGTTTATTACATTTGACCACATTGAATTGGATACTAAATAAAACATTAACAATAGGGGTTCTTTCTTTTGTCATAATCTTTCAGCCAGAAATAAGAAAAGCACTTGAGCATATTGGAAGAAGTGCTTTTACTGATAAGCATATATTTGAAGATGAAGAAAAAGCTGATAAAATAATAACTGAGATTGTAAATGCAGTAGAAAATTTATCTAAAAGTAGGACAGGAGCACTTATTGTAATTGAGCAAGCGACAGGACTTGGGGATGTAATTGCAACAGGTAATCACTTAGATTCGGCTATTTCGGCGGCATTGTTAGAGAATATATTTGTTGTTAACACACCTCTTCACGATGGTGCTACAATTATTAGAAATGATAGAATTGCAGCGGCAGGATGTTTTTTACCATTAACAAATAATAACGATATAAATAAACAACTTGGAACAAGGCATAGAGCTGCTATAGGAATATCCGAAATATCGGATGCTTTAACTATAGTGGTATCTGAGGAAACAGGAATAATCTCTTTAGCTGTAAGTGGTAATCTCACTAGATATTATACTAAAGATAAGTTAAAAGATGTGTTAATTAAAATTATTGAATCTAGAAACAGCAAGAAAGAGACATATAAGGAGAAGGTGAAGTCATGGTTAAGAAAAGCAGACAACAATTAATAATAAAGATATGCTGTTTTATAGCTGCTTTTGTTTTGTGGCTTTACACATCTAATGATGAAGCTACAAGTAAAACATATAAAATCTCTAATATAGCAGTTGAAATAGTTAATGAGGATGTATTAACTCAATCTGGGCTTACACTATCTCCTAATCAAAATTTCACTACTTCCTTAAAGATAACAGGAATGCCTTCAGAACTTTATTCTGTAAAGGCTGATGAGTTTAAAATTACTGCAGATGTTGGAGCTTATGCTTTAAAAAAAGGAAGCAATAGAATTCCAATTAATATTGTTAAAAGACCTAATAAAAATATAAATATAATAAATGATGGTTCTATGTGGATGACTATACAGGTAGATGATTATGTTGAAAAATCCTTTCAAGTAAAATCAAGGTTTAATGGAGATTCTAAAAATGGATTCTATAAAGAACCTCCTATAATAACTCCTGATAATGTTGTTGTTAGCGGTGCTAAGCAATATGTAGATAAAGTTGATGGGGTTTTTGCAGAAATTAAGATAGATAACTCAGACAAAAATATTAATATGTTAGCGCCATTAAAAGCACTAGATAAAACGGGAAGAGAGATACCAGAAGTTCAAATATCGCCTAAATTTGTAGATGTTGTTGTTCCTATTCAAAAAACAAAGCAGGTAGGACTAAATATAAAGACAAAAGGTAAATTAAAATCGGGGTTAACACTAAAGGCTATTAAGCCTAAATATGATAAAGTCGTAATTACTGGTGATCCAAAAGATTTGGTTGCAATAGAAAAAATTGATACTGAACCAATAGACTTAAGCCATATAACTCCAGATAAATCTTATGTTAAATTAAACTTAATTATTCCATCAGGAATAAAGCTTATAAAAGAGGAACAATCTATTAGTGCTCAAGTTGTTTTGGATACAACTACTGAAAAAAATATAGGACTTAAGATAGAAGTTAAAAATGTAAAAAAAGGTTTTATTGCAAAGTTAGATAATTATAATTTATCTTTGAAAATTTCGGGAACAAAAACTTTAGTAGATAGTATAAAGAATAGTGATATACAATGTTTTGTTAATTTAGAATCTCTTGAAGAAGGAGAGTATACAATTCCTGTAAATATAAAATTACCATCAGGAATTAATAAAGTATCTCAGAGTATTGAATTTGCAAAAGTTGTAATATCCAAAGAAGTTACAACATCAAAGCCAGAGGATGGAAATGGTAATTCTAATACAAATTCTAATGGCGAAGGTACAACAAATACAAAACCTACTAGTAATTAAATTAAAAATAGATAAAATGTAAATTTAAATATCTTGGAGGCTATAAATGACAATAAGAATAAGCAATTTAACACTAGATATAGATGAAGACATTGAACTATTAAGAAAGAAAGTATGTAAAAAATTAAGAATTAAGGATAAAGATATAAAGAGTTTTAAAATTTTAAGAGAATCTATTGATGCAAGAAAAAAGAATTCTATAAAATTCAACTATAGTTTAGAGGTAGAGTGTGAAAATGAATCTAGATTAGTGGCTTTAGCTAGAGATAAAGATATAAAGATTGAAGAAGTTAAATATGATTCAGAATTTCAACTTGGGAATAAACAACTAGATAATAGACCAGTTGTAGTAGGAATGGGTCCTGCGGGGATGTTTGCAGCATTACTTTTAGCGGAAAAAGGATATAAACCTATAGTTTTTGAGCGAGGAGAAAAGGTAGAGGAAAGAACAAGAACGGTAGAAGGTTTCTGGAATGGAGATAAATTAAATTTAAATTCAAATGTACAATTTGGTGAAGGCGGAGCAGGTACTTTTTCTGATGGTAAATTAACTACTAGAATAAAGGATTCTAGATGTGATTTTGTTTTAGAAAAGTTTGTAGAGTCTGGTGCTCCAGAAGAAATTAAGTATAAAGGTAAGCCACATATAGGAACGGATATACTTAAAACTGTTGTTAAGAATATAAGAGAAAAAATTATAAGCTTAGGTGGAGAAGTTAGATTTAATAGTAAGCTTGAAGACTTAAAATATAATGATAATAATAAATTGTGTGCAATTGTAGTAAATGAAGAAGAAATCCCTTGTGATGTTTTAATTCTTGCATTAGGACATAGTTCTAGAGACACGTATGAAATGTTATATAAAAGAGGAGTTTTTATGTCACCCAAACCTTTTGCCATTGGAGTAAGAATTGAGCATTCGCAAGAATTAATAAATCAAACTCAATATGGTAAATTTGCAAAACACAAAAAACTTAAAGCTGCAGATTATAAGTTGACATATACAAGTAAAAATACAAATAGAGCAGTTTATAGCTTTTGTATGTGTCCAGGGGGAGAAGTTGTTGCAGCATCTTCAGAAGAAGGAAGGCTTGTAACTAATGGTATGAGTTTTTATAGACGAGATAAAGAAAATGCAAATGCAGCTATTGTAGTTACTGTTGGAGAAAGTGATTTTGTAGGAGAAACTCCTCTTAAGGGAATGGAATTCCAAAGAAAATATGAAAGCTTAGCTTTTAAACTAGGTGGAGGAAACTATAATGCACCTATTCAGTTAGTCGGTGATTTTTTAGAAGATAGAGTAAGTAAAAGATTAGGAAGTATAAAGCCCACATATAAACCAGGATATACTTTTGCCAATTTAAAAGACTGCTTACCTAATGAAGTTGTAGAGACTTTAAAAGAAGGATTGGTAGCTTTTGATAAAAAAATAAAAGGATTTGCTGAGAAGGATGCTGTTTTAACAGGAATAGAAACAAGAACATCTGCACCAGTAAAAATACAGAGAAATGAGAAATTGCAAAGTATTTCTGTAAATGGACTATATCCAGCAGGAGAAGGTGCAGGATATGCTGGTGGGATTATGTCCGCAGCTGTTGATGGGTTAAAATGTGCTGAGAGTATAATGAAGGAATATGCACAATTATAATAATTGATTATATTAAAAAAGGATCCTTAAAATATATTTTAGGTACTATACATTGATATTTTAATCTTAGAATAATCAATATATAGTACTATTTTTTATGATTTGAGATGGTTCTTTTTTATGTTTATTTTTAATTATAGATTAATATATAGGACTATATTATAATTCTTAAATGGCGAAAATTAAACGTTTACATAAAATAGAAATTTATTTTACAATAGAAATATATTAATAGGTATAATATGCTATAATTAAAAATAGTTATATTATAATTCATATTTTATTAATAATTATTATTTGGAGGAAGGTAGATATGAAAAAAAAGCATGATATGAATCTAATAGTAAAAATGCTTATAGGCATTGCAATTGGTATAATACTTGGATTGGTTGCTAATGAAAAATTTATGCAGGTTATACTTACTATTAAGGAAATTTTAGGTTCTATAATATTTTTCACTGTACCATTAGTTATATTTGGATTTATAACCCCTGCTATAACAAGTTTGAAGGATAATGCCAGTAAAATGTTAGGTACTATGCTAGGAATGAGTTATTTATCTGCTGTATGTGCAGCAACTATGTCAGCTGTTGCAGGGTATATTATAATACCTCATTTAAATATTTCTAGTCAAGTTGCTCAGTTACAAAAACTCCCAGAAATAGTTTTTAAGTTAAAAATAGATCCTATTATGCCAGTTATGACAGCTTTAGTTTTAGCTATATTCACAGGTGTATCAGTAATATGGACAAAAGCTGAAGCAGTAGACAAACTATTAGGTGAAATACAGCAGATGGTAATGGCTATAATTACTAGAATAATAGTACCAATTTTACCTATTTTTATTGCTACTACATTTAGTGAATTGTCATATACAGGAAGTTTAACAAAACAGCTTCCAGTATTCTTAGAAGTAATAATCATAGTTCTTATAGGACATTTTATATGGCTTACAGTTTTATATTCAATAGCTGGAGCAATTTCTAAACAGAATCCATGGGAGGTAGTAAAACATTACTTACCTGCATATTTAACAGCAGTTGGCACAATGTCTAGTGCGGCTACATTACCAGTATCATTAAAATGTGCACATAAATCAAAAGCTTTATTACCAGAAGTTGTTGATTTTGCTATACCTTTGGGAGCAACTACACATCTTTGCGGATCTGTATTAACGGAAATGTTCTTTTGTTTAACAATATCAAAGATATTGTATGGTTCGTTGCCGCATGTAGGAACAGTAGTTTTATTTATAATTTTATTTGGTATATTTGCAGTAGGTGCTCCAGGGGTTCCAGGAGGAACTGTTATGGCATCACTTGCAATTGTAACGGGAGTGCTAGGATTTGAAGCATCAGGAGTAGGATTATTAATGGCAATATTTGCTCTTCAGGATAGTTTTGGTACAGCTTGCAACATTACTGGAGATGGCGCTTTAGCATTAGCTCTTAGGGGAATATTCTATGATAAAGATGGAAATTTAAAAAAATAAATATATAAAAGGTTTTAGATAAAAATAGTATAAAATTACTATAATAGTGATCAGAACCCTATGCAAATGCATAGGGTTTTTACTATATTAAAAAGTATTAAATGGATTTGTAAGCTTGATATCTTTAAAAATTAATATATTTAATATAATTATGATATATATTAATATAAAATATTAAAAAAATTAATTTTTATAAAAATAATATTAAAAAAATTAATTTTTCTATTGAAAAATATTAGGATAATATATATAATTTAAGTAATAAAAATAAATGGAAAAAATTAATTGGGGGTGAATATAGTGGAATATGAAAAGAAAGTGAATCCACAAAAAAATTATAAATTATTAAAAAATATGTCTTTGTTATTATTTGGAAGATTAATATCTTTATTTGGAAGTCAAATATATACTTTTGCAATAGGATTATATGTATTAAAGACTACAGGTTCTGGGATTGCTTTTTCTGGAACATTAATTTTTGCAACTATACCTAGAGTCATATTCGGTCCAATAGCTGGTGTTATATCAGATAGATTAGATAGAAAGAAAATGGTTGTAGGTATGGATATACTAAGTGGATTAGTTGTTTTAGCACTTGTAATTGTTTCAAGTGTTAATGGTTTTAAGTTGTCATATATTTATGCCGCTAATTTATTTTTAAATACCTTTAATACATTCTTTGATATACCTTTTACTGCATCTATACCTAATATTGTAGATGATAAAAGTTTAATGAGGACAAATTCTTTTAATCAATCAATAACTTCTATAGCTCAAATAGGAGGGCCTTTTGTAGGAGGAATTGTATTTGCTTTTGTAAATATGAAAATATTTTTAATTATAAATGCTGTTTCTTTTATATTCTCAGGTATCTCAGAAATGTTTATAGATTTTAATTATAATAAAGTTTCTAAACCTGAGAGTCAGGAAAAAAATGAGATTGACAATAAAAATATATTGGAAATCCTTTGGTGTGATTTTAGAGAGGGATTCTTATTTTTAAGAAGTCAAAATGCTTTGTTTATGTTATGTATATTTTCAGTATTTTTAAATTTTTTTGTGTGCTTTGGAATTACAGTGCCATATCCATATATAATTAATAATGTAATTAAACTATCTTCAAAACAATTTGGGATTTTAGAGGGAATATTTCCTTTAGGTATGTTAGTAGGGGCTCTTATAATGGGATATTTGCCAGAAAAACAAAAAAAATATAAATCATTAATTTTAGGAATCGTGACTATGGATATATTGATAATTATGATAGGTATTCCTATAGTCCCTAGGTTTATGATTTTTAATAAAACTAGCTACTTTATTTATTTTATAATAATCTTGTTCATATCTGGAATATCCAATGTTTATATTAATCTACCAATAGGAGTTATTATACAAAGAGAAGTACCAGATAATTTAAGAGGAAGGGTATTTGGTATGCTTGAGACAATATGTATGGCTATAATTCCTTTAGGCCTGATATTGTCAGGTATTATAATAGATAAAGTGGATGTTTGGATATTACCTGTTATATCAGGAATAATCCTATTAGTAGTAACATTTATAATGACATTAAATAGCGATATTAGAAAAATATAATTTTAGAATATACAAAAGGTGGTGAGATAATGACATACAAAGTTTTAAGTAATTGTCCTGTTTGTAGCTCAAAATTAAGAATAACAAGACTCAAGTGTTCAACATGTGGAACAGTTATAGAAAATGAATTTGAATTATCTAAATTTGCATACCTTACAAATGAACAATTAGGGTTTGTAGAAGTGTTTTTAAAATGTAGAGGAAGTATAAAAGATGTGGAAAAGGAGCTTGGAATTTCATATCCCACTGTGAGATCAAAATTAGATGAAGTTATAGAGGCATTGGGATATAAAGCTATTAAAAAACCAAAAGTAAATAGTAAAGATATTTTGGATATGTTAGAAAATGGAGAAATATCTGCTGATGAAGCAGTAAAGGCATTAAAGGATGGAGAGTTTTAAAATGAAAGCTATAAATATTAATAATATCAAATTAATAATAATTTAGTAAGAAAAATAAAAATTTGAGCAAGTTATTAAATTACAAAATAATATGTATGGGGGTATAAAAATGAAAGAAGAAATATCAAGAATTTTAAAAATGCTAGATGATGGTAAAATCGATTCTGAAAAAGCGGCTGAACTAATTTCAGCGATAAAAGGGGGAGAAAAATTAGAACAGCCTATTAATTTATCTAAATCATCAGAGCAAGAGAAGATGTTAAAGATTAAAGTAAAATCAAAAAATGGTGATAATGTGGATATTAAATTATCTATAGCTTTTGTAAAAGGTATGTTAGGGATTGCTGGTAAAATACCTGGAATTAATAAAAATAATATAAATATAGATCCTGAAATTATTCTGAATGCTATAGATAACAATATGCAGGGAAAAATTGTAGATGTTCATAGTTCTGATGGGGATATTGTGGAGGTTGTTATAGAATAGAATTATGAAAATATATATTAAACAAAAAGGCCGAAGAAGTTTATTTATCCCAGTACCATTTTTGATTTTAAAAATTATTCTTAATAATAGGTTGAAAAAGTTTGTGTTGAGATATACTAAAGGTGAATATGTGAAATATATGGAGTCTATAGATTTTAGAGAAATATATAATGTTTTAAAGATACTAAGATCTTATAAAGGACTTGAAATGGTTAATGTTAAAGATAAAGAACAAAATATAGTAAAGATAGTTATCTAAAGGTGTTTAAGAAAGGTTTAAAATAATACAGAAAATAGTGTTATTTTAAACCTTAGTTTTATTATAAAATGGAAAATTGCTCATATTGTTATATTGCAAAATATGTAATATAATAAAAGTTGTATGTAAAAATTTTGTTGAAGATTTATCCGATGTCTATCCATTTTGATACTCATATTTTCTTTAAAATGTGAGTAAAGAATGGCACGATCCTGGATAACGGTTTCTACTGAAGGATAACGACTTCTAAGGGGTAAAACTCCTAAGAATTCTGTTAATAATTTTCAGATGGAGTAAAAACTCTACCTGAGACTAAGAAGCCTGTTTATTCTAAAATAGGACAAACCTTCAAAGAAATAATTTGAAAATAATAATGTGAAAAATAAAGTGAGGTAACAATATGAGTAGATTATTCGGAACAGATGGAGTTAGAGGAATAGCCAATAAAGAGTTAACAGCAGACCTTGCATATAAACTAGGAAGAGCAGGAGCATTTGTGCTTACAGAAGGGGCTCATAAGCCTAAAATATTAGTAGGTATGGATACAAGAGTATCAGGAGATATGTTAGAGTCAGCTCTTGTAGCAGGAATATTATCAGTAGGTGCAGAAGCAATTTGTGTTGGGATTGTTCCAACACCGGCTATAGCTTATCTTACAAGAAAGTATAAGGCAGATGCAGGTGTTGTTATATCTGCTTCACATAATCCAGTAGAATATAATGGGATAAAATTTTTTAATAGTCAAGGATATAAACTTAAGGATGAACTAGAAGATAGAATTCAAAGTGTAATAGAAAGTGATTTTAAGGGGGTTCCATCACCTATAGGGGAGGAACTTGGCAGAAAAGTAATTGAAGATGGAGCAATAGAGGACTATATAGAATTTGCAAAATCTACAATAGATGTAGATTTAAAGGGCCTTAAGGTTGCTCTTGATTGCGCAAATGGAGCATCTTATGAAACATCTGTTGAAACTTTTAGAGAGCTTGGTGCAGAGGTCGTAGTTATAAATAATGACCCAGATGGAGTAAACATTAATAAAAATTGTGGATCAACTCATCCAGAAGAGTTAATGGATTATGTAGTTAAAAAAGGTTGTGATTTAGGACTTGCCTTCGATGGAGATGCAGATAGATGTCTTGCAGTAGATGAAAAAGGAAATCTTATAGATGGTGATTTTATAATTGCAATATGTGCAAAACATTTAAAAGAAGAAGGTAAGCTTAAAGATAATATGGCAGTTGTAACTGTAATGAGTAATTTAGGACTTGATATTGCTTTTAAAAAAGAAGGAATATCAACAATAAAAACTAAAGTAGGGGACAGATATGTTCTTGAAGAGATGGTGAAAGATGGGTATGTACTGGGCGGAGAACAATCAGGACATGTAATATTCTTAGACTTTAATACAACAGGAGATGGACTTGTAACTGGCTTACAGGTTGCCTCAATTGTAAAGAAAAGCGGAAAGAAATTATCAGATTTAGCTTCAATTATGACAAAGCTTCCACAAGTTTTAGTAAATGCAAAAATACCTAATGATAAAAAAGATATACATGAAAAAGACGAAGAGATTATAGCAGAAATAAAGAAAATGGAAGCCAAATTAGATGGTTGTGGAAGAGTGCTGATAAGACCTTCAGGGACAGAACCATTAGTTAGAGTTATGCTTGAAGGGAAAAATCAAGAAGAATTAGATACTATGGCACATGCTCTTGCAGAGTTAATTGAGAAAAAAGCAAATTAATAATATAAATTAATCAAAATACAGTAAATGGTAATCATATTGATTTCATTTACTGTATTTTGATATAAAGTTATAAATTGTTTTTATAATGTTTAATATTTATGAATTAATTATGAAACAAAATTAATTTTATTGACGTATAATATATTGTCAAATATAATATTAAGGAAGCTTGTAAGTAATATACTTTTAGTCGAAAGGGGGACAGGTAGTTACAATAAAAGCGCCAGAACTTAAGTAGAGTCAATAAAATCAATTCTGTTTAGGTTAACGCCTGGCTGAGTTGGTATTGGTTAAAAGGAAACTCAAGTTAACACTTGAGTAAGTTCGTCTAACCAAATCATAGATTTTTAGGAAAATAAAGGAACTCCACAGCATAGCTGAGGAGTAAGCGACCATTACAAAATCAAAGATTTAGAGGAATAAAGGAAACTCAAGTTAACACTTGAGTAAGTTCGTCTAACCAAATCACAGATTTGGAGAGGAAAAAGGAAACTCAAGTTAATACTTGAGTAAGTTCGTCTAACCAAATCATAGATTTGGAGACTCACTTAAGTTGACGAGGTTGGGGAGTATCGAGGATTCGGCGGATGCCCTACGGTAAGGTACTACCGTTAGAGACTAGTAAAGCTGAAAAGTGATTTTTAGTACAAATCTAGTTGGGTACTGTATGTATGATTAAATATAAGCTTCTTTTTAATAAACAGGAATCTAGGCTTAAGATGATATTTTTATTTCATTTGAAGGCTAGAATCCATTATCCAGGGTCGTAGCCATCTTAACTTAAACTTTTAAATAAGATTGGAGTTTTAGGGTGGGGAGACATTGGATAAATTCTATGATTACTAAAAGGAGAGCATGATTATGTGTGGAATAGTAGGATATTTAGGAAAAAATAGAGCAGCAGATATTTTAATAGATGGTTTATCAAAGTTAGAGTATAGAGGATATGATTCGGCTGGAGTAGCTATTATTGAAAACAGTGATATAGATGTTAACAAGTGTAAGGGAAGACTTGCAAATTTACAAGAGAAGCTTAAAGAACATGTTTTAGATGGAAAGATAGGTATAGGTCATACAAGATGGGCAACTCATGGTGAACCATCTGATGTAAATTCTCATCCTCATACTAATGAAAGTGGTACTATAGCTGTAGTACACAATGGGATTATTGAAAATTATCTTGTTTTAAGAGAATGGTTGTCATCAGAAGGATATAAATTTGTTTCAGAAACAGACACAGAAGTTATACCTCATCTTGTAGACTATTATTATGAAGGTGACCTTTTAGATGCTGTAATGAAAGCAGTTAAAAGAATGGAAGGTAGTTATGCTATAGGTGTAATTTGCAAAGATGAACCAAATAAACTTATAGCTGTTAGAAAAGATAGTCCATTAATTGTAGGTGTAGGTAAGGATGAAAGCTTTATAGCTTCAGATATACCAGCAGTTTTAAATTACACAAGAGATGTATATTTACTTGAAGATAATGAATTTGTACTTATCGAAGATAAGGGAATAACTATATTAGATGAAAATAAGAAAAAGGTAGAAAAAGAAATTTATCATGTAACATGGAATGCAGATGCTGCTGAAAAAGGTGGATATGAACACTTTATGTTAAAAGAAATTCATGAGCAGCCAAAAGCTATAAAAGATACTTTAACTTCAAGAGTTGTTAAAGGACAAAAAATAAATTTAGATAGCATCAATATAACAAAAGAACAAATTCAAGATATAGATAAGATATATATAGTTGCATGTGGAACTGCATATCATGCAGGATTAGTAGGAAAAACTGCTATAGAGAAGTTGGCTAAAGTACCAGTTGAAGTTGAAGTTGCTTCAGAATTTAGATATAGAGAACCATTGATTAACGAAAGAACTTTAATGATTGTTATAAGCCAATCAGGAGAAACAGCAGATACTCTTGCTGCATTAAGATTAGCTAAAGCTGAAAATGCTAGAGTTATAGCTGTTACAAATGTAGTTGGAAGTTCAGTTTCAAGAGAAGCAGATGATGTTTTATACACATGGGCAGGACCAGAAATTGCAGTAGCTTCAACTAAAGCTTATGTAACTCAGCTTATAGCAATGTATATAATAGCTTTATACTTTGCGGAAAATAAAGGGTCTATTAGACAATCAGAAATAGATAAGATTAAATGCGGATTATTAAATCTTTCAGAAGAAGCTGCAGAAGTATTAAATCAAAAAGATATTATAAAAGACTTTGCGAAGAAAATTTGTAACGATAAGGATATGTATTTCTTAGGAAGAGGGCTTGACTATGCTGTTGCTTTGGAAGGTTCATTAAAGCTTAAGGAGATATCTTATATACATTCAGAGGCATATGCAGGTGGAGAATTAAAACATGGACCAATTGCTTTAATAGAAAAAGGAACAAAGGTAATAGCACTTGCAACTCAAGAACATTTATTTGACAAGATGTTAAGTAATATAAAAGAAGTTAAAACAAGAGGTGCTAATGTTATAGCTATTGCTATGGAAGGACATGATGTAATAGAGAAAACAGTTGATTCAGCAATATATATACCAAGAGTTAAATCTTTATTAGCTCCAATACTTTCAGTTATTCCTCTTCAATTGTTATCTTATTATGTTTCAATTGAAAAAGGATGCGACGTAGATAAACCAAGGAATTTAGCAAAATCAGTAACGGTTGAATAAAAAAATTAGTATAATAAAGTTATCTGTTGGTTTGAAAAAAAGTTAAACTATTTGAAAAAAAGTCAAACCGTTTGGAAAAAAGTTAAATCATTTGTAAAAAAGTTGAATCAAAATAATAATTAGATATATACTATACCTAGAGAAGTATAGTGTATAAATAATAAAAGAATATAAAAGTACAAAGACTATGCACTCTCATTTATTTAGAGATTGTGTAGTCTTTATTTTTTAGGGGTGTATTAAAATGGCTAAAAGAAAAAGAAGTATAAATATAGATAAAATGATTAAAGAAGGACGAGGACAGGGTAGTGGATCAGAATATAAGCCTTGGATTAAGATACAAGATGTACCATCATTGGGTAGAGTCACAAGATTAAAAGGCATAAAAACGAAAAGACAACATGAGTTTTTATCAGATATGGAAAGAAACTACTTTTATTTTTTGGAATTTTCAGATTCAGTAGCAGACATAAGGGAACAATTCCCATTATTACCATTAGAAGACACTATCCTTATAGCAGAAGAATTAGGATTAGAGCATCCTAAAAACCCTACAACTGGTGAATTTATAGTTATAACTACAGATTTTTTTATAAATATAAAAAATAATAATGAATTTTATGAGGTTGCAAGAACAATAAAAGCAAAAGATGAGCTTATGAATAGAAGGATATTAGAAAAGTTTGAAATTGAGAGAATGTATTGGAAAAAGAGAAATATAGATTGGGGTATAGTTACAGAAAATGAAATAGATAAAATTATAGCTAATAATATAAGCTTTGTTCATGCTTATAATGATATAACACATTTAGATTGTTTTAATGAAATAAATAAAATAGATCTTCAAGATTTAGTATATGAGTTTATAAAAAGAATATTAGATAGTAACAGGGGTATGAGAACTATTTGTAGTCAGTTTGATAATGATATGAGTTTAGAAAAGGGAAGTGGATTAAGTATTTTTAAATATTTAATCATTAATAAAATTATCAATATAGATATAACTGAAAAAATAGATATTAATAATATAGTTCCAGTTAGCGTAAAGGAAGAATCGATTAAAAAGGTGGGAGTAATATGATAGCAATTAATTCTGTGTTTAAGTGTATAGGGGATAAACGAATCAGAATTATAGATATTATAAATGAGTTTGTGTATGTAGTAGATATAGATGCTTCTACATCAATGCCACAAAAAGAACTTATAAAAACAATTGAAGAAGAAATGGATTGTGAAAAATTAATTTTAATTAAAGATCCTTTTGCAAAAATAATTGATGAAGCTACTCTGTCAAAGGTTCAGACTTACAAGAGAGAAGAGGATTGGGATTTTATTTTAAAGTACTTAGAAGTAAATAAACGAAAACTTTTAGAAAAGAGTACAAGAAATGATACTCTTAAAGAAATAGCTGATTCAAGTGGCTTAAGTTTAAGTAAAGTTAAGAAAGTATTTAGTAGGTATTGGCAAAGAGGGATGAATAAAAATTCTTTGCTACCTGATTATAAAAATTCGGGTGGAAAGGGAAAAGATAAGAGTTTATCAAAAAATAAGGTTGGTAGACCTAAAAGAGTGAATTATAATGGTGAAATTATTGAAGGTATAAATATAACTGACGATGTTAAAACACATTTTCAAATTGTCATAAATAAATATTATAGAAATAAAAAGAAAATATCTTTAAAAGAAACCTATACCCTGATGTTAAGAGATTTTTATTCAGATAGCTATATAGAAGATAATGAAATAAAGCACAAAGTATGGGATGAATCAAGAATCCCAACTTATGATCAATTCTACTATTGGTTTAAAAAGTTAGAAGATCCTAAAAAGGATATTATTTTAAGAAACAGTTCAAAGGAATTTGAATTAAAGAACAGGCCAATACTAAGTAATTCTACAATAGAAACTAATGGACCTGGTACAAGATTTCAAATAGATGCAACTATAGCAGATATATATATAGTAAGTTCTTTAAACAGAAACAGGATAATTGGAAGACCGGTAGTATATGCAATTATAGATGTTTTTTCAAGATTAATTACAGGAATTTATGTAGGATTAGAAGGACCTTCTTGGATTGGAGCTATGATGGCTTTAGATAATATGATATCAGATAAAGTTGAGTTTTGTAAAAAATATAATGTTGAAATAACGGAAGAACAATGGCCTTCAAAACATTTGCCAGAAATAATTATTGCTGATAGAGGAGAATTTGAAGGATATTCTGTAGAAAATTTAATTAATAATTTGAATGTAAAAATAGAGAACACATCTCCATACAGAGGAGATCTAAAAGGAATAGTGGAAAGAAATTTTAGAACAATTAATACAAAGATAAAGCATAAAGCCCCTGGAGCCATACAAAAGGAATTTAGAGAAAGAGGAGATAGAGATTATAGATTAGATGCAACTCTTACTTTAGAGGAATTTACAACTATAGTTATAAAAATGGTAATCTATCATAATAACAAAATGATAGATAAATATCCTATGGAAAAAGAAATGATTAAAGATGAGGTAACGCCAATACCTATAAAACTTTGGAGTTGGGGAATAGAAAATAAGAAAGGAAGATTAAGAGTTGTTGATTCAGAAAAATTTAGATTAAATATATTACCAAAAGGAAAAGGGAGCGTATCAAGAGCTGGAATAAGATTTAAAAATTTATACTATGGTTCTAAGAAAGCTATAGAAGAACAATGGTTTATAAAATCAAAAGTTAGAAGTATAGAGATAGTTTATGACCCAAGAAATATGAATCAAATATATATTCCTTATGGGAATGGGATGGACTACGAAAAGTGTTATCTTTTAGAAGGCAGTACGCAATATAAGGATTGTATATTAGAAGAAATTATATTTAATGAAGAATTATCTTCGGAGCTAAAGGAACGGGAAAAAAATAAGCAAACTCAAATTAATATAGATTTAGATAAAGAAATAGAAAAAATAGTTAAAAAGGCTCAAAAGGAAAAACAGAAGTTTGTAAGTTATGATGAAAGTAAAAATAAAAAGTTAAAGGGAATAAGGAATAATAAAGCAGTTGAAAAGGAGATAAATAGGGTAGCTGAGTCATTTGATTTAGGAGAAGATAAGAAAGAATATAAAGAAAAGAATACAGTAATTGAATTACCTATAAATAAAGATAAACATAAATCTAATGAACTCACTGGAAAGGCTAGGTTAATGGAAAAGTTAAGACAGAAAAGAGATGAGAAGCGTGAAAAATAATGAAAATATTATAATTCTTAAAGGGGATACAGAAAAAGCAAATTATAAAACACAGATTATACAGGAATATTCAAATAATCCATTTATAGAAGCATTACCTAATATATTTTCTGAAGATGATGTTATCGATAGATTTAGTGTTATACCACGAATTGATGAAAAAGATAGGAACATGGAATCTAATTTAAGATATCACATAATAAAAAGAGCTAAAAACTTTGTTCAACCATTACCAGTACATTTCACTGTAGAAAGGAGGTTGTCAGCACTTATTAGAAGGGGATACTTGGCTAGAAATCCTTTAAATAAAAGTTATTTTGAAAGATTAAGGATATTAAACGAACTTAGAGATGATAAAGTATATGACAATACCTTATTAGAAGAAAGAATGAGTAATATACGCTCTACTGCAGACAGTTTAGCTATAATAGGTATTTCAGGTATAGGAAAAACCACAGCTATAGAAAGATTGTTGGTTATGTATCCTCAAATAATAAAACATGAAGAGTATAACGGAGAAAATTTTAGTAGAACCCAAATAGTATGGTTAAAAATAGATTGTCCCTACGATGGTAGCTTATCTACTTTATGTAAAAGTTTTTTTAAAGCTATTGATGATTTACTTGGAACTAGGTATTTAGAGAAGTTTGGATATGCTAATAGAGTAACATCAACTATGATGCTACATATGACTTCACTTGCTAGTATTTATGGTATAGGAGTTTTAGTTATAGATGAAATACAACATTTACTAAATTCTAAAAATGATATGGAAGAAATGCTAAACTTTTTTGTTACATTAAGTAATACAGTAGGAGTACCAACAGTACTAATTGGAACATCCAAAGCACAAAAAATATTTAAAGGCAATTTTAGACAAGCAAGAAGAGCAGCCAGTGAAGGTGCAATAATGTGGGATAGAATGGATAAAGAAAGTGATGAATGGAATTTCTTTTTAGAAACATTGTGGGATTTTCAATGTTTGAAAGAAAACACAGTATTAACAGATGAAATAAAAAATGCTTTCTATGATGAATGCCAAGGGATAACAGCAGTGGCAGTAAATTTATTTATACTTGCTCAGGAAAGAGCTTTAAGTGAAGAAAGAGAAAAGATAACCGTGAACATCTTAAGAACTACAGCCAAAGAAGATCTACACATGATTCAACCTATGATAAAGGCTCTTAGAAATAATAATATGGTTGAAGTTATGAAATATGAGGATATATCAATAAATTTAGATGATATATCAATTAATTATAAGAAAGATATTGAGTTAATAGGAAGATTAGAAAAATCTTTTAAAGAGAGAAATAATACCATTGAACTTAAAAGAAGAAATACTGTAGAGAACTTAGTTATGGATTTATCTTCAATAGGTATATTTGAAGAACTAGATAATATTGAAATTAAAAAATTAGCCGAAAAGCTAGCAGAAAAGGTAGCAGTAGATCAAGATTATAATTTAATAAAAACTATGGCTATAAAGACAGCAATGGAGATTAATGAAAAGAAAAAAATAGATAGAAAAATAAAAGAGAATAAAGAAAATAAAAAACAAAATGAAGGATTGTTAGCTTTATTTGAAATAGCAAAAAAGAATAAAAAACATCCATATGAAGTATTAAAAAAAGAAGGATATATTAAGAATCCAATCGATGAATTTTTAATGGCAAAATAAATAAAATTAATGGGGAATGGGCGGTTTAAAAATGTATTTTAAAAGGAGAGCAATATAATGATACATTTTTTTACTGACCCTTATAAAGACGAACTTATATATTCTGCAATAGCAAGATATCATTATTATACAGGCAACGTAGATTATAAAGATACATTACAAGAATTGTTTGGAAAAAGGAGTATTATACCTAGTTTGGAGATAGGAAGTAATATTGATATTTTAGCTAAAAATTTAGGGGATAGATATACAGCAGAAAATATAATAAAAAATCATACTATATTCCCATTTTATAGTCCATTTTTACCTAAGGATAGAAAGAAGGAGCTTTTAAAAGAAATTAAATATCAGGATGGTGGTGGACTTTACACTAAATTAGGAATGGTAGCAGGCAGCATATGTAAAAAGGATGCTATATATTATTGTGCTTGTTGTGCAAAGAAGGAAATACAGGAGTATGGAGAGCCATACATTCATAGAGAACATCAATTGCAAGGAGTGTTTATTTGTCCACATGATGCAGCAGAATTAAAAAAATATCCTTTGGATAAAAGCAATTGCAGTAGGATAGAGTTCATAAGATTAGATAAAAAATTATTAGATTTGAGAAATATAAGATTAGTAGATGATAAATATTATGATAAATTATACAAAATATCAAAGGATGCATATTATTTACTTCAAACAGATTTAAATAATATATATAAAGAAAAAATACTTGATAGATATAAGAACTTACTATATGAAAAAGAATTAACTACTACAAGTAAGAGGATAAAACAAAGAGAGTTATATGAAGAATTTATAAGTTTTTATGATAAGGGATTTTTGGAACTAATGGAATCTAATATAGATAATGATGATGAATATAATTGGCTTAGAGTAGTAACAAGAAATTTAAAAAGAACAGTACATCCCATAAGACATTTATTATTGATAAATTTTTTATCAGGTAATATAGAAAATTTTTTTAACGAGATAAATAATGAATATAATCCATTTGGTAAAGGACCATGGACTTGTTTAAATAGTGCTGCGGAGCATTATAAACTGAATGTAGTAAAAAAATTAAAAATAACGGAAGATTATAAAAGTAGATTACCAGTTGGTACCTTTAGTTGTGAGTGTGGTTTTGTATATTCTAGAAAAGGACCTGATAAGTTAGAAGAAGATAAATACAAGATAGGTAGAATAAAGAAATTTGGTAAGGTGTGGGAAAATAAGTTAAGAGAATATTTGAGAGAAGAAAAATATGGACTTAGAGAGTTAGCAAGACTTATGAATTGTGATCCAAAAACTATATTAAAGTTTGATACATTATTATCCACAAACTATTTGAAAAGACACAATAATACTATAAAAGCTGAAGAAAAAGTAGTTGAAAGTAAGATAGGAACAATATATAAAGAGCACATTTTAAATACTAGAGTAACTAATCCCACAGCAACAAGAACTGAAATAAGGAATATGTGTAAAAAAGAATATATGTACTTATATAGGAATGATAAAAAGTGGCTAGAGGATAATTTACCACTAAAAAGTAAAAGTATTAATCGTAATAAAAAGGTAGATTGGGATAAAAGAGATATAGAATTTGTGGCTTTGATAAAAGTTAAATATAAAGAACTGTTAAGTAAAGATTCTCCTATTAGAATAACAAAGTCTAGTATAGGAAAATCAGCAGGAATACTTGTTACTTTAGAAAAAAATATCAACAAGTTACCTAAAACAAAAAAGTATTTAAATCAAATAATAGAGACTGTGGAAGAGTTCCAAATAAGAAGATGCAAAAAGATAATAGATACTATGTATGAAAAAGATGAATGTATAAGGCTTTGGGAAATACAGAGAAGTGCAGGCATTAGAAGTAAGGACTTTGAAAAAATAAAAAGCTATATAATACATTATGTAAATAAAAAAGATAAGAGGGATATGTATGGGAAAAAAGGGAGTTGAAATAGTAAAATGGCCTTTTCAAAAAGGGGAAAAGGCTAAATTAATATGGATTGGAGAACCATTTAAGCAAAATAATAAATGGATGGTTAATACATATTTTAAAGGGGGAAAAGCTACAAAGAAAATCACATTAGATTGGGCTGATATACATTTTTTATCAGTAGATAAATACTATACAGATGGAAATCTAAACAACGGGGCAATTTTAGAAAATAAAAATATGATGGATATAAATTTGAATGGTGTTAAAGCAGAATATAATGAAAGAGATTGGGAAATTTGGGGAAGTGGATTTAAAGATAAAACAAAATCAAAGACATTTAATTTTTTTAAAAACCGTATTCTATACACAATACCTGTAATTGAAATAATAAGAGCTGTTTTAGCACCAGATAGATTTATGCTAAATAGGATATTGGAAATGGATACATTAGAAAATTACTTTACTTATGAAATAGAAGGAAGTGAACTAAGTATCCATTTTACTTCACAGTATGAACAAAATCTATTAAAAAATGAAAAGATAAGTCATTTAGCATGGTTACTTACAAATCCTAAAGTATTTAAAATGTTTAATAGTATAGGAGCAAATATGTGGGGAGTAGAAGAATTAAAATGTGAATTTCTATTTGAAAGATTTAACATAAAGGCAAGAGTTCAGAAAAAGGAGAAATATATTAGAGTATTAGAGATAGTATCTCTTAAAAAGAAAAGAATTAATGCTGAAGAAATAAATATATATCATACAAGTTTAGAAGAATCAGAAACAACAAATGAAACTAAAAAAAGGAAGTACGTTAATAAGAACAGAATAAATGATAGGGAATTAGATTCAGAAGCAGATGGATCAACAAAGACTTCGGAAGAATTAAATACTTTCTTAATTAGTCATGAATACGAAAAGGTTCCTAAAATAAATAGGGTAAAAAGTGGTAGAAAAGTTAAAAGAAAAAGAGAAGATGAAAATACAAAAAAATATATTTTGGAAAATGGACAACTAAGAACTACAGCAGATGAAGGTGGAGAAAAGCTAATTAGAGGATTAGAATTTACTAGTATAGCAAATGTAGAAGAAAAAGGAGAATTAGAGGAATTTATAGATATATTAAAGCTGTTAGAGAAGAGACATAATATAAAATCAGTAGAAGTAATAATTGGAGACTTACCTGAAGGAAGAAAAGGTAAAAGATTTTCAAGATTAAGCGATGGAATAACAAAGAGAAAATATGCTATTGGGAAAATAACTATGATGGATAGTAGAGTTTGTAGTTTGATAGAGGTAGAAAGAGAAGATAAAGCGTTGTCGATGTTACTGTTGAAAGGTAATATATTGATGAATTGGAAAATGATTTATAGTATAATATTATTGGGATTAGTTGATGAAAGTGGTAAGTGGAGTAATTATGCTATGGATAAGATATCACAAATGGGAATTGATATTTATAGAAATAAACATATTAAAAGAAGTGTTAATGATAAAGAAACTTATATTTACAATAAATTGATATAAATTTTGCATAGAGGGGGATAAAATATGAGTAAGAGCACATATAGTTGTTTAGCTGCAAATGATAATTATGCACAAAGAATAGAGGAAGAAGACAAACATCCTATAAGAAGTAAATTTGAGAGAGATAGGGATAGAATAATGTATTCAAAAGCATTTAGGAGATTGAGTGGTAAGACACAAGTGTTTTTAGCAGGAAATGATGATCATGCTAGAACAAGACTAACACATACTTTGGAAGTTGCACAGATAGCGAGGACTATAACAAAAGCTTTAGAATTAAATGAAGAATTAGCGGAATCGATTGCATTAGGGCATGATATAGGACATACACCATTTGGACATGTAGGAGAAAGAATGCTTAATAGTATAATGAGTGGTTGTTATGAAATAAGAGATTTCAATGAGTTAAGTGATATTGAAAAAATGAAAGGATTTAAACATAACTGGCAATCTATTAGAGTAGCAGCTGAATTAGAGTCTAGTATGAATTTAACTAATTATACTTTATGGGGAATGTTAAATCATAGTAAAATGAAGTATAAAAAATGCAAAATGGAAGATAAGAACAATAAATGCCTTTTTAGACATGAAAAAGACAAAGAATGTAATGTAAAGTTAGAAGAAGAGGCTTCATTAAGTTTTTATAGAAATATGAAGATAAAAAATATTAATTTATATGAACAGATAAAGGAAGAATGGAGCTTTGAAGGTTTGATAGTTGCATTGGCAGATGAAGTAGCACAAAGACATCATGATATTGAAGATGCATTAGAATATAATATAATAGATAAAAATGAATTATATGAACAATTAGGTAAAATATTTAATTTTAATGGATATAGGGAAAATGTTCAGAAAAAAAATTTAAATGGTTTGCAAGAACTATTAGAATCTATAGAAGATCATAAAAGAAATTTTAAAGATATAAAAAAATCTATAGATAAGGGTTCTGTAGACTTATATAAACCTAAGTTCTCAAAATTTATTGTAAATGTATTGACTACAGATATTATTTATAATACAAAAAATAATTTTAGAAAATTTGTTGAATATTATAATATCAAAAACAATGAAGACTTTTATAATATCAAAAATAAAGTGAAAAATTATAAAGATATAGTTGCATATAGTGACTTTATGAAAGAAACAGATAAGAAATTAGAAGAATTTTTAAGAAATAGAATATTAAATTCACATAAGGCACAGACAATGGATGCAGTAGGACAACATATAATAAAAGAACTATTTAAAGCATATCTTATAAGCCCTCAGCAATTACCAGATAAGACTATAGTTAAATTGTTTGAAAATTTATATAAAGAAGATAAAAAGAATTTAGAGAGGCGTAAATATGAAAATTCTAGTGAATATAATGTAGGTAAATTAAGAAATATATTATCAGAGTATCATTTTAATAGGGGGCAAGATGAAGAAGACAAAATTCAATATATAAATTATAAAATTGAGTTATTAAGAACAATATGTGATTATATAGCAGGTATGACAGATAAGTATGCTATAGAACAACATAGAAAGTTATACAATATAGTATAGCTAAAAAATATGTAAATACAAAAAAAAGGAGTAGTTAGGTGATTATTGAAAAAATAGTTATAGAAAATTATAAGTCTTTTGAACATTTTGAATTAAGTTTTTCAAATGATATTTCAATAATTGTTGGAGATAATGAAGTTGGAAAAACAACTTTATTAGAAGCTATTAATTTAGGACTTACTAATCGAATTAATGATAGAAATAGTATATATGAGCTCACACCATATTTATTTAATACTAAAGTGGTAGATAATTATATAGAATCATTAAAAAATGGCAAAAAAATTCCATTACCTAAGATTGTAATTGAATTATATTTAAAAGAGACAGAAGATGTACAAGCGTTAAGAGGTAGCAATAACATAAAGAAAGAAAATAGTCCAGGAATTCATTTATCTATTCAATTTAATGAAGCATATGTAGATGAATATGAAAAATACATTGAAGATCCAAATGAGATAAAAACTATACCTATAGAATATTATGAAGTTAAATGGTATTCATTTGCATATAATTCAATAACGAATAGAAGTATTCCTATAAATTGTACATATATAGATACGTCAGCTATTAAGTTAACAAATAGTACGGACAAATACATTTCTAAGATTATAAATGATATTTTAGAAGACAAAGAAAAAGCACAATTATCATTGAGTTATAGAAAATTGAAAGAATCTTTTGTAGCAGAAGAGTCAATTTCAAGTATAAATAAAAGGCTAAATATGATAAAAGGAAATATAACTAACAAAGAATTAGCAGTAGCTGTAGATATATCTGCAAAAACAAATTGGGAATCAGCATTAACATCATATTTGGACGAAGTACCCTTTAATTATGCTGGTCAAGGAGAACAAAGTTCTATAAAAATGAGATTAGCATTAGAAACTCAAGCACAAGATTCAAGTGTTATTCTTATAGAAGAACCAGAAAATCATTTGTCATTTTCTAATATGAATAAATTAATAGAAGGCATAAGTTCTAAATGTAGTGGTAAACAATTAATTCTAACAACTCATAGTACATATGTAGTCAATAAATTGGGGTTAGAAAATTTAATTTTATTTAATAAAAATAAGAAAACCATGGAATTATCATTATTGAAAAAAGATACACAAAAGTATTTTAAAAAATTGCCAGGATATGATACTTTAAGAATGCTATTATCACAAAATCCAATCCTATGTGAAGGACCATCAGATGAGCTAATAATACAAAAAGCATATCTTAATCAATATGGAAAACTACCAATAGAAGATGGAACAGACGTAATAACGGTTAAAGGATTATCATTTAAAAGATTTTTAGAAATAGCTAAACTATTAGGTAAACCAATTAAAGTGGTTACTGATAATGATGGAAATATAGAGGCTTTAAAAGAAAAATATAAAGAGTATGAAGAGATTAATAATATAAATATATTTTATGATATCGATACAAAATATAAAACACTAGAACCTCAAATCTATAAAGTTAACAATTTAAAAATCCTGAATAAAGTATTTGGAATAAACAAAACTTCAGAAGATGACATGATCCATTATATGACTACAAATAAGACTGAATGTGCATTAAAAATATTTGAAAGTAAAGAAGATATAAAGATACCGGAGTATATACAAGATGCAATTAAATAATAAGGTGATTATTTCAGCTGCTGGTTCAGGTAAAACAACTTTTATAGCAAATGATTCTTTGAGTAAAAAAAATGAAAAAATATTAATATTGACTTATACAATTGATAATCTTAATGAAATAAAGAAAAAAATTATAAAAATACATGGAGTTATTCCTAACAATGTAAAGATTCAGAGTTGGTTTTCTTTTTTGTTAAGTGAGGGTGTAAGACCATATCAAAATTATTTATATGAAAAGAAAAGAATTAAAACAATATTTTTTACTAATAAAACATCAACTCGATTTGTAAAAAAGGAAAATGTAGAAAAATATTATTTTAAACATGGGGAAGAAATTTATACAGATAAGATATCTTTGTTTGTTAAAGAATGTAATGAAAAAGCAAATGGAGCAGTAATAAATAGATTAGAACTAATGTATGATAGGATTTACATAGATGAAGTGCAAGATTTAGCAGGTTATGATTTTGATATATTAAAATTGTTATTTAAATCAAGAATAAATATTAGATTAGTAGGAGATCTTAGACAAGCGACATATTCAACAAATAATTCTTGTAAAAATAAAAAGTATAAGGGAAGCAATATATATGATTTATTTATAAAATGGAAGAATAACAATATGTGTACTATTTATCATAAAAATGAGTGCTTTAGATCTAATCAGATAATTTGCGATTTAGCTGATTCTTTATATCCTGAAATGGAAAAAACAATTTCTAAAAATTATAAAATTACAGGGCACGATGGAGTATTTATTATAAATAAAAAAGATGCAGATAAGTATATAAAAAAGTTTAATCCTCAATTGCTAAGGTTTGATAGAAGAAGTAAATTTAATAGTGAAAATATTTTAAACTTTGGAGCTTCAAAAGGGCTTACCTTTGAAAGAGTGCTCATAATTCCTAATGGACCAATGAAGAAATTTTTAAAAACTGGAGACTACTCAAATTTAGAAGCATCTAAAGCAAAATATTATGTAGCATTTACAAGAGCTAGATATAGTATTGGAATTTTATATGATGAAGTATGTAGAGTACAGGGAATTAATAGGTTTAATGTAAATGATATATAGCATAGCGAATATATATGATAAAAGATTATGAAAGTATTGATTTTAAGAATAACAATGATTAGTATGAGCTAATACCTATAATTCATAAATAAAAACTAACTGAACAATTAATAGTTTATGTTAAATATAGTTTTTCTGTAAATATTAAGGAAGAAATTCTGCATAATCTAATTTTTTAAGAGCAAGGACACATGGTATTTAATACAATTAAAGACTTATGTGAAGAAATAGAATTTGATTATGATAAACCAGAATTTGAGAAATTAAGCATTAAAACATTAAATGAAGAAATAACTAAATTGTTGATGAAGGATTAGTATATATAAAGAAGTTTTCTAGCTGATATTAATATTTATGCAAATAGATAGTAGAAGTATATTTTTATTATTAGTGAATTTAACAAGTTAGATTATATAAATAAATTTTTATTCATTTAGTAATATTAAGTTGTCTATATTTAAATAAAGGTATTATGATTTTACATTAAGAGTTATGGGGGATATTAATGGATATAAGTAAGTACATACAGGAGTATGATTTTTATAACTATTTTGAAAAAATAAAAAAGGAATTCAAACAACAAGTAAATATCCAAAAGTATTTAGAAAACAATTCAGAGGAGAATTTTGTGAAATTTTCACAAGAGTTTTGGGAAAATACCAACATATCGGTTAACAAATTAAAGGAAAAATATAATGTATCTAAACAAATAGCATTTAGCGATATAATTAAGGCATATCCCACTGATAAATATATAAAACTTTTAAAAATGTATTACAATAACTCTCCTATAGAAAATTTAATAAGTGAATTTGCCATACCTTATAATAGGATTGAAAAAATAATAGTTTCTATTGTAATTGATAGTTTAGAAAATTATTGTCCTAAATGTTTTAATGATTCTTTTGAAATTGAAAGTGATTTAGAGGGGAGATTTATATTCAAGTGTCAGCAATGTAATAAAAAAGTAAGTAAATCAGATTTATTAACAATAGAACAAGCAAAGATGGAAATGGAGAGAATTACTGAACAAAAAATAAGATTTGAAGAAAAAATAGAAGAAATTGAAAAAGATTTAAATAATATAAAATGTCCTAAATGTCAGGAAAAACTTTACCTTAAAAAGAATAATGATACTTTTAGCTATGAAATTAAATGTGATAAATGCAATTATATTAGTAATGATATAGAGAATACTATTAAAGATTTTAAAGAATGGAAACAAAGAGCTGCAATGATGATTGCTATTAAAGCTAAGGAACAAGAATTGATTGAAAAAGCTTTAGAAATCAAAAAAGAGCAAGATGTATTATTTACTAAAGAAAATATTATAACAAGTTTAGAAAATAGTGATACGTTAGATTTTTTAAATCACGTATTAGAAATGGATAATATGGTAGTATGGAGTGAATTATTTAAAAGGATAAAAGCATGTAATAGATTAGAGAAAATGATGTTAAGTAAAATAATTGAATTAGCTAAAGAGAGTGGGGAAAAAAGTACATATAGGTTTAAAGATAAAGAAATTATTATGTATGGATATATACCTCAAGAACCTATAATTTATGATTTAATAAATAAAACAAAAATACTAGTTGCTAGGCAAATAATAAGAAAATTAATGAAGCAAAACTTCGTATTATTGTCTGAAGAGCAAAATTATATTTTTGTGCCTGAAATATTGATTAATAATTTGGAAACTATAAATAATTTAATGGTAGTTAAAGATATTAATTCTAGCATTAGATATTTAGTTTTTCAAAGACAAAGCTATACATGTATGACTTGTGGAGAAACAGGAAGACCACTAAAAATTGCTTATATGACTTCTGATAAAAATATAAATAATTTAAATAATTTAATTGCTTTGTGTGACAACTGTTATGATATTATGACAAAAAATCAAATATTAATTGATGGAACTATAACATTTGAAGTTGACTATTTAGACAATAATAATTTGAAAAGTTTTGAATTTTTAACTTATTATTATCCAGAATTGAAGACTGATGAGACTATAAGAAAAACATTATACGATTGGGAAAATTATTTTAGTTTAACTGATATTATAAAAGCGTTAACTATTACTATTGATAAAATTAAAAGGAATAAGATGGATGGAACTGTGAATACTTTGTTTAGTTACACTAATGCAATATTAAAAAACAATAATGAAGCAGGCACACATGTTAATGTATATGATAGCTTAAAGGAACAGTATAATTTAGAAAAATGGATTGAAGATATATAATAGATTAATTGATAAATAAATTTTTGTATTAGTTATTAAAAATGATCAAACTTTTTTACAAAAATAAATTAACATAAAAAATTAAAGAACTAAATTTTGATCAAACTTTTTTTCAAAATTAGTTCTTTTTATTTACACAAAATCAACGGTTATAGGTAATATTTTGATCAAACTTTTTTTCAAACCAACATTATCCACATCTGTGCATAAAATTTATGCAGGATGTGGATTTTTTATTTGATAAAACTTAAAGAAAAATAGAGTCAAGTTCTAGGTACTAGTATTGTTCCGAAATACATGAATTAGCGTTTCAATATAAATGCCAACTTATAAAATAGAGGGCTTATGTGAATAGAATTTGAACATAAAGCTGTTCCTATGAATTCATATTATTAGAATATTTTAATTTATATTTTTTACAAAGATACAAAGAGTTTATTCAGATATATTCAGCGTGAAGAAGAATTTTACTCCTGTTTGTGTGTTTTCTACACCAAAATTACTTTTATGAAGAGAGAGTATATTTTTGCATATTGCAAGTCCAAGACCTGTTCCACCAAGTTTTTTATCTCTTGATTTTTCAATTCGATAAAATTTCTCCCAAATCCTAGATAATTCTTCATTAGCAATATGTTCACCTTCATTTTCAAATTCTACCATTATCTCATTAGAAAATCTGTATGTAGTTATTTTTATAATATGATTTTCAGATGTATAACTAATTGCATTAGTTAAAAAGTTTGTAATTACCCCTTCGATTCTAAACTCATCACCAAAAACAAGTAAGTTTTTTAATATGTCTATTTCTAATATAATATTTTTTTGTTCAATGAGATCAATATGTTTATTTAATATTTTTTCAATTAAATAATCTAGATAAAATGTTTCAATATTAAGACCAATTTTCCCAAACTCTAATTTTGAAAGGTCTAGCATTTCATTAACTAGGATATTCATTTTATCACATTCGTCAATTATTATATCTAAGTAATTATCTTGTTTGTTTCCTTTAGCTATTCCATCCTTGATTCCTTCAGAGTAACCTTTTATTAAGGAGATTGGAGTTTTTAATTCATGGGAAGCATCTGCAACAAATTCCTTGCGCATATTTTCAAGTTCTCTTTCCTTATCAATATCTTGTTGAAGTTTTTCATTAGCTAATTTAAGACTAGTAAGTGCAGTATCTAGATTTTCTGAAAGAAAATTCAAAGAATTTCCTAAAGCCCCTAGCTCATCATCATTTGATTTAATTTTACATTTAGTCTTAAAGTTTAATTTAGACATTTTTGATGCAACAGTATTTAACTCTAAGAGGGGGCGAGAAATTAGTTTAGAATATATAAAAGATATACTTATAATTATAATAATTGCTATGGCATAAATAATTAAATAGTATTCCTTTGATATTGACATAACTTCTGAAATAGGTTGCAATGGATGGACTACAGCCAAGTAATGGGGTCCTTTTGGAGCAGAGACTGATTTAACTATAACAAAAAACTCAGTTTTAACATCTCCCAAACTTGTGATTTTTATAGAAATATAAGGATAACCAACAGGAGTTAGTATTGAAGGATTCTTCAGATTTGACTTAAGTTTATTTTTTAAGTCATCTGCACCATATTTTCCAAATTTAGCATGAAATGATGGAGATTCAAACTGTATATTTTTAAGATTATCTCCTAGTACACATATATATACATCATTAGATTTTTCGTATTTGTCTACTCTATATTTAAATAGTACGTCACTACCATAATTAGAACATATGTAATTGCCATAAGTATCTTGAATTATATCTAAATTTTTTCCAATAAATCTTTCCTTGGTAAGCACATAAAATCTTTTGAAAAATAACCCTTGAACCAACAATATTAGGGTTATAGTGAAGATGAATGTTAATAATGTAATTTTAAATAGTTTATATGTAATTCCTTTACGATTCATGTTTTACCTCTATGATATAACCTTTACCTCTTACAGTAGAAATGATGTTTCCATTAACACCAAGTTTTTCTCTGAGCCTTTTAATTTGAGTATCTACAGCTCTTAAATCGCCATCATATTCTGCACCCCAAACATTAAGTAAAATAGTATCTCTAGATAATACAATTCCTTTGTTTTTCATCATGTATAAAAGAAGATCATATTCTTTTGGAGATAGATTTATTTCTTTGTTATTTATATAGACTTGACATGATAAAAGGTTCATTGAGATATTACCAATACTAATAATTTGGCTTCCCTTTGTAATTGCACCATCAATTCTTCTCAGATGAGCTTTAATTTTTGCTACAAGAACTTTTGGGCTAAATGGTTTTGTAACATATTCATCTGCTCCTAAATCGTATCCTTTTAATTTATCATCTTCATCAGATCTAGCAGTAAGTATTATTATAGGAACATCTGAATAGGAGCGTACCTCTTTACAAACTTTCCATCCATCAATATAAGGAATCATTATATCTAATATTATAAGATGAATTTTTTCTAGTTTAAATTCTTTTAGTGCTTCTTCGCCATTTATAGCTTCAATAATTCTAAAGCCTTCGCTTTTTAAGTAATCGGCAATTAAGTCTCTCATCCTATCTTTATCTTCAACAATAAGAATAGTTTTGTTCATGATTTATCACCTCGATTGAAATTATAGCATAAAAAATGCTTAAGTATGTAAGTAAAGGAAAAAGTTTTTAACTGTATGACACCAAACTGCCATAAATCATGTGTATACTATTAATTGGAAGATATATCTGTTTAATCCAAAACAATCTAGAATATTTCATTTTAAAAATTTCTATGTATGTACAGATATAGAATAATATGTTTTAGAAAGGAATGCAATGTATGAAGAAAAAATTTAAAGTTCCAATTGTGATTATATCAATAATTGCTTATTTTTTTGGAATGAGTCAATTGGGAGTTAATTCTTTAACTGCATTGGCTAAAGAAGCTAAAACAGAATTTACAGTTTCAAAGTTGTATTCAGGATTTAAACTATTGAATAAAAAATATGTTCAAGATGTGGATTCTACAGTTTATGAATTTGAACATGAAAAAACAGGAGGAAAATTAGTTTGTCTTCAGAATAATGATAATAATAAGGTTTTTGGAATTACATTTAAAACATTATGCAATGACAATACGGGTGTAAATCATATTATTGAACATGGGGTTTTAGAAGAATCAAATACAAAATCAGGTAATCCTTATACTGGATCAGAGTTTACGCAATATTACATTTTAGCTAAAAAAGAAGATGATTTTCAAGATGAGATGGGAAAGTGTTTAAATGATGTGTTTTTCCCTAAACTTAGTAAAATGGTTTTTATGAAACATGGATGGCGCTATGAAATAGATTCACCTAATGAAGAAATGAAAATTAACGGGATAGTATATAATGAAATGAAAGGAAAAGATTCACCTATACAAAAACTAATTAAAACTATGAATAAGTCATTATTGCCAAACACAATATATAAATTTAATTCAGGTGGAGATCCAGCTGATATACCGAAACTTAGTTATGGAAAGTTCTTAGAAACTTATAATAAAAATTACACTCCATCAAACAGTTTAATTTATCTTTATGGAAATATGAATATTGAAAAGTCACTTCAGAATATAAATAATAAATATTTAAGTAAATTTAATAAGGCACATTTTCATAATGAAATAAATGAAGAAAAACCATTTGACAAAATGAAATATGTAGAAGATTATTACCCATCACCAGTAGGAAGCAATACAAAAAATTCAACTTATTTATCATTAAATTATGCAACATGTAAATATACAGATTATGAAACAAAAATGGGATTATGTATACTAAGTAGGTTAATTATGGCAGAAGGATCACCTTTAAAAAAAGCATTTTTAGATAATAAAATAGAAGGAAATGTTTTTGATTTTCTTAATGATACTTTACAAATGCAATATGGCATAATGCTTATGAACTCAAATGAATCACAAAAAGAAAAATTTGTTAAGGTGGTTAATGATTCATTAAATGATATAGTAAAAAAAGGTTTTGATAAACAACTTATAAATTCAGTAATTAATTCATTTGAAATGGGAATTCGTAACGATGATATATCACCAAATAGAGGACAAGATTATATGGAAGAGGTACGAAGTGCATGGCTATATAAAGGGGACATATTAGGAACTATTAATAAAAATTCACAAATTAAGAAAATTAGGGGGAAAGCTAAAAATCGATATTTTGAAAAATTAATTGAAAAATATATATTGAATAACAATCATTCATCACTTGTAGTTTTAAAACCAAAACCAGGTTTAGAAGAAGAAAATGCAAAGAAGTTAAAAAGCCAACTTGCCAAATATAAATCAAGCTTATCTAAGAAAGAATTAAATAATATAATAAATGAAAATAGAGAATTAAAGAAATGGCAGGAAGAATCTTCAAAGTCAAAGGGGTCTAAGGAAGAGACACTTACTTTAGAAGATATAAGTAAAAAATCAGAAGAAATACCAACGGAAGTAAAAAATATTAAAGATACAACAGTATTAAAACATCTAATGTATACAAATGGACTTCAATATATAAATTTATATTATGATACAAATAAGGTTCCACAAAATAAGTTAATGTATTTAATGCTGTTAACTAATATTTTAGGAAAAGTGGATACTGAAAATTATAATAGAAGTAAATTAGTCAGTGATATAAATACATATACTGGAGGAATTTCAATTAGTGCAGATGCTTATAAAAGTAGTAAGAACAAAGATGAGTATTATCCAAAGTTAAAATTATCATTTACTTCATTAAATAATAATTTAGATAATGCTTTTGTATTATTGGATGAGATAACTAACAAAAGTAAGTTTGAAGATAAAAATAATTTAAGAAATTTAATTAAGCAGATAAGAGCGAATATTGAATTTGATATAGAAGGAGATATCTTTAAATATGTTAGAGAACAGGCACAATCATATACCTCGGATTTTCAGAAATATAATAGTTTAAAATGCATACCTTTCTATCAATTTATATGTGAATTAGATAAAAATTTTGATAAAAAATCAGATGAGATCATTAAAAATCTTAATGAAGTAAAAAGTATAGCATTTGATAAAGAAAACTTAATTGTTAGTTATACTGGTGATGAATCCAAGTATAATAATTTTGAAAAATCCATAAGTAATTTTTTAGATAAAGTAAAACATAGTACTTTTCCAGTGCAGAAATATAAATTTGATTATTCAGTGAAAAGAGAAGGATTTGCAATACCATCAAAAGTACAGTATATAGCAAAGGCTGGAGATTTTGAAAAGTTAGGTTATGAAGATAGTGGTAAATTGGATGTACTTAAGCAAGTTTTATCTAGGTATTTGACTATGGAGATTAGAGCAAAGAGTGGGGCCTATGGAGCTGGTGCTATAAAAGATGACTCATCTATAGTATTGTATTCATATAGAGATCCGAAATTAAAGGAAACTATAAATACATTTAATAATATGGGAAATTTCTTAAAAAATTTTACTGCAGATAAAAATGAAATGATAACACATATTACAAGAGCAATATATGTGATAGATTTTCCTAAAGGACCTATGGGCAAGGGAGCCGAGGGAGATGAAATGTATATAACAGGAAGAACACAACAAGATGTACAAAAATATCGTGACGAAATTTTATCAACTACAGTAGAAGATATAAGAAGTTATGCAGGTATGATAGATGATATTATTAAGCAGAATAACCTATGTGCTGCTGGTAATGAGGAAAAGCTTAAATCCGAAAAAGATTTGTTTCAAGTTATAAAAAATTTAGTTATAGATTAATTTTAAAAACTTATTGAATGCAAATTAAGAACTAATCTAATTTGATAAATTTTTCATTAATTATATAAAATTATAAATAATTAGTTATATTATGTATAATACTTAAAGTTCTAGCTGGATGTGTATATTTCTTTTGATATAATATATATGAAAAGGAATTGGTTAGTAGAAGAGTGATATATTTACAATACACATAAAAAGTAGTTGTTATATAAAAAAGCATTGTTAAAATAAGGATTTTTATAAAATATAGATAAATTCTCTATATTTTTAGTCCTCTTAGTACTAAGTAAAATTAGTTTTAAGAGGATTTGTTTATGGGATATATAAATTCACAAATCTTAAATACACATACAGTGAAGTGATTGATTTATAATCCGGATAATATATTGAAAAGGAGTGATAGGTTAATGTATGCTCCACGATATTATTTTAGTGATAATTTTAAAAAATATGAATCTTTATTTTATAGTGAGGAACATGAAGTACAACACTATAAAAAAGGAGAATATCTTTGCGGTATAAACGATAGTATGGATACTATATTTTATATTGTATCCGGAACGGCAAAATTATCTATCTTACATCAAAGTGGACATGAGAAAAATTTTTCTTTTCATGGTACTGGAACCATACAACCGTTGTATTATCCTATTGACTTTAGTTTAGAGCATTCAGTGTTAATTTTAGCAATTTCAGATGTGGAAGTTTTGGCTTTTAAGAAAAAATATTTTTCAAAAATCGTAAAAGAAAATCCAGAAATGTATGAAACTCTTTTAGAAGGGTTTGTGAGAATGGTGGATTTATTGATGTATGATACTGCTAACCTTCTTTTTAATGATGGTTTAGTTAAAATTTGTAATTTTTTATATTCATATTTAGTAACTGGTGGGTGTGATGATGGAGTAATTAGATTGTCTCAAAATGATTTAGCATCTATGATAGGTATGAATCGAACCAATACAGCTAAATACTTGAAAACTCTTCGAGAAAAAAAGATTATTAAAACATACCGAAATCATATAACTATAATAGATAAAGATAGGCTTTTAGATGAATGCTCTAGTGAATTGAGGGAAATATAGATCTTATGTATTTAAAAGTACATATTTTTTTCTCAAAGTGTGTTAACATCAATAGGATATTAAATTAAGTATCCTGTTTCAATTAGACAATACTCAAAAGAGTGTGTTGGATACAATCATTTTGTGCCAACATACTTTTTTATTATTAATATAGTACGAAACAGTACTATTTAATATTGAGAATTCATCTAAGGAGGTGTTTTATGCGAAGTAGTATAGAATACAATGAACATATTCTTTTGAGTAAACTGGAATCTAGAATTTATTATGAATGGTGTAGAAAAAATGGAATTTCTTATTCTCTACTTCAAGTATTAGATGTGCTTTACCAACAGCCTGAAGGTATAGATGCAAAATACATTTGTGATACTATGTTTATTTATAAACAAACACTAACTGGATTAATAAAACAATTAGAGTCATCTAAATATATTCAAATTAAAAAAGATAGTATAGATAAACGTAGAAAGCTTATTATTCTTACTAAGACCGGCTTTGATTATGTAGAAGGTATTCTTACTAGATTGTATGAAAAGGAGGATATTACATTTAATTGTTTAAGCGATCAGGAAAAAAAGATATTTAATAGGCTGTACAGAAAAGTAGTACAGACTTTACAGAAAGAGTTAGGATGATAGAAATGAAAAGTAATTTTGATTTAGTAAAAGATAATGAAAAAAAATTATATTTAAAATATTTAGCCCCTGGTATATTTGGAATGATGATGCTAGCGGGCTATGTATTTGTAGATGCATTATGTGTCGGCAGGGCTTTAGGGGGACCAGGATTAGCAGCGCTAAATGTAAGTACACCTACTGTTTCACTGATGTATGCAACAGGTTTTCTTTTTGCAACAGGCTCATCAACACTTTATTCTATATTTAAGGGAAAAAATGAAGGTGATAATGCAAGAAAGGTGTATAGCTTGGGATTTATTAGTGCTTTATGCGTTGGAGTTATTTATGCCATTTTAGGAATTATTTTTATTGATAAAATAGCATATTTTCTTGGAGCAACAAGTAATACTATTCATATGACAAAGCAATATATGTTAACTATTTTAGGATTTGCTCCATTTTTTATATTAGATATTTTTATGAATGTTTCTGCAAGAAATGATAAAGCTCCTCATATTGCAATGTGTGCAACTATTGCATGTTGTTCTATAAATATTATATTAGATGTACTATTCGTTTTTGGATTTAACTGGGGTATATTTGGTGCAGGGATTGCTACAGCAATTTCAACTGTAATAAGTTTTATAATAACATTTAGTTATTCGTTGAGTAAGAAATCGGGGCTTAAGCTAATGAAGTTTGTACCAAACATTAAAGACTTTTTAAGAATTTTAACTAATGGTATTAGTAGTTTTATTAGTGAAATGTCAGTAGGTATTGTAACTATAGCTTTTAATAAAGTTATTTTAATGCAAATAGGTGAGATTGGAGTAGCGGCATACGGTATTATTGCCAATATTAACTTAATATTCTTCTCAATTTTTATGGGTAATTCCCAAGCAATGCAGCCTTTAGTGAGTATAAGCTATGGAGCAAATAAGTTTAAAAGAACTTTTAATTTTTTTAAGCTTGGATCAATTTTTGCTGTTACTGTAGGCGCAATATTTACATGTATTTGTATATTCTTTTCTTATCCACTATGTTCACTATTTGTAAATGATACACACATTATAGCTGTTACTGCCTCAGCATTGAAAATACATGGTTTAGCATATGCTATTATGGGAATGAATTTATTATTTGACGCTTTTTTCTATTCGGTTGAAAGACCTAAATTTGCAGTAAGCATTTCTTTATCTCGTGCACTAATTATCGTTTTAAGTATGTTGTTTATACTTTCTAATTTATTTGGAAGTATTGGTATTTGGATGACTGTACCAGTTACAGAGGTAACTACATTATTTATAGGATTTATACTATTTGTTAGATACAAAAATAAACAATTAGCATTAAACTTAGAAAACAAACAAGCTGCATAAAAAAGATTCTAGACTTTAGACAGAAATTTTACTGTACTAGAGTTTAGAATTTTTTTTATTATATTATAAAGATTAGAAGAATCTTTTCATATCTAAAGTAATTTAATTAATAAATTTATTTACAAATTAATTTTACAATGCTATTCTATATATAGAATAGGAGGATAAATATGACTCAAATAGAAATAATCTTATTGTTACTTTTACATGACAAAGATTATTATGCATATGAAATTGAATCTATTATAGAACAAAGAAATATGCGGGAGTGGACAGAGGTAGGATTTTCTTCAATTTACAATTCGCTGAATAAGCTTGAAAGAAAAAATTTAATAGACTCAAGATATGAAAAAGAATATGGCTCCCCTAAGAGAAAAGTATATTTTATAAAAGATGCAACAAGAGAAATTGTTAAAAAATATATTATAAAAATGTTAAGTGAGTATAAGCGTGATCCAGGCGAATTTGATATAGGAATGGCATTTTCCTATTTAATTACAAAAGAGGAATTGTATGCAGCATTAATAAATCGTAAAGAAAATTTAATAGAGAGAAAGAGTTTTATAGCTAAAAAATATGATAATCATCCAACAGCTAAGCAAAGACCTCATATAAAAGCTTTATTTGAAAGACCTATAGCATGTATAGAGAGCGAAATAATTTGGATAGATGAGTTTATTAAAGAAGCTTTTTAAAAATATATTTTTTACATGAAATATACAAAAACAATAAATAGAAAAATAATCTTATTATAAGGAGATGTTTTAAGGATGAATAAACCTTTAGTTAGTAATGCATTCCAAACTTTTATGAATGAAGCACCAGAACATGCAAAAGTATGGATGGAAGTTGTACAAAAATTGGGTAATGTGAGTGGGCTTGATAAAAAAACAGAGGAACTTGCTTATATAGCTGTTTTAGCAGCAACAAGAATGGAAAGTGGTATACCATTTCATGTAAAGCAAGCAAAGGAAAAGGGAGCGAGTAGAGAAGAAATAATAAGTGCTATATTAGTAGGCTTACCTGCTGTAGGAAATATAGTAACCACATCACTTCCAATAGCATTAGAAAGCTATGATAATAAATAAAGAATTTAAATAAGAGTTTTGAATTAAAATAGAAAAAATTTTTATAAAATAACAGGTACTAAAATTATTCTTTGTAATATAATAATATAGAAACAATAAGTACTTTCTTAATTAGTATTACAATAATTAAACAATAATTAAGAAGCTATAGGGCTAAAAGGCATATATGTATAATGAATACAATATTAGGACAACCATGAATTATATGAATTTAAAAGATAATTTTATACATCAATAAGAATCTATATTCCTATGATTTTCATTGTTGCTTAAATATTACAGAATATAGTAAATGTGTATTGAATGTTAGAGATTTGACTACATAGATAATTACTTTTCTATCGATACATAAAGATACTATATCTAGATGTAATATTTTTGAGTAAAGGAGCAAAATACAATGAAATTTCTTAGGAATATTAAGGTTAGAACGAAGTTATTAGGTGGGTTTACAATTCTAGCTTTTCTAGTCGTTCTAATAAGTTCAATAAGTATAGTAAGTTTAAAAACTTTAAATGATAATGCAGAAAAGATGTATAGTTATAATTTATATAGTGTAGATCAATTACATTTAATAAAAGAAAATTTACTTGAAACTCGTTCTGAGATAATACAGTTAATATACGATAGAAATGTAGAAAACATAAGTAAAAGAATTAATAATATTGATAACTTAAAAAATAAAAATATAAAGCTTATTGATACCTATGAAAAACTACCTCTTTCTACAGAGGCAAGAGAGATGTGGGATGAAGTTGAGAAACAAGTAGATTTATATACGGAAAGTAGGAACAAATTAATCAAATTTGTTCAAGATGGTAAGTATGTGGAAGCAGAAAGTTATTTAATTGAAGCTACAAATATAAGAATAAAGATGTCAGATTCTTTGGACGAGCTAATAGTTAAAAATCAAAATATGGCAAAATTAGCTTATGAATCTAATAAAAAATCTTATTTAATGGTTACTAGAAGCATGTATTTAACTAGCATAATAGCATTTATAATTGCATTCAGTATGGGAATTTCTATATCAAAATATATTTCAAATTCATTAAATAAAAGCGTAAAATTTGCTGAAGCCATAGGAAATGGAGATTTAACTGAAGAAGTAGATTTACAGAATAAAGATGAATTAGGTCAATTAGCTAATGCTTTAAATAAATCAAGAGATAGTATAAAATCTATAATTGAATCTATTGTGGAACATTCAGAAAATATTAGTTCTGGAAGTGAACAATTATCAGCTACAGTAGAAGAGTTAACTTCAAAAATGTTAGAAGTAAATAAAAATACAAAAAAAATAGTAAAAGGAACAGAAGATGCTAGTGCAACAACAGAAGAAATATCCGCATCTATCCAACAAGTTACTTCAGGAATGGGTGAGTTAGCAGAAAAAGCATCAGATGGAAGTTTGAAAGCCTCAAGCATTAAAGAAAAAGCTTTAGATGTTAAAGAAAACGGATGTAAAGCCCAATATTATGCTAATAACATTTATGAAGAAAATCATAAAAACGTATTAAATGCAATAGAGGAAGGTAAAGTTGTAGAAGAAGTAAAAGTAATAGCAGAGTCTATATCAAATATATCTAAGCAAACAAACCTATTAGCATTGAATGCAGCTATAGAAGCAGCTAAAGCAGGCGAACAAGGAAAGGGATTTGCAGTTGTAGCTGATGCTATAAGAAAACTTGCAGAAGAATCTTCAGAGAATGTAAACAATATTAAAAATATAATTAACAAGGTTCAAAAATCTTTTAATAATCTTTCTGATAATGCAGAAAAATTATTAAGTTTTATCAATAATAATGTAAAAGTAGACTATCAATTGTTAATAGATACAGGTAGTTCATATGAGAAAGATTCAGTATTTGTCAATGAAATGTCTCAAAATATTGCATCAATGTCTGAAGAGATAAGTGCCACAATGGATGAAATATCAAAGGTTATAGTGGAAATAGCTTTAGCATCTCAAAGTGCAGCTTCTAGCTCTAACAATATAATGATTTCTATTGATGAGGCTACAAAAGCATTAGAGCAAATAGCAATGGCATCAGAAGATCAAGCCAATATTGCAGAAAAATTAAATAATATTGTTCAAAAATTTAAGTTATAGAGAAAAATAATCCACATTCTAGATAAAGATAGACTAGAAATGTGGATTATTTTTTTAGGAGATGATGTGCTATTATAAATCGATATTTTATGTTATATAAAAATCACCTTTATTTAGATGATAAGATATAAATTTTATAGTTGAATCTAGGGTGGTGCGGTTTTATTTTCATTTATAGTGATAATTTATATGTGAATTTATGTAAAAACTAAATCATTATTGATTTAATGAAATAAGCATACCTATAATAGAAAATTTATACAAAATGTGATAATATAATATTTGAATTATAGGAAGGTGACGAATCTATGAAGAGTAAAATAGAGAGTACAAAGAAAGCAGAAATAAATATGCATTTTTCAGAGTTTGAAGTGCCTCCAATGCAAGATGTATTAATAGTGGGGAAAAGAGCAGCAATTGGACCAGAGGCGGCAAGAAGAATGGTAGATATACTTTCTCCAGAGCAATATGAAATAATTAGAATTGAACATGAATACATAGAGGCAATAGTAGTAAGAAAGTCTCTATTAAATATGATTTCCGAAGATAAATTTATTCCAATGATAATAGAGGAAGGAGGAAGTATTGCTAACGAATCTATGATAATAAGAGCTCAGATAAATATAACTCTTCATGTTAGCAAATCTATAGACTTATGATACAAAGAATTGGAGAGATAGCAAATAAAAGTTTTATGAAAGTTGACATTTTAAATGGAGTAAGAACGGCTCAAAAGTTTTTTTATGAAAAAGATATAGAGTGCTTCCCTGCTTATGAGGATGGCAAGCTGGTTGGGTTGGTTACAAAAAAAGAGCTAGTTGCTGCCCATCCCAATAGGATAATTATTGATGTTATGTCTCGTAAATATAAATGTGTAGATTATAATACATATGTGTGGAAAGTTAGGGAAATATTCGATTTAAATAAAGATATAAATGTTATATTTGTAGAAGAGAATAATGATATTATAGGGTTTGTAACAAATACAACATTAAGGATAGAATTAGGAAAACATATTGATTTGCTTACGGGACTATATAAGAAAGAGTACATGGTATATAATGCATATAATTTAATAAAAAGTGGACAAGACATGGCTATAATTTTTATAGATTTGAATAATTTTGGTTATATAGATAAAAAGTATGGTCATATAAATGGAGACAGGATACTAAAAGATATAGCGGAAATATTAAAAGAGAATACTCCTCTAGAAGCCTATTTGTGCAGATATGCAGGAGACGAATTTGCAATATTAACTCCTTATTGTATAAGTGATAGTAAAGAACTAGCAGAGGAAATAATAAACAGTATAAATAAGTTTGAATTTCCAAATAATATACCAGTTTCAGCATCAATAGGGATTACAGGTTGCAGATTCAATAATAAAAAAACAGCAAATATACAGAAATTAATAAATCAATTAGTAAATGTTTCTAGCTTAGCATCTACAAAAGCAAAGAAGAATAATTGCTCAATTATTATTGAAAATATGGATATAGCTTAGATTTGTTAATGGGTTATAATTACTATTAAACTGAATATAATAAAAATTTATTTGAGTCTGCCCAAAATTTTGATTTTGGGAGTTTTTTATTTATATATTTTTATTAAAATTTAAGATTATTTAGGTAATATGAGTGTTAAATTTAAAAGTGTAATGACTTATATGCATAGGCATTTTTGATTAATTTATGATATCATTGAAGTAATTTATATTTGACTATGTTTTAAGAAATTGTAGATTTTCATTATAATGAACTCAACAATTTGAAACATAGAATTAAGACTACTAAAGGAAGTTCTAAAAGAGTGTAAAAGACAACACTCTTTTAGAACTGAACCTTAAAACTAAGTGGAGGTAGAGGGATGAGAGTAGAGTCAAAACAATTTTTAGAGGAATTATTAACAACGTCATCACCATCAGGAAATGAAGTTGAGATACAGAAAAAATGGATGACATATGTAAAGAATTTTGCACATGAAGTTGAAACTGATATAGCAGGTAATGTTATAGCAATTGTTAATAAAGACAAACCATTTAAAGTTATGTTAGCAGGACATTGTGATGAAATAGCTTTTATGGTTAATTATATTGATAGCAATGGTTATTTATATCTTACAAAAGCAGGAGGAATTAGTCCCAAACTAGCTTTAGGAATGAGAGTAAAGGTGCTAGGTAAAAATAGGGTTATAAAAGGAGTTGTGGGAGTTAAGGCAGAGCATCAAGGTGGTGCTAAAGATGAAATTAAAATAGAAGATATCTTTATAGATTGTGGTGCAAATAGTGAAGAAGATATTAAGAAACATGTAGAGATAGGTGACTATGTTATTTATGATTTAGATTATGAATATACACTTAATAATAATTTAATTGGAAGAGGGCTTGATAATAGAACAGGTGCTTTTATTGTAGCAGAGGTTTTAAGAAGAGTTTCAGAGATAAATGCAAATGTTTCAGTTTATGCTGTTAGTACTGTAAACGAGGAAACAAATATGGGAGGAGCATATTTTGCAGGAAGCAATATACAGCCAACAATGGCAATAGCTTGCGATGTTTCATTTGCAACAGATTATCCAACTATAGATAATAGGAGAGATGGTAACGTTAAGCTAGGGAAAGGACCTATTTTATCAAAGGGAGCACCAATTAATAAAAAAATCAATCACTTATTAGAAAATGCTGCGAAAGAAAATAATATACCTATTCAGTATGAGTTAACTCCAAGATTAACAGGAACAGATGCTGATAAAATCAGATTTAGTGGAAAAGGAGTGCCAGTAGCATTAGTATCCTTGCCTTTAAGATATATGCATTCACCTTCAGAGATTGTAAATTTAACTGATATTGAAAATGAGATTGAACTATTAGTTGCTACTATTCTTAAATTAAAAGGAAATGAAAGCTTAAAGCCTTTAGAATAGCTTAATATATAGATAGAACCCACAGATTATTAAGTACAATCATAAATGTTGAAAAGGAGCAATTAACTTATGACGGGAATACTTTCAAATGTAATCCCCATAATATTATTAATTTTCTTAGGATATGTAATAAGAAGTAAAGAAATGTTAAGGGAAAGCACATTAGAAGATATAAAAAAATTGGTTATAAATATATCGCTACCGGCTATATTATTTATGACTTTTGTAAATATGAAATTTAAAGAAGAATATTTTTTAATAATGGTTGTAACTTTTGTTATGCTGGGAGTTTTTTATTTTGGAGGGTGTTTGGTTAATAAAATAAAAATTTTAGAGCATCCACTAAATCCATTTATGACAACAACCTTTTGTTTTGGATTATTGGGAGTACCATTATATGGAACTGTTTTCGGTGTTGAAAATCTTGACAAGATATCTATATTTGGTGTTGGACATGAATTGTTTATATGGTTAATTTATTATAATGTTTTAAAAATGAAGTTTAAAAATGAAAAGATTTCATTAAAAGTAATAAAAGATCTATTTAAATCACCTCTTTTATTAAGTGTATTTTTAGGAATTATTTTAAACTTATTAGGAGTGGGAATTTATCTTCAACAAAATCCAGTATTAAAAGGGATAAACAGTACAATTCAATATATAGCAAATTTAGGGACACCATTAATTTTAATAATAATAGGATTTGATTTGAAATTTAATAAAAAATATATGAAACAGAGTACAATTTTTGTAGTTACAAGAATGTTTATAATATTAACATTAGGTTATGCTTTTAAATATTTAATAATAGACAAGCTTGTTAATCCAGAACCATTATTTAATTATGCATATTTTACATTTTTAATTTTGCCTATTCCATTTTCGCTACCTATATTTGTGGGAGAATATTGTGATGAGTATAAGGAACTTGTTAATAATTCGGTAGTGTTATCTACAGTGCTATGCATAATAATATTTATAGCATTTATATTATTAATATAGTTTGTTTATATTATTTAATAGCTAGGTTATATATTTTAAATACTATAAAATTATAGTAAATATTATATTAAATGCATCTTTATATTTAGCTATGTTTTAATAAATTGTTGAGTTCATTATAATAAAAATGTAAATTTTTATTATAATGAACTCAACAATTTAAAACATAGACGTAGGAATACTAAGGGAAGTTTATACTAGACTGGTTACATTCTTTTAAACGGAATCTTATATTTCTATTAATATAAAGGTGCATTTAGTTTATCTGAATTTTTGCAAAATATTGATTTTTTTGAAAAAAGTAAGTATACTAAAGAAAATATATGCTTTATTATAACAAAATTTTACATTAATCTTCAAAATTCCAAGAAAGGAGTAGTTATCAAATAATCGATAACAAATATAGTATGAAAAGTATAAGTTCTAAAATAATTTCAATCATAGTATTATTAACTCTAACTCTATCATTTGTTTTAGTAGGTACTAGTTTCTATTTTATAAAAACGGCAAGTGATAAAAAAGTGACTCAAATAAGAGAACTTTTAATTAAAGATTATGATACTTTAATCAAAGAACAAGTAACATCGCTATTGACTCAACTAGATGCCATAGATGCTAGGATTAAATCTGGTGAACTTACTAAAGAGCAAGGATTGAGTATAGCTGCTGATTTGATAAGAAAAGGAAGGTATGGAGATAATGGATATTTTTTTGCTGATACACTTGATGGAACTAATGTAGTTCTTCTTGGCAAAAAAGATGTTGAAGGAAAAAGTAGAATAAATCTCACTGATGTTAATGGATTTAGGATTGTAGAAGATTTTATTAATATAGCTAAAACTAAAAAAGAAGGATATAATGAATATTATTTTCCAAAAGAAGATGGAGAAAAACCTCTTCCTAAAAGAGCTTTTGTAAAATTATATGAGCCTTTTGGATGGGTGGTTGGAACAGGTAATTACATAGATGACATAGATAAAATAGTTATGGCTGAAAAAGAAAAAGAAAATACAAAATTTAGACAACAAGCAATAGTTTTTTTATTAATAATGGTAATACCTATAATTATTAGCATAATAGTAAGTGTTTTATTCAGTAAAAGTATAGCTAAAAGATTATTAAAAGTTACAAATCTTGTTAAAAAGACTTCTGATCTTGATCTAAAATACTATGAAGATTTTGAAGAAATAAAACTTTATAAAGATGAAATGGGTATAATAGGAAATGCTGTTGCTGATTTAAGAAGTGTATTAAGAGATATAATAAGTAAACTAAAAACTCAATCTGAATTTATAAAAGAATCTTCAGATTTTCTAAAAGATTCAACACAAACGGTAGTAACTTCAATAAATGGAGTTAATGATGCTATGCTAGAATTAGCAGGAGGCGCTCAAAATCAGGCTAAAGATACTCAACAAGGGTCTATGAGACTAAATGAACTTGCAAATGAAATAGATAATCAGGTTAATCTTTCAAAATCAGTAACTGATATATCTAAAGATGTTGAAACAGAAAACAAGACAGGCTCTTTGGCATTAAAAAACTTAATCTCTAATTTTGACAGTACAACTAAAACTACTGAGGAACTTTTTTATAATGTTGAAAATTTAGCTAACAAATCTGCTACAATAAATGAGATTGTAGTAACTATACAGACAATTGCTCAACAAACTAATTTATTATCATTAAATGCTGCTATAGAGGCAGCTCGAGCTGGTGAATCTGGTAAAGGATTTTCAGTTGTAGCTGAACAAATAGGTAGATTGGCTGAACAAACATTTAATTTTACAGGTAAGATAGAAGAAATGATAGATGAAATTTTAAAGGAAATTTCTAAAACTAAAGAGAATATGTTAGATTCTAAAGATGCATTAGAGAATTCTAGTAAAGTTATTTTAGATATGGAAAAAATATTTTTAGCAATAGATACTTCTATAAATAAAACTTTGGATGAACTTAAAAATTTAGGGGACAGCGTTCAGAGGGTAGATAATAATAAACAGGATGTAGTCAAAGTAATAGATGGAATATCTGCTATTACTGAAGAGTATGCTGCATCTTCTGAGGAAGTATCTGCTACTATGGAAACCCAACTTAAGATGATTATTAGTTTAAATGAAAAATCTAAAAAGCTAGAGAATTTATCTAACGAGCTTCAAGAAATTGTTAATAAATTCAATTTATAATTTATTAAAAGCGATGCTAATTATCTATAGCATCGCTTTTAAATTATATAACTTATTTTAAATTTATATCATAAATAATCAATTAAACTATTTTATATTAAGCTAAAGACTAAAGAGTTTAAAAATACCTGTAGTGCAAAGGCAAACTACGAATGCAACGAATGTAGGTATAGCCATGGAAAGAAGAGTCCATTTTACACTCCCAGTTTCTTTTTTTATAGTCCATAACGTAGTAGAACAGGGCCAGTGTAATAAGCTAAATAACATTGTATTTAAAGCGGTTAAAGAAGTCCAACCATGTGATATAAGTATTTGTTTAAGAGACTCTATACTTTGAAAATCCGTAAGGCAACCTGTTGATAAGTAGGACATTATAAGTACTGGTAACACAATCTCGTTAGCAGGAAGTCCTAAGATAAATGCCATAAGAATAAAACCATCTAGTCCTATTAGTTTAGCTAAAGGATCTAGAAAGGTTGATGCATGTGTAATTATACTCATGTCTCCTATATATATATTTCCAAGTATCCAAGTTAACGCTCCTGCCGGTGCAGCTACTAATATGGCTCTTCCAAGAACAAATATAGTTCTATCAATAATAGAAGAATATAAAATTCTACCAAATTGAGGCTTTCTATACGGAGGAAGCTCTAAAGTAAAAGAAGAGGGAACTCCTTTCAATAAGGTTTTTGATAAAATATAGGAAACTAACAAAGTGATACTAATTCCAAGTATGACAAGCAAAGTTACTGATAAGGCAGAAATAATACTAGAAACATATTTATTTGAACTTACAGCAAAAAATACAGTGGAAATTGCAATAAGAGTTGGAAATCTACCATTACAAGGCACAAAGTTATTTGTTATAATTGCAATTATTCTTTCGCGAGGAGACTCTATTATTCTACAACCAATTACTCCAGCAGCATTACAACCAAATCCCATGCACATAGTAAGACACTGTTTCCCATGAGCACAAGCTTTTTTAAATAAATGATCGAGGTTAAATGCTACTCTAGGAAGGTAACCTAAATCTTCTAGCAAGGTGAATATTGGAAAGAATATCGCCATAGGAGGAAGCATAACAGAAATTACCCATGCTAAAGTTTTATATAATCCGAGGACTAAAACTCCATGTAACCATGAAGGAGCATTCATTTTTATGAACCACTTAGTAAGTATTTCCTCAAAGCTAAATAGTAAATTAGCAAGCAATTCTGAAGGAACATTTGCTCCTTGTATAGTAATCCAGAAGATACCAGCCAGGAGTAATAGCATCAATGGAATACCGTATTTTTTTGAGGTGATTATATCATCGATTTTTTGGTCTCGATTAGTTTTATTAATATGTTCTTTAATATAATTATTTTTTATATACTCTGCTATTTTATAGTTTTCTTCAGTTATATTTTCTCTTATTTTTTCTTTGTTAATATTTATGTTTAAATTTTGGGATAAAGATTTTATATAATTTAACAAGTCATTTCCTAAATATTGTTCCATAGAGGTATAAATATGTTCATCTCCATCTATAATTCTTAATGAAAGCCATCTAGAGGATATTCCAGGAATTTTGTTTTTAATATTAGGTTCTATTGTATTTATTATAGTTTCTATTTCGTCAGTATATTTTATTATTTTAGGATTGTGTATGCTTTTCTGAGAGATTGTATTATTTAGAACTTCTTTTAGATCATCTATACCTATACCACTTCTAGCAGCTGTTAATACAACTGGAATTCCTAGTTCTTCTTCTATGCCTTTTGCATCAATAATAATATTTTTTTTCTTTGCTTCATCAATAAGGTTAATACATAATATTACATTACTTGTTAATTCCATGATTTGAAATACCAAATTAAGATTTCTTTCAAGGCAAGTAGCATCGGTAACAACTATTACTGTATCTGGATTTCCGAAACAAACAAAATCTCTAGCAATTACTTCTTCAACGGAGGTAGCAAAAAGTGAATAAGTACCTGGCAAGTCTACTAATATATACTCTTTGTCTTTATAATTAAATTCACCTCTTGCATTTACAACAGTTTTACCTGGCCAATTTCCTGTATGTTGGTGAAGTCCTGTTAGAGAATTAAAAACTGTGCTTTTGCCGGTATTAGGATTACCGGCTAAAGCAATAACATATTGTGAAGATTTTTTTTCAATATTAAACATATCTTTTAATGAATTTTTTTTGGTAGATGTATAGGTTAATCCCATTAAAACAACTCCTAATTAATTGGTATTTGATTTATGCAATTTTTTAATTTAAGGTTCTGTTTTAAAATAGTGTTGTTTTTTACACTATTTTAAAACTTCCTTTAGTATTCCTAAAGCTATGTTTTTAAATTGTTGAGTTCATTATAATGAAAATTTACAATTCTTATTTAGTTTAGGTGATTGAGCGTTAAGAAATTTCATTGTTCGAGCTATGCGAGTTAAGAAATTTTAGTGATATTAACTAAACTAAATTTAGAATTGTTTTTGAAATTATACGAAATCAACAATTTATTAAAACATAGTCTAATTTAATGAAACATCTATAAGAGATGCTTCCTCATTTCTTAAAGCAATCATTGCCCCTCTTATTTTATATACAGTAAGATTATTAGCTGGGCCTTTCCTCATAACCTCTACAAAGGCACCTTTGGTTAGCCCTAAAGCTAAAAGTCTTTCTTTTAATAAGTCTTTAGCTGATAAGTTTTCAACTTTAACAGTTTCACCAGTTTGGATTTCACATAAATTTTTCACTAAAGTCACCTCGTTAATCAATTTTTTAGGTGTGGCTATAAATCTTAACCATATCTAACTTTTTAATTACACTAACATATTATGAGATTCCATATTTGATTGTTACATAGATATAATATTTTTTTTTATGAATGCATAGTATTTAATATATACTTAATGAAGGAGTAGAGATAATGGCTAAAGAGGAGTTTTATACATTTCGAGAATATATGAATAATGAAAGAAATAATTTGAGTGCTTGTGAAGAAGATTATATAGAAATGATATATAGGATTTGTATACAAAATAAAGGATATACAAGGGTTAATGATTTGGCTCTAGCACTTAACGTGAAACCACCTTCTGTAAGTAAAATGATAAAGAAATTAGGAACTAAAGAATTAATAAGGTATAAGAAATACGGAACTATTGAATTAAGTGAAGGTGGAGAAAAGATAGGAAAGATGCTTTTAGATAGACATAATATCATAGAAGGATTTCTAAGGATATTAAAGATATCTAATAATTTGTTAGAAGAAACAGAAAAAATTGAACATACTATTAGCCCTGAGACAGTAAGGTCAATAAAAAGATTGGTAGATTTTTTTGAGGCTAATCCGGATATATTAAATAAATTTTCTTTATTTATGAAAACATATGATAATGAAAATTAAGCTAATTAAGTATTAAGGCAATATCTAGTTTTTAGATATTGCCTTAATAAATATAAGTATATAAGTATTTACTTATATACTTATATAGTGTATTATATTATTATAGAAGTATATACTAATATATAGTTTTAAATATCATCTATTTTTTAAAATTATTCTTAGAAATATAAGAATTGAACCTGTTATTTATAAAATAGTTAATTATTGATTTAGGGGGAAAGGATATGTTTATATGGTTAGATAAATTGATAAGACTTTTAGTAGAGAAGGTATTAAATATTTCTATGGAAAGTAGATTAGGTTCTAGTGTACATTTCTTTTTCTACGATACAATAAAAATTATAATACTTCTTGGAATAATGATATTTATAATTTCTTATATAAGAAGTTATTTTCCACCAGAAAGAACTAAAAAAATATTAGAGAAATTTACTGGAGTTAAAGGAAATATTATGGCTTCAATACTTGGAATTGTTACTCCCTTTTGCTCTTGTTCCTCAGTTCCATTATTTATTGGATTTGTAGAGGCAGGAATACCTCTTGGAGTTACATTTTCTTTTCTTATAACTTCACCTATTGTTAACGAAGCAGCTTTTGCTGTATTACTTGCTTCTTTTGGATGGAAAATTGCAGCATTTTATGTGATAACAGGAGTATTTGTAGGTGTTGTAGGAGGAATAATAATAGGAAAATTGAATATGGAAAAACAAGTAGAAGAGTATGTATATGAAATGCAGATGGGAGAAGTTCAAATAGAAAAATTAACTACAAAGGATAGAGTTGATTTTTCTATACAAAATGTAAAAGATATTATAAAAAGAGTTTGGGTATTCCTTTTAATTGGAATTGGAATTGGAGCTTTTATTCATGGGTGGGCTCCTGCAGAAGTTCTTTCAAAATATGCAGGAGGAAATAATCCATTTGCAGTTTTGGTTGCTGTAGTAATTGGTATACCATTATATTCTAATGCACTTGGAACAATTCCTATAGCAGAAGCACTTATAAATAAAGGGGTAGGAATTGGTACTGCAATGGCGTTTATGATGGCAGTAACTGCTTTATCTTTCCCAGAAATGATACTTTTAAGAAAGGTTATAAAACCAAAACTTATTGCTGCATTTGTTCTTATAACAGGAATAGCAATAATTATAGTAGGTTATATATTTAATATTATGGCTTATATTTTAATTTAAAAAATGTTTTAATAGAATAATAAAGGAGGATTCTTATGGTAATTAAAGTTTTAGGTACAGGATGTGCTAATTGTAAGAAACTAGAGGCTAATGTAAAAGAGGCTGTAAATGAGTTAGGGTTAGATGCATCTGTAGAAAAAGTAGAAGATATAAAAGATATAATGGCTTATGGAGTTATGAGAACTCCAGCTATTGTAGTAGACGAAAAAGTAAAGGTAATGGGAAGAGTTGCAAAAGTTGAAGAAATAAAAGAAATGCTAAGAGGTTAATTTTAATTTAGAAAATATAAACAATGTCCTACTTATAAAAGGTATCTCTGCGGAGAGAAGATTTATGAGTAGGATTATTTTATTATTTAAAAAATCAATTTTGCCAAATGTAAGGTAATTCAATATGATATAATGTAACTAAATTTATTATACAGGATGGGATTTAGATGAATGTGGGATATTTATTTATAATAATACCTATGCTTATATGGGGTAGTGTAGGCATATTTGTAAGGTACATTGATCAACCGCCAGAGGTAATAGTATTCTGTAGGGTGTTTATAGCATTTATCATAATGCTTTTATTAAGTATTGTAAAGATAAGGGAAAGGGAGTATTCACAAATAAAAACTAGTAAAAAAGACAATGTTTTGCTTTTGTTAAGTGGAGTATTCATTTCTTTTAATTGGATGTTTTTTTTTAAAGCGCTTAAGGCTACAACTATAGCGTCAGCTACTCTAAGTTATTACGCAGCGCCAGTTATTGTTACTATACTTTCTATATTTATATTAAAGGAGAAGATAAATAAGAGAACATTTTTTGCTGTAGGCTTAAGTTTTATAGGCATAATATTTATGACACTCAATGGAAAAGGGACAAGCAATAACTTTAGTATAATAGGTGTTATATATGGACTAATAGCAGCATTTTTTTATGCTTTGGTTACAATAAGTGCTAAGAAATTGGAACATATACCCTCATATAAAATTGTCATGGTTCAGATGGGAGTTGCTTCATTGATTCTTTCACCATCTATTAGGCAGGTTAAAAAATTTGATATTATATCTTTAGTATTTATATTTATAATTGGTGTAGTACATAGCTTTTTAGCACTTCAGCTTTATTTTGAAGGTTTAAAAAAAGTTAAAGTTCAACATGTAGGAGTATTATCCTATATAGATCCATTAAGTGCTGTGATTCTAGCCTGTATATTTTTTGGCGAGATACCAGGATATGAAACATTAATTGGTGGAGCTATGATCTTGATAGCCACATATATTATTTTAAATGTTAAAAAACAAGTAAGTATGAGTAGTGATGTAGAAAAATAAAGGGTTTTTAGAATCTCTCGGATTAGTATGATTTTTAAAAATGATATTATTAATTATAGATTAATTGGGCAAAATAATAATATTAGTGGTGTAACATTTGTTACATATATTATTAATGTTTAATAATATAATTAACTTAAGGCACATTCAAATAAATAGCTAGTCAGTATGCTAGCATTTTTGTGAACTACTTCTTCCTTGGAAACTACTAATAGAATAACTATTAGCAGAACCCAAGTCATTGTATTTCACAAAATATCCGTTGCATCTTTGACTTGTTATTTATTTTCATATGCCTAAAAGGATTACTAAACAGGAGGTTAACTTATGAATAATAAGATGAAAAATATAGACGTTTCTAAAGTTTTAGAAATGGAGAAGCTTGTAGATTATAAAGAAGGTCAAGTGGTAAGCAGAACTCTTTCACAAGGAAGAAACTTAAGTGTTACATTATTTGCATTCCCAGAAGGAGAGGAAATAAGCTCTCACTCCTCAAGCGGTGATGCTATGGTATATATTATTGATGGAGAAGCAGAAATAACTATAGGAGAAGAAAAGTTTAATTTAAAAAAAGGGGAAACTATAGTAATGCCTTCAGGAGTGCCTCACGCATTATATGCTTCAAAGAATTTTAAAATGCAACTTATAGTAGTGTTTAATTCCTAACAAAGAATAAAAGTGCTATGCACTTTTATTCTTTGTTAGGAATATATATTTTCAATTTTTCAATTCTTTTTTCACTAACTTTCTCAATTTTAAATATGATATTATCATAGTCTATAGTCTTTTCTTCATCGTTATTAGGAATGCTTCCTAATAAATCTATGACAAACCCTCCGATTGTATCGGAGTTTTCTGATTCTAATTTTAAGTGAAGGTAATCATTTAAATCATCGATAGGCATAATTCCATCTACAATATAAGTATTGTTATCAAGTTTTTTTATGTCACTTTTGATTTCGTCATGTTCATCAAAAATGTTTCCTGTTATCTCTTCAATTAAATCTTCTATAGTAACAATTCCAGAAAAACCTCCATATTCATCAATTAATATTGCCATATGTGTTTTACTACTTTGAAGTTCCTTAAATAAATCATCAATATTCTTAGTTTCAGGTACAAAGTAAGCTGGTTTAAGAAGGCTTTTTAGATCTATATTTTTAATATCTTTTTCTAATAGTTCTTGAAATAAATCTTTTATATATAAAATGCCTATAATGTTATCGCTGTCATCTTTATAGATAGGTACTCTTGAAAATTGCTCTAAAACTATATCTTTAATAGTTTTATTTATTGAGTCATCTATATCAACTGCAAATACATCAGTTCTAGGTGTCATAACTTCTTTTGCTATTTTATCGTCAAAATCGAATATACCATTAATCATCTCTTTTTCTGTCTCATTTATAACCCCATGTTCTTCTCCTACATCTATTAGAGATTTAATTTCTTCTTTAGAAACTTTTTCTTCTAAATCATTTGTGTCAAGGCCAGCAATTCTAACAAGAAGGTTTGTTGATGAAGAAAGTAATTTTACAAAAGGTAGAGTGATTTTAGATATAAATAAAATAGGGCTTACTGCAAACATAGCAATTGATTCTGAATTTTGTAATGCTATTCGTTTTGGTAGTAATTCTCCAAAAACAAGAGTTATATAAGATAAAATAATAGTTATTATTAAGATTGAAAGCTTATCACTATAGGGTATATTCCATTTTTTCATTATTAAGGATAATCTACTTGATATACTTGTTGCAGCAGAAGCACTAGCAAGCAATCCTGAAATAGTTATACCTACCTGTATTGTGGCTAAAAATTTACTAGGTTCATGTATGAGTTTTTGTAAAGATTGTGCCTTTTTATTACCTTCTTTTGCAAGAAAGATTACTTTGTTTTTATTTAAAGATACAATTGCCATTTCTGATGCTGCAAAAAAAGCGTTAATTAATATAAGAATGAAAACTAGAATTATTTGAGGCAGTATACTGCTATTAGGAGTTGCTTCCATTGTATTTCCTCCTTCGTGTGCTAAACTATTTCTGAGAATTAAGCTTATTTCTATTGTTACATATAGTTTGCTATTTTAGGCTCATAATAAACTTTATTATATGGCTTATAAAACTTTTATTAAAAATGATACAAGTATTATAAATATCAATTATTACAGAAATAATTATTATAAATTTTATTTTTTGTATTTTAGAGCAATTATATACTTTAAATAAAAAACCTACTGATAATTTGAATATTTCTTAAAACAACCATTTAAAAATGTTGAAAATTGTTGTAAAATTAAAGAAATAATAAGGGATTATTACAAAATTTATATGCAGTGAGATATTTGCATTAAATTGTAGCGGAGGTATATATGCTCAATTTATTAAGACGGTTTTTAGGTAATGAAAATAAAAGGTTTACATCCTTAGACTTAAATTTAATACGTTTAAGGAAAAAGATTAATCCCCAAAAAGAGGCACTTAAAATAGCTATAATATATTCATTAATAAGTATTATATGGGTAATATTATCTGATGAAGCTTTGAGTCATACTATTAATAATCCACAGATATATAAATATATGAATATGTTCAAAGGGTGTATTTATATTTTAATCACTGTTACAGTTATATATTCGCTTATATATAGAAAAATGATGTTGCTAAAAAATGCTTTAGATAGAGTTCATACTGCATATAAAGAATTAAGTATAGCTTATGATAAGACAGCAGCTGTTGAAGATGAACTTAGGTTAAAATTTAAAGAACTTGAAGAACACCGCAATGCACTTATTGAAAGTAATAAAAAACAAGTCATTATTCAAGAAAAATTGAGACGGGAAAAGATACTTTCAGATAATGTAATAAATGATGTTTCCATAATAATAGCTATATGGAATGCAGATGGCACTATAAAAAGATTAAATCCATATGGTGAAACAGTATCAGGGTATAAATGTGAGGAACTAATAGGTGAAAATTGGTTGGAACGGTTAATTCCTAAACAAAATAAGGTATATATGTCAACTGTTTTTGAAAAGGTTAGTAAAGGAGAAATTTTAAGGAATCATGAAAGTCAACTAATTAGAAAAGATGGCAAGCCTGTTAATATAATATGGAATAGTAATGTTTTACACGAAGAAAATTCTCAGGTAAAAGAGATAATTTCTTTTGGAACAGATATTACAGAGTTTAGAAAAATGGAGGAAAAACTTAATTCTTTAGCTTATTACGATGTTTTAACCAAACTACCTAATAGATTTATGTTCCAAAAGAAAATGGGGATTTTATTAAAGGAAAAACAAAATAAACTCTCAAAATTTGCATTAATATTTATGGATATAGATAATTTTAAGTATATTAATGATACATTGGGTCACTTGTCTGGTGATAAGCTATTAAAAAATATAGCTAATATATTGATGGAAAATATAATTCCACCAAATTTCATATCTAGGTTAGGTGGAGATGAATTTGCTATAGTTATAGATAATGTAGAAGATAATGAAGATATATCTATCAAGATTAAAGCGTTAATTAAAAACCTAAGAAAACCTTGGATTATTGAAGAACAGGAATTTTTTATTTCTTTTAGTATGGGAATTGCTGTTTACCCTCAAGATGGTAAAGACTTAATAACACTTTTAAAAAAAGCGGATACTGCTATGTTCAATATAAAAGAAAAAGGAAAAGATAATTACTGTTTTTATTCAGACAACATGGAAGAAAAAACATTAGAACATATAAATATGTTAAATGAACTTAGACGAGCTATTGATAAGAAAGAGTTTACTCTTTATTATCAACCTCAGATAAATTTAACAACAGGAAAAATTATTGGTGTTGAAGCATTAATAAGGTGGATACATCCTAAAAGGGGATTTATACCTCCTATAGAATTTATTTCAATAGCAGAACAAACTGGATATATACATAATATAGAGGAATGGGTATTCAAAACAGCTTTTAAACAGAAAAAAGAATGGGATGAAAAAGGGTATTCTAATATAAACATGTCAATAAATATGTCTGGTGAAACTTTAGCAAGAAATAATGTGGTAAGTGATATAAAAAAAATATTAGTTGACAACAATATGAATTGTACCAATTTACAAATAGAAATTACAGAAACTTCTTTTATGAAAAAGTTAGATGTAGCAATTAAAAATATTGAATATATCAGGAATATGGGAATTAAAGTTTCATTAGATGATTTTGGTACAGGATATTCTTCACTTACTTATTTAAAAAAATTACCTATAGATATTGTAAAAATAGATAGGCAGTTTATAAAAGGTATAATAAATCAACATGAGGAAGAAATTATAGTACAATCCATAATACAATTAGTTCACGGATTAAATATGGAAGTGGTAGCCGAAGGAATTGAAACAGAGGAACAGTTAGAGTTTCTTAAAAAATATAAGTGTGATATTGGGCAAGGATATTTATTTAGCAAACCATTGCCTCCAGATGAAATAGAAAAAATTATAGAGGATGATTATAAAGTTAGCAGAGAAACTGGGATATAAAAATCTCAAGTTTTTCTTTTTTTTATACAAAAATTTCGACATGTAAATAAAATTTATTATATAAAATCATTTTAAATGTAATAAATAAACAATAATGTTTATTTAAATAAAATCATATTAAATATAATAAAATAAAGATGAACGATAGTTAGTTAATTATTAAACTTATATATAAACTATATACTAAATAAATATATTTGATATAAAATTAGTGCAAAAATTAGAAAAAAGGTTATATATATTACATAAATATGTTAATTAAACTACAATGTATAAATGTAGTAAATTCTATATTATAATGAAAACAAAGGTAGATTTGAAATTTTCGCAATTTTTAAAAAATACGGATGGTTAGTATTTATTACTAAAACAGGGGGTTATTAAATTGAAAGAAATTAAATGCTGTTGTGGTTCAAATCTAAAAGATGAAAGATTAGAAAAAGTACAAGAAATAATTGAAGATCATAAAGATGTAAAAGGTGCATTAATACCAGTGTTACATGAAGTACAAAGAATATATGGATACCTTCCAGAAGAAGCTCTTCATATAGTTTCTGAAAAATTAGAAGTTTCTATGTCTGAAATATATGGTGTTGCAACTTTTTATTCTTTATTTACATTAGAATCAAAAGGAAAGCATATTATAAAGGTTTGTATGGGAACAGCTTGTTATGTAAAAGGATCACAAAGTGTTATGGAAAAATTAAATTTAGTTTTAGGAATCCAAGTTGGAAAAACAACAAAGGATGGTAAGTTTACTTTAGAGGCAGCTAGATGTCTTGGAAGTTGTGGGCTTGCTCCTGTCATGATGATAGACGATAGAGTTTATGGAAAAGTAACTCCAGATGACGTAGTTAGAATACTTGAGGAATATAAATAGGGGGGAAGAAGTATGAAGAATTTAACTATAGAAGATATAGAAAAAATAAGAGTTGAAAATTTGGAAAAAGTAAACCAAACTTCCAATAGAAAGGATATAAGAATCTCAGTAGGAATGGGAACTTGTGGTATTGCCGCTGGAGCAGGCCCAGTTTATAAGGTTATTTATGAAGAAATTAAAAACTTAGGGTTACAAGAAGATATTTCTTTAGAAAAGGTTGGATGTATAGGGGCCTGTAGATTAGAACCACTTATAGAAGTCATGATACCAGGAGAAGAAAAAGTAACTTATGTTAAAGTAACACCTAATAAAGCAAGGAAGATAATTAAGGATCATGTGGTTGGTGGAAACGTTGTAAAAGAGTTTACTATACATCTTATTGAGAATACAATTCTTAATGATTTTACGATTATAAGTGATTGATTGGGGGGAAGGTTATGGAGTTTTATGCTTTACAAGTTCTTATATGTGGAGGAGAAGGGTGCAATCTAGCAGATTCTAAGAAAATAAGTAATTTACTTAAAGCAGAGTTAAAACAATGTGGATTAGATAAAGAAGTAGAAGTTATAAAAACAGCATGCCTTGGTTTTTGTAATTTAGGGCCAGTTATGATTGTTTATCCAGAAGGAATTGTATACTCTAATATAAAACCATCAGATGTTCATGAGATAGTACAAGAACATTTTATAAATGGAAGAGTTGTAAAAAGGCTTTGCTATACTTTAAAACCTGGTGATGGAAGGGTTAGAAATTTAGAAAGTATAGATATGTTCAAAAAACAAGAAAGAATTGTTCTTAAAAATTGTGGAATTATAAATCCTGAAAAAATTGATGAGTATATTGCTATGGATGGATATAAAGCTTTAGGAAAAGTACTAACGAAGATGTCGCCACAAGAAGTTATAGATGTAATCACAGAGTCTGGTCTAAGAGGAAGAGGGGGAGGAGGTTTCCCTACAGGTAGAAAATGGAGCTTCGCAGCTGCTCAAAAAAATGAGCAAAAATATATAATATGCAATGCAGATGAAGGAGATCCAGGTGCCTTTATGGATAGATCTGTTTTGGAAGGAGATCCTCATACCATTTTAGAAGCTATGACTATTGGAGGATACGCTATAGGGTCAAATAAGGGATTCATATATGTAAGAGCAGAGTATCCATTAGCTGTAGAAAGATTGAGGATCGCTATAAGTCAAGCAAAAGAATATGGACTGCTTGGTAATGATATATTAGGAACTGGTTTTAAATTTGACATAGAGATAAGGCTTGGAGCAGGGGCTTTTGTTTGTGGAGAGGAAACTGCTTTAATTAAGTCTATAGAAGGTAAGAGAGGAATGCCGATTACAAAGCCTCCTTTCCCAGCAGTAAGTGGACTTTGGGGTAAGCCTACTGTAATAAATAATGTAGAAACATATGCAAATATATGTCCAATTATATTAAACGGATCGAAATGGTTTAGGTCAATAGGAACGGAAAAAAGTCCTGGTACTAAAGTATTTGCCTTAGGTGGGAAAATTAGGAATACAGGTTTGGTGGAAATTCCTATGGGAACAACACTAAGAGATGTAATTTTTAATATAGGGGGTGGAATTCCAAATAATAAGCATTTTAAGGCTGTACAAACAGGTGGACCATCAGGCGGGTGTATTCCAGCAAGATATATTAATATTCCAATCGAATACGATACTTTGATCGAACTTGGTTCAATGATGGGATCTGGTGGGATGATTGTTATGGATGAAGATAATTGTATGGTTGATGTAGCAAGGTTCTTTTTAGATTTTACAAAGGACGAATCTTGTGGGAAATGTACTCCATGTAGGATAGGAACTAAGAGGTTACTAGAAATACTTGAGAAAATAACAAATGGAGAAGGTTCATTAAATGATGTTGAAAAACTTGAAAAATTAGGTTATGAAATTAAAAATACTGCACTTTGCGGATTAGGTCAAACAGCACCAAATCCTATAGTATCTACCCTAAGATATTTTAAAGATGAGTACATTTCTCATGTAGTTGACAAAAAATGCCCGGCAAAGGCCTGTAAGAGCCTTGTTAGATATCGTATAAATCCTGATGTCTGCAAGAGATGTGGTATGTGTGCTAAAAACTGTCCTAGTGGAGCAATTATGGGTAAAAAAGGAGAAGCATATAAGATAGATAAGGATAAATGTATAAAATGTGGTTCTTGTATGAATGATTGCTTGTTTAATGCAATAGTTAAAGAATAATTGAATTGAGAGGTGAGAAGAATGGAAAAGGTTAACTTAACTATAGATGGAGTAAAAGTAGAGGTAAATGAGGGCGAGACTGTTCTAGAAGCAGCAAGAAATATAGGAATAGATATACCTACATTATGTTTTTTAAAAGATATAAATGAAGTATCAAGTTGTAGAGTGTGTCTCGTAGAAGTTGGATCTAAGTTGCTACCTTCATGTACTGTTAAAGTAGAAGAAGGAATGGTTATAAAAACTAATACTCCGAAAGTTAGAGGTGCTAGAAGAACAGTTCTTCAACTATTGTTATCAAACCATAAGAGAGAATGTACTACTTGTTCAAGAAACCGAAGTTGTGAACTTAGAAAATTAGCTGAAGATTTAAATATAGGCGATATAGAATATGAAGGAGACAGATCTGAAAGCTATGTCGATATATCATCTCCTTCACTTATAAGGGATCCAGAAAAATGTATTTTGTGTGAAAGATGTATAAGCATATGTAGTAATGTGCAGACTGTAGGAGCAATTAATTTTTCAGGTAGGGGATTTGATACCAAGGTGGCACCTGCATATGATAAGCCTTTAGGAGAAAGTACTTGTGTTAATTGTGGACAATGCGTAGCAGGATGTCCAACAGGTGCATTAACAGAAAAAGAAAATATAGATCAGGTATGGAGTGAACTATCTGATTCTGATAAATTTGTGGTGGTTCAAACAGCACCAGCTATAAGAGTTGCTCTAGGAGAAGAATTTGGACTTCCTATTGGTGAAAGAGTCAGTGGTAAAATGGTAGCTGCTTTAAGGAGAATAGGATTTGATAAAGTTTTCGATACTAATTTTGCAGCAGACTTAACAATTATGGAAGAAGGCACAGAATTATTAAAGAGACTAGAAACAGGGGAAAACCTGCCACTTATGACTTCATGCTGCCCGGGATGGGTTAAATTTGTTGAACACAATTTTCATGATATGATACCTAATCTTTCTACATGTAAGTCTCCACATGAAATGGAAGGGGCTATAATAAAGACTTATTTTGCAGAAAAATATAATATAGATTCACATAAAATAATAGTTGTATCTATAATGCCATGTATTGGCAAGAAGTTTGAAAATAATAGAGATGAGTTATGTAGTAATGGATTGAAAGATGTGGATTATGTTTTGACTACAAGAGAGCTAGCAAAAATGATAAAACAATCATCTATAGATTTTGCTAACTTAAAAGAGGAGGAATTTGATAATCCATTTGGAGTTGGAACAGGAGCTGGAGCTATATTTGGGGCAACAGGTGGGGTTGCGGAAGCTGCCATGAGAACTATATTTGAAATTACATCAGGAGAAGAAATTGATAATATAGAATTTAATGAAGTAAGAGGGACTAAAGGAATAAAAGAAGCCAATATAACTTTGCCAGATGGAAAGGTTGTTAGTACTGTAGTTATAAACGGACTTTCTAATGCTAGAAAAATAATGAACATGATTAAAAAAGGTAAAAAGCAATATGATTTTGTAGAAGTTATGGCCTGTCCTGGTGGATGTGTAACTGGCGGAGGACAGCCTATAGTAAATTCTAGAATAAGAGAAAAAGTAGATGTGAGAGATATAAGAGCAAAAGCTATTTATGAAGAAGATAGAAATCTTCCTATTAGGAAGTCACATAAAAACCCCTATGTAAATCAGCTATATAAGGAGTATTTAGGTGAACCAAATAGCAATAAGGCACATGAGATTCTTCATACCATTTATGTAAAGAGAAATATGTTTTAATACAATTGTGGTAAAATAGAGAATAGTTTTAAAACCAGTGTTTAAAATATAATGCTGGTTTTTTATTGGTATTGAGTAATTATGGAACAATATATGTATTGCTATAATCAAAGTGGATATTTTAGGGTATTAGATAAAGGATTCCAAGTTTTCTATTAAACTTAAATTCAAAAGAAAATTTGGAACCTCATCTGTACTAATTTTACCTCGATCTAGGCTTATTAAGGATATATAGTAATTATTGAAGCGGAATATTGTAGCTTGTCAATATATAATATGATAAAGATAACCTTTAAGTTCTAATTTAATAATATAAACTATAAAATAGAATAGTGTAACTATTTAAAGTGGGGGTAAATATGGAAGATAATGAGGCAATTATACCTTTATATTTAAATAATGATATGATAAATAACATTTATACAATAATTATACATAAATTCACAGAAATAAAAGCGACAACTTCAAAAAGTCAGCAAGTTATAAAAATCAATACTCCATTAAGCAATGTTACATGTGGGGAGTATATTCAAGGAAATTTTTCAATGGATCTCCTTAATGAATTCTCAAAGGAGCAGGTGAAAATTTCTCAAAGAATACTAATTTTATTAGAACTTAGAGATTTATTGGCTGAGAATAACCTATTAAAGTATATAGAAGATGAAAATTCATTAGTTAGTATACAAGAAAAAGATTTTGTAGAGTTTAAATGTAATTTGAGGAAAAACCCATTAATTCAGTATATAGAAGACGTAACAAATGCTTTAGAAGCAGAACTTATTTTAAGTCCATTAAATGAAAGTGATGAATATAAGGAGAAAAATCAGTGCAAAAAGCAGATTTTCGAGTCTTTGAAGAAAAGCATGGATGAGTATAAAAGCTCAAAATGTTTTAGTTTTATAGGAGAGAGTATTTATAATGCCAGTGCAAGAGCTATAGTGCCTTTAGAATTAAAATTTTTAGAAGATCACATAGATTATATTAACGATAGTGAAATTACTATTTTGGGAAAAATCACGAGTAAAGATTTTGCCAAAAGGAATATTAGTAATAATAGGATAGCCAGTGGTAGTTGCTTTGATTATTTAGATTATGAACAACTTATTAATTTAAGGGATGAACTTTTGATAAATTCCTCAATTATTAAGGAAAATGGATATCAATTAAGAGACAGTAATTCTAGCCTTATGGAAATAATACCTATAGCTATATACATCTAATTTTATAAAATACTCATATGATTATGTGTACATTTTTAAGTTTATGAAAATAGGGTTCTTAACTTAAAATGAGTTTTCATTTAATGCCAAGTTAAGAACCCTATTTATTTTATCTTATTTTCTCTTTAAATTTTTTTATTAAGCTGGGAATAATGCTTTCTATGTCTCCAACAATACCAAAGTTAGCTACTTTAAATATAGGAGCATCAGGGTCTTTATTAATTGCAATTATTATATTAGAAGATGTTATCCCAGCTGTATGTTGAATGGCTCCTGAAATACCACAGGCAAAATAGAATTTAGGTGCTACAGTTTTACCAGTTTGTCCTATTTGATGTTTATAATCAATTAATCCTTCGTCAACTAATGCACGAGAAGCTCCTATTTTAGCATTAAGTACTTTGGCCAATTCCTCTATAAGCTGCATATTCTTAGCTTCTCCAATACCTCTTCCGGCAGCTACTATTATTTCTGCATCTTCTAGATTAAAGTCATCTTTCTTAAATTCACAAAAATCGACTACTCTAGTTTGGATGTAAGCTGGCATGGTTACTTGTGGAATAATTATTTTGCCCTTTCTTGAGTAATTTGGATTAATGGCTTTCATAACTTTTGGACGTACTGTTGCCATTTGTGGACGATGATTTGGACATATAATTGTAGCCATTAGATTTCCACCAAAAGCTGGTCTTGTTTGCATAAGAATTTTTTTGTCAGGGTCTATTTCTAGTATAGTACAGTCTGCAGTAAGCCCTGTGTTAAGTTTCGAAGCTAATCTAGGAGCTAGTGAACGACCATTAGGAGTAGCACCAAATAGCATGATATCTGGTTTATGTTGCTTTATAACTTGGAAGATTAAACTACTATAAATCTCATCATTATAAGAAACTAAAGATGAGTTTTCTATACAATATACATAATCAGCACCATAAGATATGAGCTCTTTTGTATTTTCTTTAAGATTATTTCCAAGCAATATTGCTGAAACTTTTGTATTTAATTGATTTGCAAGTTTAGTAGCTTCTCCAAGTAGTTCGAATACCACAGGTTCTATTTTATTATTTAACTGTTCTGCAAAAACAAAAATACCTTTATATTCAGAAGTATCTAATCTATCAATAGTTTCTTTTATAAGTTCGATAGCATTTAATTTACAGGTACTTACACAAGTGCCACATAAAGTACAATTTTCAAGAATTACAGCTTTATTATCTTTAATTTTTATTGCACCGAAAGGACATGCATTTACACAAAGTTTGCACCCTACACATTTGTTTTCTAGTATATTTATAGTATTCATAAATTATGCCCCCTTATATATCTAATGAAAATCCCAAAGAAATGAGATGCTCTACTAAACTTTCTGACTGTTCTTCTGGAGTGCCTGTTAACATAGTGTTCTGCACGTTATATTCAGGAACAAAAGTTTTAACAACTTGAGTTGGAGAGCCGTTTAAACCAGTTAATTTTTCATTAGAATTAATATCATCAGATGACCATACAGTAATTGAACTTTCTAGAGATTTCTTCAAATTATTTATAGATGGTAAACGAGGACAGTTTATATCTTCTACTATAGTAATAAGAGCAGGCAGAGAAGACTCTATAGTTTCATAGCCATTAGCAGTCAATCTTTCACAATAAATAAGATCTTTTTCAATTTTTTTTATTTTAGTTACATAGGCTATGTGTGGAATTCCTAATTTTTCTGCAAGGCTTGGGCCTACCTGAGCAGTATCACCGTCTGTAGCTTGTTTGCCGCAAATTATTAAATCATAGTTTTGTATTTTTCTTATACCCATAGAAAGAGTATAAGCTGTTGCGAGAGAATCAGCACCAGCAAAAGATCTATCACTTAAAAGAAATCCATTATCTACACCTAAAGCTAGTGTTTCTTTTAATATCTCGGATGTTTTGGGTATTCCCATACTTAAAGTTGACACTTTACCGCCAAATTGATCTTTTAGTTTAAGGGCTTCTTCTATAGCAAAGGTATCAAAAGGATTTATAATGGATTCTATGCCTTCCCTAATAATTGTATTTGTTTCTTTATTCATTTTTACTTTGTTAGTTCCAGGAACTTGCTTTATACAAACTATAATATTCATATTTTTCACCTACCATTCAAAAAGGTTTCCCATATTTAATCTGTTTTCTGGATCAAATAATCTCTTTAAAGTTTTCATTTCTTCAATACTTTTTTTACCAAACATTTGTTGTAAAAGATTTATTTTAAGTTTTCCCACTCCGTGTTCAGCAGAGATAGTTCCCCCCATAGTTATTACTTTTTCAGCCCAAGTACTATAAAGCTGTTTCCCTCTATTATATTCATCTAAATTATTTGGAAGTATGTTTACATGGACATGATTATTGCCTATATGGCCGAATATAACATATTTAAGTTTTCCTTTTTTTAGACTTTCATTATATAATTCCATAACTTCTTCAAGTTTAGAATCGGGAACAGCCATATCTGTACCAAGTTTGGTAATATTAGGATTTGTTTTACGTTTTTCATCTATAAGTAAATTAACAGCTTCTGGAAGAGCATGCCTAAAGAAGTGCAGTTGTTCTCTAGCACCAGGATTAGTAGCTACCCATGTATCATCTTCAGATCCTCCGCATTGTTTAATTATATTTCCAGCATTGAAAATCATATTTCTAATTTCGCCTTCATTATTTCCATGGTACTCAATATAAATTGCAGTGTTGAATCGTGTAGGCATATCTAAAAGTTTATTAAAAGCTTTATTATTTTCTTTTTCTTTTCTCAACAGATTTAATGCTGTATTGTTGAAAAATTCAATTGCAACAGGAAAAGATTCTACCCGGATTTTTTCAACAAATTTTAAAGCTTTATCTTCGCTAGAGAAGAAAGCAGTTAGACCCCATATATATGCGGGTGATTTCAATAATTTTATTTCAAGTTCTGTTATTATTCCAAGAGTGCCTTCACTGCTGATAAACAAGTCTAATAAGTCCATATTTTCTTTTGTATAATATCCAGAAGCATTTTTTACTTCTGGCATAGTATAGTTAGGGATATTTCCTTCAAGTAGTTCCCCATTATCTGTTTTTAAGGAGAAATGTCTTACTAAAGTATTTTGCTCTCCTCTTTTAAGTGTAAGAGTATCGCCGTTTACTAAAGTTACACGTAAAGCTTCTATATAATTTCTTGTGGGTCCATATTTAAATGAGCAAGCTCCTGAAGCATTGCAAGCAGCCATACCACCTATTGAAGCTGTAGATTCAGTTGGATCAGGTGAAAAGAAATAAGGAGAACTATTTTTAAAAAGTTTTAAAGCTTCAAGAGATTCTTTAGTCCAGTTGCTTGTTTCAAATTCCTTATCTTTTAATGCTTTTCGTATTTCTGTGAGTAGAACACCCGGTTGAAGTTTAAGATAAAAAGTATCGGTCTGTTTATCGTAACGCATACCAGTTATTTTATTTATTTTCATTAAGTTTAATATATGTCCTCCCTGAGGTATTGCACCACCAGCAATGCCTGTCCGAGCACCTTGAATAGTTATTGGTGTTTTATTTTCTTTTAATTTTTTTAGTGTGCTTATAATTTCTTCTTCGGTTTTAGGAAAAGAAATAGAATCAGCTTTACCAATTTTTCTAGATTCGTCTCTTAGATAATCTTCATGTTCTTTTTTTAGTTCTTTTATAAGAGTATCTTCCATGTTTTTGCCCCCTTTTATAATTTAAGAATAGTTAGCTAATAGATAGAATTTTAAATCTTTAAAATAGTGCCCCAGGAATAATCTAATATCTTGATTATTGAAATTAAGTATAAACTAAATTTCATATTTTTAAAAGTGGATTTTATTTATAATTTAATCAATCAAATAGATGTGCTATATAATGGATAATTAATAATTTTTAGTGAAATTTTATAGTTTCCCAAATTGCATATAAAGATTTTATTGATATTAAGTAATTAGACTTGTAGATATTTGCTTATAAACTATAATGTGGTCATGCTATAATTAAATTATATAAGATCAAAGGAGAATTGATGATGGATAATTTGGAAAAGTATAAAACATATAGAGCGTTTCAAAGAACATTAGTAGCTACAAAGATAATACCTTATATAAATTCCAATATTAAAGAGAATGTGGTTTTAAATTCAGCAAGAATACTAGGTATGCTAGATGAAAGGGGAAACATAGTCCCAAGACAGGAAAGTGATATGTCTTATTTGCTGGATTTTACTATTCATGAATATAAAATTAATGGAAAAAGTATGATTCAAATTTATAGAGAAAATGCACAAGTAGAAAATGAATTGGAAGAGTCTATATTAGAGGCACTAGAAAAATCATATGTATCTTTATTTAGAGTTGTGAACATATCTCTTTCAAAAAATTTGGTATTTTTAAAGGATGTATTTAATAATGTTAAGAATGTAAGACTTATAGATATAGATTTTAGTAAAACATCAGATACGGAAACCCTACTATTTACAAGAGTTCTCCCTTTTAAAGAATTTAGTATGACATCAGGAATGGTAGGGATTTTTGAAAGTGTTTTAGAGGATAGCTTAGTAAGGGAGTTTAATAAATTTAATAAGGAATTAAAAGAAAAGTATGAATATGATAGTGAAGCTACAAGAATGTTGATGAGTTTTTTTCATTTTAATAGAGAGGCAAATACAGTAATTAAATGTGATTGGTAACTATTAGTAATAAGGTACCAGTATCAGGTGATAGGAAAGATATACTAAAAGAATAGAAAAATTATATATGTATGGATGATAACTACTAAAGATTACAGCTAAAAAATTGTTAGGCGCTAATATCTAAGAGTATAGAAAAATTTATTTATGGTAACTAGAGATTAATGGATTTAAATTAAGGCTATGTTTTAATAAATTGTTGATGATTCATAATTTCAAAAACAATTCTAAATTTAGTTTAAGTAATATGGATAAAATTCATAACTCGAATAACTTAAATAATGAAATTTCTTAACGTTCAATTACTTAAACTAAATAAGAAGTACAACTTATTATTATAATGAACTCAACAATTTAAAAATAGGGCATTAGAAATACTAAAGGAAGTTACACTCTTTTAAAACAGAACCTAATTTAGAAAAGGTTACTGGAATATGATTATTATAAAAACTAAGATAGTAATTTACTTAGTTTATCAGGATAATTTGTTATTATTCCATTTACATGATTATCTATAAAAAATTTCATATGATTTTCTTCATTTACAGTATAAGTGTTTATTTTGATACCAGATGCTTTTATTTTTTTTATTATAGAGGAGTTCTTAATAGCATAGAAATAAGGATGAAGTGCATCAGCATCTAAGTGTTTAGCGTATTTTTCAGGCTCGTATAAACCTGCTTTATATAATGCACCTATTGGAATTGCTTTTGATATTTCCTTACATTTTTTCAAACAATAATGATTAAAACTAGAAATTATAATATTATTTTCCATGTTGTACTTATATATCATATCTATTACTTTTTCTTCAATATTATTATATAAAACTATGTTATTTTTAAGTTCAAGGTTCAGCTGTATATTTTTATCTTTTACAAACTCTAACAACTCTTCTAAAGATGGTATTTTTAGATTTTTGTAGTCTTTTCTAAACCATGATCCAGCATCTAATTTCCTAAGTTCAGTATAGGTATAGTCTTTAACAAAACCATGTCCATTAGTAGTTCTATTAACTAATTCATCATGAAGAATAACTAAAACGCCATCGCTAGTTATTTGTATATCTGTTTCAAGACCAGTAGCATTTAGATGTAAGGCTTTTTTAAAAGCAAGCATAGTATTTTCAGGAAAATATCCACTAGCACCTCTGTGAGCATAGTTTATTATCATACTATTATTCACTCCTCATAAAAATTAAAAATATTTTAGTTTGTGAACTCTTCATTAATATTAGGATAGTAAAAGTTATGAATTATTATTAAATAATATTACGAAAATATATTTTAAAAAGTAAGAAAATTTTATTTGGTTAATTTAAGCTTTTATTTACTAGGATTAAGGTATGTTTCACTTATATTAATGGAATTATAGTAAAAATTAGGCTTATGTATTATAATGTTATTTGGAGTTTTATACAAATAAAAGAGGTAACTAAAAATGAAGAAAATCAACGGAATTATTTATGCAATGCTATCTTCAGCAGCTTTTGGACTAAGCCCAATTTGGACTAAGGATGCTTGTAATAGAGGTACAAATTCTATAACTATGCTTTTGTCCAGAGTCTCAATTACAGCAATAATATTATTTATATATTTTCTGATTAAAAGAGTAGATTTTAAAGTAAGCAAAAATCAATTGGTTAGTTTAGTCTTTATAAGTATTATAGGATACGCAAGTACTACTATTTGTTTATTTTTGTCCTATAATCATATATCAGTGGGATTAGCTACTACTATGCATTTTGTTTATCCTGCTGTTGTTACAATCTTAATGTGCTTAATTTATAAGGAAAAAATACATTTTGGAAAAATATTATCAATATTTCTTTCAATATGTGGCATTTATTGTTTAATATATACTAAGAATATGAATATAAACTTTAAAGGAGTTTTTCTTGCAATTATTTCAGGTATTTTTTATTCTATATATATTATTGGAGTTGAAAAAGGAGGAATAGAAGAATTAGATGTTTTAGTTAGTACGTTTTATATAACTTTAATTACATCTATATGTGTTTTTATATTTGGGCAATTTTCTGTTGGAATAAAAATAGTATATGATTGTCGTGTGTTTATAGATGCTATGTGTGGAGCAATTTTCTCAACATTATTGGCTTTAGTGGCATTTGTAAAGGGGATTAAAATTATTGGTTCATCAAATGCATCAATACTAAGTACGTTTGAACCAATTGTTAGTGTAATAATGGGGATAATAGTTTTGAGTGAAGAAATAAATTTATCCATGGTTTTAGGAACTATATTAATAATTATTTCTGTAATATTTCTTACAGTTTGGGAAAAAATCAGAGAAAAAAAATATGATTTGTCACAGAATTCATTTTAGAAGAATTAAAATAAATGTAAGTTATTATATTTATTTTTCAGTGTCAATTATGTAGCAATTTAAATAGAGTATAGGCTTACTTTCTATTTTTATTTTCTGTATAGTTTTTAGGTATACCACTAATAATAATAATGTAAAATACTAATTAAGAGGTGGTAGCATGGAAAGCAATTTAAAAAACATTAGATTAGAAAATGGAGCAAAGATAGAAGAAATAGCTGAACTTTTAAATATATCAGTAGATGAATATATAAATAAGGAAGATGGAGTAATTTCATTAACTAATGGGGAAAAAAAGCTTTTATCAGAATATTATGGTACGACTAAAGAAAGCTTTACTTAATATAATAATAGGTCATATGAATTAGGAAATGGTGATTTTACAAAGAAAGTTTTAAAAGAGTGTAAAAACAACACTCTTTTAAAACATAATTTAATTATAAAATATGATAAAAGAGGTGAAAAAATATGGAATATATAATTATGGCTGTTGCCATAGAACCTAGAAATATTAGTGCACCTAAAGTTCAAGAAGTATTAACTAAACATGGATGTATAATAAAAGTTAGATTAGGTCTACATGATGTATCAGACTTCTCATGTTCTAAGAGAGGGTTAGTTTTATTACAACTGTGTGGAAAAGAAGAAGAAATAAAAATTTTAAGAAAAGATTTAGAGGAAATAGACGGAGTTAAGGTTAATATTATGACAGTATAAATATGATTACAGTATTAGTTGTGGCATACATAGGTATTTAGAAAATAGCTTGAAGTATTAATAAAGTTAATATTTCAAGCTATTTTTATAGACTAAAAACAGTGACTAGGTGTTATCTACAATTTTTAAAAGAGTTAGAAAAAGTATTTAGTGACTAGAAATTAGTAGTAATTAATGATAAATAATAATTAAAGTATTTCTGTAAAAATATATTATATTACATTACATTGTAAGGTATAGTATAATATATGTGTAAGCTTTTTACATTATAGTTAAAGGATGTGTGGATATGAAGATAAATAACATATATTTATCCTATTATGTAAATGATGTGCTAAAAGAAATAACTCTTAATTTTTTAGAATCTGTTGAAAATGATGATATTAAATTTGTTCCACTAGTTTCTCAATTTGAAAATGGATACATGCTTGAAGTGAAGGTTATAAGTAAAAAGGAAATAACATTAGATGATTTTAGAATAGAGTATTCTATAAATATAAAAAATAGTAGTATGCTTGTAAATGGATATCAAAGTTGGACAGAAAGTATGGAAATGACTAAGAATGATGAGTTGAAAAATATAAATTCTATAATTAATGGCATAATGGAGCCTTATGGAGACTATTCTTTCTATAAGTATAAGGGACAGAAAGGTGTATTACATTCTTATGGATTTACATATTTTAGAGATATAAAAAAACCAATGAACAATGTGTTGTTTTTAGGATCTTTAGATGAAAAATCAGGATATACGATTTTTGAGGGAAATTTAAAAAATGATAAACTAATAATAATGAAAGATTGTTCTGGGTATTTAATTGATGATGAAAAAAGTATATTAAAAATTTATATAGAAAAAGCAGAAGAAAAGAAAGTTTGGGATAAATATTCTTCTTTGTTTAAGGAAAGCAGAAAAAAATGGGATACGTGTGTTGGATGGACAAGTCGGTATAATTATTATAAAGATATTACTCAAGACATAATTCTAGAGAATTTAGAGAATATGGTTAGAAAAAGAATTCCTTTAGATGTATTTGAAATAGATGATGGATATGAAAATTCAGTGGGAGATTGGTTATTAACTAATGAAAAATTCCCATTGGGAATGAATTTCTTAGCTTATAAAATTAAATCTTTTGGATATAAACCTGGAATTTGGATTGCACCTTTTATATGCAGTAAAGATTCTGAAATTTTTGAAAAACATAAAAATTGGATACTAAAAGATAAAAAAGGTAAATATGTTATTGGTGGATGGAATTCTAAATGGGGTGGAAAATTTTATGTACTAGATTTCTACAATATAGAAGTTAGAGAATACTTAGCAAAAGTTTTTCATACAGTAATAAATATTTGGGGATATGAGGTATTGAAACTTGATTTTTTATATGCGGTAGCTATCATATCTAGAAATGGCAAAACTAGAGGAGCTATTATGCAGGATGCTTTGGATTTTTTAAGTGATATTATAGGAGATAAGTGTATAATTGGATCTGGAGTTCCTATAGCAACTGCTTTTAATAAGGTGGATTATTGTAGAGTTGGTGCAGATACATCCATTTATTGGGAAAATAATAAGCAGAAATTTTTGAAATATAGGGAGAGAGTTTCGTCCATATCGTCTATTCATAGTGCTATAGCGAGATGTAGGCTAAATAATAGAGTATTTAACAACAATACTGATGCCTTTATTCTCAGAAAGGAAAATAACAAATTAAATGATGATCAAAAATATACATTGTTTGTATTAAATAATTTATTAGGAAATTGTCTGTTTTTTTCAGACAATGTAAAAGAGTATGATGAAAACACTATGGAACTTTTAAAGTCAATTTTCCCAAAGATGAAGGTTAATATAAATTATATAAAAAATAAAAAAGAAGTTTATGAATTTTATTTTTATATAGATGATAAAGAATATATAGTATTATCTAATCTATCTAGTTCTCAAGCTAAAGTTAAGATTCCAGAAGGGGAATACTTTAATAAATCAGAGTTTGTTATTAAAGGAAATTCAATTATGAAATTAAAGCCTTATGAAACAAAATGCTATTATAAAATCCAACCGAAAAAAGATTTTTATTTGGTAGGTACAACTGGGCATTTATTTTCAGGTAGTGAAATTGAGTCTATAGAGTTAACAGAAAAGGGAATAGATATAAAAATAAAAGATAAATTTATAAATAATAGTGATATATACATTAAGGTTTTAAAGGATAATGTGAATATATCTCTAGATGGGAGGAAATGTTCCAAAATAAATAAAAAAGGATATACTATTATAAAAATGTAGTATATTGTTATAGATTTAATTTAGTGTATTAATAAACCACAGTTTTATTTTAAGTGGTTTATTTTTTTATAAAGAATTAGTGTATAATACCTTGGATTTAGTACATGAGCACTATTTGCAATGATGTCATATTTGAAATATGAGAGAAAACAATATAACTATAAAAGGTAGGAAGCCGAATTAAAAAAGAATAAATATAGTATATATAATAAATGTAGTGCAATGATATTTGTAACAAACATATAATATATGGATAAATTATGTATTAAATTATGTACTTTTTTCAAAAAAATATTGATTTTTAAAAATTGTACTAGTATAATGATTGAAGTGAAAGTTTAGTAATTATAAACTTTACGTTTAGTATAATGGTTAAACAAGAAGGGTGAAATTATGAATATAGGAGAAAAAATAAAGCGATTGAGAGTGGAGAAAGGGTTAACTCAAATTGAGTTAGCTAATAGATGTGAGTTATCTAAGGGATTTATATCCCAAGTGGAAAGAGATCTGACTTCTCCTTCAATAGCTACTTTAGTAGATATATTAGAATGTCTTGGGACAAATCTCAAGGACTTTTTTAATGATGTAGAGGAAGAAAAAATAGTTTTTTCAAAAGATGAGATGTTTGAAACCATAGATGAAGAACTTAAATACAAACTTGAGTGGGTAATACCAAATGCCCAAAAGAATATGATGGAACCGATTTTATTAACTTTAGAAGAAGGTGGAAGGTATAAAGAAGATGCACCTCATGAAGGAGAAGAATTTGGTTTTGTTTTATTAGGTAGTGTATATATAGTGTTGGGCAACAAAAGATATAAAGCTAAAAAAGGAGAAAGTTTTTATTATAAATCAAAAGCTAATCATTATGTTGCCAATGCAGGAAAGAGTACTGCTAAAATATTGTGGATTAGTACACCACCATATTTTTAAGATTTAGTTTTGTGAGGTGATATAGTTGGAAGAAAACATAATAAAATTAGAAAGCATAAGTAAAGAATATCATGGAGCTAATGTTTTAAAAAATATTAATCTTAATATTAGAAAGAATGAATTTTTGACATTACTTGGTCCTAGTGGATGTGGAAAAACAACTACTTTGAGGATACTAGGAGGTTTTGAAGAACCTACCACAGGTAATGTTTATTTTGAAGGTAAAGTAATCAATAATATACCTGCCTATAAAAGGCAAATTAATACTGTTTTTCAAAAATATGCCTTATTCCCTCACATGAATATATTTGATAATATATCATTTGGGTTAAAAATAAAAAAAATGCCTAAAGATGAAATAAAAACTAGGGTGAAAAGAATGCTAAGATTAGTTGATTTAGAAGGCTATGAAAATAGAAGTGTTGATTCTTTGAGTGGAGGACAACAGCAGAGGATAGCTATAGCTAGAGCTCTAGTTAATGAGCCTAAAGTTTTATTATTGGATGAGCCTTTAGGCGCGTTAGACTTAAAACTTAGAAAGGAAATGCAAATAGAACTAAAAGAAATGCAGCAACAATTAGGAATTACGTTTATATATGTTACTCATGATCAAGAAGAGGCTTTAACAATGTCGGATACTATAATTGTAATGGATAAAGGTGAAATCCAACAAATAGGAACTCCAGAGGATATATATAATGAACCTAAAAATGCATTTGTAGCTAAATTTATAGGAGAAAGCAATATTATTGATGGAATAATGAAAGAAGATTTCCTTGTAGAGTTTTGTGAGAAGGATTTTAAATGTATAGATAAGGGATTCGATAAAAATGAGAATATAGATGTAGTAATTAGGCCAGAGGATATTAAAATTGTAGATACAGATAAAGGCATGATAAAAGGAGTAGTAGAGTCTCAAACTTTTAAGGGTGTTCACTATGAAATACTAGTCAAAGAAAATGATAGATCATGGATAATTCATAATACTCTAAGCGCTGAGGTAGGATATGAAATAGGAATGGACATATACCCTCAAGATATTCATATTATGAAAAAGGTGCGTGGATAAGTATGAAAAAATATGCTGCATACCCATATTTCATTTGGAGCCTTATATTTATACTATTCCCACTAATATTAATAGTTGGCTTTAGTATAACTAGTTATGATGGAGGATTAGTATTTACATTAGATAATTTTAAAAGGCTTATGGCTCCAATATATATTAAGGTTTTTATAAGGTCAATAAGCCTTGCTCTATTGTCAACAGTGATCTGTTTAATTGTAGGATATCCAATGGCAATGATTTTAGCTAATTCAGATATAAAAAAGAGAAATATAATGGTATTACTTTTTGTAGTTCCAATGTGGATGAATTTTTTACTCAGAACTTATGCTTGGATGTCTATATTAGGTAGAAATGGATTGATAAACTCAGCCTTAAAGGCAACAGGATTACCGACTCTAAATTTGTTATATAACGATGGGGCTGTTGTTTTAGGAATGGTTTATAATTTTTTACCTTTTATGGTGTTGCCTATTTACACAGTATTAAGCAAAATAGATAAGAACTTAATAGAAGCGGCTGGAGATTTAGGAGCAAATAGATTTATAACTTTTTTAAGGGTTATGTTCCCACTAAGTATGCCTGGAGTTATGTCAGGAATAACAATGGTATTTATGCCAGCAGTTAGTACTTTCGTAATATCTAGATTGCTAGGTGGTGGACAATATATGCTCATAGGAAATCTTGTAGAACAACAATTTACAGTAGTAAATGATTGGCACTTTGGATCTGCTGTATCTATATTAATGATGATTTTGATATTAGTTTCTATGGCTATAATGTCAAAATATGATAAAGAAGAAAGTGGGGGTCAGTTATGGTAGAAAAATCAATAAAAAGAATATATGCTTTTCTAATATATTTATTTTTATATGCCCCTATTGCAGTTTTAATTATATTTTCTTTTAATGATTCAAAGTCAAGAGCTCATTGGAGTGGATTTACTTTGAAGTGGTATCAAGCCTTACTTCAAGATAATCAAATATTAACAGCACTTTATTATACTATTTTGGTAGCTATTTTATCTTCTATAATTGCTACTATTATAGGTACCATATCAGCTATTGGAATTCATAGTATGAAGGGAATTAGTAAAAAACTAATTTTAAATGTAAACTATTTACCTGTTTTAAATCCAGATATAGTTACTGGTGTTGCTTTAATGAGTTTATTTATTTTTGCAAATATTCCATTAGGATTTACAACAATGTTATTGGCTCATGTAACTTTTAATGTACCTTATGTTATTTTGTCTGTTTTGCCTAAGTTAAGGCAAATGCCTAAAAATATTACAGAGGCTGCAATGGATTTGGGGGCTACCCCTGCGCAGGCACTAACAAAGGTTATATTACCACAAATAAAACCTGGAATTATTTCAGGACTACTTATATCATTTACATTATCTATAGATGATTTTGTAATAAGCTTTTTTACTACAGGCTCCGGAATAAGTAATTTATCTATAACTATTTACTCTATGGCGAGAAGAGGAATAAATCCTAAGATTAATGCATTATCTACATTAATGTTTTCGGTAGTATTAATTTTACTTGTTGTTATAAATATTAGAGATAAAAAGGAGGGTGATTTTAAACATGAAATTATTTAAAAAAGCATCATCAATAATAATGGCATCTATACTAATATTAACTGTGGCTGTGGGATGTGGACAAAAAAAGCAAGAAAAAGTGCTTAATGTGTACAATTGGGGAGACTACATAGATGAATCCGTAATAAAAGATTTTGAAAAAGAGTATGGAATAAAAGTTAAATATGAAACTTATGATACAAATGAAAGCATGTATACAAAAATAAAAAGTGGTGGTTCAAGCTATGATGTTTGTATACCATCAGACTATATGATAAAAAAGATGATTAATGAAAATATGCTTGAAAAACTAGATTTCAATAACATTCCTAATTATAAAAATATACAAGAAAAATTTAAAAATTTAGCATTTGATCCTAAGAGTGAATATTCAGTTCCTTATATGTGGGGAACATTTGGTATAGTATATAATAGTAAAATGGTTAAAGAACCTGTAGATAGTTGGAATATTTTATGGGACAATAAATACAAAGGCGAAATTGTAATGTTTAATAGTTTAAGAGATACCATAGCTATCTCATTGAAACGTTTGGGATATTCTATGAACAGTATAAATCCAAAAGAGATTGAGGAAGCTAAAAAAGAATTAATTAAGCAAAAACCTCTTGTTAGGGCATATGTTGTGGATGAAGTAAAGGATATAATGCGTCAAGGTGAAGCTGCAATGGCTGTAGTTTGGGCTGGAGATGCAGTTACCTTAATAAAGGAAAACCCGGATCTTAAATACGTTATTCCGAAAGAAGGAAGTAACATTTGGTTTGATAATATGGTTATACCAAAAGGATGCAAAAATAAGAAAGAAGCTGAATTATTTATAGATTTTATGACAAGAGCAGAGATATCAAAGAAAAATGTTGAGTATATAGGATATTCAACACCAAACAAAGAAGCTTTCAAAATGCTTGATGAAGGAACTAGAAACAATAAAGCTGCTTATCCTGATGATGCACTATTAAAGAAGTGTGAAGTCTTTATTGATTTAGGTGAAAATATAAAAACTTATGATAAAGCTTGGACTGAAATAATAGCAAAATAAGTTCAAGGTTTTTGAGTTAGAGTTAAGTCCTAATACAAGGACTACAGTAATTTATATAAATTATATGTGAATAAACAGTATTGTAACTTTCAGATAGAGTATCTGAAAGTTACAATGCATTAATCATGTTTTACATTTACTTTAAAGGAAGTATAAGTAAAATAGGATAGACAAATGTTTAATGAAAATTTAGCTTCACGTGTTTAGAGGAGTAAGAGATTTGTGCAAAATTCAAATTTTAGTTCACTGCTTATATCCATAAGGATGATTTTTATGCCATCTCCAAGCAGTTTCAATTATCATTTCTAAAGAATTGTACTTAGGATTCCAACTCAATTCTTTTATTGCTTTTTCAGAAGATGCTACTAAAATTGGAGGATCTCCTTGACGCCTTGAAGCAATTTCTGATTTGATATTGGTTCCAGTAACATATTTAACTGTATTTATCACTTCTTTTACTGAAAATCCTTTTCCATTTCCTAAATTATAAATGTTACTATTTTCTCCTTTATTTAATCTTTCAAGCGCAAGAAAGTGAGCAGAAGCAAGATCAGATACATGGATATAATCTCTAATACAAGTTCCATCAGGGGTATCATAATCATCTCCAAAAATCATTATTCTTTCCCTTTGACCTAAAGCAACTTGCAATGTTATAGGAATAAGGTGAGATTCAGGTCTGTGGTCTTCTCCTATATTTCCATTAATATCTGCACCAGCTGCATTAAAGTACCTTAGTATACTATATTTTATACCATAGGCTTTATCACACCATTTTAAAATTTTTTCAACAGCTAGTTTAGATTCTCCATAAGGATTAGTTGGTTTCGTAGCATCTATTTCTTTAATAGGTATGTTTCTGCAATGACCATAAGTTGCTGCAGTAGAAGAAAATATAAAATTATTTACACCATAGTCTTTCATTACATCTAAAAGAGTTATTGTGGAAAGAATATTATTATTGAAGTATTTAAGTGGATTATTTATACTTTCTGAAACTAAAGAATAGGCAGCAAAATTTATAACTGACTCGATATTATTTTCTGAAAATACTTTGTTTAGAAATATACGATTTCTTAAATCACCTAGATAAAATTTACCACCTAAAAGGGCATTTTTGTGACCATTTTTTAAATTGTCTATAATTATTATATCTTTACCTTGTTCTAGTAGATAAGAAGACATATGACTACCAATATATCCTGCACCTCCACAAATTAAAATAGACATATTTTTTACCTCCTTATATATCCTATGATATAATCTTTTAGAAAGACTTATTTTTCAGTTTTATATAAATTTTAGGGAGTTGATTCTATGAATTTAAGAGAAAAAGCATTAAAGGTTCATAAAGATAATAAGGGTAAGATATCAATAAAATGTAAGGTTCCTGTTAAAAATTCAGATGACTTAACAATTGCTTATACACCAGGAGTTGCTGAACCTTGTTTAGAAATAAAAAAAGATTATAATGCAATCTATGATTACACATCAAAAGGTAACTGGGTTGCTGTTGTTACAAATGGTACAGCAGTATTAGGATTAGGGAATATTGGAGCAGGGGCAGGCCTGCCGGTTATGGAGGGAAAGGCCGTTTTATTTAAAGCTTTTGCTGGAGTAGACGCATTTCCTATCTGCTTAAATTCTATGGATATAGATAAAATTATTGAAGCTGTAAAAATGATAGAACCAAGTTTCGGAGGAATAAATTTAGAAGATATAAAGGCGCCAGAGTGTTTTGAAATAGAAAGAAGATTAAAAGAAGAATTAGATATTCCTGTATTTCATGATGACCAACATGGAACAGCAATAGTAGTCTTGGCAGGGCTTTTAAATGCATTAAAAGTAGTTAAAAAGAATTTAAATGAGGTAAAGATAGTTATAAATGGAGCTGGCTCAGCGGGTATTTCTATATGTAAGTTGCTACGCTTAGCTGGAGCTGAAAATATAACTATGTGTGATATTAATGGGGCATTAGTTGAAGGAGATGAGTCACTTAATTCAGCTCAACAGGAAATAAGTAAAGTTACTAATAGAAATTTTGAAAAAGGAACGTTAAAGGAAATAATAAGAGGTAAAGATGTATTTATAGGTGTTTCAGGCCCTAATGTGTTAAATAAGGAAATGGTGTTAACTATGAATAAAGAGGCTATTATTTTCGCTATGGCAAATCCAACTCCAGAAATAACACCAGAAGAGGCCAAACAAGGGGGAGCTAGAGTAGTTGCTACTGGAAGATCAGATTATCCAAATCAGATAAATAATGTTCTAGTATTTCCAGGTATATTTAGAGGAGCATTAGATGTAAGAGCAAAGGAAATAAGTGAGGAAATGAAGATTGCTGCTGCAAGAGCAATTTCACAAATGGTATCAGAACAAGAATTAAATGATGAGTATATAATTCCAAAGGCATTTAATCTAGAAATAGCACCTAATGTTGCAGCTAGTGTAGCAAAAGTTGCAATTGAAACTGGAATAGCAAGAAGGGATGATGTTACTCCTCAATGGGTAGCAGAACATACAAGAGAACTTTTGAGTAAAGAGTAAAGAGTAAAGCCATTTTTAAATGGCTTTACTCTGCATGTTTAGGATTTTTACTCACTATTTCTATAGCTTGTATAATACATTCTAATATATTAATTATTTCTTGCTTATCAATTTCATTTAAAACTCTAGTGTATATCTCTCCTTGTTCAGAAACAACATACTTGGGTTTTATTAAATTTAATGCGTAAGCTTTAATATCTAATTTACATTTTTCACATTTACAGATATCTTTATATTGCTCAAGAGTATTTGGTAATAATTGATCAATTAATTCTTCGGAATAATTTCTTAATCTATACATGATTAACCCCCTAAATTGATTTTTCATAATAATTATTTTTAACCAATATCTTTTAAAAATCTAAGCGCATTTTTATAAAATAATTTTTCAATTTCATCATCAGAAAAATTATTTTTCTCAAGGGATTTTATTAGTTTGTTTGCTTCCCCAATATTTTTTATCTCAAGCTTAGAATTAATACCATCAAAGTCACTTCCTAAAGATAGAACATCTATTCCTCCTATGTTTTTTATATGATTTATATGCTTTATCATATCATCTATTCGGCTATATTCATTACCACCTAGAAACTCTCCAAAGAAGTTAATACCTATTAATCCTCCTTTAATTGAAAGTTTTTTTATCATATCATCTGTTAAGTTTCTAGGATTGTTTGTTATAGCTCTTGCATTAGAATGAGATGCAATGAATGGAGTTTTAGAGTAATTCAAAACATCAAGAAAACCGCCATCAGATAGGTGAGATACGTCAATTATCATATTTAATTTATTCATTTCTTCTATTAATTCTATACCAAATGAAGTAAGTCCTTTATTCATATATTCCGAATTACAGTTTGGATAACCTATTTCATTTGGAAAATTCCATGTGAGAGTTATAAGTTTTACTCCAAGCCTATTAAAATTTCTTAAGTTAGCTAAGTTACCTTGAATACATGCCCCTTCCTCGATAGTTAAGAAGGCGGATATTTTATTCTCATTTTTATTTTTCATAAGTTCATTATAATTTTTAGCCAAAGATATATCATTTTTATTTTTATCTATTTCAATGTAAAATTTATCTATCATATTTAAGCAAGATTGAAGTGGATTATTTGTTTTATTTTTTTGTATAAATATTGCAAAAAATTGAGCTATAGAATCTGAAGATTTTAATTTATTTATATCTACACTATAATTGTTTTGAAATAGTTCATCATTATTCTCATAAATTTTTGATATAGTATCACAATGAAAATCTATTAAGTCCATGGAAACCTCCTAATGTAATTATATGAAGATTATTTCTAATAGTTTCTTTAATAAGTTCAAATATTATATTCATTATATAATATTCGTACATATTAAAGAAAGCATAATACTATATTAAGTATAAGCCACTTTTATTTTTTATAAGGTATTATTATCTAAAGAGTCTATATTATTACATATGAAAGCTATTACAAGTAAAGCAAATGAATATTGACATAAGATTTAGTTAATATTATAATAATGAATTGTATAATAATAACGATTTATATAATAAATTAATATTTTTTATAAAGATTGTGAAAAGGAGAGTAAGTATAAATTCGGATTTATAGCGAACTAACGATGGTGAAAGGTTAGTATGAAGACTATACTGAAGAACACCTTGGAATCTCTAACCGAAATTGTTACAAGAGTAGGCTTAGACGGAGCCAGTCCGTTAATAACTGGAGAGTATTATTTTGAGTAGTACTTTTAGAGAGGTCACACATATGTGATAAATTGGGTGGTACCGCGAAAATGCAACCTTCGTCCTAATATTAATGGACGGAGGTTTTTTTATTTGCTATATATTCATACTTAACTTCCACTTTAAAAAAATGGAAATTAAGTATGAATATCGCTAGGGTAACGATTTCTATCTTCATATGTGATAAAAACTATAACTGAGGTTAAAAATTCTGTTTATAAAAAATGGAGGTATATTTATGGAAAAAGTGTTGGTTAAAAAGCTTTTTAGAGAATCAGATAAGTTTGTTGGTAAGGAAGTTAAAATTTCAGGATGGATTAGAACATTAAGAGCATCAAATAAGTTTGGATTTGTAGAAATAAATGACGGTAGCTTTTTTCAAAATATTCAAGTTGTTTTTGATGAAAGTTTAGAAAATTTTAAGGAAATAGCTAAGCTTGCTATAAGTTCTAGTGTAAGTGTTGAAGGGGAATTTGTTTTAACAGAAAATGCAAAACAACCTTTTGAAATTCATGCTAAGAAAGTTATATTAGAAGGAAAATCACATTCGGATTATCCACTACAAAAGAAAAGACATACTCTAGAATATTTAAGAGAAATAGCTCATTTAAGACCAAGAAGTAATACTTTTTCAGCAGTATTTAGAGTACGTTCTCTTGCAGCATACGCTGTACATAAATTTTTTCAAGAGCAAGGATTTGTATATACTAATACTCCTATAATAACTGGAAGTGATGCTGAAGGTGCTGGAGAAATGTTTAGAATTACAACTCTAGATATGAACAATCTTCCTAAAAATGAAGAAGGAAACATAGATTATAAAGAAGATTTCTTTGGAAAAGAAGCAAATCTTACTGTAAGTGGACAGTTAGAAGGAGAAATATTTGCTCTAGCATTTAGAAACATTTATACTTTTGGACCAACTTTTAGAGCAGAAAATTCAAATACAGCAAGACATGCATCTGAGTTTTGGATGATAGAACCAGAGCTAGCTTTTGCAGAGTTAAGTGATTATTTAGATAATGCAGAAGCTATGGTTAAGTATGTTATAAAATATGTTATGGAAAATGCTCCAGAAGAAATGGAATTTTTTAACAAGTTTATAGATAAAGGTTTATTTGATAGATTAAACAACGTTGTGAACTCTGAATTTGGTAGAGTAACATATACTGAAGCTGTAGAAGTTCTTAAAAAATGTGGTCATAAATTTGAATACCCTGTAGAATGGGGAATTGATCTTCAAACGGAACATGAAAGATATTTAACTGAAAAAGTATATGGAAAACCTGTATTTGTAACTGATTATCCGAAAGAGATTAAAGCATTCTATATGAGAATGAATGAAGACGGAAAAACTGTTGCAGCAGCAGATTTACTCGTCCCAGGAGTTGGAGAACTTATTGGAGGAAGCCAAAGGGAAGAAAGATTAGATGTTCTTGAAAAGAGAATAGAAGATTTAGGACTTAATAAAGAAGACTACTGGTGGTATTTAGAGCTTAGAAAGTATGGAGAAACTAAACACTCTGGATACGGACTTGGATTTGAAAGATTAATAATGTATTTAACAGGAATGGGAAATATAAGAGACGTAATACCATTCCCTAGAACTCCAGGAAATGCAGAATTCTAAATAATTTTAAACGAATTAAGTATAGAATTACCTATATTTAGTTCGTTTTATTTTTAGCAAAAAAAACATGTTGCACAAATATGAAAGTTATACTATAGTAACTACATATGTATTTATTAGGAGGATGGTAGTATGGTAGATAAGAATAGAGAAACTTTCTCTGGAAAGTTAGGCTTTATTTTAGCTTGTTTAGGCTCAGCAGTAGGTTTGGGAAATATATGGATGTTCCCTTGGAGGCTTGGTAAATATGGAGGGGCAGCATTTCTAATACCTTATTTTATTTTTGTATTTACTTTAGGAGTAACAGGTTTAACGGGGGAATTTGCTTTTGGAAGATCTAAAAAGGCAGGTTCTTTAAAAGGGATTAGAGATGTATTTAAAGAAAAAAAATTACCCTTTGGAAAATTCGTCTCAATTGTACCTACATTGGCAGTAGCAGGCACCCTTATATTTTATAGTATAGTAGCAGGATGGGTTATAAGGTATTTCTGCACATCATTAAAAGGAAATTTTAATTCTTTAGATATTCCTAGTTATTTCAATAGTTTTGTAGGAAGTAAAGAAAGTATTGCATGGCACTTTTTAGCTATGGCAATTATTGTAGGAGTTGTAATTTTAGGGGTAACTAAGGGGATTGAAAAAATAAATAAAATTATTATGCCTTCACTTTTTTTTATATTTATTATTTTAATGATAAGAACACTAACACTTCCTGGAGCTATAGATGGAGTAAAATATTTATTCGTACCTGATTGGTCATATTTATTTAAACCTATAACTTGGGTTATGGCATTAGGACAAGCGTTTTTTACAGTATCTCTTAATGGAGCTGGAATGGTTGTTTATGGAAGCTATTTAAAAAAAGACGAAGATATATTGTCTTCAGTAGTAAATATTGCTATTTTTGATACAATCTCAGCTTTGCTTGCTAGTTTAATTATTATACCAGCAGCTTTTGCTTTTGGATTAGATCAATCAGCGGGACCTTCATTGTTGTTTATTACAGTACCTTATATATTTAAATCTATGCCTTTAGGGTATATTTTTAGTATATTATTTTTTATAAGTGTTGTATTTGCGGCTATTTCTTCAGGTATTAATATGTTAGAAGCTTCTTCAGAAGCGTTTATAGCTCAATTTAAAATGAAAAGAAGTAAAAGTGTTGTAATTGTTGGAGCAATAGCTTTTATATTGGGAATAGCATTAGATATAGATATGGCTAAGTTTGGGGCATGCGCTGATTTTGTCACTATATATCTTGCGCCAATAGGAGCTATGGTTACAGCTATAGTATTCTTTTGGGTTTATGGAACAGATAATGCACTACAAGATATAAATGAAGGATCAGAAAAACCTTTAGGAGTCTGGTTTAAGCCAGTGGCAAAATATTTATACATATTTGGTGTTGCTGCAGTTTTAGTGCTTGGAATAATCTATAATGGAATAGGATAATAAAATAAAAGTGCGTTGCACTTTTATTTTATTGTATCATTTCAAAAACTTATCCTTATCTATACCTTCAAAATTAACAGGAATACATAATTCATTTGATAAAGTTAAAAAAAGAGTATTACCTATAAATTCAAATCTTTTTAATTCAGTTTTCTTTATAAATACTATATTTTCTTTTGTGTTTATTAGAAATTTAGTTTGTAGTGGGGTACTATTATTATCATCTTCTTCAATTAATCCGCTTATATATACATAAGTGTTTCCTATAATTATTTTCTTTGAGGATATTTTTATAGTCATTAAAAATACAAATATAGAAAAGTAAATGATATAGGTTCTAGCTAATCCCATAAATAATAAATACATTACAATAAAATATGAAATAACACATAAGATTAATTTTATATTAGGAAGTATGTTTTTAGATATTTTGATGGTTTTACCGTTATCAAATTCTAATATATATATTTCATCTAATTTATTTTTAAATTTATGTAATATAATAAATGATAAAAATATTTGAAAAATGAAATAAAGAATTTTATAAAATAAAGAAGTACCTAATTTTGAAGAAGTAAAAATAATAAAAGGCAAAAGTACTATTAGTGAAGTTATAAATAATATGTTTTTAATAAAGTTTTTTGTATTCAATTTTAATAAGACTCCTTTTCATATGATCGAATATAAGATATATTTTATCATAATATATACATATGTAAAATGCTGCAAATCTATTGATTGGCAGCATTTTACATGTATTTTTATTGAGTCATTCCATAATTTTCATTTAAAGTTTTAACATGAACCACAAAATCTTTATGGGTATTTAAATTTTCTACTTTAACTTTATTAGTTTTATGATCAACTTCTTTAAGATATACAGGGGTGTTTTTATAGTAAACATCTATATTGTCACTAGAGTTTATTATTTGCTCAACTCTTTTAGAATCCATATTATCCCTCCTAGTTATAAGAGCTTTAGATATTATATATAAGTATTTTCTCTCTTAAGTATAAAAGTATGTAATTTCACAATTTAAAAATAAACCCTTCTCTTCTTAAATTTAGAAGAGAGGGCTTATTTAGCAAAGTTAACTAAAAGTAAAGTCTATTTCTGCTGATGATATAATCTAATTATCTGATGTTTCAGTGGGATCTTTTTTATTAGTACCTGAACTATTATTTTGATTAGCATCATTGTTATTAGAAGGTTTTTCTGTATCTTTATTAGTGGAATTATTCTCCTTATCTTTAGTGTTTGAGTTAGAGTTAGAATCTTTAGAATCCTTATTAGTATCTTCTTTTTTATTATTTTTGGGGGTAGAAGAATTATTATTTTTATTGTTTATATCCTTTTCTGTTTTTATATTTTCTGTTTTATTTTTTTTATAAATATCATCATTTTTTTCTTTATACTTATATTTATTTTTAAAATTAATATTTTTATTAGATTCTTTCTTAGTTTGTGGATTATTAGAATCTAAATCCTTAGTATATTTAACTTCTTTTGATTTATCTATCTGTGCTAAGTAACTATTGATTGCTTCTTTACAGGATGCGTAATCTAACTCAGAGGGACTATAGGATTTATCGTCAAAAATAAAATTATTTAATATTTTTGCGTTTTGAGGTTTATCCATTAGTAGGACCCAACCTTTATCTCTATATTCCTTACCATAACTTAGTTCTGTTAGTGGCATTTGAAGTTGATTTATGCTGAAATTATTTATTTTATAAACAGTATAAGCACAATTTAAGATTTCTCCTATATCCATGTTAGTTTTTACGTATTTTATTAATTGAGAAGCTAATACAGGGTATTTAATTACTTGGGTATCTTTTAGCTTATCTATCAACAAGGTGAGTACATGGCGTTGTCTTTGAGTTCTTTCATAGCCACCATTTCCTACGTGTCTTATTCTAGAATATGAAAGTGTTTGTTGACCGTCTAAATGTTGTAGTCCAGATTCTTTAAGTAAGTGAGCTTTATTTCCATTTACTTCTTGTATGTATTTGTTTATTTCAGCAACTTCCTTAGGCTTAACGTCAATATCTAGCCCACCAACAGCATCAATTAAGTCTTGAAATGCAAAAAAATTAATGATGGCATATTTATCAATTCTTATACTAAAATTATTTTCGAGGGTTTTTAGTACTAAGTCAGGTCCACCATAGGCAAAAGCGTGATTTATTTTTTCTTCCCCACAATCTGGAATTTTAACATAGCTATCTCTCATAACAGATGTCAATTTCAGCTTTTTATGAAGATCATCTATAGTTAATATCATTATTGCATCAGAACGTGACTTTTCATCTAAAGTTCTTGCGTCACTTCCAAGTAAAAGAATGTTTGTTATACCATCAATTGATTGCAATCCAGGCATATTTGCATCTAGTCCTTCAGCGGAATTAATAAAGTTTTTATCTGTTATGTGGCTATTTTTTTCAAAAGAATATATAAAATATGAAATTATAGATACTATACAGATTAAAATCGATACGATAGTAATTTTTATTCTTTTTTTATATATGGTCATATATGGATTATCCTCCAGTCTATTCAATATACTAGGTAAATTATACCATTAATTATATGGAAAAGTTTGAATAATATTATAAGTTTTCAAAAAATTTAAAATTAAAACTTTAATACATGTAAATTATTAGGAATTAGATTGCTTAAGTATAATGCTGTAAAGTCAGTATATAATGGATTAACAGCAAGTTATACTGTTTGAAGGGATATAAATAATTCATTAAATGGAGACTTATGAAAGAATATTTTAGATAATTTACATAATATGTTTATTTAAAATAAACATATTATGTAAATAAGGTTTTAAATATAGTATTTATATTTTTGAAAATACATCCAAAAAAATAAAAAAAAGGTTGACTTTTAAGAAAAAAGGTTGTACCATTATTAAAAACATATAAGTCTTATCAAGAGTGGCGGAGGGACTGGCCCTTTGAAGCCCGGCAACCAGTAAGAGATTACAATGGTGCTAATTCCAGCAGGATTTTCCTGATAGATAAGAAGATGATAGAATACACTTCTTATTTTAGAAGTGTTTTTTTATTATAAAAATTTCTATTAAATAATTTAAATTAAAAAGTAAAATGAAGGGGGCAATTTAAAATGACAAAAAAATGGGGCGAAGGAACAATATGTGTTCAAGGAGGTTATAATCCAAAGCCAGGAGAACCAAGAGTACTTCCTATAGTACAAAGTACAACATACAAATATAGTGATCCTGATCATGTAGCAAAATTATTTGATTTAGTTGAAGAGGGGCACATGTATTCAAGGATAAGTAATCCAACAGTAGAAGCTTATGAGAAAAAAATAGCTAGTTTAGAAGGTGGAGTTGGAGCTTTAGCAGTTGCATCTGGTCAATCAGCCACCACATTAGCTTTATTAAACATTTGTAAAAATGGAGATCATATAGTAGCATCTTCTACTATATATGGAGGAACTTTTAACTTATTTTCATCAACATTTAAAAAATTTGGAATAGAAGTTACATTTATAAATCCAGATGCAAGTGAAGAAGATATATTAAAAGAATTTAAAGACAACACAAAGGCAATTTTTGGAGAAACGTTAGGAAACCCAGGATTAAATATATTAGATTTTGAGAAATTTTCATCAATTGCACAAAAAAAGGAAGTGCCTTTTATTGTAGATAATACATTAGCTACAACATGTATATGTAAACCCTTAGAGTTAGGTGCTAATATAGTTGTTTATGCATCGACTAAATATATAGAAGGTCATGCTAATAGTGTTGGAGGAGTTATAGTAGATGGTGGGAATTTTAATTGGAACAATGGTAAGTTTAAAGAACTAGTGGAGCCAGATCAAAGTTATCATGGAATCAAATATGTTGAAACTTTTAAAAATGCTGCATATATAGTGAAAGCTAGAGTACAACTATTGAGAGATATCGGAACTTGCTTTAGTCCATTTAATGCATTCTTAACAAATTTAGGTTTAGAAACTCTTCACTTGAGAATGGAAAGACACTGCAGTAATGCTTTGAAGTTAGCTGAATTTTTAAAACAACATGATAAAGTTAGTTGGATTAACTATCCTGGACTTGAAGACAACTCTAATTATGAAGCTTTTAAAAAATACTTTTCTAAGGGAGCTAGCGGAATACTAACTTTTGGAATAAAAGGAGGAGTAGAAGCAGGAAGTAAGTTTATAAGAAATCTTAAGTTAGCTACTTTAGTTGTTCACGTAGGAGATGCTAGAACGTGCGTATTACAACCATCTACTACAACTCATAGACAACTAACAGAGAAACAGCAAATTGCTTCTGGAGTTTATCCAGATTTGATAAGAGTATCTGTAGGTATAGAAGAACCAGAGGATATTATTGATGACTTTGAGCAGGCCCTTTCAAAGCTGTAAAAGTGGGGGAAGTTTATAATGCCTATAATAATACCTAAGGACCTTCCTGCTACAGAAATTCTTAAAAATGAAAATATTTTTATAATGAATCATCAAAGAGCTATTCACCAAGATATAAGACCCTTAAGAATTGCTATTGTTAATTTAATGCCTAAGAAAATAGAAACAGAAACGCAACTCTTAAGAGTACTTGGAAATATACCATTACAAGTGGAAGTAGAATTAATTCATACGAAAAGTTATGAAGCTAAGAATGTATCAGAGGAACATATGCTAAGTTTTTATAAAACTATATATGATGTAAAAGATAAAAAATTTGATGGAATGATAATAACTGGAGCACCAGTTGAAAAAATGAATTATGAAGATGTAGATTACTGGGAAGAACTAAAAGAAATAATGAAGTTTTCTGTAACAAATGTATTCTCAACTCTTCATATTTGCTGGGGAGCTCAAGCTGGGTTATATTATCATTATAATATACCTAAACATGTTCTTTCAGAAAAAATGTTTGGTGTGTTTTCTCATCATATTAATAAGAAAAATGTTAATCTTTTAAGAGGGTTTGATGATGAATTTTATGTTCCCCATTCAAGATATACAGAAGTTAAGAAAGAAGATATAGAAAAGGCTTCCGAACTTACTATTTTAGCTGAATCTGATGAAGCTGGAGTATATATTATAGCTTCTAAAAATGGTAGACAAATATTTGTAACAGGACACTCAGAATATGATGCAAATACATTAAAATTTGAATATGATAGAGATATAAATTTGGGGGAAGATATTAAAATACCTAAAAACTATTTTAAAAATGATAATCCACAAAATGAGCCAGTTGTTAAGTGGAGAGGACATGGGAATCTATTATTTTCTAATTGGTTGAATTATTATGTGTATCAGGAAACTCCATATTCTTATGTAGAATAGACTTAAGTTACTCCTTAGTCAAATTTATTTATAAATTAAGAAATAATTTGAAAAATATTTAAATACAAAAAGCTAGTGAAGATTAAACAAGTTGTAATCTTCATTAGCTTTTTTTGATTTTTAAATAATAAAAAATTATTAAAAAAAGTAAGCGATTTTTAATAAATTAATAATTGACTTGCTATAAAAATAGAAATATAATAATAAACATAAAAAATAATTAATAGATTAATAAAATCACTCAAGGGGCTGCCAATTTTCGGTTTGTAAAGCTATTGAATTGGCGAAATTAAATTATTTGATGGGGAGGAATTTATATGGAAATGAACTATGTATTAAATTCAATGTGGGTTTTAATTGCTGCAATACTTGTTTTTTTAATGCATGCTGGATTTGCTATGGTAGAGGTAGGATTTACACAATCAAAAAATGCTGTAAATATAATTATGAAGAATTTTGTTACAGTTGCTATTGGAGTTATTGGATTTTTTCTTATAGGATATGGAATTATGTATGGAAAAAGTTTAGCTGGTATATTTGGAACTAATGGATTTATGTTAATAAATTCTCCTCAAAAATACGGTAAAATCTCTTTTGAAGTGTTTTTTTTCTTTCAGGCAATTTTTGCAGCTACTTGTGCTACCATTGTTTCTGGAGCTATGGCAGAAAGAACAAAATTTTCTTCTTATATTGTTTTTTGTATAGTCTCAACCACTTTAATATACCCATTAATTGGTCATTGGATATGGGGGGGAGGATTTTTAAGCAAATTAGGATTTGTAGATTTTGCTGGAGGTACTGCAGTACATGCAGTAGGCGGAATTGCAGCTTTTGTAGGAGCTAGACTAGTAGGGGCAAGAGATGGAAAGTATAAAAAAGATAAGATTAATGTGATACCGGGACATAATATCCCTTTGGGAGCTTTAGGAATTCTAATTTTATGGTTTGGATGGTTTGGATTTAATCCAGGAAGTACTTTAGATATTACTTCTCCACTTACTGCTCATGCAGCAATAACTACTTTATTGGGTGGAGCAACAGCAACAATATCTAGTCTGATTTTTAGCACAATTCGATATGAGAAACCTGATGCAGGGCTTACTTTAAATGGTGCTTTAGCAGGCTTGGTAAGTGTGACAGCAGGAGCATCGCTTATTTCATACTTGGGTGCGATTATAATTGGTACAGTAGCTGGAATTATAATGATTTTATCTGTTGAATTTATAGATACCAAATTAAAAATAGATGATCCTGTAGGAGCTATTTCTGTGCATGGTGTGTGTGGAATTATTGGAACTATAGATGTAGGGTTATTTTCAACTAATAGTGGATTGTTATATGGAGGTGGATTTAAACTATTAACAATTCAAATAGTGGGAGTTATAATATGTGCAATAACAGTGTTAGTGCTTGCGAAGATTACTTTTATAATAATAAAAAATATTATAGGGCTGAGAGTAGATATTCATGAAGAAGTTAATGGGTTAGATACTATGGAACATGGTATATCTGCATATATAGATTTATAAAAGGGGGAATAAGTATGCAAAATAAAATTGTTAAAGTAGAGATAATTACAAGAAGCAATAAATTTGAGGATTTAAAAGAAGCTTTGAGTGATATAGGAATAACGGGTATGACTATTACCCAAGTATTAGGTTATGGAAATCAAAAAGGGAGTACGGAATATTATAGAGGTGTACCATATGAGATTAATTTAATGCCAAAGGTAAAGATAGAAATTGTTACTGATGAAGATTTAGTAGATACAATTGTTAAAACTTCACGAAGAGTACTTAGTACAGGAAAAGTAGGAGATGGAAAAATATTTGTTTATGATATAATGAATGCTATAAGAATAAGAACTGGTGAAGAGGGAAAAGATGCTTTATAATATATTAAATAGAGATATACAGTATATAAGAAGCTGTTAACATTTGTGAATGTTAACAGCTTCTATTAATTTTATAAGCTAATTTTTTGGTTTAGTTTATGTTATAATTATACAAAAGAATAAATGTTCGATATATATTTTACATAATCTATTTAATTAGACTAAAATCAATATAGGCAATTAAAGGGAATTTTAGGAAGTATTATTTACAGCCTTTTAAAATATAGCCTAAATATTAAATCAAAAATATTAAGAAGGTGAATATTTTGAGTTTAAGATTTATTTACGGACGTTCAGGAAGTGGAAAAAGTCATTATTGTATAGAGCAAATAAAAAAGAAGTTAGAGAATGGTTCAAAAAATCCATTAATTTTAATTGTTCCAGAGCAATATTCTTTTCAAGCGGAAAGAAATTTAGTTGAGATTATTAAAGGAACAGGAATTATAAATGTAGAAGTACTGAGTTTTGAAAGACTTGCATATAAGGTTTTTAATGAGGTAGGTGGAGCTACGCGAAAGCATATGGACTCTGCTGGAAAGTGTATGTTGATTTTTAATATAATAGACAGGATGAAAAATCAACTTAAAGTTTTTGCAGCAGCATCTAATCAGCAAGGGTTTGTAAACACTATTTCGGATATGATAACTGAGCTTAAAAGATATGATGTAACTCCAAGTGAACTTGAGGCAAATTTAAAGAATATGGGGGAGGATGAATTTTTAAAAGATAAAATTGAGGATATAAGTAAAATATTTTATGAATTTGAAGAAATCCTTCACAAAAATTATATAGATAATGAAGATGATTTGACTATGCTTTATGAGAAAATAGATGATTATAATAAACTCAATGAAGGAGAAATATGGTTAGATGAATTTAACTCGTTTACTCCTCAACAATATAAAATAATAGAAAAATTAATTAGAAAAGCAAAAAAAGTAAATATAACATTATGTATGGATTATGGAAAAGAGTTCGATACTACAGACGTTTTTGCACCTATAAAAACTACAGAAAGCAAAATACTAGAAATTTTAAAACAAAATAATTTATCTATAGAAAAACCTGTGATTTTAAAAAGTAGTAATTTAGATAGATTTGGAGATAATGAAGAAATTAGATTTTTAGAAGAAAATTTTTTTAAATACCCTTATAAACCTTATGATAGTAAGACTGAAAATGTAGAGATTATAAGAGGACTAAATCCTTATTCTGAAGTAGAAAATGTAGCAAGAGAAATAGTAGAGATGGTTAGAGATAAAGGCTTAAAATACAGAGATATAGCAGTAATAACTAGGGATTTAAATTCTTATGAAAAGATAGTAAAAACTATATTTTATGAGTATGAAATACCATGTTTTATAGATAAAAAGAAAGAAATAGATGACAATCCTCTTATAGTGCTTATTACTTCTGTAATTGAAATATTTAATAAAAACTGGTCCTATGAATCCATGTTTAGATATTTAAAAACTGGACTTATAGATTTAGATAAAGAAGAAATAGATATATTAGAAAATTATGTTTTAGCTCATGGTATAAGGGGAAAGAAAAAATGGCAAGATAAGTGGTTTTATGGTGGAGTAGAAGCTATAGAAGAAGTAAATTTAATAAAAGAAAAAGTAATTGAACCATTAGTTAATCTTTCTGAAAGATTAAAAGGAAAGAAGAATGCAGAAGGAATATGTGGAGCTTTATATGAATTTTTGTGTGATGTAAAAGTACATGAAGTTATTGAAAAATGGATTAATAAATTTAAAGAAGAAAAAAACCAAGAATTTATCAATGAGTATAGCCAAATATGGAATATGGTGATGGAACTATTAGATCAAATTGTTGAAATTTTTAAAGACGAGATAATTCCATTAAAGGATTTTGCTAAATTACTATATATTGGTTTTAGTGAGCATAAGATGGGACTTATACCTACTTCTCTTGATGAAGTATTAGTTTCAAGTGTTGAAAGGGTTAGAAGTCATAAAGTAAAGGCCCTTTATATATTAGGGGTAAATGATGGCATTTTCCCTGCAGTATCTAATAAAGAAGGAATATTGACAGATTCAGATAGGGATAGTTTAAGGAAGATTGGTATAGAGCTTGCGGAAGATACAAAGTCAAAAGCGTTCCAAGAGCAATTTTTAATATACAAAACATTGACTATTCCAGAAAAATGTTTAAAGGTATGTTATTCTGTAGCTGACTACGAAGGGAGAGCTATGAGGCCATCTATAATTATAGCTAGGTTAAAATCGCTCTTTGTAGATATATCTGAAAAAAGTGATGCGGTAGAAGAATGTGATGATGATAAAAATTTGGAGTATGTATCTACAAAGTTACCTACTTTTAATAAATTAGTTTCTGTTTTAAGGAAAGATAATGAGGAAGTAAAAGAGAGTCCTCTTTGGAGTGATGTGTATAGATTTTTTACTAAAGATATTGATGAAAATGATAGTGAAAAAGTGAGGATAGAAAAGAAAAAGTGGATAGGAAAGTGTAAAACTATTTTTTCAGCAGCTTCTTATGATAACTCTATTAATTTAATAGGAAAAGAAAAAATAAGGAAATTATATGGAGAAAAACTATATTTTTCAGTATCTAGATTAGAGAAATATGAGCAGTGTCCTTTTGCTTATTATGTTCAATATGGACTAAAAGCTAAAGAAAGAAAGTTATTCAAACTTAATTTACCGGATATGGGTACATTTATGCACAATGTTATTGATGAATTTTCCAAAACTGTGGATAAAAATAATATTAATTGGGTAGATATTACAGAAACTTTATGTACAGAAACAGTAAATAATATAGTAGACAATAAAATAAAAGAAGAATCCAGTTCGATTTTTAATAGCTCTCCAAGATATAGATATTTTACAGAAAGACTAAAGAGAGTTTTAATAAAAACTATTTTAGTTATAGTAGAACATATGAGAAGAAGTGGCTTTCAACCTATAGGATATGAGGTGGAGTTCGGAGAAGGGAGAAGTTACCCACCTATAGTTATTGAACTTTCAAATGGAGAAAGGGTTAAGCTTATTGGAAGAATAGATAGAATAGATAAACTTCATATGGAAGGTAAAGAATATTATAGAATTATTGATTATAAGTCTGGAAATAAGGATTTTAACTTATCAGAGGTATACTATGGACTTCAAATTCAACTTTTAACTTATTTAGATGCAATACTTACTAATGAGGAGATAAAGGAAAAAGAGCCGCTATTACCTGGAGGAATTTTATATTTTAAGATTGATGATCCTATAATAAAAGGAAGCAGAGAATTATCTGATGAAGAAATAGAGAATGAGATAATAAAAGCGCTAAAGATGAAGGGGCTTATTTTAGCTGACGTTGATGTAATAAAAGAAATGGATAGGAAAATTGAAGGAAGCTCTTTAATAATTCCAGCTAGAATTAATAAAGGAGGTACCATAGGAAAGTCTTCTGTTGGAACAGAAGAACAATTTAGACAACTAAGGAACCATGTTAAGAATAATCTAGTAAAAACTTGCGAAGAAATGCTTAAAGGAGACATACAGATAAGACCTTTTAAAACTTCTAAAACTGATGGATGTAGTTTCTGTATGTATTCTTCTGTATGCCAGTTTGATGATGTATTTGATGGGAATAGCTATAAAATATTGAAGGATAAGAAAGATGATGAAGTGTGGAAGATGTTAGAGCAGGAATTTAGTGATAAAGAAAGTAATGAGGATAAAGCTATGGATGATAAAGAAGAAAATGAGGGGGTGAAGTAAATGGGAGGTGTAAAGTGGACTGAAGAGCAGAGAGCAGCTATCGAAACTCATGGTTGTAACTTACTTGTAGCAGCTGGTGCAGGTTCAGGTAAAACAGCGGTTCTTGTAGAAAGAATAATAAAAATGATAACTCATCCTACTAAACCTATTGATATAGACAGATTATTGGTTGTAACCTTTACAAATGCAGCTGCATCTGAAATGAAAGAAAGAATAGCAAAAGCTATTGGAGAAGAACTTAGAAAGCATTCAAAGTCAAAGCAACTACAAAGACAGCTTACCCTTTTAAATAGAGCTAGTATAACAACGATGCATTCATTTTGTCTTGAAGTTATAAGAAATAATTTTCATTGTTTAGATATAGATCCTAATTTTAGAATTGGAGATGATACAGAAACTATTCTCTTAAAGACAGAAACTTTGGAGCAGATGTTTGAAGAAGCTTATGAAGATGATAATTGTACCATTGAATTTTTAAAGCTTGTGGAATTTTATTGTGGAAATAGAGATGATTCAACTATTCAAAATCTGATTCTTGATCTTTATAATTTTGCAATGAGTTCTCCGTATCCTAAACAACTCTTGAATGAGATGGCTGAGGACTTTAATGTAGATGAGAATTATAAGTTTTCGGATTCTAAATGGGCAAAAATTTTAATGGAAGATATAAGAATAGAACTTCAAGGATTGTGTAATTCAATGAAAGATGCTTTAAAGATTATAAGAGAAACTGATGGCCTAGAACCTTATGAGGAAACTTTCTATATTGAAGTTAATATGATACAAGATTTAAGTTCATCTTGTAAAGGTACTTGGGATAATTTATGTGATGAATTTACAAAGGTTAGCTTTGGAAAACTAAAAGCTTGCAAGAAATGCCAATATAAAGATATACAAGAAAGAGTTAAAGATATAAGAAATAAGGCAAAAAAAAGTATTTCTTCTTTAAAGGACCAAATTGCTTTATATGGAAGCTATGATACAACTCTTGATCTAATAGAACTTTATCCTATAATGAGAAAACTTTCTGATTTAGTTATAGAATTTATGGATAGATATTCATTTGCTAAGAGAGAAAGAGGAATAATTGATTTTAACGATTTTGAGCATTTTTGTTTGAATATACTTACAGAGAAAAATGAAAATGGAGAAATAAACCCCACTAAAGAATCGGTAAGACTTAGAGAAAAATACGAAGAAATATTAGTAGATGAGTATCAAGATAGTAATGATGTTCAAGAAGCTATTGTAAATGCTATAGCTAAGAAAGATGGAAATACAGGACATAGTAATAATGTGTTTATGGTTGGAGATGTAAAGCAAAGCATATACAGGTTCAGGCAAGCAAGACCAGAAATATTTCTTGAAAAATATAATGCTTATGGTGGTGAAAAAGGAAGTGAAGAAAGAAAAATAACTTTATTTAAAAACTTTAGAAGTAGAAGAGAAGTAATAAGTGCAGTAAATTTTATATTTAAACAGATAATGTCTAAAAATATTGGAGAACTTGAATATGACGATAAGGAAGTCTTAAATTTAGGAGCAGATTATCCTAGTTGCAGTGATGAAAATGTGATAACAGGTGGTAATGTGGAACTTCATTTATTAGAAAAAGACATTAACATAGATGAAGAAACTACAAAAGAGGATATAGAAGAAGTTGCCGACAATATACAAATGGAAGCTAAGATGGTTGTTAAAAGAATAAATGAACTTGTAAATGCTACTGAAGGAAAAGAATTTAAGATTTTTGATAAAGACCTAGGAGAATACAGAAAGGTTCAATACAAGGATATAGTTATACTTCTAAGAAGTACAGCTAATTGGGCTACTGTTTTTATGGAGGAGTTAAAAGAAAATCTAATACCCTCATATGCTGATACAGGAAGTGGTTATTTTGAAACATTAGAAATTAAAACTATGCTTTCACTTCTCCAAATAATAGATAATCCAAGGCAAGATATACCGCTTATTGCTGTTATGCGTTCACCAATAGCTTCGTTTACGCCAGAAGAACTTATAGATATAAGGATAAAGGACAAAGATGTAGAATTTTATGAAGCATTAAAGAAATTTTCTATTGAAGAAAATAATCTTTTAGGAAAGAAATGCTGTGAATTTTTACAAAAATTATCTATGTGGAGAGAAAAAGCAGTACATATACCAATAGATGAGTTTTTGTGGTATCTATATACAGATACTGGATATTATGCTTATGTAGGAGCTATGGCAGGAGGAATCCAAAGACAGGCTAATCTTAGAATACTTTTTGAAAGAGCAAGACAATATGATAAAACCAGTTATAAAGGGTTGTTTAACTTTATAAATTTTATAGATAAACTAAGAATAAGTAGTGGAGACATGGGAAGTGCAAAGATACTTGGTGAGAATGAAAATGTAGTTAGAATAATGAGTATTCATAAAAGTAAAGGGTTAGAGTTTCCGATAGTATTTTTATCTGGGCTTGGAAAAGGGTTTAACATGCAGGATTTAAGTAAAAAAGTTCTTTTTCATAGGGAACTTGGGTATGGTCCTGACTTTGTGGATATAGAAAAAAGAATTACTTATCAAACTGTCTTAAAACAGTCTCTTAAGAAAAAGATAAAAATGGAGACATTATCTGAAGAAATGAGAATACTTTATGTTGCTTTTACTAGAGCTAAAGAAAAGTTAATAATGACAGGAGCGGTAAAAGATATTAAGAAATCTATTCAAAAATGGTCTTATGCTATTAATAGAAATGAAATTAAACTTCCAGAATATGAGGTGCTAAATGCTAAAAACTATCTTGACTGGATTTGTCCTGCTATAATTAGGCATGAGGATGCAAAAGAATTTATAAAGGAAATAGATATAAGAGAGAATAATAACTTTATAAAGGATACTTCAAAGTGGCAAGTAAATTTATATAAAAGACAAGATATATTACTTAATAAAAAAGAAAAAGATGTTTCAGAAGAAAGTTTAAACTTAGATGAAATAGGTAAAAATAGCAAATACTATGATGAAATAAAAAGAAGATTAGAATGGGAATATGAATATGGTGATATATCTAAACTTCCAACATTGATAACTGTTACAGAACTTAAGAGAATGAAGGAATCAGAACTTTATGAGGATTACTCTCAAAATGTCTATTCTCCTAAGTTAGTTAAAAAACCATTATTTTTAGAAAAGAACAAAAAACTTACCGGAGCAGAGAAAGGTACCGCTGTCCACGCTGTTATGCAAAAGTTAAATTACAATAGAGGATTAAGTGAAGAAGAAATAAAATCTCAAATAAAAGAAATGGTAAATAAAGAACTCATTACATTCGAACAAGGAGAAAGTATAGATATAAATAAAATAATAAATTTTTTTAAATCTAATATAGGTAAGAGACTTATAAAATCTAATAAGGTATATAGAGAAATTCCTTTTCATATGCTATTAAATGTATCAGATGTATATAAAAATATTTCAAAAGATAAATATGATAATGAATCTATTATGCTTCAGGGAATAATAGACTGTTATTTTGAAGAGGAAGACGGAATAGTTCTTATAGATTATAAAACAGATTACATAAAGGATGGAGATATAGAGAGTATAAAACAAAAGTATAAATCACAGTTAGAGTATTATGAAAGAGCTATTGTAGAGATAACAGGAAAGAAAGTTAAAGAAAAATATCTATATTTGTTTTATAATGATATTGAAGTTATGGTATAGGGAAGGAGTTTTAAAATGGACATATTATTTAAGAATATATCGGAATTTGAGGTTAATGATAAAATAGAAGGAATTTTTATTATAAAGAGTAGTGAGTGTAGAACAGCGAGTAATAGTAAAAAGTATTTAGATTTTACCATAGGTGATAAAAGCGGAGAAATAAACGCTAAATATTGGAATTATAAAGAAGGGGACGAGGAAATATATACGCCTAATACTCTTATAAAGGTAAGAGGAAGCGTTACAGTATGGCAGAGCAATATACAATTTAAGATAGATAGAATAAGAGTTACAAATAAACACGATAAGGTAGAGATATCTGATTTTGTTCCTTCAGCTCCTAATTCGTCAGAAGAAATGTACGAGGAAATTTTACATTATATATCAAGAATGGAAAATGATGATATAAGAAAGATTGTTGAAACTATTATAGATGAAAAATCAGAGAAGCTTATGCATTATCCAGCAGCTAAAAAGAATCATCATGCTGTAAGGGCAGGGCTTTTATATCATACAACCACTATGCTAAAAGCAGGAGAAAAATTAAGTGAGATATATAAATTTATAAATACGGATTTATTATATGGTGGAATAATTCTTCACGATATTGCTAAAATTGATGAGATGGATGCTAGCGAACTTGGAATAGTAAGTGATTATACCGTGGAAGGACAATTGCTAGGGCATATTATCCAAGGAGTTAAAAATATAGAGGTAGTGGCAAAAAAGGTTAATGCAGATAAGGAAATCTCTATGCTACTTCAACATATGATATTATCTCATCATTATGAAGCTGAATTTGGAAGTCCTAAAAAGCCTATGATTCCAGAAGCTCAAATGCTTCATTACCTAGATATTTTAGATGCTAGTCTTTATGATATGAAGAAAGCTTTAAGTGAGACAAAGGAAGGCCAGTTCTCAAATAGTATTTATTCATTAGATAAGAGAAGAGTATATAAAATGAAAGTAATGAATGAGGATGAATAGCTTATTAGAATATTAACAAAACTCCTATGAATTGTGAAATTCATAGGAGTTTTAATTATTTTTTGTTTATATTTCTATATTGAGCGGGGGATATGCCATACATCTTTTTAAAAGCAGTAAAGAAATAATTAGTATTAACATAACCTACCTTAATGGCGATATCATTGATGGTTAGATCTGTATTAATGAGAAGTTCTTGTGCTTTTTCAAATTTACAATTATTTATATATTTTGAAAGAGATACACCTGTGGTATTTTTAAAAATAGATCTTAGATAATTTGGTGAAATACTAAATTTATCAGCAATTTCTGGTATAGATAATGATGTATCCGCAAAATTTGTATCTATATACTCTTTTACATCATTAATCAAAGCATTTGTTTTATTAAGTTTCTTTAAATTTAAGCTTTCTATAACTTCTTTATATAATTCAAATAAAAATTCTTTTACAGAAGAGATAGATTGGAAATTTTTCAAGTTATCTAAATAATCCTTAGTTTCAATAGCATCAGCTTCGTTATATATGCTGCATAGGTCATTTATTACCTTTTCAGATTTTATAAATAAATTAGTTATAGCTAATATCATATCGTCATAAGAGTAATTTGAAATTTGCATAAATAAATTATCTAAAGAAAGTTGTAGTTTATCTAGATTTCCTAGCTTTATAGATTCATACAAGGAGCTTTCTAGTTTTTCATCATAATTATATTTGTATGAGACATCCCTTAAAATTTTTTTGTTATACAAAATTGAACTTGATCCATATTTAAAAGTATAACGCATATACTTCTTAGCACTATCGAAAGATTTAAATAAATCATTTAAATTATTTATACAATCGCCTATACTAGCCGAAACTGAAACATTTAAATTGGGCTTGGTATTATTTTGTATATTTTCAATATTTTCAATGAGATTTTGTGGTAAAAAACTATTATAAGGTTGTTCATCAAAGCTAATAATAGATATTATAAGGTTTTCTTCTATTAAAGATTCTGTTAGAAAGTCGGAAGATAGACTATCATTTATTATATTTTTTAACCTAAACCTTATTAAGTTTCGGTCATCCTTAGAGGAGTAGTCTCTATAAAAATCATCTATAAAATCTATTTTAAAGATTATAGCAATTAGGTTACTCTTGTCTATATTTATATTTAATTTATCAAATATAGATATATCATTTTTTGATGTTATACTACTTGTCCTGTTTTTTAATAAATCTTTTAAAACAATCTTTCTTATAAAAACTAACTCATCTAATGATAATTCATCTATATATGAGGGTTTTGAAGCTATATAATCTATAGCTGCAGACAAATATTCTAATTCATTTTTACAGTTATTATTTTTTAAAATATCATCAAAAGCGCTTGTAGACTCCACTTGTTCCATTATTCGATTAATAGGAGTGTATATTTTATTTGACATAAAATATGAAGGTATTATTCCGATTAAAAACAGAATTAAAGCAAGTAAAAATAAATATTTTACTTTTTCACGTATTTCTCCCATAAGTTGTTTGTAAGGTACTATATTTATAAATTTTACATTATTATTTTCAGAAGATATATAGGTAACTAAAAAAGTAGCATTATTTATAGAAGTAATAAAATTACCTTTTTTATCGGAAGAATTAAGTATACGTTTAACATAAGGCTTATCTGAAATATCCTTTAAGAAATCATTTGAATCAGAGCTTAGTATAATTTGACCATCATTATTTATGGCAAATAGATTTTTAGATATATCATGGCTTTGTTTGAAATATTTACTAAGTTCATTTGCATCAATATTTAAAATAAGAGCCCCATGAGGAAGAGAATCCTTAGTAGATTTTACATTAGATAAAACAATGGAAAAGATATTTTTGCTTATTGTTCTATTATTAGAAGAAACTTCTATTTTATTGGCGATAAAATCGTTAGTGAAAGTTTCATTATTTGTTTTTAGTATATTTCGTAAAACGTACTCGTATTTGGATTTTGAAGCTAAATTAGGTTCAGAAGAATAAAAAGAATTATTGTTTTTATTATATATATATACCGAATCTATATAAGGGGAGAAATTCCTTATATTATCTATTTTAGATAGAGCAGATAAAGTATCCTTTTGATTATAGCTATATAGTAGGGTATGTACACCTTCGTCTAAATATAAACTATATAATAAGGATTTTGCCCAATTAAAATTAAAATTTGTATAATAGTTAGCTTGCTGAAGTAAAGTTGAAGAATTTTCTGAACCTTGTTTTACTAGTATCCTTTTATAACTTACATAAAAGGCAACAGAAGATAAAGAAAGTATAACTGAGATAATAATTAAATATGAACTTAAAAGTTTTGTAAAGGTATTACTTAATCTTCTTCTTTTGAAATTTTTCATTTTACCACCTTAAATATATATTATTTTAGTAAAAACTATATAGTAAATGTTAAAATTCATAGGTTTAATTAATATTTAAACATGAAACTTTCAAAAAGTAAACAAATATTTAAAAAGTAAAATTTAAATATTTAGAATTTTTTATATAATTAGAACATAAGAGAAAACCTTTTCACAACAGAATAAATTAGATAATATATGTTGGTTTAAATATTAAGTTAACATATTTGAAATTTATCTAATTTAAATTTTAATATATTTGATCACAAAAGTAAAAATTTAAAGTTGATTAAATATAGAAAAGTACTTAGAAAAGTAACATAGTATAGCTTCAGTTCTTTAAAATGTTCTTCATAATATAAAAGCAAAGGAAGGAGGAACATTAAAAGTATAAAGCAATTATGCAAAATGTTTCTAATTTTAAAAATTAAATGTTAGGGGGAAATTTAAATGAAGTCAAAAAAAATACTAGGTACAATTATTGCATTAACAATGGTAGGGTCATTATTTGTAGGATGTGGAAAAAGTGGTTCAGAAAGTGATGCTAATAAAGATGCTAAAAAATCAGATATAAGTGTATCTGTAGTTTTAAAAGCACTTAATAGTGATTATTGGAAACAAGTTCAAGCTGGAGCTAAAGCTGCAGAAAAAGAACTTGGGGTTAAAGTAGAAGTATTAGGACCAAATGCGGAAACTGATATAGTTGGTCAAACATCTCTTATGGAAGACCAAATAGTAAAAGGTGCTTCTGCATTAGTTGTAGCACCATCACAACCAAGTGCTGCAATAGCTTCATTTGATAAAGCAGATAGTGAAAAAATACCAGTTATATTAATAGATACAGATGCTAAATGGGATAAGAAGAAAGCTTTTGTTGGAACAGGTAACCTTGAAGGTGGAAAATTAGGCGGAGAATATATAGGTAAGAAATTAAAGAAGGGTGATGAAGTAGTTATAATCAGAGGAGCCCTTGGTGATGCTACTCATGATGAACGTGTAAATGGGGCAAAAGAGAAGATGGAAGCTGCGGGATTAAAAATTGTAGAAATTCAACCAGCAGACAGTGATAGAGATAAGGCTATGTCAGTAATGGAAAATCTTCTTCAAACTCATCCAAATGTAAAAGGTGTATTCTGTTCAAATGATGAAATGGCATTAGGGGCAATTAGAGCACTTAAACAAACAAATAAAAAAGGTGTAACTGTTGTAGGATTTGACGGTTCCCCAGATGCATTAAAATCTATTAAAGCAGGAGAACTTACAGGAACTGTTGCTCAAAGCGCTTATAATATAGGAAAAATGGGAGTAGAAACAGCAGTTAAAATAATTAAAGGTGAAAAAGTTGAAGCAAGAGTAGACACAGGAACAAATTTAATAGATAAATCAAACGTAGATAAAGCACAAGAAGAATTAAATAAGATTTTAGGAACTAAATAGATAATTTATAAAAATACAGCTAAAAGATCACTTTATAGGTTCAAAATTTGGAGCTGTAAAGTGATCTAACTTAAAAATATAATAATTTTTACAGCTAATAAACGGAGGTGGTTTATTAATGAAACAACCACTTATTGAATTAAAGGGTGTTTCTAAAGTTTTCCCGGGGGTAAAGGCACTTGATTCAATTGATTTAGATGTACTTCCAGGAGAAATTCATGGTCTAATAGGTGAAAATGGTGCAGGAAAGTCTACTTTAATAAAGATATTAACAGGAGCTTATACAAACGACGAAGGAAAGCTTTTTATAGAAGGTAAAGAAACAGTTATTCAAAATCCAAAGCATGCGATGAGTTTAGGCATAAATGCTATTTATCAAGAACTTAATATAATGCCCGAATTAACGGTTCTAGATAATATTTTTATGGGAAGAGAAGTAAAAGGTAAAAATGGATTATTAGACAAAAAAATGATGACAGAGAAAGCTCAAGAGTTACTTAAAGATTTGGGACAAAACATCGACCCTAAATCAAGCATTGCTAACTTAGGCATGGGACATCAGCAAATGGTGGAAATAGCTAAGGCTCTTACTGTAGAAACAAAGCTACTAATTATGGACGAACCTACTTCTAGTTTAAGTGAAAAAGAAGTAAGGGAGTTAATGAAAACTATAAGAGGATTAAAAGAAAAAGGTATTGCAATAATTTTTATTTCTCATAGATTACCAGAGCTTTTTGAAATATGTGATAGAGTTACTGTAATGAGAGATGGTAAAAAAGTTAAGACTTTAGGCATAGAAGAATTGACAGAAGACGAATTAATTAAATTAATGGTAGGAAGGAGTTTGAAACAACAATTTCCTAAGATAGAAACAAAAATTGGAGAAGAAATATTAAGAGTTGAAAATCTAACGAGTGAAGGTGTATTTGAGAATGTTAATTTCAACTTAAAAAGAGGAGAGATATTAGGAATAGCAGGTCTTGTTGGAGCGGGACGAACTGAAATTGTAAGAGCTATTTTTGGAGCAGATCCAATAAATAGTGGAAAAATATATATCAAAGGCAATGAAGTTAAAATAAAATCTCCATCAGATGCCATGAAGAATGGGATAGCTTTCCTAACTGAAGATAGAAAAGGGCAAGGATTAATCCTTGGAAATACTATAGATTTCAATATGTCAATAAGTTGTTATGATGATTTCAAGAGTGGATTTCTAATAGATATAAAGAAGATGAAACAAGCAGCTATAGATAATATTGAAAAATTAAAGATTAGTCCACCAGTACCTTCATTTATAGCAGGAAAATTAAGTGGAGGAAATCAACAAAAAGTAGTTATAGGTAAATGGCTTAATACTAATGCAGATATATTTATATTTGATGAACCTACAAGAGGTATTGATGTAGGTGCAAAAGTAGAAGTTTATAATATTATGAATGATCTTATTTCTAAAGGGGCAGCAGTTATAATGATTTCATCGGAGCTTCCAGAAGTAATTGGTATGAGTGACAGGGTTCTCGTAATAAGTGAAGGAAAGCTTACTGCTGAGATAGCTAGAGAAGATTTAACACAAGAAAATATAATGAAAGCTGCAACTGCAGGCCATTAGGGGGGAGAAGTAAATGCCAAATACAGAAATTAAAAATGAAAGATTTGCTACTACTAAAGACAAAAATACATTTAGAGATATTTTAAGTAAATTCGGACCTTTATTAGGATTAATATTACTTTGTATAGTATTAAGTGTAGCCTCTCCAAACTTTTTAACATTTAAAAATATGATGAATGTAGCTAGACAATCAGCTATAAATAGTTTGATTGCTTCAGGTATGCTTTTAGCAATATTGACAGCAGGAATTGACTTGTCGGTTGGCTCTATATTAGCATTATCAACATGTATAATGGGAGTAGCTATGAAATCAGGAGTTAATCCTTATCTATGTATAATTATAGGCATAGGTTCAGGAGCTTTCTTAGGACTAATAAACGGATTACTTCTTACTAAGTTACATTTACCACACCCATTTATATCAACATTAGGTATGAAGAACGTAGCTAGGGGACTTGCATTAATGGTTACAGCTGCCTCTCCAATATCAGGATTTCCAAAACCTATTCAATTTTTAGGAGGAGAGTTCTTAGGACCTGTACCTGTAAGTGTTATATTAGTAATTATGGTTTTTGTAGGATATCATATATTTTTAAACAGAACAAAACAAGGTAGACACATCTATGCTGTAGGAAGTAATCCTGAAGCAGCAAGGTTATCAGGAGTTAATGTTAACAAAACTTTAATTATTGTTTATACATTATGCGGAACTATGGCAGGACTTGCTGGTATAGTATTAGTAGGAAGAGTTAATGCAGCCTTCCCACTAGCTGGGCTTGATTTTGACTTAGATGCTATCGCTGCTTGTATCATAGGAGGAGCATCATTCATGGGAGGCGCAGGTACTATCTGGGGTACATTAATTGGAGCTTTGATAATTTCAGTATTAAGAAATGGTTTGAACTTACTAGGTGTATCAGCCGACATACAAACAGTTGCTATTGGACTGGTTATCATCGGAGCTGTTTATGTAGACGTATTAAGAAGACGTGCCGAACAAAAGGTAAAAGCTTAATTTTAAAATATAATTTTGTTAAAGAGTGAAGAGCTGTTTTCATAAAAAGGAAACAGCTCTTTTTAGATTAAGGGTTGAAAAAATGTTGGCTTTATATAATTATTTTAATTAAAGATATTGTAGTTTTGCATAATCTAAATTAAAATTAAAGTTAATATTTTAGCTAATTGCAAATGGAAATAATAAGCATAATAATAGTTATTATATCAATAAGCTATTGAAAAACGTGAAATAGTTAGAATAATGTATCGATTCATGTAAACCCTGGTATATATTAATTAAATTAACTAATATATAATTTAAGTGAGCGATTTTTCTACGAGGAGGAATGAAGGTGAGTGTTAATTGGGATAAACTTAGGAATGGTACAGACATAAGAGGAGTAGCTTTAGAAGGTGTAGAGGGTGAAAAAATAAATTTAACTGAAGATGTAGCTAAGATTTTAGGGGCTTCTTTTGCGGTTTGGCTATCAGAAAAAACAAAAATGAATCTTAGCAAGTTAAAGGTATCTATTGGAATTGATTCTAGGTTATCAGGAGATAAAATCAAGAATGCAATTATAGATGGTATAAGTAGTTTAGGATGTAAGGTTTATGATTGTGGAATGGCATCAACTCCTGCTATGTTTATGACTACAATTATAGATGCTTATAAGTTTCATGGAGCAATTATGGTAACAGCTAGTCATTTGCCTTTCAATAAAAATGGTATGAAATTTTTCACAAGAGATGGAGGAATACAAAAAGAAGATATAATAGAAGTAGTATCTATAGCGAAATTAAATAATTTTAATTGGCAAGAGAAAAAAGGGGAGATTAAGTCAATAGATTTTATATCTGAATATTCCGATGTTTTAGTAAAGAAGATTAGAAGAGAAGTTAACGACCCTATTGATAAATTGAAACCTCTTAGAGATTTTAAGATAATTGTTGATGCTGGAAATGGAGCAGGTGGTTTTTTTGTAGATAAAGTATTGAGAGTTTTGGGGGCTGATACTGAGGGTAGCCAATTTATTGAACCAGATGGTAGATTTCCAAACCATATACCGAATCCAGAAAATAAAGAGGCTATGGAATCTATAAAAAATGCTGTTTTAAAAAATAAGGCAGATTTGGGGATTATCTTTGACACTGATGTAGATCGTGCAGCTGTAGTTGATAGAGAAGGAAATGAGATTAATAGAAATAGGTTAATTGCTTTAATGGCGTCAATAGTGTTAGAAGAACACCCGCAATCTGTTATTGTTACAGATTCAGTGACTTCGAATGGATTAAAAGTTTTTATAGAAAATAAATTAAGTGGAATACATCATCGCTTTAAAAGAGGATATAAAAATGTAATAAATGAAGCTATTCGTTTAAATAATGAGAATAAACAAAGTTGGCTTGCGATAGAAACCTCAGGGCACGGAGCTTTAAAGGAAAATTATTTTCTTGATGATGGAGCTTATTTAGTATCAAAGATTTTAATAAAAATGGCAAAGCTAAAGTTAGAAAAAAACAAAGTTCTACATTCATTAATAGAAGATCTAGAGGAACCTTTAGAAAGTGATGAATTTAGATTGAAAATAAAGTGTGATGACTTCAATGAGTATGGAGATAAAATAATAAAAGATCTAAGAGAATATTTAGAACAAAAAGAAGGTTGGGCAATTGTCCCAGACAATTATGAAGGGATTAGAGTTTCGTGTGATAAAGGATATGGGTGTGGATGGTTTTTGCTTAGAATATCATTGCATGACCCTGTAATGCCCTTAAACATAGAATCTAATTCTAATGGAGGAGTAAAGTTTATAATATCTTCTTTAATTGAATTTCTTAGTCGCTATAAAGAATTAGATTTAACAAATATAAGACAGAATATAAAATAAATATAAATATGTGTTAAAGTGTTGATTTATTATAAATAAGCCAACACTTTTTTATTTGAAAAATATGTAATTGATTTCAAGTTTTGTAAATTTGTTTTTAAAAACCTGAATAATATGTTATAATTTATAAAGGAAAAAAATGTAATATAATCCAAAAATATTAATTATATTTTTGGGGAAAGAGGGGATAGTTAATGAAGGTTTTATTTGTTTCCTCAGAGTCATATCCATTTATAAAAACAGGGGGACTGGGGGATGTTACGTATGCTTTACCAAAAGCTTTAAGAAAGCTCGGTGTAGATGTTCGGGTTATTATACCTAAGTATAGTGGTATAGATATTAAGTATTTAAATAGAATGGAGAGAATAAGTGAATTTACTGTTAAAGTAGGATGGAGGGATAGGTATTGCGGACTTTTAAAATTAGAGGAACAAGGTGTACCATTTTATTTTATAGACAATGAATATTATTTTAAAAGAATAAGAGCTTATGGAGACTATGATGATGGGGAGAAATTTATTTATTTTTCAAGAGCTGTTTTAGAAGCTATAAATCACTTAGATGATTTTGTACCTGATATACTTCATTGTAATGATTGGCATACAGCTATAAGCATTCCTATACTGAAAGATAACTATAGAGATAATTTTAAATTTAGAAATATCAAAACTGTATATACAATACATAACTTGAAGTATCAAGGTGTATTTAGAAAAGAAATTTTAGAAGATTTAGTTGGCTTGAATAGGGATTATTATGCAGAGGATAAGCTAAAATATTATGATGCCATTTCTTTTATGAAGGGAGGTATTATGTATTCAGATGTAGTTTCTACTGTAAGTCCAACTTATGCTCAAGAAATAAAAACGGAGTATTATGGAGAAGGGTTGCATGGACTTCTTTCAGGAATAGATTATAAATTATATGGAATATTAAATGGAATAGATATGGAAATTAATGATCCTCAAAGAGATTCAAATATATTTTTTAATTACGATGAAAGAAATTTACAAAACAAGCAATATAATAAAGAAGAATTGCAAAGAATATTAGGATTACCTGTAAATAAAGAAATACCTATGATAGGTATGGTAACAAGGCTTGAAGAGCAGAAAGGATTAGATTTAGTACAATGTATTATAGAGGATATACTTAAGGAAGATGTACAGATTGTGGTTTTAGGTACTGGTGACAGAAAATATGAGGATATGTTTAAATTTTTTGCATGGAAATATCCACATAAAGTTTCTGCAAATATATATTTTGATTCATCTATTTCACAGAAAATATATGCTGCATCAGATATGTTTTTAATGCCCTCAAAGTTTGAACCATGTGGAATAGGGCAACTTATAGCTTTGAGATATGGAAGTATTCCAATTGTAAGAGAAACAGGGGGATTAAACGATACTGTAAAAGCATATAATGAATTTTCAGGAGAAGGTAATGGATTTACTTTTAAAAATTTTAACGCTCATGATATGTTATATACTATAAGAAGGTCTCTTGGATTCTATAGGAATAAAGATCTTTGGAATAATTTATGTAGAAAAGCTATGCAAGAAGACAATAGTTGGAACAAATCTGCTCAAGAATATATAAATATATATAATAGGCTAGTATTAAATTAAATGTTTTAGGGGTGAAAGAGGTGACTTTAAATAAAGAGGCTATAAAAAAAGACTTTAATAAAAAATTAATGCATATGTTTTCAGAAGATGTAGAAGATGCTTCAAATTTTCATAAATATCTAGCTTTTTCAAGTCTTATAAAAGAATATTGTTCAGAAAATTGGTTTAAATCAAATAAGCAATATAGGAAAAATGCCGAGAAACAGGTTTACTATTTTTCTATGGAATTTTTAATAGGTAGACTTTTAAGAAGTAATTTATTAAATTTAGGTATAGAAAAAGAGAGTGAAGAAGCACTAAAGGAATTAGGAGTAGATTTGAGAGATTTAGAAGAAGAGGAAAAAGATGCTGGACTTGGGAACGGAGGACTTGGAAGATTAGCAGCTTGTTTTTTAGATTCTATGGCGTCAATTGGAATGCCAGGACATGGATGTGGGATTAGGTATAAGTATGGTTTATTTGAGCAAAAAATTATAGACGGATATCAAGTGGAAATACCCGATAATTGGTTAAAAGACGGTAATGCATGGGAAGTTAGAAAGGACGATAAAGCAGTAATTGTAAGATTTGGCGGTAAAGTTAATCCTGTTATGAAAAATGATAGGCTGAATTTTGAATATAAGGACTATGACGAAGTTTTAGCGGTACCTTATGATATGCCTGTTATAGGGTATCATAATAATACAGTTAATACATTAAGGTTATGGAGCGCAGAAACTGTTGAAAGTGATGATGAATTAGATTTTTCATCTTTTAATTATGGCGATTATTCAAAAGCTGTACAATATAAATCTGCTGTTGAGTCTATTTCAAAAGTATTATATCCTGATGATTCTCATATTCAGGGTAAAATTTTACGGTTGAAACAACAATATTTTTTTGTGAGTGCTGGTATACAAAGTATAATTAGGAGTTACCTTAAGACAGGTAAACCAATAAACGATTTATATAAGCATGTAGCTATACACATTAATGATACTCATCCATCACTATCTGTACCAGAACTTATGAGAATACTATTAGATGAAAAGGAAATAGAATGGGATGAAGCTTGGAATATAACAACTAAAACTATTTCATATACAAATCATACTATAATGGCCGAAGCGCTTGAAAAGTGGCCTGTTGATTTGGTTAAAAATTTGTTCCCGAGAATTTATATGATAATTGAGGAAATTAACAGAAGATTTGTGGAAAAACTTTGTTTAAGTTATCCAAATGAATCAAGTAAGATTACTAAGATGGCAATAATCAATAATGGGGAAATAAGAATGGCTAATATGCTTATAGTTGGAGGCCATTCAGTTAATGGAGTAGCAAAGTTGCATACAGAAATACTAAAATCGAGAGAACTTTCAGATTTTTATGAATTATATCCTGAAAAGTTTAATAATAAAACAAATGGAATAACTCATAGAAGATGGCTTATTCAAGCCAATCCTAGATTAGCAGAATTTATAACAGAAACTATAGGAGATAGATGGAGAAAACACCCTAAAAAATTAATTGAGTTATTGAAATATTCTAAATATAGTTCAGTTCAAGATAAGATGGATGAGATAAAGAAAGATAATAAAATAAAATTCGCTAATACAGTGAAAAGTAGATATGGAATCATTATTGATCCTGAATCAATTTATGATGTTCAAGTTAAGAGGCTTCATGCCTATAAAAGGCAAATATTAAATTTATTTCATATAATGTATTTATATAATAAATTAAAAGAAAATCCTAACTTAGATATATTTCCAAGAACTTTTATTTTTGCAGCAAAGGCATCTCCAAGCTATTATCTAGCAAAAGACATAATAAAGCTAATAAATACTGTTGGTAAGAAAATAAATAATGATAAGAGCATAAAAAATAAGATAAAAGTTTTATTTCTTGAAAACTATAGAGTATCTTTAGCTGAAAAAATAATTCCTTGTGCAGATATAAGTGAACAAATCTCTACAGCATCTAAAGAAGCTTCTGGAACAGGTAATATGAAATTTATGATGAATGGAGCAATAACTATTGCAACTCTAGATGGAGCAAATATTGAGATAAGGGATGAAGTTGGTGATGATAATATCATAACTTTTGGTATGAGTGCAAAAGAAGTTATGGAGTTAGAAAAAAATAGAGGATATTCATCATCACAGATATATAATAATGATAATAGGATTCATAAGATAGTAAACCAAATAATGAGTGGTTATTTAGGAGAATCGTCTGGAGAATTTAGAAATATATATAATCATTTAATAGAAAAGAATGATGAGTATTTTGTATTGAAAGATTTTGATTCTTATGTAAAAGCTCAAGAAATAGTAGATGGATTATATAGAGATAGAAAAAAATGGGTTGAAATGAGTATAACTAATATAGCTCATTCAGGAGAATTTTCTAGTGATAATACAATTTTAAAATATGCTAGACAAATATGGAATGCCAAGAAGGTAAAGATATATTAATTATATAAACATTAAAAGAAAATTAAAGTTATAGATGTAAGGTGTTATTTTATAGTTATTATTTTTATGAATTAAAGTTTAACACAATAAAGTAAAACAAAAAAATGCTCCCATTTTGATGACGAATTTTTATTTTTTTATCTGTCATCAAAATGAGAGCATATCATAATTATGTGGGATATTATGTTTTTTTAATTGTTATTTGAATTATTTGAAGTTGAAATATCATTTTTAGGAATATATATTACCATATTTTCTGAAACTAATTTAGCATCAGATATATTGTTTTTTTCCATAATCATTTTTATAGATTTATTTGTATCTATACCAGGAAAATATTTTATTGCTATCTTATATAAAGTTTCTCCTTTAGTTACTTTATGTTCAATACAACTAGAAGTATCTATAGGATTTTCAGGGATAAGTAAATGAGACCCTACAGGTAATATTTCTGGATTTTTTAATTTATTTATTTCAATGAGAGTTTTTATAGCTTGTTTTTTTGAACTCCAAGGCATAAATTTTTCGGCAATAGTTGAGAGTGCATCTCCCGATTTAACAACATATTCCACATGCGTTCCTTCTGTTTTAGAAGTTTTACTTTTGTTATCTAAAGTGTCAGAATCTTCATTAGAACCTTCTTGCTCATTATTAGTTAATTTTGTACTATTTTCATCTGTAGATTGAGAAGTATTTTGAAGATCTTTGTTATTGTCAGTTTGGCTATTTGTATCATCTATAGATGTGGCGGTGGAATTGTTTGCAGTATCTACTAAGTTACTGATACTCCTAGTCATAAAAAATACTCCTACAAAAAGAATGATACCTGAAAAAATAATTATTAACGGTTTTTTTAATTTATAATTCATGTTTTAAACTCCCTTCATAAAACTAGATTTATTTCTAATTATTAACAAATATTTTATTTTTAATACATTTTGTATAAAAAATATTATTTATTTTAATTAATTTATTTTTAATGAAGATAAACATATATCTATTTAAAAAAAGTATATTTTTATAAAATATAGTAAAACAATAAATTTTAAAACATACATCAATTGACTATAAAAATGATACATATTTTAGTATGGTTTAAGAGAAACTTTTATGTAAGGAAGTTAATAAGGAGGTTAATGCTGTGGATATGAAAAGACTTCGTGAAATAGTAACAAATAATGAAGATGTAAAGATACTATATGAGGGACACCCAGTGTGGATCGAAAGAATTGATAGCGATGCAGAGACAGTTCAGGTAAGGATGTTAGATACTAAACAAGTAAAAGGTGTGTATGCAAAAGAGTTAGTTAATACAGAAGACGTTACTAATATAAAATAGTAATAATATTAGAATTAATTTATACAAAAAAATTAGAATTTAGGAGTAATGATTTAGATATAAGAGGCTGTATAAAAACAAGGAATAATCAATAATATTAGCTGATTGTTAGGTTAAAACGTCAAAATATTGGTTTTCAAGATTGTTTTAGTGCAGGCTCTTATTGTTACTAAAGATTATTTAAAACAAATTCAAAGCAAGAAATAAAAACAAAAAATTCATAAATCAGATATATGTACATACAAAATAAAGGAAATATATAGGAAAATGCAACAAAATCCTTGAAGAATTGCATAAATCTATATATAATATTAATAAAAATTTATATTTATGAAAGCAAGATAAGTAAATATAATTTTAATTATATTTCAGTAAAATATTTAGTTTAAATAAATTAAAAAATAACATTCTTTTAAAATAGAATGATAATTTTAAATGGAGAAAGGGGCAAATAAATGAAAAATAAAAGAGGCTTGCCTGTAAAGCAAGGATTATATGATCCTCAGTTTGAAAAAGACAATTGTGGAGTTGGATTTGTTGCTAGTATAAAAGGTGAAAAAACACACTCAATAGTAAAAAAAGCTCTACAAGTATTGGTTAATTTAACTCATAGAGGTGCAGTTGGTTCAGATCCTAAGACTGGTGATGGGGCAGGAATTATGCTTCAAATACCAGATGAGTTTTTTAGAATTAATTGTGATAATTTAGGTATTGAGATTCCTAAATTTGGTGAATATGCAGTTGGGATGACGTTTTTGCCTAAAGAACCTGCTTTGAGGTATCAATGTGAAGGTATCTTTGAAAGAATAATTGAAGAAGAAGGGCAAAAGGCTTTAGGGTGGAGAGATGTTCCTACAGACAATAGGTGTATTGGGGAAACAGCAAAGGGAACTGAACCAATAATTAGACAGATTTTTGTACAAAAATCCGACTGTTCACAAAAAGAATTCGAAAGAAAGCTTTATATCATAAGAAAAAGAGCAGAAAATGAAGTAAGAAAATTAGTAGAAAGAAATAGTGAATATTTTTATATATGTAGTTTTTCAAGTAGGACTATAATTTATAAAGGATTGCTTTTAGCCGATCAGATAAGTGGTTTTTATCTAGATTTGAATGATATAAATTTTAAAACAGCTATTGCTCTTGTTCATCAGCGTTTTAGTACAAATACTTTTCCTACTTGGGATTTAGCGCAGCCTTTTAGATATTTAGCTCATAATGGAGAAATAAATACTATAAGAGGAAATAGAAATTGGATGAATGCAAGAGAAGGAGTGTTAAAATCAGAGGTATTTGGAGAAGATATATCAAAAATATTTCCTGTAATCGATCCAAATGGAAGTGATTCAGCATCTTTAGATAATGTGTTTGAGCTTCTTACAAATGATGGAAGAGATGTAGTACATGCTATGAGAATGCTTATTCCAGAAGCATGGAATGGAAATGAATTTATTACAGAGGATGAGAAGGCGTTCTATGAATATCATGCATCACTCATTGAACCATGGGACGGCCCTGCTGCTGTATTTTTTACAGATGGAGAAAAAATAGGAGCAACTCTTGATAGAAATGGATTAAGACCAGCAAAATATGTAATTACAAAAAATGGGCTTATCGTAATGGCATCGGAACTAGGTGTTCTTCAATTTAGTCCAGAAGAAATAGTTAAAAAAGGAAGATTAGAACCGGGGAAAATGCTTCTAGTAGATACTAAGAAAAATAAGATATTAGAAGATGAAGAAATTAAAAGGCAACTTTGTTTAAATAAATCTTATAAAGAGGTAGTTAATAAAAATAGACTTAATTTGAATTGTTTTGACATTGTAGAAGAAAATATAAAAATAAGTTCAGAAGGATTAAGAGAAAAACAACAAGCTTTTGGATATTCTATAGAAGATTTAGAGGTTATATTAAAGTATATGGGGGAAAACGGAAAAGAACCTATAGGGTCTATGGGAAATGATACCCCTCTTGCAGTTTTATCAGACAAGCCCCAGCTTTTATTCTCATATTTTAGGCAGCTTTTTGCGCAGGTCACAAATCCACCTATAGATTCTATAAGAGAGGGAGTTGTTATGTCTCTTGCTAATTATATAGGATCACAGGAAAATATTTTAAGTAAGGAAACTTCTAGTAAACCATTTATTGAAATAGAGAGACCTATTTTATCTAATAAAGAAATGTCAATAATAAAAAATCTTAGAACTAAGGATTTTAAGTCCACAACAATACCTATAACATTTAAGGCAGATAGTGGAGTAGAAGGTTTCAAAGAGGCATTGAAATTAATATGTGAGAGAGCCTCAAAACGTGTTTCAGAAGGATATAATATTTTAATTTTAAGTGATAAAAAGGTAGATGGATATGAAGCTGCGATACCAAGTCTTCTCGCTGTATCTGCTGTACATCATTATTTGATAGATAAAAAAAGCAGAACAAAAGTTTCAATAATTGTTGAAACTGGAGAACCGAGAGAAACTACTCACTTTGCACTCCTTATAGGATATGGAGCAACTGCTATTAATCCATATCTTGCTTATGAAAGTATAGAAAATATGGTTAATGAAAAAGAGATTGAAAAAGTAACTGCTAAAGAAGCTATCAGGAATTATATAAATGCTATTTGTAATGGTTTATTAAAAATTCTATCTAAAATGGGAATATGTACAATTCAAAGTTACCATGGAGCACAAATATTTGAAGCGCTTGGTTTAAGTGAGGAATTTATAAAAGAATATTTTAAAGGTACTCCATCTAGAATAGGTGGAATTGATATAAAAGATACAGCACAAGAGGTGTTGGCAAGACATAAGATAGCATTTAATAGACTTAGAAAACCTGTATCAGAACTTCATAGTGGAGGATTATACTCTTGGAGAAAGGATGGAGAATTTCATTTATTTAATCCAGAAACAATATATAAGCTTCAATTGGCTACAAGAACAAATAATTATAAAATTTACAAAGAATATGCAGAACTTATAAATAACCAGAGCAAAAATTTATGTACTATAAGAGGTTTATTTAACATTAAGAAAGGAACCCCAATTTCTATAAATGAAGTAGAGCCAGTATCTGAAATTGTAAAGAGATTCTGTACTGGAGCTATGTCATTGGGCTCAATAAGTAGGGAAGCACATGAAACTATAGCTATTGCCATGAATAAACTTGGAGCTAAGAGTAATTCAGGTGAAGGGGGAGAAGATGAAGAGAGATATAGAGTTGATAGCAAAGGACAAAGCAAAAGAAGTGCAATAAAGCAGGTAGCATCATCAAGATTTGGAGTTACAACTAACTATCTAGTTAATGCAGATGAACTTCAAATTAAAGTAGCTCAAGGAGCTAAACCAGGTGAAGGAGGACATCTTCCAGGAAAAAAAGTTGATGAATATATAGGGAAAATAAGGCATTCTACACCTGGGGTAGATTTGATTTCACCTCCACCTCATCATGATATATACTCTATAGAGGATTTAGCACAGTTAATTTATGATTTAAAATCTGTAAACTCAAGCAGTAGAATAAGTGTAAAACTTGTGTCGGAGGTTGGAGTTGGGACTGTTGCTGCAGGAGTTGCAAAAGCACATGCTGATGTAATATTAATAAGCGGACATGATGGAGGAACTGGGGCAGCTCCCTTATCATCAATAAGAAATGCTGGAATACCATGGGAAATTGGTCTTTCAGAAACTCATCAAGTTCTTATGCTGAATAATTTAAGAAGTAGAGTTAGACTTCAAACGGATGGACAAATAAAAACTGGTAGAGATGTTGTGATTGCAGCTTTACTTGGTGCCGAAGAGTTTGGATTTGCAACAACTGCCTTAGTAATTTTAGGATGTACTTTGCTTCGTAAATGTCACTGTAATACTTGTGATATGGGAATAGCAACACAAGATCCAGAATTGAGAAAATGTTTTAAGGGAAAGCCAGAGTATTTAATAAATTTCTTTACTTTCATAGCAGAAGAAGTTAGAGAGTATATGGCACAACTCGGATTTAGGACAATGAATGAAATGATAGGACAAGTAGATAAGATAGAAGTTAAGAAAGCGGTAGATCATTTCAAAGCAAAAGGACTTGACTTATCTAATATTTTATATAGACCAGATATGCCAAAGAGGATAAAACCGTACTGTGTAGTAGCTCAAAATCATGGGATTGATGAATCTATGGACCATCATTTAATAGAAGTTGCACAGTCAGCGCTTGAAAGTAAAAAGAAAGTTATAGGCAGTTTTGAAATAAAGAATACGGATAGAACGGTAGGTACAATGCTTAGTGGTAAAATTGCTAAGGAATATGGAGAAAAGGGGCTTGAAGAGGATACTATAATATTTGATTTCAAAGGTTCAGCAGGTCAAAGTTTTGGAGCTTTTGGAGCAAGAGGCCTTACTCTTGTACTTGAAGGAGACGCCAATGATTATGTTGGTAAAGGACTGTCTGGGGCAAAAATAATAATTAAAGTTCCTAAAGAAGCTAGTTTTAAAGCAGAGGAAAATTTTATAGCAGGTAATACAATTCTTTATGGTGCAACTTCAGGACAACTATATATTAATGGTATGGTTGGGGAACGTTTTGCTGTAAGAAATAGTGGAGCAAAGGCTGTAGTTGAAGGTGTTGGAGACCACTGTTGTGAGTATATGACGGGAGGAATTGTAGTTGTTATAGGAAAAACGGGTAGAAACTTTGGAGCAGGTATGAGCGGTGGTATAGCTTATATTTTTGATCAAGATAATAACTTTCAAGATAAATGTACTGAAAAAATGTTAGAAATACAAGAATTAAATAGCAAAGAGGATGAAAATATTGTTTATAGACTTGTAAATAATCATTATAAATATACAGATAGCAAAAAAGCTAAAGAAATTTTAGATAATTGGGATTCTTACAAGACTAAATTTAAAAAAATTATTCCAATAGCATACAAGGCCATTTTAGAAAAAATAAATAAAGACGAAAGTCTAGCTTAATAGTAAGGAGGTGCAGAGATGGGAAAGATAACTGGATTTAAGGAGTTTGAAAGAAAGAATTTCAAAAAGAGACCGGTTAAAGAAAGAATAGAAGATTATAAAGAGATTTATATACATTTAAGTGAAGAAGAAATGAAGGAGCAGGCAGCTAGGTGTATGGAGTGTGGTACACCTTTTTGTAATTGGGGATGTCCACTCGGAAATATTGCACCAGATTGGAATGATATGCTTTATAAAGGAAAAAAAGAAAAGGCATATAAAAGGCTTATTTTAACAAATAATTTTCCTGAATTTACAGGAAGAGTTTGTCCCGCTTTATGCGAAGCTGCATGTACTCTTGGCATAAATAGAGAAGCAGTTTCGGTGAGGGAAATAGAACTTACTATTATAGAGAAAGCTTTTAAAGAAGGATTAGTAAAAGCAAATCCACCTAAAATAAGGACAGAGAAAAAAATAGCGGTTATAGGTTCAGGCCCTGCTGGGCTTGCAGCGGCTTCAGAGCTTAATTCTGTAGGGCATAAGGTCACAGTTTTTGAAAAGAATGAAAAAATAGGTGGACTTTTAAGATATGGTATTCCTGATTTTAAACTAGAGAAAAATGTAATAGATAGGCGTATAACTATTATGGAAGAAGAGGGAGTAATATTTAAAACAGGAGTTGAAATCGGAGTAGATATTAAAGCAAAAGAACTTTTAAATACTTTTGATGCGTTAGTTTTAACAGGAGGTTCTAACGTTCCAAGGGATCTAGAAGTTAAAGGAAGAGAGCTTAAAGGTGTTTATTTCGCAATGGAATATTTATCTCAGCAAAATAAAAAAGTATCTAGCGAAAAATTTGAAGAAGAAGATATAAATGCTAGAGATAAAAATGTAGTAGTTATAGGTGGAGGCGATACGGGCTCGGATTGTGTTGGTACAGCTATAAGACAAGGGGCTAAAAAAGTATATCAATTTGAAATAATGCCAAAGCCAAAAGAAGAAAGAGATGACACTATGCCGTGGCCAACATATCCTAATGTATTGAAGAGTACAACTTCTCATGAAGAAGGTTGTGAAAGACAATGGAATATTTTAACTAAAGCTTTTTTAGGAGAAGATAGTAATATTAAAAAGCTATTATGTGCTAAAGTAGAATGGAATAAAGATGAAAATGGAAGAATGAGTATGAAAGAAGTTTCTAATAGTGAGTTCGAAATAGAAGCAGAGTTAGTGCTTTTATCTATGGGATTTTTACATCCAGATAAAGAAGGTATGATTGAAGAATTGGGACTAAAGCTTGATGAAAGAGGAAATGTTTTTACAAATGAAGACGGAATGACAAGTATGGATGGAGTGTTCTCAGCTGGAGATATGAGGACGGGGCAGTCTTTAGTTGTTAAATGTATTCATGATGGAAGAATGGTTGCTAAAAATGTAGATGAATATCTAATGGGAGAAAGTTTTTTAAGAGGGTAATGATTACTTCTTGAATTAGCTGTATTTTAAATATATTTGTAAAGATAAAAGAGGCTTGTATTGAAAGTATATTTCAATACAAGCCTTTTTAGTATTCAGCGTCGTTATTCAAGTATACTAATCTTTTAGCTACATAATAATTACCTTTATAGTAGAATTCACCATAGTTCATACCTTGATTAAATTTAACTATTAATATATTATATCCGTAATATTTTATTTGCTAGTTTTAAAGTATATACTATTCACATGAGTATAAGATGAAATATGTTATAATTAAACATATATTGGTATTGAATAATCTAATTGTAAGTGGTTAAAACACAAAAGCAATTTTATTTCAATGGTATTTATATAACAGGTATTGTATATTTTAATATATTAAAAAACAGATTGGAGGAAAATATTGAGTAATTCATATAATGAGTATATTAATAGATTGAAAACATATAAAAATTTAATTGAGCAAAAAAATAAATCAATATCAATTATAGGATATTTAAGACTTTTTACTGCCATAATTGGTTTAGGTGTTACATTCTATACTTTGTATATTAAGAGTTGTTATATAAGTTTGGGAGTTTTTATACTTCAATTAGCTATTTTTGTTTATTTAGTTATACAGCATGATAAAGAATTTAAAAAAAGAAGGCACTCAATAGCGTTAAAAGATATAAATGAAAAAGCGATAAATAAACTAAATGGTGGTTGGAAAAAATTTGAGGATGATGGTAGCGAATTTAAAGATGAAAAACATAACTATTCAAATGATTTAGATATATTTGGGAAAGGATCTTTATTTCAATGGATTAATAGTAGTAAAACATTTATGGGAAAAGAAAAATTAAAAAACAGACTTCTAAACCCCCTAAAAACTCATTTGGATATAAGTATGACACAGCAATCGTTGAAGGAATTGTCCATGGACTTAGATTGGAGACAACAATTTGAAGCAGAAGGGATGATTATTTCTAATAAAAGCATTAATCCTAAGAATTTATATGAATGGGCAAAAGACAGAAATGAATTATATTCTAAGTTTTGGCTTGTCTTATTGGTTAGATTATTACCAGCTACAACTATAATATTAATTATTTTGTCACTTGTTACTTCCTTAATAAATTTTAGCGTTTTACGACTTATGTTTATTGTTCAATTTTCTATTTTGTTTATAGGTTCAAAGAAAAGAAATGAAACATTTGATAGCATTTATAAATACAAAGAGAGTGTAAATGTATATTTTAAGTTATTAACTTTAATTATGAAGAAAAATTTTAAAAGTGACTATTTAAAACATATAAAAAATAATTTAGTAGTTTCTGAAAATGAATGTGCAGTGGACTCAATAAAAAGATTGTCTACTATATATAATAAAGTGTCTAATAGAAACAATCTACTTTTTATAATAGTTAATATATTATTTTTATGGGATTATCAATGTATAATAGAGTTTGAAAAATGGAGAATTAATTCAGGCAAGAATTTAGAAAAGTGGCTTGATGTTATAGGGGAATTTGAAGCGTTAAACAGTATTTCAAATATTATTTATGATAATCCACAATGGAGCATGCCTTCCATTTCAGATGGAGACTTTATAGTGAAAGCTACCAAATTAGGACACCCACTTTTAGGTGATAATAGAGTGCATAATAATATCACAATAAATAACAAAAAAAATATCTTAATAATCACAGGCTCAAATATGTCTGGTAAAAGTACATTTTTGAGAACTATAGGTATAAATTTAATATTAAGTTATATTGGTGCTCCAGTATGTGCGAAACAATTTGAATGTTCACTCATGAAAATTTTTACTTGTATGCGAACAAGTGATAATTTAGAAAACAATATATCTTCTTTCTATGCTGAAATAATAAGAATAAAGATGATTGTTGAAGGTGTGAAAGGAGACGAAAAAGTATTTTTCCTTTTAGATGAATTATTCAAAGGAACCAATTCTATTGATAGACATGATGGAGCTAAGGCGTTAATAAAACAACTAGGTGATGAAGGAGCATCAGGGCTTATTTCTACTCATGATTTAGAATTATGTGATTTAGAGCATGAATACCCTAAAATTAAAAATTATCACTTTCAAGAGTATTATTCAAATAATGAATTGAAATTTGACTATAAAATTCGAGAAGGAGTATCAACTACTAGAAATGCTCTACATTTAATTAAATTAGCAGGTATAGATTTAAAATAACTACCTAAAAATAAAAATACTAAATAAGAAAATTGCATTTAGCTATACAGTTTGCAAAATATATAGTTTTATAAAATAAAGAATATATTTAACGACAAATAGAGCTGCAAGTTAAGCAGCTCTTATTTATTTATTGCAAGATACTGTTGCAGAATGAGTAGATTAGTAAATGCTACTTCACTTTTAAAATTTTTTGTTTGTTTCAATTGTAATTATTTTACAATTAGGGTATAATTTTTCTCATACTAATAAATTGTTAAATGGATATATATATTAAAATTCTTTTAAATCAAATCTTGTCTTAAACTAAAAGTTATTTGATTGTACTTTATTTTAGTTGGAGGTTAAATAGTGAATAGTAAATATATACAATATATTGGATCTATAAAAGAGGATGAGTTAAAAAGAGAAATATTGGAATTAATTAAGTTATTTCCGGAGGTCAGAGAATATTATGATTTAAGAATAGATCCTGAATTAGAGAAGAATATGTTAGATAGATACAAGAAAGTTATAAAAAATGAATTTTTCCCAGAAAAAGAAGATATTAAGATGAGATATTCTGTGGTTAGTGAAACAATAATCGATTTTCAAAGGAGAGCGTTAATACCAGATAACTCTATCGAGTTAATGCTGTATTATGTGGAAATAGCTCTGGATTTTACTAAACTATATGGAGATATTGGAGAAAAATTTTATATAAGTGTAGAAGGAACTTTTGATAAAGCGTTAAATTATATTTTTAAGAAAGGGCTTGAAAGAAAATTTTATTCAAAGATAAAGGAACTTCTTGATAGAACATCATATATAGAAGGGGATTTTCAAACTAATATGGTAGAGATTTTTTATAAGTATTTTGATTTATGATTAATTAGTTAATTATTGAGGGATAATAAAACACAAGAATAGAATTAATTATTGCATAAAAGGAGGTAATTTGTATGGAAAATAATACTATAACCGTGAAAAATGAATTTGGAAAAATGGTAAAATTAGAAATAGTTGATGCCTTAAAAGTTGGAGACAATAAGTATGTTATAGTTTCAGAAAAAGGCTCAGATACAGCTAATGCATATAAGGAAGTTACTAAAAATGAAAAAGAAATAGAGTATGCTTCTATAGGTGGAGGCGCAGAATTTAAGAAAGTATTAGAAGCATATAATGCTAAACATAATCAATAATAATTTATGAGCTGTATAAAACAGCTCATAAATATTGATATATATTCTAAATTTTAAAGATCCAGGGTGCTATTTATTTTTTAATGTCTTTAATATCTTAACTAGTTCATTAATATGATAGTTATATACTATAGTTTCATCTGTATTATTATAACAAGTATTTTTTATTTTTATATTATATAGGTTTTCTAATTGAAGTTGGTTATTTAAGTTAAGGTTACATGGTGAGTTTATAGAATTTATAGTATATAGGTGACTATAAATATTTTGACATAGTTTGAGAGCGGAATTTAAATTTTTTATTGCTACTTCGTTGTTTTTTAGATAATTAACTTCTAAACAGTAAGAATCAAGATGTTTATCAAAAAGAAAAATTTTTTTTCTTAAATCATATAAATTAAGAGATATGTTATCATAAATCTTGTTTTTTAACATTTTAGACGTAGTAATTATAATATCTTCTTTCATTTCATTTAAATCATCTAAGTGTTTTGGTGGAAAAACAAAATAATTAACCAATACAGAGATAATAATGCCTAAAAATGTCTCCAAAAGCCTATTTATACTATAAGTTAGAGGGGCTCTATCCATTAGATTTGTCATTATAGCCAAAAAAACAATACAAGCTATGGTTGTAGATTTTTTTTTGCTTATAAAATTACATATGTATATAATTAATATTATTCCAAGGCTACATAATAAAGCATTTCCTGGTTGTATAAGGGCAAAGACAAGTCCCATTAATGCTCCTATAAAAGTTCCGATCATTCTATGTTTTCCAACATTAAACGAATCAAACATTGAACTCTGCATAGAAATTACAGCAGCGATACAAGCATAAAAAGGGTAATTAACACTAAATAATTTTAAAATAATGATACATAAAAAAACGGAAAGAGCAGTTTTAAAATTTCTCATTCCTATTTTTTCTATATTAATTTGCATTTTTTATTAACTCCTTTTGATGAATAATTTAATATGAACATAGTATATTTTATACACAATAATTAGTTTATATCAAATACCATAAAAAGAATAATATGTATTTATCGTAAGTATAATGCTTAAATGCTAGAAAAATTATGTTATAGCTAAAAATTTTCTGGATAGTTAAAAAAATATAAAAAAAGTTTGTTAAATGATTGACAAAAAAATAAAAATGTGTTATATTACAGTTACAAAGAAAAATAAAATAAATGAAACAGATTGAAAGAAAAAATAATAAAATTTTTTAGTTATTATGTGGGGGGATTGGGTATGAAAGAGATAGTAGTTAAAGAAGTATTAGGAGTGAACCCAAGTATAGAAGACGCTATAATTTTAAAAGAAATGATAAACGATAGCTTAGATGAGAGCATCACACTAGATTTTTCTGAATTACAAAGTTTACCTTGTGCATTCTTTGCTAATTTATTAACAGATATAATGTATAAAAGAGGAAGAGAAAAGGTTATTAGTAATTTAAAAGTTAAAAATTTAACCAATAAAAGAGATTTTGATAGAATATTGTTAGGAACATCTTATTGCTAATTATAGTTTATTATAAACTTTAATTATTATAAATTTTAGTTAATTATCAATTTAAAATAAATAAATCCCAAGTTTCCAAGTTATCCAAATAAAAACATCCTTTATAGTTTTCTGTAAAGGGTGTTTTTATTTTGGGATTATTTATAATAAAATATGAGTTTAGAGGTGTATTTTTAAATAGATAGACATTTTATATTTTAAATATATATGAGATAATGTATAAAATATAAGTATAATGAGATGCATAAGGAACTAGGGGGTGATACTATTATGGAAAAAGAATTGTTAAATGCTGTATTTAATAGTATTTCTGATGGAATTCTTGTTTTAAATGATAAATTACATATAATAAAATTTAATAAAATGGCTGTTCATATATTAGGTTTACTAGATAACATTTTAATGGGTAAATATATAAAAGATATATTTGATGATTATATACTATTGGAAGAGTGTTTTAAAAAGAACAGAAGTTACAAGAATCAAGATTGCACATTTACTATTAAAGAAAACAAAATTCGTTGTGTTACTAATGTATGTCCAATAATAAGTAAAGTAGAGAAAATAGGTATTGTAATAATTTTTAGAGATACTAGACATATTCATAAAGTGGTAAACAATGTAATAGGATATAGTGCCCAATATACATTTCAAGATATAGTAACCAAAAATCCATATATGAAAAAAATTATTCAATATGCCAGAAAGGCCGCTAATACAGATTGCAATATATTATTAGAAGGTAAAAGTGGTACAGGAAAAGAGGTTTTTGCTCAATCTATACATAATCATAGTAGTAGAGCTAAAGGCCCTTTTGTGGCTGTTAATTGTGCAGCTATTCCAAGAGAACTATTTGAAAGTGAGCTTTTTGGGTACGAAAAAGGAGCTTTTACAGGTGCTAAGAAAGGCGGTTATCCTGGAAAGTTTGAATTAGCAGAAGGTGGAACAATCTTTCTAGATGAGATAGGGGAATTACCTTTTGATATACAATCTAAGCTATTAAGAGTGTTAGATAATCACAAAATTGTAAGGGTAGGGTCTACTTATGAAAAAAAAATAGATGTAAGAGTGATATCAGCAACTAATAAGAAGTTATCAGAAGAAGTTAATAAAAAAAATTTTAGGTATGATCTTTTTTATAGATTAAATGTGATAGGAATACAACTTATGGAGCTTAAAGATAGACATGAGGATATAGAGATATTGGTAAGATATTTTATGAATAAGCTAAATTTAAACAATAAAAATTCAATAAAAAATATAGAAATGAGAGCCATGAAAGAACTACAGAAATATCAATGGTGCGGTAATGTAAGGGAATTAAGAAATGTAATAGAAAAAGCATATTATTTGTGTGATAAAGATAGTATAACTAGGGAATACTTACTTACTTTATTGAAGGACAAGCCTAAAATGGAACAATATTTTAAATTAGATATAAATAGCATAGCATTTAAACAGGAAAAAGAAATAGTACCTATTAAAATTTTAGAAGAGCAAAGTATAGAGAATGCACTTAAGATACTTAATGGTAATGTTGAGGAAGCGGCTAAGGCTTTAGGAATAAGTAGAGCTACCATTTATAGAAAGATCAATAAATATGGAATAGATATATTATAATAAGATGTATCGAAATGAGAATAAATATGAAATTTTCTCATTTCGAGAATAAAAAATGTATCATAATGAGAAAGTTTTTTGCGTTTTTTCATAAAGGCTTGAAAATCCTCATTTCTTAAAATGGCATGGAAAATGCTGACGTATTTTATAACAATATAGATAAATAGGAAAGGAGAGAAAGCTTATGAGAAAAAATACAAATATTAATCAAATGGTTAGAGCAGCCGTAATAATAGCATTAGGAATAGTACTGCCTATATTTTTCCATGTATTTGGACAAAATGCAGGAGCAGTTTTTTTACCGATGCATATACCTATTTTGATTGGTGGATTTATGCTTAGTCCAATATATGCTTTACTAACAGGAATAATTACTCCATTATTAAGTCATTTATTTACAGGTATGCCTCCGTTTCCAATTGTATATGTAATGATATTAGAACTTGCTGCATATGGATTTTTTACATCACTATTTTATAATCGTATAAAATTGGGAATGTATCCATCTTTAATATTAGCTATGCTAGTAGGAAGAGGTTTTAACATAGCAGGAGTATATACAATAATGCATATGATTATGGGAAAACCTTTTAAATTTAAAGTAGTTGCTACAGGGCTATTTATAAAAGGATTTCCAGGGATAGCAATACAGTTGATTCTAATACCATTAATTGTATATGGGATTAGAAGAAGCCTTTCTATAGAAAGAGATAGTAGAACAATGTAATAATGTTGCGATGCAACATTATTTTAGAGAAGAGTGAACAGTAAAGGAGGAATTTCCTCCTAGTGTTAGAAAATCTTTGAATTAAGTAAAAGAATAAGCTCATAATGAAAAATTAATTTTTCATTATGAGCTTTGTTGTTAATCTAAATAAAAGAGCTGATAAGCTCTTAAAAGCGGTAGCTTGCGGATTTATATGAAGTTTTATGTTTATTTAACTATCTAAAAAGTTAAACTATAAGCTGGAGCATAGACTCTTTTTTTATAAATATTAACGTTATAAACAGATATCATTTGCATAATTACAGCATTTAAACTATGTTTTACAAACCTTTTAATTTTAAGGTTTTGTTTACTATTTATTTTGTAAACAAAATCTTAATTTCAAATGTTGAACGCTTGAAAAATAGCGCCTTATTTTAAAATAGTTTTTCTATTTAGTTTAAAGATTTTATGACGTTAGGAAGAAAATCATCCTTTAGTGTTCCTCTCCTCCCCAATATACATTTTTAACTATATTAATTATAAAAAATCAAGGCAGAGGAACAAGATTTTCTTATATATGTAGTTAGCAGATTAAACTTTGAAGTAGCGATTAGAAGTACTTAAGGTGGAGAATTCTAAAAATTCGTAATTGCAGGAATGGACTCCTGCAGCCGAATTGCGTCATGGACGACGTATAGTGAGGGTAGGATTTTTAGAAGGCTACGCCTTTAGTACTTCTTTGCGTGCTGAAGGTTTAATGGATAACTACATATATTTAGAAAACCTATTCCTCTGCCGTTATTCATTAAGTTGTAATATTATTCTAATGCAAAGTATGTAATTATATAATGTTTTATGTAAATAAAAAATGATGAAATTAAAGCCATAGTTGAAAATATATAGATTTAATGATATAATGTGTATGTTATTGTACTCAGGGCGGGGTGAAATTCCCCACCGGCGGTGATTTTGCTATATGCAAATAAGCCCGCGAGCACTTACTTTAGTAAGTAAGGTTAGCTGACTTGGTGTGAATCCAAGGCCGACGGTATAGTCCGGATGGGAGAGGCGAAATGAATCTTTTATTTAGGTAATGTGTATTTTGTACGCTTTTATCTAATCATTTTTTGATGCACTTCTTTCTCTTATCATAAGTCCTGATAAAAATTATATTTTTAGAGAGGAGTTTTATGATGGAAAAATCATTACTATCCCAATTTGGTGAACCAATTCAACGTGTTGAAAAAGCACTACAAAATCTTAAACAAGGAAAAGGGGTACTTTTAGTTGACGACGAAGATCGTGAAAATGAAGGTGATCTTATTTTCCCAGCTGAAACTATCACAGAATCTCAAATGGCAATGTTAATTAGAGAATGTAGCGGTATTGTATGCCTTTGCCTTACATCTGAAAAGTTACGTCAACTTGAGTTGCCTCAGATGGTAACTAATAACACAAGTAAGTATCAGACAGCATTTACTGTTTCAATTGAAGCATGTGAAGGAGTAACTACAGGAGTTTCTGCTGCTGATCGTGTTACTACAATTCGCACTGCGGTAAAAGAAGGATGTAAAGCGGAGGAAATTTCTCGTCCTGGCCATGTTTTCCCTCTTTGTGCCCGTGAAAATGGTGTTTTAACTAGACGTGGACATACAGAAGGAACAGTTGATTTGATGAGTCTTGCAGGATATACACCCTCAGGAATTCTTTGTGAATTGACAAATCCTAATGGAACTATGGCAAGGTTGCCTGAAATTGTTGATTTTGCTAATAAGCATGATATGTCTGTGGTTACTATTGAGGATATTGTTCAGTATAGAACACAATCATTTGATACTGCATTGTAATTAAAAAGTTAAAATTATTTTAATATATAATAGATAGTTAAAAGACTTTAGTAATAAAAAATTTAAATTATAAAATAAAGGAACCTAATTATAGAGTTTATCTGTAGTTAGGTTCCTTTACTATTTATTGTTATAAACATGTTCCTAATGTGTTTAATCAATGGATAAGCAGTACACAAGAATGAGCTAGTATCTTATGTATAAAGAATTAAAGAGCATTTGTATATTTATAAAGTACATTATATACTCCGTCATTGTCATTACTTTGTGTAATAAAATTAGCATTTTTTTTCACATCTTCAGGAGCGTTTTCCATGGCATAACTATGATGTGCTACTTTAAACATAGGTAAGTCATTATAATAATCTCCAAAGACCATTGTGTTTTGAGGGGTGATTTTAAATTTTTCTTGAAGTATTTTTACAGCAGATCCCTTATTTATGCCTTTATTCATTATATCTATCCAATTATGTCCTGACACAACAAACTCAAGATTATCATTTAAATTTTTCTTTAAATATTCTAATATGGTTGAATTTACACCATCAGCTATATAATAAGACATCTTATATATTGGACTTCTTATTTCACTAAAAGAATTTAAAATTACTAAGGGTACCTCATTGAAATTAAATTTATCTATAAGGTTATTTGATGGATTTATTAGATATGCTTCATTTTCTCCTGCTAAAAATAATAGCTCGTCCATTCCGCAGTTGAGGGTTAGCACATCTTTTAGGTCTTCTGTAGAAATACTATTTGAATAAAGAGTTTTCCCATTATTATTATACTTAATAAGTGCTCCATTATGAGCAATAAATAACATATCGGTTTTAACTTTATTAAAATTTTTGTTCAGCTGAGAATAAAATCTTCCACTAGCGGCTACGAATTGTATATTTTTCTTGTTAAGAACATTTATTAAACTGAATATTTTTTCATTGATAGTGCCTTTATTATTTACCAAAGTACCGTCCATATCAGTTGCTATAAGTTTTATCATAAGTACCTCCTCATTTTTTAACACATTTTACATAGTTAATTGCAGAATAATGAAAATAATTGAAGAAATCATATTTTTAATTAAGTAATATAATATTGGAGTTGAATGTATTTCAATACAATTAGTTTACTGATATTTTTATTTACAATCTAATTATTAATATATTTCCTTTAAAAGAATAGACATTCCTTTTTTTATTTCATGAGTATTTACATTACTTACACTTAATCGTAATAAATTATTATTTATATAGTTATTTAAGCAAAATATCTTTGGGTTTTCAAGTAATACATTTTTAGTATTTAGTCTTTTCATAATATCTTTAGTGTTTATTCTATTAGTAATTTCAAAGCTTGCAAAAAAACCTGAGTCGGGAACATGCCATATTATATTAGGGTTACATGAATTTTTTGTTGCGTGATTAAGACAATTCATTTTTTCATAATATATTCTTCTAAGCTTTTTTATATGGGAATTAAACATGCCGCTTTTTATGTAAATTTCTAAGGAACCTTGTAAAAGTAAGGATGTATTTAGATCACTCCATCTTTTATATTTTTCGAAAGTTTTTGATAATAATTTTGGAAGTACAACTGCTGAAATTTTCAACCCAGGAAATACTATTTTTGAATAACTTTTTAAATATATCACCCTTGATGAAAAATCTAAGGAATATATAGGGTCACACTTTTTGTTAACTTCTAAATCAGCAAGATAATCATCTTCAACTATATAAACATTATATTTTTTAGCTAATTCTAATATTTGCTTTTTATCATTTTTAGAATACGAAAAACCTGTTGGATTATGAAATCTTGGGATAGTGTAAAAAAATTTAATATTAAAATCTTTGAATATTCTTTCAAGTTCATCAAAATTTATTCCATTACAATCTCTTTTTATACCGATAGTATTTATATTGTTAAGTTCTAATGATTTAATAATTCCATAATATGTAGGTTGTTCTATAAGTACATTGTCTTTAGAATTTGGAAAAGGCATCATCGTTAATATATTGATAGCTTGTTGTAAACCTGAGGTTATAAATGTACAATGCTTATTTGTGAATACTTGGTAGTCTTGAAGCTGTTTTACTATGACATCTATTAAATTTTCAAGTCCTTGTGTATTAGAATAAAAAAGAAGATTTTCTTTATACAATTTAATTGCTTGATTTAAGCAATGCTGAAGTTCATCATAGGGCAAAATTCTACCATCAGGTGCAGATGTACAAAAATCTATATTTCTATTTAAACTATTATTGTCTAAATTTAAATTATTTTTAATAAGATAGTGTCCACTTTTAGGTATTGAGTATACTATGTGTTCTTTTTCTAATAAATCATATACTTTAACAACAGTGATTTTACTACATTGAAATTTATTGCAAATATTTCTTATAGATGGTAACTTTTCACCTGGCTTAATATTTTTTATTAATATCTCTTTTTTCATATAGTTTAGAATGGTTTTATATTTCATAAAGGAATCCTCTTTCTACAATCTGTACTAGCCCACATTAAAATTTTTATTCTTGCTTGAAATATATATTTTTTTTATACTTTAACTGTACTATAAAAATATTACATAAACAAACTTAATGATTAGCTAATCATATATAAATTTAATAAACACTAATTTATAAAGATTTTCGTTGTATTAAGCAAGTATGAAAATTAGCTTTAATAATCACTAAAAGGAGTATTGGGTATGAAATATTTATATATTAAAAATAAAAGACAAATTATATCAAAAAAAAATGATACTAATTTAAGATATACTAAATTGACCTTTATTTTAGGGCTTGCTGGTTTTATTTCTGCTGCTGATAATTGGTTTATATCCCCTTCACTTCCTGCAATTGCAGATGGATTTCATGTACCAATTTCTAAGGCCGGGATTATATTAACAGCATATATGATACCTTATGGAATAATGCAACCTGTATATGGTTTCTTAAGTGACATGTGCAGTAAAGCTAAAGTACTTAGATGGATTGTGTGTGGACTTGCTGTAGGTACTGCTGGTTGTGCACTTTCCAGTTCTTTAAGTATATTATTAATTTGGAGAGTAATTGCAGGCTTTTTTGCCGCTGGAATTATAGCAGTATCATTAGCTTTAATTGGTGATACAATGCCAAATTGTGAACGTCAAGTTTATGTTGGAAAATTTATGGGTATTGTTTTTCTTGGGCAAGGATTAAGTTCTGGACTAGGTGGAGCTTTGACCAAATACTTTAGCTGGCGTACAGCCTTTGTTTTTTTTACCGGGGCAGCCATATGTACCGTGTTTTTTTTATATAAGCTTCCTAATGATTCTCCTATTTCCGCGCAACATAGATTTTTTTCCCAAGCCAAAGAAGTAATATTTACGAATAAGGGCAGGATAGTATTTCCATCGGCTTTATTAGCAGGATTTCTATTACTTGGATTATACAGTTATTTGGGTGCTTTTATACATGATGTTATAGGGCTAGATTATTTTCAAGTTGGAATTATAATAATGTTTTACGGTTTTGCATGTGTGATCGCAGGTTCTCAAGTAGGTAAATTAGTGAAGAGGGTTGGACAAAAGAAAGTAATTTTAATAGGAGGATGTTTAGCTCTATGCTCATCTTTACTATTAATGTTTTTTTCGTGCTGGCAAGCTGTATGGATATCAACAGTTAGTTTGGGATTTGGATATATTTTTATTCAATCTACATTAGCAACTATAGCTTTTGATATAGTATCAGAAAGTAGAGGAATTTCTTCGGGATTAATTGGATTATGTCTTTTTAGTGGCGGAGGATTAGGTACTGCTTTTAGTGGATGCTTGCTTTCACAAGCAACTTATAGAACTCTTTGGACTGTTATGACTTTTGGAATTATTTCTTTTGTATTAATTGTAGGCAAACTAAAGTTTGATAAAATATAGAGCGAAATGTTTATACTATGTTTAGTTTTTTAGGCATAAAAAACAAATAAATACTATATTAATTGAAGTTGTTTGAATAGTTTGATAGAATCAAAGTGGATTGATAAAAATTAATGCAAATCGAAAATAATATTGCATTAATATAAAAATAAACACGGGGGTGGAGTATGATATGAGATATATTGATTTAAGGAGTGATACAGTCACAAATCCTACAGACGAAATGAGAGAAGCTATGTTTAAGGCAGAAGTAGGTGATGATGTTTATGGTGATGATCCTACTATGAAAGAACTTGAAGAATATGGAGCAAAAATAGTAGGAAAAGAGGCTGCCTTATTTGTTCCAAGTGGAACGTTTGGAAATCAACTTTCTCTTTTTACTCATTGTAATAGAGGAGAAGAAGTTATACTTGGCGATGATTGTCATATTGTAGCTCATGAAGTTGGAGCTTCTTCCGTGATTGCGGGTGTTCAACTTAGAACAATATTGAGTAACAAAGGAGAGTTAGATCCAAAAGAGGTAGAAAAAAGGATAAGAAGGGCAGATGAAGATATACATTTTCCAGGTACCGGTCTTATTTGCTTAGAAAATGCACATTCGAATGGAAGAGTTATATCTTTAGAAAATATGAAGGAGATATATGATATAGCTAAGAAACATAACTTACCTGTTCATTTAGATGGAGCTAGGTTATTTAATGCAGCAGAGTACTTAAAAGTTGATGCTAGCGAAATAGCAAAATGCTGTGATTCTGTTATGTTTTGTTTATCAAAGGGACTATGCGCTCCTGTAGGTTCTATATTAGCTGGTAGTAAAGAGTTTATAGATAAGGCAAGAAAAAAGAGGAAATTGATGGGGGGAGGACTTCGTCAAGCTGGCTTTTTAGCAGCAGCAGGTCTTGTGGCACTAAAAGAACAAGTGAAGTGCCTAAAGAATGATCATGAAAATGCAATCTTCATGGGAGAAGAGCTTTCAAGGATAAAAGGAATAGAGGTTAGAAAAGAGGATATACACATAAGCATGGTATTTTTCTCAATAAAGAATACTGGTTGTAGTAGTGAAAAATTTGTTGATGGTCTACTTGAAAAGGGAATAAAAATTAACGGAGAAGAAAATGGGGAGATAAGATTTGTAACTAATTACTGGGTTACTAGAGAAGATGTTATTTATGTAATAAAGTGTGTAAAAGAATTGGTGAAGTGAATTTTTGGAGGAGTAAGATTGATAGGCATAAAAACAGAAGATATAAAAATGGCAAAAGGATATTTAATAGAAAATAGAGTATCTTTAGTAATTGTGAAAGATGGACAAGTTATTATAGAAGAGGTAGATAGAGGAATAAAGCCGTTATTCAAAGCTGTTTTAGAAAAAGCTGAATTTATTGATGGTGGAGCACTTGCAGATAAGGTCATAGGAAAAGCAGCAGCTATGTTAGCTGTAAAAGGGAATATAAAAAATATATATGCAAAAATGATTAGTGAAAGTGCCATTCAAGTTTTAAATGATAATGGTATACCTGTAGAATATGAGTTGAAAGTTCCTTATATATTAAATAGAGATAAAACAGATTCATGTCCTGTAGAAAAAATGGCTAAATATGAAGATGATACTGAGATGCTTATAGAAAAAATAAAAGTTTTTTTAGGGTACTAGTTTTTATTACAAAGTCTTAATGTAAATACACATTTTACTTAAAATTAGTTATATATAATTTAAAAATAAGATTTTTGAAAAAATTACCTACTCATAGTGAGAATTATCTTTATATTAACTAAATAAACAATTTTTAAAATATACTAAATTTCTTTGCGAAAGCTATTGACAAATGAAATTTTTGTATATATAATGTTAATAAGAATTTTAATAATTCATTATAGTAAAGTGAAGACGGAGAGAAAAATACTTTGTTTTTAACTACAGAGAGCCAACATATGCTGGAAGTTGGTGTTAATATAAGTATATAATGATCACTCCTGAGCTGCCAAATTGAAAGAAAGTTTTGAGTAAATAAGGCCGGTAGTCACCGATATCTGACTATGGTTAGGTAAATTTCTAGAAATTTACGTCGACCTGAATAATGAGTCATTTCAATAGAAATGTAAACTAGGGTGGTACCACGAAGATAATCTCTCGTCCCTATGAAATATATAATATATTTCATAGAGTCGAGAGTTTTTTATTTACAAATAAAAAAATGTTTTTGTGTTTATTATTAAGTTAATTAATAGAGGGGCAAAAGTGAACACAAAAACAGTAAAAAAAATCAAAAAAAGTATTATATAGTAAAATTATTAAGGGGGCTTTATAATATGAAGAGAGATAATTTCGGGTCGAGAATGGGTATCTTGGCAGCAGCAGCAGGTTCTGCAATAGGTTTGGGTAATATATGGAAATTTCCATATATTACAGGTAAAAATGGTGGGGCAGCATTTATATTAGTTTATTTAGCTTGTATTGCTTTAGTTGGAGTTCCTATTATGCTTACAGAATTCGCATTAGGTAGAAAAACTCAAAAAAATGCAGTTGGAGCATATAAAGAAATAGAACCTAATAAACCTTGGCATCTATCTGGATTTTTAGCAGTATCTACAGCATTTATTATATTATCTTTTTATGCAATCATAGCTGGGTGGGTATTTGCTTATATATCAAGAGGTTTGTCCGGTAAACTAATGGAAGTAGCACCAGAGCAATTAGGTGATTATTTTGGTGGAATAATCTCAAGTGTTAGTGAACCGATGATTTGGACTTTTATGGTAATCGCATTAACTGCCACTATTGTTTTAGCTGGTGTTAAATCAGGAATAGAAAAATGTAGTAAAGTTTTAATGCCTGTATTAATATTAATATTAGTAGCATTAATGATAAGATCAGTAACTTTAGATGGGGCTTCAAAAGGATTAGAATTTTTGTTTAAACCTGACTTTTCACAGTTAACTAAAGATGGAGTTCTGGAAGCATTAGGACATTCTTTTTACTCTTTAAGCTTAGGCATGGGTATTATAATGACTTATGGTAGTTATATAAATAAAAAGGAAAATCTTCTTAAGTTAGCCGTTCAAGTAACTATAGCAGATACATTGATTGCTTTAATGGCAGGGGTAGTTATATTCCCAGCAGTATTTGCTTATGGTTTTAAGGCAAGTTCTGGTCCAGGACTAATATTTATAACTCTTCCAGCTGTATTTAAAGCTATGCCATTAGGAGGGTTCTTTGCAACTTTATTCTTTATATTAGTTGCTATAGCTGCAATAACTTCAACTATATCATTAATGGAAGTAGTGGTTGCATTTGTTACAGAACAATTTAATATTAGTAGAAAGAAAGCTGCAATAATGATAGCTTTAGCATTGTTTGCTCTTTCTATACCTAGTAATATGTCTATGGGACCTTGGGCAGAGTTTAAAATCTTTGGCAAAAACTTCTTTGACTTTCTTGATTTCTTAACATCAAATATATTCTTACCTGCAGGTGGAGTTTTAGTTTCTGTTTTTGCGGGATGGATATGGGGTACAAAAAATGCTGTTAAAGAAATTGAGAGTGATGGATTACATTCTTTTAGGTGGACTAGAGTATATAATTTTGCAGTAAAATTTCTTGCACCAGTAGCAATAATGGTTATTTTTGTACATTCTACAGGAATAATGGATTACTTTAAAGGTGAAAGTGCAGAAGGAATGAGTTCTAGTGTATTATACTTTATAGGGGCAATATTAGTATTTCTAGGGGTAGTTGCATTAAGATTCTTGAAAGTTAAAAGGGAAAGTTCTAAAGAGTAAATAATAATTAAAATTTAATATGGGTTATTCATTTATGAGATAATGATAGGGTTAAGTCTATTTATGACTTAACCCTATTCTGGGTTTCAGGCTGTTTGTGTTCTATGAAAGTTGAGTTGTTAATAAACATAATGATAAAATATGTATTATAATAAACTGTTAATTTCATATAAATATGCAAAAATAATTTATGAAGTTAATATATATCTGGTATTGTTATAGGTTATATAAACAATAGTAGGTAACTTTAGTATTTTGAATTGTTGAAAAAATCAAATGTAATTTTAATAAGAGAGGGTGGAATTATGAGAATATTACATACTTCAGACTGGCATCTTGGAAAGATGCTAGAAGGGGCAAGCAGAATGGATGAACAAGAAAAATTTTTAGAAGATTTTATAAATATAGTAGAAGAAAAGCAGATAGATATGGTTATAATCTCTGGAGATATATATGATAATAGTAATCCTCCTGCTCGAGCAGAAAAAATGTTTTATACTGCTTTAAAGAAAATATGTAATAAAGGAAAAAGATTAGTTCTTGTAATAGCAGGAAATCACGATAATCCAGAAAGACTTGAAGCAGCTAGTTCGTTAGCTTATGGACAAGGAGTTATAATTTTAGGAAGACCTAAAAGTTGTGCTGAAATAGGAAAATGTGGAGAATACGAAATATTAGATTCAGGAGAAGGATTTATTGAAATTAATATAAATAAAGAGAAAGCAGTAATAATAACATTGCCTTATCCTAGCGAAAAAAGATTAAATGAGATTCTTTCAGAAGGCATTGAAGAAGATGAAAGACAGAAAAATTATTCTGAAAGGATATCTGAATTATTTGAACATCTGTCTAAAAAATATAGAGATGATACTATTAATTTAGCAGTTACTCATCTTTTTGTGCTAGGGGGAGAGGAAACAGATTCAGAAAGACCTATACAATTAGGTGGAAGCTTAGCTGTAAGTGCAACAGCGTTACCGGAAAGAGCTCAATATATTGCACTTGGACATTTACATAAGCCTCAATATATAAAAGCAAGGACAAAATGTGTTTATTCGGGTTCACCACTACAATACAGTAAAAGTGAAATTGGATATACTAAGAGCTGTTATTTAGTAGATGTAAAGGCAGGACAGGAGGCGGTAATAGAAGAGATACATTTGAAAAATTATAAACCTATAGAAGTTTGGAGATGTAAATCGGTAGAAGAAGCAATCAAAAAATGCGAAGAGAACAGTGATAAAAATATCTGGGTTTACTTAGAAATAGAGACTGATAAATATATAAGCCAAGAAGATATAAAAACAATGAAAAGCTTAAAGGATGATATTTTAGAGATAAAACCTTTAATACAAGGAAAAGATGAAGATAGTCAAGATTTTTATAATATAAAAGAGAAGAGTATGAGAGAATTTTTTGAAGAATTTTACATAAAACAAAGAATGGTGAAACCAGATGAAGAAGTAATGGAGTTATTTTTGGACATAGCTGGTGAAGAGGATGGTGAAGAATATGAAGCCCAAGATGCTTAAAATAGAAGGGTTAAATTCTTTTGAAAAAGAGCAGAAAATTGATTTCAATAAGCTTACCGAAAAAGGGTTGTTTGGGATCTTTGGACCAACGGGAAGTGGAAAATCTACTATTTTAGATGCTATAACTATAGCTTTGTATGGAAAAGTAACTAGAACTAATAAAGGGTATATAAATACAGTTACTAAAAATCTAAGTGTAAGTTATGAATTTGAAATTGGAATAGGAAGAGAGAGAAAAATATATATAGCCCAAAGAAATTTAAAAGAAGATAAGCATGGATCTTATAAAACAAAGTATGCTAGACTTATTGAAAAAAATCATTCTCACGATAATGTAATTGCAGAGGGACCTAAAGAAGTTCAAAAAGAAATTGAAAAAATTATAGGATTGACTGCAGATGATTTTACTCGTTCAGTTGTTCTTCCACAGGGAAAGTTTAGTGAATTTCTAAAACTGAGTGGAAAAGAAAAAAGAGATATGTTAGAGAGAATCTTTTCACTTGAAAAATATGGGAAAAATTTAGTGGATAAGGTAAAAAAGTTTAGAAATGAAAAAATAAAAGAAGAAAATATATTGATGGGTGAGCTTAAAAAATATGAGGGATTATCAGAAGAGGTTTTTAAAGAGAAAAATAATCAGCTTGAGAAATTAATTGAAGAAGAAAAAACTTTACGAAGCAAAAAAGATAAACTAGATAAAGACTATGAAAAATACAAGGTTATTTATGAGCTTGAGAAAGAGCTTAGGGAGTATAAAACTATAGAAAATGAACTTAAAATGAAAAGGGAAGAATATCTATTAAAAAAACAAAGGGTAGATAAAGCTAGAAGAGCTCTAATTGTAAAGCCGTTTATAGATGATCTAGATAAAAACAAAATGGACATAAAGGATGCTGAATCTAAATTAAAGGGATTAGAAGAAAAATTAGCTTATGTAGATAAAGAATTAAAAATAACAGAAGAAAAATATAATATTACATTAGAGGAAAAAGAAAAAGAAATTCCACAACTTATAAAAAAAGAAACCAACCTCATACAAGCAGCTGAAATTATTAAGAGAGTTCAAAGTTTTAAGACAGAAAGGGCAATATTACTTAAACAATATAATAGTATAAAGGAAAAAATAAATATTTTTGATAAAGAGTTAAATCTAATAATTAATAACAAGAATACCAAGCTAAAACGTATTGAAAAAATATATAATAAGTTAAAGGAAATAAGAATTGATTTTGATTATAAAGAAGGACTTCAGTTTTGCTTTGAAAAGGAAAAAGAATATAAACAATTAAAAAACAAAACAGAAGAGTTAAATTTTAAAATTAATGTTAAGGACAAAGAAATTATACTAAAGGAAGAGGAATATAAAAGAATTCTAGAAAAGCAAAAGATTCAAAATAATATAGTTTTAGAATTAGAAATTGAAAATAAAAAGCTTGAAGAATTGAATCCAGGAGATACTTCGTTACTTTTAGAAAAATCACAACAAGTAAGTTTTTATGAAAAAGAAATAGAAAAGGTATTAGAAAATAAGGAAAGAAAACAGAATATAGGCAAAAGGTTAAAGGAACTCTATGCGGATAAAAAAACTATAGAAGACAATCTAAATATTATAAGAAGCAACTTAAAAAGAAGAGAAGAAGAATTAAATATTATAGATGAAGAAATAGAGAAAATAAATAAAAAAAATTTAGCTAATATTCTTGCAGTAGATTTAAAAGAAGGAATACCTTGTCCAGTTTGCGGTTCTACTCACCATGTTATTTCTATAGAGAAAATAGATAGAAACATATTAGAAGAAAAGCAAGAACAGAAAACTCATTTAGAAGTACTTTTAAAGAATGTTAGAGAAAGCTTAAATAATTTTTCTATTAAGTTAATAGCTATAGAAAAAGAAGAAGAAAATTTAAAAGTAGAATTAAAAGGAATAGAAAAAATATTAAAAGATGTTGATTTAAACAATTTAAAGGACAAAAAAGAAGTTCTACAAAGAAGTGTTCTGGTTTTTAAGGAGAAATCAAATGAATACAATAAACAAAAAGAGAAATTATATAATCAAATAAAAATGCAAAATGAAGAAAAAGTTAACATAGATATGTTAGAAGCTAGATTTGGTGAAGGACTTAAAAATGAAAAAAATATTTTGAGAGATTTAAAGGAGGAGTTATTTAGTCAAAATAAAGAGTTAAAAAATATTTCTATGGAATATTTTGAATTAAAAAATAAGTTAAGTATAGAAGATATAAATTCTGAAATTGAAAAAGTAAAAAATATGGAAAAAGAAAGCAGAAATCTTCAAAATGAGGAGAAAGAATTAAGAAAAGATATTGATAATATAGACAAAACTATAGAGGAACTGAATGAAAAACTCAAAGGTCTAAATATAGAGTTATCAAAGATACTTCAAAGTGGAAAGGAAAAAGCATCTATTATAAAAAGTAATGAGGAAGAGATTGAAAAGCTAACAGAGGGTAAAAGTCCTGAAGAAGATATAAAAGTAGTTAAACAGAAAATTAATAGTATTAATGAAGAATACAATATTTTTAGGGCAAAGGTAGATAAGTATAGAAGTGAGAGGCAGGAAATATGGAATGCGAAGTTAAGTGTAAGTCAAACAGTTATAATGCTAATTAATTTGCAAAAAGAAAATATAGAAAAGCTTCAGGGAATATTGAAGCAGAATAATTTTAATAATGAAATAGAAGCAATGAAATTTTTACTAGAAGAAGAAGCTATGCTAGAACTAGAATTAGAAATAGATACATATGAAGAGCAATTAAAAAATGTAAATAATAATATTTGCAGAATAGATAAAAAGTTGGATGGAGAGCATATTGAAGAAGATAGATGGGAAGAAATTAAAAAAGAAAGAATTGAAAATGAAGAAGTGCTAAGTTCTAAAATAAAAGAAATAGCTGGAATTCAAAAAATAATAGAAGATATGGAAAAAGACTTAAATGATTTAAAAGAACTTAGAAATAAAGAAAAGGATATAAATCATAGATTAAGTATTTTAAATGATATAGGGAAACTAATTGAGGGAAATAAATTTGTAGAGTTTGTATCTATGAATCAACTTAAATATATTGCAAGAGAAGCCTCAAGGAGATTAAAGAATATAACAAGAGATAGATATGCTATTGAAATAGATAGTGAAGGCAATTTTACGATAAGAGATGATTTTAATGGTGGAGAGATAAGAGAGACAAGTACTTTATCAGGAGGAGAAACATTTTTAACCTCATTATCATTAGCTTTAGCTCTTTCATCACAAGTTCAATTAAAGGGAAGTGCACCATTGGAATTTTTCTTTTTAGATGAAGGGTTTGGGACTTTGGACTCAGATTTACTAGATACAGTTATGAATTCTTTAGAAAAACTTCATAGTGATAAGTTATCTGTAGGTATAATTAGTCATGTGGAAGAGCTTAAAAATAGAGTTCCTATTAAGATTATAGTTACTCCTGCAAAACAAGGAGATGGTGGAAGTAAAGTCAAATTAGAATATAGCTAAGTTATAAAATAATCCTAAATGGAAATTTTTTCGTTTGGGGTTATTTTATTTTGTAAAATTATATATAAAAATGAATATATTAATAAAAATGTATAAAATATTAAAAATGACGAAAAATGTAGAATATTGACTAAATTTGAATGGTGATATAAAATTAGGGTATGATTTCAGAAACTATGATTAAACATATTAGGTTAATTATTTTATGATTGTATGTTTGAAGTTAAAAGGGGGAAAATGCTATGTTTAAGAAATTTAAGAATGTGAGAATAGTAACAAATATAATAATAATAGTAATAATAGCAGGTATACTAAGTTCATTAATAGCAGCAATTGGCTTTAGAGAGATGGGAAAAATTAAAGATAATATGATGACAATGTATGAAAATAAATTAGTACCCATTACAGATTCAACTTCAATTAGAGCAGATTTTTTAAATATAAGAGTGCTAATTAATGAGGCATTAAAAAATTATAATAGTACTCATGATACAGGAATAAGTGATTATGATGCGAGAATAGCTAAAAGATTGCAAAATTATGAATCGAATGAATTAGATGAAGTTGAAGCAAAAGAAATAGAGAATTTTAAAAATGATTATGCCGAGTATATGAATACATGGAAAAAGGTCAGAGATACACTAATAAAAAGACAAACTATAGAACAGAAGGAATCTGAAAACTTCAAGAATTTAGGAGTTAAAATAGAAGCATCCCTAAAACAATTAAAGGATCATGACTTGGAGGTTGCAAAACAATTAAATGAACAATCGGTCAATTTGTATAATACGGGTATAAGATTGTTTATAATTGTTTTTGCAGTAGGATTAGGAATATTATTATTTATTTCGTATTATATAATTAAAGCTATAAAAAGAGAAACAAAACAAATGACAGAAACGTTGGATATAATTTCTAGCGGTGATTTTACAGTTAACATAGAAGTGGATAGCAGAAATGAGTTTGGTATGATGAAAAAATCTCTTAATAATACAGTAGAAGATATTTCAAAGATTTTATACATGGTTAAAGAAAAATCCGTAAATATGGATGAAGATTCCAGTAAATTATCCAATATATCTGAAGAGATGGCATCTTCATCTGAAAATGTTACAAATGCGATACAAGATGTAGCACAAGGCACAGGAAGTCAAGCAGAAGATTTGGTGGAAATTACCAATATATTAAATGATTTTAGTGTAGAATTACATAATGTAGCAGAAGCAATAGCAGAAGTTGATTTAAAGTCTAAACAAATTCAGGGTATAGCAGATGAAAGCAATAATAATATGAAAAAACTTATGAATTCTATAAAGCAGTCAGCACAATCATTTGATTCTTTTGTTTCTAGAATTTTAAACTTTGGACAAAATGTAGACAAAATAGATGAAATAACGAATGTAATAAATGGGATTGCGGATCAAACAAATTTATTAGCATTAAATGCAGCTATTGAAGCAGCCAGAGCTGGTGAAGCGGGAAAAGGGTTTGCTGTAGTTGCTGATGAAATTAGAAAGCTTGCAGAACAATCTAAAGCATCTTCTCAAAATATAAATTTATTGATTAACACTATATCAAGTGATACAAGCATAATTATAAAAACCACTGAAGTAATGGATGAAGAGTTAAGTAATCAAGATACTATTGTAAATACTGCAATAGGTTCATTTAACGATATAATTAGCCAATTGGAAAATATAAATCCTAAAATTGAACAAGCTAATAATTTATTTATAAATACAGGTAAAAATAATAGAACTATTTTAGAGAAGATAGAAAATACTTCTGCAATTGCAGAAGAGGTTTCGGCATCGGCAGAAGAAATAGCAGCGTCATCAGAAGAGATGAACGCATCTACAGAGGAGGTTGCGTCTACTGCACAATCTTTAAGAGATATTACAAGAGAAATGTTAGATGTGGTAAATGTGTTTAAGTTGTAATTTGTAAAAGTTAAAGCTATTTAGATATGATATTTTTAATGTCTAAATAGCTTTTTTAGTTATAGTGTTACCATAAAATTAATAAACTTTTTTTAGCATAGTCACTTAATTTTATAATAAGAATTAAATTTTTTTTATATCAAATACTAATGAAAAATAAGGTAGTATTAAAGAGGAGTGTATACATGAGATTTATTAGTATTGAAGAAGCAAATGATTTAGATGAAAAAATAATTAATAAGATGTATAAAAAGAATTACAATCCAGGGTTGTATAAATTATTTAAGTTAAGTGATATGAATAAGAATTTTGTAAGAGCTTCTGGCATACATGTTTATGATGATGAAGGAAATGAGTATATAGATTTCTTAAGTGGATTTGGAGCTTTGAATTTAGGGCACAACAATGGAGAAGTAATAGAAACAATACAGAAAGTTAGTTCTAGACCTAATATGCTACAAGTTTCAAAAAATAAATACGCATCTGTGTTAGCAAATAATATAAGTTATTTAACTAAAGGTGAGTTAAAATATTCTATTTTTACTAATAGTGGTACTGAGACAGTTGAAGAAGCTTTAAAACTAGCTCTTTTTTATAAAAAAGGAGGAAATATAGTTTACTTTTCAAAGGCTTATCATGGAAAGACATTAGGCTCACTTTCAACTCTTGGGAATAAGATTAAGCATAAATATAAATCTACCTTACCAAATTTTATAGAAGTACCTTATGGCAATATTGATAAATTTAAGGAAGTAGTAAATAACTATGATATATCTGGTGTTATAATTGAGCCTATTCAAGGTGAAGGAGGAATCATAGTTTCTAAAAATAGTTTTTTAAAAGAGCTTAGAGCTATATGTGATAAAAAAGATATAGTTTTAATTTTTGATGAGATTCAAACCGGACTTGGCAGATGTGGAAGTATGTTTTGCTATGAAAGATTTGGGGTTGTTCCTGATATTATGTGTTTAGCAAAATCTTTAAGTGGTGGGATTATTCCAATCGGATGTGTAGCAGTAGAAGAAATTTTATGGGAAGACACTTATGGCAAAATTAAAAATGCAAGACTTCCAAGCTCAACTTTTGGTGGAAATACGTTTGCTTGTGCAGCCGCTATAAAGACATTAAGCATAATCGAAGATAACAAATTATACAAAAGGGCTGAAGTATTAGGAAATTATACAATAAGTAAGCTTTTAGAACTAAGAAGGAAGCATAAAATTATAAAAGATGTAAGAGGAATGGGGCTTATGATAGGAATAGAAATAGGACAATTCAATCAAATTATTCCTACTAAGATTATAGAAGTAGCTATGGCAAATATAATTTCAAAGCTTATGAACGAATATGGTATAATATCTGGTTTTACAATAAATTGTCCATCTGTTTTAAGGATACAGCCTCCTTTAATTGTAGATAAAGTACAAATAGACTATTTGCTATATGCTTTAGATAGAATTTTCGAAGAAGAAAGTGATATATTTAAATTAGGATTAGATAGTACAAAAAATATATTTAAAAATGTTCTTTGAAAAATTTTGCATATATTTCATAATTGTAATAGAATAATTTGTATATATGTAGGCATGGGGGGATTTTGATGTTGAAAAAATTTATAAGTTACTATAAACCGCATATGAAATTATTTGTATTAGATCTTTTTTGTGCGTTTATGGTAGCTGGGATAGATTTATTTTATCCTATGATATCTAGAGAAATAATTAATGAAATTATACCTAATTATCAGTTACAAAGGCTTTATAGAATAGTTATTATTTTAGGGGTATTATACATAGTTAAATTGTTATGTAATTATGTAGTGGACTATTGGGGACATGTTGTAGGTGTAAGAATGCAGTATGATATGAGAAAAGAACTGTTTGCTCATCTTCAAGAACTTCCGTTTAGCTATTTTGATGACAATAAAACAGGGCATATTATGTCAAGAATAGTAAATGATTTAATGGAAGTTTCAGAATTAGCACATCATGGACCAGAAGATTTATTCATATCTTTAATTATGATTTTAGGATCTTTTTTAGCTCTTTGCACAATAAACTTTAAATTAACGCTTATTGTATTTATATTTGTTCCAGTTATGTTTTGGTTTGCTATAAAAAAGAGAGTTAATATGAATAATGCATTTAAGGATGTTAGAAAAAGAGTTGCTAATGTAAATGCTAAAATTGAAAATAGTATATCTGGAATCCGAGTTGCAAAGTCTTTTACAAATGAAAAATATGAAATGAAAAAATTTGATGAAGGAAATACTGAGTTTAGAGAATCAAGAGAATATGCTTATAAAACAATGGCCGAATTTTTTTCTGGAATCAGATTTTTGATAGATATGCTAAATTTAATAGTTATTTTTGCAGGAGGAATATTTGCCTATAAAAGACTTATAACTGTAGGAGATTTAGTAGCATATTTTTTATATATAGGTTCGTTTATGCAACCTATAAGAAGATTAACTGCTTTTGTAGAACAGTACCAATCAGGAATGACTGGGTTTGAAAGATTCGTAGAAATTATGAGTGTAGAGCCTGAAATAAAGGATAAAGAAGATGCTATTGAATTAAAAGATGTAGAGGGATATATATCTTTTAATAATGTAAGTTTTAATTATGATGACAAAAAATCTATTTTGTCTAGTATAAATTTGGAAGTGGAGAAGGGAAAAACATTGGCTTTTGTTGGACCTTCTGGAGGTGGAAAGACAACATTGTGTCATTTGATTCCTAGATTTTACGAAGTTACAGAAGGAAATATATTTATAGATGGAAAAAATATAAAAGATGTTACATTGAAGTCGCTTAGACAAAATATTGGTATAGTACAGCAAGACATATTTTTATTTGGAGGTACTATAAAAGAGAATATATTATATGGTAATGCAAATGCTTCAGATGAAGAAATTGTACAAGCTGCACAAAATGCAAATATACATGAGTTTATAATGAGTTTACCTTACGGATATGATACTTATGTAGGAGAGAGAGGAATAAAACTGTCTGGTGGTCAAAAACAGAGAATTTCTATAGCTAGAGTTTTTCTTAGAAATCCTCCAATATTAATTTTAGATGAAGCTACATCAGCTTTAGATAATGCTACCGAAATAATAATTCAAAAATCATTGGAAGAGTTATCTAAAAACAGAACTACTATTGTAGTAGCTCATAGGCTTTCAACTATAAAAAATGCAGATGAAATAATAGTTTTAACAAACAATGGTATACAGGAAAAAGGTAATCATGAAAATCTTATAGAAAAAGATGGAATATATTCTAAACTTTATAAAGCACAATTTAAAGGATATATTCCTGACGAAGCATAATTAACATTTAAATGTGGTAAAAAAAATTCCATAATACTTGAGAATATACAATGTAAAAAAATAATCATAAACTTCTTACATAATGGCTTGAACCCTTATGTTAAAGGGGTTTGTGATTTTTTTATTTAATTTCAAATTAGGTATTGCTCTTTTTGTCAAAAAGGGATATTATACTGTTACTATGATACAAACAAAAAAATTGGTTTATTATTAATATATGTAATTCAAACAATATCTAATAAATTTAATTAAAAATTCAAATACATACCATCGTATGTTCTTGTGAGAAATGTAAGAAGATGATTTTAGAAACCATGGGGGAAGTGGTGAATATTACCTGTAAATTCTAAATAGGAAAAATTTAATATTATGTAGAAATTTATTGAATTTTACGTATTTGAATATTCACTAAGGGGATAGCCTCTTAGTTTTTTTAGTGGAACTACTGTTGATAACTCATATATAGTTTAAATAATAAAAAACGCAGGAGGAGAAAAAATGAAAAAGGTTTTAAATGTTGGACTTGATGTAGGTTCAACAACTGTAAAAATGGTTGTATTAGATGAATATACTAATGTCATTTATAAAAAGTATTTAAGACATTTTTCAGACATAAAAAATACAGTTGTTTCTATGTTAGAAGATGCAAAATTAACATTACAAAAAAATTTATTAACAGTAATGGTTACTGGATCAGGTGGCTTTAATATATCGCAAAAATTAGACGTGCCTTTTATTCAAGAAGTAATCGCATGTACTAGTGCAATTGAAAATATGATTCCAGAAACAGATGCGGCTATAGAACTTGGTGGTGAAGATGCTAAAATAACATATTTGGGAAAATCTATTGAACAAAGAATGAATGGTACATGTGCTGGTGGTACTGGAGCGTTTATAGATCAAATGGCTTCATTGTTGCAAACGGATGCTTTAGGATTAAATGAATTAGCTAAAAAACATAGAAATATTTATCCCATTGCTTCAAGGTGTGGTGTATTTGCTAAAACAGATATACAACCATTATTGAACGAGGGAGCTGCAAAAGAGGATGTAGCTGCATCAGTTTTTCAAGCTGTTGTAAATCAAACAATAAGTGGACTTGCACAAGGCAGACCCATAAATGGAAATGTAGCATTTTTAGGAGGACCACTTCATTTTCTATCAGAGCTTAGAAACAGGTTTATAGAAACTCTTAATTTAAATAAGGAAAATGTGGTTTTCCCAGAGGATTCTCAGTTTTTCGTTGCATTAGGAGCCGCTTTAGCATCAAAGGAAGAAGAAGCTTTTTCTTGCGAATGTTTATATGAAAGAGCACCTGGCATATATAAAATGAACAATGAAGAATCTGAAAAATTAGAGCCTCTATTTTCAAGTGATTTAGAGTACGAAAAATTTAAAAAACGCCATTCTAAAAATAAAATAAAACGTGTAAATATAGATGAGTATAGTGGGAAGGCTTACTTAGGTATAGATGCAGGTTCTACCACTACTAAGATTGCTCTTATAGATCAAGAAGGAGGATTATTATACTCTTATTATGGAAGTAATATGGGAAGCCCATTAGAATCTACAATACAGGTATTAAGAGAATTATATAAGAGAATAAATGAAAATACAAAGATTGTTAATTCAGCTGTAACAGGGTATGGAGAGCATCTTATTAAAGCTGCTTTGAAAGTTGATATAGGAGAAATTGAGACTGTAGCTCATTATAAAGCTGCTGATTTTTTCCTTCCAGGTGTAGACTTTGTTCTTGATATTGGTGGACAAGATATGAAAAGTTTAAAAATCAATGATGGTGTTATTGAATCTATTATGTTAAATGAAGCATGTTCTTCAGGGTGCGGTTCATTTATAGAAACATTTTCTAAGTCTTTAAATATGAATGTTAAAGACTTTGCTTTAGAAGCAGTGAAATCAAGAAGTCCAGTTGATCTTGGAACTCGTTGTACTGTATTTATGAATTCTAAAGTAAAACAAGCGCAAAAAGAAGGAGCTGATGTAAGTGATATATCAGCGGGAATATCACTTTCTGTTATAAAAAACGCTCTATTTAAGGTTATTAGGCTTAGAGATGTGAAAGAGATGGGTGAAAAAGTTGTTGTTCAAGGTGGTACTTTTTATAATGATTCAGTACTTAGAGCGTTAGAAAAAATAATAGGAAGAGAAGTTATACGTCCAGATATTGCTGGAATAATGGGAGCTTTTGGAGCAGCTTTAATTGCGAAAGATAGATATGTAGAAGAAAATAGTACAAGTCTTATTAAAGAAGAAGATCTTAAAGATTTTAAGACAGAAACATCTATGAGAAGATGTGAGTTTTGTGGAAACAAATGCTTAATAACGGTTAAGCATTTTGCTGATGGAAGAGAATTTATATCTGGAAACAGGTGTGAAAGAGGAGCGGGACTAGAGAAAGTGGAAAATAATATTCCAAATCTTTATGAATATAAGTATAAGAGAGTATTCGGATATAAACCACTTTTAGAAAAAGAGGCTAAAAGAGGTAGTATAGGGATACCTCGAGTGTTAAATATGTATGAGGATTATCCATTTTGGTTTACTTTTTTTAATGAATTAGGCTATAGGGTTATTATTTCAAGCCGCTCTTCTAAAAAAATATATGAAATTGGTATGGAAACTATACCATCTGAATCAGTTTGCTATCCTGCAAAGCTTGTACATGGTCACATTACTGATTTGGTTAATAAAGGAGTTAAAAAAATATTTTATCCATGTATTCCATATAATCAAAAGGAAGATGAAGGGGCAAACAATCATTACAATTGTCCTATAGTTACGTCTTATCCAGAAACTATTAAGGCTAATATGGATATTTTAAAAGAAAATGATATTATATTTTATAAACCTTTTTTACCAATTGATATGCCTAGTAGGATGGGAAAAAGGTTAGTTCAAGAATTGTCTTCAGAAAATATACCTAAAAAAGAAATTTTAGATGCCATGCGAAAAGCTTATATAGAATTAGAAAAGTATAAAGCAGACCTTAGAACTAAAGGGGAAGAAGCAATAAAGTATATAAATGAAAACAATATAAAAGGAATAGTTCTTGCTGGTAGGCCTTATCATGTTGATCCTGAGATTAATCATGGAATGCCTGAAATGATAAAGTCCTTTGGATTTGCAGTGCTTTGTGAAGATTCTATAAGACATCTTGCAAAAGTCGAAAGACCTCTTCGTGTCGTAGATCAATGGGTATATCATTCAAGAATGTATGCTGCTGCAACTTATGTTGCCGAGCAAAAAAACCTTGAACTTATTCAACTTAATTCTTTTGGATGTGGATTAGATGCTGTAACAACTGATCAAGTAAAAGAAATTTTAGAGTCATATGGAAAAATTTACACTGTATTAAAGATAGATGAAATTAATAATTTAGGGGCAGCAAGAATTCGTGTACGTTCTTTGATAGCAGCGATAAAAGAGAGAGATAAAAGAAATTTTCAACCAAGAAAGATGTATCAAAGTACTGAAAGGGTTATATTTACAAAAGAAATGAAAAAAACACACACAATACTTGCGCCACAAATGTCACCTATACATTTTCAGTTTTTAAAGACAGGTTTTGAAAAAGAGGGATATAGAATTGAGATTCTTCCATCTGTAGATAAAGATTCAATTGATGAAGGTTTGAGATATGTTAATAATGATGCATGTTATCCTTCTATTATTGTAATTGGACAAATAATGGAGGCTTTAAAATCTGGGAAATATGATTTAAATAATACTTCTGTCATGATATCTCAGACAGGGGGAGGATGCAGGGCAACAAATTACATTGCTTTTATAAGAAAGGCACTGAAGGATGCAGGGATGGAACAAGTACCTGTTATATCACTAAATGCAGCTGGATTAGAAAAAAACCCAGGTTTTAAAGTTACTTCTTCAATGCTTGAAAATTTAGTGATGTCAGTTGTATATGGAGATCTTTTGATGAGGGTTTTATATAAAGTAAGGCCTTATGAGAAGGTGTCAGGTTCAGCCGATAAATTGTACCATAAATGGGTAGAAAGATGTCACGTCTCATTAAAAAGTGGAAGCAAAAGACAATTTAAAGAAAATATATATAGGATAGTGGAGGATTTTGATAGGTTAGAGATTTATGAAGATTTGATTAAGCCTAAAGTTGGTGTTGTTGGAGAAATTTTAGTTAAATTTCATCCTACTGCAAATAATAATATAGTGGAACTCCTAGAAACAGAGGGAGCAGAAGCAGTAGTTCCTGACTTAATAGATTTCTTTTTATACTCTGCATATGACGATAAAATTAAGTATAGAGATTTGTCAGGAAGTTTTTGGTCAATGCTTACTTCAAATCTTTCAATAAAGGTTATTGAACACTATAGAAAAGATATGAAAAAAGCGCTAGAAAATAGTAAAAGGTTTGAAGCTCCTAAATCAATAGAAGAAATAGCAAAAGGGGCAGAAAGATTTCTATCTCTTGGAAATCAAACAGGAGAAGGATGGTTTTTAACAGGAGAGATGGTTGAACTTATTGAAAGTGGAGTAAATAATATTGTTTGCTTACAGCCATTTGCATGTCTTCCAAATCACATTACTGGAAAAGGTATGATAAAAGAACTGAGACGTGCGTATCCTTTATCCAATATTGCTCCTATAGATTATGATCCTGGAGCTAGTGAAGTAAATCAACTTAATCGTATAAAATTAATGCTGTCTGTAGCAAATAAGAATTTGTTTATGTCTTAAAAAGTAGGTTGAGTTCATCATAATGAACTCAACCTATTTTTTAACTATATGTTATATAAAAAGGTACTAATTCTACAAGAAAATTTTGAAAATTAAGAAAATATTATTTTAAATATAAAATAATTAAATAATGATTAAAAAAACTATACTTATATTGCGTAATATGTTAACATTAAGTGAATAAATTGTTAATAAAGGGAGGATATTATGAAGAAAATTAAAGGGTTTGCTATTATAGCTATTATTTCAAGCGTTATGATGTTGGTTTTATCAGGATGTGGTTCTTCTGATAAAACTAAATTAATAGATGCATTAAATAAGGGCAAAAATGTAAAATATGCAGCATTTGAAAGCAAGATAGATTTTGGAGTAGAAGGCGCTGAAGATGGAAAATATCCAGTTAAAAACATGAGCCTTGAATTAAATGGTAAAACAGCTAAAGAAAGTGACAAAAATCAAAAATTGCAAGCTAATATAAAGGCTAGTGTATCAGGTATAAATGTTGAAACAAAATTTTTCGAAGAAGTTATAAATGAAAATGGTAAGGTTAATGTAAATGCAATGATACAAATACCTGAGTTTTTGAAAGCGCAAATGGGACCGTTATTTAAGGATGTAGAGTATTTGAATATTGATACTAAGAGTTTAGAAGATTTAGAAAAGATGTCTAAACAAGTACAAGCTCCTACGGTTAAAATGGATTCACTAGCTAATAATCCTTATAAATTACAAGAAGAAACTAATAAAGAAATAACAGCTTATCTTGAAAAAGATGGAGATAAAGTTATAGAAAACAAAGGAAAACAAGAAGTATCTATAAACAATGTAAAAGAAACAGTTGAAATGTACAATGTAAAGGTGTCAAAAGAAGAATTAAATAAAATTGTAAGTTTAGCAATGTCAAATGATAAAAATTTAAAAGCTGAAGATGTCAAAAAAGGAGTAGATGAATTTTTAAAACTTTTAGATGAAACTTCAACTTATATGGAAATAGGGTTAAAGGATGGACATATAGTTCACACAAAAATCAACATAGTACTAAAAGAAAAACAAGAAAAAGTTAATTTGGCTGTTACTATGAATATATTTGATATTGATAAAAAAGTTGATATAAAAATTCCAACTAATAAGGAAGTTAAGAGCAAGAATTTACTTGAATTAGTTACTATGATGGCAAATCAATAGTATTTTAATATAGTAAAAAGTTTTAAAATGATAAAAAATATATTTTTTAAGACAAAATTTAAAAATATTGTTTTTTGCATACAAGAATTAAAACAAAATAAAGACAATAAGATGTTGTTATAGTATAATTTTTATAGGTTCCTTAATTAAGGAACCTATTTTGCATAATATATTAAAAGATAAGCTAAATTGATTAATAATTTATTAGTAAAGGTGATTGTATGAATTTAAAAATAATATTTGAAGATAAACATGTTATAATTGTAGAGAAACCACCTAAAGTTCCATCTCAAAGTGATAAAACAGAGGATATTGACATGATAACTATGTTAAAAAACTATCTTAAGGAGAAATGTCCATCAGCAAGAGATCCTTATATAGGACTTGTACATAGACTTGATAGACCTGTTGGAGGATTGATGGTTTTTGCAAAGACAAGGGAAGCAAATAGAGAGTTATCTGATCAGATTAGAGTAAAATTATTTAGAAAAGAGTATTATGCTGTTGTTTGTGGTAAGCCAGAAAAAGATAATGGAGAATTAAAAGACTACTTAAAGAAGTTAAGGACTATTAATATGTCTAAAGTTGTATCAGAAGGAACAAAAGGTGCTAAAGAGGCTATTTTAGAATATGAGGTTTTAGAGAGTATCAAAACTGAGAAATTTGGAATCTTAAGTCTTGTAAGTATCAAGCTTAAAACGGGAAGACATCATCAAATACGCGTTCAATTTGCTAATGCAGAATTACCCTTATGGGGAGATAACAAATATAATAAAGCTTTTGTTAAGATGAAAGAATGGACACAAATTGCTTTGTGGTCAAAGTATATTTCATTTAAACATCCAAAAGATAAGTCTATTTGTAGTTTTGAATTAAAACCAAATAAAGAAATTCCATTTTCTTTATTTAATTTAGAAAAGTCATCATAATGATGGCTTTTTTGATTATATGGTTAAATACTAATTATGTGTTTTAATGAAGTGATCTTATTATTGAATATTTTATTATTTTAACTAATCTGTAATAATACTATTAATTTTAAAAGGTATAATATATTTGTAAAAGAAGGTGAAAAGATTATGAATAAACGTATAAAAGGTATTGGACTAATAGTATTTATTTTTATATTTTTATCAGGGTGTTCTGTTATGAAATCGCCAGTTGAACTTATACAAAAGCCTAAAGTAATATCTAAAAATATAAAGGAAGAATATATACTATCTGAAATTTTGTCAAAAGAAGAAACTTTAACATTATCGTTAAGTCAAAAAGATATGGAATCTATAAGAAGTATTGATTTAGATCAAGATGGAAAAGATGAATTAATTGTTTTATTTAAAGAAAATAAGGACGTTTTTAGAGGTGAAAATAAGTATGGAATAATCATATTAAAACAGCTTAATGGGAAATGGCATGAGATAAATAGAATTTATCAAAAAGCTTATGGAGTGGATTTGGTAGAGTGCAAAGATGTAACTGGAGATAAAAAACCAGATATTATTATTGGATGGAATGGAAAAAAAGAAGATGAGAAGCTCCTAAATGTATATTCATGGAGTAAAGGATATTTTCACTTTTTGTATAAAGATATGTATAAAGAAATAGGAATTGATGATTTGGATAATGATGGTAAAAATGAAGTGGTTTTATTAAAAAAAGTTGCTAAAAGTGATGCTGTTAGTTTAGAAGTTTTTAAATATTTTAATGAAAAAATAAACAATATTGATAAATTTATTATAAAGAATAAAAATTATTATAATACAATGAAGATAGGAAATGTAATTAATAATAAGAAGGGGATATTTATAGATTTTGATATGGGAACACTTTTATCTTATACAGATTTATTAGTTCTTCAAAATAATAAACTTGTTGATATTTTTAAAAATGAATCATTAGATAAGCCTAAAACCTTAAAAAGAGATTTTATTAAATCAAAAGATGTAAATAATGATGGCATAATAGAAATAGGTTTAACAGAAAAACTTTTGTACCCAACTAAGGATGAGAAGACGTATCACCTAATTAATAAGAACAAATTACCAGTAGTTAATGGATGGTATCAATGGAACGGAAAAGAAGGTATTAATTTAGTATTGAGAGAATACTGTAATTATGATTTAGGGTATAAGATTGTTATTCCTGAAAAATGGGGAAATGAATTTACTATTTCTGCATCTTACGAGGAAAATAGTGAGGTTAATAAAGTAGAATTTTTTAGTTTAGATTCAAAGCAAAGGATAGAGAATCACATTTTTTCAATTGAAAATTTAAGTAAAGATGAGTGGGATAAAGAGAAAGATATATTAAAAAACAAAAAATATATAGTTTTAAAAGAGGATGAAAATAATGTAATATTAGGTGTATTTCCAAATATTAAGGTTGAAAACTCTAAGTATTTTATGGATGAAGATAATTTAAGAAAAAGCTTTTACATTATAAAAAAAGGCGATTAGAAGGGGATTAATATGAAAAACAAAATATTAATTTTAGAAGATGAAAAATCTATAAGAAGTTTTATAAAGATTAAGTTAAGAGCTTTAAATTATGAAGTCGTGGAAGCTGAAAATGGTAACGAGGCTTTGAAAAAAGTTGATGGAACATTTGATATAGCTCTTTTAGATGTTATGCTTCCAGATATAGATGGTTTTGAGGTTTGTAGGAGATTGAGAGAAATATACCCTAGAATTGGAATAATAATGATTACTGCTAAAGGACAAGAAGATGACAAGGTTAAAGGGTTAGGATGTGGTGCTGATGATTATATTGTAAAACCATTTAGCCCAAAAGAGTTAGAAGCTAGGATAGAAGCATTATTAAGACGGATTAATATAAATTCAAATAATGAAGTTCATAGTGAAAATAAGATTAATATGGAGCCATTTACATTAGATATGAATAAAAAGAATTTAATGAAAAATGGCCAAGAGATTTCTCTTACTCCAACAGAATATGAGCTTATAAGATTACTCATAAGCAATGTGAATAAAAACATAAGTAGGGATGAGATATTAGATAAAATATGGGGAAGTAGTTATTTTGGGGATGTAAAGATTGTAGATGTGAATGTTAGAAGAATAAGAAGAAAAATTGAAGAGGATCCGTCTAATCCTAAGTATTTAAAGACTGTTTGGGGATATGGATATATGTGGAGTTGTGATAAATGAAAGGAATTAAACAAAGATTATATACACAAAACAGTATTATTATTGTAAGCATAGTTATTATTTTAGAGATTATATTTATTTTTTCAGTAAAAAGCTATTACATAAAAAGTGCAGAATATCAATTAATAAATAAGGCAGAAGTTTCAAGTAATTTTTATAATAAGTATTTAATAAATGAGAATATATATGAGAAAGCCAGATATATGTTAGAAAATGAGTCAAGAGATAGTACTTTTTATATGCAATTTTTTGATTTAAATAGGGAAATGATTATAGATTCCAATGGATTTAAATCTCATGATGATATAAAGGAAAAAGATATTTTAGCTGCCTTAAATGGGCAAACAGAAACCATAAGGAGTAATGATAAATTTACAAAAGAAAGTATTATGTCTGTATCTGTTCCAGTATATCATCTCAATGAAATTTCAGGAGTTTTAAGATATTCTATTTCTATTTCCCAAATAGAAAAAACGATTTCAAACATTATTATTGGAGCACTTTTAATAGGAGGAGTTGTTATAGCAATAACTTTTTCTGTTAGTTCTATTCTAGCTGATAAAATAGTATATCCTATTGAGAATTTAACAAAAGCTGCAGAAACAATGGCATTGGGGGATTTTTCAAAAAGAATAAAAAAGGCAAATAATGATGAAATAGGAAAATTGTCTGATACGCTAAATTATATGGCAGAGGAAATTCAAAAGAGTAATTCGGTTAAAAATGAATTCATTTCGTCTATTTCCCATGAACTTAGAACACCTTTAACAGCTATAAGAGGATGGAGTGAGATAATAAATTCAGGAGAAATAAAAGATGAAGAAGAAATAAGAGAAGGTTTAGAGATAATATTAAGTGAAACTAAAAGACTAACAGGATTAGTAGAAGAACTTCTTGATTTTTCTAAGCTAGAGATGGGTAAAATTAGCTTAAATTTACAAAATGCTGATATAAATAATATAGTAATAGAAGTTTATAATTATTTTAAAAGTAGATTTAAAAATGAAAATGTAGAATGTGAGTTAAATATAGCGGAAGAAAATTTTTTTACTCAAGTAGATGAAAATAGGTTTAAACAAGTACTTATAAATATAATAGATAATGCTATAAAATTTTCTGAGGAAAATGGAAAAATAACTATAAGTACATTTTTGTACAATGAAAACATAATTATTAAAATTGAAGATTGTGGTATAGGTATAGAAAAAGATGATTTACATAGGGTTACAGAAAAATTTTATAAAGGCGAGTCTAGAAAGTCTGGAAGTGGAATAGGATTGTCTATTTGCAATGAAATAGTAAACCTTCATAGCGGTAAATTAGTAATAGATAGTATAAAAGGAAGAGGTACATCCGTTACTATATGTATTCCAAGAAAATATGAATAATTAAAGGATTAATGGTAAATGAGAGTCATTACATTAACCTATTTGTAAAGATTTAAGAAAATTTATAAATTACAATAGTATTAGGCAAGCTGATTAAAAATGGAGGAGATGAATATGAACTTATTTTTTAAGAAAATATCCACTTTAATATTGATGTTATCGTTAAGCTTAGGATTTACAGCATGTGATAATCAAGGGGAAGTTAAAGCTAAAAGTGACAATAAGCCTAAGAATGAAGAAACATATAGTAAAGAGCTCCGTAAGTATTTCCCTTCTGTAGAGGGAATGGTGTTGAAATACTCTGGAACAGCTGAATATAGCCATAATTTAACTTTAAATAAGATTATTAATAAACAGGATTCAGTTATATTAGATTTAAAAGGTGAAATACATGATGTAAGTGATGGTGAAGGTCCTTCAAAAGAGGATTTAATAATGGAAACTCAGTATATAATTAACAAAGATTCTGTTAAAGAAATGCAGAAAAATGTAAAAAGGAGATATTCTCAGTCTATTGTTAGAGAACAGACGGTTTTAAAGTTGCCTATTAAAGAAGGCAGTGTGTGGAATGAAAGTGTTAAAATAGACAATAAACAATATACTGCAACAACTAAAATAGTTGAAATATCCAAGGATAATCAGAATAAAAATATAATAAAAACAGAGATGGTTGTTAAGGGTATAGAACATTATCCTGAAAAGACTTATAAAGAAATAAAAATTTTTAAGGAAGATAAAGGTCTAACTGAATTTCAAAATTTAATTCTTCAAAAAAAGGAGCCTTTAGAATTTAGGTATAAGTTGTTTGAAGAAGAAAATAAGCAGTAGCAAACAAGTAGTAATTATCTCAAAATAGAAAAATAACACAATGTATTGAATTTTCATATTGAAAATTCAATACATTGTGTCTAAAGTTTATTTTGAGATAAACCCATTTATTATGAACGAGATTCAAGAGTGGTTTTGCTTTGAGATAATAAGCTTTTTATCAATAAAACAGCTATATTCCCAATCAATATGTATATAATTAAGCTACTAAAACCAATAGTTATTCCAAATTTATCACCTATTTTTCCTACAGTCCATATAAATATGTATTGTAGTATACCTCCAATCATGCAAATCCAACCAATTAAATCTGAACTTGATTCTCCAAATTGTTCTTGCATCATAGACATTGTAATTGGGTACATTAGTGAGGTGAATAATCCAGTTAAAGATATAAAGATTAATTGTTTTGTAGTTATGCCCAAGAATATTAATATAAAATCAGCAGCAAAGGCAATTAAAATACTTTGATAATAACTTATATAATCTAATATTTTACTACACAATAATCTTCCTATAGGAAAACTTACAAGAAATATAGTTAAATATTTTGAAGCTTCTGCTTCTGATAGATTTTTTGCATGTTTTGCATATATTATAAACCAAGTCCCCATTCCATATTCCCATATTTGAGAACATAAAAATATTACAATAAATGTCCAAACAATTAAGCTTTTATAAGGTAAGTTGTTTTTATTACAAGATTTCTTATTTATATTAATAGAAACTACTCCATCTTTGGTTTTATTATAAACAATTAGTATAATTATGAATATAAATATTGGTATACTTGATAAACTAATAATTATTTGCCAAGACATACCTAAAGTTAAAAGTTTACTCATAACAGTAGGACCTAAACAAAGTCCTGTTGCTGCTCCAACATGAAGTTTCATAATGGTTTTACCTCTTAAATTATTGTCACATAGAAAGCCAGTGTACATATTTAATACCAAACTAGAAACACCAAGTCCAAACATGAATATAGTAAAAAGTAAGTCAAAAACAAAAACTGTTTTAGCAAAAATCATCAATAAAATACTTATTCCTAAAGAGATTAATCCTAAGATTAAAGTCATATTGTATCCTGACTTTTTTATTAATATTCCTGTTAAGTAAGTAGAGATTTGCATCACAATGCCAGAAATTAGAACTAAAGTAGCAATATGACTAAAAGGAAGGTTATGTTCAGTTTGAATAATAGAAAATATATTGCTTCTTAGTGATAAAGTGAAGCAGATTTGTCCATAAATGATAAATAATAAAAGAGTTAATTTTTTTGTTGTTAACTTCATGACAAATTCCTCCTGGGCAAGTAAATAATAGCAATAACAGTATATAATCTTTATAGTTATTATTCAAGGGCAATAATTAATTTAATTTTAGAAATCTTCTTTAATCTTAAATATTCCACTTAATATGAGAAAAATGGAAAAAAATAAAATAAATTAAAGGATTTGAGAATTGATTATAGTATATATTATACAATTATTCTTTAAACATTTAAGTATATATGTAAAATAACAATAGATTATATCAAAATAAAGATAATATTATACAAGAAGATAAAATATGGTGGCTGAAGATTTATAATTTATATTTTAACCAAGGAGGTGGTTTTGTGTTAAAAAAGTACATTAGGAATATGAATACTTTAACAAGAAAGGAGTTAGAATTGTTAAAAAACTATAAGGTATGCGTTATAGGATGTGGAAGAATAGGTGGATATGTAATAGATATGCTTGGGAAAATCGGACTAGGCTATATGAAAGTTGTAGATTATGATATATTTACAAAAGATAATTGTAATAGAAAGATACTTTATGATGGTAATTCTATTGGGAAATATAAATCAGTGGAAGCAGCAAAACGTATGAAGAAGATAAATGAGTCTGTAAAAGTAAATCCAGTTGTAGATGAATTTAATAAAAGAAATGCAGAAAAAATAATTGGCAATTGTAATGTTGTTATAGATGCTTTAAATAATATAAATAGCAGATTGATTTTACAAGATACTTGTGAAAAGCTAAATATACCATTGGTACATGGAGGAATAGGGGAATGGTATGGTGAAATATGTACTATTTTGCCAGGGGATAGAACTTTTAACTTTATCTATAACAACTATGATGATAAAGAAAATAATAATATAGATGGAGTAGAAAAATGGAAAGTAAGCTACTCTTGTATACCTTCTTTGATAGCATCGATACAAGTTAGCGAAGTAATCAAGCTTTGTGTTGGAAAAGGTGAATTACTTAGAAAAAAGGTACTTTTTATAGATTTATTGGGAAATGAATATAATATTATAAAATTAGAAAAAAGTAGTTGATTAAGCTTACTTTTTTCTAATTTATATTTAATTAATAGTAAAATGTTATTCGTTAAATACTTGTTTCTTTAATTTAAGACCTGTTGGAGTTACAGCTACTCCACCTAAAGCAGTTTCTCTAAGTTCAGGTGGTAGTTGCTTACCAACTTTGTACATTGCCCATACAGTTTCATCAAAAGGAATTTTACTAACAACCCCGCTCATTACAAGATCAGCTGTAGTTAGAGCACTTACAGTTCCGGCTACATTTCTTTTAGCGCATGGAACTTCTACTAGCCCAGCTACAGGGTCACATACTAAGCCTAATATATTTTTAATAACTATAGCGGCAGCATTTAAAGCTTGCTCTGGAGAGCCACCCATAAGTTCTACTATAGCTGCGGAAGACATTGCTGCTGCTGAACCACATTCAGCTTGACAACCACCTTCTGCGCCTGCTACTGTAGCGTTTTTAGCTATTATCATTCCTACTCCAGATGCTGTAAATAATGCTTTTACCAAATCATCTTCGCTTTTATGTAGCTTTTCACCAGCTGATATTATAGCTGCAGGTAAAATACCACAAGAACCGGCAGTAGGGCACGCTACTATCTTTCCCATTGCCGCATTAACTTCTGAACAAGATAGTGCTCTTGCCATAGCTTTTACCATAAAATCTCCTGTTAATGTACTACTATCTTCAGAATACTTCCTTAATTTTAAAGCATCTCCTCCAATTAGGCCACTTACTGATTTGATATCGTTTTCAAGTGCTTGAGTCGCTGAATTTTGCATAACTTTAAGGCTATCTCTCATTTTTTCAAATACTTCTTCTCGGCTAGAATTGCTGTTTTCAATTTCAGCATTTAAAGTATATTCCCAAATAGTACAATTTTCTTCTTTACAAGCCTGTATAAGCTGTTCTCCTGTATTAGCAAACATAATAGTTCATCTCCTTTAAATAAGTGGGTTTAACATTTTTATACTATAAATTTCTTGAATTGACTTTATCTTATCAAGTATATGATCAGGTATTATGTTGTCAGTTTCAATTGCCATAGTTGCTGTACAGCCTTTACCAGTTCTATAAACTTGCATAGAAGCTATATTTATTTCTTCTGCATAAAGAAGTGCAGTGATCTTAGATATAACCCCCGGTGTATCTTTATGATTAGTTATAAGGGTAGGATAGTCTCCTCTAAATTGGACGCTTTGACCATCAACATCAAATATTAGTATATTTCCTCCACCGATAGAAGAACCTGTAATTTCAGAAATGTTATTATCTTTTTTTGTAACAATAAACTTAACAGTATTAGGATGAACATCACCTAAATCGGTTTCAGTAAAAATGATTTCTATTCCTCTTTCTTTAGCTATAGAAAAAGAATTCTTTAAATTCTCATCCCATGGATCCATTCCTAAAATCCCCGCAACTAAAGCTTTATCTGTTCCATGTCCTTTATAGGTTTTAGCAAAAGAGCCATGTAGTAGAAATTCTACTTTTTTTATATTACCACCAGCAACTATAGCAGCAAATTTACCAAGTCTAGCTGCTCCAGCGGTATGAGAACTAGATGGACCTATCATTATAGGACCTACTATATCAAAAACACTACTCATTATAATCCCCTCCTAAAATTAGAGTATATATTTAAAAACCTCACAAAATATATTATAGAATATTGTGAATAAAATTCAATGATTATAATGATTTATTATAAACAAAATACTTAACTATTATGACAATACATGATAATATAAGTAAAGTAAAGCACAGTAAATAAAGATTATATTTAGTATAGTATGAGGAGAAGTTTATGAGCAATTTACTTAAAATTTTTTTATGGTCAGCAGTTCCTATAATAGAACAAAGAGGAGCAATACCATTAGGCATATTAAAGTATAATATGAGTCCACAGATAGTATTTTTAGTGAGTTTTTTAGGAAGCATGCTTCCCGTGCCTTTTATACTTTTAATGTTTAATAAAATCTTTTCATTGATGCAAAGGTATAAATTTTTTAGCAAAATTACAGGATTTATTGAGAAAAAAATAAATAAAAATTCAGTACATCTAGAAAAATATAAGGAAATAGGTCTAATAACTTTTATAGGAATTCCATTGCCTACAACAGGAGTATGGACAGGAAGCGCAGTGGCTGCTTTCTTAAAGCTTGATTTTAAAAAATCTATTTTTTGTGCTGCAGTAGGTGCATTGATTTCAGCAACTTTACTTACTTTTGCATGTATGTTTTTCCCAAGTCTTATTTAAAATAGATTTCTAATTAGTTTTAAATATAATAATTCATAACTAATTATGAATAGGGTGATAACATTGATAGAAATCTTAAAAAATCTTATTAATAATTTAGGTTACATTTGGTTTATTGCATTTATAATATCTCAATCTAGAAGTTTTAAAAAGATCATTCAAAAGGACAAGTTTAAAAATAAGGATTTGTTTATTTTATCTGTAATATTTGGATGTTTTGGAATACTAGGAACTTATGTAGGAACAGAAGTAAATGGTGCAATAGCTAATACAAGAATAATAGGGGTTATGGCCGGTGGTATACTTTGTGGACCATTTGTAGGTGCTTTAGCAGGGATAATTGCAGGTGCTCATAGATTTGTAGTGGGTGCTGTTACTATAACTACGATACCATGTACCATAGCTACAATTATATCTGGTATAGTATCTGGTGTACTTTATAAAAAATCCAATAATAAAAATAGGTGGGTATATGGTTTAATTGGTGGAGTAATAATGGAGAGTTTGGAAATGTTGCTGATTATTATTATGTCCAAGCCTTTTTCAGATGCTATTATGATTGTAAAAAGCATATATATACCTATGGGATTTACTAATGCTATAGGTATAGCGGTTCTTATTTTACTAATTCAGAATATATTTGAAGAAAAAGAACAGATAGCTGCTAAACAAGCACAATTAGCATTAGAGATAGCAAATAAAACTTTACCATATTTCAGGGAAATTAATGAAGAATCTTTTATAAAGATATGTCAGATTATAAAAGATTCTATAAAAGCAGATGCGGTTTCAATTACTAATAAAGAATATGTTCTTGCTCATGTAGGAATTGGATCAGATCATCATGTAAAAGGTTCTAAAATACAAACAGGAGCAACGGAAAAGGTTATTAATCAGGGATGTATTTTAGAAATGACTAGTGCAAAAGAAATAAATTGTAGTTATGAAAACTGTCCGCTTAAATCAGCTATTGTAGCTCCGTTGAAATATGGTAAAGAGGTAATAGGTACATTAAAGATATATTACGATACAGAAGGAGATATACCTTTTAGAAATAGAAATTTAGCAATAGGTTTATCACAGATAATATCAACTCAATTAGAGATTAGTAAAATTGAAAAATTAAAAAATATGGCCAATAAAGCTGAAATAAAGGCTCTTCAAGCCCAAATTAATCCACACTTCTTGTTTAATGCATTAAATACAATAGTTTCTTTTATAAGAATAGATCCAAATAAAGCAAGAGAATTAATTTTAAATTTATCCACATATTTAAGATATAATTTAGAAATTGGAGACGAACCTGTAGATATTTATAAGGAGATAGAACAAGTTAAGGCTTATATAGATATAGAAAAAGCTAGATATAAAGATAAACTAAATGTTATATATGACATAGATGAGGAAATTGATATAAAAATACCTAGTTTAATTATTCAGCCTATAGTAGAAAATTCAGTTAAGCATGGTATTTTAAAAGAAAATAAAAAAGGAACGATAAAAATAAGTATAAATGAAATTGATAAAGAAAGTGCTAGAGTTACTATAGAGGATGATGGAGTAGGTATCGATGAAAATATAATTAACAAAGTATATCAAGGAAATATGAAAGAAAATAAAATAGGTATTTCAAATGTAAACAATAGATTAAAATGTTTATATGGAAAAGGACTTAAGATAGAGAGGTTAGATAAAGGAACCAGAACAACTTTTATTATTCATCAATTGAAAGGATGATTTTTATGAATTGTATAATTGTTGATGATGAGTATCCTGCAAGAGAAGAGCTTAAATATTTTATTAAAGAGTTTAGTAAGATAGATATAGTAGAAGAGTTTGATGATTCAGTAGAGGCTTTACAATATATAGAAAGCAATAAGCCTAATATTATATTTTTAGATATTAGTATGCCTAAATTAGATGGCATGGCATTAGGAAAGATACTAAATAATTTTGAGAAGAAAATAATAATAGTTTTTATAACAGCATATAAAGAGTATGCAGTTAATGCTTTTGAAATAGAGGCTTTTGATTATATATTGAAACCTTATTCAGAAGAAAGAATTGTAAGAACATTAAAAAGATTAGAAAGACAAGAGAAATCTATAGATAAATGTATGTCGAATAAAATTACATTAAAACAAGATAATAAACTTAAAGTAATAAATATCTATGATATTTGTTATTGTGAAGCTCATGAAAGAGAAACAATTATTTATATAGCTAAGGAAAAATTTGTGGAACATAGTAGTATATCAGAATTTTATAAAAAGTTGCCTAGAAAAAGTTTCTTTAAATGTCATAGATCATATATAGTAAATATAGAAAAAATTACAGAAATAGCTCCTTGGTTTAACAATACTTACATGTTAAAGCTTAAAGCAATGGAAACAGATATACCGGTTAGTAGAAATAATATAAATAAATTTAAGCACCTAATGGGCATATAAATGCACTTTATGTGCTTTTTTTGTTATCTCATGTTAATTATAAGCTTAAGTGTATAGATGTTAATTATAATTGAAGTAATGATCGATATATTTATGATATTTGAGGGGAGGAGTTAAGATTATGGTATCATTTATAGTTTCTATTATTGCTTTAATAGTAGGGTATTTTATTTATGGTAAGTTTGTAGAAAAGGTTTTCGGTGCTGACAGTAGTAAAGAAACGCCCGCAATTAGACTTGAAGATGGAGTTGACTTTGTTCCAATGCCTGAATGGAAAATATTCTTAATACAATTTTTAAATATAGCTGGACTTGGACCTATATTTGGAGCTATTGCAGGTGCTATGTGGGGACCGTCTGCATTTTTATGGATTGTATTTGGATGTATTTTTGCAGGAGCTGTTCATGATTATTTTTCTGGTATGTTATCAGTAAGACATGATGGTTCAAGTATACCAGAGGTTGTTGGAAAGTATCTTGGAAATGGATTTAAACAATTTATGAGGGTTTTTTCAGTCATTTTATTAGTGTTAGTAGGAGTTGTATTTGTTAGTGGACCAGCTGGAATATTAAATGGATTAGTTCCATCTGTAACCAAAAATATATTCTTGTATATTATATTTGCTTATTATTTAATAGCAACTGTAGTTCCAGTAGATAAGTTAATAGGAAAAATATACCCTATATTTGGAGTATGCTTATTGATAATGGCAATTGGAGTTGGAGGAGTATTGATAATTGGTGGATATCATATACCAGAAGTTGCCGGAAATCTCTATAATATGCATGTGAAACCTGATCAGTATCCATTATATCCTATGCTATTTATAACTATAGCATGTGGTGCTATTTCAGGTTTCCACGCAACACAATCACCACTTATGGCTAGATGCATAACTAATGAAAAACAGGGAAGAAGAGTATTCTTAGGTTCTATGATAGCTGAAGGAATAGTTGCTTTAATATGGGCAGCAGCAGCAATGACATTCTTTGGTGGAGTTGATGGATTAGCAAATGCTATGGCTCAGCATGGTAATAATGCAGGATGGGTCGTAAACGAAGTTTGTAACAGTTTACTTGGTAAAGTAGGAGGAGCTTTAGCAATTTTGGGAGTTGTAGCTTGTCCTATAACATCAGGAGATACAGCTTTTAGAAGCGCTAGACTCACTATAGCGGATTCTTTAAAGTTTAAACAAGATTCAATTAAGAATAGATTTTTAATATCTATACCATTATTTGTAATAGGATTTTATTTAACTACAGTTAACTTTGCTGTTATCTGGAGATACTTTGGATGGTCAAATCAAACATTAGCAACTATAGTACTTTGGACAGCGGCAATGTATTTAGTTAAGAATGGAAAGAATTTTTTAATGGCAGTAGTGCCAGCTACATTTATGACATCAGTATGTACCACTTATATCTTGGTTGCTCCAGAAGGGTTTAAATTATCAATGAGCATCGGAGCACCAGCAGGAGTAACAGTAGCTGCAGCTAGTTTAATATGTTTCTTAGTTGTTGCAAAGAAAGTTAAAGCAAATAAAGAGATAAGTGAAGGAATATAATAATGTTGCATCGCAATATTATTTTAGAGAATAGTGAAAAGAGAATAGTAAATAGTAAAGGAGGATTTTCCTCCTAGTGTCAGAAAATCTTTAAATTAAATAAAAGAATAAGCTCATAATGAAAATTTAATTTTTCATTATGAGCTTTGTTTTTGACTTAAACAAAAGAGCTGGTAAGCTCTTAAAAGCGATAGCTTATGGGAGGCATCTCTTAACTTAAGATTAAAAGATAGTTGCTATAAAATAATGGACTCCTGAAGTCGAACTGCGTCATGGACGACGTATAGGGAGGGTAGCATTTTTAGAAGGCTACCCTTTTAGTGCTTCTTTGCGTACTGAAGGTTTAATGGATAACTACATATATTTAGAAAACCTATTCCTCTGTCGTTATCCATTAAGTCGTAATATTATTCTATTGAGTATATTTTTTATTTAAATTCATAAAATAAGAAAGTATATTTTAAGGGTGGTGATATTGTGAAAAATGAAGACTATTTGAATAGAAGTTATATTAGGTTTACAGATTTTTTATCTATAGCAGTTTCTAGAGAATTAGAATATTTTATTTTAGATTCGAAATTTACAAGTGCTTTTAATTATAGAGTGAAGGAAATAATCCGAGCAGTTGAAAAAGAAGGGAAAAAAGATGCAGAGTTAAGTGTATTATTTAATACTGAAGGAGAAATTGCATTAATTGACGCTGGTGTATTAGGAAAATTTATAAGCGACAATTATAGTATATTAGTTGAACGATATTATAAAGGAGTAAAGCTTGAGAAAGTTATAAAAAATATAAAATGTGGAGGAGATAAGGTTAAAATAGACTTTGTAAAAATTTCTTATTCAATATTATATAAAGGTATTGAAGAATTATATAAAGAGATAAGATGCAAAAAAGAGCTTAAAGATAAATATATGGATAAGTATAATTTAAAGAAATATGCAGGAAATGATTCTACGGCAATAGTAATTGTGTTATTGATTTTAGAAGATATATGTAAATATATTGAAATAAATGATGGGATTCTTTTTTCAAGTATTGATGAAATAATTTTTTCTAATAATCTATAAAGATTCGACAAATATAAGTATATATTCCAAATAATGAGCGATGCAGAATGATTAAACAATACATGTATAGTAAATTAGGGTATATTATTGTCATAAAGTAGAGATAAATTTAAGTATATAAGGTTTATAAAATGACAGAATTTTTAAAAAAGAAGTGGTAGTATAATAATAAAGAATGTTCGGGGGGGAGTACGATAATGTTAATAGTAGAAAACTTGTGTAGAAGTGAAAAGTATGAAAATGTAGTGTACAATTATTCTTATAGAATAATTAAGGATAAACTGGTTTTCGAAGAGCAGGATAACTTAGAAATACAATCCTATGGAATAGAAGTAGAAAGACAAGATGTAGTAGATGGTAAGATTATTAAAATAGAAAGACAGGCTGTAAAATCTATAAGTCCTCATAGACACAAAGTACATAGTTTATTAAAGATATTATATGATAATTTAGTTTCACCTATCCATCTAATAGACATTTTGGGGGAATACATAGATAATTATGTTACTGATTTTGATGATGTATTAAAAGATATATATATATGCTAAAGGGAGGATTTTCCTCCTTTTTTTATGATTAAGAACTATCTTTTGCTTAAATAGACTCTTTATTCTTTATAAAAATATAGTTTAGGTGTAAAATAAACTTAATTTTATTTTGAAAAATATTATTTCATGGGGGTGATTTTAGTTTGATAGTTGGTATAGGCGTAGACATAATAGAGATAAATAGAATAGAGAAGGCAATGAATAGGAGCCCTAATTTTATAACTAAAATGTTTAGTAAAAATGAAATTGAATATTTAAAAAGTAGAAATATGAGAGCAGAAAGTGTAGCTGGCAGATTTGCAGCTAAAGAAGCTGTATCCAAAGCATTAGGAACAGGTTTCCTAGAATTTGATTTTAAAGATATTGAAATTGATAGAACTACATTAGGAAAACCTATTGTTTTTTTAAAGGGAAAGGCAAAAAAATTAGATAAGAAGTGGGGAAAGTATAAAATACATTTAAGTATATCTCATGGCAAGGAAAATGCTATAGCTTATGCTGTCTTGGAGGTTTATGACAATGAGAATAGTAACTTCACAGATAATGAGGGAAGTTGATAAATTCTGTATAGAAAAATTAAATATACCCAGTATTGTTCTTATGGAAAATGCTGCATTGAAGATACTGAAAAATTTGGATATAGAAAAAAATGAATATTTTATAATTATATGTGGAAATGGAAACAATGGAGGGGATGGTCTTGCTTTGGCAAGACATCTCATAATTTTAAATAAAAAAGTAGAAGTGTTTTTAATAGGACAAGATGATAGATTAAGTAAAGATTGTAAAATAAACTATGACATTTTAAATAGTATGGGTATTAATATAAAATTGATAAATGATGTAAATGATTTAGATCCTATAAGAGATGCTATAGGTAAATCTGATGTAATTGTAGATGCAATATTTGGTACAGGGCTTTCAAGAGAGATACGAGGCATTCAAAAATTAATCATACATATTATGAACAATAGCAATAAATTCATAGTTTCTGTAGATATACCATCAGGGCTAGATGGTGATACTGGAGAAATTCTAGGAGTTTCTGTAAAAGCAAATAGAACAGTTTCTTTTGAATTTTATAAAAAAGGATTTTTATTTAATAAAGCGGATAATGTAACTGGAGAGATAATAATCGAAAAGATAGGAATTCCTCAATCAGTAGCTGATAAGTTGGGAGTTGAGGATTACATAACAGAAATGGAGCAAATAAGAAAATGTATACCTAAAAGGAGAATATACGATCATAAGGGTAGTTTTGGAAGGGTAAATATTATAGCAGGTTCAAATGGATTAACAGGTGCAGCATACATAACAACTCAAGCAGCAGTGAGGAGTGGTTCTGGACTTGTTACGTTATGTTGTATGGAAAATATACAACATACTATGAGTATTAAGCTCACAGAAGCTATGACTGTATCTTATAAGGATAGTAAAAGTTTAAATGACTTATTGAAGAAAAGTGATGTTATAGCTATTGGACCTGGAATGGGAAATAGTGAAGCCACTTTTAAAACTCTTTCTAATGTATTAGATATTGCAGAATGTCCATTAGTAATAGATGCAGATGGAATAAATGTGCTAAATGGTAAACTAAGTTTATTAAAAAATACAAAATGCAAAATTGTGTTGACTCCTCATTTTGGGGAAATGTCAAGACTTACTGGCAAATCAATAGAGGAAATTAAAAAAAATAGAATTGAGATATCAAAAAAATTTGCTGAAGAATATGGGGTAGTATTACTATTAAAAGGGTATAATACGATAATTACTGATGGAAAAAGGCTATTAGTTAATCCTACTGGAAATAGTGCTATGGCATCAGGAGGAATGGGAGATTGCCTAACAGGAATTATTGCATCCCTAATAGGACAAGGACTTGAACCATTTCAGGCAACTTATGTAGGAGCATATATACACGGATATTGTGGAGATAAATTATCAGAAAAAATGTTTTGTGTAAATGCTAATCATGTCTTAGAAAATTTGCCTTATTACATTAAAGAAATTGAAAACAAATAGTCAAAACTAAAATTTAATATGCTTAGTAGGTATATTTAACTACAAATTATTTAACAAGGTAATGGCATATTTATTTTAATAAGAATATTGAAAGTTTTAACAGAATAGTATTAATAATGATTACAAATATTTTGGAGGAATTTATGAAGAAAAAATTATTATTACTATTTACTATTTGTTTGTTTGTAGCATTTTGTTTATATGGATGTGGTAAGAAAGAGGTGGATCCTAATAGAGTTGTTAAATCATTAAAAAATTTGGATAGTTATACCTGTGATGTTGATATAAATATAAAAAATACTAGGCAGGATATAAAGTTTGAATGTAAACAGTGTTATGATAAAAGATATGGTGGAAGATTAGACATTAATAGCGATAGAAGATTTATATATAGAAAGAATGACATATTAGTAAATGATCTAAAGAATGATAAAGAATATGTAGTAGATAGAAAGTTTGATTCTGTATATAAACTAAGTTTTATAAAAGAGTATATAAATTTATTATATACTAATGAAGAAATAAAATATTCTACTCAAACTATAGAGGATAAAGGATACCAACTTATTCATTTAATAATACCTGGAAATAATAGAAATATAAATAAAGCTATTATGTATGTAAATATTGAAAATAATTTACCAGAAAGAACAACTATATGTGATGTAAAAGGGAACGAAGTAATTAGTTTTGTATATAAAAATTTTACTATAAATCCAAAGTTGGAAAAAGAAATTTTTGCAGATAAAGATACTAATGAATAATAATTAAGATTTAGTCTTGATTAAATAGCTAAGGAGGAAATAAAATGTTCAAGCACTTGAGGCCTTTATGGGCGGAAGTAAATTTAGATAATCTAGCATTTAATATGCAAGAGATAAGAAAAATTTCAAAAAGTAAAGAAATTATTGGGGTAGTCAAAGCAGACGCTTATGGGCATGGAGCTGTGGATATAGCACCTGTGCTTTTAGAAAATGGAGCTACTAGGCTTGCTGTTGCAGTACTTAGTGAAGGAGTTGAGCTTAGGCGTGAAGGGATAGATTGCCCTATAATAATTTTAGGTTTTACATCACCAAGTCTTATAGGTGATTTATTAAAATACGATATTGAACAAACAGTATTTTCTTATGAATACGCAGAAGAACTTTCAAAAGTAGCTTCTAAAAAGCACAAAATTGGAAAAATACATATAGCTGTAGATACAGGAATGGGCAGAATAGGTTTTTTGCCTAATAAAAACAGTGTAGAAGAGATTTATAAAATAAGTAATCTCCCTAATGTATGTATAGAAGGGATATTCTCTCATTTCTCTACTGCTGATGAAAGGGATAAAGAATATACTTATGGTCAACTAAAAAAATTTAATGAGTTTTATAAGTTGTTACAAGATAAAGGTATAGATATAAAGATGAGGCATATAGCTAATAGTGCATCTATAATAGATTTACCAGAAGCTCATTTTGAAGCTGTAAGACCAGGAATAATTTTATATGGATATTATCCGTCAGAAGAAGTTAATAAAGAAAAGATAAAATTAAAACCTGTTATGGAACTTAAAGCTAATATAGCTCACATAAAAAGTGTAACATCAGGGCAATATATAAGCTATGGAAGAAGATTTAAAAGTGACAGAGAAAGTGTGATAGCCACTTTGCCGGTAGGTTATGCAGATGGATATACAAGAGCATTATTTAATAAAGGGAAAGTGATATTACATAATGAGTTTGCAGCAGTTATTGGAAGCATATGTATGGATCAATGCATGATAGATATTACAGACATATCTTCAGAAGTTAAAGTTGGAGATGAAGTTACATTAATGGGAAGATCTGATAGGATTAAATTTGATGCTGATGACGTCGCTAAAGCTTTAGGAACAATAAATTATGAAGTTATTTGTGCTATAAGTAAGAGGGTACCTAGGGTATATGTAAGGAATGGGAAAGTTATCAAGATAAGAAATTATATTTAAGTTATTTTAATATTAAAATAAATAATAAAAATATAAAGAATAATTTAGATGTATTGCAATAATTTTAAGCAATTTAGTATTAATGGTTAAAATTACATAAGAAAAATTTCGTTAAAAACAGTATTTTTCTTTGACAATTTGACAAATATTAAACTATAATTAGTGGTATATACATATGCGCTTTATGATAAATTAGGAGGTATTAATAGCTATATGTCAAACTCAAAGAAATTTGTGACAAATTTAGCAGATGAACTCAATAAGGAATTTAGAAAAAAAATTAATAAAGAATATCAAAAAAAGAGTGAATTTATTAAAGATAGATTAATACTATATATAGAGAAGCAAAAAAAAATAAGCAAAATAGAAGAGTTAAAAAAAGGATATATAGAAATGGCACAAATTAACTTATGCTTAAGTGAAGTGGGCTTTGTAGAGGATATGTCACAGTTAAAAGAATATGAAGCCAAGCTTGCGGAGAGTGATTTGCCTGATGACAATGATAGTGAAAAGAGGAGATATATTTTATGCTGATTTAAGCCCGGTTGTAGGCTCAGAACAGGGTGGAATAAGACCAGTCCTTATTATTCAAAATAATGTAGGAAATAAATATAGTCCTACAGTTATTGTTTCTGCTATAACATCGCAGATAAATAAAGCAAAACTTCCAACTCATGTAGAGATATCTTCAGAAGAATATGGTCTGAATAAGGATTCAGTTGTTTTACTAGAACAGATTAGGACCTTAGATAAAAAAAGGTTAAAAGAAAAAATTGGTCATATGTCTGAGAAAGATATGAGGAAGGTAGATGAAGCACTTCTAATAAGTGTTGGTTTATAGCAAAAAAGGGCATAATTGCCCTTTTTTATATTTTAATTAGTGTATTTTTTAATATAAATTGATATAATAAATAAAGAAAAAGATAGGGAGGCGTTAGAAATGGTAAAAGATATACAGAACTTAGAAGGCGTAGCTAAGCAAATAAGAAGAGATATAGTAACCATGCTAACTGAATCAGGATCAGGTCATCCAGGTGGTTCACTTTCAGCAGTTGAAATTTTAACAACTTTATATTTTAAGGAAATGAATATAAATGTTGAAGATGTACATAATCCAGATAGAGATAGATTTGTACTTTCAAAAGGTCATGCAGCTCCTGTTTTATATAGTACATTAGCAAGAAAAGGATTCTTTGATCCAAGTGAGTTAATGAAATTAAGAAGGATGGGTGCAATGCTTCAAGGACATCCTAATATGAATTATGTTCCAGGAGTAGATATGTCGACTGGATCTTTAGGTCAAGGAATATCTACAGCTGTAGGAATGGCTATAGCAGGTAAGATAGACAAAAAAGATTATAGAGTATATGCACTTCTTGGAGATGGAGAATTAGAAGAAGGTCAAGTTTGGGAGGCATCTATGTGTGCAGCTCATTATAAGTTAGATAACTTAACAGCTTTTGTAGACAATAATGGATTACAAATAGATGGGAAATGTGAAGATGTAATGAATCCTGGACCTATAAGCGAAAAATTCAAGGCTTTCGGATGGCATGTAATAGAAGCTGATGGTCATGATTTTGAAGTTTTAATAAATGCTATTGAAGAAGCTAAAAATACAAAAGGGAAACCAACAATGATAGTATGTAAGACGATAAAAGGTAAGGGTGTATCATACATGGAAAATGCAGTAGGATGGCATGGTTCTACACCTAGTAAAGAACAATGTGAAGAAGCTTTAAAGGAACTTGGGGGTGAAGAATAATGAGTAAAAAAATTGCTACTAGAGAAGCTTACGGTAAAGCATTAGCTAAGATAGGACAGGAAAATCCTAATATAGTAGTATTAGATGCTGATTTATCAAAATCAACTAAAACAGCTGATTTTAAAAGTGTTTGTCCTGAAAGATTTGTAAATATAGGAATAGCAGAAGGAAACATGATGTCTATTGCTGGGGGAATTGCATCTTGCGGGAAAACAGTATTTGCTAGTACTTTTGCAATATTTGCAGCAGGAAGAGCGTTTGAACAAATAAGAAATACCCTTTGTTATCCAAAATTAAATGTAAAAGTATGTGCAACACATGCTGGAATTACAGTAGGAGAAGATGGAGCTTCACATCAAGCTATAGAAGACTTAGCTTTAATGAGAAGTATACCAAATATGACTGTAATATCTCCAAGTGATGCAGTTGAAACTGAAGCGGCAATAAAAGCTGTTTCAGAATATAAGGGACCATGTTATGTAAGACTTGGAAGAGCAGGGGTTTCTGTTATTAATGATAATGAAGAATATAAATTTGAAATAGGAAAAGCTGTAACTTTAAGAGAGGGAAAAGACGCTGTAATATTTGCTACAGGAATAATGGTGGATGCTGCGCTTGAAGCATATAATCTTCTTGCTGAAGAAGGAATAAAAGTTAAAGTTGTTAATATACACACAATAAAACCAATAGATGTTGATGCTATTGTAAAAGCTGCAGAAGAAACGGGTACAGCAGTTACAGCAGAAGAACATACTATAATGGGTGGATTAGGATCTGCTGTTTGTGAAACTTTAAGTGAAAATTACCCTATTCCGGTAGTAAGAGTTGGAATTAAAGATGTTTTTGGTGAAAGTGGTAAACCAGATCAGTTATTAAAAGCTTATGGACTAACTGCTGAAGATATAGTTAAGGCTGTGAAAAAGGCTATAGAACTTAAATAATTAAAGTTTAATTAATGGAAGGAGATATGTTTTTCTCCTTCCATTTTTTTCTCATATTGAAATTATTATATAAAATTTTGGATATATTCAATCATGCGTGGTAAAATAATCTTAATTGTATTAAGATTATAAAAGTTTTATAAAAAGGGGTATGCGTATGACTAAAAATGTAATTAAAGAATATTTGTGGATCACTGTAGGTTTTTTGATAGTTGCATTTGGCATAAAATTTTTTTTAGCACCTAATAAAATAGCGGGTGGAGGAGTAATGGGTATAGCTATAATAATAAAATATTATATTCCAAGCTTATCAATAGGAATTTTAATGTTAATAATGAACGCTATATCTTTTATAATAGGATTTATTATTATTGGACCTAGCTTTGGGGCAAAAACGGTATATGCAAGTTTAGCTATGTCAGTAGCTATTGATATTATGGATAGACTAATGCCACCTCCAACACCAATCACTACAGATTTGTTTTTAGCAACATTTTTTGGGACAGTAATATCAGGAATAGGTATGGGTATAGTGTTTAATCAAAATTCATCCACAGGAGGAACAGATATAGCAGCTAAGATAATGAATAAGTTCTTTCATATAGATATAGGTAAGTCACTTCTGATAGTTGATTTAGTTATAGCAGTAGCAGCAGGAATAATTTTTGAAGCAAACGTTGGAATGTATGCTATATTTTCTGTTATAATATTAGGATTTGTTATAGATATAGTAATTGAAGGGTTAAACAAATGTAAGTCAGTTATAATTATGAGTAGTAAAAGTGAAAAAATAAATGAATACATAATACAAAATTTAGAAAGAGGATGCACTATTTTTCAAGCTAAAGGGGCTTATAGTGGAGATGAAAAAGAGGTATTATATACTGTAGTTGATAGAAGGCAGTTTATACTTTTAAAAAAATATATAAAAGAAATAGACCCTACAGCTTTTATTACAGTTAATGAGGCTCATGAAGTTTTAGGCGAAGGATTTAAAGATATAGTCGAAGATTAAAAAATATTTATAATTGATTAATTAAATTCTCATTAATATTATGTTATAATAAAAAAGGTACAAAAATTTAACTTGGAATGGGAGAAAGTTGTAACATGATTGAATTTAAGAATACAACAAAAATATATGATAATAATGTTTTTGCGCTTTCTAATATAAATTTAGAAATAAACAGAGGAGAATTTGTATTTATGGTAGGACCAAGTGGGGCTGGTAAATCCACATTTATCAAACTTCTTCTGAAAGAAATAGAGCCCACAACAGGTAGAATAATAGTAAATAATGAGGAAATAGGAAAAATAAGTAGAAAAAATATTCCTTATTATAGAAGAAAAATAGGTATGGTATTTCAAGATTTTAGATTGATACCAACATTAAATGTATATGAAAATGTAGCATTTGCTATGAGAGTAGTAGAAGGTAGTCGTAAAGAGATAAGAAAAAAGGTACCTATGGTTTTAGCTATGGTTGGTCTATCAAAAAAATACAAATGTTTTCCTAACGAGCTTTCTGGAGGAGAACAACAAAGGGTTTCTCTTGCAAGAGCCATAGTGAATAATCCATCTGTACTTATTGCTGATGAACCTACGGGAAATTTAGATCCTGAAACGTCAATTGAGATAATGAAAATACTCAATGATATAAACCATGCAGGAACTACTGTAATCATGGCTACTCATGATAAAGGAATAGTTGATAGTATGAAAAAAAGAGTTATAGCCATTGAAAAAGGCGTAATAGTAAGAGATGAACAGAGAGGTAGATACGGATATGAGGATTAGTACATTAAAGTATTTTTCTATAGATGCACTAAAAAGTTTAAAGAGAAATAAGACGTTAAGTATAGCGTCTATAATAACTGTAGCATTGACAATTTTTATGTTTGGTATGTTTTTATTTACTGTATTAAATGCTAATAAAGTTGTAAAAAATGTTGAATCTAGGTTAGAAGTACAAGTGTTCTTAAAAGATAAAATAAGTGAAACTGATAGAAAGAATGCTGAACAAGCTATAAAGGCTATAAATGGTATAGCTGAGGTTAGATTTGAAACAAAAGAACAGGCTTTAAATAAATATAGAGAGCAATTAGGTGAGGAAAACAAAGATTTACTTCAAGGATTGGACAAAACAAACCCTCTTCCAGAATCTTATATAGTTAAAGTAAACAGTTCAGAGATAATTCAAAATGTAGTTAAAACTATGAAAGGTAAGCCTGGAATAGAGGATGTAGTAGCTAATGAAGAATTAATTAATAGAATAGATTCTCTTACTAGGGGAATTAAGTGGGTTGGTATTGCTGCTTTTGTAATACTTGTACCTATATCTTTCCTATTAATAGGCAACACTATTAAATTAGCAGTTTATTCAAGAAAAAGAGAAATAGGAATAATGAAGTATGTTGGTGCAACAGATGGATTTATTAGATGGCCTTTTATAATTGAAGGGATTATAATAGGATTAACAGGATCACTTTTTTCTTGTGTTTTACTTAATTATTCGTATAAAATTGTTTATAGCAAGCTATCTTCAGCTATAATGATGCTGAACTTAGTAACACCTTCATATATTTTAAGTAATGTATTGTGGATATTTATTATATCAGGAATTATTATTGGTGGATTGGGAAGTATAATATCCATAAGAAAATTCTTAAAAGTATAATTTAAAAACACATACAATAGGCTGGCAATTGAGCCAGCCTTAATATTTATTCTTATATTAATTAAATGTATATTTAGCCTAATGTTCCTATTTTTTTATTTAAAATAAAGTATGAATATAACACTTTAAAAGAACTCATATTCATATATTCATAAGAGTAAGAAATTCATACAAAATTGAAATTGTGGTTTACTGCTCAAATTTAACTAAATAAAAACTCAATCTGAAATTAAGAATCATGTAAATAAGGAATAATTATATTATTATTAACGTAAGAATAAAGGGAATACAGTATGCAAGAGGTGAATAAATTGGATGGAAAAGAAATAAAAAATTTTAATGAAAATATTGATAAAAAATCAAGGAAATCCTCATCAATTATAATAATTGTTTTAATAATTATCATCACTAATCTTATAACTTTCATGGTTACTTTTAAAGTACCTATAAAGGGAACTGTTAGAATAAGTGAAGATAGTTATAATCAAATATTAAAATTTAAGAAGATGTTTATAGTAAAAGATAATATAAATAAATATTATGATGGTAAAGTTGATGAAAAAGTTTTAATAGATGGAGCCATAAAAGGTATGACTGAAAGCCTAAATGATCCTTATACTGTATATATGAATGAAGAAAATTATAAGGCGTTTAGTACTGAAACTGGAGGTAATTATGTAGGGCTTGGAATACAGGTAGATGTAAAAGACAATAAAATTATAGTTGTAACATCTTTTGAAGGTTCTCCTGCAAAGGAAGCAGGTATAATGGCAGGAGATGTAATTGAAAAAATTGATGGAAATAAAGTATCTGGAAAAGAGCTGGATAAAGCTATTTCTATGATGAAGGGTAAGAAAAACACATCTGTAGTTCTTACAATAAAAAGAGGTACGCAATCACCTTTTGATATAAAGGTTAGAAGGGATGTTGTAACTTTAACTACAGTAAAGGGCCAAATGCTAGATAGCAGTACTGCTTATCTTCAAATAACAGTGTTTGATGAGCATACTGGAGATCAGTTTAATAAAGAGATTGATAAATTGAAGAAAGAAGGAATGAAGGGGTTAATATTAGATTTAAGACAGAATCCAGGTGGATGGTTAACTCAATGTATTGAAGTAACTTCTAATTTCATTCCAAAGGGTAAATCAATAGTTTCTACTAAGGATAAATATGGTTATGAAGAAAAATTTTCTTCTAAGGGAGGAAATTTAATAGGTATGCCTCTTGTAGTATTGATTGATGAAGGCACAGCTAGTGCTTCTGAAATTTTTTCAGGTGTAGTAAGAGATTATAAAATAGGAACTTTAATAGGCACAAAAACTTTTGGAAAAGGTATTGTTCAAAGTGTATTAGATAAAAGGAAATATGGATTTGGAGATGGAACAGCTTTGAAGGTGACTACTTCCAAATATTATACACCTAATGGAGAAAACATACATCATATAGGAATAAAACCAGATATTCAAGTTGAATATCCAAAAGAACTATTAGGTAAGCCTTATGATAGAAGTAAAGATCCTCAGTTCAATAAAGCACTTGAGGTAATGAAGCAAAAGCTAAAATAAGTAGAATAGTTAGGCATTTGATAAAAACAGTGAGAGGGGAATTTAGTTTAGATGAATATTATGTTAAATACGCTTAAGGTGGTAGCATATGCTTTAGTAAAGCCTCCTTATGTATTTATACTTTTAGCTTTCTTTATAATGTTTTATAAACAGAATAAGAAAATAATTTTGATGCAAAAAATGATAATAGGAGATAAACTGAATACAACTTTTGAACTTACAATATCTCAGATAGTATTAGGAATATTAGGTGGAATTGTGGGTAGTATTTTGCTGAGCTATCTGGGTGTAGCTTTTAATGAAAATACTTCTATAGAATTAATATTTTTATTATCTATTATATTTATGTTTATAAACCCGAGACTCATTTGTTTTTCTTATTCAGGTGCTTTCCTTGGATTTGTAAGTATATTATTAGAAATTATGAGAGAAATGTATGGGATAGAAGTTAAGGCAATAAACTTTTTAAATTTAGATATAGTTGCTCTTATGACATTAATTGCTATTTTACATTTTGTAGAGGGTATATTAGTTATGATTGATGGAAGTAAAGGATCAATACCCATATTTACAAAGAAAGATAATAAAATAATTGGAGGGTTTGCTTTTAAAAGGTATTGGGCTATACCAATAGGTATTGTTCTAATAGTAAATTCTCAGATGCATGGATTAAGTGAGATTATTCAGTTGAATAAGTGGGATGCTTTAATTGATTTTTCAAGTCCACTAAATGTTATAAAGAATGCGGCAATAATGCTTATGCCTTTTTATGGAGTTCTTGGGTATACAAGCATTACTTTTACAAAAAGCAAAAAACAAAAATCAACTTTGTCAGGTATTATGATAATGCTATATAGTGTTACTTTATATATTTTTGCTAGGCTTGCAACACTAAACATTTTCTTTAGATTATTTGTAGTAATTTATGCACCTATGGCTCATGAGTTTATGATTTATATTCAAAAATATATGGAAGTAAAGGAAGAACCTAAATATGTAAGTGATGAAAGAGGAATAATGGTATTAGAAGTTGCTCCAAATTCTCAAGCTTATAAGATGGGGATAAAGAGTGGAGATGTCTTCGTTGAAATTAATAATAAAAAAATAGTTAATGAAGATGATATATTTAAGACAATCAAAGAAACTTCAAGTTCTGTATGGTTTAAAATAAAAAAAACAGCAGGAAATCTAGAAGAGATAAGATACAGAAGGGAAGTTGATTTGAAAAAATTAGGAATAGTTTTTGTACCAATATCTGTTCCTGAAAATAGTATGGTTGTAAAAATGAATGAAAATAAATTTTCAGATGTTCTACAAAAAATTAAAGATGAACGTAAAAAATAGTCTGGATTTAAAGTAACTACTATAGGGTTATTTACTTTGAAATAAGGATATAATTAAAGCAGCTTAAATTATAAATATATTTAAGCTGCTTATTGATTTTTACCATATGTTTAGATTTTCTAAGATTTCAATATTTTTTTAATTGAAACTAAGGATGGCTATGACTCTGAATAACGGTTCTTACCCTAAGATAGAGTAAAAATCCTACCTTAAGGCAACAAATCTGTTTATTGACATATTTATTATAAAAGTATATTATTAATGTAATATTATCGAACGAATGTTCACAGGAGATGATATAATGAGTAATTTTAAGATAAATTCAAAATTTAAACCTACTGGAGATCAACCTAAAGCTATAGAAAGCATATCAGAAGGAATTTTAAAAAAAGAAAAATTCCAAACACTCCTTGGAATAACAGGCTCAGGTAAAACTTTTACTATGGCTAATATTATAGAAAAAGTACAAAAACCAACTTTAGTTTTAGCTCATAACAAGACTTTAGCAGCTCAGTTATGTTCCGAATTTAAAGAATTTTTTCCGGAAAATTGTGTTGAGTATTTTGTATCGTATTATGATTATTATCAACCAGAAGCATATGTACCTCAAACAGATACTTTTATAGAAAAAGATGCATCTATAAATGACGAAATAGATAAACTAAGACATTCTGCAACTTCAGCATTGCTTGAAAGAAGAGATGTTATAGTAGTAGCATCTGTTTCATGCATATATGGTCTTGGTAATCCAGAAGAATATAAGAAACTTACTGTATCTTTAAGAGAAGGAATGGAAAAAGATAGAGATGAAGTCATGAGACAGCTAGTTGATATACAATATGAGAGAAATGAAATAAATTTTGTGAGAGGTACTTTTAGAGCTAAAGGAGATACTTTAGATATTTTCCCAGCTTCATCAACTAATTTAGGAATAAGAGTAGAGTTTTTTGGAGATGAAATAGATAAAATCAGAGAATTTGATGTTCTTACCGGAGATGCTATTTCATCAAGAAAGCATATATCTATATTCCCAGCTTCTCACTTTGCAACTTCTAAAGATAAGCTAGAGAAGGCTATAAAAAAGATTGAAGATGAACTGGAAATAAGGGTAAAAGAATTAGTTTCAGAAGAAAAACTTCTTGAGGCTCAGAGAGTAAAACAAAGGACAAACTTCGATATTGAAATGATGAGAGAAGTAGGATATTGTAGCGGTATAGAAAATTACTCGAGAATTTTAGATGGAAGAGAGTCAGGGACTCCACCTCAAACTTTGCTTGATTATTTTCCAGAAGATTACTTGCTTTTTATTGATGAAAGTCATGTTACTCTTCCACAAGTAAGAGCAATGTATGGAGGAGATAGATCAAGAAAGAATAATCTCGTAGAATACGGTTTTAGACTTCCAAGCGCTTATGATAATAGACCACTTAAATTTGAAGAGTTTGAGACTAAATTGAATCAAACAGTATTTGTAAGTGCTACTCCTGCTCAGTATGAATTAGAATATTCAACAAATGTGGCAGAACAGGTAATAAGACCTACTGGGCTTTTAGATCCTGAGATAATAGTTAAACCTATACATGGACAGATTGATGATTTATATGGAAATATTAGAAAAACTATAGAAAAAGGATTTAGAGTACTTGTAACTACATTAACTAAAAAGATGGCAGAGGATTTGACTGATTATTTAAAAGAAATGGGGATAAAGACAAATTATCTACATTCTAGTATTGACACTATTAAGAGAATGGAAATAATAAGAGACTTAAGAAAAGGTGAGTTTGATGTACTTGTAGGAATCAATCTATTAAGGGAAGGGCTTGATATTCCAGAAGTTGCTTTAGTAGCAATATTGGATGCAGACAAAGAAGGATTCCTTAGGTCTGAAACTTCACTTATACAGACTATAGGAAGAGCAGCAAGAAATTCGGAAAGTAAAGTTATTATGTATGGAGATACTATTACTAAAGCTATGGATAAAGCTATAAAGGAAACTAACAGAAGAAGAGGAATACAGATAAAATATAATGAAGAACATGGAATAGTACCTAAGACAATTTTAAAAGAAATAAGAGAAGTTATACAAAATACAAAAGTGAGTGAAACAGAAGAAAAGTATAGGGCTTCTAAGATAGAAGAAAAACTTAGTAAAAATGATATAGAAAAACTTATAGATAAATTTGAAGAAGAAATGAAAGAAGCTGCGCAAGAATTACAATTTGAAAAAGCAGCTAAATTAAGGGATAAGATATTAGAGCTAAAAAATCAGCTGTAATACATGAAAATAACTTTAATGTGAAAGATATATAATTTTACGAAAATGAGAAAGGAGAATAATGAACCTATGAGGGATAGTATATATATAAAAGGTGCTAAGGTACATAATTTGAAGAATGTAGATCTTGAAATACCTAGAGATAAGTTAGTTGTTTTTACTGGATTGTCTGGATCAGGTAAATCATCTCTGGCTTTTGACACTTTGTATGCGGAAGGGCAAAGAAGATATGTGGAGTCTTTATCTGCTTATGCAAGACAGTTTTTAGGACAGATGGATAAACCAGATGTAGATTACATAGAAGGTCTATCACCAGCTATTTCTATTGATCAAAAAACTACTAGCAGAAACCCAAGATCCACAGTTGGCACTGTTACAGAAATTTATGATTACTTAAGGCTTTTATATGCCAGAGTAGGAGTGCCTCATTGTCCTAAATGTGGGAAAGAGATAACTCAGCAGAGTGTTGATATTATTGTAGATAAAGTTTTGCAATTGGAAGAAAGAACTAAAATTCAGGTATTAGCTCCTATAATTAAGGGGCGTAAAGGGCAACATATTAAAACCCTTGAAAATATTAAGAAAAATGGATTTGTAAGAGCTAGAATAGATGGAGAAATATATGATCTTCAGGAAGAAGAAATAAAATTAGATAAAAATAAAAAACATAGTATAGAGGCAATCGTAGATAGATTAATAATAAAAGAAGGAATAAGTAGTAGACTTACAGAGTCTATAGAAACGGCATTAAAAATAGGAGAGGGGCAAGTAATAATAAGTGTTATAAATGGAGAAGACATCTTATTTAGCGAAAATTTTGCTTGTCCTGAATGTGGCATAAGTATAGATGAATTAGCTCCAAGATTATTTTCTTTTAACTCTCCTTTTGGTAGATGTGATAAATGTGATGGAATTGGAAGTTTAATGGAAATTGATGAAGATCTAGTAATACCAGATAAATCAAAGAGTATTATGGAAGGAGCTATAATTTCTTTAGGAGAAGGCTCATTAAAGCAAGATTCATGGACCTTTAGTATATTAAAATCTCTATCAAAGGAATATAAATTTGACATTAATACTCCTATAAAGGATTTGTCTAGAAATGTACTTGATATTATTTTATATGGATTAGGTGGGGATAAAATAATTGTAGAGTATGTAAAAGAAGATAAAAAAGGAGTTTATAACCATAAATACGAAGGAATAATCAATAATTTAAGAAGAAGATATATGGAGACTAACTCAGACTATATAAAAAGACAAATTGAGCAGTACATGAGTGATACACCTTGTCCAAAATGCAAAGGTGCAAGATTAAAAGATGAAGCTTTAGGAGTTACTGTAGGAGATAAGAATATATTTGAATTTTCCAATATGGCTATAAAAGAGGAGTTTATTTTTTTAGAAAATCTAAATTTATCAGAGAAAAATACCATAATAGCTAATCAGATATTAAAAGAAATAAAAAGCAGACTTAAATTTCTTATGGATGTAGGACTTGACTATTTGAATTTAAACAGAAAAGCTGGAACATTGTCTGGAGGAGAATCACAGAGAATAAGACTTGCAAGCCAAATAGGGTCTAGATTAGTAGGAGTTTTATATATACTAGATGAACCAAGTATAGGACTTCATCAAAGAGATAATGATAGATTAATAGCTACCTTAAAGCATTTAAGAGATTTAGGTAATACTCTTGTAGTTGTAGAGCATGATGAGGATACCATAAAAGAAGCAGATTTTATTGTAGACATAGGACCAAGAGCAGGAGAACATGGTGGAGAAATTATTGTAGCTGGAGACTTAGAAGATATAAAGAAATGTAAGGGGTCCATAACAGGTCAGTATTTAAGAGGAGAAAAAGAGGTGTTAGTACCAGCTTCAAGAAGAAAAGGAAATGGCAAAACAATAAAAATTTTACAAGCTAATGAAAACAACTTGAAAAATATAGGGGTTCAGTTTCCTTTAGGTGTATTAACAACAGTAACAGGTGTATCAGGTTCAGGAAAGAGTACTTTAGTCAATGAAATACTTTATAAAGGGTTAAATAAAAAAATTAATAAGTCTAAAGCAATACCAGGAGTTCATAAGGACATAATAGGTTGGGAGAATATAGATAAGATAATAAATATAGATCAAAGTCCTATAGGAAGAACTCCAAGATCTAATCCAGCAACTTATACAGGTGTATTTGATATGATAAGAGAATTGTTTTCTAATACTCCAGAAGCTAGAATGAGGGGATATAAGCCAGGAAGATTTAGTTTCAATGTAAAAGGTGGAAGATGTGAATCTTGTCATGGAGATGGTATAATAAAAATAGAGATGCAATTTTTATCTGATGTTTATGTACCTTGTGAAGTTTGTAAAGGAAAGAGGTACAATAGAGAAACTTTAGAAATAAAATATAAAGGCAAGAATATTGATGATGTATTAAATTTGACAGTAGAAGAAGCATTAGAGTTCTTTTCTAATATTCCTAGAATCAAGAATAAACTTCAAACACTTATGGATGTAGGATTAGGATACATAAGACTTGGACAGCCATCTACTCAACTTTCAGGAGGAGAGGCACAGAGAATTAAATTAGCAAGTGAATTATCTAAAAGAAGTACAGGAAAAACCTTATATATTTTAGATGAACCTACAACAGGATTACATGTAGATGATGTAAACAGACTTATAACTATACTTCAAAGACTAGTTGAGGGTGGTAATACAGTTGTAGTTATTGAACATAATTTAGATGTTATAAAATGTGCTGATTATATAATTGATTTAGGACCAGATGGAGGAGACAAAGGAGGAACTGTAGTATGTACAGGAACTCCAGAAGAAATATCACAAAATAATAATTCCTATACAGGATATTATATAAAAAACATGTTATAATATATAAGAAGTATAAGTAGGCTAGCATATTACATGTGCTAGTCTTTAATAAATTAGTTAAGTGTAAATTTAGATTAGAATGAGAAGGTGATGGGTATGCCTTTAATAAAACTTGTTTTAAGAGTTTTGATTATTTTGGTAATATATATAATTATCTTTTGGGCATTAAAAATAATGTACAAGGATATTAAAGGAGGAAATAGAAAGAGAAAAAGTTCTAAAGTTTTTGGGCTCGAAGTGGTTCAAATAGGACAAGGAAATAAAAATTTAAAAGTAGGTTCTCTTATTCCTATTCATAATATACTTTCTATAGGCAGAAGAGAGGATAATCTACTTGTACTTCACAATCAGTATATTTCAGGGCAACATGCGAAAATTTATGTTAAGAATAATGAGTTTTTTATAGAAGATTTAAATAGTACCAATGGTACTATTGTGAATGATAAACTTATAGAAAAGCCAACATATTTAAAGGCTGGGGATGAAATAATGATTGGTGAATATTTATTTAGGGTTATTGCTTAGTTAAAATATCTGAGTTTTCAAGGATTGGAGTAAAGCTTTATGAAAGGTAATAGAGAGGAGAAAAAACTTTTATTATATACTTATATATTCTGTTTACTATGTTTTACTAATTTAAGTATACTTAATTGGCCAAAGGAACGATTCGATAAAACTGCTATTATAGTAGCATTGGTAGTGTGTGGGCTTATAACTTATGCACATTTTATAATTAGAAAATTTTTCCCTGATGGAGATAAATATATTCAGATTTTTGCTTGTATATTAACTGTTATAGGATTGGTTGTATTATATAGAATAAAACCTATGGAGGCAGTTAAACAAGTGGTATGGTTTGTAGTAGGTATAACGTTATTTATAATTATAGTAGTTGTACTGCCTGATTTGAAAAGATTTAGCAAATGGAAATGGGGGTACTTAATTATTACGATAGCTTTAATGTCGATGGGAACGCTACTTGGAAAAACTAAGTCTGGAGCCAAAAACTGGATATTTATTGGTGGATATGGATTTCAGCCTTCTGAATTTGCAAAACTATCTCTTGTTGTTTATCTAGCAGCAGCGTTAGAAAAATATGAAAAGTCTAAAGATCTTATTGTACCAGCTATAGCAGTCATGGTTTCTCTTGGCTTCATGGTATTACAGAGAGATTTAGGATCAGCTTTGATATTCTTTGGGATGTCTGTAACTATGTTGTATATTGCTACTTCAAAAGTAAAATATGTAGGTGCTTGTTTTGGATTATTTGCTGTAGGTTCTGTTATAAGTTATAAATTATTTTCACATGTTAGAGTAAGATTTTTAATATGGAGAGATGTTTGGAGTTATGCTACTGGCAAAGGTTATCAGATTGTTCAATCTATGATTGCTATTGCGTCAGGAGGTTTATTTGGAACAGGATTAGGGCTTGGACATCCTGAATTTATTCCTGTAAATACAACAGATTTTATTTTTGCAGTATTATGTGAAGAAATGGGAGGCTTAATGGGATTTGCTGTAATAATCCTATACTTTTTATTATTTTATAGATGTATGAGAGCAGCAGTATATACAGATAATAAATTTTCTGCTCTTGTAGCTGTAGGATATTCTGCCATGATAGCATCTCAGGTTCTTGTTATAATTGGTGGTGTTACAAATTTAATTCCACTTACAGGTATAACATTGCCTCTTATAAGCTATGGAGGAAGTTCTATGCTTACTACCTTTATTGCATTAGGTGTACTACAAAAAATTTCTGAGGAGGCAACGAACGTTGAGTAACATTCCAAATAATAATATTTCTAAAAATATTAAAAATGTTCTTGTAGTTTTCTTAGTATGTTTTATAGGTATAATATCATATATAACATATTTTCAAATATTTAAAGCAGAAGAAATTTCGTCAAGTCAGTACAATAAGAGATTACAGGCAAAAAGAAATGAAGTATTGAGAGGAACTATTTATGATGTAAATATGAAACCTCTTGCAAAAAGTAAAAAAATTAGCAAGTTAAACCAGGAAAGAACATATGCATATGGTGAAATTTTTGCAAATGTTTTGGGATATGTTAGTCCCCAATATGGTATAACTGGTTTGGAAAAGCAATATGATAAAGAATTAACAGGGTTAGACACCATGGATATTTCTAAAGTTTTTAAATTTTTTAATGAAGAAACTGAGAAGGTTGGACACGATTTAAGAACGACCTTAAACTCAGAGGTACAGAAAAAAGCTTATGATTTATTAGGAGATCAAAGAGGAGCTGTAGTATTACTAAATCCTAAGAATGGAGAGGTAATTTCACTTGTATCAAAGCCTTCCTATGATCCAAATAAGCTTGAAGAACAGTGGAAAAATATAAGTTCAAGTGAAAGTAAGCCTTTATACAATAGGGCCACTTATGGATTATATCCACCAGGATCTGTTTTTAAGGTAATTACTGCCGTTAGTGCACTTGAGAATATTAATGGTATAAAACAAAAAACTTTTCAAGATGAAGGTAAAATAGTGTTTAATTCTAAGGAATCTTTAAAAAATTACAACGGAGAAGTTTTAGGAAATATAAACTTTAATGAGGCTTTTACACACTCAAGTAATGTAGTTTTTGGAACTATAGGTTTAGAATTAGGTAATGATAAATTACGTACTACAGCAGAAAAATTTTATTTTAATAAGGATATTCCAATAAAAGATTTTAGCGTAAAAAATGGAAGATTTCCTACTTTAAAAAATTATGAAAAAGGTAATATTGCTCAAAGTGCTATAGGTCAAGCTAGTGTTTTGGTAAGCCCATTACAAATGGCATTAGTTACATCAGCTATAGCTAATGATGGAGTAATGATGAAGCCTATTTTAGTCAAAGATGTTTTAAATGATAAAGGACAGAGAATTAAAAAATCATCTTCAGAGAGTTTAGGGCAAATAACAACGAAAGAAAATGCAGTTATAATTAAAGAGTTTATGAAAGATGTAGTAGAAAAAGGTACAGGTGGGAAGGCTTCAATCGATGATGTGACTGTATGCGGTAAAACAGGTACAGCTGATAATGAATTAGGAAATAAAAAACCTCATTCTTGGTTTGTAGGATTTGCCCCTTACAAAGATCCACAAGTGGCAGTAGCAGTTATTGTAGAAAATGGTGGAGTAGGAGGAGGAAAAGCGGCGGAAATTGCCGGGGAAATAATGAAATTTTATTTAAAAAGTAAATAAATAAGGAAAAATCAAACAATTATATTGAACATATGTTTCTTTTTTTACTTATGATGGTATAATTAAGTCAAGATAATTAATCGAATCTTGGCTTTTTTTATGCTATTTTAAATATAAAGGAGATAATATGAAGGGTAAAACTCATGCTGGTATTGGAGCAAGTGCTTTTCTACTAATATGCGACAAAGTTCCTGGAAAATTTAATGCTATAGGGCTTATTATGGTAATGTTTGCTTCTTTAATTCCAGACATAGATCATCCAAAAAGTATTATAAACAAATATATATTACCTTTTAAAAATAAAAAAACTAAAACTGTTATATATTCATGTCTTGGGCTAACAGTTCTTTGGCTTGATTATTTATATGTAGGAGAGCCTGCTTTGAAAGCCTTAGGAATTACATTTATATTTATTTCACTATCTTCACATAGAAATGGATTAACTCATAGTCTTGTAGGAATGATTATTTTCACTTTAATAGCGGGATATATAGGTAAAGTTTATCATGTAAATAATGTGGTATACTATTTTATGATTGGATATGGAATGCATTTGATATGTGATATGTGTACTAAGATGGGAGTGCCATTATTTTATCCATTTATTAAAAAGAAGTATAAGTTCCCTCTAACTTATAAGGTAAGTTCAAAAAGTGGAAATTTACTTGAAGATTTTTTAATGATTATAGGTATTGTATATACTATATATAGATTGCCAGGAATTTTATGACAAGGAATATTGAAAGGAGTTTTAATGTGTTTGATTTTGATTATCAGCTTAAGATGTTACCAGATAGACCTGGAGTATATTTGATGAAAAATAATCTAGGTGAAGTTATATATGTTGGTAAAGCAAAACTTCTTAAAAATAGAGTTAGACAATACTTTCAAAATTCCAAAAACCATACTAGCAAAGTTAAAGCTATGGTTAAGAATATAGCAGAGTTTGAATATATTGTTACAGATTCAGAGATTGAGGCTCTTATTTTAGAATGTAATTTGATAAAGAAATATAGACCTAGATATAATATTTTGCTAAAAGATGATAAACATTATCCATTTATAAAGATTACTATAAATGAGGATTTCCCAAGGGTATTCGTAACTAGAATAAGAGCTAAAGATGGAGCTAAATATTTTGGACCGTATCCTGATGTATCAGCAGTTCATGAAACTATAGAACTTTTAAAAAAAATTTTCCCGATACGAACGTGTAGAAAAGTGATTAAAGAAAAAGAAGAAAAAGGGAAACCTTGTTTGAACTATCATATAAATTTATGTAAAGCTCCTTGTGCTGGTTATATAGATAAACAAAATTATATGGAAATGATTCAAGATATAATAGACTTATTGACTGGAAAAGGTAACGATGTTATAAAAACTTTAAATAATGATATGAATGAAGCAGCAACTAATTTAATGTTTGAAAAGGCCGCGGCAATCAGAGATAAAATTAAAGCTATTGAGACAATAAGAGAAAGACAAAAAATTATTTTAAGTAACTTTAATAACGAGGATTTTATAAATTTGTATGGGGATGGAGAAGATTGGTGTTGCCAGGTATTTTTTATTAGAAATGGTAAAATAATAGGAAGAGAACATTTTATTTTAGAAAATAATATTTTGGATAATAGAAGGGATATAGTTTGTGATTTTATAAAAGATTTTTATGGAGGAACAGCTTTTATACCCAAAACAATATATGTTCCTGATGGAAAGGATTTGGAACTATTAGAAAAGTGGTTGTCTTATAAAAAAGGATCGTTAGTACAAATTAAAGTTCCTAAAAGGGGAGAAAAAATAAACTTATTAAATATGGTAGAAGAAAATGCTAAGATAACTTTAGAACAATTTAAATTAAAGTTAAAAAGAGAAAAGGAATTTTATGAAGGAGCTCTTAAAGAATTAGCAGAATTACTGAAGCTTGATGAAATTCCTCATAGAATAGAAGCTTATGATATTTCTAATATACAGGGAGTTGACTCTGTAGGAACAATGGTAGTTTTTGAAAATGGGAAGCCTAAAAATAGCGATTATAGAAGATTTAAAATACAGTCTGTTAAAGGCGCTAACGATTATGATAGTATGAGAGAAATATTAACTAGAAGGTTTGAACATGGAATTAAAGAAATAAGAGATATACAACAAAGAAGACTTGAACTCAGTGGAGTAAAATTTAGTATATTTCCTGATGTTATTCTTATGGATGGTGGTAAAGGTCAGGTTAATGTGGCATTAGAGGTCTTGGACAAATATGGGATAAACATACCTGTATGTGGAATGGTAAAAGATGATAAACACAAAACTAGAGGTATAGTATATAATAATAAGGAATTGAAAATTAGTACTAATTCTTCTGCTATGAATTTAGTAACTAGAATTCAAGATGAAGTTCACAGATTTGCTATTACATATCATAGAAGTTTAAGAGATAAAAGAATATTGCATTCTGTTTTAGAAGAAATACCTAATATAGGTGCAAAAAGGAGAAAAGAATTATTAAAGAAGTTTGGAAGTATTGAAAATATAAGAAAAGCCTCTTATAATGAATTGTTGGATACAGAATCAATTAATGAAAAATCAGCAAAGAGCATAATAGATTATTTTCATAAAAATAAGTGAATGAGGTGATAACATGAAATATGTTCTTGATGTTCATACTCATACAATAGTTAGTGGGCATGCGTATAGTACTTTGCTAGAAAATGCAAAGTACGCTTCTGAAATCGGATTAAAGCTTTTAGGAACAACGGAACATGGTCCTAATATGCCCGCAGCACCTCATATATGGTATTTTGGTAACTATAAGGTTTTGCCAAGAGATATATATGGAGTTAAAATGTTATATGGTTGTGAAGTTAATATTATAGATCGTAATGGGAACACAGATGTCCCGGAAAACATATTAAAAGAGCTTGATATAGTTATAGCTAGTTTACATGAGCCTTGTATTGAGCCAGGGACTGCAGAGGAAAATACAGAAGCTTTTCTTAATGCTATGGATAATGCTTATATAGACATTATTGGGCATTCTGGTAATCCTAATTATCCTATATATGAAGAAGAAATTGTAAAGAAAGCAAAAGAAAAAAATATTTTAATTGAACTAAATAATAGTTCTTTTAAGACTTCTCGATTAGGAAGTGAACCTATATGTATTAAGATAGCACAATTATGTAAAGAATACGGAACAAAGGTTATATTGGGAAGTGATTCTCATATGTGTTTTTCAATAGGTAAATTTGATAAATTGGAAGAAGTTATGAGGGATATTAGAATGCCAGAAGAGCTAATAATTAATACAGATGAGAAAAAATTAATTAGATATTTAAAAGATAAAGGAAAAATAAAGGATATAAAACTTGATTAGATGGTTAAATATCCATTATACTAATTACATATCTTAATAATCATTAAGGAGAATCACATGGTACAGAGTAGGGATGTAATTAATTATTTAAAAAATGTTTTAGGTAATGACTATATTAAAGTAAACGAACCTATGAAAAATTATACTTCATTTAAAGTAGGCGGACCTGCAGATTTTATGGTTATACCTAGAAACTATGAACAAGTAGCAAATGTTATAAATTTATGTAAAAAGAATAGTATACCTTATTTTATAATAGGTAATGGTTCAAACTTAATAGTTAAGGATGGAGGGTTCAGAGGTATAATAATAAACCTTTCAGAACTGAAATTAGTTCAGGTGATTGGGCAAAGAATAAAAGCTCAAAGCGGAGCACTTCTTTCTTTGGTTTCAAAAGCAGCATTGAAAGAAACGTTAAAAGGATTGGAGTTCGCAAGTGGAATACCTGGAAGTATAGGTGGAGCTGTAGCCATGAATGCTGGAGCTTATAATGGTGAAGTATCTCAAGTAATTGAAAGTGCTGTAGTAATGAATAAAGATGGAATTATAAGAGAACTTTCAAAGGATGAACTAGAGCTAAGCTACAGGCACAGTGCTATACTTAAGTATGACTATATTGTTCTTGAAGCAACTTTCAAGTTAGAAAAAGGTGATTATGATACTATTAAGAATAGAATGGATGATCTAAACAGAAGAAGAAGAGAAAAACAGCCTTTAGAGTATCCATCAGCAGGAAGTACTTTTAAAAGACCAGAGGGACATTTTGCTGCCAAACTTATAGAAGATAGTGGATTAAAAGGAACAAATGTAGGAGGAGCAGAAGTATCAATTAAGCATTCTGGTTTTATAATTAATAAAGGAAATGCAACTGCAAAAGACATACTTGACTTAATAGAAATTGTTGAAAAAGTTGTTAAAGAAAAGTTCAATGTAGAATTAGCTCCAGAAGTTAGAGTAATTGGAGAAGATAAAATAGAATAAGAAATATTTACTAAAGTACACATTTCTTACAAAGGATGTGTACTTTTTTTAAGAAATATGGGATAATACTATTAATTAACAAAATTATTCAATTAGGGTTTGGGGTGTTGTGTATGGAAAATTATGCAGGATATGATGAAAATTATGATTTAATGGAAAATGATTTTGTAAAATCTTTCGAACAAATGATTCCCATTATGAAAAAGGCAATTGGTGGAGACACAGTATATGGTATCTATGATAGAGAGAAGTGTTTAAAATTTTATAATAACCAAGTTATAAATGCTAAAATGGAACCAGGAATGAAGATCCCTAAAACAATGATAGCGTATGAATGTATGGAAAAAGGAGCAAGTTTAGAAAAAATTACTCCTAAAGAAGCTATGGGGATAGCTGTTAAGACATTTGCTTTCCCTGTATTTGATGAAAAACATAATGTTATAGGAAGTGTGGCAATTGCAAAAAGTCTACATTTGCAAGAAGAAATAAAAGGATATACAGATACTATATTCAATAGTATACAACATTTAACAGAAGCAGTTTCTGAAGTTTCTACTAATGTACAAGAAGTAGCAGCAGGAACTAATGATATATTAGCTCAGATAATTAATACTAACGAAAGAGCTAAAGGTACTAATGAGATAGTAAATATTATTTCAAATGTAGCTAAACAAACTAATTTATTAGGATTAAACGCTTCTATAGAGTCTTCAAGGGCGGGTGAATTCGGAAAAGGTTTTGGAGTGGTAGCTACGGAAATAAGAAAGCTAGCAGTATCAAGTAGAGATTCTGCAAAAGAAATATCAGACAGACTTGAAGGGATTAGAAACTCAATAGAGTCAGTTACAGAAAAAATTAATAAAAGCAATGATTCTTTTCAAACTCAAGTAGGTACTATAGAAGAAATTTCTGCTTTTATACAAGAATTAAATAGTTTAGCTATAAATTTAATGGAAAAAACAACAGATTTAGTTTAGTATGATAGAACTTAAATTTTAACCATAATATCAAAGAGGTAGAAACCAGCAAAGCTGAATTTTGCCTCTTTTTACGTTGGAAAAATGGTACAAGCTATAAAGTAAGTACACATTTTATTATAAATTCGTGTTATAATAAAAAAATAAAGCTGTATTAATACAGGAGGAATGGTTATGAGATTTGTTATTGTTACAGGGTTATCAGGAGCTGGTAAAAGCCAAGCAATTAAAAGTTTAGAGGATCTAGGATATTTTTGTATAGATAATTTACCACCAACTTTGATGGCTAAATTTGCAGAAGCATGCTATCAAACAGATGGAAAAATAGATAAAATTGCTCTTGTTATAGATATAAGAGGTGGAGAATTTTTTGATGATCTTTTTGAAAACTTGAAATATTTAAAAGAAAATCAATATGAATATGAAATATTATTTTTAGATGCAAGTGATAAGGTTCTTGTAAAAAGATATAAAGAATCAAGAAGAAAACATCCATTAGCTCCAGAGGGTAGAATACTTCAAGGCATAGAGCTTGAAAGGAAAAGGCTTGAAGAGGTAAAAAATAAAGCTACAAATATAATAGATACATCTAATATGTCTACAAGACAATTGAGGGATAGGATATCAAGAATATATGCAGATGAAGATCAGATAGAAAATCTCATGATAACAGTTTTATCTTTTGGATTTAAATATGGAATACCTGTAGATGCAGATTTAGTTTTTGATGTAAGATTTTTACCAAATCCGTTTTATATACCAGATTTGAAAGAGTTTTCAGGTAATGATAAACAAGTTAGGGATTATGTTTTAAGTTTTAAAGAGACTAACAAATTTATTGAAAAATTATCTGACATGCTTGAATTTTTAATACCTAACTATATAAAAGAGGGAAAAAGGCAGCTTATAATAGGTATAGGTTGTACTGGAGGAAGACATCGTTCTGTTGCTATTACAAATGCTATTTATGATAAGTTACTTGATAAGGATCATAAAGTAACTAAAGAGCATAGAGATATTAATGAAGATATGAAAAAAGGTGGAATAAAATTATGAAACTAATACAATGGCTTAAACCAAATATAAGGGTTAAAAGGTGGATTGCACTTGGAGCCATGGGGATTTTGTTTATAGTTTTTGCTGCGGTAGAATTTTTTAATAGAACAGATTTAAATACAAAATACACATTTTTTTATATTTTCCTAATAATTTGTGGCATTTTTATATTATATATTTCAATTGCACAGGGAATACATTCAATAATGTCCTTGATTAATAAAGGATATTTAAGTATATCATTAGATTCTAATAAGCTAGAAAATTTAATATATGAAAAAAGATTATTAGTAAAAGGTCCTAAAGTTGTTGCTATAGGTGGAGGAACGGGGCTTTCAACAATGCTACGAGGTATTAAATATTATACTTCTAATATTACAGCTATAGTAACAGTTGGAGATGATGGAGGAAGTTCTGGAAGTTTAAGAGAGGAGTTAGGAATACTTCCTCCAGGTGATATTAGAAACTGTATACTAGCTTTAGCTGATACAGAACCTTTAATGGAGGAGCTACTACAATATAGATTTAAGGATGGGAATTTAAAAAATCAAAGTTTTGGAAATTTATTTTTAGCTGCTATGGATGGTGTATCTAATAATTTTGAAGAAGCTGTTCAAAAAATGAGTTCTGTTCTTGCTGTAACGGGAAGAGTTTTACCAGTTACTCTAGATGATATGATATTAAAGGCTGAATTAGAGAATGGTGTTATAGTAGAAGGTGAATCTAATATTCCTAAACAATGTATAACACAGAAGAGCAAAATAAAAAGACTTTTTATTGAACCAGAGGATGCGAAAGCGCTTCAAGAGGCAGTAGATGCAATAAATGAAGCGGATGCAGTGATTTTGGGGCCAGGGAGTCTCTATACTAGTGTAATACCTAACCTTCTAGTTAAAGATATTGGCAAAGCTTTGAAAAAGAGTAAAGCGATAAAAATATATATTTCCAATATTATGACTCAAGAAGGTGAAACAGATGGTTACGGGGTTGCAGAGCATATTCAAGCTATATATAGTCATTGTGGGCATGGAATAATAGACTATGTAGCAACTAATACTGAAATAATAGACAATAAATTGAAAGAAAAATATTTGGAACAAAATGCAAAACAAGTAGTAGTAGATGAAGATAAAATTAATAAATTAAATGTAAAAGTTGTAGAAGGAGACTTTATAACTATAAATAAAGGATTTATCAGACATGATCCAGATAAATTGGCTAAATTGTTAATGGAAATAATCATGGATAAAAAATTACTATATGACAAAAAGAAGATAATAGAATATTTTTATTTGTCTCAAAGAATAAAAGAAAAAAAGAAATGTAAGGAGTAGAAGCAATATGTCATTTTCTTCAAAAGTAAAGAATGAGATTTGTAGATATGTAGAATTTACTAAACAGGAAGCTACTGCTTTGCTATCAGGGATAATGAAGGTGAGCGGCACTTTAGGATTTGGTGGAGATAAAAAAATTAACTTTAGAATAACTACAGAAAATCCGGCTATTGCAAGACTTGTGTTTAAATTGTTAAAAGAACATTTTAATATTCATGCAAAGCTTTTTGTTAAAAAAAGTAATTCATTGAAAAAGAATAATATTTATTTGGTTATGATATCACACGAAATGGGAGCCAAAGAATTACTAAATGAAGTTGGAGTATTAGGTGAAGAAAACGACATGATTTTATTGGAATACAGTATTTTAGATAAAGTTATTCCTACAGATACATGTAAAAGGTTATTTATAAGAGGTGTTTTTTTAGGCGGTGGAAGTATAAGCAACCCTGAGAAAACTTATCATTTAGAATTTGTTACTCATCATGAAGATTATGCTAATGAATTCAGCAATCTTATTAATACTTATGGTTTAAATTCAAAAGTTATTCAAAGAAAAAGTAGCTATGTTATCTATATAAAAGAAGGAGAACAAATTGTTGATTTACTTAATATAATAGGAGCTCATGAATCTTTATTAGAACTTGAAAATGTTAGAATAATGAAAGAAATGAGGAATAATATAAATAGATTAGTTAATTGTGAAACTGCTAATTTAAGTAAGACAGTTAATGCAGCAGTTAGGCAAATTGAAAGTATAAAACTTATTCAACATGAAATAGGTTTTCAAAGGTTACCTAAAAACTTGAGAGAAATTGCAGAACTTAGATTAGAATATCCTAATGAATCTTTAAAAGAACTAGGACAAATGCTCGAACCACCAGTTGGAAAATCTGGAGTTAATCATAGGCTTAGAAGAATAGAAAAGATAGCAGAGGAATTAAGAAAAGAAGGAAAGTAGGTATATATATGACTAAGCATCAAGAAATAATAAAGTACATATCCAATTTAAATGTTGGAACTAAGATATCAGTGAGAAGTATAGCAAATGAACTTAAAGTAAGTGATGGAACAGCATATAGAGCAATAAAAGATGCAGAATCCTTAGGGATTGTATCTACTATACCAAGAGTTGGTACTGTAAGAATTGAAAAAGTTCAAAAAAAGAATATAGAGTCTTTAAGTTATGCCGAAGTTGTTAGTATTGTAGATGGTACTTTAATTGGAGGTAAGGATGGTATACATAAGAGATTAAAAAAGTTTATAATGGGTGGAATGCAACTAAATGAAGCTATGAAATATATTGATCCCGGTTCTTTACTTATTGTAGGAAATAGAGAAGATATACAAAAGGTTGCTTTAGAAAATGAATGTGCTGTTTTAATAACAGGCGGTTTAAAGTGTAGTGATTCAATAAAAAAATTAGGAGATGAAAAGCATCTTCCTATAATATCAACAACTTATGATAGTTTTACGGTTGCAAGTATTATAAATAAAGCTATATCAGAAAGCTTAATAAAAAAAGATATTATTCTTGTTGAAGATATTATGAAGGGAAACATAAAATATTTAAAAATTGATGATAATGTAGAAAAATTAAAAAAGATGATTAAACAAGTAAAACATCAAAGATATCCAGTAGTAGATTCTCAAATGAATGTAGTAGGAATTGTAACTATAAAAGATTTACCTAATGATGGTAATGATGATATTACAATAGGAAAATTGATGTCTAAGGAACCTATTACGGTTACTCCAAAGACTACAGTATCTTATACTGCACATATTATGGGTTGGGAAGATATTGAGCTTTGTCCTGTAGTAGAAGGAAAAAAACTAATAGGAGTTGTTGGGCGACAAGATGTTATAAAAGCGCTTCAATATGCATCTAGACAACCTCAAGTTGGAGAAACATTAGAAGATTTAATACTTAAAAATTTTAGGTATGAGGCTAAAGATAATAAGATGGATTTTACAGGTAAAATAATACCAGAAATGCTTGATCAATTAGGAACTGCTTCATGGAGTTCGTTAAATATGCTATTATCGACTATAGGAATTATGACATTAAGACATAAAAACAATATAAATATTACTGTAGATAGTGTAATGACATACTTTATGAAACCAGTTCAAATGGATAGTGTTATAAATATATGTTCAGAGATAATTGATATGGGAAGAAGTTTTTGTAAGGTAGAGATTAATATGTATAAAAAGAAAGATTTAATTGCAAAAGCTCTTATTTCTGCTAAAATGGTTAAATAATAATTTATATTATAAGGGGATGAAATGTTTATGTTTACTCACATTGTATTTTTTAAGCTAAGAGAATCTACTCCTGAGAATGTTGAAAAGGCTAAAAATATACTTGAATCTATGAGTGGAAAAATTCCACAGCTAAAGAAAGTTGAAGTTGGAGTAGATGTAGTTCATTCAGATAGGTCATTTGACTTAGCGCTAATTACTAAATTTAATTCTCATAAGGACATGGATGAATATCAAGTGCATCCTTATCATGTAAATGAGGTTTTAAAGCTATTAAAACCGATGCTAGAGAAATCAGCCGCAGTAGATTACACAATGGAATAATATTACGACTTAATAATGGATAACGGCAGAGGAATAGGTTTTCTAAATATATGTAGTTATCCATTAAACCTTCAGCACGCAAAGAAGTACTAAAGGCGTAGCCTTCTAAAAATTCTACCCTCACTATATGTCATCCATGACGCAGTTCGGCTGCAGAAGTCCATTCCTGCAATTACGGATTTTTAGAATTCTACACTTTAAGTACTTCTAATTGCTACTTCAAAGTTTAATCTGCTAACTACATATATAAGAAAACCTTGTCCCTCTGCCTTGATTTTTTTATAATTAATATAGTTAAAAATGTATATTGGGAAGGAAGAGGAAGACTAAAGGATGATTTTCCTCCTACCGTCAGAAAATCTTTAAACTAAAACGCTTTTTCACACTTTCAGTGGTAATATGTATGTTTATAGCAACTATATTTTAATCTTAAGTTAAATATAACGCCCATAAGATATCGCTTTTAAGAGCTTACTAGCTCTTTTGTTTAAGTCAAAAACAAAGCTGATAATGAAAAATTAATTTTTCATTATGAGCTTATTCTTTTACTTAATTCAAAGATTTTCTGACACTAGGAGGAAAGTCCTCCTTTACTATTCACTATTCTCTGTTCATTATTCTATAAAATAATGTTGTGACGCAACATTTTTATATTATGTATATTTATAGATAATATTTGCGTTTCTCAAAAATGAAAGATTTAGAACCATCTTTATATACATTTTCTCGATGAAATACAAAACCGCATTTTTCAGTGTAAAAATAGTGATTTCTTTTTGAATAGTCTGGTGTTTCAACAGTCCATTTATTTGCATCAATATATTTTTCTTCAATATGCTTCCATACTATAGTTCCTAAGTGATTTTTTCTGTATTTTGGATCAATAAATAACATTTCTAAGCTGTAATTATTGTTTGGATTAATTCCAATAGTATAAGCCCCAACGATAGTATTATTATAAACTATTTTATAGCTTTCAAAACTTTTATGCTCATTAAGCCATTTAATTAAGCTACCGTCATTATATCCTGTAGGACCATCTTCTTTTAAATCAGTGTGCAAAGAAGTATCTTCATTAAATGCTGAAGTCATTATTTCTGTTAGTATCCTATAATCAATAGGAGATATCTTTAAATATACTATCTTATCATTCATATTTAGCCCCTTAAGTATTTTACAAATGTGTATGAAAATATAATTTATTTATATACTAATTATATCATTTAATACTGTTTTAAAAAATTTATAAATTTATTATAATAAACAATGGTCTAAAACATAGTCTATTTTAACAAAGTGTAATTTTTATTGATGTTTATGAAAGTAATATTAATAAAATAATATTAAAAATGAGCATAAATTATTAAATTAACAAATAAAACAAATTACAATTGACAAATTGTGATGTTATCATTATAATAATTATTAAATTATCAATTAAAAGGTGGCTATTAATTATAGAATTTGAAAGGGGAGTTTGTAATTATATGATAAAAAAATTTGTAGTTCCAGAGGGATATAGGTCAAGTTTAGATTTAAGAAAAACAGAAATAGCTATAAAAAGTGTTAAAGATTTTTTCGAGGTAGAGCTTGCTAAAAAATTAAACCTAATAAGAGTATCGGCACCTCTTTTTGTAAAAACTAATTCAGGAATGAATGATAATTTAAATGGAATAGAAAGACCAGTTGCGTTTGATGCTTTAGAAATAAAGGATGAAGAAATACAAGTTGTACATTCCCTTGCAAAGTGGAAACGTATGGCTCTTTATAGATATGGCTTTGAACCAGGAGAAGGTTTATATACAGATATGAATGCAATTCGTCGTGATGAAGAATTAGATAACATTCATTCTTTATATGTTGATCAATGGGATTGGGAAAAAGTAATTACAAAAGAAGAAAGAACAGTAGATATGTTAAAGGCTACTGTAGAGGATATCTATGAAGTATTTAAAAGTACAGAGGACTTCATAAACAAAAAATATCCTCATATCGAAAAGATATTACCAGAGAAAATAAGTTTTATAACTTCTCAAGAATTAGAAGACATGTATCCAGGGTTAAGTTCAAAAGAGAGAGAGAATGCAATAGCTGAAGAAAAAGGTGCAGTTTTTATTATGCAAATAGGTGATGTATTGGCATCAGGAGAAAAGCATGATGGAAGAGCACCAGACTATGACGATTGGAAACTTAATGGAGATATTTTATTTTGGTATCCAGTTCTAAATAGTGCGTTGGAACTTTCTTCTATGGGAATAAGAGTTGATAAAGAGGCTCTATTATATCAACTAAAAGCTGAAGATGCTACGGATAGAAGAGAGCTTCCATTCCATAAAATGCTTTTAGAAGAAAAACTACCTTTGACAATGGGTGGAGGAATAGGGCAATCAAGAATTTGTATGTTCTTTTTAAGAAAAGCACATATAGGAGAAGTTCAAGCGTCTATATGGTCTGAAGATGTTATAGAAGATTGTGAAAAACAAGGAATAAGTTTATTATAATTAAAAAGTAAAAGCTACGATAAATGCTATATTTCTATAAGCCTACTCACTTTGCAAACTAATTCTAAGTCCTAAAAATTTATTATTACTAAAAAATTCAAACTCGCTATCGCTCAGACATGAATTTTTATTAACATAATAATAAATTTTTAGGGCAAGAATTACTAATTGCTTGTTGAGATGGCTTTTACGAAATATAGCATTTATCTTCGTCTAATACTATTTATTTAAATATTTATTATTTAATATAAAATGAGTTAGGTGTCAAATTATTATACATATCTAGAGCATATTATTTTGTGGATTTTTTAAATATAAGTCTTGTTACTATATAAGTTAATGTATCTTTTTACTTATAAAATATAATGTTCATCTAGGATTTCTGTCTATTAAAGTAATTTTTATATATTTGTATACTTGAGACTATAATGAATAAAATAAGCAAAAATAATTTATTGTTAAATAGGTATATATATTGTGAAGAAAGGTCTATACCAAAGTTGTTAGAGAGATAATTCTTTGATATTCCATATATAAAGAATAAAATTATATACGTAAATATTCCTTTACCATGGTAGTTATTAGTACTTATAGAGTATTTTAAAGGAAGAGGGGCTATAAAAGCATTTTTTTGTAGATCTCTTCTAAATAAGTGCAATGAGCAAAGAACGATAATGCTTATAATTATGAAATTATCTATTGAGGTAGATAAATCAAAACTAGAACCACTAAAAAATCCTTTTATTATTAGAGGAATAAATAATATTGAGAATGTCAAAATCATATAACTTTGTATAAAATCTAACGTTTTATATATAAAGCTTAGATTTAAATTATACTCACTTATGATAGAATCACAAAATTCTTCCAGGTCATTTCCTATAAATGCATTTATATTTTTATTTTCTATCTGAGCTTGAAGAATCATATCCATGATTTGTTGTAAAGCTTCTTCTTTTTGATAGCTTGTCAAAGTACTATTTTGAATATATTTTACTATGCTTTTGTAAACCATAGAATTTCTAGGGTTTAATTTTTTTTGTTCTTTTAATCTTAATATTCTAAATTTCCATGTCAATAACATAAACTATTCCTCCAATACATTATTAATACATTGTTTTATTTCATTCCAGGAAAATATGAAATTTTTTAATTCTTCTTTTCCTAATTCTGAGATGTAATAATATTTACGCATAGGACCTAATGGGGATTTTTTCATTACTGAGTATATTAATTTCTTTTTTTCTAGTCTTATGAGTATAGGATAAACACTTCCTTCTGTAGTTCCTTCAAATCCATATTTGAATAGTTTTTCGCATATCTCATATCCATAAGTCTCATTTTTGCTAATTATATTTAAAATACATCCCTCTAATAAGCCTTTTAACATTTGAGTTGTATTTGCCATTGTTTCACCTACTTTGTATTACATAATAGCTTATGACTAAATATTACTATGACTACTTTGTATTGTCAAGTAGCTAAAAAAGAAATGTTTGGTATAAATTTTATTAAAAGTTGGAAAATAAGCATAGAAAGAAACGACATAGTTATAAAATTATATGATTAAATATAATTCTCAGTGTTCATAGAAAGTATATTTAAGTTAAAGTAAAATTTACACTTAACTAATAATAGTATAAAATTAATGATATAGATATTAAAATATTGATAATTAAATAATTATATGTATTTGATTACTAATTTTATGTAATTATGTCGCTTAACAATATATAAGCGAAGAAGAATTATAAAATAGTAAGTCAGTAACATAAAGAATAATTTGAATCACAATGAAATTTGTAATTATATATTAAAAAAGATTACAAAGCGAAAGGAGGAAGGAATTCTTTGGAAAATACAAAAGAATTTTGTCATTTGCATGTACATACGGAATATAGTCTTCTAGATGGTTCTGGAAAAATAAAAAAACTAATTGCAAGGGCAAAAGAACTTGGAATGAAAAGCATTGCCATAACAGATCATGGAGCTATGTATGGTTGTGTTGAGTTCTATAACCAAGCTATAGAACAAGGAATAAAACCTATTATAGGGTGCGAGATATATGTGGCTTCTAAATCAATGTATATTAAAAATGTTGATAAGGATAATAAGAATCATCATTTAGTTCTTCTAGTAAAAAATGAAGAAGGCTACAAAAATTTAATGAAGATAGTATCTAAAGCATCTATAGATGGATTTTATTATAAGCCAAGAGTAGACCATGAATATTTAAAAGAACATAGCGAGGGATTGATAGCTTTAAGTGCATGTCTTGCTGGAGAAGTTCAACATAATTTACTTAATAATAATAAGGAAAAAGCAAAAGAGGCAGCAATTTTCTATAAAAATACCTTTAAGGATGGATTTTATTTAGAACTTCAGTATCATGGATTAGAGGAACAACTTAGAGTTAATGAAATGATTGTTGATTTATCAAAAGAATTAGATATTCCACTAGTAGCTACTAATGACGTTCATTATATTAAAAAAGAAGATGATAAATCTCATGATGTACTTCTTTGCATACAAACAGGAAAAACTATAGATGAAGAAGATAGGATGAGATACGAACCTGAACAATTTTATTTAAGATCTACCGAAGAGATGTATGAGCTGTTTTCTTATGCTCCAGAAGCTTTAAAGAATACAGTGAAAATAGCTGAAGAGTGTAACTTTGATTACAAATTCCATGAGTCAAAATTACCTAATTTCCCTTTGCCAGAAGGTACTAAACATTATGATTATTTAAGAGAGTTGTGTTATAAAGGGTTAAAAGAGAGATATTCACAAATAGATAAATCTTTAGAAGAAAGATTAGAATATGAATTAAATGTTATAAACCAAATGGGATATGTGGATTATTTTTTAATTGTATGGGACTTTTTTAGGTTTTCCAATGAAAATGGAATAATTACAGGACCAGGTAGAGGAAGTGCGGCAGGGTCATTAGTTGCTTATACTTTAGGTATAACTAAAATTGATCCTATAAAATACAATTTAATATTTGAACGGTTTTTAAATCCTGACCGTGTATCTATGCCTGATATTGATAGTGATTTTTGCTATGAGAGACGTGGGGAAGTCATAGACTATGTTGTTGAAAAGTATGGTAAAGAGAATGTATCACAAATTGTAACTTTTGGTACTATGGCTGCAAGAGCGTGTATAAGAGATGTTGGAAGGGCTATGAATTATTCTTATGTAGAAGTTGATAGAATAGCAAAAATGATACCTACAGTATTAGGAATAACTATAGAAAAAGCCTTAGAGATGAACCCTGAACTGAAAAACGAGTATGATACAGATACAAGGGTAAAAGAACTTATAGATGTAGCTAAAGACTTAGAAGGACTTCCAAGGCATACTTCAACCCATGCTGCAGGAGTTGTTATAGCTTCTGAACCTCTTGTAAATTATGTTCCTCTTTTGAAAAATGAAGAGGCTATAGTTGCTCAATTTACTATGACAACTTTAGAAGAACTTGGTCTTTTAAAAATGGATTTTTTAGGTCTTAGAACATTAACTGTTATGAGAGATGCAGTAGAACTTATAAAACAAGATACCGGGATGAAAATAGACCTGGATAAAATAGATTTTGAAGATAAAAATGTTTATACTATGCTTGGAAAAGGTAAGACCATAGGTGTATTCCAGTTAGAGTCCGCTGGAATGACCAGTTTTATGAAGGAGTTAAAACCTGAGAGCTTAGAAGATATAATAGCTGGGATAAGTCTTTATAGACCAGGTCCTATGGCAGAGATACCAACATATATAAAAAATAAAAATAATCCTACTAATATAGAATATGAAACTCCTGAACTTGAAGATATACTTAAAGTTACTTATGGGTGTATGGTTTATCAAGAACAGGTCATGCAAATAGTTAGAGATTTAGCTGGATATTCTATGGGGAGAAGTGACCTTGTTAGACGTGCTATGTCTAAGAAAAAACATAAGGTTATGGAAGAGGAAAGAAAGAATTTTATATATGGTATTGTAGATAAAAATGGAAATATTGAAGTTCCCGGATGTGTAAGAAATGGTATAAGTGAGAAGTCTGCAAATAAAATATATGACTCTATGATGGATTTTGCGTCATATGCTTTTAATAAATCTCATGCAGCGGCTTATGCTGTTATAGCATATCAGACAGCATATTTAGTATGCTATTATCCAACAGAATATATGGCAGCTATGCTAAATAGTGTAAAAGGCAATAGTGAAAAGGTAGCTATTTATACTAGAGCAGCAAAAAATATGAATATTGATCTTCTACCTCCAGACATAAATGAAAGTTTTGCAAAATTCACTGTAGAAGATAATAAAATTAGATTTGGATTGACTGCCATTAAGAATGCAGGAGATAACGTTATTGATAATATAGTTAAATGCAGAATTCAAAAAGGTAAATTTACAAGCTTTGTTGATTTTTGTAATAAAGTAGATTCTAAATTTATAAATAAAAGAATGATAGAAAGTTTAATAAAAGCTGGTGCTTTTGATTGTTTTTGTATTTATCGTTCTCAGTTATTAGCTGTATATGAAAAAATAATTGATTCTATTGTTACTCAAAGAAAAAGAAATATAGAAGGACAAGTAAGTTTATTTGCTGGTTTTCAGGAGGAATTTAAGCAAGTAGAAATTAGATATCCTAATATAAAGGAGTTTGATAAAAAATATTTACTAGCTATGGAGAAAGAAATGACTGGTATTTATTTATCAGGTCATCCTCTACAAGACTATGAAGAAATGTTAAACAATATGACTTCTATAAAAAGTATAGACATTATAGAAGATGAGGCGTTAGAAGAAGAACTTATAGACGAAGTTGCAAAACATGTAGAGCAGCAGAATGCAAAGGTGAAGGATGGTCAAAAAGTTATTTTAGGTGGAATAATAAGTGAAGTAACAAGAAAAATAACTAGAACAAATACATTAATGGCTTTTGTCAAGCTAGAAGATTTATATGGAACTATTGAAATAATAGTATTTCCTAAAACTTTGGAAAGATTTAATGAACTTATAAATGAAGATGAGATTATTTTAGTAAAAGGTAGAGTTACTAAAAGAGAAGATGAACAACCTAAGGTTATATGCGATAGTATAGAGAAGTTAATAAAAATTTCTAATAAAAAATTATATATACTAGTGGAAGATGAAAGAGAAGTTGTAAAAACTAAAAATGAACTTAAGAATAAGATTTTGAAAAATGGAGGAAATGTACCTGTATTTTTATGTACTAGAAAAGGTAGAAAAAAATATATGTTAGGTAGAGAATTTTGGATTCAGGAAGAGGAAGAACTATTAAATTATTTAGTAGATAAGTTTGGAAAAGAAAATGTTAAAGTAATATAAAGTTTATAGTATATTTATCTTAAGGTTAAACAAAATATTAATAAGAGAGTACAAAAATAATATTAGTATGTGTTTTGAGAGAATATTCACTTTATATGGTATTATTTTTGTATTTCTATAAGAATTTTGATGAAAAAAATCTAATAAAATGATATACTATCCTTAAGTTAAAATAATATTAAAATAGCTAGTTTATAGATTTAACGGGATGCAATATGTCCCAGGTTTTTTGGGAGGAATGTATATGAAGACAATTGCTGTTTTGACAAGTGGTGGAGATGCACCTGGAATGAATGCTGCAATTAGGTCAGTAGTAAGAGTTGGTTTAGACAAAGGCCTTAAAGTAATGGGTGTGCAAAGAGGCTACAGTGGACTAATCAATGGAGAGATTTTTGAGATGGAACGCCACAGTGTGGCGGATATAATACAAAGAGGTGGGACAATTTTAAGAACAGCTCGTTGTGAAGAATTTAGAACAGAAGCAGGTAGAAAAAAAGCTCAAAATATTCTAAAAGCTTTTGGTATTGATGGCCTAGTTGTAATTGGAGGAGATGGCTCATTTCAAGGAGCTAGATTGTTATCTAAATTAGGTATATCCACAATAGGATTACCAGGTACTATAGATAATGATTTAGCTTATACAGACTATACAATAGGATTTGATACTGCTACAAACACAGTATTAGATGCTATAAACAAACTAAGGGATACTTCTTCTTCACATGAAAGGGTTAGTATAGTAGAAGTTATGGGAAGAAATTGTGGAGATTTGGCACTTTATGCAGGAGTTGCAGGTGGAGCTGAGAGTGTAATTATTCCTGAAAAGGAATTTAATGAAGCTGAGCTATGCAGAAAAATTTTAGAAGGAAAACTAAGAGGTAAACTTCATAACCTAGTTATTTTAGCTGAAGGAGTAGGGGGAGCAGAAAAACTAGCCAAGAGAGTTCAAGAAGTTACAGGCATAGAAACAAGAGCTACAGTACTTGGACATATCCAAAGAGGAGGAAGTCCTACAGCCTTTGATAGAATTTTAGCATCTAGAATGGGAAATAGAGCAGTTGAATTATTAATCGAAGGTAAGTCTTCTAGAGTTGTAGGAGTAAGAAATGGAAAAGTATATGATGACGATATAGAAGAGGCTCTGTCTGTAAAAAGAAAGTTTGATGATGAGCTATATAATATAGCCAATATAGTATCTTACTAAAACAATCAAAAGGAGAGTAAAGTATGCAAATAATGCAAAAAACTAAGATGATTTTTACAATTGGACCTACAAGTGAAACGGAAGAAATTTTAACAGAATTAATTAAAGCTGGGATGAATGCAGCAAGATTAAATTTCTCTCATGGAGATCATGAAGAACATGGTGTTAGAATAAAAACGATAAAAAAACTAAGAGAAGAATTAAACAAACCTATAGCAATAGTTTTAGATACAAAAGGACCGGAAATAAGAACTAAAGATTTTAATGGAAAAGTTGAATTACAAGAAGGAAATACATTTACTATTTATTGCGAAGAAGAAGTTGTTGGGGATGAAACAAAATGTTCAATAACTTATGATGATTTATATAAGGATGTAGTGCCAGGAAATACTATATTAATAGATGATGGTTTAGTTGAACTTACTGTTAAAGAAATAGAAGGAAATAAAATACATTGTAAAGTAGTAAATAGTGGAGTTGTATCAAGTAAAAAAGGAATAAATGTTCCTAATGTATCAATAAACTTGCCAGCTCTTACAGAAAAAGATAAATCAGATTTGATATTTGGATGTGAACAAGGTATAGATATGGTAGCTGCTTCATTTATAAGAAAAGCAGCAGACGTTTTAGCAATTAGAAAAGTATTAGAACAAAATGGTGGTAATGATGTTCAAATATTCTCTAAAATAGAAAACCAAGAGGGTGTTGATAATATAGATGAAATTATCAAATTCTCAGATGGTATAATGGTTGCTAGAGGAGATATGGGTGTAGAGATTCCTATAGAAATGGTTCCAGTAGTTCAAAAAATGATTATTGAAAAATGTAATAAAGCAGGAAAGCCTGTAATAACTGCAACTCAAATGCTTGATTCTATGATGAGAAATCCAAGGCCAACAAGAGCGGAAGCTTCAGACGTTGCTAATGCTATATTTGATGGAACAGATGCAGTAATGTTAAGTGGAGAATCTGCAAATGGTAAGTATCCTATTGAAGCTGCTAAAACTATGGCAAGAATAGCTAGAACTGCAGAAGCTCAAATAGATTATGAAGCAGCTTTAAATAAGAGAAAAGAACAAGAACTATATAATGTTGCAAATGCTATAAGTTTAGCAACTTGTACAACTGCTAGAGAATTAAATGTTTCAGCTGTAATAACTGCTACACAATCAGGAACTACAGCTAGAATGGTTTCTAAATATAGACCAGAATGTCCTATTATAGCAGTTACACCAAATGATAATGTGGCAAGAAATTTAGCTTTAAATTGGGGGGTATTCCCAATAGTTGCTAAAAAGTTCGAGTCAACTGATGAAATGATAGCAGAATCAGTAAACAAAGCAAAAGAATTTGGATATGTTGAAAATGGCGATCTAGTAGTAGTAGCTGCAGGTATTCCTGTTCACTATTCAGGAACTACGAATATGCTTAAAGTTCATATAGTTGGTGATTTTTTAGTACAAGGTAAGGGTGCAGGTTCAATTCCAGGATACGGAGTTGCTAAAGTAGTTAAAAATGCAAAAGAAGCTTTTGAAAAAGTAGAAAATGATGATATCTTAGTAGTCAAAAACTTAGATAGAGGATATATGGACGTTTTAGATAGAGTTGCTGGAGTTGTATCAGAAGAAGGTGGACTTACTTCACATATGGCAATTGAGTGTTTATCAAGAGGAATACCTCTAATTTGCAGTGCTGGTGGAGCTACAGAATCTATAAAAGATGGTTCATTTATAACTCTTGATACTTCAAGAGGCGTTGTTTATAGTGGAAGAGAAGATTTATAATTAAGTTAAAAACTTTACTTTACTGCCTAAGCTTCAGATGTAGGTAAAACTTCATTTGAAGCTTGCAATTTTATTTATATATATTAAAAAAATATATAGACGATTTATCATTTATATGATAAAATAATTCAATGTTGTTTATGATTTTAAAGCATATATTGTAAATAAAAAATAAATGATCAAAAAAATGATTATTTATTTTTTATTTGATTTAATTTATGTTTAATTGGTTAAAATATAAAATAAAAGTAACTGATTCCATTCCAAGCATCCTTAATATTAAGGGTGCACTTTTTTTATAATCTAGTTCAATTGAATGCTAATTAGAGGAAATGATATTTTTATAGGGTAATTTATATGATTAATAATATAAATTATTTAATTTTATACATATAATTATTGTTATTAAAAGATTATAATTTTAACAAAAGTGAATAAAAAACTTCTAAAGTTCAAAAAATATATTAATAAATAGGGTTCTTGGTTTCAGGTGTAGTTTTAAATTTCACTTGAAGCTTAGAAACCATTATCCAAGGTCGTAGCGCCACTTAGCTCTAATATATATTGAGTATTAGTGGCGGTAGAGATCGGATAAAACAGAATTTTAGGAGGGACTTTAAATGGATACTAAATTAAGTTGTGGTGTAGGAAATTGTGTTAATAATATAAATGGATTATGTTCAGCAAGAGAAATAAAAGTAAATGGAGAAGGAGCTACATCAAGTAATCAAACTTTATGTGAAACTTTTGGAGAAAGAAGTTTTAAAAATTCTGTAACTAATATACCTAATATGAATATACCTGGAGAAATAAAACAATTGTTTACACAAAACTCTATTGAAATGACTCCTAAGGTTTTATGTGATGCTACAAATTGCACTTACAATCAAAATAGAGTCTGTAATGCTAGCAGTGTTCAAATAAATGGAATGCAAGCAAGTACAAGTCAAGATACAAAATGTGAAACTTTTAAACAAGGCTAATTTAAAGTTTTATTAAAAGCTTTTCTGTTTTTCAGAAAAGCTTTTAATTTTTACTGATTTTTTGATAAAATGTAATACAGTAAATACAAGAAGAGAATGGAGTATGAAAAATGAAGAATGTTGTACCTGTTGAAAAAAATAAAGAGTATATCGTTCAAATAACAGGAGAAGGATATGAAGGAGAAGGAGTAGCTAGAATAGAGAATTACCCTATTTTTATTCAAGGTGCTCTTCGTGGGGAAGAAGTGAAAATGAGAGTTGTAAAAATTAAGAAAAATTTTGCTTTTGGAAAACTTTTAGAAATAATAAAATCGTCTAAAAATAGAATCGAACCGGTTTGCTCTATATACAATAAGTGTGGAGGATGTAGTATCCAACATTTTTCTTATGAATCTCAGTTAGAATTTAAGAAAAATAGAGTTAAAGATGTCTTAGATAGAATTGGAAAATTACAAGATTATATATTACATGATACTATAGGTATGGAGAGTCCTTATAGATACAGGAATAAAGTACAACTTCCTGTAGGAGAAGAAGAAGGAGAAATAAAAATAGGTTTTTATGCACCTAGAAGTCACAATATAATAGATATGCAAAAATGCTATATACAAGATGAAATAGGTGATGTAGTTATATTTCTTACTAAAGATTGGATGAAAAGATTTAATATTAAAGCTTATGATGAAGATAAAAATATAGGATTAGTAAGACATATAATGATAAGACGTGGGTTTAAGACTGGTGAAGTTATGGTTGTTATAGTTACAAACGAAAGAAAGCTTCCACATAAAGATGAACTTGTAAAAGTTATAAGCGAAAATATAGAAGGAATAACTAGTATAGTTCAAAATGTAAATTCTAAAAAAACAAATGTTATTTTAGGAGAAGAATGTATAACTTTATATGGAAGTGATTACATAAGTGATTACATAGGAGAATTTAAATTTAATATATCACCATTATCTTTCTTTCAAGTGAATCCAATACAAACAGAAATACTTTACAGTAAAGCTTTAGAATATGCTAATTTAAATGGGAAAGAAGTGGTTTTCGATGCATATTGTGGTGCAGGAACAATTTCATTATTTTTATCACAAAAAGCTAAAAAGGTATATGGAGTAGAAGTAGTGCCTCAAGCTATAGAAAATGCTAAAGTTAATGCAAGAGAAAATAATGTAACTAATGTAGAATTTAGTGTCGGTAAATCAGAAGAAATTATTCCAGAACTTATTAAAAAAGGGATAAAAGCAGATGTAGTAGTTGTTGATCCACCTAGAAAAGGTTGTGATGAAAAGTTACTAGAAGCTATTAGTGAGATGAAACCAAAAAGAATAGTTTATGTTTCTTGTGATCCTTCAACTTTAGCAAGGGATCTTGGAATTATTGAAAAAGATGGTTATAAAGTTATAGAAGTGCAGCCAGTAGATATGTTTCCTCAAACTGCTCACGTTGAGTGCGTGACATTGATGTCAAGGGTTGAGAAATAGGAGAGCTCAAAATACTGATAAATAAAGGGTTTTCAAGGTTGGATGATTTTCTGCCTGATGTCTGGCAGTGCCTTTTAACCTTGGAAATCCTTATTTTTGTTTATGAGGAAATAGGTCAACTGAAAAAAATGTGTGTAGGGTTGAGTTGACAGATTAGATTTTTTATAGAGGTTGAGTAGACAGGATAGATAATTAGAATGTCACTTACTATTTATGGAAGAAAGATAGTGAAGCAGAAATGATAATATTATCCATGGTACCACAATTTTACAGAGAACACGATTGTAGGGAATTATCCTAATAATGTAGGAAAAATGATTTACTTTGTGGGAATTGAGTGGTATAATTATTATTTGTGATAGAATGCTGGTTAAGTTAGGGAGTGAAGAAATGCAAGTAAGTTATAAAAAGTTATGGAAACTATTAATTGATCGCGATATGCGAAAGCAAGATTTGAAAGAGAAAGCAGGTATAAGCAAAGGAACAATAACAAAGCTTGGAAAAAATCAAAATGTTTCTACGGAGACACTTGCAAAAATCTGCGCAGCATTAGAATGCAATATTGAGGATATTGTAGAATTTTCGACAGAAGAACAGAGGGACAATAATGTATAGAGAGTTAGAGCAAAAATTCAAAGTTATATATCCAGAAAGTGAAAATGCAACATATTCTAGTTTGTTAAACTATTCTGATGATTTAAATAGGCCTAGACAAAGATGGTATAGGTATAAAGAAGGTTTTTCACTGGAGCTAGTAAGGAAATTGATAAATGAATATAACAAAAATAAAAATGGTACAATAATGGATCCATTTCTCGGCAGCGGAAGTACAATTATAGCTGCTAATCAATTAGGACTTAATGGCATTGGATTTGAAGTGAATCCATTTTCATATTTTCTTTCAAAATGTAAACTACGTAATTACAGTGCCGAGATTGCTTTGGAGTTTAAAAATGCATCACAAGAAGTATTAAGTGTTAAGTATGAGCGAGAATATAAGTTACCGGCATTATCCATAAGTCAAAACGTATTTAATTCTGATGTAGAAAATTATTTAATGAATGTTAAAGCAAACATATTAGAGGGGAAATATAGCGATGAAGTTAAAAACTTGCTGATTTTGGGATGGATTTCAAGTATTGAACCATTATCAAACTATCGAAAAGGCGGAAATGGATTAAAGAAACGAAAGTATGTAAAGCCACGTATCATTACTGTAAGTGATGCGAGGAGTGAACTACTTACTTTCTATACTAATATATTCGATGATATTACTTCTAATGATATAACATTTAAGGCACAAATTTTTAACGACTCATGCTTGAATTCGAGGGAATATGTAGAAGATGGGTCAGTTAGTGGAATTATTTTTTCACCACCTTATGCAAATTGTTTTGATTATACAGAAATATATAAATTAGAGCTATGGTTTGGAGGATTTGTTAATTCATATGAGGATCTAAGAAAACTGAGAAAAAAATCACTACGGTCTCATTTAAATGGTGAATTGAGTTTAGAAAATGTTGATACAACAAAGATATCTAAATCAACTCAAGAGTTACTTGATTCTTTAGCAACAAAAAAATTATGGGATAAGAGAATTCCTTTGATGCTTCAATTGTACTACCTCGATATGTTTAAGGTAATAGATCAGAGTTATGCTGCACTTGAAGATAATGGGTTTTGTGCCATTGTTGTAGGTAATTCTTCTTATGGTGGAGTTGTATTTCCGACAGATTTAATCTTAGCAGAATATGCTCAAAAAATTGGGTTTAAAGTAGATAAGATTGAAGTTGATAGATACATTATCACCAGTTCCCAACAGTACGAATCTACTAAAGAATATGGTAAATATTTAAGGGAGAGTGTTGTATGTCTAAAAAAATAAATAATCACATCATTGTTGAAAGTCTACCAAAGGATATAGAGTTTGGAGGGTCATACATAATTGCTCAATCTAATCCAAACACATATACACATTCATTCTTTAAATATCCATGCCGCTTTATTCCAGAGATTCCAAGATGGGCTATTCAAAAATATTTAACTGGAGTTCAAAATGGTTCTGTTTTTGACCCGTTTGCAGGTAGCGGTACTACGCTATTAGAAAGTGTTATTAATGATTTTGAGGCTTATGGAACTGAGATTGATAATATTGCAAAATTGATCATTAAAGTAAAAACTACTCCTTTTACTAAAGATAAGTTAGATGAAATAGCTAATGAATTTAATAGGATTATTACAAACATAGATACAAGCCAAAAACCTCAAAGACTTCCTGGCATTAATAATTTAAACCATTGGTTCACGGAAGATGCAATTGTAAAATTATCCGGAATTAAAATGAACATCGATAGCATTGATGACAAAGATATCCGTGACTTTTTCAAAGTATGTTTTGTTTCAATAATTAAAAGAGTATCAAATGCTGATGATGTTTCTCCCAAACCATATGTGTCCAATAAAGTTATAAAGAACCCGCCAGAGACTATCAAAGAGTTTTCGTCTACATTTACTAAATACTTTGAAGGAATAAAAGAACTTAGTAATCTTGGACTGACAAAAAAGGCTCGCATTATAAACGGGGATGCTTTGAATTTTGAGTTTGATGGTTTATATGATTTGGCAGTTACGTCGCCACCATATATAAATGCATTTGATTATGCCCGGACAATGAGATTGGAAAACCTTTGGTTGGATACTATGACTGAAAACGAGTTGAGGGAGAAAAAGAAAGATTATGTAGGTACCGAATCAATTAAGGTTGCAGAAGAGGAAAAAAACCTCGAAATTTTGGAGAAAAGTATAATTCTTAAATCATATTACAATCAAATTTTTGAAAAGGACAAAAAAAGAGCGCTGATTGTTAAAAAGTTCTTTGAAGATATGGAAGGTAACCTCAAGAATACTTATAAATACCTAAAGCCGGGTGGTCATTATATGATAGTAATTGGGAACAGCTCAATACGTAAGGTGGAAGTTGAAAGCTGGAAGGTTATCCAACAACTCTCGGAACTTGTTGGGTTTAAAACCGAAACCTATTTTAATTATTTAATCCAAAACCCTTATATAAGAATACCGAGAAAAAATAAGGGAGGAAAAATTAATGTAGATCATGTATTAGTTCTTAAAAAGGAGGGATAAGCTTGAACCTATCTGGATGGAAATATGAAGGCAGAATTATCAGTGATAATTTACAACATCAGATTATGGAAATAATCAAAATATTGAATGACCCTGAGAAGGTTCAGAATAGAACATGGGGTGGGAGTTTACAGAAATTTATTGGTAACCAAATAGGAATCTCTGATGGACAAGTTCGGACCATAAAAAGAATGATGGAAGAGTTTGATATATTAAAACCTGGTGCATTAAATCGACGGACAGTACCAGATAAATCAAATATTTATTCTGAAAATGGGGAGGTTCTTATAAGGTTATTTGAAAGCGAAGAACTTTTGAAACAAAAGCCTTCCAAGGATTCTTATGAACAGATAGAGAGAATTAAAGAAATATATAAATTATTCTATTTGAAAATTTTAGTAAAATACACTATAAGAGATAAGGATGGTAATGAGTTTCATCCTGCAGTTATTCTATTAAAAGCTTTGAAAAAGTATGAATATTTAACTTACTGGGAGTGGTATCTACTTAATACAATAATTACTTCAGATAACAATCCTGAGGAAGAACAGGAGTTTGATAAATATATTACTGACATTAGGAATGGGGCATTAAAAGCTTCTGACTTAAAGATTACGGAAAATGTATTATCACATTCTTATATTTTGGGAAACTTCGCATATGTGGGATTAATCAAAGTTGAAGGTAAAAAAGAAAATATGAAGATCACAATTAACGAAAAAAACAAACATATAATTGATGAGATTCTAAGAGAATGGGGGTCAGATGATGAGTAATAATTTTGATGAATCAATTGATAGTAAGATTGACGAAAATATTAAGGCTATTATGGAAAAACGTAATATTAAATCTTCAGATAACGAGCCGCCAGGAAATACCGACTTTCACGGGAGAAATATATTACTTTACGGCGTTCCTGGTAGTGGAAAAAGTTTTACAATAAAAAAAGAGTATTGTGATGATGAGAATAGACTAGAACGTTTAGTTTTTCATCCTGATTATACATACTCAGATTTTGTAGGACAAATACTACCTGATGTTTCGGATGGAATCGTAAACTATAAATTTAAACCAGGTCCTTTTACAAGACTGCTAAAAAGAGCATACGAAAACCCTACTACTGAATTTTTTCTTATAATTGAAGAAATTAATAGGGGTAATGCACCTGCTATATTCGGAGAAATCTTTCAATTACTTGACAGGGATGAAACAGGTGCAAGTGAATATGGTATTTCAAATACTGATATAGCTAAAGTTGTATATGGTGATGAGACGCGAAAAGTGCGTATCCCATCAAATCTAAACATAATAGGTACTATGAATACTTCTGATCAAAATGTTTTCACGCTAGATACCGCGTTTCAACGTAGATGGGAAATGCGTATGATAGAGAATAATTTTGATAAAGCGGATGCGGAATTTGCAAATCATCCAATTTTGGACACAACTGTAACATGGAAAACTTTTTGCACAGAAATTAACAAAATAATACTTGATAAAAATGTAAGAATGACATCATCTGAGGATAAACGATTAGGGGTATACTTTGTCCATTTGAGTGATCTGATTTATGATGAAAATGCTGATAACCCTAATCTTAGTGAAAAAGAGCGTATTAAAGCTAAACAAAACAACAGTCGTTTCCCAGAAAAAGTATTAAAATATCTTTGGGACGATGCTTTTAAATTTTCCCGTGAAGATATTTTTGAGGTGAGCCAGTATAACAGTTTAGAAGCTGTAGTCGCAAAATTTTCAAGCGAGAAAAAAAATGACCGATTTAAAGTTTTTAAAGAAAATGTATATGATGCATTTGTTTCTCCTAATGCTGATGGACAAAATGATTAAGGGTGGTGACTCAACATGGTAATAGACTCTGAAATACGTAAACGCTGCCGTGTAAATACAAATGAAGAGGGAGATCGCTTTGTCGGTATTAAGGCTGATTCTGATGATGTAGTAGTCTATTTCCCTGTTGGTTATCATCTTCCAGAGAATGAAATAGATGTTAAACGTGATATACTTCATTTGTTTCAAGTGTTGGCTGAGTTTACTGATAGCTCTGACCGAGTGCTTGCTATGAATAAGTTTGAGGCCCCACAATCAGTCGACTTTCCTATTAATGCTTATCTAGAGGTTATATATTATTTTATGGAGAAGAACGGTTACTATATGGAAACTGAACCTGTATATAAAACAAGGGACCGTGGAAATATCGACTGGGCAAAAACTATACAAAGGCAAAAGGCATTGATACAGTCTAACTTTTCACCAGTGTATACACAATATACTGTTCGAGAATCAACTCCGAATGAGAATAAGTTAATAACCCATATACACAGACATTGTGTATATGAAAGTTTTTCAAAACTAGGATGGCTATTTACTCCATATATGCCTGAACCACCACAAATACCCCTTGACATTAAGCGCTTTATAATTGCATTAAATGACAAGTTGGCAACTACATATAACGATAAGGATAAAAAATTATTTAGATCTATGAAGGCAATGCTAGAATATATGGATGAAAAGCCATCAGTAAAACAGTTCTATTTTGGAACTGATTATTTTGAGAATGTTTGGGAAAAGCTGATAGATCGTGTGTTTGGAATCAAAAACAAGAAGGATTATTTTCCTAGAACAAGATGGCGTTTGCGAAAAGGTAAACACAAAGAAAAATACCCTCTAGAACCGGATAGTATAATGCTACATAACGATAAGATATATGTGTTAGATGCAAAGTACTATAGATACGGCGTTTCAGGCAATCCAGATCATTTACCGGATTCATCATCGATTAACAAGCAGATAACATACGGCGAGTATATACAAAGACAGTTAAACTTACCGAATGAGTCTTTATATAATGCTTTTATTATGCCATATAATGCTGCGAAAAATTACTTCGGTTTTACTACTCCATTTGGTAATATTGGTGAGGCGGTTGGTGATTGGAAGGGAGATACCTATTATTACGAAAGAATTCAAGGAATTGTTGTAGATACTCGGTATCTAATGTATCATTACACGGGAAATTCAAAAAAAAGCATAATAGCATTAGCAGAATCTATAGAAAAAGCTTTAGTTGAGAATAATGGTTTTCTTCCTCAGCCAAGTTCAGAATAAATTGTAATACCTCTGTCATAGCATCATATCTATGAACAGAGGTATTTTCTATTGTTGGCTTTCCTTTTTACGTTTTCGGTAATTTCTTTGAGCAGTGGCGTTTCCACATTCCGGGCAACAATATTTATTCCTTGTGGATGTCGTCTTTACTAAGAAATATTGATTGCAGTTTGGGTTTGCACATAGTCTATATAATTCTAATCCGGGTTTCATATAAAAAATTGAAAAGTAGATTGCTCCCATAAGCGAATCTACACGCCATGATGGTGACATAGTTGCGACATTGTACTGTGGATGAATACCATTTAAGTTTTCATTGATTTCTTCACCAATAATTAATCGAGCAATATCAATAAGAGCATTTTTCATGTGGTCATTGAACTTTGTCTTGTCTGGTTGCGAGTAATATTGAATACCGTTTTCATAATCAAAGGATTTAATAATCCCTACCTCATATTGATAATGAAATAAAAAATCTGTAATTAGTCGAATAGAATGGTCCGCATTTGGCTTATTACAGTAGAGATTAACCACTGCCTTAAATCGTTTGCTATCAGAACCAGGTTTAGATGTCATATAGCCACCCATGATATCATTATAGTCATTTATGTCCAGTTCATATGTCGGTTGATAAATGGTGTCTGTGATTGTATATGTATCCTTATCAAAAGCCTCCTGCCCTCTGTCTACTATTTGTAGATAGGGGGCATTTTCTATTTCATCATAAAATGGATGTCTGCAAGTAGTGTAAGGCTCTCTCAGACTCATCACATTAATTGAAACAGGATCTGAAAGTAGTAGATATAAAGTTAAATGCAATATATCTTGATAGTTTTTTCTAGGTTCTTCAATTGCGCTCATTAATCTAACTGTTGCTTTAATTCGATAGACTAATTCTAACATTGTATGAGCATCTACAGATTCATATTCACAATCACTGATGGGAAATAAAAAGCCATTCTTTTTGAAAAAGTCAAAAAGCACATCAATATTCCCATTTGGTAAAGAAATCAATGAAGATAGAATATTTTTCTCTTCTATAGATCCTGTGCTTGCCAATCTTAAGAGACCTTCCTTTGCAGCGAAAGCAAAGCGAATCCTTTTTGTTGGCAGGCTTTGTAATTTAAGCGTCGTTATCGGTTCGACTCCAGGAGAAATATGTTCTATATCTTTTACACAGTCACAAGAATAGCTTTCATATCTAAATAAATTATTTTCAAAAAAATCTTCCCTATTTGTCTCCATAACTTAAACCTCATTTATATGAAATGTAATTATAAAAATAATATTTAGTAAAATTATCCAGAAGTAATAACTAAAAATATAATATAAAAAAATTATATCATTAAAAAGTAACTTTAACAATAATGTCAAGCTGAAATTTTTGGTAAAGTAATACGAATTTTATCAAATTTACTTACTATTTAAAGGGCAATACAATAATTACAGACGGCGGACAAGTTCTTCGTAAGTAGCAAAATTCGATTGCTTCCCGTCTACAAAAAAATATCGAATGCCTGATTTGCAATAAGGGCAGAGGATACATATTGTTTCGCTCCAATCCGTAAGGATTGTTGCGGTGCAATAGAAGTACCTTACCTTATTGCGCTCATTTTCAGGATAAAAAGGTCTGTGTACTTCTGGTACAGGCCTATTTTTGTATCCTTTGCCGCCAATGCAATCCGGCGGAAAGGATGCAAAATGAAAATTAGAATTCAGCACGAAAACAAATCTATCTATCTGGAGGTACCAGACGAGGACTTCACCTTAATGATTGAGGCGGATTATGAGGACAGGCTATCTTCTGCAGAGGACAAAGAAACCGTGACCCGGCGCTCTCCACAGGAGATAATGGACGAACGTTTCAACAAGCCGGAATACAATAACTGGCACAAATTTGACAGACACAGAGGTATGCCAAAGAAACCATTCCGCAAGGATGACCAAGAGGTTGATGAAACCGACCATATGGACTATTTTCCTGACTACTCAGATGAAATGACTAGAGAGAAAAAAGAAGAGTATGAGCATATCTGTGAAATTATTCGCAAGGCTCTCAAGGAAAAACAAGCGGAGCTACTGATTGCTATAGTCTTGGATGGTGTTTCGGTAACAGAGTATGCAGAACGTGAGGGGGTAAGTGTAAGTGCCATTTCCCACCGTTTAGATACAGCTAAAAAGAATTTCAAAAAAATATATCCCAAATCCTCAACTTTCCCCTCTTGCCATGGCTAATAGTTAGAGGGCAGCACATAGACGCTCTCGGAAAGAGGTGAATACATGAAGCACAACTTGAAAATCAGTGTTTCAAAAAAACCACAGTCTGGCGGGATTGTTTCCTGTCGAAACGTCACCATTAGGGAGCGTTTCCTTCGTTTCTTACTTGGTGATAAGCAGAAACTGACCATCCTTGTTCCGGGTGACACCGTACAGGAACTCGCCATCAGTGAGATTAAGGAAGGAGGAATAAGCCATGAGCAAGATCAAGCTACTCCTTGATGTGGTTTCCGATATGCGCTCTTTGGCAGACAGCATACAAGCGGTTGCTGATGTAATGGTGGGCAATGAACCAGTCGAAACAAAAGAACCGACTACAACTGTAAAAGAGCCTGAACCAAATAAAAAGGAAATCACTCTGGAAGAAGTCAGAGCAAAACTCGCTGAAAAGAGTCAAGCCGGTCTTACTGCCCAAGTAAGAGAAATAATCCAAAAATACGGTGGCTCTAAATTAAGCGAAGTGGACCCAAAACATTATGCAGATATGTTAAAAGATGCGGAGGTACTTGGGAATGAGTGATCATGCAGTTCTTTCCGCATCAGGCGCCCATAGGTGGCTGAATTGTCTTCCGTCTGCACGATTGGAACTGGAGTTTGTAAATAACGAATCCAGTGCAGCCGCTGAAGGCACCGCCGCCCATGCTCTCTGCGAACATAAACTTAAAAAAGCACTTCACATGAGAAGTAAGCGTCCTGTCTCAGTTTATAACTCCGATGAGATGGAAGAACACAGTGATGCCTATGTGGAATTTGTAATGGAACAGCTTGAGCTGGCAAAGCAGAGCTGCACAGACCCTTTAATACTAATCGAACAGCGTCTTGATTTTTCTTGCTATGTTCCACAGGGATTTGGAACCGGTGACTGCATCATTATTGCCGATAAGAAACTTCACATTATCGATTTCAAGTATGGCATGGGAGTATTGGTAGATGCGGTGGACAATCCACAGATGAAGTTGTACGCACTGGGTGCTTTAGAAATTTACGATAGTTTGTACGACATCGAGGAAGTTTACATGACCATTTTCCAGCCACGCAGAGAGAATGTCAGCACATGGACAATACGGGTAGAGGATCTGAAAGATTGGGCAGAAAAAGAACTAAAACCAAGGGCTAAAAAAGCTTATGACGGTGAAGGTGAATATCTTCCGGGTGAGTGGTGTACTTTCTGTCGAGCGGCAGTTAAATGCCGTGCTAGGGCCGAGGAAAAACTGAAATTGGCACAATCGGAATTCAAGCTACCCCCACTACTTACGGACTCTGAAATCGAGGAAGTTCTATCTAAACTATCGGACCTTACGAAGTGGGCAAATGAAATCATTGCATATGCCACCGATGCAGCTGTTAATCACGGGAAAGAGTGGCATGGTTTTAAGGTTGTTGAGGGCAGATCTGTCCGCAAATACAAGGATGAAGATGCTGTGGCTGAAGTAGCCAAAGCAAACGGTTATAAAGATATATTTCGTCAGAGTCTCATCACTCTTACGGAAATGGAAAGGCTGATGGGCAAATCAAAATTTGAGAAGATACTCGGTGATCTTATATACAAGCCACCGGGAAAGCCGACTCTGGTCCCGCTATCGGATAAGCGTCCGGCTATGAACGTATCAAACGCAAAAAACGAATTTAACGAAATAACGGAGGAATGTGAATATGAATAATAAAAACAGAACGAAGGTTATTACTGGTGTAAACACACGTCTCAGCTACTTTCATGGCTGGGAACCGGTATCCATCAATGGTGGGGCAGAAAAGTATAGTGTATCGGTATTGATTCCTAAATCGGATAAGGAAACCATTAATGCCATCAATGCAGCAGTTGATGCGGCTATTGAAGAGGGCATTGCAAAGTTTGGCGGTAAAAAACCAAATAAGGCTGCTATCAAGCTACCACTTCGAGATGGTGATGTAGAACGAGATGATGAGGCTTATAAAGGACATTATTTCGTAAATGCCAACAGCACTACTCCGCCTCAGATTGTAGATAAAGCAGTCAAGCCCATTCTGGATCGCAACGAGGTATACAGTGGTTGCTATGCAAGAGTGTCACTTAATTTCTATGCTTTCAATTCTAACGGTAACAAGGGTGTGGCCTGTGGACTTGGTAACATCCAAAAGATTAGAGATGGAGAGCCTTTAGGCAGCAGAACCACAGCGGCTGATGATTTCACCACAATTGAAGATGATGATTTCCTAGCATAACAGCTAAAGTATGAATACAAACGGGGTGGTGGAAGTTGTTCTTCTGCTACCTCGTTTGCATTGGAAAGGGCGGTAATACATGAATTCTATTTCTATTGATATTGAGACATTTAGTAGTGCCAATCTTCAAAAATGTGGAGTTTACCGTTATGCCGAGAGTGATGATTTTGAAATTCTGTTGTTTGGTTATTCGGTTGATGGCGGTGCAGTTCAGGTGGTTGATCTTGCCTGTGGAGAGAAAATCCCAAATGAAATAATCAATGCTCTTATGGATAATTCTGTTACCAAATGGGCCTTTAATGCTATGTTTGAGCGTGTTTGCCTATCAAAATGGCTTAACCTTACTGATTATCTTGACCCTACATCATGGAAATGTTCAATGATATGGTCGGCTTATATGGGACTTCCGCTTTCTCTTGAAGGTGTCGGTGCAGTCTTAGGATTGGAAAAACAAAAATTGACGGAAGGCAAAGACCTCATTAAATATTTCTGTACACCTTGCTCCCCTACTAAATCAAACGGAGGACGAGTTCGTAATCTGCCAAAACACGATATTGATAAATGGGAGCGATTTAAAGCATATAACCTCCGTGATGTGGAAGCTGAGATGTCAATACAGCAGAGACTATCTAAATTCCCGCTTCCAGAGAATATATGGTCAGAATATCATCTTGACCAGAAAATCAATGATCGTGGTATCGCTATTGACATGGCTTTTGTAAAACAAGCCGTCAAGATGGATGAACAGTCGCGGGAAAAGCTAATGGCTTTAATGCAGGATATAACTAATTTGGAGAATCCAAACTCTGTACAACAAATGAAAGAATGGCTTGCTGATAACGGATTGGAAACAGATAGTCTTGGTAAAAAAGTAGTTGCTGAGATGTTAAAGACAGCACCTGAACCCCTAGGCACCGTTTTGGAACTTCGTCAGCAGCTTGCAAAATCATCGATAAAAAAATACACGGCAATGGAGAATGCAGTATGTAATGATGGTCGTGCAAGAGGAATGTTTCAGTTTTATGGAGCCAACAGAACAGGCAGATTTTCGGGCAGGCTTATTCAACTGCAAAATCTCCCTCAAAACCATATGCCCGATTTGGAACAGGCTCGTGAATTAGTTCGTAGCGGAAACTTTGATGCTCTTACCTTACTTTATGATTCTATCCCGGAGGTACTGTCGGAACTTATACGTACTGCATTTATACCGAAGGAGGGCATGAAGTTTATAGTTGCAGATTTTTCAGCGATTGAAGCTCGCGTTATCGCCTGGCTTGCGGGAGAAAAATGGAGAATAGATGTATTCCAAAATGGCGGTGACATTTACTGTGCAAGTGCATCTCAGATGTTTAATGTACCTGTGGAGAAAAACGGTGTTAATGGACATCTTCGTCAGAAGGGAAAAATTGCTGAATTAGCCCTAGGTTACGGTGGATCTGTTGGAGCACTGAAATCAATGGGTGCTTTGGAGATGGGAATTGAAGAAGAGGAACTTCAACCTCTTGTAACGGCTTGGAGACAATCCAATCCCAATATTACAAAACTATGGTGGGATGTTGACCGCGCTGTAAAAACCTGCGTTAAGCAGAAAACTCCTACAGAAACACACGGTATTAAATTTATATATCAAAGTGGAATGCTCTTTATTGTCCTTCCTTCCGGCAGGCGGCTTTCCTATGTGAAACCTCGTATGGGAGAGAATGTATTTGGTGGTGAGTCAGTTACTTATGAAGGTATCGGTGGGACGAAAAAGTGGGAAAGGATCGAAAGCTACGGTCCAAAATTTGTAGAGAATATTGTCCAGGCAATCAGTCGTGACATTTTGTGCCACGCCATGCAGGCGTTAAAGAATTGTTCCATTGTGGCTCATGTGCACGATGAAATTATAATCGAAGCGGATATGAGTATGTCACTTTCTACTATTTGTGAGCAAATGGCTAGAACACCAACATGGGCAAAAGGGCTGTTACTTAGTGCTGATGGCTATGAGTGTCAGTTTTATCAAAAAGATTAAATATATTTTTTCAAAATCCTCAACATTCATTACCTCCTGTGGCTATTAGGTAGAGGGGTTTCCTCTCTGACTATATTACAGGAGGTAATTCGTATGGACGAATTAGTAAGAATCAATTATGAAAATGACCGCCCCACAGTGCTTGGCCGTGATTTGCATGCAGTTTTGGAAGTAAAAACACCCTATGATAAATGGTTTCCAAGAATGTGTGAGTATGGATTTGTGGAGGGTACGGACTTTTCGACATTTCTGTCGGAAAGTACAGGTGGAAGACCCGCTGTGGACCACCAAATAACAATTGATATGGCAAAAGAGCTATGCATGATACAGCGTACTCCAAAAGGAAAACAATGCCGCGGGTACTTTCTTGAAATTGAAAGACGATGGAACTCTCCAGAAGCAATCATGGCAAGGGCATTACAGTTTGCCAATCAGCAACTAAATCAAGTAAGGAATCAAAATAAATTACTTGAAGGTACGATTGCTGTTCAGAATCAGCAGATTGCGGAAATGAAACCGAAAGTCTCCTATTATGATGTAGTTCTAAATTGCAAAGACCTCATTTCTACATCAGCAATTGCCAAAGATTACGGCAAGTCAGCTATTTGGATGAACCGCTATCTTAATAAAAAGGGCATCCAATTTAAACAAGGTGGTATCTGGCTTTTATATCAGAAGTATGCAGAAAAAGGCTATACCAGCACCAAGACACATAGCTACATCGGTAGTAACGGTGAACTGCATACAAAAGTCCATACATATTGGACTCAAAAAGGCAGACTCTTCATTTACGAACTGTTGAAGGCAGATGGTATTTTGCCGCAGATAGAAATGGAGGGTGTGTAATGGGAATTGATAAATTCAATCATGAAGGATACCATGACCCAACTCCCCATGAGGCACTGACCAACTTAATAAGAAAGAAAAAGGCAGAGAAAAAATCTGCCTTTAAGCCGCTTGTATATATTTGTTCTCCATATTCCGGTGATGTAGAAGGAAACGTTAAAAAGGCTCGCAACTTTTGTAGATTCGCCTTGGAGAATAATTGCATACCAATTGCTCCCCATCTTATGTTTCCGCAGTTTATGGATGATGAAAATCCAAAGGAACGGGAACTTGCCATATTTATGGATATCGTGCTTATGGGCAAATGCTCCGAGGTTTGGGTGCTAGGCAATACCATCTCAAGCGGTATGGCAAGGGAGATTGAAGTAGCCAAGAAACGCAGACAAACGGTCAGGTATTTTAGTCCGGAGCATGAGGAGGTCGAAAGCTTATGAAAATCGCTGTGGGCAACAGCCGGATGGACAAGAAATGGAAAAACAAGGATATCTCGTGGGAGGATTTTTGTGCCCGAGTAAAGACAACACAACGTACTACGGAAACAGTAGAAGAATATCGGAAATTAAAAAGAGGTCAACAAGATGATATCAAAGATGTGGGTGGTTTTGTCGGAGGGCATTTAAAAGGAGGAAGGCGAAAGAAGGGCAATGTTTTATGCCGTTCTTTGCTTACCCTTGATATGGATTACGGTAGACCAGACATCTGGGAACAAATCAGTATGCTTTTTGATTTCAAATGCTGTGTTTATTCCACCCATAAGCACACACCGGAAAATCCAAGACTTAGGCTAATAGTTCCTCTTGCTCGTGAAATTAGCGAAGAAGAATACGCAGCCGTTGGACGTATGGTGGCAAAAGAAATCGGCATAGATCTTTTCGATGATACGACTTATGAAGCCCATCGCCTTATGTATTGGCCATCCACTTCCTCTAATGGTGAATTTGTCTATGAAGAGCAGGATGGAGAATTGCTTGACCCTGATGTTTATCTTTCAAAATATCAAAACTGGCGGGATACATCAACATGGCCAGTATCAAGCAGGCAGTCTGAAGTTATAAATCGCAGTCTTAAAGAGCAAGCGGACCCGCTTTTAAAGGAAGGTGTGGTAGGAACATTCTGTCGTGCCTATCCCGTTCGAGAAGCAATTGAGAAATTCTTAGGTGCAGTTTATGCCCCATCTGCTATGGAAGGACGATACGATTATATTCCAGCTGATAGTAGTGCCGGTGTGATTATCTATGATGATAAATTCGCATACAGCCACCATGCTACAGACCCAGCAAGTGGATTACTCCTCAATGCTTTTGATCTCGTTCGTATTCATAAATTTGGTTCTTTAGATGATAAAGCTTCTACCACTACAGCTCCTGGTAAGATGCCGTCTTTTGTGGCAATGTGCGAATTTGCTATAAAAGATGAAAAAGTAAAAGCTGAGTTTGCTAAGGAGAGACAGGCACAGGCTGAAGAGGAGTTTAGTGATGAGGATTGGCAGACAGCTTTGGAATTGGATAAGCAAGGCCGAATAAAAGACACTCTAGACAACATCGTTTTAATTATTCGTCATGACAAGGAATTACAGCATATAGCTTTTAATTGCCACCGTGATGGTATTGACGCCAAAGGTGGCCTGCCTTGGGAACAGATCAAGATGGGTTGGAATGATTCAGATAATGCACTTCTTAAAGTGTATTTAAGCAGCAAATACGGAGTCTATTCACCTACCAAGACCAAGGATGCTGTGTTAGCGGTAGCGGCTGAACGAGCCTACCATCCTGTTAAGGAGTATCTGGACTCCCTGCCAAAATGGGATGGAATTAGTCGAGTAGATAATCTATTAATTGATTATTTCGGTGCAACAGATAATTCCTATACAAAAGCAGTCATCCGCAAAACGATGGTTGCAGCGGTAGCCCGCATTTATAGACCAGGCACAAAGTTTGATAGTGTCCTTATCTTAAACGGCCCTCAAGGTATTGGTAAGTCAACCTTCTTTGCAAAACTTGCTGGAGATTGGTTTTCAGATAGTTTGACCATTACGGACATGAAAGATAAATCTGGAGCTGAGAAACTTCAGGGATATTGGTTATTGGAACTGGGTGAGCTTGCTGGTATGCGTAAGACGGATGTGGAAATTGTGAAGTCTTTTATTTCGAGGGCAGATGATAAGTACCGGGCAAGTTATGGAGTCAATGTGGAAAGCCATCCCCGTCAATGTGTGATTGTAGGTTCTACCAATGCAGAAAGCGGGTTTCTTCGAGATATAACTGGCAATCGAAGATTCTGGCCAGTCCGTATTAGTGGTAATGGTAAAAAGAAAGCTTGGCAGATGACTAAAGAGGCAGTACAGCAGATTTGGGCAGAGACACTAGTGCTATATGAAAAGGGCGAAAAACTCTACCTTGAAGGTGATGATGCATCCATGGCAACTAGTGAGCAGGCAGATGCCATGGAAACAGATGAACGAGAAGGATTGGTTCGTACCTATCTGGATACTCTTTTGCCGGATGATTGGGACACTATGTCTTTATACGAGCGTAGAAATTTCCTCGGCGGTAGCGAATTTGGCGGCGGCACCCGTGTTGGAACAGTAAAAAGAACCCTTGTCTGCAATATGGAGATTTGGTGTGAATGTTTTGGAAAAGATGCATCCTCAATGAGAACATCTGATTCTTATGCCATCGGTGCCATTATGAGAAAGATCGGTGGGTGGAACAAGTACACCGGGAACAAGAACGGAACAATCAATTTCCCTATCTATGGAAAGCAACGAGCTTATTCCCGAACCGAGGAACAAAGCTAGCTGTACCTTACCTTGTTCTCATGCTGGTTCTTTCCCCAAGGCTAGTAATCAAAAGGAAAATCTACGGTTCGGAACAAGTGGAACAAGAAGTATCCTATTTATTTATAAATAGTAAAAAAGAAGAAAGTGTAGCCTGTGCATACACGCATACGCGCGCGTATAGGAAAAATGGGTCAAAGTTGTTTTCTTGTTCCGAGCCTTTTTATATGGGAGGTATTTATGCTTGAAAAATATATCGAAAAGAAACTGGTGGCTGAGGTAAAAAAGATGGGAGGCATTGCAGCAAAGTTTATTAGCCCAGGTTTGGATGGGATGCCAGACCGCCTAGTGCTTTTACCACTTGGAAAGATGGCATTTGTGGAATTAAAGGCTCCCGGAAAGAAACCTCGTCCACTACAGATTAGAAGAATAAATCAATTACAGAAGTTAGGCTTTACCTGCTATGTCATTGATGATGTTGAGCAGATTGGAGGGATACTCTATGAAATACAATCCTCATAAATATCAAACATATGCTACGAATTTCATACTTGAGCATCCCATAGCAGCGGTGTTTTTAGAGATGGGTCTTGGCAAAAGCGTAATCACTTTAACTGCTATATTTGATCTATGCCTTGATAGTTTTGAAATTGGAAAGGTTCTGGTCATTGCCCCACTAAGGGTAGCAAGGGATACTTGGCCAGCTGAGATAAACAAATGGGAGCATTTAAAAGGACTGGAGTATTCAGTGGCTATTGGAACAGAACAGGAGCGGTTAGCAGCTCTTAGGAAACCAGCAAGTGTCTATCTTATAAACAGAGAAAATGTTGACTGGTTAGTAAACAAAAGTGGCATTCCTTTTAATTATGACATGGTGGTAATTGATGAATTGTCATCCTTTAAGTCCTATGGAGCAAAAAGATTTAAGAGTTTACTAAAAGTCAGACCTAGGGCGAAACGTATCGTGGGTCTTACAGGTACTCCATCCAGTAACGGGTTAATGGATTTGTGGGCAGAGTTTCGTATTCTCGACATGGGTAAAAGACTCGGCAGATACATAACTCACTACCGCAATTTCTTCTTTACTCCAGATAAACGTAATCAGCAGATTGTATTTTCATATAAACCGTTACCTGGGGCAGAAGATGCCATATATCGGCTAATTTCAGATATTACCATTTCAATGAAATCGGTTGATTTTCTAAAAATGCCAGAATGCGTGATAAATGAAGTGTCGGTGTATCTAAATGATAAAGAACAATCAGTATACGATCACTTTCGTGAAGAGATGGTTCTTGAGCTTGCCAATGAGGAGATTGATGCCATGAATGCAGCAGTCCTTTCTGGCAAACTCCTGCAAATGGCAAACGGTGCTGTCTATGATGATGATAAAAATACTCATATTATCCATGACCGCAAGCTGGATGCTCTTGAAGATTTAATCGAAGGTGCAAACGGCAAACCTGTTCTTATTGCATATTGGTATAATCACGATTTAGAGCGTATTAAAGCAAGATTTAATGTTAGAGAAATTAAAACATCCAAGGATATCATGGACTGGAACAACGGTAATATTTCTGTGGCGGTTATCCATCCTGCATCAGCAGGACACGGTCTCAATTTACAAAGTGGTGGTTCAACACTTATCTGGTTTGGTCTTACCTGGAGTCTGGAACTCTATCAGCAAACAAATGCAAGACTTTGGAGACAGGGACAAAATGAAACGGTGGTTATCCATCACATTGTTACTAAAGGCACGATTGATGAAGATGTGATGAGAGCCTTGAAACGAAAGGAAAAGACACAGTCCGATCTTATTAACGCTGTCAAAGCAAATCTGGGGAAAGCGAGGGGTGTTGTATGATGGATGCATTTGAAAAGCTGGCAAATGCCATTATTCTACAGGCGGTCAAAGATTATCGTTTTGCTCTGAAAAGACTAGCAAAATACCCTCGCAATGATTCTGCTAGATATACGAAACGTGAGATTGAGCGTTTCTTCCATTCCGGGTATTTCACTACCCTGACATCTCTCGATCCTGAGATGCTAATTAAAAAGCTACATGAGGAGGTGGTGCGATGACGGCAAAGGAATTCTTGAAACAAGCTTATCGCTTAAATGAGCTGATTAATTCCGATCTTGAGGAGTTGCAAAATCTAAGGGAACTCTCAAGAAGTGTTTCATCTCCTGTTCTTGAGGAAAAAGTCAGTAAAACAAAAAGTACTGATCCATCTTTTGAAAAATACGTGATTAGAATAGTAGATTTGGAGAAGCAGATACAACAAGAGGTGGAACGTTTAATAAAGCTTAAGTCAGATATTCGTGAAGCGATTAACCAGATGGAAAACGTGGATGAGAAGCTGCTTCTTCGCTACCGTTACATTAACTTTCTTAACTGGGAAGAAATCTGTGTCAACCTTAATGTTTCTATGAGAACTGTGCATAGACTTCACTCATCAGCCTTGCAGCATTTAAAGGTGCCTAAATAAAAGTTGGCACACTTTGGCACAGGTTGGCATACGATGACACTGTTTGTCCGTAGTGAAAGTTATATAATGGTAGTATGGAATATTAGCAAACAGAAGCCTTCACGGGAGCATTTCTCCTGCGAGGGCTTTTTCTATGGGCAAAAGGAGGTGTAGTATGCCAAGGAAACCTAAGCGACCATGCTCTTACCCTGGTTGTCCAGAGCTGACTGACAGACGTTTTTGTGAAGAACATGCTAAAAAGGAAGCTGCACGGTATGAAAAGTATGACCGCGATCCAGCAACTCGTAAGCGATATGGTCGTGCATGGAAGAGAATACGTGACCGCTACATTGCAACTCATCCTCTTTGCGAGGAGTGTAAACGGCAAGGAAAGCTGACCCCAGCAACCGAGGTACATCACATTCTTCCTCTTGCAAGAGGTGGAACACATGATAGAAGCAATCTGATGTCCCTTTGTACTTCTTGCCACTCTGCCATCACTGCAAAAGATGGAGACCGTTGGGGAACCCGGTAGGGGGAGTCAAATCTCCACAGCTTTTTAGATGTGCAACGGGCGTGGGGTAACGCGTGAAAATTCGCGGTTTCAAACAGGGTAATAGACCCATCAACGAAAAGAGGTGAGTGAATGGCCAAAGATGGAACAAATCGTGGCGGTGCCCGTATAGGCTCTGGTCAAAAAAAGAAACCACTTGCTGATAAAATTGCACAGGGAAATCCAGGTAAGAGAAAGCTAGAAATCATTGACTTCCAAAATACCGCTGATTTAAAGGGGCAGGAAATGCCAAAGCCAAGGGCCATGCTCTCAGCGGTGCAAAAGGACGGGAAAACCCTAGTAGCCAGCGAGATTTATGAAATTACTTGGAAATGGCTTGAGGAGCGAGGCTGTGCCCATTTGGTGCTCCCACAGCTTCTAGAACGATATGCCATGAGTGCGGCCAGATGGATACAGTGTGAGGAGGCGGTAACTGAGTTTGGTTTTCTTGCCAAGCATCCAACTACCGGCAATGCTATTCAAAGTCCTTATGTAGCTATGAGCCAGAACTTTATGAGCCAGACAAACAGACTATGGATGGAGATTTATCAAATCGTTAAAGAGAATTGTGCTACAGAGTATTCTGGTTTAAACCCACAGGACGATGTGATGGAGCGACTGCTATCTGCCCGCAGAGGAAAATAAAGATGAGGAGATATGTAATGAGTAAAAGATATTTAACAGCTGAAAGTGTATGTGCTGGACATCCTGATAAACTATGCGACATCATAGCAGATAGCATTTTAGAAGCATGTTTACGTAAAGACAAAGCATCACGTGTCGCTTGTGAGGTAATGGCAACCAAAGGGAAAATTATCGTGGCGGGCGAAATCTCCTGCAGCGAGAAAATAGACATCCGATACATTGTTAGGAATGTCCTTAAAGAGATTGGATACAACCCTCTTAAATTCTTGATTTATGTATTTGTACACAAACAAAGTGTAGATATTGCAACTGGCGTGGATACTGCACTGGAAGTAAGAAATGGGATAAACGAACAGTATGGTTCGATAGGTGCTGGAGACCAAGGAACTGTGTATGGCTATGCTACAAAGGAAACAGGAGAAATGCTTCCCCTACCCCTTGTACTATCTCACAGGATTGTAAAGAGACTGGATGATTGCCGAAAAGGGAAACTGATAAAAGGTATCCACCCAGATGGTAAAGCGCAGGTGACGGTGGAATATGAAGGAGACACTCCAGTGCGAATAAAGACTATTGTGATATCGGTACAGCATGATAAGAATAAAACACAGGAAGAACTAAAGGCAGATATCCTTAACAATGTCCTATGGCAGTGCTTTGAGGACTTCCCATTTGATGATGAAACAGAAATTCTCATTAACCCCTCTGGTAGATTTGTCGAAGGTGGTCCCGCTGCCGATACAGGCTTAACTGGTAGAAAAATTATGGTTGATACCTATGGAGGACTTGCATCCCATGGAGGTGGCGCACTTAGTGGTAAAGACCCCACCAAAGTTGACCGAAGCGGTGCCTATATGGCTCGGTACATTGCAAAGCATATCGTCTGGTGTGGATATGCAAAGAGATGTGAAGTTAGTATATCCTATGCCATTGGTAAGGCAAATCCTGTAGCCTTTTATGTAAATACCCTTGGCACAGGTATTGTTTCTGACGAAATATTAACTCTTGCTGCACAGGAAGTTTTCAATTTAAGACCTGCAGCCATTATTGAAAATCTACGTCTTAGAAATGTGATTTACTCTGACACCGCGACTTATGGTCACTTTAATAGTTGTCTATTCCCGTGGGAGGATGTAAATAAGTACAGTGAATTTAGAAAGGCGGTGGAAAAGTATGTTGATAGAGAAGATAAAAACTAAACAACTCATCCCCGCTGAATATAACCCAAGGAAGGATTTAAAACCGGGTGATCCGGAATATGAGAAACTTAAACGCTCCCTTGAGGAGTTTGGATATGTAGAACCCGTAATATGGAATAAGACCACAGGCAGAGTCATCGGAGGCCATCAACGTTTGAAAATCCTGCTGAGTATGGGCATGGATGAGATAGAATGCGTAGTTGTTGAAATGGATGAGCAAAAGGAGAAGGCGCTGAACATTGCACTAAATAAAATAAGTGGTGATTGGGATAAAGACAAATTAGCACTTCTCATCACGGACTTAAATGCTTCAGACTTTGATGTGTCTTTGACAGGTTTTGACCCGGGAGAGTTGGAGGATCTTTTCAAGGATTCCCTTAAGGATAATATAAAAGAAGATGATTTCGATGTAGACAGCGAGCTGAAAAAGCCCGCTGTTTCGCATTTAGGGGATATTTGGCTACTTGGGCAGCATCGATTAGTCTGCGGAGACAGTACAAAGAAAGACACCTTTAATGTCTTGATGGATGGGAAAACTGCTAATTTGGTAGTTACGGACCCTCCATATAATGTTAACTATGAAGGCACTGCTGGAAAAATCAAAAATGACAATATGGCTAACGAAACGTTCTACGATTTCCTGCTTGCAGCATTTCAGAACACCGAAGCAGTAATGGCGAAGGACGCTTCTATTTATGTATTCCATGCGGATACCGAAGGACTCAATTTTAGAAGAGCATTCTCCGATGCAGGATTTTATCTTTCCGGTACTTGTATATGGAAAAAGCAGTCCCTTGTTCTCGGTCGCTCTCCTTATCAGTGGCAGCATGAACCTATTCTCTTTGGGTGGAAAAAGAAAGGCAAGCATAACTGGTATTCCGATAGAAAGCAGACCACCATCTGGGAATTTGAGAAACCGAAGAAAAACAGTGATCATCCTACGATGAAGCCAGTTGCACTTGTGGCCTACCCTATTTTGAATTCAAGCCTTTCTAATTGTATCGTGCTTGATCCTTTTGGTGGTTCAGGAAGCACACTGATTGCCTGTGAGCAGACAGATAGAATCTGCTACAGCATTGAACTGGATGAAAAGTACTGTGATGTTATTGTGAAAAGGTATATTGAGCAAGTTGGAAACTCAGACAGTGTGTTTCTCCTAAGAGATGGTTCGAAAATAAGATATTGTGACCTGCCAGACGTTGCTACCGCCGATTAATGGAACAGTATTTTCTACAGAAAGATGCTCTAAATGACTTGATATTAACAGCCTTTAGAGTGATATATGTATGTACCGAAAATAGAAAGGCGGTATAAAAATGCAGATAAACTATAATGTCACAGGAGCAAAAAGAAAAGAGTTAGTCAACGCAATCAGCCAAAAACTGAATGCTCCTGCAAGATATCTTGGAGCACCTACATTTGCATATGAGGTGGAAGACTACAACATTGACAAAAACGGGGTAGTCAGAGGACCAGATAATTCTGAACTGGTTAATGATCTATTAGGCCTTTATGACTTCAATGCGGTTACAGTAGAATTTGACACACCACTTCCAGAAGCGCCTGTTCCTGAAAATATTCAAGTTCCCAATGAAGCGGCTCTTGGGGGTATGGAAAGTCCAAATAGTGATTACGAAGAACCTCCCGTATACAGCGAATCAAATGAAACCGAAGAAGCTATTAGTTTGATTATTCAAATGCCGAGGGAGGGTTTTAGCGAAACTGCACTTGGTAACCTAAAAGGATTGGTAGAAAGCAAAGAAACCCTTATAAAGAAAGCACTTGATACTGACTCTATTCCCATTATCATAAATGAGGAATTTATAACCTTCCCTTGGTTCCAGAGTGAGTGCTCCGCAGAGGAGGTGAAGGCTTATACCCACTTTGTAACAGCACTTTGTGAAATGGCAAAGAAGCAGACCCGCGTCAACTCGACCGAGAAATCAGTGGAGAATGAAAAGTACGCTTTCCGTTGTTTCCTTCTAAGACTTGGATTTATCGGGCCAGAATACAAAACAGAACGAAAAATTCTCCTCTCCAAACTGTCGGGTAGCTCTGCCTTCAAAAGCGGAAGTGCCAAGCATGAGGAGGTGAGTGAATAATGAATATCATTCACCCAGAAATGCTAAAGCAACTTAGAAGTTATTACACTCCAGGAACTCGTGTCATGCTACTTAAGATGAATGACCCTTATACCAAGCTTCAGCCAGGAGATAAAGGTACGGTTACTAGTGTTGATGATATGGGAACTATCCACGTCAGTTGGGATTCAGGCAGTTCCCTTGGAGTGGTTTTTGGAGAGGATTTATGCAAGAAAATCGAAGAATAAAAATACACATTTTAAGCCCAATATGGCAGTAAATATGTAGATTTGTATTGCAGAATTGTCTTGCTATATAAGCCTTTTAGAGTGATATATGTACATGCCGAAAGGACAAACACACTTTAAAAGGAGCGAGACACGATGTTAAGTGCAAAATTCGGGATTGAGATTGAATTTACAGGGATTACAAGGGAAAGGGCGGCTAGAGTCGCTGCAGAGTTTTTGCAAGGCATTTACAGTGAAGGCGGGACTTACTACGACACCAAGAAGGTAAAAACTTCAGATGGTCGAGTGTGGAAGTTTATGTACGATGGGAGCATCAACTGCCAAAGAAAAGAAGGTAGAAGAAAAGTAGCTGCAGGTAGAGATTATAGTGTTGAGTTGGTTAGTCCAATTCTAACCTACCGGGAGGACATTGAAACTTTGCAAGAGCTAGTAAGAAAGCTTCGCAAAGCTGGAGCCTTTACAAATACATCTTGCGGAATTCACATTCATCTAGACGGTGCTGAACATACCCCACGAAGCATTCGAAACTTTGTAAATATCATTGCAAGCAAAAATGACTTATTTTATAAAGCACTTCAGATTGCACCGCAGAGAATGAATTACTGCAAAAAGATGGACAGCATTTTGGTTGAGAAGATAAACCGTAAAAAGCCTAGAACCATGAGACAAATTGAGGACATTTGGTACGAGGGCTACAGCGAGAGTAGAAACACTCATTACCACAACAGCCGCTACCATTTCCTCAACCTTCACAGCTTTTTTACCGGAAACCATACAGTTGAACTTAGAGGGTTCAATAGCGAACTTCATGCAGGAAAGATAAGAAGCTACATTGTTCTAGCACTTGCCATCAACCACCAAGCCTTAACACAAAAGTGTGCATCAGCAAAGAAACCGCAGGTGGAAAACGAGAAATTTGCCATGAGAACCTATCTAAACCGGATTGGTTTCATTGGGGATGAATTTGCAAACTGCAGAGAACATTTGACAGCAGCACTTTCGGGTTCAGCTGCATGGCGGTTTCGGGCGGCCTGAGCTGCCCCTAACCCACAAAGCTAAGAAGGAGGATTACAATGAAGAATAAATTATACCTTGCCTATGGCTCCAACCTTAATCTAAAGCAAATGGCCGACAGATGCCCCACAGCGAAGGTGGTAGGAGCAAGCCAAATCAATGACCACCGCCTATTATTTAGAGGGGCACACGCGGGCGCTGTGGCGACAATCGAGCCTTTTGAGGGTGGCAACGTACCAGTTTTAGTTTGGGAGATTACACCGACCGATGAAGCGGCACTTGACCGTTACGAGGGATGGCCGTTCCTTTATCGAAAGGAAACAATAAAAGTAAAGTTGGGAGGCAAAACCGTCAAGGCGATGGTCTACATCATGAATGATGGTAGACCGCTTGGACAGCCGAGTTGTTATTATTACAGTACAATTTTAGAAGGCTATAAGAGTGCGGGCTTCGATGTGGAAATCCTGCGCAAAGCGACAACCGATTCAATAGAATCGGAGGAGGTAGCCAATGAATGAGATAATTAAGCAACAAATCCTTTCCATCCGAGAAAGTGGAGTCACAAATATGTTTGATGTGGACCGAGTACAGTATGAGGCAAATGAACGAGGGTTTTATGAATTGGTAGTCTATTTAATAGACCATAAAGCAGAATATGCCCATTTCATACTGACGGGTGAAGTGGATAAAAAGAAATAACTAAATCTAAATAGGATAGAGAAAAGGGCTTTATTTATAGGATTGAGGCTCTTTTCTTATGTCCTTTTCCATAAAAGGGGCGGTGTTTATGCGGAAACTGAAGAAATATAAGCCGACCGCCTTTATAGCTGAAGGGTCATATTACGATAAGGACGCTGCTGATTACGCTGTGGCTTTTATCGAAGCACTCTCCCATACGAAAGGTTCATGGGCAGGCAAGCCTTTTGAACTTATCGACTGGCAGGAACAAATTGTCCGTGATTTATTCGGTATCTTAAAACCTAATGGATACCGGCAGTTTAACACGGCTTATATAGAAATACCTAAAAAGATGGGAAAAAGCGAGCTTGCAGCAGCAATCGCACTTCTCCTCACTTGTGGAGATGGTGAAGAACGAGCAGAGGTATACGGTTGTGCCGCAGATCGCCAGCAGGCATCAATTGTATTTGAAGTAGCAGCCGATATGGTGCGGATGTGTCCAGCGCTGAATAAACGAGTGAAGTTGCTGGCTTCAACTAAACGACTGGTGTACCTGCCGACCAACAGCTTTTATCAGGTATTGTCGGCTGAAGCCTACTCAAAACACGGCTTCAATATACATGGTGTTGTTTTTGATGAACTTCATACTCAGCCAAATAGGAAACTATTTGATGTTATGACAAAAGGGTCCGGTGATGCGAGGACCCAACCGCTATATTTTCTTATCACCACTGCAGGGACGGATACCCAGAGTATCTGCTATGAAACACACCAAAAAGCGGTTGATATTATTGAGGGCAGAAAATACGATCCTACTTTTTATCCCGTAATCTACGGTGCCAAAGAAGAGGATGATTGGACTGATCCTAAAGTATGGAAGAAAGCAAATCCAAGCTTAGGAATTACAGTAAGTATCGATAAAGTTAGAGCCGCTTGTGAAAGTGCAAAGCAGAACCCTGCTGAGGAAAATAGCTTTCGACAACTGCGTCTGAACCAGTGGGTTAAGCAATCTGTCCGTTGGATGCCAATGGCAAAGTGGGATGCCTGTGCGTTTCCAGTAAAACCAGAGAGCCTTGAAGGTCGAGTATGCTATGGAGGACTTGATTTATCCTCCACCACTGACATTACAGCCTTCGTGCTGGTGTTCCCACCGGAGGATGAAACAGATAAATATACCGTTCTCCCATATTTTTGGATGCCGGAGGATAACATTGACCTCCGAGTTCGACGAGACCACGTGCAATACGACCTTTGGGAGAAGCAGGGACACATTTTAACTACCGAGGGAAATGTAGTCCATTATGGATACATTGAAAAATTCATTGAAGAACTGGGGGAAAAGTACAACATTCGAGAGATTGCTTTTGATCGTTGGGGCGCTGTTCAGATGGTGCAGAACCTTGAAGGGTTAGGTTTTACTGTAGTTCCCTTCGGTCAAGGTTTTAAAGATATGTCACCACCTACAAAGGAACTTATGAAACTGACATTAGAAGAAAGAATAGCACACGGCGGGCATCCAGTACTACGGTGGATGATGGATAACATCTATATAAAAACAGATCCGGCTGGAAATATAAAACCGGACAAGGAAAAAAGTACAGAAAAAATAGATGGAGCAGTGGCAACTATTATGGCACTCGACCGCGCCATCCGCTGTGGACCAGGTAATAGTGGAGACTCGGTGTATGACGAGAGAGGTTTAATAATTCTATAAATTTCAATGATTGTTTGTGGTGTAATTCTTTCAATTTGGAGGTGAGGCCTATGAATTTATTAAAAGGACTGTTTCGTTCAAGGGACAAACCGCAAAACCGTGTGGGTAGCGCATTTTCCTTCTTATTCGGCGGTACATCATCTGGCAAAACAGTAAATGAGCGTACTGCAATGCAAGCAACAGCGGTGTATGCCTGCGTAAGAATACTAGCTGAAGCTATTGCTGGACTGCCACTACATGTATATAGATATCGTTCTGATGGAGGTAAAGAAAAGATTCCATTCCACCCTTTGTATTACCTTCTTCATGATGAACCAAATCCAGAGATGACTTCATTCGTGTTTCGAGAAACACTGATGAGTCATCTTTTACTTTGGGGTAATGCTTATGCACAGATAGTTCGAAATGGTCGTGGCCAGGCAATTGCGCTTTATCCCCTACTTCCTAACAAGATGGAAGTAAGTCGAGCATCAAATGGTGAACTGGTTTATACCTACTACCGGGATACAGACGAAAGTGGCCTGAATCCAAAGGGAGGCTATGTCACACTTCGCAAAGATGATGTACTTCACATACCAGGCTTAGGCTTTGATGGACTCATTGGCTATAGCCCTATTGCTATGGCGAAAAATGCAATCGGTATGTCACTTGCTACCGAAGAATACGGTGCGGCATTCTTTGCTAATGGAGCTAATCCCGGCGGTGTGCTGGAGCACCCGGGAGTAATTAAAGACATACAGAGAGTCAAGGACAGCTGGAATAGTGCTTACCAAGGCACAGCTAAGGCACATAAAATCGCTGTATTGGAAGAGGGCATGAAGTTTCAAGCCATCGGTATACCTCCAGAACAGGCTCAGTTTTTAGAAACACGGAAATTTCAAATCAATGAGATTGCAAGGATTTTCCGTGTGCCTCCCCATATGGTGGGAGATCTTGAGAAATCTAGCTTCTCCAATATCGAGCAGCAGTCTTTGGAGTTTGTAAAATACACTCTCGATCCGTGGGTGGTGAGATGGGAGCAAAGTCTCCAGCAATCGCTTATTTTGCCTTCTGAGAAAACATCAGTATTCATCAAGTTCAACTTAGATGGTCTGCTTCGCGGCGATTATCAAAGCCGAATGAATGGCTATGCTATTGGGCGACAAAATGGCTGGATGTCAGCTAATGATATCCGTGAATTGGAGGACATGAACCGTATCCCAGCTGAGGAAGGTGGCGATTTATATCTGGTTAACGGAAATATGACGAAATTGGCTGACGCAGGAGCGTTTGCCAAAACCGAAGGAGGTCAGTAAATGAAGAAGTTCTGGAATTGGGTGCGAGATTCTGATGAAGGGCGCACTCTCTATTTAAATGGAGTGATATCCGAAGAAACGTGGTGGGGTGATGAGGTCACACCTAAAATGTTCAAAGATGAACTGTTAGCTGGCACCGGTGATATTACAGTGTGGATTAACTCTCCTGGCGGGGATGTGTTTGCAGCAGCTCAGATTTACAACATGCTTATGGACTATACCGGAAAGGTCACTGTAAAAATTGACGGGCTTGCGGCAAGTGCAGCTTCTGTTATTGCAATGGCGGGTGGAGATGTATATATGTCGCCGGTATCCATGATCATGATTCATAACCCTTCGACCATTGCCATCGGTGACAGCGAGGAAATGTTGCGAGCAAAGGCTCTATTAGATGAAGTTAAGGAAAGTATTATTAATGCCTATGAGTTAAAGACTGGTCTTTCCCGAACAAAGCTTTCTCATCTGATGGATGCAGAATCATGGATGAATGCAAACAAAGCCATAGAACTTGGTTTTGCAGATAAGATCATGTTTATGGAAAGTGAAACACCGGATTTGACGGATAGCCTTATCTTTAGCAGGATGGCGGTTACTAACTCACTTATTAGCAAACTACCCAAAAAACAAAAACAAAAGACAGGTACACCTATAGAGTCGCTGGATAAGCGGCTTTCTTTAATTTCTCACTAATTTAAAGGAGGAAATAACAATGAGTAAAATTCTTGAATTGCGCGAGAAACGCGCTAAGGTTTGGGATGCGGCGAAGGCATTCCTTGATTCAAAACGTGGCGGTGATGGATTGTTATCCGCAGAGGACACACAAACCTATGAAAAGATGGAAGCTGAAGTTGTTGCACTTGGTAAGGAAATAGAACGTTTGGAACGTCAGGCGGTTATTGACTTAGAACTTTCCAAAGCCACTAGTAGCCCTATTACAAACACACCGTCCAAACATGCTGAAGATAAGACAGGACGTGCGTCTGCAGAGTACAAGAAAGCATTCTGGAATGCTATGCGTACTCGTGCAGGGGAAGGCCTTGATGTAAACGTAAGAAATGCCCTTCAAATCGGTACAGACTCCGAAGGTGGTTATCTTGTGCCTGACGAGTTTGAACGTACCTTAGTAGAGGCTCTTGAAGAAGAGAACATTTTCCGTTCACTGGCCAATGTTATTAATACATCTTCTGGCGATAGGAAAATTCCTGTTGTAGCTACAAAAGGTACTGCTTCCTGGGTTGATGAGGAAGGCACTATCCCAGATAGCGATGATAGCTTCGGACAGGTTTCTATAGGAGCTTACAAACTCGCTACCATGATTAAAGTTTCCGAGGAGCTTCTTAACGATTCTGTGTTCAATCTTGAAGCCTACATCTCTAAGGAGTTTGCAAGACGTATCGGTAACAAAGAGGAAGAGGCGTTCTTTACCGGTGATGGATCTGGAAAACCGACAGGTATCCTTGCTTCTACAGGTGGCGCCCAAATTGGTGTGACTACTGCAGGTGCTACAGCAATTACTATGGACGAGGTACTTGATCTGTTCTATTCACTAAAGGCACCTTACCGTAATAAGGCTGTATTCGTTATGAACGACGCCACTGTAAAAGCAATCCGTAAACTAAAGGATGGTCAAGGACAGTACCTATGGCAACCTTCCTTACAGGCAGGTACACCGGATACTATCCTCAATCGACCATTGTATACTTCTGCATATATGCCAACTATTGCTGCAGCTGCAAAGAGTATCGCATTTGGTGATTTTAGTTATTACTGGGTAGCTGATCGCCAGGGTCGTGTATTTAAGAGGCTTAATGAACTTTATGCTGTTACTGGCCAAGTAGGCTTTGTTGCTACTCAGCGTGTGGATGGAAAATTAATTCTACCTGAAGCCATAAAAGTACTTCAGCAGAAAGCTTAATGGAGGTGCGTTATGAGCTATAACACTAAGAATTACACCGAACAAGGCGGAGAAAAAACTGTTATAGGCGGAACACTTGAAATCAAGGAAGGAGCCTCGGTAACGGGGCTCTCCGCCAATCCGCTTCTCGTGGCAACAGAGGAGACTCTCGGTGGTGTAAAAGCCGCAGCTGCTGGCGAGGACGATACCGTCGAAGTAAAAATCGGCGAAGACGGTAAGCTGTATGCTCCAGCATATCCTACCGATGCTACGGAGTCAGTCTCTGGGCTGGTAAAAAAGGCTGCTAATCAAGCCGACAGCATAGCCGAGGATACAGCCACTCTTGTCACGGATTTTAATGCTCTGCTCGCTAAACTAAAAGCGGCTGGGTTAATGGCAGCAGACGAAGAATGACCGGAGGGAGGCGGACGGCATGACAACTGATAATCTTCTCCCTAAAGTAAAAGCAAATCTGATCCTGACGCATGACGCAGACGATGGACTTCTGCTGCATTACATCAAAGCCGCCGTCTCTTATGCGGAAAGTTATCAGCATGTTGCTGAGGGTTATTACACTGAAAACATCATGCCCCCAACAACTGAACAGGCAGTAATCATGCTGTCGAGTCATTTCTACGAAAGCAGAGATGGCTCGACGGCTGGTTTCTTCGCCGATAGCGTACAAGCGGGGCAGCAGGTTTGGAACACAGTGAACCTACTTCTTAGACTAGACCGGGATTGGAAGGTGTAAATTATGAGTTTTGGAAAGATGAACACCTTTATTGATATCATCAGTACAGAGCCTATTAAAGACAAGGATGGTTTCGCTGCTATAGGCGATAACATACTTGCCAGTGTACGTGCCTACAAGGAAGATCGGCATGGCAGTGAGCGGTGGGCGAATAGAGCATCATTTTCTTCTGCAACTTCCCTATTTAGGTTTAGAAAAATATCTGGCCTTAGGGTGACCAGTGAAATGGTCATCGTTTCTGATGATGGCAGATATCAGATTTTAAGTGTTGATGATGTTAGAAACCGAGGCATGTATGTCGAGGTTTTAGCAGAAAAGATAGAACCAACCGTGAGGTGATGGATATGGCAAAAGTGAATATAAAGATGCCAGAAGAATTCCTTTTAAAGGTATCCCGATTAGCTGACCAGACCGATGTAATTCTTCCTAAGGTTCTGGAAGTTGGCGGTGAAGTGGTACTGGATAAAGTTAAGGGAAATTTAAGTAAAGTGATTGGTAAGAATACAAAATATCCATCCAAAAGCACTGGGGAGCTACTATCTTCACTAGGACTTTCAAGTGCAAAGCAAGATAGAAACGGAAACTTCAATGTCAAAGTTGGCTTTGCCGAGCCGCGTTCTGATGGTGAGAGCAATGCTAAAATTGCCACAATCATTGAATATGGTAAACATGGTCAGCCTGCAAAACCCTTCCTAAAGCCTGCGAGAACTGCATCTAGGAAACCTTGTATCAATGCGATGATCGCCAAGCTAGAGGAGGAGATTGATAAAATATGAATATCTTAGAGGAGTTAAATACACTTCTGACAGCAATACCTATCCCCGTAGAAACCGGGGTTTTTTCAGGTTTGGCACCGGATGAGTACGTGGTGATACTCCCACTTTCGGATGTTTTCGAAGTTCATGCGGATAACCGCCCTGGCTTTGATGTGCAGGAAGCACGGATATCACTATTTTCCAAGAGTAACTACTTAGAGCGGAAGAGACAGATTACAGCGGCTTTGTTAAACGATGATTTTACAGTGACTGAGCGTAGGTATATTGGTCACGAGGATGATACTGGATATCATCATTACGCCATCGACGTGGCGAAAAACTATGGAATGGAGGAATAACATATGGCAACTATCGGTTTGGATAAACTGTACTATGCAAAAATAACCGAGGACTCAAATGGCGAGGAAACCTATGGTGTGCCTTCGGTACTCGCAAAAGCCATTACTGCCGAACTTTCGGTAGAACTAGTGGAAGCAATTCTGTATGCCGATGATGGTGCTGCCGAGGTTGTGAAGGACTTTAACAGCGGTACGCTCACTCTCGGTGTAGATGACATTGGCCCGACAGTAGCAGCAGATCTAACTGGTGCGTCCACCGACGACAATGGGGTATTAATTTCTGCAAGTGAGAGTGTAGGTACACCTGTTGCAGTGGGTTTTCGTGCGCAAAAGGCCAATGGAACATACCGATATTTTTGGTTGTATCGCGTTAAGTTTGGACTACCAGCGACCAACTTACAGACAAAGGCGGATTCCATTACCTTTTCTACACCTACTATTGAAGGAACAGTTATGCGCAGGAACAAGCTGGATGGGTTGGGCAAGCACCCATGGAAAGCAGAAGTCACAGAAGGTGACCCCGGTGTTTCATCGTCCACCATAACAGGCTGGTTCACTGAAGTTTATGAACCCGTATATACACCTGAACCATAGGAGGAGAAATGATGGATAATGAGAGAAGTGCCACAATTAAAATAGGTGACAAAGAGTATGAACTGGTTTTAACTACACGTGCAACAAAGGCAATTGCTGGTCGTTACGGCGGTCTTGAAAATCTTGGAGAAAAACTGATGAAATCAGAAAACTTTGAGATGGCACTGGACGAGATAGTTTGGCTAATCACACTGCTTGCAAACCAGTCCATTTTAATTCGCAATCTTAAGAATAAGAACGCACCAGAAGAATTGTTGACAGAGGAAGAGGTGGAGCTTCTTACCTCACCGCTTGATTTAGCGGAATATAAAAGTGCAATCACCGAAGCAATGTTCAAAGGTGCAAAGCGCAACGTGGAAAGTGAGGAAGAAACTCCAAAAAACATGGAAGTCGGGTAACGGACGCTGAAGTCTTTACCCGACTTTATTATTATGGAACAGTTCAGATGGGCATGGACGCAGAGGAATTCTGGCTTATGCCAATTGGACTGTTTTTTGATTTATGGGCTTGCCACAAGCAATGGCATGGGATCGAAAAGCCGAAGAAAACTCGAACGATTGATGATATTATCCCACCAGGCATATAGGAGGAGGTGAAGGTATGGCGGACAATTTTGGATTGAAAATAGGCGTCGAGGGCGAGCGTGAGTTTAAGAACGCCCTACGAGATATCAATCAGTCCTTTAAGGTGCTGGGTAGTGAAATGGCACTTGTGACCAGCCAGTTTGATAAAAACGATAAATCTATCCAGTCGGTCACTGCTCGTAATGCGGTTTTGAATAAAGAAATCGACGCACAGAAAGAAAAGATTTCAACCCTTAAGGCCGCTCTTGATAATGCCACCTCTTCTTTCGGTGAAAATGACCGCCGAACTCAAAACTGGCAGATTCAGCTGAACAGAGCTCAGGCAGAACTCAATAATATGGAGCGTGAACTTCAGCAGTCTGCGGTTGAAGCAGATAATCTTGGTGAAGAGTTAAACAACTCAGGCAAAAGTGCGGAAGATTCTGGAGGTAAATTTGAAAAGCTTGGTGGTATACTCAAGGGCATCGGTGTGGCTATGGGCACAGTTGCAGTTGCTGCTGGAGCTGCTGCTATAAAATTGGGTAAAGAGGTAGTTACCCAGTTTGGGGAATTGGAGCAAAACCTAGGTGGCTCAGAAGCAGTCTTTGGAGCGTATGCTGCTTCAATTCAAAAGACTGGTGAAGAAGCCTATAGAAATCTCGGAATTTCCCAAAGTGAGTATCTGGCAACGGCTAATAAAATGGGTGAATTGTTCCAAGGCTCTGGCATTGAACAGCGAAAAAGTCTTGAATTGACAGAAAAAGCGATGCAACGTGCAGCAGATATGGCATCCGTTATGGGTATAGATATGTCTTCTGCCATGGAAGCGGTTACGGGAGCGGCAAAAGGCAACTTTACCATGATGGATAACTTAGGTGTTGCCATGAATGCTACAAACATCGAAGCTTATGCTCTTGCTAAGGGACTAGATTTCACTTGGAATACCGCTACACAAGCGGAAAAAGCGGAAGTCGCAATGCAGATGTTTTTTGAAAACACACAGCAGTATGCCGGAAACTTTGCGAGAGAGTCAACTGAGACCATTTCTGGTTCTATTGGGTTATTACAAGCTGCACTTGGATCTTTTACAGCAGGACTTGGTAACGCTAATGCAGACATGACAAATTTGACGGAAAATCTTGTGGATGCATTCCGTGCAGTCGTTAAAAATATCGTGCCTGTTTTAGAAAACATCGTAACCGCACTCCCACCTGCGTTCGATGCGATTTTAACAGCAATAGGTGACCTGCTTCCGATGTTATTGGAAACTGTCACGAGCCTGTTCACGCAGGTGTTGGAGACACTCTTGAACTTACTGCCTGAACTGATTCCAGCGGCAGTAGATGCAGTAATGACAATTGTCGGTGCGTTGATTGATAATCTGCCACTGCTCATAAATGCAGCAATAGAACTGGTAACCGCACTTGTGGAGGGTATTGGCATGGCTCTACCACAACTTATACCCGCAGCAGTTTCGGCGGTCACGCAGATTGTTCAAGGATTAATGGATAACCTACCACTTATTTTGGATGCCGCTTTGCAGTTGATTATAGGATTAGCACAGGGATTGGTAGATGCAATACCTCAACTAACATCATCCTTACCTGTCATCATAAAAGCAATAGTGGATTTTATAGTTGAATCCATTCCACAGATTATTGATGCTGGTATTCAATTATTGACTTCATTGGTTACAGCACTGCCTACTATCATCACAGCAATCGTGGAAGCAATCCCGCAGATTATCGACAGTATTATCAGTGCAGTTATTGGGTCAATTCCATTGATTATAGATGCGGGCATACGTCTATTAATATCACTCATACAGGCACTCCCACAAATTATCACTACTGTGGTTGGGGCTATTCCGAAAATAATAACATCCTTGGTAAACGCTATTGTAGGTAACATCGACAAGATCATCTTGGCCGGTGTTCAGCTGTTTGTGGCATTAATTGCGAATCTTCCAAGGATAATCGTAGAGATCGTCAAGGCTGTACCTCAGATTATCTCAGGATTGGTCAATGCTTTTACCAGTTATATAAGCCAGATGGCTAAAGTAGGTGGAAACTTAATCAAAGGTCTGTGGCAAGGTATTTCAGATGCAGGTGCATGGCTATGGAGTAAAATCTCTGGATTTTTCGGCAATGTTGTATCAAAGATTAAGAATTTCTTCGGCATCAGTTCACCTTCAAAGCTATTTGCTGGAATTGGCCACAATATGGGTGAAGGGATTGGTGTAGGTTTTGAGGATGCAATGACAGCAGTTTCAAGGGATATGCAAAATGCTGTACCAACTAGTTTTGATTTTAATTACAGAGGTTTATCTGGGCAAGGGAATGCCAATGGTACAAGTATCACTCAAAATATCTCTGTTGTGTCACCAAAGCCTCTATCTGAAAAAGAATTAGCCAGGGAATTCAAAAATCTGTCTCGCAAACTGGCACTAGAATATTAAAGGAGGTCTGGCAGTGGAACTTACTTATATTAACTCAAACGGTGAGAGTATCACCCTAAAACAAAGCCGCCCGTATTTTCTTACCAAGATAGACGGAACAGGCAACATACGCCAGACCGTTAATACATTTAAGGCACCGGATCAAGACGGTGCTTTTTATATTTCCTCCACACTGGATATGCGTAATATCACGCTAGAAGGTACGGTCGTAGCGGATTCTCTTGACGAGGCTTATGTACGGAGACAGAGATTTCTTAAGATATTTACTCCAAAAATGCGAGGAACTCTTTTATATCGTGGACGGCAAATTGCTTGTGTGGTAGAGGAAGCAGGATTTACTGTTTCTACTAGACAACGCATACCAAACTTCTTTGTAAGTTTACTATGTCCATCCCCTTTCTTCGAAACATTGGATGAGGTGAGAGAGGAACTGGCATCATGGATACCTCTATTTGAGTTTGAACTGGAGATACCAGTAAGTGGTATGGAGTTTGGAATGCGTCAGCCGAGCCAAATCATCACAGTAGAAAACATTGGTGATGTATCTTGTGGATGCGAAATCGTATTTCGAGCACTGGGTACGGTTACCAACCCTGAACTACTAAACATAGACACGGGAGAATATATCCGGCTTCTCACTACAATGAGTGCTGGTGATGAACTTCGTGTGTATACCCATTTCGCTGGTAAGCGTGTGGTCCAGGTTGTAGGGTCAACGGTTACAAATGCTTTTTCACTATTGGACACCAATTCAACGTTTTTCCAGCTTGCGGCAGGTACTAACACACTGCGCTATGACGCTTCAGTTAATATGGAACTGTTGGAGGTCAGTATTTACTTTCGTCCACAATTTCTGGGGGTGTGAGTATGGAACTATATATCTTTAATACAAACCGGGAGCTTGTGGGCATCGTGGAATCTTTCGAATATCTTCGATGGACACGGCGTTATTCTCAGTGTGGTTCATTTGAACTAAAAGCCATCGCCACACAAGAGAATGCCGAACTTCTAAAAGAAGGAAATATCATTTTGAAGAACGATGATGAAGAAGCTGGGATTATTGAGCATCTTTCCTTGTCTCAGACGGATCAGGAATTTATTACGGTAAGTGGTCGCTTTGCCACGTCCTTTCTTGCTAGACGCATTGTATGGCAAACGGAGAAATTGTCCGGTGACATTTCTGATTGTGTGGAGCAACTTATAGAAAATAACCTTATCAATCCTTCTGATGTAGCAAGAAAGATCAGCGGTATATCCTTTTCATCCCCAAGCCTGGATATACCCATTAGCACCCAGATTTCGTACCGCAACTTGATGGACGCAGTGACGGAACTATGTGAAGTTTCGGAGGTTGGTATCAAGACTATTTTTACTCCTGAAACAGGGGTTTTTACAATAATGCTGTATAAGGGGACTGAATCACAGGCAGTGTTCTCTAAGGAGTATGAGAACCTAACTGAGCAGGTTTATACAGTAAGTGCAGCAGATTTTGCTAACACTGCTCTTGTTGGTGGGGAGGGCGAAGGTGCAGAGCGGACATTTGTAGCAATTACAAGTGGATCGGGAGAAACTCGACATGAGATTTTTGTGGATGCTAAAGACCTACGGGCAGAAGATTTTGGAGTGGACTATATCAATACGCTGATTTTTCGTGGGCAGAGCAAGCTAAATGAGCAAGTAATACGATATTCCTTTGATACATCAGTTAACCCACATGGCAACCTGACTTATAAGGTAGACTTTGACCTTGGCCAGGTTGTTAAGGTTATTTCCAAAGCATGGGGTGTATCTATGACAACACGAATCGCTGAAGTGGAGGAGACTTATGACGCGGACGGTCAAAGCATCAGCGTAGTATTCGGAAAGAGCGAGCTAACAATAGCTCAAAAAATTCGCTCTGATATGAGTGAGGTTAAAACGGCATTATCTGCCCCAACTGGCATCTCTGATATTGCAGAAGCATTAGGCAATGTGTCAGAAACACTTGGAGATATTCATGATCTTGACCCCAATATCCAAGGAGATACTGTTACCGATAGTATCAACAATCTGTTTGGGAAACTGCCCTCACTTGAGGTAATTGTTGGAGAAGGAGCTATATCGATCGGCCAGTATGCCCTGCACCATATGAGCCCTGGAGATGCCTTTTATTTCACCTCGTGGAGCGGCAACAAATTCAGTGATCAGCCAAGCGATGACGGGCATGTCTTTTTGGTAAAGCATAGCGGGGATAACACGGGAAACGGATATCAGCGGGCAATGGGATTTTTTATATCACGCAATACAATGACGTTTTATGTGATATCTGTTTTTGTGTTTAACAATCCGTCTGGTGAAGCGAACTGGTTAAATATTAATAACGATCCAATAACTACAGCACGGATTGCAAATGGAGCGGTCACTGGTACAAAGATTGCAGAACGAACGATTACAGCAACTAAAATCTCCTCTGCGTTTACTGATTACTCTATGACAGAACAAAACACAGGGCGTCTATGGATAGATGGTAAGGTAATATATCGAAAAGTTGTAAACCTCGGCTCCCTTCCCAATGCTACTCCTGGGAGCGTAGCCCATGGTATTGCAAACCTAAGTACAGTTGTTAGTTTATCTGGCTTTGCAACAAATGGCACTAACTTCTTGCCACTACCGCTTGCACGGTATAACAACTTCGCTTCACAAATCGGCCTTTATGTGGATAAAACAAATGTCGTTGTTGAACCTGGTATTGACCGGACAGATTATACGGGCTACGTGGTTATCGAGTATACGAAAACCATCTAGGAAGGAGGAATTTTTGTATGGAGAAAAGCGGATTTTTCAATTCATCCGATGGAGATAGAGTCTATGATGCCACGGATTTTGCAGCATACTTTGGAAGTCTTGTTTCAAACGGGATATTTTATAAAACAGCTACAAATCTGCAGGTATCACCAGGGATGGGATTGGCAGTAAGCGTGGCGGCTGGAAGTGCGTGGATTAATGGATATAGATATGAGAATACAGATGCGTTAAATATGCCCCTCGCTACAGCGCACGGTAGCAATCCACGCATTGACCGGATTGTTGTTCGCTTAAGCCAAATCAGCAGGAATATTCAGCTTGCAGTTGTTACAGGGACTCCAGCTGCTACACCAGTGGCTCCAGACTTAACAAGAACCAGCGATGTGTATGAACTCGGTATTGCAGACGTTCTTGTACCTGCTGCGGCTACATCAATAGCAGCAAATAACATTACTGATACCAGATTAAACACCAGCCTTTGTGGGTTAGTGAACTCATTGGTATCGGCGGTTTACGAGTGAGGTGAATTTCTATGGCAACCTATCAAGCGATAAATGCTTGTACATGGCGTAATGGCAGTTGGATTGCGGGTGTAACCGACTACGTTCGACAAGGGGTTTATGCCCCAGCCAATAATTATGAGAATGTTGGTGCCATGTTATTTGACCTTACAAGTATTCGAAATACCTATGCAAACTATTATCCTACCTCTGCCAGTATTCGTCTTGTTAGGATAGCTGCAGGTGATTGGGGTTCAGCCAGAACGATAACACTTTATGCTGGAAATGCATATGGTTTGCCATCTCCTAGTTCGGGTACCAGCATATCCGGGAGTAGACCTACGAAAGTTACTTCTGGATATAGCTATACTGTTTCTGCCGGACAGGGTACAAAGGATATCGCAATTTCCACCGCACTCATTGATTCCATCGGTAGTGGAGCTAGTAATTGTTTATTCATGGATGCTGGCTCCAGCACACTAAACTATATGGGATTTCGAGCTAGAGATGATTTAAGCCAGATAGTGTTAACCATTAACTGGGCAATAAGAACCACAGCTTGTAGTGCTCCGACATCCTGTTCATTGAGTGCAACCCTCTCGGAGGACAATGTTACATTATCATGGAGTGGTGCTTCCGGTGGTACAAATAATGCCATCTCCTCCTACGAGATACAGTATAGTGATTCTGCTGACAATTTGAATTGGGGATCGTGGACAGCACTAACTACAGTAACCACCACGGCTACTAGTGGCAGCTTGTCAGTTGCACCACCATCAACACGGGGGAATTATCGTAGGTTTCGGGTGCGAACTCGAGGTACAGCAGGAGCAAGTTATTATTCAGGCTGGAGAGTATCGTCGAACTCTGTTCGCAGAAACACAGTTCCTAGCCCACCAACTACAGTGACTGCTACTCCAATCAATTATAGTGATGAAACAATTACGCTTACTTGGAGCGGAGCTTCTGGAAGTACGAGTGCAATCAAGGGGTACCAGATTGCTAGTCGAACATCTACGGATAACAGTACATGGAGTTCATGGAATGTTCTAACCATATTGGCCCTATCGGCTAGTGGAGGTAGTTATAACCCTAACGTGTCACGAGTTCCAGGAACATATACTCAATTTGGTGTATGGACGATAGATAATCTCGATGTCTACTCATCGGAAAAAATCAGTAATAGTATTTACTGTGATATCACGGCTTGTGGAGCACCTACTGCTTGCTCGGTAAGTTCAACTTTAGCTGAAGGAAATGTTACTCTTTCATGGAGTGGTGCATCCAGTGGAGCAGGCAACACCATCACATCCTATGAGATTCAATATAGTGACTCGGCAGATAACAGCACATGGGGAGCATGGACAGCATTAACAATAACGGTTACCTCAACAACAAGTGGCAGCGTAGTTGTTAGCCCACCGACAACTCGCGGTTATTACCGTAGGTATAGAGTTAGGACACGTGGTACGGCTGGAGAGAGTTTTTATTCTGACTGGACTATATCTAGCAACACTGTCCGCAGAAATACACTGCCCATTCCGCCTACTTCTTTTACTGCAACTCCTTCAATATATGAGACGAATACAGTAACTCTTATGTGGAGCGGAACAATACCGGGAACCAGTGCTATCAAGCAATATGTTATTCAACAAGCTACATCAGCAGACGGTATAAATTGGTCGGTATACGAAGCATTGACTACTATTATTTCAAGTGCTACTTCAGGTACCCATCAGGTAAATGCTTCCCCGGTACCTGGAATGTATACCCGCTATCGAATAAACGTAACAGATACACTTGATGCAGTTTCAAGCCATGTGGTTAGTAACACGGTAAAGAAAAACAGTCCGCCTGCTGCTCCGATCATCGTCAGTCCTATGACCGGAAAGTCTACTTATAACACTACACCATGCTTTATGATTACTACAGGCACTGAACCAGACGGTCAGACACAGATTGTGGAAGTAAAGATTGATTCAGGTGAGTGGGTTAATAGTGTGGATAATCCTGAGAGATTTTCTACGAGTGGCTATCTGGGAAATGGTGTTAGTACGGTGTACCAAGCGGAACCGCTTGCAGTAGGAAACCATACTGTAACCTTCCGCTGTCTTGATAGTGATATTGAGTCTGCAAGCACAGAAGTTGTCAGGACATTTACTATATTACCGCCACCTTTTGAAACGATTACTGCAAATGAGACTGTCGTAAAGGCAGCACATATTCAGACGCTTCGAACCGCTTTAAATATAGTGCTAAGTTATTACAACTTATCCCCTGTAATTTGGAGTGAAGAGATTATTGCGGGAAGAACAACAGTTAAAAAATGGCCATTTCACATTACTGAAATCCGAAAGGCTATTGATACTATCATTACAGTGGTTAATGGTTTTGACTCTTCTGCAGCATTTGATATACCACCTGTGACATGGCTCCCTATTGGAACAGGGCGTCCAAAGGCGGATGTGATGCAACAAATCCACGATCTTATACTGATGCTGTAAGGTGTGTGATACGGCAACAGCACTCTTGTATTTTACAGGGGTGCTTTTTTAAATACACAAATTAATGTAATGGAGGTGTTTACAGTGAAAGAGATTTGGAATTGGATACAGTTAGCTTTTGCGGCTGTTGGTGCTTTTCTTGGATGGTTTCTCGGCGAGTTTGACGGATTTCTATATACACTGGTCACTTTTGTAGCTATTGATTATCTGACAGGTGTCCTTTGTGCGATTACAGATAAAAAGCTGTCCAGCGAAATTGGTGCCAAGGGAATTTTCAAAAAGGTTCTCATCTTTGTAATGGTAGGTATCGCTCATATTCTTGATACACAAATTTTGGGGAGTGCAGGATATGATAGCAGCGCTTTGCGAACAGCGGTAATCTTTTTCTACCTAAGTAACGAGGGTGTATCCATTTTGGAGAATGCAGGTCATATTGGACTACCCATCCCAGAAAAACTAAAGGCGGTTCTTAAGCAACTACATGGTCGTGATGAGGAACCTCCTAAGCCAGGTGATGAAATATGATTGACTTAACGAAAGCGGTAACGGTATTCATTGGTCGACGCGGTGAACACAATTACCGAAATATTGAGTTTGATGTATCAAGCCTACTGGAAGATAACTACTCAAGTGCCTCCTTAAATGCGATTTACAAAAGGCCTGATGGGGTTGCATATCCGGTAGTCACGAACTACGCTGATGGTGTCCTTACATGGCAGCCCAATGCAACTGACACATCATTTGTTGGTGTTGGTCGGCTTGAAATAAGGGTTACTTATGGTGATGTGGTTGGAAAGAGCACAAGAATACTAACCATAGTCGAGGATGCTCTTGTGGATGGAATTGCTGAACCACCAGAACCTCCTGCACAGGAATGGTTAAATAAAGTGCTTTCAGCTTTAGCTGAACTGGATATTGATGAAATAAATAATCTGCTCAACCTCACTTACAATCTATTAAACAACAACTATGATTTGCTAAATACAACACACAATTTGGTTGAGGATACCCGCGAAAATTTATATAGGCGAACAGGTATTCTACTCAACCATTTGCATCCAATAGAAACAGCTAGTGCACCGGATATGATTAGCCGGAGAGCAGCCATCACATTTAACAACATAGCAAATGGAAACAATGTAGTGATTGGCATGATAACATATACCTTCGTTACAGCTTTGGGTAGTCCAGCTGCAAATAATGTGCAGGTTCTAATTCAAGACACCCTTCGTAATACAGTTAAGACACTTGCTAGAGCTATAAGGGGCATTGATGACGAAATGAATATTGCCTATGGAACTGGGACTGATCCAAACCCAATTTGTACAGCTTACTGGACAAGTCAGAGGTTTTCCATAGGTAGTACTACCGTTGAGGCAGGTGAGAGCCTTTTTCTACTTGAAAGAGCAGAAAATGTGACTTCCGCAATACCTCTCTCATCCACAGCAACGGCTATTATTAGTGACTTCACCCGTTCGGCCTATTCAAGATATATTTTGTCGGGTAATGTCTCGGGTTCAGGCGGTGCAAACAGTGTCCGTGGTCCTTTGCACACGATATTACCTATTAATAGTGTGGTTATTGGCGGTCAGGGCGGAGAATTGTATACGACGGCTTATGATTGCCATTTGATAACTCTTTGTCGTCAATCGGATACTAGTGAAAAGGAACTAGACTTGTATATTTCCAATGATGAGGAGACGTTCACCAGAATTCAACGGAGTACACCTGTCGGATCGAATACTTCAGCAGAATCCTTGCACATTCATATTCAAATGCGGCAGGCCAGAGTTCCAGCCGGTTATGGACTGTATATCTGTATGGGAAGTGATGGAACATCATCAAATGCTTATTGTGATTTAAAGTTTACCTATCACCTGTACCCTGTCCATCTTACACCTGAGCCAAATGATTAAATGTTGAGGTGATTATAATGAAATTATACAAACTAATACTTACGAACAACGCCTGCTACAAAGCAGGCAAAACAATAAAACCGAAGGGTATAATGGTTCATTCAACAGGGGCTAACAACCCGTGGTTGAAGAGATATGTTGGTCCAGATGACGGTTTGCTCGGAAAGAACCAATACAACAATCATTGGAATCAGGATAAACCCGGAGGTCGTCAAGTTTGCGTCCATGCTTTTATTGGTAAGTTAGCAGATGGCTCCATTGCCACATACCAAACATTGCCTTGGAATCATCGTGGTTGGCATGCTGGAGGAGATGCGAATAACACGCATATAGGATTTGAGATTTGCGAGGACGGTCTAACCGATGCCTCGTATTTTCCTGCTGTTTATAAGGAAGCAGTAGAGCTTTGTGTACATCTTTGCAAACTCTATGGACTAAGTGAGAAGGATATCATCTGTCATAGTGAAGGCTATAAGCAAGGTATAGCCAGTAACCATGCGGATGTTATGCACTGGTTTCCTAAGCATGGCAAGACCATGGATACCTTTAGAGCAGATGTTAAGAAACTTCTAAGCGAAGAAGAAAAATCAGCAGAACCAGCGAAAAAGAAATACTATCGTGTACAAATAGGTGCATACACTGTCAAAGCAAATGCTGAGGCACAGCTTGCAAAAGCTAAAAAGGCAGGATTTACGGATGCATTTATTAAGTATGATTAATCAAGGGGAGCGAGTTAATAGGCAATTATGCTTTAGCTTTACAGAGTTTCCCTAAAAAATATTAACTATTAGATGTATATAGCCTGTGGGGGTTATTCCCTTGCAGGCTCTTTTTTTATGCTCTGATTTAATTTAATTTTTACAAATCCTCAACTTCGACCTGTTCCCGCGGCTATTAGGTAGGAGGTGATTCTACATGAATCAGCATGAGGATAAAAAAGTTATGAAGATCTCAGATGGGGTTATAGACAAAAGCACCGAATTAAAGAAAATGTCACAGGAGCAGCTACAGCGTGAGTTTGATTATATTCAAGCAGAGAAATTACTTAGAAAGATGCTCCAAAAAGGTTTAATAACGGAAGCAGAATTCAACAAGATAGAGGCACTTAATCGCCAATCTTTCTCTCCTTTTTTAGCAGAGATAATGCCCTGAATTCGTTGATATATAAGGGTTTCAGAGGTAATATGTGACCTACCAAGAAGGAGGTGAGGCGATGAAAAAGATAACGAAAATAGAAGGAAATAAGGTTGCATCGATTATCAAACCTAAACTACGAGTAGCCGCATACTGTCGTGTCTCTACGGGTAGTGATGAACAGTTAGTAAGTCTACAAGCGCAAAAATCCCATTATGAGGCTTACATAAAGGCAAACCCAGAATGGGAGTATGTTGGCTTGTATTATGATGAGGGAATTAGTGGCACTAAAAAAGAAAACCGAACGGAACTTCTAAGAATGCTGTCAGATTGTGAAAACAAGAAGATTGACTTAATTATTACAAAGTCCATTAGTAGGTTTGCAAGAAACACTACGGATTGTTTGGAGATGGTTCGTAAACTGTTGGACCTTGGGATTTATATCTACTTTGAGAAAGAGAATATCAATACCCAATCAATGGAAAGTGAACTGATGCTTTCTATATTAAGCGGGCTTGCAGAAAGTGAGTCAATCTCCATTTCGGAAAATAACAAGTGGGCAATTCAAAGGAGATTTCAGAACGGAACTTTTAAGATTTCATACCCACCATATGGTTATGACAACATTGACGGTCAAATGGTGGTAAATCCTGAGCAAGCAGAAATTGTGAAGTATATTTTTGCAGAAGTATTATCAGGCAAGGGTACACAGAAAATAGCAGATGATCTTAATCAAAAGGGTATCCCTTCTAAAAGAGGCGGTCGTTGGACTGCTACCACAATTCGAGGAATTCTAAAAAATGAGAAATATACCGGGGATGTTATACTGCAAAAAACCTATACAGATTCCCGTTTTAATAAGCGCACCAATTATGGTGAGAAAAACAGATATTTAATAGAAAATCACCATGAGGCAATTATCAGCCATGAAGTGTTTGAAGCAGTAGAGGCTGCCTTAAATCAAAGGGCAAAAGAAAAGGGAATAGAAAAGCGTAATGATAAGTACCAAAACCGGTATTCTTTCTCCGGAAAAATTATTTGCTCGGAATGTGGGAGCACCTTTAAAAGACGAATTCATTCATCCGGCACAAGAAAATATGTAGCCTGGTGTTGCAGTAAACACTTAAAGCAGATAACCGAATGTTCAATGCAGTTTATTCGAGATGAGGATATAAAGACGGCATTTGTTACTATGATGAACAAGCTGATTTTCGGCAGAAAACTTATTCTACAACCACTATTAGATGCTTTGCGTGGAATGAGCAACTCAGATAACCTTTCAAGAATTCAGGAATTAGAGAAGCAAATTGAAAAAAATGCAGAACAGAGAGAACTGCTTGTAAAGCTTATGGCAAAGGGGTATCTAGAACCTGCCCTTTTTAACAGAGAAAACAATGAACTGCAAATGGAAGCAGATAATAATATGGGGCAAAAAGAAGCTTTAATTCATGCTTTAAATGGAGAATTATCAAAGGTGCAAGAAGTCAGTAACTTAATAAAGTTTACAAATAAGGCTGAAATGATAAATACCTTTAGCGAGCAAATTTTCAATGATTATGTTGAAAAAATTATAGTTTACTCAAGGGTAGAGATAGGTTTCGTTCTGAAATGTGGAATCACACTAAGGGAAAGGATGTGAGAAAAATGGCGCACACGCCTTATGGCTATAGGATAGAGAATGGAATAGCAGTTATCGATGAAGAAAAAGCTGAAAAGGTTAGGAATTTATATAAGGGTTACTTATCAGGCCTTTCCTTATCGGTCGCGGCAAAGTCTGCTGGAATAGATGCTTATCACGGAACTGCTGGAAGGATGCTAAGAAATGAACGTTATCTTGGTGATGATTATTACCCTGCCATCATTGATAAAGAAACCTACGAAAAAGCAGAAGCAGAGAGGGTAAAGAGAGCAAAAAAGCTAGGCAGAATCTTTGAACCCAAGACAGAAGATAAACCTACTATTTCTAAGAAATTTACCATAGGACAAGTAATTCAGAAGTATACAAATCCTTTTACACAAGCGGAATTTGTATATAGCTTAATAGAAAGTGAGGTGCAGCAAGATGGCAATTAATAAAAATGTAATGATTATACCTGCAATAAAACGTGTAGGCAACAATCGAAAAGAAGATGAAACACCAAAACTTCGGGTCGCTGCTTATTGCAGAGTTTCTACAGATAGTGATGAGCAGGCTAGTAGTTACGAAGTGCAGATTGAACACTATACAGAGTTTATCAAGAAGAATTCAGAGTGGGAATTTGCAGGGATCTTTGCTGATGATGGTATCAGCGGCACAAATACAAAAAATCGCGACGAATTTAATCGGATGATTGATGAGTGCATGGCTGGGAAAATTGATATGGTTATTACCAAATCAATAAGCCGATTTGCTAGAAATACCTTGGACTGTCTACAATACATCAGAAAACTTAAAGATAAAAATGTTGCGGTATATTTTGAGAAAGAAAATATCAATACACTGGATGCCAAAGGTGAAATTATGCTTACCATTATGGCATCCTTAGCGCAACAAGAGAGCCAGTCATTAAGCCAGAATGTAAAGCTTGGCTATCAATACCGATACCAACAGGGAGAGGTAATGGTCAATTGTTCTAGGTTTTTAGGATATACCAAAGATGAAAATAAGCGATTAGTAATTGTGCCGGAGGAAGCTGAAATAGTCAAAAGGATTTACCGAGAGTATCTTGAAGGCTCAAGTATGGATAAAATCAAAAAAGGACTTGAAGCTGATGGCATACTTACGGGAGCGGGGAAAAAAAGGTGGCATACCAGTACTATAAGGAAAATATTAAGCAATGAAAAATACATTGGTGATGCATTGCTCCAAAAAACTTATACGGTAGATTTTCTTACAAAAAAGAGGGTTGTGAATAACGGAATCGTACCTCAGTATTATGTAGAGAATAACCATGAAGCCATTATCCCGCGTGAAATCTTCATGCAGGTACAAGAAGAGTTAGTTCGTAGAAGTAGAGGACATATAAGTACTAGTGGAAAGAAAAGAAACTTTAGTTCAAATCATGTATTTTCACAAATTATCTTCTGTGGAGAGTGTGGCGAAATATACCGTAGAGTTCATTGGAATAACCGAGGTAAAAAATCGATTGTTTGGAGATGCGTCAGTAGACTTGAGAATACAGGGTTAACTTGTCATTCCCGAACCGTGCTGGAGGATATGATAGGCCTTGCTACGGTGGAGGCAATTAATAAACTAATAGGGCAAAAGGATGGCTTTTTAACTATCTTAAAGGAAAATATAGAAATAGTGATAAGTGAAACGGACAATAATATTGTTGCCGAGATAGATAAAAAGCTAGAGGAATTACAAAAAGACCTTTTGAGACTGGCCAATTCCAAAGAAGATTATAACGATATAGCCGATGAGATTTATAGGCTCAGAGAGGAAAGGCATAAGGCTTTAGCAGAAGAAGCTGGCAAAAAAGGCTCCAAGCAAAGGCTAGAAGATATGGAAAAATTCCTAAATGAACAATCCACCCTCCTTGAGGAGTATGATGAGCAACTAGTAAGGAGACTTATAGAGAAAATAACGGTCTATGATGATAAACTCACAGTGGAATTTAAGTCGGGTACTATGATTGATGTGGTTTTATAGTTTTTATTACATTACCCTACAGGCTAAATTGCTTGTAGGGTTTTTTAATTGAAACTAAATTAGTGTTTAGTATTGACTAAATACTAATTTAGTACTAAACTCAAGATAAGATTTCATTTTATTAACAAGGGCGTGAAAATATGAGTAAAAATGTTAACTTTTTAATAGATGAGGATGTATATGAGAAATTTTGTCTTGCTATGAACATCTCTAAGGATTCTGAAAAAGAAGCTATTGAAATGTGTATGAGATGGTATATTGCTAAGACTTTTGAAAAGGCCTCTCACGAATACAACCCTAAAACAATATCCAAAAAAACTAAGGAAACAAATAAAGATTATTATGGGAAGGCTATTCAGCGTATTCCTGTGTGGGCATTAAAGACAGAACAGTATAATCATAAAATTATAAAAGCTTACTTTACTGCAGTTGATATTGCTGGTAAAGCCACGATTTCAATGATGGAACGTCTATGCAGTGATAAGGAACACCCAGAGTTATATGTGCCTACCTTTAAAAATAATTATTCACAAATGAAAATAGATGGAGCTAAAAGTCATGGTAAAGTATTTGAGGATGATGGAGAGAATGTTTGGATTTGGAGTGAAGTAGAAGATATTCTGATGAAGTATAAATCGAGTTTTTACAATGGGGAGGTTTAATGATGGTCATAAATATGAAATTTTTCAACGTGTACTATTTCTGTCATCTTGCTAATGAAAGCATGGGGAAATTTGATTATGCTAGAACTAATGCTGAATTTACAGAACGGCAGTTTGAAGTTGAGCCAGAAGATTTTCCAAAGGTGTCTGTACTAAGGGAATATTGCTTTTGGCTTATTGATAGGGTGTTCTATGAGCAGGCCAATTATATTGCAAACTCAGGAGAAATTGCAGATTTTAATCCCATCAATTGGATAAATCAAGCAATTCTAAAATATAGAGGTATAGATATCTCCCTAAGAAATGGCTTTGAAGCCAATAATGATGATTATCTTGAGTCATATAATAACTATATTGAATACCTGAATGAATATGAAGACGGACTATTCGAGGATGTTCTTAATGATATCGCAACGGAAGTGGAATATATTTTGTTTCAAAATCGAGATTTCCTATTAAGATTTAATGAACAACAGGCTGTTGCATTTGAAGATAATTTAAGAAAAAGAAAATATATTCCTGAATGGGTGAAACGTGCTGTTTTATTTAGAGATAAAGGTTGTTGTGTTTTTTGTAAAAGAGATTTGACGGGATTATACTCGATACTAGAAGATAATGAAAAACACTTTGACCATATTGTGCCATTGAATGAAGGTGGATTAAACGATGTGTGTAACATCCAGTTATCTTGTCAAGATTGTAATTTAGCAAAATCAGATACCAGTAAAACAAGTACTTTGTATCAGAGTGCATACTGAGTAGAAAACATAAATTGCAATCAATGTAATTTACCTAAGAATAGTTAGGAGGATAAGCATGAGCAGATTAATTGATAACAGCATAAGTATTTATGAGGCTATGCAAAATATTAAAGAAGGTAAATATGTTATGCCGGCATTTCAAAGACAGTATGTTTGGAGTATGGAGCAAGTTGAAAAATTGTGGGATTCTATTCTTCTAGATTACCCTATAGCAACCTTTTTGTTTTGGCATCTAGATGATGATAATGTAACTTGGGATACATACTTTTGTAATTTTTTATATGAAGTAACTTTTGATAATCGTAAGCAAGCAGATACTGTGAATTATGAATTAAGCAATATAAATGTTAATAAAACTGACACAGCTGTGCTTGATGGGCAACAGAGATTGACTTCATTATTTCTTTCTTTATTCGGTAATGCTTTTATTCGGCAGAAATATGCAAGAAGAAAAAATAGTGGTGGTATTGTTACAAAGTTATTGATTGAGTTAAACAAAAACAAACTAACGGTTGATGAGGAAGAATATAATAGTAAAAAATATGATATAAAATTTAGTGAAAAAGTTGGCAAGTTAAGCCCAACACAATTTGAGATAAAAAATATACTAGACCCAAGATTTCAAGATGAAAGTACCAGAAATAAAGCTATTGAAGAGGTTATTTCTAAGGTTCCTTCAGATAGTAAAGATTATGCTAGAAACATTTTAAATAAACTCTATAACAAGATTTTTGTAGAAAAGTTAATTCGCTATACAGAAATCCATGATATGAAACAAGATGATGCACTTGAAATGTTTGTAAGATTTAATAGTGGCGGTAAAGCTCTACGAAAATCTGAAATCACTATGTCTATACTTGAGGCATATTGGCCAAGTGCAAAAACTGAATTTGGAAAACTACTTGTTGACTCTTATGTAGGATTCGGAACAGATTTTATAATTCGTTCTGCTCTTATGATTTATGGAGATGTTGTCAAATCAAATATAAGTAAAAGCATAGCGGAAGAATTAAAAAATAATTGGAGCGAATTCAAAAAGACGTTAAAAAATCTAGAAGTCACATTAAAGGAAATGAAAATCGAGGTTAGTAGATTTGCAAGCAGCTGGAACGTGCTATTGCCGATTATCTACTTTATCTACTATAATCCTGAATATAAAAATAACCTTGATGGTATCCGTGCATATTTGATTAGAGCAGTTTTGTTTACTTATTTCCAATCAGGTACAACTGGAAAGTTGCAACAGATGAAAAGTAGAATTAATGAAAATGATTATGAAATAACGGTGGACATGCTTAACCAAATGAACGATCTTAGAGTAACAGACGGTAAAATTGAAGATATTTTAAATGAGGAAAAAGGCAGTAGAGTTGCCAGTGAAGCCTTATATTTCCTTAGTTTGGATTGGAGAAATAACCACTTCAAATATGAACAGGATCACCTCCACCCATTTGAAAGATTTGATGGTAATAAACCAATTTCTGTGTCTATGGAAGATTGGAGAAGATGGAGAGGTAATCGAAACAGACTAGCTAATTTACATCTCCTAGAAGGTAGAAGTAATTCTAGTAAAAGTGATATGAGACTTGCAGATTATTATAATGATATGAATGATGTACAGAAAGCAGAGTTTATAAAACAATCACTTATCCCAGAGGGTGTTTCGCTTGAACTGGAGAATTTTGAGGAGTTTTACGAGGCGAGAAAAGCGATACTAACGGAAAAGATACGTGAGTTGTTAGGGTAAATTCTGTTTAAGTAAGTTTGAATTTTCTAACTAGTGTGGAGGTTAAATCAGATGGAAACGGATACAAGAAATCTATCTTCAATTGAAATCAGAAATCTAATGTTAGAAACTTTGGCATATGAAGAAGCAGATATTGATTCAGAAGGTAAAACATTCAAAATGTATGGTTATCAAGGTGCACAATCAGATTTATTTCGTCTTATGGAAGGTCTTGCAGTAAAAAGAGGACTGATTAAAGAAAAGGTTCCTCTACGTGGAGCTGCATGGGGTGCAAGTGGTTTCATGCTTCATCCACTTAGCACAACAAATTTTAGCCGTAGTGATATAAAGAATATATTTGAGCAATTTCATCTACTGCTTAACCAAGGAATTATAGCGCCTGGTGCAGTAGGCAATTATGGCCACAATTTACCCTATTTTCATGTAACAGAATACGGGCTTAAATGTTTAGAAGAACAGGGAGTTTTACCATATGATATAGATGGGTATTTTGACAAGATAAAAAGTATCCCAAGCATTTCTGAATGGGTAGAATTCTATATTAAAGAAGCTTTACAGTGTTACAACGCTAATTGCATGGAAGCGGCAGTAATTATGCTTGGTTTAGCCAGTGAAAAAATAATTGATGAGAAATTAGATGCATTACTTGGATTCTTATCTAGGAATTTCAATACTGAGTTTTTACAGATGCAATCTGAGCTGGCTAATATAAGAATGGCTTCGGGAAAATTTAATTGCTACAAAAAGTATTTTGATAAGATAAAAAACAATGTATCAGATCTAGAATTCAAGAAAATGTTGCCAACGGTTGATAAAGTAGCATTTCAGACTTATGCAAACTTCACCAGGATAACTAGGAATGAATTAGCACATCCATCTGATACAAAAATGGAGCGAATTGAAGTTCTAATGATCTTTATTTCTTTTATAAAGTTTTGCCAGATACAATATTGGTTTATAGATTACTACATCAATAATTGAGAAAAACAAGCCTTTAATAAGCGTTATGGCACTAGGGATGGATATGTTCCCGCCTACCGATAGTGCAAAAAGTGCCTTTGACTTGTTTCCGACTACCGACAATGTAAAAGACATCAATCCACCCCGCTCGTTGCATGTGGAGACGGTAGTGTTGATACAACGGGCAGATATTTAGAAATCCTATGTCTTAGGCACTTTGCGAGGTATACATGATTTTCTGTTCTGGGTATAAGTCATGGTGTTTGCCTCCTTGCAATTAGAATCAAAATACAGTTCTAATTACAAAGGCTGCTTTCGCTAATTAATTAGCGAAAGCAGCCTTACAAAAATGAATTATATAAACTACTTTTTTGATTTTAACCTTTTGTTAAAAATAAAATTATGCTCTTGCTTTGCGGATTTCTTCTGTAAGTACAGGAAGAACCTCAAATAAATCTCCAACAATACCATAATCGGCAACACCAAAGATAGGTGCATCAGGGTCTTTGTTGATGGCAACAACGACATCTGAACTGCTCATTCCAGCAATATGTTGAATTGCGCCAGAGATACCACATGCAATATAAAGTTTTGGACCAACTGTTTTTCCAGTTTGTCCTACTTGATGAGGGTGAGAAATCCAACCTGCATCAACTGCTGCACGAGAAGCACCAACTGTTGCATTAAGAACTTCGGCAAGTGCTTTAATCGGAGCAAACCCTTCAGGTCCTTTTACACCACGACCACCAGATACAATAATTTGTGCACCTTCTAAATCGATTGTTTCTGCATCCATTTCTTTAATTAGTTCAAGAATCTGTGTGCGGATATCAGATTTAGGGATATGGATATTTTCTCGGATAACTTCGGCATTAGAGATTGCTTCGTCTGATATTTTAAATACACCAGGTCTAACAGTTCCAAGCTGAGGACGGTGATTTGGGCACATGATAGTTGCCATTAAGTTACCGCCAAATGCCGGACGTGTCCATGCAACGTTTCCAGTTTCTTCATCAACATCTAATGAAGTACAGTCTGCAGTTAGGCCAGTTTTTAAACGACATGCAATACGTGGACCGAGATCACGTCCGTTGTTTGTTGCACCAATAAGCATACTTGTTGGACCATATTTTTCTACTAATTGTTCTAAAACAGCTGTGTAGGCATCTGTAGAGTAATTTTGATATTCTTCGCCTTCGACAACAATGATTTTATCGGCACCGTGTGCTGAAGCGGCTTCAATAGCTGAGTTGACATTGTTACCAATAATGATGGCAGTGAGGCTTCCACCCTGTTTTTCAGCCATGTCTTTTCCAGGATTTAAAAGTTCAAGACCAACTTTTTTTGCTGAACCATCCTCTTTTGTTTCTATAAATACCCAAAGATCTTTGCTTTTGACTTCCATGAATGTTTCCTCCTTAAATGATACCAGCGTCGCTCATAAGAGAGAACAGCTTTTGTGCTGCATCTGCGCCGGATTCTTCTTCGATTTTTACACCGCCGCTTTTTCTTGGCGGTACGAAAGTTTTCTTGACTTTTGTAGGAGAACCTTTTAAACCAGCACGCTCCAAATTGATGCTAGAAAGATCTGCTGCTGTGATATTTGGAATCTCAGCTTTGTTTGCTGCCATTTTACGTTTAATAGTAGGATGTCTTGGATCCCAAGATGGTTTTGTATATGTTACGACGCAAGGTAGAGTAGAAGCAATAATTTGAATGCCTTCCTCTGCTTCCTTTTTAACTTTGATTTGGTTGCCACTAAGTTCTGCTTCTAGGGCATAAGTAATTTGAGAATAGCCAAGATGTTCCGCAATTTCGGGACCTACTTGTGCAGTATCTCCATCGATTGCCTGTTTACCACAGAAAATAAGATCAAAGTCTCCTTCGATTTCTGCGACTTTTTTTATAGCTTCAGAAAGAATGTAGCTTGTGGCAAGTGTATCAGAACCACCAAATGCACGGTCAGTTATTAGATATGCGGAGTCAGCGGCGATGGCTAGACATTCTTTTAATGCATTTTTTGCTTGTTCTGGTCCCATAGAAATAACGGTGATTTTTGTGTCTGGATTTGCATCTTTAATGCGTGCAGCTGCCTCTAAGGCGTATCCGTCAAATGGGTTAACGATGGATGGTACACCTTCACGAATCAGTGTATTTTTTACGGGATCAATTTTGATCTCGGTAGTATCGGGTACTTGTTTTACACATACAAGTATATTCATAATCATTCCTCCTAGTGAAAAGTTATTGTTTGTCTGCCTCTATTAGTTCTCTTTTTTTGATTTTACCTGTGGCAGTGCGGGGAAAATCTTTTACAAATGCCACAAATTCAGGGACTTTAAAGCAAGCTAGGCGGTCTTTGCAATAAAGGATGATTTCATCCTCTGTCAATGTAGCACCATCTATCAACTTCACGAAGGCTTTTACTGCCTTATCACGGATGGAATCAGGTACCCCGACAACGGCGGCGTCCATAATCATAGGGTGCGATGTGAGGACACACTCAATTTCCACACAACTGATATTTTCACCGGAACGTTTAATCATATCTCCGCAACGACAAAGGAAGAAGAGCCAGCCATCATCATCCAGATAGCCCCAATCCCCAGAATGAAGCCAGCCGTCTTTATCAATGAGTAGTTTGGTAGCCTCTTCGTCCTTGTAGTATCCAGGTATGATTGAGCATCCAGGGATGCCGTGTACGCAAATTTCACCTTCTGAACAGGCAGGGAGCGTATTACCGTTCTCGTCTATAATTTTTATTTCATAGGAGATGGCTGGACGACCTACGGATGGCCAATGCTGGTCTCCATAAAGTGGAACACAAGTTACGGCGGAAACAGTTTCTGTCATGCCATATGAGTTTAATAGTCGTACATTGAAACGTTCCTCAAAAGCTTCCTTTTCCTCCCTACTCAAACCCATGGAAAAATAGATTTCCTTTAAATGATGGTTCTTTTCCCAGGGTTGTACAGGTTGTAACATCATAGTTCGATTCAGGATGGACATTGTATCTGTATAGGTTGCTTTATTTTCACAAATCTGACGCCAAAATCTGTGAGCACTATAATGCTCCACCATAACAAGTGTTGCACCGGCGCAGATAACTGGAGTCGCAGCCATTTCTTGAAAATCCATATGATAACAGGGCATAGAAGTTAAAAATATGTCTTCCGTGCGCATACCTATTTGTGCACAGTGAAATAGCCCGCCATAAATGACATTGCAGTGGGTGTAAATTGCGCCTTTCGGATGTTTAGTAGTACCGGAAGTAAATAGTATAACAGCGGTTTCTTCCGTAGAAACGGAAACTTGCTCATTTAATGAAACTGACTGAAGCGCCATCTCTTTTTCTAGCATATGAACGCGGGAATCTTCACTGAAGCCATCTGTTAAAATAAGAGTGTCAAGTTTTAACTCGTTATAGTGCTCTGTGTAAATATTCAAACAACGTGGTTCTGTAATCACACGGGAAATATCACATTTTTTAATTATGTATCTACATTCATCAATTTGAAAATGTTCATTAATTGGAACAGATACAGCTCCGATTTGTGCCAGAGCCAGCCAGCAGATCAAATATTCAGGTTTATTGTGAAGATGAAGGGCAACTAAGTCTTGTTTACGAATGCCCAACGCCAAAAAAACATTGGCAGCCTGTTTTACCTTGCAGTCAAATTCATGATAGGTAAAGCAATTTACCTCATCATTGACAGAAATGTATTTCAAAAAAGTGCGGTCTCTGTAATAAGAAACTGTTTCGTTCCATTGGCTTTTTAATGTTTTACTACCTACCATATTTGCTACCATAGTGATACTCCTCGTGTTTGTAGAATTTTATTTAAGAAAGTTTTTCAATTAGTGCTGGAACAATTTTGTACATATCTCCTACAAGTCCAAAATCGGCATTCTTGAAGATAGGTGCAGATTTGTCCTTGTTGATGGCAACGATAACCTTTGATTTGTTAATGCCTCCAATGTGTTGTACTTGTCCGGATAAACCTAAAGTTATGATTAAGTCAGGTTTTACTTGTACACCAGTAATTCCCAAGTAGCATGCTTTTGGCATCCATTTATTGTTTTCGGCTACAGGACGACTACATCCAACCATTGCATCAAGCAATTTAGCTAAATTACGGCACATATCTAAATCTTCTTCTGCAGCAAGTCCACGACCTACATCAACAATACGTTTTGCAGCTACGAGATTTACAGCACCTTCCTTTTTTTCATTGCGTGAGATACGTCGAATGGCATCTTTTGGTGCACCTTCAATACCTCTTATATCTGTAGTTTCACATGCATCAGGTGTTACATCGAAAATACCGCTTGAGATGGTAACTATACCGTAAGGTTTTGTAAACACCTCTTTACGCTGTGCTGTACCTCCATATACCATGCGGCTGCATACAAATTTATCTTCTTCAATAGAAAGATCATTAGCAGCGTTGATAACAGCAGTATCTAAATATACAGAAATCTTTCCAGCTAACACATGTCCGCGGGTGCTATTGTTTACCAATACCATTGCATTTGGTACTGCTTTTATTTCAGCAGCAATAGCAGAAGCGTAATCCTCCGGTGCACCTTCTTCAGTAACAGGGCAAAAAATCATTTTGTCAGCTGAGCAGTTTGCAGCAGCTTTTGCAGCAGTCTCATCACCGAAAACAATTGCGGTAACACTGTCAGCAAGTTTTTTTGCTCCACAGCAGAATTCGGGAAGCACAGAGTAATTATCACTTATAATAAAAATAGATGGAATAGCCATATCAATTATCCTCCTTTACTAGATTAATTTTTAGAAACCTTCTTTTTTTAAGAATTGAACAAGTGCGTCAACGGCTTCTTCACCATCGCCCTCAATAACTTCTTGACGGCGTTCCTGTTGAGCAGGAGCGAGCTGTTCTAATGTTTGTGTTGATGCAGACATTTCTGCTTCGATAGTTAACTCATTTACAGGTTTTTTACCTGCTTTCATAATGTCACGCATACTTGGTACGGATGGTACATTAATTTCAGAAGAAACAGATAATACTGCGGGAAGAGAAATCTCTAATACTTCTACCTCATCTTCTAATGTACGTTCTACTTCAAGTATGGTTTCTGATAACACTTTTATATTGGTAACATTATTAATGACAGGAATATCAAGTAAAGTGCCGGCCTGAATGCCGACTATCTGTGCATAAAGATCACTAGATCCAGCTCCACATAGTATAACATCGTATTCCATAACCTTTAATGCCCCAGCGATTGCCTTGGCAGTTTGTAGAGAATCAAAACATTCATCTGAGTCATTCTGTACAAGGCTTAATTCGTTTGCGCCTCTAGATAAAATATCTTTTCGGATTTTTGAATTTGTTAAAGCTGATGCTGGACCAACGCTAAGTGCAGTCATAGTTCCATTTGTTTCAGCTGCTAACTGTTTTCCAGTTTCAAGGGCATTTAAGTCATACTGGCTGATTTTTGAGGAAGCACCAGTCATGGATAATTCCCGAGTTGGGAGAACGTTGATTTCTTCTTCATTTGGAACAACTTTACAACATGCAATTATTTTCATAATAGTCACCCATATATCCTTTCTTTACACTATATTTTTATTTGTTTATAAGAATATTACAAGTACTATATTATAAGTACTATATTACAAGCGTTACTTTCTCGTGAAAGCATTATGCTTATTTTTATGATAACAAAAAGAATTTTTTTGTCAACAGGTTACCAGAAGAAAAATACTAATTTTTGCGAAAAATCCAAAAATACATTGGATAAAATGGGAAAAATATAGAGAATTATAGGAAAAAATGACATTATATTGTGTAAATTATTCAATGAAAACGATATTATATTTTAAATAATATAGTTTGACTTATGATTTTAGTGTGTGTTATACTTTTAACATACAATTTATAAATTGTTTTCATACCAACTTTAACGTAAAAGTAAAATTGATGAGAATAAAGGTGATAAGAATAAAATTGATAAGAAAGGAGTGCAGATTATGAAGCCACTTTGTTCATTAAAGGTTTTGGATATGACAGATGGTAATCCGTATACAGGCAGCATGTTTGCTGATTATGGTGCGGAGGTCCTAAAGATTGAGAAACCAGACGGAGGAGATTCTGTTCGTAGACGTGGTGCAGCAGATGCTGGTGAAGGAATTTATCAGGCTTTTTACAATCGTGGTAAAAAGAGCATGACGCTAGATATCAATAAAAAAGCAGGCCAGGATATTATAAAGCGTCTCATACCACAATTTGATATGCTTATTGTCAATAAAAAAGAAGAGGATATGAAAGCACTGGGACTTGGATTTGAAACTTTAAAAGAAAAGAACCCTAAATTAATTTACGGAGTTCTTACACCTTATGGAGAAAGCGGACCGTGGAAGGATATGCCTGATTATGATTTGCTTATTAATTCCCGTTCTGGTTTACAAGAAAAGACTGGGTTTCCTGCAAAGCCTACGAAATTCGGTTTCCCATTGGGATATATTTATGCAGGATGGCATCTAAGTGCCGGAATGATGGCGGCTTATCTAAGTATGCAGAAAACAGGTGAAGGGGTAAAGGTTTCTGTCAGCGTATGGCATACGTTGATGTCACTAGATGATACTTTTATAGAAGGTCTTCTTGGCATGAACGAGTTACCAAAGAGGATTGGAAATGGATTTCCAACTACAAACCCTACTGATACATTTAGATGTAAGGATGGTTGGTTCTCTTTGAGTATCGGTAGTGATGCACAATGGATTTCATTTGCACAGTGTGCTGGTAAAAATCAGTGGGCAGAAGATCCTCGATACGCACATGATCCTGCACGTTCAATGGAAAATTATTTCGGAGATTTGGATCAGCAGTTAAAAGATTATTTTGCGACAATTACAATCCAGGAGGCGGATATGATTTGCCGAGAGGCGATGGTACCAGGAGGCCCATGTAATACTGTGATGGAACTGGTGCGTGATGAACAAGTTGCGAACAGAGAGATGTTGCTTCACATTCATGATAAAAAGCTTGGAGATATGCTACAGATTGGAAAAGCGGCGAAGTTTTCAGGGGATGGGAAAGAGGACAATGTGATTGAGTCTGCACCGTTACTTGGAGAAAATACCGATGATTATCTAGCGAGAATTAATATGGAACATGGCGAGATTGCACGTTTGCGCGCAGACGGAGTAATCTGACAGGGATGAAACATATGGAAAGGGGTAGGAAAGATGGCAAAATGGGAATCAAAGGGTGTATTTAAAGGCATGAAAGTTTTGGATTTTACCATTGCATTGGCGGGAGTTTTCACGTCGTGGCAGTTTGCTGATTTAGGGGCAGAGGTGTGGAAAGTAGAGAGATACAATGCCGGTGATCAATCTAGAACATGGGATCCATTTGTAAATGGCATGAGTACGCTTTACTGTGCCTATAACAAAAATAAGCAAAGTATTGAACTAGATCTTTCCACAGAGGAAGGGAAAAATGTAATTTATGAGATGGTAAAACATTGTGATGTGGTATTAGAAAATTTTAAAAGTGGTTCGATTGACCGATTGGGACTTGGGTATGACAAATTAAAGGAGATCAATCCCAAGATTGTATTCATGTCATTAAGCGGTTTTGGTGCCAGCGGACCATTGATGAAATACCCATGCTATGATGCAATCGCGGCAGCACGTGGTGGTTTTGCTGCAAGCAGTGGTGAGACAGATGGAGCTCCAATGAAGGCAGGAAATGCAAACTGTGATACGCTTACCGGAGTATACGGGTTTAATGCGGTGCTTATGGCACTGATAGAAGCTCGAAGAACTGGAAAGGGATGCAGAATTGACGTTGGAATGTCAGATGTTGTAATGGAGGCATGTGCAGAAACAGTAATGGATTATGGTATGGAAGGAAGTGCACAGGCGCGCTTTGGAAATCATGATCGCTTTGTAGCACCTTATGGGATATTTGAAGCAAGAGACGGATGGGTATCAATCATTGCCGATACGCAGGAAAAATGGAAAATATTTGCCGATACTTTACAATTGACGGAATTGCTTTCGGATTCCAGATTTGTAACAAATGAAGCACGTATTGCAAACAGGGAAGCGCTTATTGAAAAGATAGAAGCAGTGACTCGTACTATGTTTCGCAAAGAGATAGAAGAAAAGCTTTTAGCAGTAAAAGTTGCGGCATCAGAGATGCTTCCATTTATTGAAGCTTATACATCAGACCACGCGAATCAGACAGATGTTACAGAAATGGTATGGCAAGATAAAATTGGCTACATCCGCTTTTACAATAACCCTATCCGATTCAATGATGAGGTTTGCCCAATTCACAGAGGTTCACCGCTGTTGGGACAAGATTCAAGAGATATATTGGAGAATGTAGGATATTCTAATGAAGAGATTCAAAAATTAATAGATGATGGTGTTGTTGGTGAGCACATGTTCTAAAAAATAACAAGGAGAATGTAGTGGAGAGAGCTATGAAAGTACAGAGACTTGTTTTGGGAATGTTTAATACAAATTGTTATATTATTTCAGGCAAGGTTTTGGGAAAATGTATTTTAATTGATCCCGCAGATGATGCAGAGGTGATTAGGAAATGCCTTGTACAGCAGAATCTGGTTCCAGAGGCAATTCTTCTTACGCATGGACATTATGATCACTTTTTGGCAGTTCCCAAGTTGCAGGAAGTGTGGAAAGAGCTTCCTGTGTACTGCCATTCGCTGGATTGCCCGAAAGAAAAAGAACAGTATGACATGGGTATGGTTTTTCAAACCGTAACTGCATTTCCGAATGTCAGAGGAATAGAAGAAGGACAGAAGCTGGAATTGGCAGGTTTTAATATTACCGTATATCATACGCCGGGGCATACAAAAGGATCAGTACTGTTTTTGGTGGAAGATGGACTATTTACAGGGGATACACTGTTTTGCCGCAGTATTGGGCGTACTGATTTTGCCGGAGGTGATGATGCCCAAATGTATTTGTCCTTACGTCGAATTTCAGAAATCAAAGGAGACTATAATGTGTATCCAGGGCATGAGGAAGTTACGACACTTTCGGCAGAAAAAAGATATAATCCATATTTAAAATGATTTGCCAAAGATTTTGGCAAATCATATAAATAAAAGGAGGTAAAGAAGCATGGAAAATCAAAAAGTACTTACAGAATTAAGAGGTGGAGTGTTGATTATAACAATCAACCGTAATGAAAGGAGAAATGCCATTGATCCAGAAACATCTGCAAAGATGGAAGAAATTTTAAATAATGCAGAAAATGATTCAAAGGTACGTTGCATTATCATAACTGGTGCTGGAGAAAAAAGTTTCTGTGCAGGAGAAGATTTAAGTGCATACGATGAAAATGGCGGTTGTCAGACAGTTATGCCACATGGTTTCGCAGGAATCACAGAAAGGGTATCCACAAAACCTATTATCTGCGCAGCAAATGGAACAGCAGTTGCAGGGGGACTTGAAATTGCAGTGTCATGTGATATTATCGTTGCGGCAGAACATGCAAAATTTGGACTTTCTGAAGTTAAAGTAGGGTTATTAGCAACTACTGGTGGATTGATTCGTCTTCCAAAACTTGTACCACCTAAAATTGCAGCAGAGATGTGCTTGACTGGAAAATTAATTCCTGCTTCACGCGCATATGAGATTGGGTTGGTAAACTATGTGGTTCCGTCAGATCAAGTACTTGAAAAGGCTTTAGAGCTTGCGCAAATAATCGCTGCAAATGCACCGATTTCTCTAAAGCTTACTAAAGAAATTTTACACATTGCTCCTCAAATATCACAAGAGGATGCACAACGTTTCTGTAACCGTTGCTGGGATTATATAGAAAAAACAGAAGACTCTGTAGAAGGACCAAGAGCATTTTTGGAAAAAAGAAAACCTAACTGGCAGGGAAAATAATTGAAAAATGAGTAGTCTTCCCGTAAGGGAAAATTATAGATAGAATAATGGAGGAAAATAGTATGGATTTTAAAATTACAGAAGAACAAGAATTAATGGTACAAGCAATTGAAGAGGCATTGACACGTGAAAATTTAGAGAGTTATTTTCAGGAATGCGATAAGAATCATGAACATCCACAAAAATTTTGGGATATTTTAAATGAATTAGGATGTTTTAGTATGTTTTTACCAGAAGAAGCAGGTGGAGACGGCGAGGGTGCAATTACAATGCTTCTTGTAATGGAAGCTTTAGGAAGATGTGGAACTCCAGTGTACTTATTCTGGGATCATGTTAAAGCAGATGCATTACTTGAAAATGGAACAAAAGAGCAGATTGAAAAATTCATGCCATTGTTTTTTGAAGGACATCCAGCATATTCACAAGGATTTTCTGAACCTACTGCAGGTACAGATCTTTCAAGCAATACAATTTTAACAACATATACACGTAAAAACGGTAAAGTATATATTAATGGACACAAGCACTTTATATCTGGTGCGCAAGGAAGTGACTACTGCTTAACACTTGCGAAGAACAGTGAAAATCCAGAACAGTTGACTTTATGGTTTGTTCCTACAAATGTTCCTAATTGTAAGAAGGAACCTATGGAGACAATGGGACTTCATATGGAAAATGTAAATGATATTTGGTTTGATGATGTAGAAATTGAAGAAAAGGATATGTTCAGCACAGAGGGAAATGGTCTACTAGCGACTTCAAAGGGATTTGACTATGAGCGTCTTATTGATGCATTCAACGCATACGCACAAGCTTTGTGTGCATACGAAGATGCATGTAAATATGCAAACCAGAGAATCGCTTTTGGTAAAGAAATCGGAAGATTACAGTTAATTCAAAACCATATTATGGAGATGGCTATGAGAATTGAAGCAATGCGTGATATGTTACTACGCTATGCATGGAATAAGGATAATGGCTGCTTAAGAAGAGAAGAAGCATCTATTGCAAAGCAATTCTGCTCTGAATCTGCCAATATTGTAGTAGATCATGCAATGCAAGTTATGGCAGGTATCGGATTCTGCGGAAGCCGTGTAAGCCGTATTTACCGTGATCTTAGAATCACACGTATCTCTGGAGGTACTGGTGAGATTCAGACAGTTATTGCAAGCAAGCAGATTTTGAAAAAATATAGATAAGAGATATCAGGTATAGTAAAAGTGAATTCGGAAACTAATTTTTAGTAGGCTCTCGAATAACACTAACATTATTTTAGTGCATAGCACTCATTATATTATGGTTTTTATTTAGTTTTACTTAAAATTATTATTTCAAATTCTGGAGGGGAAGTTAAAATAAGCACCCTCCAGGATTGAGATAAATGGAGAACTTAGGGTTTCCAAACACATTTTAATAAGTGAAAGGAGAAAATTATGGAATTTAAATTAAATGATGAACAAGAATTATTACGTGACACAATTAGGGAGTTTGTAGAAGCGGAAGTTGCACCTATTGCAGCGAAACTTGATGAAGAGGAAAGGTTTCCGGAAGAGTTAATACCTCAGCTTGGCGAAATCGGTGTAATGGGTATTCCGATTCCAGAGGAGTGTGGAGGAGTCGGAATGGGAGACCTGGAATATGCTATGGCAGTAGAAGAAATTTCAAAAGCATGTGCAAGTACAGGAGTTGCCGTATCAGTACATACCTCTTTTTGCTGCTGGCCTATTCTTGCTTTTGGGACAGAAGAACAGAAACAGAAATATCTTCCAGATTTAGCCGCAGGCGAAAAGCTTGGTGCGTTTGGTTTGACTGAGCCGAATGCCGGTACTGACGCTGCTGCTCAGGCAACAACGGCATCAGATGAGGGCGATCATTATTTGCTGAATGGAAGTAAGATTTTTATTACCAACGGGTCTTACGCTGATGTATATATAATCTTTGCAGCGACAGATAAGAAATTGGGAAATAAGGGAATAAGTGCATTCATTCTTGAGAAAGGTATGGAAGGATTTACCTTCGGAAGTAAGGAGCATAAGATGGGAATCCGCAGCTCTGCTACCTATGAGCTGATATTTGACAATGTTAAGGTTCCAAAGGAAAATTTACTTGGCGAAGTTGGAAAAGGATTCAAGATTGCCATGGAAACACTTGATGGGGGACGTATTGCTATTGCGGCACAAGCGCTTGGTATTGCACAGGGGGCAATTGACGTAACTTCTGCGTATGTAAAAGAGCGTATCCAGTTTGGAAAAACTATTTCTGCTTTCCAGAATACACAGTTTACATTAGCAGATATGCAGACACGTGTTGACGCTGCACGTATGTTGGTCTACCGTGCCGCATGTATGAAGACAGCAGGGGAAAAATATGCTGCTCAAGCATCAATGGCAAAATTATATGCGTCTGAAACTGCTGAGTATGTGACTAGCAAAGCGGTTCATCTGTGTGGTGGATACGGCTATACTAGAGAGTATCCGATGGAAAGAATGATGCGCGATGCGAAGATTACACAAATCTATGGAGGAACGAGCGAAGTTCAGAAGATGGTTATAGCTAGATATATGGGAATTAAATAGGACTAGGGCAGGAGAGAAGTGCTTGCGTCCGAATCTGTATGCCGCGGAAAGCCCAAATACATTTGTTAATGTTCCTGTAAATGAATTAATCTGCGGACATTTCATCAATAGCCGTACAATTGAATACTAGGATATAAGAACAAAAAATAAAATGAAAGAGGGAGAAAAATGAGTAAAATAAAACAATCTGGAAAAATTACGACTCTTATCTTGATGATGTTGTCGTTGAACACCATCTATGTATTGCCATATCTGATGTATACTTATTATGTACCGCTTCAGGAAGCAATGGGGCTGATTGGAAGGGATGCTGATTATGGTAAATTGTTAAATGTGTATGGTATTGTAAATATTATTCTTTATATTCCCGGAGGAATGATTGCAGATAAGTTTGATCCAAAGAAGCTTTTGATTTTTTCAATGATAGGAACAGGCGTCCTTGGATTATGGGAAGCTACATGGCCAAGCTACACGATGCTAATGATCATCCATGTTGCATGGGCATTTACGACAGTACTGACTTACTGGTCAGCATCTATTAAATGTATTAATGTAATTGCAGGTGCAGATGAGCAAGGAAGTATGTATGGTTCTTTGGAAGCAGGACGTGGTATTGTAGGTATTGTACTGACAACTATTTTTGTTGGTATATTTACAAAATATTCAGCTAATAGTGCGAGAGCAATGAGTTATGTGGTCATCACTTGTAGTGTGGTTATGATTCTTGTTGGTATTGCAATGGCTTTCCTTATGCCTGCAACAAATGTTGAGGGCGCTACAAATGAAGGATTGGTTGACAGTATCAAAGCAATGGGTCAAGCATTTAAGAGGCCGGTTACATATTTGCTTTCTGGAATGATTTTTGGTGCATGTATGGCACAGGCAGGAATATCTTATATGGCCCCATATCTGGCGAAGATATGTGGTATGGATCAGAATACTACCATTATTTTTGCAAATTATAACCGTACAATCTGTACGTTAATAGGTGCTGCCATAGCAGCATTTGCCGCTAAAAAGATGGGGCGTTCAAGTAAGTTTATGATTTATGCTGGAATTGGTTCTGTAATCAGCTATGTATTGTTGGTACTTGTGCCAGGCTCTAAGGCAATGATGTTTCCAATTATGATTATTATGATTTTCTCTACCTTGTGTTATCCAGTATTCCGTGCATTGTACTATGCAGTTGTGGATGAACTCGGAACACAGAAAAATGAGGTGGGGAGCGTTATCGGAATTGCATCTATTTTGGGATTCCTTCCAGATACCTTTTACACTTCCATGTGCGGTGCAAGATTAGAGGCAGACCCGGTTGGCGGATACAAATTTGTATTTATTACTTGTATGGCGGCTATGGCGCTCAGTTTAATCTGTGCCTTTATCAGTGACCGTAAGATTTTAAAATACAGAAAGACGGACGAGTATAAAGCATCGTTAAGGCAGGCAGATATGTAAAAAGTATTGGAACGTGGAAAAGTGCCACCCTGATAGAAAATAGTGGGGTGGTACTTTTGTTTTGTATAAATTGTGCTATTTACATAACAAGAATAGTTTGGTATACTCAGACAAATGAAAATTTTTTAGAGTAGAGACCGATAACTGCTGCATGAGGCAGTGATAAGGAGAATGTTTTTATGCAAAGAATAACAATTAAAGATATTGCGGCAGAGGTAGGGGTTTCACATACCACAGTATCTTATGTGCTAAACAATAATACAAATCAGAAGATATCAGATAAAACACGTGAAGCGGTGTTAGATGCAGCGAGGCGTTTAAAGTATGTACCGAATGAAACCGCCCGTTCTCTTCGTAAGAACAGTACGGAATGTATCGCGGTGGCATTGGAGAAATCTGTGGCGCAGAGCCGATTCTCCAGGTTGCTGCAGGGAATACGGGAAGTGCTGGGGGTAGAAGGATATGGTCTTATGCTGATGGATTTCCACATGAAAAAAGAAAGTAAGTGTCCGGAGTATGTGAAAAGCGTGTTGCAGCGTCGGACGGATGGGGTTATTTTTATTTCGTCGGATGGTCTGCCGCCGGTATGCAGTAAGATGATTGACAACTATAAAATTCCGTTTGTTGCCTGTGACTGCTGTCCCGAAGAAGAGAGTCTGGCTTCTGTAAGCTTTGATTATGAAGGTGGGGCTTTTGAAGTAGCATGTTGTCTTTTAGGAGAGGGTGCGAAGCGGATTCTGTACTGGCAGCCGGGCGTAGATAGTCTGCAGGAGGAGTATCGGTTATGCGGATTGAAAAAAGCCATGAAATTGTATCCGGATGCTGAGCTTATAGTGTGCAAGGTACCCATCATGGAAGGCACATCTTCGGACGAACGGCATATGGCATTTGATGATATGTGTAAGCGGTCTCTTGTGCAGAATGTTCTCCCAAGACTTAGATCATTTGAACAGAATGATGCCGTGATTTGTGGATGGGGAGTGATGATAAAGCATTTATGCGCTGCCTTATATCAGAGAAAAGAAATGGAAATTAAGATTGCTGTGCTTTCGGATTCGGATGTTCCGGTAGTTCCTGGGATGAAGATTATGGTCAGCAGACCGGGATACCTATGTGGAGGAAAGGAGAGTGCAAGACTGCTTCTTGCCCAGATTCATAATGAACCGTACGAGAGTAGGATTACAATTGCACCGACACCGCCTAGTTATGTAAAAATATGAAAAACTAAATGAAGATATCGAAAAGGAGTGCCGTATTTGGATTTATATTCGCATGTGCGGCACTCCTTATAATATATTCGGTAGATGGATAGCCAGTGATGAGTCCGGCAAGTTTTTTTATTCTTTTAAGATGGAAGCATAAAATTCACCACTGTGTTTTAAGCAGTCAAGGGCTTCATCCATCATACGCCCGTAATGCATGAATGCATGCAGTACACCAGGAATTAGCTCAAATTTCGTGTGCACGCCATGGAGCGCTAATATATTATGTAAGGTTTGAGAATCATCTAAGAGTGGATCTAAGCTGCCACAGCATAAATAAGTAGCAGGTATTCCGTGGGTTAAATCATTATTCAAGGTAGCAAAATATGGATTTTCTCCATCCAATGAGGGATTTTCCAAATAGTAGCTGACGTAAGCAGACATATCACTTTTGCGCATACCGTCTAAGGAGGTTCCATTCAAGCGCCAGGAAGGACCGTCCATCATACCGTAAGAACCATAATAGAGAAGTAGTGCGCAGATATAATCGTTATCGCCAAACACGTCACGTAGATAAAGCGCTGAACCCAAAGCTAGATTTGCTCCACCGGAGTCGCCACCAATTGCCATTTTATCCGGAAGAATACCATATTTAGATCCATGCTCATGGAAATAGCGGATGACAGCAGTGCATTCAAATAGTGGAACTGGGAATTTAGTTTCTGGAGCAAGATGATAGTCGACACCGATTACTGCGCATTTGCTGGAAGCCATGACACTTCGCATCATGCGGTCGTGAGTATCAATACTTCCTACGGTAAATCCTCCCCCGTGAATGAATACTAAAGCATGATGCTGTGGTTTATCATCAGGGTAATAAATGCGCACAGGGATCGGACCGATCGGACCTTCCACCGTTAATTCCACTGTTTTGCAGGGCTTTGGCCCTCCCTCATTCCAAAAACGACGTTCTTCTACATATTTCGTTCTCAATTCATCCCAAGAGCAATTGGTATCAAAAGCATCGGCAGAGTGTTCTGCCTGATAATCAATGACCTTCTTCATTCCTTCAGAAAGAAGTGGATATGGATTGGGCTTGTTTACTTCGTAGTCGATTTTGTACTCTGGCATATGAAAATCCATACATTTTACCTCCTAATTGTAAAAATAATCTCTCGGAATCTCAAAGTCTTATTTTATGCGGCTTTGAGATTACATTTTTATTAAAATTCCGTTACTAGTCACTCTTATGGCTTCATAGCAACAAAATCCCCCACTTTTTTTGCCAAAATGCTTGAGAACTTCATCGAAAAAAGCGGTGCTTCGCACCTTTTATTAATAAATGTATTTTTCTCTCACTTTAACGTAATAAAGCTTCTTCTTGATTCAGCACACGAGGGTATGTCTTATTATCAATACTGCAAACGTAATGGCATTACCTCTTTTATTGATTTTGCAAGCCTTATAATAGTAGTACAACAATAGATTACTTACTCGTTTAAGTGTAACATTGGTGTGCAATTATTTCAATAATATTTAATGGATTATTATGGTTCGAGAGGTTAATTGTGAAGTTTATAGTTGTGTTTATAATGATCATAGAATATGTAGTGCAGATGCTATAGAAATAAATGGAGACGATATGAGAACAAGAAATAGTATATAAAAAATATAAAGATAAATTTATAAAATAATTATAAATTTGTTTGAAATATTGTTATAATTTATATATTGGAAAAAATCTAGGGATAGATAGTTTAATTGTTACTATTTATCCTGTGTTTTTATTATGATATAAAATTACATAAATGGGGAGACTGTAGTTCTTCTTGAGGGAAAGGCCTGATAAATTTAACATTTTCACCATTTTTGAAAAAATGAATGTGCATTTTTAGAGTAAATGAAATGAAAAGAATTATACCTTGATTGAAACTGGATTATGTGAAAAAAGTTATTTAAATATAAGGTTTCGCCAAAATACGTGATACAAAGTAGAAAACTCTATATTATTAGTAAAAAAATAAAAGTAAGATCATAATGAATTTAAAGTTTGGGTGAGAAAATTTAAAGTGTAATTTAATAAAATATGTATTAGTAGGTGGTAGTATGAAAACATATAGACATGAGTTTATTAAAACGAATGATATTATAGATATTAAATTAACTTTTAATATTGATCCCGGCAGTGTTGTTACAAAACATTTCCATGATTGGATTCAAATTATATATATTCTCAGTGGAAGTCTAGAGTTTTTTGATAATAATAAAGCACTGTACTTAGAGGAAAATGATTTCGTGGTAGTAAACCCGATGAGTATCCATTCAACCCGAAATATAAAAGGAAACACTGCTATTTTGTTACAAATTCCTGTGAGTTTTTTGAAAAAATTTGTACCAGATGTTCGTAAATATCGGTTTAAAGTAGATACTAAATCAGAAGACAAGTGTGTTCAAAAAAAATTAATGCATATTAGAACAATATTAAAGGATTTATTTAGTGCATATGAATTTAAGACAGAAGGCTATGTTTTTTTGTGTTACAGCTTGGTGTTTGAATTGATATATATACTTATTCATTCTTTTTCATATAAGATTGATGAAGCAGCTTTATTAAAATCTGAAAAAAATCAATTGCGTATGCACACGATTATGGAATATGTCAATGAACATTATAAAGAAAATATGACACTTTCAGAAATTGCAGAAGTAGTACATCTTAATAAGATATATTTTTCTAGATTTTTTAAACAACAGACAGGAATTACATTTTTAGAATATTTGAATACTGTTCGAATAGAACATGTGTATCGAGATTTAATAAATACAGATTATCCTATAAAAGAAATTCTTGAAAAGCATAGATTTTACAATTATAAATTATTTATGCGAATGTTTAAGCATACTTATGGTTGTACACCAAGGGAATTAAGAAAAAAATATAATAAGAATTAATTATAAAAATAGGTCGATAAGATGGAAAGTTAAAATCGACCTATTTTTTCGTTTGTATAGATTCTGTTTGATATAAAAACAAGTTGCTATAATTTAATTTAAAACAAGAGAGGAGAGTGGTTTGATATGAAAACGATTATCCACGTGGAAAGTAGAGAAAAGGAATATTGGAAAGAACAAAAAATTCATTTATCAGAAATATATGAAGACACATTGAATCTTACTGCAGAAAAAGGGCAGGAAGTATTGGGGTTTGGAGGATGTTTTAATGAGTTAGGATGGGATGCTCTAAAGAAAGTAGAAGCAGAAGTAAGGGAGAATTTTATCAAAGAATTGTATAGTAAAGAAGGCTGTAATTTTAACATGGGGCGTGTTCCGATTGGAGCTAATGATTTCAGTTTGGAATGGTACAGCTGTGATGAAACATATGAAGACTATGAGTTAAAAGATTTTAATATTGAACGTGACAAAAAATACACCATCCCATTTATTAAGGAGGCCCAGAAATACTGCCCAGAATTAACCTTGTTTGCATCTCCATGGAGTCCGCCAACATGGATGAAAACGAAAAAAGCATACAATTTCGGAAGAATTATAATGGATGAAAAAGTATTAGATGCTTATGCAAGATATTTTGTAAAGTTTATACAGGCATATAAAGAGCAAGACATTCAAGTTTCTATGGTGCATGTACAGAATGAGCCAATGGCAGATCAAAAATTCCCATCTTGCCTTTGGTATGGTGAAGATATGCGTGATTTTATTAAAGGATATCTGGGCCCGGAATTGAAGAAAAGTGGACTGGATACGGAACTTTGGCTTGGAACAATTAATGGACCTTTTACAGATTATCGTTGGCCAGGATTAGGAGACCCCTATCATCAATTTTATGATCAGTGGGCAAATACTGTACTTTCAGATAAAGAAGCAAAAAAATATATAACCGGTGTAGGAGTTCAGTGGGGGGGTAAGCATCAGTTGGAACAGATTGAAGCAAGTTTTCCTGAAATGCGTATTATGCAAACTGAGAGTGAATGTGGAGATGGATTAAATGAATGGGAACAGGCAGAATATATATTTACTCTTATGTGGTATTATTTTCGTCATGGCGCGGAACGATATGCTTATTGGAACATGGTACTTTTAGAAGGTGGAATTTCTACTTGGGGATGGACACAGAATTCTTTAGCTACTATTAATGAAAAAACAGGAGAATTAACTTTACAACCTGAGTTCTATCTAATGAAGCATTTTTCTCATTTTGTGAAACCTGGGGCTAAGATTGTAAAGACAACAGGATGTTGGACTTCAAATGCTACTGCATTTGAAAATCCGAATGGACAAATGGTAGTTGTTTTATTAAACAGTCAAAATAGAGATAGGGAATTTACATGCAATTATAAAAACGATGTATTTTCAACAATTGTAAAAGCACATACAATTAATACATTTGTTATAGAATAAGACCAGCTAGTAAAAGTCAATAAAAATTTTTGGGGAAGTAATTTTTAAAAAAGTGCATGACAAAAAAGTATTCTTCAAAATACGAACAATACAAAATTGGTGACAATTTTGCTGCCGATTAGGCTGCAGAATTATTGGAATTCTCAAGATACATTTTATGATGAAGTTTTGGTAAGCGTTGCTCGTATTCTTTTTGGTTTCGTAGAACAGCAAAAATATATTTTACAAGCTTATGCATTATGGCTACTAAAGCTACCTTTTTCTTTTTACCGTTTAGGTTGTTTTTATAGTAGTCTAGTAAGATTTTGTTGTTGGCTTCGCCAGTATACGTTTAGTTCGTATAGAAGCTAAAGCTATTGCATATAAAGCTCTACGTCCAAAACGAGTACCTCTTTTAGAGATTTGATTTTTATCACTTTTAAACTTACCAGATTCATTAACAGAAGGATCAATGCCAAAATATGCAACTAACTGCTTAGGTTTTAAAAAACCTTGAAAATCTCCGATTTCAGTTAGGATAGTTACAGCAGAAATAAAACCAATTCCAGGTATCGACATTAATAACAGGATATTTTGTTTAAACTTTGAAGAAATATTATTGCTATGCAAAAGATTTTCTATTTCTTTTAATATTAGATCTATTTGCTTATTGAAATTTTCGATAGTTTCAATATTAATAGTTATTTTTATTGACAATCCAATAGATGATATAGCAATGAATTTAGCATTAGAAGCAACTTTAATTAATTTATTATAAGTATTATTGCACCAGATCATATTCTTTTTAGATGACTCTTTAAGAATCTTTATAATATCTTCTTTAGGGGCATCAAGAATAGCTTGTGGAGTTTGATAACACTTAAGAATAGCAATTGAAGTTACTCCAGTTATATTAGAAAATACAGTGTTGTATCCTGGAAAAACAACACGTAAATCAGCAGATAATTTCTTCTTGAATGTTGATCTTGTATCAATAAGTTTGTAGTAATCACGGCATAAAGATTTTAAGGTAAATATAGGGACATCAAAATAACTATAAGCTTTTATGTTTTCAAATTTACCTATTTTAGCAATAGATAAGGCATCTTTTTTATCATTTTTCACTTTTCTTATGTTTTTATTTTTGTTAGAATTAGTAACTAGAGGATTAATAATATAAGCCTCTAAGTTGTTGGTTTTAAGAAAGTGGAAAAGAGATAAATGGTACACGCCAGTGGACTCCATGAAAATGCCAGTTTTCATGTTAAACTCTTTCTCCACTTTCTTTATTTGTTTAAGTAAGTGGTTAAAACCGTCCACGTCATGTTTAATCTTAAATGCCTTTCTATAAGTATCACCGTTAGGTGAAAGAATAGCAATCATAGAAAAGTCTGCTGAAACATCAATACCTACTGTTGGATTATAAAAAAATTTAGACATAATTAATATCTCCTTTACTTTAATTAGTTTGAGATAGAATAGAGCATCCATTTCTATCAATGAGTCTACATCCTCGTTTGTGACACGGGTAATTCCAGTGGTAACACCCTACGGGAAACCCAACCAGCTAAACCATAGAAATCTCACTGATGGAATGATACGCTTATTTACGGGTATGATCTCTACCGAGATGCCCTGGGGGAGTCCATCTAACCTCTATTCAGGAGATATTATACAATGATCCACAATTAAAGTTAAGTTTCCTTTTAGGTATTAAGATAGAAAACTAGAAAATGAAATGGTTAAATATCCGATAGGATTCTTAATAAAATAAAGAATAATATTAAAAATTAGATTAGTAATGTTCGTTAGAAAATAAAGATGTTTTCTATCAAATGTTACAACCATATTATACGAGGTGGATGTTATTGAATCCGAAGAAGGTCCGGCATTAGGAGGCGCTATGCTGGCAGCTGTAGCCAATGGAGAATATCCTTCTGTAAAAGATGCAGCATTAAAGATTGTAAAAGTAATTGACACCGTGGAACCAGAACTAGAGCTGGCATCAAAATATGAAACAAAATATCAGAAATTCAAAAAAATTTATCCATTTGTAGAGGGGTTATTTTCGGAACTTGCAAAATAGAAAAAACTTTGTTCAAAAAAATAAGTAGACACAGTAGACTGATCCCTTTATTTTCTACCTCCATTATGTATTTTGATGTAATACCAATACGATCAGCAAGGGCATACTGAGTCAGTTTGGTCGTCTGTCATGTTTTTTATTGTATGTCCTAATTGTTTAAGAATATTATCCACTTACAGTTCGTGTAACATACTATTTTATAGTTCATATGAAATGTAAATAATTAGATTGACAACACGTTATTTCTGAGCTAGAATGTGAATGAATACAAAAAAATTCATTCATATTCTGGAGGTTAATAAAATGGAAGATAAAAAAGCTGATATTTTTAATTGTGGGAAGAAATTATTTAGTTCTAAAGGATTTAAAGATACGAATGTTTCTAATATTGCAAAAATGGCTGGAATAGCAGTAGGGACATTTTATAACTACTATTCCTCCAAAGAGAAGCTTTTCATTGAGATTTATTTAAAAGAAAATGAGAAATTAAAAAAGAGTATCATGGAATCTGTTGACATGGATAATGATCCAATAAAAGTGGTTAAAGAAGCTATTGCTATCAACCTAAATGGTATGCATTCCAATCCTATACTGAAGGAATGGTATAACAGAGATCTCTTTAGTAAATTGGAGAAGGAATTTTATGAAGAGGGAGGAATAGAGAGTATTTATGAATTGACGAATAGTAGTATAGCAGAGTTAATCAGAAAATGGAAGACTGAAAAGAAAATTAGGGACGATCTGGATGATGAGTTTATACTTAGTCTTTTTAATTCAGTACCTTATATTGAGATTCACAAGGAAGAAATCGGTATTCATCATTTCCCACAGATTATAGACTACTTAGTGGAGTTTATAATGAAAGGTCTGACTGATTTCCGAAAATAGAAGGATTACAGTCAGGTGTTTTTTTAGCTGTACGTGAATGAATTTGAAAATATTGATTCAAAAATTGGGGCATCTTTTACAATCTCTCATTTACTGCTACAAGAACAAATTTCGAGACATTAACAAGTGAATCTTTTATAAAGGATCTTATGGAATCAGGTTGCCAGTTATTTTTCTTTGTGGAGTATGTTCCAGTTAAGGAAGCAACCGAGAATATTATAATTACAGAAGAACAAAGAACGGAGCTTGCTGTTATTCTAGATTCTTTCAGGAAAAAAATCTCAGGTTTGTTTGTAAGTTTCCAGGTGATGAAGTGGCATTTGGAGGTTGTCTTTCCGTAGGAAGGGGGTTCATTCATGTCAGTGCTGAAGGTGACTTAGAACCATGTTCTTTTGCACATTATTCTGATACAAATTTAAAAGATTTATCGTTAAAAAAGGCCTTGCAGTCCAAATTATTAAGTAAAATTCGTAAGAACCATGCAGAGTTGACTAAAACAAAAGGTGGGTGTGCACTATAGGATAAACGTGAGTGGGTAAAATCTTTACTACAAAAGGAATAAATTATGATCAGTATTTATATGAACATGCAGTTTTTTTTGTCGCAATATGAATGAACAAATAGATATTCATTCATGTTGCAAGGGGATTTAGAAAAGAATATTAAAAACATTAATCATTTACAAATCATATCACAAAATGAACAAGGAGAAGGTAGCAAAATTGATGACACAAGAAATGAATGCAAAACCTACAAAGCTTGAAAACGTAAAGGCGGAAGATTTAGTAGAGTATGATCTGATTGATTTGGAATCAGGCATCTACGGTTCAAAGTTTCATAAAATAGAAAAAATTTCATACAGGAGACTGAAAAATGAAAATAAGATCTAACAAGAAAATAATCATAATAGTGATTGGAGTGATAGTAATTATGAGTGCTTTAGGTTTGGGAAGGTTAAATATGATGAGAGAAATCAATGAAGAAGAAAGCGTTTCTATGAATGAGATTAATTCAATACAGGTGGATATGACAAGTGTAGATGTTCATTTTATAAGAAACGAAACAAGCAATGAGGTAAAGGCCGATTTCCATGGTAAAGCAATGCAGGAAATAAAGCTTATATCTAAAACAGACAATAAAACTCTTTTTTTAACAGTACAGCGCAAATATGAAAACTTGCCACTATATGAAGACGTTGTTTTGGATGTATATATCCCTAAGGCATATACAAAAAATCTTTTAATTAAAATGTTGTCAGGTGCTGTAAAGATGGATTCTTTTAATTTAGCAAACTTTGCACTTGATACTTCTTCCGGTAAGTTAGAAGCGGAAAAAGTAAATGCAAAAGAAATCTCTATAACTTCCTCTTCAGGGGGCATTAACATAAAAAGTATAGACACAGAAAACTTTAAAATGGTAGGCAAATCATCGACAATTAACATTGATGAGTATACTGCTAAAAAGGCTGAAATAGAGACTTCTTCGGGAAGTATCAACTTAAAAAACAGCATTGGAGACTTCAATTTAAAAAGTAATTCAGGGAAAGTGTTGGTAGACTACAAGAATTTTGAAGATCATAACGTAAATATAGAAACTTCTTCGGGGAGTGTTACATTAGAGCTTCCTGACACTGCTGAATTTTTGATTGAAGCCAAAACCTCCAGTGGAAACTTTAAATCTGATTTTCCTATAAAAATAACTGATAAAAAAGATATAAATGGGCAAATAGGGACGAAAAATAATAAAGTTATGCTTAAAACCTCATCAGGAAGTATAAAAATATTGAAAAAATAATAGATATTCAAAATATACCCAAAGGACTTAGAACTAAAGTTGTTATTTCTTAATTTTTAAAATTAACTTGCCATATAGAAAAATGGGCAGATAATTGAAGAAGAGATGTAAAGTATATCTGATTTAGGCATAAAAAAGTGATATAAATGAATTCTAAGAAGATTATTGAATTGGCGCGAACTCTCCTCTAAAATAAATTTTTGATTTTATAGCTCACAGGCTCTGTCTGTGGGCTTTTTAGTTATTAAACATCAAAAGGCTATAAATATCTAAGTAAAAGAATGAGAAATAAAAACGATAAAAATATAAAGAATAACGATAAATAATTATTGTAATTATTGAAATATTGATATATAATAAGGTTGCAAACAATGAACAAAAACTAATTTAAGGTGAGGTAATTTTTATGAAAGAGAGAACAATTTCAAAAATATTAAATGGATTAGTGATTGCAGGAATTATTTTAACAATTCTTGCACTTATAGGTACTCCACTTTCATTGACAGCACTTTTAAAAAGTTCAAAGATGAAGTTATCAGTTTTAAATATGGAGTGGATATTAACAGCATGTATTTATGTGTGTGCAGTTCCTTACTTGATAGCCTTATTTAAGTTAAAAAAAATCTGTAAGTTACTTACAAGTGAAAATTCGTTTTCACCAATTATATCAAAAGAATTTCAAGTTCTTGCTATCTGTGCATTTACAGAAGCTGTTTTTTTCATTCTAAGTAACCTATTTTTATATGTAGTACTTGATTTTTATCTATATGCAATGACTATAGTACCTATAATAATTATGATTTTTGTTGCCGTAACAGCCGGATTCTTGTTTTTGATTATGTCTATCATATTTAAAAGAGCTGCTGAAATTAAAGAAGAAAATGATTTGACATTCTAAAAAGGAGGGGCAAATATGATTATAGTTAACTTGGATGTTATGATGGCAAAACGTAAAATATCTTTAACAGAGTTATCAGAACAATTAGGAATGACAATGGCAAATGTATCAAACTTTAAAAATCACAGGGTGAAAGCTTTTCGTTTTACAACTCTTGATGCTTTGTGCAGAATACTTCAATGCCAACCGGGAGATATTTTAGAGTATAGGGAAGATAAAGATATAGATAGTGGGGAATAAGGATGAAAAAAACAATGATTATGTCATACGATATTGCAATTATAGGGTTAGGACCTTCTGGTGCAATATTAGCACAACTGCTTTCTAAAGAATATAAAACCATTGCTATTGACAGAAAAAACTCTAGTGAAAACGGATTTCAGAAACCCTGTGGAGGATTGCTTTCTTCCGACGCACAGAAAGCATTGGCAAAGTTAGGCATGACTCTTCCAAAGGATGTTATGGTTGACCCTCAGATTTTTGCTGTTAAAACCATAGACTTGAAAAATGATCTCCTTCGCCATTATCAACGGTTTTATATTAATATTGATCGCCATAAATTTGATTTATGGTTGAAATCACTTATTCCGAACCATGTGGAGGTTCACAGCAATTCTCGTTGTTCTGTCGTTGAAAAAATATCGGAAGGTTACCGAGTAACTTTTTATGAAAATGGTATAAAACAGGTTATTATCAGCAGATACCTGGTGGGGGCAGATGGTGCAAATTCTCTGATACGTCGTACATTTTATCCTAAAAAAAGAATACGAACTTACATGTCAATTCAACAATGGTTTCCTGAAACTCACGAAAATAGCTTTTATTCTTGTATTTTCGACCCGGAAAATACAGACTGCTGTTCTTGGTCCATTTCAAAGGACAATCAGTTTATTTTTGGTGGTGCATTTCCTATGGGTAGTTCTAGGAAACGATTTGAAAATCAGAAAAGAAAGTTAGAGAAAATTGGATTTCAGTTTGTAGAGCCTATGAAAACCGAGGCTTGCATGGTATTACGACCGTCAACATTTTATGATTTTTGCTGCGGAAAAGATAATGCTTTTTTGATTGGCGAAGCTGCGGGATTTATCAGCCCCAGTTCACTGGAGGGAATTAGTTTGGCCATTAGCAGTGCTCAGGTTTTAAGTAAAGTGTTAAATGCTCATAGTAAAAATGCTAACAAAAAATATAGGTTAAAAACTCTTAATATTCGTATAAAAATTTTCTTAAAACTACTAAAATGTCCCTTTATGTATAATTCTTTTTTACGTAAGCTCGTATTAAAAAGTGGATTGCAAAATATTGATATTGTTGAGATAAAAGAGAAAAGCTTTCAGTGTACAAAAAAGAGATAATCTTTTATGTACTTTTAATGAAGTTGTTAGAGTAATAAATTACTACATTAAGAAAGATAATTGCCAACTAAGACTTGATTGCAGGCTATATTGAATCCAAGAAAGTTGTGTGATATAATTAAAAAAGGGGAGCTTGCAATGCAGGCTGAGAGGAAGCGTATGCTTCGACCCATAACTTGATTCGGGTAATGCCGACGTAAGGAAATATTTAAATTATACTATTTGATTATATATTTTATGAGTATAAATGGGATATGCCTTATTTGGTGTATTCCATTTTTTATGTTTCAAGGAATAATATTTAATAAGCGAAGAGGGAGCGCTCGGAGCTTTTATAGAAAAAATAAAACTAAATAGCGAGGGAGCTTGTGTTTCAAGATGAGAGGAAGCTTTTCAGCTTCGACCGACCAACATGGTCTATATCATATAGGAAAACGCTATTTAGTTATGCTAAATTCTACCTTGCTAATGGAATTTATTTCCTATATGACATATTAGGAAAATAAATATTGTTAAGGAGGTATTTTATTTTGGAAAAAAACTCAAAACTATTAAAAAAACTTATGTTAGCAATGATGGTGGCAATGGGAGTTGTAATTTCACCAATTCTTCGTATTGAAGGAATGTGTCCTATGGCTCATTTTATTAACATTGTATGTTCTGTAATTCTGGGACCTTGGTATTCACTACTTTGTGCTACATTAATTGGTGTAATAAGAATGTCTTTTATGGGAATTCCGCCATTAGCTTTGACTGGAGCAGTTTTTGGGGCAGTTTTATCTGGAGTTCTATACAGAGCATCTAAAGGGAAGTTGATTTGTGCTGTTATAGGTGAGGTTATAGGAACGGGTATTATAGGAGCCATACTTTCATATCCCGTTATGACATTTGTTTGGGGTAGAACAGGGCTTACATGGATCTTTTATGTTCCTTCATTTATTATGGGAACACTTATTGGAGGAACAATTGCATTTGTTTTTCTAGGAGCATTAAGTAAGAGTGGTATGCTTGCAAAAATCCAGAGAAGTTTGGGGGCAAAAGTTTATGATAAACCAAGAACTAATAATAAACAACCTATTGCGAATAAGACAGAGTATTAAATTAAAAAAGCCTCTTATCCACTGTATTACAAATCCTATTTCAATAAATGATTGTGCAAATATGGTATTGGCTGTTGGTGGAAAACCTATTATGGCAGAACATCCTTTAGAAGTTTCTCAAATTACTGCTGTTTCTAATTCACTTGGGATTAATCTTGGGAATATAACAGATAACAGAATGAAATCTATGTTAATTTCAGGTAAGACAGCATTTCAAAACAAAATTCCACAAGTAATTGACCTTGTAGGTGTAGGGTGTAGTAAACTTCGTCTAGACTACGCAAATAAATTCATTTCAGAGTGTCATCCAAGTGTTATTAAAGGTAATATGTCTGAAATAAAAGCGTTTTGTGGTATGAAAAGTGATGCAAGAGGAATTGATGTTGGAGCATGTGACATTATAACAAAGGAAAATTCTGATGAAAATATAGAATTGCTAAGGAAATTGTCACTACAAACAGGATCTGTTATTGTAGCAACAGGAGAGATAGATGTAATAACAAATAGCACCTATACATATTTGATAATGAATGGTTGTGAAATGCTTTCAATGATAACGGGAACAGGTTGTATGCTTACTGCACTTATAGCAAGCTATATTTCTTGTGACAATATACTAGAGGGTACTGTACTTGCAGTAGCTCTTATGGGGATATGTGGTGAAATTTCTCAACATGTTAAGGGGACAGGAAGTTTTAGAACTGAGCTTATAGATAATATGTTTAGTGTTTCGGATGATATAATTATAGAAAAAATAAAATACAAATTAAAATGAAAATATAAGAAGTAATAAATGAGGCTACTGTAACGGTAGTCTCATTTATTATTTAATAATAAATAATAAAGAACTAATTAGTATATTTAATTTTGTAGAATAGATTGATATTCTTAAAATATATTGACTCGTACGTTACGTAATAGTGTATATTAATATTGCAAAGGAGGTGATTGGGTGAACATTACACTAATACGTTCAGATGAAATTTACAAAAAAATGATGAATTCACCAAAGGAAAAGAGAGATGATATTTATCGTTATGAATTAATGAAGCCTTTTGAATTTAAATGGTCTTGCATTAATGTGCCTCTTAAGTCCCCACAGAAAGGTGGCTATGATGTAATTATGGCAAGTAGTATGCTTGGAAATTTGCCACCATCAGAGGTAGATGAAACAAAAAAGGAAGTTATAAATTTAATTTCAAAGGATAATTTATGGAAAACCTGTGAAAAAACCATTAAAAGCTCTTTAGAACGTTTTACAAAATTAGGATATGAATTACCAGTAAAAGAGTATAAGTTTTCTATTATACTTGCAAATCCAAAAAGTCCATATATATCAATGAGTGATGGTTATCTTGGAGATGGTGGTATTCCTGGATATATTTTTGTAGGACTGGCACCAAATGAATATAGTATTAGCAAGATCCCTGCTGCTTTGGCTCATGAATGCAATCATAATGTACGTTTTCAATTTGAAAAGTGGAAGAATGATATTACATTAGCAGAAATGATGATCTGTGAAGGGCTTGCTGAAAATTTTGCTACATCAATGTTTGGTGAGGATATGATTGGACCTTGGGTAAGCAAAACTGAGATGGATACTTTAAATGATTATATCAAGCCAATCATTAGAGATGCCTTAGATGTAACAGGACTTGAGAGTATCACAGCATATCTTTGGGGTGATGAACTTGCACAGCTGCAAGGATATTTTCCTGTAGGACTTCCTTATTGTGCGGGTTATGCATGTGGTTATTATATGATTAAGTATTATTTGAAAAAGACAGGAAAATCAATTGAAGAAGCTACATTAACACCTGCAAGTGAAATTATGAAGCAAGTAGAGGATTTTTGGGATGAAAAATCAGTTTAAAACTGTAAATGAAACATCAAAACTTACAGGTATCATTATAAGAGCCCTTCATTATTATTATGAAATAGGCTTGTTAAAGCTATCAAATATATCTGAGGTAGGGCACAGGCTTTATGATAATTTAGTTAATTATATAAGTTTAGGCAAACAGTATTAAAACATATGAGTTAGGAAAAGTGTAGAGTTATGAAAAAGCATGTAAAAACATTAAGTGCTACTTTAGCTATTGCAACATTGGTATAAACATCAGTGTTTGCAAAGACAATTCCAAGTGCTATGGTAAGTTAAAATACATATAAAAATTGGAATGCAAATATGCAAAGTAATTCATTTAATTATGGAAACTTAATATGGAATTTCAATTATGCTAATTATGAAACCAGAACTATAATAAAGGTATGCTAAAAAGTAATAAGAACAATATAAAAATTACAAGTGGTGTTGGGATTATTAAAATAAGGAAGAACAGTTTTAGTGACAATAACTTAAAGTAACATTAAGGTTTTTGAGGATTATATTTTAGTCCCTAGCATTAGACTTATGATCTAAAAAGTTATTTATAATTTGCTAAGTATAAATTTAAAGAGTTGAAATGTATGATTTAAGGTAAACTTAAATGCATTTCAGCTTTTTTTATGGTTTTACTAAATTATAATAAAATATGTTTTTATCAAATAAAAGGTTTAAGTTATGAAGACTGCATTGGAATGTGGATTCGAAAAAAATATCTGTAGTTTTATATATTTTATTTTAGTGTTAACAAAAATGAACCTATGATAAAAACATAAGGGTGTTAAAAAAGCAATAAGTTTAAAATTTATGTCAACTGTTTTTGAAAATGTCCTAAAATAGTTTAATTATTAGCACCAGAAAAATCTGGTGCTTTTTTATTGCTACGCAACATCGGTTTTAAGGCGATGAGCCTGCATTTTACAATGTTTCTCAAAAGAAGATTGTCTCCAAGGGTGTGTCATAGGAGGAATATACTTTTTCTTTGGCTCTTTTGGTATTTTTACAAAGTCAAAGTTCTTTGAAGTTGGTAAGTGGTCTGGGATTAATTCCAGAGCATATACTTGATTATTTATACAAAAATATAGTTGCTTATCAAAAGATTCAATAACCATACCGGAGGTGCCTTTATGATAGTGTACAGCTATGCCATCTTTGTTTGTTGGAATATAGTATTTTGTTTTAAATTTAATACAGCTACCGCTATCAATCTTGCGAGAATCTAATATAGCTAACGTAAGGTTAATTTTATCTGAACTAGGTTGCTTTTCAAATACAGATTTGATACTATCTACTGGTAAGGCAAATTTAGCATTGAATTTTTTTATGTAGGAGTTTAAAAATTCATTTGCTTGCTCAAGTGTTGTTATACCAGCTAGTCT
>NZ_JAPQFJ010000020.1 GCF_026738875.1 Clostridium brassicae
ATCCAAAACAGTAAATGGACTTTTACTTTTCTTTAGTGTTGTCAAATTTAATTCTGTGAAATTATTCCAGAAGGCTCCGCCTAAAAATCTGGGCGACTATGGAATATATTGAATAATATTAACAGGTGATTATATGAAAATATAATTTTTATATTTGTACGAAATCTAGGTAATTAAAATACCGTATTATTCAGGAATTGTAATATAAGCAAAGTTTAATAAATGATGATTTTGTAGAAGGTTAAAACCTGAAAACTTTTTATAAATTATATATAGTTCATGAAGGTAGAGTTGATATAAAAATGTGCATAAGGGATTAGTAATTTAGGAGTTGTAATTTTTGTGAAGAATGTATTGACAAATAAAACAAAAAATAGTAATCTATATATATCAGTGATATATAGCATTGTTATATATCGGCGATATATAACATAGACAAAAGGAGCGTACATATGCAAAGTTTAACGGAAACACAAAAAAAACTTCTTGAAGTTGGTAAACGAGAATTTCTGGAAAAAGGTTTTAAAAATGCTTCTTTGCGTGATATTGTCAAAAAAGCTGGTTTTACTCTAGGTGCTTTTTATGGGTATTACACTAATAAGGAAGCTTTGTTTTGTGCTTTGGTAGAAAAACCTGCGCAGGAACTTTTAAATTATTATTTTTCAATATTACAAAAGTTCAAAGAACTTTCTATAGTAGAGCAAATTAATCATCTTGGTGACGCTTCTCAAGAAGGAATGGATTGGACTATAGAACATATTTATGATAATTTTGATGCTTTTAAGTTGATTTTATGTTGTTCCTCGGGAACAGAATATGAAAACTATATTGACAAAATCGTAGAAATAGAGACAGCATCCACCTATAGCTTTATTGATATGATTAAAAGCACAGGTGATAGCTATTTGCATATAGATGAAGATTTGGTACATATACTATCAAATGCTATGTTTTCAGGATTGTTTGAGATAGTTGTCCATGATATGCCTAAAGTAAGAGCAACGCAGTATGTATATACATTGCACGAGTTTTTTGTTGCAGGATGGCAAAAAATTTTGAGGCTTTAAGCTTCAATTTTTTTGCCAATAGGTTAGCTGCGACTAACCAGAACAATAGATAATAGATAAATACATGAAAAGTCAACTCATGGTGTAAATTCTGGATTTGATTATACATCAATAGGAATATATAAATTTAAAAAAGTCAACTAAAAATATTATTGAAAAGGAGAGAGTTAATATGGAACAAACAAAAAAGAAAAATGGTTTTTCCCGTTTAAAAGAATATGCTGCTCCTCATAAGGAAAAGTATATTTTATCAGTCATATTGGCGATTCTGGGAGTTGCTTTTAATATGATTCCTTACTTTGCTGTATCAAAAATGCTTGTAAAGCTGATACAAGGAGGTGGCGATTTTACTTATTATCTTATGTGGTGTGGAGTATCAGCAGCAGGATTTTTCTTTAAAGCACTATTCCATAATTTATCTACTACAACCTCACACAAGGCAACTTTTGCTGTAATATCTGAGGTTCGTCGCAGAATTGCCTCAAAACTTACTCGTGTACCTATGGGCTATGTGTTAGATACTCCATCAGGGAAAATTAAAAATACTATGGTAGAAAAAGTAGATAGTATTGAGCCAACACTTGCACATGTTCTTCCAGAGATGACATCTAATCTTTTAATTCCTGTAGGAATAATTATTTATCTGTTTACATTAGATTGGAGAATGGCTCTTGTTTCTCTTATCACTTTACCTATTGGTGCTATTTGCTACATGGGAATGATGAAGGATTATGAAACTAATTTTAAAGAATATATGAGAGTTGGAAAACATATGAATGCTACTGCTGTAGAATATATAAATGGTATTGAGGTAATTAAGGCATTTGGTCAATCAGCAACCTCATATGAAAAATTTTCTAATGCAGTAAAGGCAAATGCAAACTATGGTCTTGACTGGATGAAAAAATGCCAGATATATTTTGCTATGGGTATTGGTATATGGCCTGCTGTATTAATTGGAGTTCTACCTATAGGATGCATTTTTTATATGAATGGAACACTAGATGGGGCAACCTTTATTACAATTATGATTTTGGCATTAGGAATTAGTTCCCCTTTATTATCAGCTATGTATTTTACAGATGATATTGCAAAGATAGGAAGTATCATGGAGGATATAGGAAGTATTCTTGACGAACCAGAGCAAATTCGACCAATAGAAAATGTAAGACTCAATGGAACAGAGATTGTATTAAATAATGTTCGATTTGGATATGGAAAAACTGAAATTTTACATGGTGTAAATCTTACAATTCCCGCAGGTAGTGTTACAGCTTTTGTAGGTCCCTCAGGTGGTGGTAAGAGTACTATGGCAAAGCTGATAGCATCTTTTTGGGATGTAACGTCTGGAAATGTAACTATAGGAAATGTAGATGTTAAGGATATTCCTGCCCACCAGCTTATGGAGAAAATTGCTTATGTGGCACAGGATAATTATTTATTTGACCAATCGGTTTTAGAAAATATTCGTATGGGCGATCCAAAGGCAACAGATAATGAGGTGAAAGAGGCTGCAAAAAAATCAGGTTGTCATGATTTTATTATGTCTTTGGAAAATGGTTATGAAACTGTTGCAGGCGGTGCAGGAAGTCATCTTTCCGGTGGAGAGCGTCAAAGGATTTCTATAGCTCGTGCAATGCTTAAGAATGCACCTATTGTTATTTTGGATGAGGCAACTGCGTATACAGATCCTGAAAATGAGGCAGTTATTCAAGCATCAATTAGTAAGTTGACAGAGGGTAAAACCTTGATTGTTATTGCCCATAGGTTATTTACTATTATAGACTCAGATAAAATAGTAGTAATTGAAAAAGGGAATATTATAGCTCAGGGTAAACACGAAGAACTTATTAATAGATGTTCTTTATATAATAATATGTGGCAAGCTCATATCAGCTCAAAAGATGTTGCTTAGGAGGGATTGTTATGTCTGAAATTATTAAAAAATTCTTTGTCTTTTCAGGAGAAAGAAAAAGAACAATTAAAAAAGGAATTGTAATGGCAATTATCAATTCATTTTTTCAAGCAATGCAAATTATGGCACTTTATGTGGTGTTACAGGGAATTGTAGATAAGAATGTAACAGTAGGCACTGCGTGGACATCTTTTGGAATTATGCTAATAAGTACTGTAGGTGGTATTGTTACAAAGAATATGTCAACTATGGCTGAAACCAAAGGTAGCTTTTTTATGTGTGCTGATAAGAGAACACAAATAGGTGATCGAATGAAGTATATGCCTATGGGATATTTTAATGATAACAGTTTAGGTGCTATTACAGCTACTGTTACAAGTACCATGGAGGATATACAAGATGTAGCGCCTCGTGTTATGGACAAAACAATTCATGGACTTGTCCATGCAATAGTTATAACAATTATGCTTTTATTTTTTGATTGGCGTATGGGATTGATTATACTTGGAGGAATTCTTTTATTCCTTGCAGTAAATAATATGATGCAAAAAAAATCTCAAGGAGTATCTCCAGCACGTGTGGCAGCACAAGCTTCATTAGTTGGGGCTATTTTAGAATATGTGCAAGGTATGAGTGTTGTTAGATCTTTTAATCTAGCAAGTAATGCTAATAAGACCATAGATCGTTCTATTAACGAATGTGAAAAGCAAAATGTTAGTTTAGAAGTAACTTTTATACCTTTTATGTTTTTACAAACTGTGCTTCTTAAATGGGTTAGTGTACTTATAGTAATTGCTTCAATTAGTTTTTATCTTGCTGGAACAATGGAACTTTCTATTTGCCTCATGATGATGATTTCTGCATTTATTATTTACACACAGCTTGAAACTGCAGGCAGTATGTCAGCGTTACTTCGCTCAATAGATCTTTCTATGGATAGGGTAAATGCAATTAATGAAACTCCTATAATGGATAAGGAAGGAAAAATAATTAAACCTAATAACTACACTATAAAGGGTGAGCACATAAGTTTTTCTTATGATAAACGAAAGATTATTGACGATGTAAGTTTTACTATTAAACAAGGTACAACAACGGCTATTATCGGTCCTTCAGGAGGAGGTAAGACTACTCTTTGTAATTTAATTACAAGATTTTGGGATGTGGATAGAGGAAATATTACTCTTGGTGGTATTGATATAAAGAATTACACCTTAGATAGTTTACTTTTAAATTTTAGTATGGTGTTTCAAAATGTATATCTTTTTAATGATACTATTGCAAACAATATTAAGTTTGGTAAACCAGAGGCGACTCTTGAAGAAATTCGGAAGGCAGCAAAAAAGGCATGTTGTGATGATTTTATAATGGCGTTACCTAATGGATATGATACAGTAATTAGTGAAAGTGGTTCAACTATTTCAGGTGGAGAGCGTCAGAGAATTTCCATAGCTCGTGCAATCCTAAAGGATGCACCTATAATTATTCTTGATGAAGCTACTGCTAACGTAGATCCTGAGAATGAAATGCAATTGCAGATAGCCATTGAGGAATTAACAAAAAATAAAACTATTATCATGATTGCGCATAGACTTAAAACCGTTCAAAATGCTAATCAGATTTTGGTTGTAGAGAATGGTAAAATTGTTCAACGTGGTAAACACCAAGAGCTTTTAAATGAAGGTGGAATATATTCAGACTTTATCAGTAGGCGTGAAAAGTCTGTAGGATGGAAGCTTGGAAAATAAGAAAAATTAAAAATTGATTTATAAAAGTTGCACCTATCTTCTGTTTATAGAGCATAGAAAACTTCTGTGGAGTCGTCCTATGGATCAGGAAGGGGTGAAACTGTTAGATGAATTCTTTAGAGCACAACAGACTGGAAAATAATTTCCAGTCTGTTAAAGTTATTTTTATAGTAATGATCCTAAAGCCCTCAGTTATTTTATAGAAAATGTTCATAACTATAGGATACAAAATAAAGAGAATATATAAATTAATTACCCAAATATGTAAATGAATATTACATTTCAGGGATAGTATGGTATAATTGGGAGTAACGAGTTTTTATTAGAATATTTAGAATATTATTTACAGAGAAGGGGGGGGGAAGGTTTAGAGTACTCATTTTATAGGAAACAAAACATACAAAAGTATTAAGTGTTTTGTTATTAATGAATTAAATATAGTAAGCTTGATTAATGATAATAAGGGGGAAATACAAAATGAAAAATAAGCTTTTAATAGCAACTTTTTTAAGTAGCTTTTTATTAATGACTCCTAATGTAAAAGCAGCAAATTTTATAGATAATCAAACAGTAGATTCTAATAAAAATTGGGCAATTAAATTTACAGAAGATATCGAATTTAATGATGTAACTAAAGAAGATATAGTTGTAACAGATAGTAAAGGCACTGCTGTAAAGGTAGGTGTTAAGTTAGGACAAGATGGAAAAACACTTATAGTGACAGCTCCACAAAATGGATATATAAAAGGAGAAAGTTATACATTAAATGTTAAAGCTAAAGTACATTCTACCAAAGGTAAGGTATTAAACAAGGAGCAAAAAATACATTTTAGTATCAAAGATAATAATTCAATAGTAACATTTAAAGATAAAAATTTGGAACGAGTTGTAAGAAAGGCCATAAACAAGCAAGGAGGAAACATTTATAAAAGTGATGTTGAAAAAATAACTGATTTAAATGCAAAAAATCAAAATATAAAAAGTATACATGGAATTGAGAAATTGATTAATCTAAAAAATCTTGATTTAAGTGATAACCAAATTGATGATATAAGTCCATTAAAAGGACTTATTAATTTAGAAAATATTAATTTGGATAATGAATTAGAAAATAGGTTGACTTTACGTAATGAAGTCAGTGATATAAGTGCTTTAGAAGGATTAATTAATTTAAAAAATCTTAGTTTAAAAGAGAATAAAATTAATGATATAAATTCATTAAAAGGATTGACCAATCTAAAAAACCTTAATTTAACTGGTAATAAACTTAATGACATAAGCGCTTTAAAAGGGTTAATTAAGTTAGAAAAGCTTAATTTAAAAGAAAATAAAATCAATGATATAAGTGCCTTAAAAGGAATAGCCAATTTACAAACTCTTATTTTAGATTGTAATAAAATTAATGACATAAGTGCATTAAAAGGATTAATTAACTTAAAAAATCTTAATTTAAGTGCTACTAAAATTAATGATATAAGTGTATTGAAAGGATTAACTAAGTTAGAAAATCTTAATTTAGAATCTAGTGAAATTAAGGATATAAGTGCTTTACAAGGATTAGTTAATCTAAAAAATCTCAACCTAACTGGTAATAAACTTAATGACATAAGTGCATTAAAAGGATTAGTTAATTTAAAAGAGCTTAATTTAAGTTGGACTAAAATTAAGAATATAAGTGTATTGAAAGAATTAACTAAGTTAGAAAAGATTGATTTAAGTGATAATGAAATTAAGGATATACGTACATTAAATGTGCTGAGAGGATTAACTAATTTAAAAAATATTAATTTAAGTTCCAATGAAATTGAGGATATAAGTGTATTAAAAGGACTAACTAAGTTAGAAAATCTTAACTTGACTTATAATAAAGTTAAGAATATAAATGACTTACAAGGATTAACTAGCCTAAAAAATCTTAATTTATATAGTAATAAGATTAATGACATAAGCGCATTAAAAGGATTAACTAATCTAAAAGAACTTAATTTAGTCCTTAATGAAATTAAAGATATAACTCCTTTGCAAGGATTAACAAATTTACAAACTCTTATTTTGGATGTTAATAAAATTAAGGATATAAGTGCATTGAAAAAATTAACTAATCTAAAAGAACTTAGTTTACATTCTAATCCACTCAAGGATATAAGTGCATTAAAAGGACTAACTAAGTTAGAAAATCTTAATTTAAGTGATAATAAAACTGATAATGTAAATGACTTAAAAGGGTTAATTAATTTACAAGAGCTTAATTTACATGGGACTGAAATTAAAGATATGAGTGGATTAAAAGGATTAACTAATTTAAAAAAACTTGATTTAAGTTGGAATGAAATTAAGGATATGAATGCCTTAAAAGGATTAACTAACTTAGAATCGCTTAATTTAGATGATATTAAAATTAAAGATATGAGTGTATTAGTATCACAAGTGAAAGAATTAACCAATCTAAAAGTTCTTAATTTAACCTGGAACAAAATTAAAGATGTAAGTGCTTTAAAAGAATTAACTAATATAGAAACGCTTATTTTAGATAGTAATCAAATTGAGGATATAAGTGGATTAAAGACATTAACTAATCTAAAAAGTCTTTCTTTAAGGTGTAATATAATTAAGGATATAAGTGCATTAAAAGGATTAACTAACTTACAAAATATTGACTTAAGTGTTAATAAAATTAAGGATATAAAAGATATAGATGGATTTAAAAATTTAAGTAAATTGAGATACTTCTTTTTAGAGGGGAATCAATTAAGTGATTTAGACAAACAAGCATTAAAAAAGGCTTTACCTAAATGCTATATTGATTACTAAAAAGTTATAGCTATTTATGTAGAAAATAAATTTTCTTAGAATAAATTCTTTTGTATTAAAGTTAATAGAATGGATAAGATTTTCACCTATATATTTTAAAATAGTAGTGTAAGATAGTATAGGTGAAAATCTTATTCATTTTTTTATTAACACATAACTATGATTTGATATGGTACAGTTTGAGCTGGGATACTCTTTGTGGTAGGCCCGTACACAACAATTAGATATCGATTTGAAGGATTTTGTATAAAAGATTGATTATTTTCAAGTAGTATCTCAGTACATGGGGCAATATTTAATTTCAATGTATTATCGCTACTAACTAATTCATTATTGAAAAAATCTACTTTTACATTTTGATAGGGTGTATACCTTGCCATTACAATGGCATTATATTGTGGTGGGAAAATAAGTGGAACAGGTGCATTACCATCATAAAATCCAATTACCATATCTCCTGGTACCATGGTTACATGATCTACAAAGTAAGTATTTGGTGATACAACGAAATTTACTAAATTACCATCTTCATTTTCCACGGACATTAATTTATAACATCCTATTGATTCAGTATTTTCTCCTGTATAAAAATCTCTAATTGTAGTGATAGTGCCTTTGAAGGATAAAAAATTTTTCATTTTTCGCCATCCTTATTAAAATTTATATCATATATAGATTATGGAATCTTAATATTGAGTGTTACATTTATTTTGTGTAAAGATAAAAGAAAAATTTAAAAAATGTGATAACTTAAATACTAAGCTATCACATTTATTTATACATAATTTTATACTGAGCCTTTAAGTACATAAACTTCAGGAAATTTAATCAATCTACTAAGGTGAATTTTATAGAATCTATTTGATAATTTTTACATTAATCTCTTTGGTTTTTTTCAGCAGCTTCTGCAATTGCTTTGGTTTCCTGAACCGTGCCATATGGATGTTGAGGTGGTGCATAAATAGAGTACAATTTAAGTGGGGTATTACCAGTGTTGACTACATTGTGCCATGTACCAGCAGGTATGATTATTGCAAAATCATCTGAGACTCTTCTTTGAAAATCCAAATTATATTTACTATTACCCATTTTAACAATCCCTTGACCTTCTTCAATACGTAGGAATTGATCAAGATGTGGATGAACTTCTAAACCTATGTCTTCTCCAACTTTTATGCTCATTAAGGTAAGCTGTAAATGCTTTCCTGTCCATAAAGCAGTACGATAATTATTGTTTAGCTTAGTTGCTTCCGTAATATTAATTACAAAAGGTTTTGGACCATAATCTTTTAACTGAATTGAAGCATCACTTCTTTCGGGTTCGAAAGAATCGCATCTTGAATAATACTCCATTTCATCTTCATCAGTAAAAGGAATATATTCAGTAGGAAAGTATGGATTGTATATCGGTGTATTAATGTAGTGAGGAGATGGATATCCTCTATAAGCATTATACATGTTAACTAAATAAGGACATGGATATGCTTTACGAGTATTATACATATTAATTAATCATTCCTTTCATAGAACTATAACATTATGGTATGCTATAGGCTTAAAGAATGTGCTTTGCTCCACAGGAATTTCATTAGGATATTATTTGAAAATAGTTGTTTTACTTTTTTATTAAAATGTGTATTAAGGGAACTCTTTAATGAGTTCCCTTAAAAAATTGCATATTATCAATACATTTCTTTAACATATTCTAAATTTAAAATATAATTATTGAAGTTTTTTATCTTCAATCTCATTACAATTCGTTAAATCATATTTTGGGTTGTTTATAATCATTTTAATACCGCAAAATGCTAGTATTAACATGAAAAATAATATAGGAAATCCTGCAACTGTAGCTAATTGTTTAGTTGAATCTATACCGCTTATAGTGTCTCCAGAGGAAATTAAATTTATAATAGCTATAAACGCCATTGAAATTCCCCAAAACATTTTTATTCGAGAAGGAACGTTTTTTTCATCTGCTTCTTTTGTGTCTGTAGATAATGTAGAAATAGTAGTTGTCATAGTATCACACATAGTTACTATAGAGATGAATATAGCTATGATAAAGAATAGAGAGGTTATGGCGTAAAATGGATAATTTTTTATAAATGCAAATAAGGCAGCCTCTGTACCTACTGATTGCATAGTTTGCCAAAGACCTGTTCCACTAATTTGTTGGTGAATGGATGCGCCGCCGAATATAATAAACCAAAAAACACCGAATATAGATGGGATTATAAAATTCATAATCATAAACTCTCTTATTGTTCTTCCTTTGCTTATTATGGCAAAAAACATTCCCATCAAAGGAGAATATGCTAACCATATTGCCCAATAATATATAGGCCACCATCTAGACCACTTTGAACCATCTATAGGGCTAAGATATGTGGATACGGAAAACAAATGATCCAATGAATATCCAATAGACTGAGTTCCTAATGAAAAAATAAAGGTTGTTGGACCAAATATAAATATAAAGATTAAGAGCCCTATATATAATTTGGTGTTTTTATCAGCAATCCATTTAATACCTTTCTCTAATCCGGTTATACTAGAAATTATATATGTGATTACAATAATAAAAACTACAATTATCCATGTTGATTTTGTATTAGGAGTTCCTAAAATTAAATTTAGTCCTGTGCTGATTTGCATTGTTCCAACACCAAGTACAGCTGCAACACCACCAGCTATAGCAAATAAACATATATTATCTATCATAGATTCTATAAATTTATTGACTGGTTTATTTCTAAGTATATACAATACAGAACTAACTCTACATGGTAACTTCATATTAAAAACAGCAAAAGCTATACTTACACCTGATGTAGCGTACATTGCATAGGGTATGAATGTCCAATGTGTAAAAGATATATTCATTGCTAGCATTGCTGCTGCTTCACTACCAGATTTAATGGTTCCACCAATTTGAGGAGGGTTAATAAAATGTGTTACAGGTTCAGCAATTCCCCAAAATAATATCCCTGTACCTATTCCTGATGTAAGTGATATAGTAAACCAATTCCAATAGCTTAAAATAGGCTTAGCATCTGAACCACCAAGTTTTATATTTCCGTATTTAGACATAGTTAACCATATACATATACATGTAAACATTACTGCAGTTACTTGAAATAACCATCCAAAATTATTAAATGCTATAGTTACTATTTTATTTTGTATGTTATATAAGTTTTGGGGCTCAAATATACCCATAATTATTATTGCTAAGAATATTATAGACATAGGTATTAGTATTGATTTTCTTGCTTTTATATTTCTAACACTAGTTTTTAAATTCATAAATAGTCTCCTGTATTATTTATATAGAGTTTAAGATATGCTATAATCTATAAGCAAAAATAAATTATAGATAATCTAATATATAAATTAATATATATATATGTATGTGCTCCTAATAATTAAAACTCTATTTAATTAATTGATTAAGTAAATAGAGTTCTGGTTTATTAGAATTTCAAAATCATATTTAAGTTATTTAGTCATTATTAATTGCTGTTTTTTTCTTTTTTATTTATTTTATTTAATAGATAAGTTGCAAAAACTCCTAATATTGCCGCCATTAATGAAAGTATAAATATATAGTTATATCCTTTTTGACCGTATTTATCCAACCAATTTCCTGCTAGTGTGTAATAGAACGCATCTGGTGAAAAACCTACTAAAGAGGCAAATCCAACGATAGCGCCTGTTATTTCTATTGGTATGTTTGATTCAGAGACTGAGGCAAAATATATACCTCTAAATCCACATAATATTGATGTTAATACTAACATATTTATAACAGCAATCCATATAAAAGTATTAGCTTTAGGGATTATTAAATAAGTTCCAACACTTATGGCTGTTAGTATAAATCCTACAAACATAACTTTTATAGATGAACCTATTTTATCAGTAAGTATACCAGCAATAGGAGATGCTCCCATTTTGATAACATAGGTTCTTATTATAGATAAAGCTGAAACTAATGTAATAGGCATTACATATACCTTTGATAAGTAGGGACTTAAGTAGGTTAAGCTTGAAAATACTAAGTATGTTGAAAAGATTATAATACCTATTAGCCAAGCTTTAGGCATAGCAATTATTTTCGCCATAGATTTAAAATTTAATGCATTTTCAGATGTAGTATCATCTTTATTTTCTTCAATTAAGAAAAATAATAATATACCGCATATTATAGAAGAAGCTGAATATAACCATATAACATATTTAAATCCAACTGTTATTTGTGTGAATTTACCAAACAAATACAAGCCTATAAATGATATTATTGTACCAGCTATACCTGATAAACCTTCATAAAAACCGAATATTCTTCCTTGCTCTGATTGGCTACCTTGCATTCTGACAACTTTAATAGATGCTGAGAAAAAGGTTAAAATAGTTGTAAATCCCCATAATATAAATGTTAGAAGTAGCATATTATATGATGGCAATGTTGCAAAATAAAAACCTAGTGCACCAGAAGAGACTAATGAAAATGTTATTAATTTCTTAACAGAAAATTTATCAGCAAACCAACCACCTACAAAGTAAGATATCATTCCTATCATTCCGTATAAACTTAATAAGTTACCAATTTGAGTGTGAGTTAAGTGTAATGATTGTTGCATTGGATCATAAAATGATGATTTCATATAGGGTAAACTATACATAGCGGTTGTTCCAAATGCTAATATAAATATTATTAAAAATCTTTTTAAATTTTTGTTTTTTTTCACCTTGTTTAATCCTCCATTAATAAGTACGTAGGGTATTATTTATTTTAGATAGAGCTTGTTTAAAATCATTTATTATATCTTGAGCTGACTCTAAACCGACAGCTACTCTTATTAAATTATCACCATTCATTTGAATCAATGTATGTTGTTCTCCTAAACTAGTTGCTATTGTAGCTAATTCTAAAGAATTTATTAAATCTCTGCTAGCTTTATCTCTGATTACTCCGTTTATTCCATCTTTAAGTTTAAAGGTTACTATTCCGCCACCAAGTCCGTTCATTTGTTTTTTACAGAGGTCATATTGTAAATGTGATTTTAGAGCCGGATACTTTACAAATTCAATATTATCATTTTCACTTAAAAATTCAGCTAATTGTAAAGCATTGTCACAATGTTTTCTTACTCTCATATCTAAAGTGTTTATTCCTCTTAATATCATCCATGCACTTATAGGATGTAACGCTGCTCCTGTAAAACAGCATAAACTAGGCCATCTTACTAGCTCTATTAATTCCTTTGAACCGATTACAGCACCACCTAATGTATCTCCATGTCCGTTTATAAATTTCGTTAAACTATGAACTACTAAATCTGCACCCAATTTTATAGGTTGTTGTATTATGGGTGTAGCAAAAGTGCCGTCTACTATGAGTAAACTTTTATTTTCATGTGCTAATTCAGCTATTTTTTTTATATCTACCATATCCAGTGAGGGATTAAGAGGGCTTTCTATGTAAACCAGTTTTGTATTTGGTTTTAATGCTTTTTTTACATTTTCTGAATTTTGAGCTTGTACAAATGTGATATCTACATCAAATTTAGATAGTAATTCACTTATAAGTATTTTTGTGTGAGAGAATATTCCATCTGAACTTATTACATGATCTCCACTCTTTACTAAAGCTAATATAGTAGAAGCTATAGCTCCCATTCCAGAAGCACTAACAATAGCACTTTCTCCACCTTCTAACATAGCTAATTTTGATTCTAACTCAGTTAAAGTTGGATTACATTCTCTAGAATAAACGTACCCCCAAGTTTGACATAGTTCCTCAAAATGCTCTACTGTTTTCGCAGCAAAGGTGGCTGTTTGGTATATAGGTGAACTAAGTGCTCCTGTTGTTGGGTCTGGTTTATGACCCCAATGAATTATTTTAGTTTCTAAATCATAATTTGAATTATTACTCATATCTTCCTCCTATAATTAAAATTATTAACAACGTTTTCTTATTGTGTAAGGATTTATTTATATTTTAAATGTACAAACTCATACATTATTTTGTGTATGTAAATATAATAAAGTATATAGTTACTATAGTGTCAATACTTTAATTGATAAAAATTATCTATTTTTTATATGCGAATATATATAATTCCATTGTAAAACTAAGTAAAACACTATAGTAACTATATAGTATTGATATATTTGAACAAAAAAAGAGCAAATATTATATTTGCTTTTTATGTAAAATATATATTTAGTTTTATACTAGGCACCTTAAATCTATATCTCTTTTTTTTACTTTAATTTGTAATTCCGTTAAAAGATCATCTTCACTGGTAGCGGACAATGGATCTATTATACAAATTTCATATATATATTGTTCTACAGGGATTCTTTTATATTCTATATAATCCATGAGTTTTTTTATGTGTTTATAATTATTTTTATAGGATCCTTTATAAGACATACAAATGAATTCTCCAGAAGGAATTTCGCTTATATATGGTTTAAGTTTAGTATTAAATATATTTTTTTCTATTATTACAAAACTTTTTTTATAATGTACTTTTTCATTATTTAAGAAATCGTTTGTATTAATTAATCCACTTACACCACCATAAAAAATAGATAAATTTTCTTCCATCATATTGGCAATTTTACGTCTAGCAAGTTCCAGTGTTCGTTCATAACTTAGTTCTTTTTCATAGTCTACAGAAAGAATACTTCTTGTTTGAAAATATTTTCTTGAGATTCTTCCAATTTCATTCTCTTTTAGGCCATTTTCAATTGTCTCCTTTTTTTTAGTTAAAACTTTTTTTATAATCTCTAGTTCTCTTATTTTTGAATTGACTATATCTATTTTATTATCTAGTAGTTGCAACATTTCTTCATTATTACCATTTAACTTAACTTTTATTTCTTTTAGTGGCATACCTAGACATTTTAGATATTTAATCAAATCTAGTTGAGAAAATTGGCTAATTGAATAATATCTATAGCAGTTTTCTTTATTTACATGTAGTGGTTTAAATAAATCTATTTGATCGTAATATCTTAATGTTTGTATGCTTATTTTATGAAGTTTGGACATCTCTCCTATACTAAAATAATTATTCATATTTAGTGCCCCTCCCGTATGTTTTAATAGACATTATTTTATTAAAATTAGAATATGATTTATTTTATAATATCATATTTTATTAAAAGTTTTGAAAGTGAACCCCAATATTTAAGCTTATTATAATCTTAAATATTGGGGTAAAATCAAGGCGTTTTAATTACACATCCTATGATTTTGCACGTTTTTAAATTCTTTACGAGTAGAATAACCATTTAAAAATACTTTTAAAAATGCTTTTACAATTTGTTTGATGTTTCAATTTACATACAGTATAATAAAATAAATGAAAAATAGTAAAATATTGAGATGCAATAATGGCTATACAACTTATATTGATTTGGAAGAAGGAATTATAATGAAAAAAATTGTAGAAATTGCTTCTGTTTGTACGATATGTATTTATATGATTGGATGCAGTAATATAAATAATAATGTAAATCAGCAATCAGCTAAAGATAAAAAAGAATCAACATCTTCGGTTGTTATGAAAAATAAGGATACAATGTCAAAGGAAAATGCTGTAGTAGAGAACACATCTACATCAAAGAAAGCTGCTAATTATAAGGAGTTTTTTAATGGTATTGATGGATGCGCTGTTTTCTATAATAGTGATATGAAAGAATATCGATTTTATAATGAACAATTATGTGAAAAACAGGTATCTCCTTGCTCAACATTTAAAATAATAGCCACATTAGTTGGACTTGAGAAAGGGGTAATAACCTCTATCGATTCAAAAATGAATTATGATGGAACTTCTTATCCTATAAAAGCTTGGAATAAAGATTTGAACTTAAAAGAGGCTTTTCAAACATCATGTGTTTGGTATTTTAGAAAAGTTATAGACAAAATTGGAAAAGATAATATGCAAAAAGCACTTAAAAAAATTAAATATGGGAACTGTGATATAAGCCAATGGAAAGGAGGAAATATTAATCCACTATCTGATTTAAATGGTTTTTGGTTAGAGTCATCTCTAAAAATTTCACCCAAAGAGCAAGTAGAAGTTTTAGCAAATATTTTTAATGGCAATACAGAATATTCAGAAAAAAATATTGCAATTCTTAAAGATATAATGTTAGTGGATAAAAATGATCATATTTCTATTTACGGTAAAACAGGTACTGGAAATAAGGACAATGGTTGGTTTGTAGGAATGATTGAGAAAGATACCCAAAAATATTTCTTTGCAATTCATTTAAATGATAAGAACAGTAGTCAGGTATCTGGACCTAAGGCTAAAGAAATCGCACTTAAAATTATAAGGCAGCATTATGATAAGTAGATTAAATAAACTCCTTTATAATATCCATTTTTAAGAACAAGTAGGAAGGGTGGAAAATAATATTGAGATATTATGTAAAGCATTGAACCAATATGATTTTTAGCATATTGGCTCATTTTTATTTATGAAATAAGAATGAGGTTCTATGTAATATGTGGAGTTGATAAAATATATATAGAAAAAAGATTGGAGGAATTATTTATGACAAGAGATATTTTTAATGCATAGCAGAGGCTATTGCATTATTATAAGAAGGTGATGAAATAGCCTTTGCAAATCCTAAAAATTGAATGACTAGGAGGAGCAAAATGAGCTATTTAAAAAAATATCAATGGGAATTAGTTCCTGAAAACTTACCAATAGTAAAAAGAAATTGTCCTAAATGTAATGAAAAAACACATTATATAAATAGTGAAAAATTCAGAGTAAACGCAAATAAAAACAATATTGATATTTGGCTGATTTATCAATGCGAAAAATGTAAATCAACTTGGAATATGACAATATATGATAGAATAAAGCCTGGTAATATTAATAAATATGAGTATGAAAAATTTCTTTCTAATGACAAAGAATTAGCTAGAGAATATGCTTTTAATTTAAGTATATATAATAAAAATAAAGCTGAGGTTATTTTAGAAGATATAAATTATAAATTAATACAAAAGAATTTAGAAACATATTATATAAGTGAAAATGAACTTGTTATTGAAATTGTTTGTAAGTATCCAATAGAATTGAGAGTAGATAAGCTTTTAAGTGATAAACTTGGAATTTCAAGAAGCAAAATAAAAAATATGCATAAAAAAGGATTAATTTTTATTAAAAATGATAAAAATTCATTAAATATAAAAGTAAGAGATGGAATGGAAATACATGTTTTAAAGGTAGTAGAGAATATAAAAGTTTTAGAGGCCATAGTATGAGCTATTATTATATTAATTATAAAGTATCTATTGTTATTATGGGTCAATTTTGATAAAATTTGTATAAGCGTAGTTAAGAGAGGAGCATAGTTTTATGAGAAGATATATTATTTATGCATAGCAGAGGCTATTGCATAAGGGTGGTTAATTAATAAAATATAAAAATAGCCTTTGCTAATCCTAAAGTAAAATTATATTTAGGAGGAGCATAAAATGAGCTATGTAAATGCAAGGGATATTTTCCCTAATGAAATATTAGAAATAATTCAAAACTATGTTGATGGTGAATATATTTATATACCGAAGAAAGAAGAAAATAAAATTGCATGGGGTGAATTAACCAATAGCAAAAATGAACTTTTGAAAAGGAATGCAAGTATATATGAAGATTATTTAAAAGGAATGTGTACACAATCTCTTTCAGATAAGTATTATTTATCACCAAAAACCATACAAAGGATTATTTTAGAAAAGAGAAAATGTCATAACATAGAATGTGCTACCTAATTTGTTTTAGGTGGCACATTTTTTAGTAGGATATTTTTTAAATGTAATAAAAAATAAAAATTATTTGATTTGATGTAAATAGCAGAAAATATCAGGAATACATTTTCTCAAAATGATAGCCTTATATTACAAAATAATAAAAGGAGAAATGTATTTATGAAAAACTTAAAAGCTTGTTATTATGAATTAGAAGGTACAAATTATGAAGTGGGTAAATTATTAGGAGAAAGAATGAAAGCTGTGCCACAGTTTGTAGATATGCAAAAAATTCAAAAATCTCCTTTCTCAAAAGAGGAAGAAATACAAATTATAGAAATGTTTGATGAATATTGTCCAGGAATTAATGAAGAAATTGAAGGATTTACAGATGTATTGGGACTTGATAAATTTCAAGCAATATATTATATAATGTCATATCTTAAACCAGGATGTAGCCAAATGGTTGTATTGCCTCAAAAGACTAAAAACAATCATGTGTTATTAGCTAGAAATTATGAGTTTAATGATGAGATGGAAGAACTTATTTTATGTACTACAAGAATTAAAGGGAAATATGCTCATATAGGTACATCCATGATTCAATTTGGTAGAGGGGATGGCATGAATGAATGTGGACTTGGAGTTAGTCAAACTTCAGCAGGTTTACCAGTTAGTGATTTTGAGTGGAGTAGAAAGCCTGCAATTATTGGATTACAATTTTGGGCAGTTATAAGATCAATATTAGAAAATTGTAAAGATGTCAATGAAGCTATAAAATATATGCAAAGTGTACCAATAGCATATAATATAAATCTTATGGTTGCTGACAAAATGGGAAATGCAGCTTTAATTGAAAGCCTTGATGGTAAAAAAGCAATTAAAAGTATCTCAGCTAATACCAAAGAACAGTTTCTATGCTCTACAAATCATGTTCATTTAGAGGAATTAAAGAAATATGAGCCTAAAAGTATGAAAAACTCAGTAGTACGATATGGCTTAATCAATAAATATTTAAATAATATAGAAATAGTTTCACAGGATAATCTTAAGTCATTGTTATCTACCATCTATCCAGAAGGATTATGTTGTCATTATTATGAAGATTTTTTCGGAACATTAAGGGGAATGGTATTTGATTTAAATGATGGTACTGTAGATGTATGTTTTGGATCTACAGCTTTGAATGAATGGCATACTTTTAAAATAGGCAATAATAAAAAATATTCAGAGTATCCAGTAAAAATTATAAAAGATAAAGCACCAAAAGATTTCTATGAATTGATATAAGAAGTTAAAAAAGAAGGTTAAGCATTGGAGTGATTTGAAGTATATAATCAAGAAAGGATTTTGTAAGATATTATGGATTATATTAAATCATTAGAAAAAGCAATTATGTACATTGAAGAAAACTTGAATGAAGATTTAAAAACAGAGGATGTAGCTAAGTCAATTGGTTATTCTTACTATCATTTCACTCGTTTATTTGAAGGATTGTTAGGTGAGACTATTGGAAATTATATACGAAAAAGAAGAATTACAAAAGCAGCACAAGATTTAATATATACAGATAAAAAAATTATAGATATAGCATTAGATTTTCAATTTAAATCACCAGAAGCATTTGCAAGATCATTTAAAAAAATATATGATGCTACTCCCACTGAATATAGAAGAAATAGAATTGATGTACTTAAGGGCAATAAGAAATATATAGATAATGAAAGATTAAAGCATATTTTGAATAATATTACCATTCAGCCAGTAATTAAAGTTATACCTGAAGTTAAGGTTATAGGTATAAAAGGAAGGACTTCACTGAAAAATAATTTATTGCCTGACTTATGGAATGCTTTTAATAAAAATAGTTCAAAAATAATAAATAAGGCTGAACCACTTAAATATTATGGAATTTGTGAAAATGATAGGTCTAATAATCAATTTGGTAAAAATGTAGCATACAGTGAAATTGTTGGTGTAGAAGTTACATCGTTTGAATATATACCAGATGAAATGATATCTAAAGTCATTCCAAAGGGGAAATATGTAGTATTTACTCATAAAGGAAGTGTAGAGAAGTTACAGGAAACTTATGAGTATATTTGGGGTACATGGATTCCATTTTCTAAGATAGAGCTTAATATGAGAGATGATTTTGAATTATATGATGAACGATTTAAAGGTGCAAATAATCATTTATCAGAAATTGATATTTATATTCCTATAAAATAGAAAAAGGTATAAGAAGTTATAATTAATTGAATTATAAAGTATTTATGCAATGTATAAAGGAGAATTGTAATAAAAAATAACCTATGTTATTAAATAAATCTAATTGTCAGTAATAAATTATACAGAAAATATGATATAATAATTTAAATTAATTAATAATAGTAAACTTTATAGAAAGAAGGTACAGAGAATATGGGGATTTGGATATATGCATAGCAAAGGCTATTGCATATTATAATTAGAATAACAAATGTAATGGCCTTTGCTAATCCTATGATTAAGTGATTAGGAGGAGCATAATGGGCTATAAAAATGCAAATGAGATATTACCAACAGAGTTACTAGACGAAGTACAAAAATATATAGATGGTGAATACATATATATTCCTAGAAAATATTGTAACAAGAAATCATGGGGGGAGAATACAGAGACTAAACAATATATTGATCGTAGAAACTTTTGTATTTATAAGGAATACAAGAATGGAATAAGCATTAAACAGTTATCGGAAAAGTATTATTTAGTGGAAAAAAGTATTCAACGCATTATTAGACAAGAAAAAAATAAGAAGTAAGAATTATGTGCCATAAAAATTATGGCACATTTTTTATTCATAAAAAAGTGTGAGGTATTATAAGAATTTATACAATGATAAAATAATATTACTTAGTAATAAAAAATATAAAGTTAAAGGAGAAAAAAATGGCATACTTCAAATATAAAGAGAGAAATGTATACTATGAAGAAATTGGAGCTGGTGAACCATTACTATTATTACATGGAAATACTGCATCATCAAAAATGTTTCAATCTGTAATAAATTTATATCAAACTAGATACAAGATAGTGTTAATAGACTTTTTAGGGCAAGGACAATCAGAAAGAATAGATAAATTTCCTGTAGATTTGTGGTTTGATGAGGCTATGCAAGTTATAGCGTTATTGGAGAATTTAAAGTATAAAAAAGTGAAGATTATTGGAAGTAGTGGTGGTGCTTTAGTTGCACTAAATGTAGCATTAGAAAGACCTGATTTAGTAAAATGTGTAGTTGCGGATAGTTTTGAGGGAGAAATTGCAAATGCTCAATTTACTAATAAATTACAGGAACAAAGGGAAATGTCAAAACAAGATAAGGGAGCAAGGCTTTTTTATTCATTTTGTCATGGAGAAGATTGGGAACAAGTTGTAGATAATGATACTAATGCTGTATGTGAACATGCTATAAAAGTAAAAAAATTTTTCCATAAATCTTTAAAATTATTAAATACAAAGGCACTATTGATTGCTAGTAAAAAGGATGAATTTATTGGATCTATTTGTGAAAATACGTATTCCAAGATACTTGAACAAATTAATGATGGGCAAATGTATTTATTTAATGATGGTGGTCATCCAGTTATGATCTCTAATCCTAAGAAAGTTGCACAGGTTATAATGGAGTTCTTGGATGAGTAGAGAATATTAGTGTAGAATATTCTGTTCGTTCTGCGATGATGGCAGTTTATGGATTACTTAAACTTGATAAGCAAGTTATTCCAGTTTATGAGGGCCAATACGATGTGCGTGTTCTAATGAATGCAGTTAAAACTATGATGGGAAATAGGGAAATTTCAATAGATAAAATGATTGGAAAATTGCTTATGAATACAGGGCTAAAGTAGTTTATAAGTGATACTTGTATAGAATTTAGGAGTATAATTAATGGTAAGGTTAAAATAAAAAGAAAACAGATTAAAGTAGCATATAATAACCTTTTTGGGTGAAAGCCGTAGAGCAAATCTTCGGCTTTCTTTGGTTATTTCAAAGAAATTCATTTATATAAATGTACACATGATAATTCAAAATGTAATTTTTATAGGAATTTTTAAATGGAGTTATGAGATCCATGTATTAATAAAACCAAATCAATTAGTTTGGAAGCGGATAAAGTACAAGTTAGAATTAAAAAGTTAAAAGAAAGAGTAATGAGTATATGAATTACAAAATGAAGATATTTTTATGATAATTCACGCCATTTATTTTCCATTAAATGTGGCATAAAGTTTTTCATTTAGATAACTAATTCTAAATGATAGAATTTGCAACTTTAAGTTGCTAAAAATGATATAAAAGAAATTAAAGGTTGGTGTAAGGATAAGCCTACTTTTCGTTATAATAAGTTTATCGGAATATAAAGGAGGGTATATAAAATGAGTTTTGGACAAAATATTCAATTTTTAAGAAAAATGCATAAGGGGATGACTCAAGAAGAGTTGGCAGGGAAAATGGGAGTTTCTCGTCAAACTGTTTCGAAGTGGGAACTTGATGGCACATATCCTGAAATGGATAAGGTAATAGAACTATGTAAACTTTTTTCATGCTCTATGGATAAATTAGTTAGGGAAGATATAAATATGATTAATGAAGCTTATTCAAATCTTAGAGTAGAGGAAGTAACCTCATTTGCTTTTGTTAAATATGCAGTAATAAGTGTAGAGCCGGAAGATGATGCTATAAAACACATAAAAGATTGGGCTAATAGTAATGGAATTAATCAACCAGAAATAATAGGATGGGATTTTCCATATGTATCACAGGAACAAACCAATGTGTATAATATGCATGGATATGAGGCAGCATGTATTTTACCTCTAAATTCTGAAATAGGGAATAATAACTTAGAAGTTATAACTCAAAAAGAACAACACTATGCAATTATTACTATTAAGGAACCTTTTATTGAACCATTTTCTCTTATTCCAAATGCATATAAGACACTTATGATATATATGGAAGTAAATTGTTATAAACATAAGAAAGGTAAAGATATCATACATTGTTTTGAAAAGGTATATGAGAAGGATGGTATTTGCTATATGGATGTATATATAGCCGTTGAGGACTAGTTTTATAATACTCCAGAAGGATAAAGTGGAAAAACCTCATTTGGGGTAGTTATGGAGAACCGTATCATAAGTAAGGGCGATTTTTGTTGAATTTAGATATACGAAAGTATAGGTTTTACTTAAATATGAACCCCTAGATAATATAGACATGTATTATCTAGGGGTTATTTTTATTATATTATTAAGGAGTTTTATTAAAATTTAATTATAATTTATAATAATAAACAAAATAAATTTATGTTTGCATATATGTAGACAAATGTTTGTAAATTATATATAATTAAAAAAGAAAATAAATAATATTGAAAGGAATTGAGTTTTATGGATATACAATCAAATAAATTATTTTGGAGTGCCACAATAGAAGAGTTAAGAAATGGTTTTATAGAGAATGAACAAGAATATAAATGTATAATTTGTGAAGAAGTATTTCAAAAAGGACGTATATATAAAATAAATTCAGAATTATATGACGCGAAGAGGACTGCTGAATTTCATATAGAAATAAATCATGGTTCAATGCTGGGGTATTTATTGGAAATGAATTCTGTTTTTACAGGATTGTCAGATATACAAAGAGAAGTATTAACTCTTATGTCTCAAGGATTATCTGATAAGGAGGTTGCTATAAAACTTGGAGTTGCTCAATCAACTATCAGAAATCATCGTTACAAACTAAGACAAAAAGAAAAGCAAGCAAAAATATTTTTAGCTTTGATGGAGCTACTTTCAAAAAATACTAATGAAAAAATTAGTAAGTTAGAAAAAGAGGTTATATGTGATGCTCATAAAACAGCAACAACTTTAGATGATAGATATAATATTACGGATAAGGAAAAAGAAGATATCATAAAAATTTATATGAATGATGAAGGAGCATTAAAGAGTTATCCGTCTAAAGCAAAAAAGAAAATTATTATATTAGAAGAGATAGTTAAGAATTTTTCAAAAGGAAAGACTTATTCAGAAAAAGAGATTAATAGAGTTTTGAAAAGGATATATGAAGATTATGCAACTATAAGAAGAGAGTTAATAGAATATGGATTTATTGAAAGAACAAATGATTGTAATAGTTATTGGGTAAAGGAATAAATGGAAGTATGATTAAAAACTATTTAGAATTAAATAAATTTGAAGTAGAGAAATTTATTCAGTTTATAAATAGAAATAAAATAAACAAGATTAAGATTAACTAAAAATAGTATCTCCTAATTGTGAATAGGGGTACTATTTTTGAGATTTTTTCTATAAGTAACACTATACAAGTTAATAATTCTATTAAGAATATGACTGCTGTAAATATTGATTGAAATGGAGGTAGAGTAACTCCAATAATGGACCTAAGCAAGTTATTTTAGTAGCTACGATAGATAAAATGTTATTAGATTAATAATATTTTAACATTATCATTGACAAATTAAAGCAAAACTGTTTAAATGTAATTATTAAAACGGTTTTAAAAACTAATTTAATAATTATTAAAGGAGCAAATAAAAATGGCAAACTCAGGTACTATAAAAAGTATAAATATTAAAAATATTCTTAAGGTATTAAATGCAAATGAATCTATTAGCAAAACTGATATAGCTAAATATACTGGATTGAGTTTTCCAACAGTTAGTAGTGTAATAGAGTATTTAATTGATAAGAAAGAGGTAAATGAGGTTGGAAGAAAAGATTCTTTTGGAGGAAGATGTGCAAAAAAATATAGTTTAAATCCAATGTATGCAGTTTCATTATTGTTATACTTAGAGGGAAATAAAATAAATTGGATAATAAATGATTTTTGTAGAAATAGGATAGAATCTGGAAATGTAATTTTCGAAAATGAAATATTAAAAAAAATGGATCAAATAATAGCATTAGTAAAATCACGTTATTGCCAATTGTCTAGTGTAATTATTGGTGTAGCAAGTAATATTAATGATGGAAAAATTATATCTAAAATGGAATATAATGAATTGCAAGGAGTAGATATAATTAAGTATTTTAAAGATAAGTATAATATTGCTGTAAATGTTGAAAATGATATGAATATTGCTGTTAGAGGGTATTGGGAAAGACATGATACTAAAGACATGCAAGTAGTAGTGAACATATACATAGGTGACAATGGAATTGGCTCTAGCATGGTTATAAATGGCAAAGTATGGAGGGGAATATCTAATTTTGCTGGTGAACTACACTATCTTCCTATTTGTGATGATAATATAGAGCAGGCTAAAAATGGTTTTGATGAAATAGATATTGTTGAATATTATGGGAAAATAATTCAATCATATATAGCATTGATAAATCCAAACTTAATAGTTATATATAACAACTCCTATATATCAGACAAATTAGAAGAAGTTAAGCAGTATTGTAAAGTTAGAATTCCAGAGGAGGCGATGCCAGAAATTATATTATCTAATGATTTTAATGATGACTATGAATATGGATTAAGTAAAATGGCTAGTGAGCTAATAGATTAATAATTAATCAAACAAGTGGAGGTGTTTATATGAGATATTCACATGTAGTATTTGATATCGATGGTACTTTAATAGATTCAGAAAAGGCAGTTTTAAATTCTTTACAAAAAACAATTTTAGAAGAGAAAGGGATAGAAAAAAGTTTAGAAGAATTAAGATTTGCTCTAGGAATACCGGGAAAAGTTGCTTTATCAAGGCTTGATATAGAAAACTTAGAAGAAGTAGAAGAAAAGTGGGATGAATATTCTAAAGAATATTCCCATGAGATTACTCTTTTTGATGGGATAAGATCTGTAGTACAAGCATTAAAATCTAAGTCTATAAAGTTAGGAATTATAACATCTAAAACTAGAAAAGAATATGAAAGCGACTTTGTAAGATTTGGATTAGATTCTTATTTTGATGTGGTAATTTGTGCTGATGATACTAAAAAACATAAACCAAATGGAGATCCAATGGAAAAGTATTTAGAAATTACTAATGCTAGGAGACAAGATACAATTTATGTTGGTGATTCGATATATGATATGCAGTGTGCTAAAAATGCAGGAGTTCATTCAGTGTTAGCCTTATGGGGTATAGAGGATTCTGATAATTTGGAAGCTACTTATAAGTTGAATAATCCTAAAGATATTTTAGATATTTTAATTAAGTATAATAACTCTAGTATGAAGTGATTAGATTAGGCAATTGATACAACACTTAATGCAGGTTGGATTAATATATTCAAAAGATCTGTATGATTATTAAGGCATTTTGTACAGGTTTTGATGAATTTATTAGAATGCTATAAATCAGCGATATCATAAAAATATGGTAGGTAATATGTTAAAATATTTTAGGTTTTATTGAAGCATACTAATCTATAAAGGAGAATGATATACATGAAAGTAAAGATAGTATGCCAAACAGATTATGAAACAAAAGAAGTAGAGCTACCCATGAATGAAGAATCATTATTAAATATTCAAGGGCGTGTACTTCATAGAGATACATTAGGGTATATAACAGGAGCAGATGTAAAATATTATGATGAGCAGGGAAATGAAATAGAAAATATATTTCTTTTAAATAAGCAACTAGGCCAGTAGTTACAAAAAATTAAAAAAATGTTATTGAAGCTCATCACGGCTATTTAGTCATTGAAAGTGAAAATGGAAAAGAAACGAAAGCAGTAATAAGAATACCAAGGAAGGTGACAGTAACATAACTTTTACACCAGTAAAAAAAATGTAGACGATAATGAAGTAACACTTTATGGAAAAATTATATGGTATATAATTAAATAGATGTACAGTTGAAAGAAGCAGTCACAGTTAATGTATATAGGGGGGCAAATCAATATGGAAATCAAAAAATGTATTAAAACTTCTTTTTCAGTAATTGGCAAAGAAGGCTCAACAGATGATGGAAATAATTTTGTAAAGAACTTATGGGAAAATGCCAACAACCACTTTGATGAGATTGAATTTTTAGCAAAGAAAGATGAAGAAGGGAATATTTCAGGAATATGGGGATTAATGAGTGATTTTTCAAGAAACTTTAAACCCTGGGAAGAGAATTTTACAAGAGGATTGTATTTAGCAGGGGTAGAAGTCATGGATGATGTTGAAGTGCCTGATACCTGGATAAAGTGGACAGTTCCTGCATTTGAGTATCTTTATATAAAAGTTGATAATAAGTACGAAGAAGCCTTTTCTTATGTTTTAAATTACATGGACAATAATAATATTAAATTAGAAGGTGCTGTATTTGATTATAATTGTCCTAAAGAGAATGGACAATTATATTTATTTTTTCCAATGAGAAGATTATAATTTGATTAATTTATTTTTAGCTAATATTTTACTTATGTTATAAAAATTTATGGTATATCATTAATTTACGGTGTAAAAATTATTAAGTATTTAAAGGTTGGGATAAATTTGTATAGTATTATGATTATAGAAGATGACAAGAAAATGGCTGAACTTATAAAAAAACATTTAGAACGATATGGATATAAAACATTTTTAGTTAAAGATTTTTCAAATATAAAAAATGAGTTTCTGGAGTATAAGCCAGATCTTGTTTTAATGGATATAAATCTTCCTTTCTTTGATGGCTTCTATTGGTGTAGTGAGATAAGAAGTTACTCAAAAGTTCCTATAATATTTATATCAGCTAGAGATTCGGATATGGATCAAGTTATGGCAATAGATAATGGTGGAGATGAGTTTATAATAAAACCATTTTCATATGATGTACTATTGGCAAAGATAAAAGGTGTATTAAGAAGAGCTTATGGTAGTTACGCTAAAAATGATACAGATTTTATAAAGATTGATGATTTAATATTATATACAAATAAAAATATACTGGAATTTAAAGATAGAAAAGTTGAGCTTAGTAAAAACGAATTCTCTCTTTTATTTCATCTTGTAAAAAACATAAATAAAATTGTCTCAAGAGATACTTTACTTGAGATTCTTTGGAGTGATACAGAATTTATTGATGATAATACCCTTTCTGTTAATGTTACAAGAGTTAGAAAAAGATTAGAAGAAGTAGGTATTAAAGATGCTATAGAGACAAAACGTGGACAAGGATATATATTTAGGCACATTCAAATAAATAACTAGTCAGTATGCTAGCCTTTTTTGAGAGCTACTTCTTGCTTGGAACCTACTAATAGAATAACTATTAGCAGAACCCAAGTCATTGTATTTCACAAAATATCCGTCGCATCTTTGATTTGTTATTTATTTTTATATGCCTTATTAATAATTGGGTATAGTAAAGAGTTGGTGAATAAGATGAACTTTATAGAATTTTTAAAAGATAGAATAGCTTATGTAATAGTATATTTCGTCAGTACATCTTTAGCTATTTTAATAACGTATTTGACAATAATTATGAAAGTAGTAGATTTTCCCTTAACTAATATAGTATATGCCTATTTCGTTTCTACAGTGATATTTATTATATTTTTGTTATATGAATATTCAAAGGTAAGATTATTTTACAGTCGGCTTTATGAAGCATTAAATTCTGAAGATATTATAGAAGATATTATAAATGTAGGAAAAGGCAGAACTATAGAACAAAAACTTTTTGCAAATATATTGAAAAAGTTGCATAAAACATATAAAGGTAATATTTATAAATATGAAGATATTCAAAAGCAGTATTCATATTTTACTAATCAATGGGTACATCAAATGAAGACTCCTGTGTCTGTAATCAATTTAATATTACAGGAAGAAAGTACATCCGAATGTAAGGAGATTCTTGATAGTATTGGTGAAGAAAATGAAAAGATATCGCAAGGCCTTAATATTATGCTGTATAATGCAAGAATAAATCAATTTAATCATGATTTTAATGTTGAAGATACAGATATATTGTTGGTTTTAAGAAAAGTGATAAACAATAATAAAAAATTACTTATTAGGTATAAGATATTCCCTGAAATTACAGGGGAAACTGCAATTGTTCAAACGGATAAAAAGTGGATGTATTTTGTTATCAATCAAATTGTAATTAATGCAATAAAATATACCGCCGTAGCAGAAAAGCATAGAAAAGTTATAAATTTTAATATAAACGAAGATACTGAAAAAGTAGTAGTAAGTATTAAGGATAATGGAATTGGTATACCAAAGGAAGATTTAGGACGGGTATTTAATGCTTTCTTTACAGGTAAAAATGGCAGGAAGACTTCTGAGTCTACAGGTATGGGATTGCATTTATCAAAACGTATTTGCAAAGAGCTTGGAAATGATCTATATGTTGAATCAGAGGAAGGGAATGGAGCAAAGTTTTATATTACTTTCTATAAAGGTAAAAATATATTTAAACTGTAATCTTTCAAAATTGTAAGATATATATTGGAAATGAAAGAGAAATCGATATTAAGATTTCTCTATTTTTTTTATAATAAATATATAGTCTTTGAAGAACATGCGAAATAGGAGGTTTTTAATATGTCAATTTTAAAGGTTGAAAATATAACAAAAATTTATGGTGGAAAAAAGGGTGGAATGAAGTTTAAAGCTTTAGATAAATTTAGTTTAGAAATTGAAGAAGGTGAATTTGTTGGAGTAATGGGACCATCAGGTAGTGGTAAAACAACATTATTAAACATAATGGCAACTATAGATAATCCTTCATCAGGAGAACTTTTTATAAATGGTACAAATCCAATAGAGCTAAATGAAAAAAATATTGCTTTATTTAGAAGGAAGGAATTGGGCTTTATATTTCAAGATTTTAATCTTTTAGACTCGTTGTCTGTTAAGGAAAATATAATACTGCCACTTGTATTAGAGAAGGTTAATGTAAGAAAAATAGAAAATAGGGTTGAAGATATTACAAACCTATTAAATATTAAAGATATTTTAAATAAAAAGCCCTATGAAATCTCAGGAGGCCAACAACAGAGGGCAGCTTGTGCCAGAGCGCTTATTCATAATCCTTCTATAATTCTTGCAGATGAACCTACAGGAAATCTTGATTCTAAAGCGTCTCAGGATGTTATGGAAACTTTAACAAATCTAAATGAAAAAAAGGGGGCTACTATAATGATGGTTACTCATGATCCTTTTTCTGCAAGTTTTTGTAAAAGAATAATTATGATTAAGGATGGAAAGTATTTTTTAGAAATTGTGAATGGAGGAAATAGACAAGCATTTTTTAAAGAAATTATGGATTCTCTTTCACTTTTAGGAAGTAGGCCTAGTAATTATACACTCTAAGGAGGGGAGGATTAAAATGACAATTAATAATATAGCTATTAAAAATATTAAAGGAAATTTAAATAAATACGTTATGTATTATTTGAGTAATGTAATAGTTGTAACCATATTTTTTATATTTGCTAATTTTATATATAATCCAAGTGTAAGTACCGGTAATATTAGTGACAAGACTATAGGTGATGTTGCTAGTAGATTAATGTATTTATGTGAGTTTGTAATAATAATTTTTACTTTTATATTTTCAAGTTATTCAATAACTAACTTTTTAAGGTCTAGAGAAAAAGAATTTGGACTTTTATCAATGTTTGGTTTAACTAAAGGTCAAATAAGACGATATGTTATGTTTGAAAATATAATAATTTCAATTGTTTCTATCATAACAGGGATTTTCTTTGGAATGATGTTTTCAAAATTATTTTTTATGGCTGTATCTGTAATTTTAGATTTGAATTCAGAAATTCCATTTCTAATATCAAGTAAAGCTGTAAAAATAACAGTAGCAAGCTTTTTAATACTTTTGAACGTTATAAGTTTTATTACAAGCTTTAAAATAAAAAATAATAATATTGCAGAATTATTAAAAGGTGAGAGAATACCTAAAGAAACACCTAAATTCTCCAAAGTAAAATCAACACTCGCAATAATACTTATTCTTTCAGGATATGTTGTAGGTTTACTTTCTAAGACAGCTATTATACTTACAATGATTCCAATACTTATAGTTGTAATAATAGGAACTCGCTTTTTATTTTCTCAGTTTAGTGTATATTTTACAAATAAGCTTCAAAATAATAAAAATGTTTATTATAAAGGAATAAATATGATAACATTGTCTCAAATTATATATAAATTAAAAGATAATGCAAAGGTATTGTTTATTACTTCAATACTCAGTGGAATTACTCTTGCATCAGCTATATCAGTTTATTCTCTACAAAAGGTAACTTTATCTTCTCTTGAAGAAAATTGTCCACAGGACATAGGATTTATAGAACAAGGTATAAATTCTCATAAAGTTATACCTAATGGAAAAGTTGAAGATATACTAAAAAAGTATAAATTTGATATAAAATATAAAAATAAAATAGAACTAATAAAAGGAAAAAATAATGATATAATGCAAGAAACTAAGAAAAATACTTATGGCATAAAAATAAACAAAACTGATTTTAATATAATGTCTCAGAGTAGTTTTAATGAACTTGCAAAACAGTATGATAAGAAATCTTTAGATTTAAAAAATGGACAAGTGGTAATATATACTTATGATTTAACTAATAATATAGTCAATCAAAAAACAGAACTTCCTTTTAATAATCAGAAGAATTTGAACCTAAACATTAGTGGTAAAGTAAGTAGCTTTGATATATTAGATAATTTAAAAGGTGGAATTATAAACGCAGATACTGAAAATACTAATACCATAATTGTAAGTAATAGTGATTTTCAAAAGTTGTGGAATAAGGTTTCAGATAGTAATAAGTGTATTTATTATGGATACAATATTAAACACAATTTAAAAGCTGTTAGTGCAGTAACTGAAATAAAAAATGAAGTTACAAAAAGTCAAAAAAATTTCTTTACTGAAAGAGTAATAAGTGCAGCAGGATTAATGCAGATTTTATCTGTACTATTGTTTATAGGAACATTTATTGCAATGATATTTTTCATTGCAACAGGAAGTATATTGTATTTCAAGATGTTTAATGAAATTGAGAAAGATAAGCAAGATTTTGTAGGATTAAAAAAGATAGGTGTTACACAGGAAGAGATAAAAAAGGCAGTAAGTATTCAAAGCTTTACAATGTTTTTCTTGCCGCTTACAGTAGCAACACTTCATGCTGTGTTTGCTGTAAAATCCGTTGGACTTTTATATGCAAAATATTTTATATTTATTGCAGGAATATATTTAGTGTTACAAACAATATATTATCTATTTGCTAAATGGATGTATGTTAAACAAATTAATAGTTGGAGTATTTAGTTATAATGATAAACTCTATGTTAGTTTAATAAGTAACATAGGGTTTATTAGTTAAGGATGTTTGCAGTAATGAAGTGGCATAAAATCTTTAATAGCTGTTTCAATTATTAATAAGGTCTCTCAAGATGGATGTTAATTCATTTGAAGCTAAGAATTACTTGATATTGTTAACATCCTTTAGAATTTTCTCAAGCTTTTCAACAGATGCAATTCGCTTATTACACTTCGTGCTATCTAAACACATATGAAAACCTATTGACCTATAATTAGCTGTTTTACAGATAGGCGAAACAAAGGCTACCTCATTTTCGTTGCCTGCACGATTGCAAAGGGTACACACATGAGTGTTATTGGAACTATAATTTGGAATTCTACATGACATACCTATAAGTTTACCATTCATATTGTAAACTACAAATAATTTTCTAACAGATTCATCAATCCAACCTAAATACACATTTTTTGAATCTTGTGCATTTATGCTTGGTAATTTTAATTTCTTTTCCTTTTTAAATAATTTATTAATTTGCGCATTAGTAACAGTTGGCATTCCATATACATATTTATTCAACGAAGATAAATACGTGTCAATTTGCAAATGGTCATTTATTTTACTAATATCAAGTAGTTCTTTTTCCTCCTCAGATAAATTTGTAAAAAGACGTAATATTTTCTCATGTATATATGATTTAGTTGCTCCAATAATATTAGGATCTGTACAACCTCTAAAAGCATTATTTAAATCATTTAAACATTTTTTTATATAATTATACTCATGTTTTTTTATAAAAGCATTCATAAAATTGAGCACCTCTTTTCTAAAATATGTTGTTTTAAATTTAGGATTTGTTTTAAATTTAAAATTGTTTTTGAAATTATAGGTCATTAACAAGTCACTAAAACATAGCTTTCACTAACAAAAAAGATGATTATTATCACTCTAACTGAGAGTAACAATAATCATCTTGATTTAAAACATAATACTACATATTCACAATCATTTTACTTCTGAACCTTGTCTTAAATTAGAAATGATAACTCTCATTGGATTGCCACAATGAAATCATAACATAATTTAAAATAAGCATTCAATCTAATAAATAATTCTATAATGATTGTGAGCATAGAAGTTTTTCTTGACCTATTATTCTTCTTATACTTTTTTCTGACAGGTAATATTTTTGAGCTAGTTCATTAATAGTAGTCCCATCAATGTACTTTTTATAAATTTCATTATTTCTTACCTTAAGAGTACTCTTTATACCACTCTTTTCTCCCCAGGCTTTATGATTTTCCTTTTTTCTGGGTACATAAAGATATTCCCCGTCCACATATTCTTGTATTATTTTAACAATTTCCTCTGGTAACACATCATGTGCTTTTATATATTTCATTTCCTTACTCCTTCGCCTTTATCGTAGTATTAAAGCAAAGAATACTAAAAAGCTATGTGTTACAGAGCCTAAAACATGTACGCATTTCAGCTAACTTAACAGCTTAGGCCCCAAACAAAGCATAGCTGACTTTGTTGTAGTCTTTGCAAGGAGCAAGCTGATTTAGAGCTGAATGTATCAATGACCTTCATAAAAACACCTCCAATACGTTACGGCTATTATATCATAATTTAATTGTTGGAATAAAGAGTAAGATGTGATACCATTAAGTCCATTGGTTTTTATAATTGTTCAAATGATCCTTGGAGAATAATATTTATCTATAATATTTTTGATAATAGCTTGTATGTATATAGCATTAAAGATACTAAAAAGTGTATAAAATGAAAGGGGGATAGATTTAGTGAGAGTTTGGTACGTATAATACATTCTCTTACTAAAGATAATAAATGAAATATTATTTAGCACCAATGGAAGGAATTACGGGATACATATATAGAAATTCTTATGAAAAATTTTTTGGTAATATTGATAAGTATTTTACACCTTTTATTGTTACAAATAAAAGTAGAAGTCTTAAGACTAAAGAATTAAGAGATGTTTTGCCTGAAAATAATAAAGGGATGAATATAGTTCCTCAAATACTTACTAACGATTCGGAAGGTTTCGTTATTACTTCTAGAAAATTACAACAATTAGGTTATAATGAGGTTAATTTAAATTTAGGATGTCCTGCTGGAACGGTTGTTTCGAAAAATAGAGGCTCAGGATTTCTAGCCAAAAGAGAAGAACTTGATAGGTTTTTAGATGAAATATTTAAAATGGGTGATATGAAAATTTCTATAAAAACTAGAATAGGAAAAGATAGTCCAGAAGAATTTTATGAGCTAATAAAAATTTACAATAAATATCCTTTAGAAGAATTAATTATTCATCCAAGAACTCGAGAAGATTTTTATGGAAATAAACCTAATTTACAAGTATTTAAAGATGCATTATCTTTAAGTGTCAATCCAGTATGTTATAATGGGGATATTTTTACTGCTAGTGATTATAATAAATTAACAAAAGCTTTTCCAGAATTAAAAACAATAATGCTTGGAAGAGGGATGTTAGCCAATCCAGGATTAATGAATGAGATTAAAAATAATATTAATATAGATAAAAAAGTATTAAAAGCTTTTCATGATGAAATTTTAAATAAGTATATAGAATTATTTAATGAAGATAGAAATGCAATGTTTAAAATGAAAGAACTATGGGGGTATATGGCTTGCATATTTTCAGATAATAAAAAATATGCTAAAAAAATAAAGAAGTCACAAAAGTTAAGAGATTATAATGAAGCTGTTTTAAGTTTATTTAGGGAACAGGAAATCATAAAAGGGGCTGGATTATTTAATAATTAGGCTATGTTTTAGGTAATTATTGATTTGGTATAATCTTCATTATAATGAACTCAACAATTTAAAATAGAGTTAATAATCAATATTAAACAGGGTTATAAAAAATATGTTTCTACAATAAAGGAACATATTTTTAATATAAAAGAAAACGATTACTGTTAAAACTTTATAAGGAGTGATTAACTAAAGATGAGTAGTTTTGTAGAGTTTAAAAATGTAAGAAAAAGCTATGATATGGGGGAAGTAGTTATTAAAGCAGTTGATGAAGTTTCTTTTTCTATGGAGCAGGGCGAATTTGTTATTATTCTTGGTGCCAGTGGTGCAGGAAAATCAACAATACTTAATCTTCTAGGCGGTATGGATCATGTAACGGAAGGAAGCATACTTGTAGATGGCAATGAAATAAGCAAGTATAATAAAAAGCAACTTACAAAATACAGGCGTGAAGATATAGGGTTTGTATTTCAATTTTATAATTTAGTTCAGAATTTAAATGCCATGGAAAATGTAGAGTTAGCGGTGGAAATATGCGAAGATGCCATGAACCCCTTAGAGGTACTTAAAAATGTTGGACTTGAAGATAGACTTTATAATTTTCCTTCCCAGCTTTCTGGTGGAGAACAGCAAAGGGTATCCATAGCAAGAGCTATTGCAAAAAATCCTAAACTCCTTCTTTGTGATGAGCCTACAGGAGCCTTGGACTATAATACAGGGAAAGCAATATTAAAACTATTGTCAGATACAGCAAAAACATATAATATGACCATTGTTGTTATTACCCATAACTCTGCCTTAGCACCAATAGCTGATAAAATAATTACTGTGAAAAGTGGAAAAATAGAAAATGTTAAGAGAAATGAAAATCCTGTTTCCATAGAAAGTATAGAGTGGTAGTTATGAAGAAGACATTTTTTAAGAATTTATTTAGGGATATAAAAAAGTCCCTTTCAAGATTTTTATCAATAGTTATAATTATTGCAATTGGTGTAGCTTTTTATGCAGGTGTAAGAGCTACCAGCCCGGATATGAAGATGTCAGCAGATTATTATTTTAGTAAAAACAATTTTATGGATTTCAAACTAATTTCTACTCTAGGACTTACCAAAAATGATTTAGCTGAGCTTCAAAAGCAAAGTGGTGTAACACAAGCAGAGGGTTCTTACTCCATAGATGCAGTAGTAGAAAAGAATAAACAGGAGTTAGTGCTGAATATAAACTCCTTGCCTGAGGAAAAGGGCATTAATAATATAAGAACGATTAGAGGTAGAAGACCAGAGAAGGCTGATGAAGCTGTAGTTGAGGAAAAGTTTTTTGAAAAGAACAAACTAAAGCTAGGGGACAAGATACTTATTAAGTCTGGCAATGACACAAATATAGAAGATAGCTTAAAAAATACAGAATTCAAGATTGTAGGAACGGCAGAATCTCCAATATATGTTTCTGAGCAAAGGCAGCTTAGCTCTGTTGGTAATGGTACTGTAAGAGGGTTTGTATATATACTTTCTGAAGTTTTCAAGAGTGAAGTTTATACAGAAATATATGCAAGGACTGACAATGAATTCTCAAAAAACAGTCTTTTAAATAATGAGAGTTATAAAGAAAACACTGATACTATAGAAAAGGATCTTAAGAACCTTGGAGTATTAAGAAATGAAATAAGATATGCTGAGGTTTTAAAAGAGGGCAGGGATAAGATAGCAGAAGCACAAGGTAAATTAGACAGTTCTAAGAAAGAAGCAGCACAGAAGTTTGCTGATGGATATAATAAGTTAGATGATGCTAGAGATAAAATCCTTAAAGGTAAGGAAGAGCTTAGAAAAAATGAGCTTCTTTTTAATCAAAAGATAGAAGAGAGTACTAAACAGATAGAGGATGGAAAAAAGCAGATTCTATCTGGAGAAAATGAGATAAAGGTTAAAAAAAAGGAACTTGAAAATGCAAAGCTTCAGCTTGGTGAGGGCAACATGCAGCTTCAAGAGAGTGAAGCTAAACTTAATAAAGCTATTATAGAATTTGAAGCAAGGAAGAAACAAATTGCTGAATCTGAGGTTCAGTTAAATAAGAAAAGACAGGAAGGGTTAGAGAAGTTTAATAGTGGAAGAAAAGAGTTACAAGAGGCACAAAAAGAAATTGATAAGAATACTGAAAAATTAAAATCAGAAGAAGAAAAGGCAAATGCAAAATTTGCAGAGGGAGAGGCTGAAATTCAGAAGAGTAGAGATAAACTTAATGATATTAAAAAGCCTGACTGGTATGTGCTAGGAAGAACGCAAAATGTAGGTTATGAAAGTTATAGGCAGGACAGTGACAGAATTGACAATATAGGAAAAGCTTTTCCTTTAATATTTTTCCTAGTGGCATCACTGGTAAGTCTTACTACAATGACTAGAATGGTTCAGGATAAGAGAATAAAAATAGGTACTTTCAAGGCTTTAGGATATTCAAGAGGGGCAATAGTATCTCATTATCTTATTTATGCACTTTCTGCAAGTGCCATTGGAAGCATTATTGGTGTTTCAATTGGATTTAGATTATTTCCACCCTTTATAATGAATGCTTATAGTTCTCTTTATGCTATTCCAGAGTCGGTAACACCTTTTAATACAAGTCTTGCCTTGCAGGCATCTTTAGTAGCTGTATTTTTCACAGCTATAGCAGCAGTGGCATCAACTTTAGAAGAATTAAGAGAAGTGCCAGCTTCTTTAATGAGGCCGAAACCACCTAAATCAGGTAAAAAAATATTCTTAGAGAGAGTTGATTTTATATGGAAAAGACTCAACTTTACAAAGAAGGTTACTGCAAGGAATATATTCAGGTATAAGCAAAGATTGTTTATGACTGTTATAGGTATTGCTGCCTGCACGGGACTTATGATAACAGGCTTCGGTCTGAAAGAAGGAGTAATTGGTGCAACAGAAGCCCAATTTGGTGAAATCTATAAATACGATATGCAGGCCACTCTTAATAAAAATGTAAATGAAACTAGTAAGAAGGATATTAAAATAAAGGCATTGAAGGACTCAAATGTTAAATCTATATTATTTACCTACTCAAAGAATGGTTCAGTTAAATCTGAAAATTCTAAAAGTCAAGATGCCTATGTAGTTGTTCCAGAAGATAAAGACGCTTTTAACAGCTATGTAAAGCTAACTATGAAGGGTGAAAAATTAAGCCTTGATGATGATGGAGTTATTTTAACTAAAAAACTTTCCAAGCTTATAAATAAAAAAGCTGGAGATACTGTTGAAATTACTCTAAATGATAAGGTTATAAAAGCTAAAATATCTGCTGTAACGGAACATTATATTCAACATTATATATATATGAGTCCTAATCTTTATAAAAAGATAACAGGAAGCAATGTAACCTTTAATAGTTTCTACGGATTGCTTAATAATAAATCTGAGGCTATGAAAAATAATACATTAAACACCTTGAAAGGTATTAGTAGTGTTAATTCTGTAGTATTTAAAAATAATGTACAGGTTGATTTTAATAAGAGTGTTGATACCATGAATACTGTGGTGCTTTTATTAATAGTATCAGCAGGGGTTTTGGCCTTTGTCGTAATATATAATCTTACAAATATAAACATCACTGAGAGAAGAAGAGAACTTGCAACAATAAAACTCTTAGGATTTTATGATAGTGAGTTAGCAGCATATATATACAGAGAAAATATAATACTAACTATGCTAGGTAGCTTAACTGGAATATTTGTGGGAATAATCCTAAACAAGTTTATTACATCTACTGCAGAAACAAATGTTATAATGTTTTTGCAGAAAATTAGCCCAATTTATTTCGTATATTCTATTTTACTGACATTATTATTTTCTGTAGTGGTGAATTTAGCTATGTACAAAAGATTTGATAAAATTGATATGATAGAATCACTTAAGAGTGCTGAGTAAAGGGTATAGATGAATATACTATTTTTATAAAAAATATAACTGAAAAAGAGGTATAAATTATGATAAAACCAATTGTAAAAGATATATTGTTTTTAGGACAAAAATCAGAAGAGGCAACTAAAAATGATATAGTAGTAATTGATGATTTGATAGATACATTAAGCGCAAATTTAGAGCATTGTGTTGGATTAGCTGGGAACATGATAGGAGTAAAAAAGCGTATATTGGTATTTACTGTAGGCAACCTTATTGTACCTATGATAAATCCAGTTATATTAAAGAAAGAAAAGCTGTATGAAACAGAAGAGAGTTGTTTATCTTTAATTGGCTTTAGAAAAACAAAGAGATATGAAATGATAGAGGTGGAGTATCTTGATAGAACTTTTAAGAAACAAAAGCAAGTGTTTACTGGATTTACAGCACAAATAATTCAACATGAAATGGATCATTTTGAAGGTATAATAATCTAGCTGAATAATTAAAACAGTACTTACTATAAGAAATGGTTGGTGCTTGAATATAATATAAAACATACAGTTGAAACTTGAATTTGAAATATTATTAATTATATTGTATATAGGAAAGTCTAAGATTTTTTACTTATGATACGCTCAACCGTGTCATAAATAAATGCGATTTTGGATTTGATCATTAATTAATAATGGTTAGGACTACTTTTATTTAGAAACATGATATACTTATATAAAAAAGAAAGAGAGAGAAAATATATGGAACAGTTTTTTAAAGCGATAGAAGAGAAGATAAGAAAATCAGGATATTCTGGAGAAGTTAGTGGTGAAGAAATCTACGATGAAATAAGTGATGAGGTGGAGGAACAAGAAGAAGGAAGTTACTTATTCTTGAAGAAGCAAAATGACGACATCATGTTCGAATACAGAGTGGATATTTTAGATGACAATATTAATTTGGCGACCCTTACGATACATACCCCAGAGAAAAAGTACTTTATTGATTTTGATGCGGAATAGATAGTGGTATGGGGGGCAAATAAATAGTATGGGTAAGATATATAAAACAGCAGAAGTAGCTAAAAGCGTTGGGTACATTCCAACACTGTACGTTTGTACGAAAAGCTTGAATTAATACCAAAGGTGAATAGATTACCAAATGGTTATAGAGTATTTACTGACTATCATATAAAGCAGTTTAACCTTTCTAGAACTGCCTTTAAAGTAGAGGTTCTACAAAATGGGCTTAGAAAGAAGATAATCAATGTTGTTAAGTTATCTGCCAAGGGAGAGTTTCAAGAAGCAATTAACTGTGCAAATGATTATATAAATCAGATAAAGCAAGAGCGAAAAAATGCAGAGGAAGCCATAGAGCTTTCAAAGAAGCTTTTATTAGGCATAGATGCTAAAGATAATGATATATTTTTTACGAGAAAACAAACTGCAGATTATCTGCAAGTCACAATAGACACATTAAGAAATTGGGAGATGAATGGTTTACTTACTGTTAAGAGAAAGCAGAATGGATATCGAGTTTATACTGAAAGTGATATTAATAGATTGAAAATAATACGTACTTTACGTTGTGCTAACTATTCCCTTTCAGCAATTTTGAGAATGCTTAATGCCATATCAGAAAGTAAGGAAATTGATATTAGAGAGGTAATCAATAAACCAAAAGAGGATGAGGACATTGTTACAGCATGTGATAAGCTTCTTACTTCCTTAAGTGATGCAGAAAAAAATGCAAATAGTATATTGAAGCAATTAGAATTTATGAAAACCCAATTTAATACAAACTCTACACTTTAACACCAGACTTTGTGATGGTGTTATTCTTTTATCAAAAGGAGGGAATAACACATGGAAGTAATAAAAGTGCATAATCTTTATAAATCCTATGGGGATGTTCAAGTGGTGAAGGGTGTTAGTTTAACGGTAGAGAAAGGGGAGGTATTTGGATTGCTTGGGGCCAATGGGGCCGGAAAAAGTACTGCTATAGAGTGTATTTTAGGTACAAAGAATTTTGATAGTGGGCAGGTATCTATCCTAGGCATGAATCCTCAAAAAGAAAGAAAACAGCTATTTCAGAAAGTTGGGGTTCAGTTTCAAGAATCTAATTATCAAGATAAGATTACAGTGAAAGAGTTGTGTGAAATAACTGAAGTTCTTTACAAAAATCCATTAGATTGTAATAAATTATTAGAGCAATTTGATCTTCAAGATAAGGTTAAGAATCTAGTAAGCGAACTATCTGGAGGTGAAAAGCAACGATTATTTATTATCCTAGCGCTAATTCCCAGGCCAGAGGTAGTATTCCTAGACGAGCTTACAACAGGGCTAGATGTAAAGTCTAGAAGAGATGTGTGGAAGTGCTTGTTAAACTTAAAGAAGCAAGGACTCACAATCTTTTTAACATCTCATTTTATGGATGAGGTTGAAGTTCTGTGCGATAAAATATGTATTTTAAAAAATGGAGTAATAGATTTTTATGGAACAGTTGAAGAAGCAGTGGCACTGAGTCCATATGAAAAATTTGAGGATGCTTATTTATGGTTTGTAGATGAGGAGGAATTGGATGATGAAAGTATTTAAAGCAATGTTAAAAACTGAATTAAAGTTATCACTAAGAGGCTTGGATATGTTCATCTTTGCAATCTGTATGCCAGTGCTAATAATTGTTATTTTAGGTGTTATTTATGGCAATAAACCCGCATTTCCTGAAGCAGATTTTACATTCTTGGAACAATCCTTTGCGGCTGTATCAACCATTGCAATATGTGCAGGTGGTGTCATGGGGTTACCATTAGTATTATCTGAATACCGTCATAGAAAGATATTAAAAAGATTTAGAGTAACACCAGTTACTCCATCTATGATTTTAATAGTTCAAGGAGTAATCTATGCTTTATATGCTATTTCTTCATTAATACTTGTTTATTTAACAGCAAAAGTATTTTTCAAGTTTCAATTTAGAGGTTCATGGATAAACTTTTTAGGCGCATATGCATTAGTGATGACATCAATGTTCAGCATTGGATTTATGGTGGGGGGAATCGCGAAAAATATTAAAATGGCAGGTGTTATTGCCAGTATTCTATACTTTCCTATGCTTATATTCTCAGGAGCAACATTACCATATGAGGTTATGCCAACAGCGCTTCAAAAAGTGGCAGATATCTTACCCTTAACTCAGGGAATAAAGCTTTTAAAAAGTGCATCACTTAACTTAAGCATAGATAAGGCAATACTACCAATTTTACTTGTAAGTATGCTTGCTGTGATATGTATTGGGGTATCTATTAAGTTTTTTAGATGGGAGTAATTTGAAATTTATAAATAAACATTAAGGGTTTAAACAGATTTATAATATTGTTTCCAATACAAGAAATTAAGTAAATAAAATTGATTTTCCAAAAGATATTTCTGTTATGAAAATTATATCTAAACATATATTAAAGCTTATTGACCTATAGTTACTGTTATTATGATTATTATATCATGATTTAATTATTTGAATAAAGAGTGCTATGTGATACTGTTATATCAATTGGTAAAAATAGTATTAATCCTTGTAAGATAGAGAAAGTATTGTAATTTTAAGAATGGTAATAATCTTTTATAAAAGTATTGACGTGATGTAGATATGTTCTTATACTTAATACGTAACATTATGATATTGAAAGGGGACATGTTATCCGGCGCACTTGATGTTAAGTAATCATCTAATATAAGTGAAACGTGGAGAAGAAAGATAGAATCTTTAGTTGAATAGGCAAAAAAGACTGTTAGTCCTAACAGTTTATTTGTTATGCCTAGTCTATCAATTAAGATTTTACTCTTATTCTTTCGGTAATAACATGTAACTCTGTTTCTAGGAGCCGTAGAATAAACTACGGTTCTTTTTTATTTTTATATAATCATATTGTTACACAAATTTATTAGATAAAAGGAGATAAATTTATGGATTTTAATGATATATTTAAGTTTATTAAACAACCTAAAGTATTTGAACCAGGAACATCAAACTTTTGGCATGATTCTTATATATCAAAAAATATGTTAGAAGCTCATTTAAACCCAGATTGGGATGCAGCCAGTAGAAAACCAAAAACTATAGATAAAACTGTAGCTTGGATAAATGATAACTTTTTACAAGACTATTCTACAATACTAGATTTGGGTTGTGGACCTGGATTATATGCTGAGAGACTAGCAAGATTAGGATATCATGTAACAGGAATTGATTTTTCAAAGCGGTCTATTGAGTATGCGAAAGAATCTGATAGGAAGCAAGAGTTAAATATTGAATACATATATCAAAACTATTTAGAAATTGATTATGATGAGAAGTTTGATGTGGCTATTCTTATATACTGTGACTTTGGGGTATTAAGTAATGAAGACAGAGCGGTGCTTCTACAAAAGGTATACAAGGCACTTAAGCCAGGTGGATTTTTTATTTTTGATGTATTTACAGAGGACTTTAAAAAGGATAAGATTATAGAGAAAAACTGGTATACTAGTCAGAAAGACTTTTGGGGCAATGAAAATCATATTGTTTTATCTGAAGTGTTTCATTACCCAGAAGAAAAAGTATTTTTAGATCAGAATATTGTACTTTTAGATTCAAATAGATTTGATGTGTATCGATCATATAATCATTATTATTCAGAAGATGACTTAACTCACTTACTGGATGAACATAGATACAGAAATCATCACTTTTTTTACGGTATTATAGGTGATAATAATTTTATATCAAATAGTGTAGTATTTACAGTTACACAAAAATAGAGGATAAGTTTTATAAAAACTACAATTATAGTGATATAGTGAACTGGACCATTACCAAAATATGTTACAATGAAAAATTAAGTAGTGATAAAATGAACCATTTTATCAATGAAATTAAAGGAGTTGATAAAATTGATGAATGCTAGTAGATATTTGGAACTAGCACTTAAAATAAAAATAGATGCAAATGTTTCAGATATGATTAATAATGAAGCTTCTTTTGTGGATTTCCCAGCAAAACATATTGTATTATTGGAAGGAATGAAATCGACAAACCTTTATTTTATCATCAGTGGAATAGTTAGAGGCTATTATATTGATGAACAGGGGAATGATATTACAAAATGTTTCAGCAGTGAGAATGAGTTTTTTTCTTCTGAAGGCTTACGGAAAGAAAGCGTTTCATCATTTACAATTGAATGTCTAGAGCATTGCCAGTGTATTCAGCTTCCATATGTATTGATATATAAAATTATAAAAGCAGATGAAAATTTAAATAATATATTTATTAAGTATTATCTACAGGAAATCGAAAAATTAGAAAATAGGGTTAAAAATTCAGCTTTAATGAATGCTGAAGAGCGATATATTGATTTTTGCAGACAATATCTTCATCTTCATGATAGAGTTGAATTAAAGTATATTGCATCCTATATAGGTATTAGGGCTGCATCTTTGAGCAGGATAAGAAAAGAAATGAAAAATATTTCTTACAATTAACCTATGTGAATTACTATGACATTTCTTTCTTCTATAATGATGTAAGAAGAAAGGAGTGTTTATATATGAAATATGTGTTAATTACTGGAGGAACAAGTGGAATAGGATTTGAACTTGCAAAGAATTTTGCTAGAGACGGCTACGGACTTGTTATTGTTTCTGCTAGCAGTGAAAGATTGAAAAAAGCTAAGAAAAAATTAGAAGATCAGTTCAAAACAAAGGTATTAATCTATCAACAGAATTTGGGAAATATAGGAGCGGCAATACAATTATATAGTAGAATAAAAGAAGATAAATTAAACATATCCATACTTGTAAATAATGCAGGAGTAGGACTAGTTGGTTCTACAGATAAAATTGATTTACAACAGGATGAAAGTATGATGATATTAAATATCATCAATCTTGTAGAACTCTGTAAATTGTATATTTCTGATATGTATAGGCAAGGGAATGGTAAAATTTTAAATGTTTCTTCTACTGGGGCTTTTCAGCCAGGGCCATATACTAGTACTTATTTTGCCAGTAAAGCTTTTGTGTTGAGTTATAGTAGGGCAGTCCGTTATGAAGCAAAGAAAAAAGGTGTACAAGTTTGTACATTATGTCCTGGTGCTACAAAAACTAATTTCTTTGCTCGAGAAGGAACAAAAACTCCACGAAGTGCAATGACTGCCGAAGAAGTTGCTGGATATGCTTATAAACGATTTATGAAAAATAAAGACATTACTATTCCTGGTTTCGTAAATAGAATTCAAAAATTGCTCCCTGTGAAGTTGAGGATGCTGGTTGTTGCAAAAATAAAAAAATATGGCTGATATTGTAATTAATATTTTATATAATAAAATAAGGCTATGTTTTAAATCAATGTTGAAATGTGATGTAAATTCGTAATTATGCTAAATTCAATGGAATGAGGGCATTAACTATGGCAAATTCAAATACAACAACAGCATATATATTCTCTTTTAGAGGAAATGTTTGTATTAGGCTCACAAGTAAACCAAATTACACAGGAAGTTAAAGAATTTAGATTCGTCAAGGGGAAAGTATGGCCCTCATTGCGGTGCTGAAACTGTATCAAGAAACGGAAAATACAATGGTAAACAACGATATAAATGTAATGTAGCCAGTGCTTATACGAAGATAGTAGATTTTAGAGAAGGAAACCAATATTTGTTTAATTATATGTAAAGGATTGATAATAATATGAGAGTATTAATAGCACCTATGTCTGCAATGTCAGAAACAAGTGGTCCTATTTCCAGATCAGTTGCTCTATGTCACAAACTAATTGAGAAGGGGCATGAGGTTGCATTTTGTTCAGCGAAAGATGTTAATTTTAGAAGTGTAGAAAATGTAAAAAATTATTATGCTCCTGTCCCGTCACCATTTGGGACACCCATGTTTATCGGAAAGAAAATGCTTAAAATGGTACAGTTACTTGGAGTTCAGAAAAATAAAAAGGTCAATAGTTTTGAACAGGTATTGCATTTTGTTGGGGCAATTAGTAAGAAACACTTTTATAAAGATGTGCTTTATATAAGAAGAGCTATTCAAGATTTTCAACCTGATATAGTATATGCCGAAGCCAGAATTTCTGCAATTGTCGCTTCAAAATTAGCAGGTGTTAAAGTAGTCTCAGGATATAGTTATCCACTTCAAAAGTCTTTTGCTTCAAATCCTGAATATAGTACAAATGTTAAGAGATTTTTGCAGGAAAATAAACTACCTCAAATTGATTCAGTTCTTGATATATTTGATTGGGCTGACTTAAAAGTAATTCCAAGTTCATACGAGTTAGAACCAATTGATGGTAAAAATATAGTTTTCACGGGCCCATTCCTTACATCCAATATTGAATTTGTAGAAAAACCAAAAAATAAAATCATAGTGTATATGGGTTTTGGAACAATTAATCCTAAAATAGTTATAGATAACTTAACTAAAGCATTTGAAGAAACGAATTTTCAAGTATATATTGCGACTGGACAAGTAAAGCCATACAAAAAAAATAATATAAATGTTAATAAAAGGTTTGATTTTAGTGAACTTATGCCAGAAGCCATAGCATACATAAATCATGGAGGTCAAAATAGTATTATGACAGGATTAATGTATGGAGTTCCTCAAATAATTTATCCAGGCAATGTTTTTGAGCGAAGATATAATGCCAATTCAATAGTTAACTTGAAGGCAGGGGTCTCATTAGAAGAGACTGGGTTTAATAATGAAACAATTAAAAAGATTGTTAATGATTTTATTGACAATCCTACCTATGTAAACAATGCTAAAAAAGCAAGGGAGCAATTAATAAATTTTGGAGGGGTAAATAAGGTGGTTAAAGTTATAGAAGATTTAATATAACTGACAACCTTCTAAAAATATAAAAAGTATAAATATAAAAGAGGATTAAATAAACAAGTGATAATATGTATGAATATTGTCACTTGTTTATTTAACTTAATACAAATTAATCTCCATTCTCTCCACCAGGACCATCGCGTCTTGGGCGTGAGGATTCTGGAAGAGGTTCAACATTTTTATATTTCTTAGAGTTAGAGAATTCGTTCTCATGGATAATATTAAAAGAGTTATTTTGCTGCTTAGAGTTTGAGCAATTGTTATGTTGGTTTAAATTAGAATGGTTGTTTTTAATAGCCATTTTATAATCACCACCTTCTAAGTTATTTTGTACAGATAATAAGTTTTTATGTCAGAAGTTTTTTGTAATTATTAAACTAGCCTTAGCTGCTGATATTGTTTGGTGAAGGCTCGCATCCACTATGAAATCCACGACAATACAGAAATGTGTTGTCGTGGATTATTTTAAAATTGTAAGGAAATTTATATGATATGTATCTTACCTGGAAGAAATGGACATAAATTTTATATAAATAATGGAGATTTTATTTAAAAATATTTATTGACATATGATGGAATAAGTTGTACTATTATTAGATAACATCAATTTGATATTATCTAACTGAAAATATGTTGAGGTGGAAAATAATATGGATAAACATTTTATAGATAAGGAAGAAGAATTCTTAAGAAGTTATGATGAGAATGATTATAAAAGACCAAGTGTTACAAATGATATTATAATATTTACAACTGATGATAAGGAAGAAGATAATCTTCGGAAGGTACCAAAAAAAGGACTTCAGGTTATTTTAGTTAAAAGAGATGATTATCCCTATATAGGAAAATGGGCACTGCCAGGAGGATTTATTGATATAGAAGAAGACTTAGAAGTTGGTGCTAGGAGAAAACTTAAGGAGAAGACAGGAATAGACAATGTTTATACAGAGCAGCTTTATACTTTTGGAGATGTTGATAGAGATAAAAGAACAAGGGTTATTAGTGTGGGAAATATTGCTTTAGTAGAAAAGAGCAGCATAAGATTTAAAGAAGTAGATTTGCAAAAGAAAAGTGAGTGGTTTTGGATAGATAAGACTCTTATCAGCTCTGAAAAGCAAGAACAATATACAGAAAACAAACATCTTTTATCTCTTAAATCTATTGATGAAAAAACAATAATGAATTACGAAGTAACAGAGGAAATTGGAAGAAACATCTTTAGAAGAAAGGAAATTTCTTATAAATTATTAAATAATTCTACAAAGGAATTGGCTTTTGATCATTATAAGATATTAGATTATGGAATAGATAGATTAAGAAATAAAGTTGAGTATACACCAATTGCTTTTAATCTTTTGCCAAGAGTATTTACTGTAAAGGAACTACAGAATGTCTATGAAGCGATAATGGGAAAAGAAATTTTAAATTTCAGAAGAAAGATGGGGGAAATGATTATAGAAACTGATGAAAAAATAGAGGGTAAAGCCTTTAGACCAGCTAAGGTATTTAAATTTAATGAAAATTGGGAGCATAATTTTTAAAAATCAGGAGGTTACAAAATGATTTATTTTAATAATGAGAGAGTTGAGATTAAGAAATTCCCTAATGGTGAATCTCTTATTTATAGTAAAAATTTAAAGTTAAAAAGTGATGATAATGAGATTAGACTTTATTTTGAGAATGATGAAGATATAACTCAACTAATATTTTTGAAAAATCATTTAGATGAATTAAAAGTAAAATGTAATTTAATACTTCCCTATATGCCTTATAGTAGAATGGACAGAACTGAGGGAATAGCAATTTTTACTTTAAAGCATCTGTGCAAATTAATTAATAGTTTAAAATTTGAAAGCGTAACAATTTATGAACCACATTCAGATGTATGTACTGCATTATTGGATAGGGTTAAGGTAGTAAATATGTCAAAAATGCTAGCTGAGAGCCTCTTAAAAGAATTGATGAATAATGGAAAAGAAGAGATATATTTAGTTTATCCTGATGCAGGTGCAGCTAAGAGATATGGAAAAGAAATAGACTATGAAAAAAACCTAACTGCAAGCAAAGAACGAGACTTTAAAACAGGATTTATTAAGAAACTAGATATTAATGGGAATATGAAAAGTAAAAGATTTAAGGCTATTATAGTGGATGATTTATGTTCAAAAGGTGGTACTTTTATGCTTACAGCTTCTAAGTTAAAGGAAATGGGGGCAACGGAAATATACTTAGTAGTTACCCATTGTGAAAATACAGTTTTTGAAGGTGAATTGTTAACTAGTGGTTTAATAACTAGGTTATATACAACTAATAGTATTTTAAGTAAAGGGCATGAAAAAATTAAGGTGTATGAGATTTAAAGGGGGGATTAATTATGGAAAAACTATTAGTAGTTATTGATTATCAAAATGACTTTGTGGATGGAACACTTGGATTTGAAAAAGCAAAAACATTAGAAAAGTCTATATATGATAAGGTTACTAAGTATTTACAAGAGGGATATAAGGTGATATTTACTTATGATACTCATTATGAAGAATATTTAAAAACTAGAGAAGGTAAAAACTTACCTGTGGTACATTGTATTAAAGATACCAATGGTCATAAGCTGTATGGAAAAATAAAGGATTTTTCAAGTTCAGAAAATACGATGCATTATGAAAAAAAAGGTTTTGGAATATCTCCAGAAGATATGATTCAAATAGCTAATGAAGTAGGAGAAGATATCAAGGAAATTGAGATAGTTGGAGTTGTTACCAATATATGTGTAATTAGTAACGTAGTATTGTTTCAGTCCCAATACAGAAATGCTGACATTATAGTAGATGCAAGTCTTTGTGCTAGTTTTGATGATAAACTACATGAAAAAGCATTAGATGTAATGGAAGGTCTACAGGTAAAAGTAATTAATAGGGGGAACTTATGATGATAAATCCATTTTTGTTAACGGATTTTTATAAAACAATTCATCATATGTGCTATGCACAGGGAATGACTAAATTAGTAAGTTACTGGACTCCCAGAATGTCTAGAAAAGAAAATATGGATAAAGTTGTTATGTTTGGACTACAACCTTTTATAAAGAAGTATTTAATTCAATACTTTAATGAAAACTTCTTCCAAAAGGATAAGGAAGATGTGGTTTCTGAGTATAAAAGAGTCATCTCTAAAACCATGGGAAATATTGTAGCTGATACAAAGCATATTGAAGCTTTGCATGACTTAGGATATTTGCCAATACAAATTAAAGCTGTAGCAGAAGGTTCAAGAGTAAATATTAAAACACCAATGATTGAGATTACCAATACACAGCCTGATTTTGCTTGGATAGTGAATTATTTAGAAACATTTATGAGCTGCAATATATGGCAGCCAATGACAAGTGCCACTATTGCATATAGATACAGAGAAATAGTAGAAAAGTATTTTAATATTACTGTAGAAAATGGGGATGTAAAAAAGGCTTGTGGAGATTTTAGTATGAGAGGTTTTAGCTCTGTGGAAAGTGCGGAACTTAGTGGTGCAGCACACTTGCTTTCATTTTTAGGAACAGCAACAATACCTGCCATTAGTTATTTAGAGGAATATTATAATTGTAATATAGAAGAGGAAATAATTGGCTTAGGAACACCTTCTACAGAACATAGTGTAATGTGTAGCTACGGTGAAGATGAGTTTTCAGCCTATAAGAGATTAATCACTGAGGTGTTCCCAAGTGGAATTTTGAGCATAGTATCTGATACCTATGATTATTGGAATGTTATAACAGGTATACTTCCAAGATTGAAAGAAAATATATTAAATAGAGATGGCAAAATTGTTATTAGAGGGGATAGTGGGGATCCAGTAAAAATAATTTGTGGAGATAAGGATGTGGCAAAGGATAGTGAGGAATATAAGGGAACTGTTGAGCTACTGTGGGATATATTCGGGGGAGAAATCAATTCAAAAGGATATAAGGTTTTGAATAGTAAAATAGGGACAATTTATGGAGACAGTATAACTGTGGAAAGATGTGAGCAGATTTGTAAGGGTCTAGAAGAAAAAGGATTTGCAGTAAATAACTGTGTGTTTGGTATAGGGTCATATACCTACCAATATAATACTAGAGATACTTTTGGATTTGCCCTAAAGGCTACTCATGCAGTAATAGATGGTAAAGAAAAGTTTATCTTCAAAGCTCCTAAAACAGATAAGGATAATTTTAAAAAGTCACAAAAGGGAATGTGTTATGTATATAGAGAAGGACAAGACATTTTATATAAAGATGAATTAACTATAAAAGAACAAGCAGAATATAAGGATAATCTACTAGAAACCGTATTTAAAGATGGTAAGTTGATAAAAGACTATTCATTATCAGAAATAAGAAATAGGCTGCATGGGAACTTATAGTAACATTTTTGTAGTAATTATTTTCAAAAGCTACAATTTAGAATAGGGCAGGAAATTAATTTTTTCATTTTTATGGGAGGTATAAAAAATTGAGAAGAGATTTTAATGCAAAAAACGAATGTGAAAATATTATAAATTGGATTAAAGAATATTTTAAAGCTCAGTCTAATGCTAAGGGAGCTATTATTGGAATTAGTGGAGGTAAGGACAGCTTGGTGGCAGCTAAGTTATTAGTTGAAGCTTTAGGAAAAGAAAGAGTATTTGGAGTTTTAATGCCAAATGGTGAGCAGAAGGATATAGCTGATAGCTTAAGAATTGTAGATATTTTAGGAATTAATTATAAAATAGTTAATATAGAGAAAGCTTACAATGGATTATTAGAGGGTATTGCAGATGAAAGTTTATCTATTGATGCTAAAATCAATATTCCTCCGAGAATTAGAATGACTACTTTGTATGCGATTGGCACTAACATGAACTATAGGGTATGTGGTACTGGAAATAAATCAGAAGGTTTTGTAGGATATACAACAAAATGGGGTGATAACGCCTTTGACTTTAATCCTATAGGAGATTTAACTACTGAAGAGGTTGTAGCAGTAGGAGACTCTTTAGGGCTACCTTATGAATTGGTTCATAAAACTCCAAGTGATGGGTTAAGTGGAAAATCGGATGAGGAAAAGTTAGGCTTTTCTTATGAGCAAATTAATAAGTATATAGAAAATGGTAGCTGTGGTGATAAAGAAGTAGATAAGAAAATTAAGTTGAAGCATGAGTATAATAAACACAAAAGAGATTTGCCATCAAAGTATGAGAGGGGCTAAGATAAGAATGTAACTAGTTATTTTTTATAGGAGTTTTAAGAGGTTCGCCTCCACCATTAAAACCCACGATAGTTATTGTTAAGGTTTTTTTACCTTTTATATAAATTTAGGATTATTTATAATGAAGCGTATCATAAGTAAATGAGGTTTTTACTATTTTTAGATTAAATAGTAGGGATTGTGAAAAAGTATGTAAATTACAAAATATAGCAGCTTTCTATGATAAAATATAACTATCATAGAAAGCTGTTTTGTTATGGAAAAAAGAATATTATTGCTCATTTAATTAGGGAGTATGATATAAAACATGTTGATTTTTATTTTAGTTTGTGGTAAATATACATATAGAGATATTTACAATATTTTGAAATATTTCCATAAATAATACAAAATCAGAAAGGGTGATGATAACAATGAAAGAAGCACTTAAAGGTTTACAACCAGTTGAAGTATTTAAATACTTTGAAAAGCTATCACAGATTCCAAGAGGGTCTGGAAATGAAAAAGGGATTAGCGACTATTTAGTATCCTTTGCTAAGGAGCAGGGCCTAGAATATGTTCAGGACTCTGCATTAAATGTTGCTATAAAAAAGAAAGCAACACCCGGATATGAAAACAGTCCTGCTATTGTTTTGCAAGGTCATATGGATATGGTGTGTGAAAAAAATATAGGTATAGAGCATGATTTTACTAAGGATCCGCTAAAGTTAAGAGTAATTGATGACATGATATATGCAACTGGCACAACTTTGGGAGCAGATAATGGAATTGCGGTTGCAATGGGACTCGCAATTTTGGCTTCTAATGAATATCAACATCCGGCAATAGAATTGCTTGTTACCACTTCAGAAGAAACAGGAATGGGTGGAGCAATGACATTAGAACCTAAAAATATAGAAGGAAGAACACTTATTAATATAGACTCCGAAGTAGAAGGTACGCTATTAGTGAGTTGTGCTGGGGGAGTTACAGCTAAAACAACAATTTCTGTAGCATGGGAAGCAATAGATGCAAACCTTGTTCCATATATAATTAGAATAAGAGGCTTAAAAGGTGGACATTCTGGAATGGAAATAGATAAAGAAAGAGGCAACTCTAATAAATTAATGGGTCGTATACTTATGTCCATTTTATCTGAAATAGATTTTAGACTCAGTTCATTAAATGGTGGATCTAAGCACAATGCTATTCCACGTGAGACAGATGCTGTTATCTTAGTAAGAGCTGAGGATAAAGCTTTAGTTGAGCAAAAAATATCTGAGTGTGAAGAATTATTTAAAACTGAATTGAGAACACCAGATCCTGACGTAAGAGTAGAATTTGAAGTTTTACCTACCTTGCCTCCAGAAATGCTTTCAAAAGAATCAACTAATAATGTAGTTAACTACTTATACTTAGTTATAAATGGGGTAACTTCGATGAGCATGGATATTAATGGTTTAGTAGAAAGCTCCTTGAATCTTGGAGTAATTGTTACTCATAAAGATTCGGTAGAATTCATAAGCTCAATCAGAAGTTCCGTTAGAAGCTTAAAGAACGAATTATATAATAGATTGGTTGTAACGGCTAAACTGAATGGCGGAAGTGTTGTTGCGGAATCTGGTTACCCTGAATGGGCATATAATCCTGATTCAAAAATAAGAACAATTTTTGAAGATGTATATGAAAAAATGTATGGAAAGAAACCTCATATAACTGCAATTCATGCTGGACTTGAGTGCGGATTGTTTGCAGAAAAATTTGATCAAATAGATGCTATTTCTTTTGGACCAAATCTATATGATGTTCACACTCCAAATGAACACATGAGTATTTCTTCAGTTCAGAGGACGTGGGAATACTTATTGGAGGTATTAAAAAATGTAAAATAATTAAATGTTTGGACCAAAGATTTTGATCTTTGGTCCTTATAATTTATCCAATGACTACCTGTTCTAATACTCCTATCTTCTTCAAAGTGGAAGTAAAGAGTGGCTACGTCTCTGGATAACGACTTCTAAAGAATAAAGCCCTTAAGAATTCTGTTAATAATTTGCAGTGGAATTAAAAACTCCATCTGAAGCTTAAAAATCTGTTTATTTCCTTGTCCTATGTTCTGTGTCTTTTAAATGTAAATTTTATTGTTCTAATTAGTAGCCTCATTGCAATTAAATAAGTAAAAAAATTGATATTTTAAAAATGGTATATTTTAATGGTAATTATATTATAATATGTATATATAATACATTAGGGGGATATATTGTGGATAATAAGTTATCTAAATATGCATATGGTGGTGTAGCTGGTAAAGACTACGTACCTTACGTTTCTAGTGGTTCTAGATCTGGGGGAAACGTTGTCGTATTGATAATTGGTATCATTTTGGCTGCTTTGTTTGCAGCATCTACTGCCTATTCAGGTATGAAATCAGGTCTTACAGTTGCGGCTGGTATACCTGGTTCTATACTAGGCTCCGCTCTTATAGCTGTATTTTCTAAACAAAAAGGTATTCTTGGTAAAAACCTAATTCAAGGTATGTCAAGTGGTGCAGAATCTGTTGCTAGTGGCATAATATTTGTTTTACCAGCAATTCTATTAATAGGTTCTAAAGTTACTTTTTTAGAAGGTTTTGCTGTTGGTGTAGGTGGAGTTTTATTCGGTATAGGAATAGCTTCTCTTGTTCACAACTACTTAATGGTTGAAGAACACGGTAAATTAATGTATCCTGAGTCAATGGCTATAGCTGAAACACTTGTTGCTTCAGAAGGTGCTGGAGAATCAATGAAATACATGGGAATCGGGTTTGGAATAGGCGGTATTATAACTGTTGTAACTAGTTCATTTTTAAATGTAGCTAACAATGTTATAAGCTATGTAAACGAAGCCTTCTACAAGTGGAAATTTGAAATTGAAGTCAATCCCCTATTATTAGGTATAGGATATATAGTTGGTTTAGAGGTTTCTTTAACTATGTTTGCTGGTTCTATATTATCTAACTTCTGTATTATGCCTTTAATAGGTTACTTCGCTGCTCTTGGACAACACGGCGCAGCTGTATGGAATAATCCTGATGTTGCTATAAACGCTATGCAGGTTAAACATATAGCTGGTAGTTATGTAAAATATATCGGTGCTGGAATAATGCTTTCTGGTGGGTTAATAGGTGCTATAAAGCTTATACCTACAATAGTATCTTCCATAAAAGAAACTATTAATGCTAAGTCTTCAAATAGTGGTGAGGGTTCATCTGTTGGAAACATAATATTACTTGGTGGTATAGTAATATGTTTCATAGGCGGTTTCTTGATATCTGGTGGTAATATATTAATGGCAATAGCTGCTTCTATTTTATCATTATTCTTATCATTACTATTTGTTATAGTTTCTGGTCGTTTAACTGGTACTATAGGAACTTCGAACCTTCCTGTATCTGGTATGACTATAGCTTCTATAGTTGTTGTAACATTATTATTCGTTGCAATGGGATGGAAAAATTCTGAAAGCAACAAATCATTACTTTTATTTGGTACATTTATAGTTACTGCTATAGCTATGGCTGGTGGTTATTCTCAATCACAAAAAGTTACTTTCATAATAGGTGGCGACAAAAATGAAATGCAAAAATACTTTGCTATAGCTGGTATAGTTGGTGTTACAGTAGTTGTTGGTACTATATTGTTACTTTCTAACCAACTTGCAATGACTGGTGATAACGTTCCATTTGCACTACCTCAAGCTAACTTAATGTCAACATTAACTGCTGGTATAATGTCAAGTAAATTACCTTGGGTTATGATAATTGCTGGTGCTGTTATGGGAGTTGTTTTATTCTTATTAAACCTTCCTGTAATGACAGTTGCTATAGGATTCTATTTACCAATATCTACAACTTCTATAATACTAATAGGCGCATTAGTTCGTTTATTTGTAGAAAGAACTTGTAAATCTGAAAAAGAAAAAGAAGTTAAAGTTTCTAATGGTATAAGTTTATCATCTGGACTTGTTGCTGGTGGTTCTATAATAGGACTTGTAGGTATAGTACTTCAAGTAACAGGTGTTATAAAAGGAGCTGGACCAAGTGGATTCGTTGCTTCTAATGGAATGGCATTTTTAATATTAGCAGGTCTTATAATAGCTACTATAATACCTATAATGAACAGTAAGGTAAAAAATGATGAATAATAATGAAGAGGTCTTAAGTATAATATTTAAAGTCTCTGATAGTTTAAAATATGAAGTAGATAAGGACAATACTGTGACAATACTTGAAAAACAAGATCACAAGATCCAAAACTTCTTTAGAAAACTTAAATTTAGAATTCCAGAATATAAAAGAATTTCCATGGATGAATATGGGAGTTATGTGTTTTTGCAAATAAATGGCAAGAAAACTGTAAAAGATATTGGAGAAAATCTAGAAGCAAAGTATGGTGATAAAACTCACCCACTTTATGAAAGATTATTGTTATTCTTAAACCATATCGACGTTAATTGTCACTATATAGAAAAAACAAATTTCTGATACAAAAGATGGCACTACATTGTAGTTGCCATCTTTATTTATTAAGAAGCTCCATAGGCTATATTTGCAAATGGCAGCTTAGGAAGTTTAAGTTAGAAGAAAAGATAAAAACAAGAGTTAGAAAATAAGTCTGGGAAAACTATTTTATGTTCTACACATGACTTTGAATACGTAAAAAGAAAGAGAAAACAATGGAATAGATGATACTAATAACTTACTTGAAAGAACTCTAGCTAGGGAGAATATGCTAAGAGATATGAAAAAAAGTTAGATAAAGGCACACTGCAAGGTGGTCCACTAAGTCCACTACTTGCTAATATTATGCTTGATGAAATAGATAAAGAACTTGAGAAAAGGGGCATAGATTTTGTATATTTGCAGACGATTGTAATATATACGTGAAAAGCAACAGGTCAGGGATAAGAGTTATGACAAGTATAAGAAGAGTAATGTTTTATTTAACAATTCAGATGAAGCTTTAGAAACTAACAAGATGTTTTGAGTGTGATGGTGAATTTCATAAAAACACCAAACCAAATTGTTTCATAAGGTTAGTAAATAGTTACTTATTTACCTAAAGGATTAAAAAATTATTAGTAAATAGGGAATTATACAGCAAATACAGATACCTTACAGAAATCTTGGATTATAAATAATGAGTTCTTTTCTATAAATAAGTGGAATAAATATTAGTATAATTTTAGGTGAAATATAAGGAGTGAAATAAAATGTTATTAAGTAACTTATCTAGATATATTGAGGGGGCGAATATTCCGGTTGAGACTTTGGACGGAAAAATAGTTAAACGTGTTTATTTTAATAATTCAGGTACTGCACTAGCTTTGAGGCCCGTCATATGTGAGGTGAATAAAAATATTCCGTTCATTACATATACTGAAGCAGCAGGATATCTTGGTAAAAGAAATACTAAAAAATATGAATATGTACGAGAGATTATACTTGATTATGTGGGAGGAGATGTAGATAAAGATGAGGTAATCTATGTACACAACTCAACTGAAGGTATAAATTTATTAGCAGATCTTTTTTATCAAGAAGATTCTGATCAAGTAGTTATAACAACATCTATGGAACATATGGCTAATTATTTACCTTTCAAAAGTAGGTTTAAAATAGCGACTGTAGATATAACAAAAGAAGGAGACTTAGATATAGATGACCTTGTATACAAATTAACTATATATAAGAATAAAGTGAAGTTAGTTGCAGTAACTGGTGCTAGTAATGTAACTGGAATTGGACCACCAATTTATAAAATTGCACAAATAGTTCATGATTATGGAGCTAAAATATTGGTAGATGCTGTTCAGTTAGTTCAGCACCGACCATTTAGTATGAAACCACATAATAATAGTAGTCATATAGATTTTGTGGTTTTTAGTGCTCATAAATGCTATACTCCATTTGATGGTGGAGCTCTAATTGGACCAAGTAAATTTTTCGCTAAATATTTGCCACCCATACAGGGATCAGATAACACTAGTTTTGTAAGCAGTGAGAAAGTAATTTATGCTCCCACACCACATCGTTATGAAGCTGGTTTTCCTAATATATTTGGAGTTATGGCAATGGGGGCAGCTCTTAAATTCTTAAAATCTCAAGGACTTAAAAATATAGCAGAATATGAAAAACGATTATACTATTACCTGAAAAGTGGATTAGAATCTATTCCTAGAGTGATAATATATGGACAGGAATCAAATAATATAATAATTCCCTATATATCATTTAATGTAGAAGGTATTAACTACAGTGACGTAGGGAATTATCTAGTATATGAACACGGAATAGAGGTAGCCGCAGGTATACCAGGAGCGAATATATATATTGAAAAATTATTAGATGTCAGCCCAGAAGAAGCCTATAGACGATACAAGTCTGGAAATCCTATAGGAATAGTACGTGCTAGTTTGGGAATGTATAATACTTTTAGTGAAATTGATCGATTAATTAAAGCTTTAAGAATGATATAGTACGGTGAACCGTAGCATAAGTAAAAATAAATAAAAATAGCAAACTTTATTTTTGAGATTTGCTATTTTTATTTATATAACTTAAATCAAATCATCTAAGCCATTAACTGTAGTTTGTTCATTCTCATCAATAGGAATAACTATACATTTTTGACCATCTATTATTTGAGCTTTGATTTTTGGTACTTTTTCAGGCTTTACTTGAAGTATAACATCATAGTCAGTAGTAAGGTTATTATCCTCTGAATTGGTAGTTGGAGTTTCTTCTAAGTTATCTTCTAAAGCCTCATCTAAAATCACATTATCCTCATCATCCTTTTTAGGAAATTCCTCTTCCGTGTCCACAGCTGTCTCTTTATTTACTTCTTTAAGTTTATGTTGTAGAATTTCTACTTGCTTTTCAAGCTGTTCTTCTTTTTTCTTTTGAGCATTTGCTTTAAGTGCTTTTGAGTCAATTAAATTCTCTGCCAAAGGAAGGTCTTCACCAAAGTTTTCTAAATAAGATTTTTCAATTTTAGCAGTAGCTTCTTCAGGAACCCCGCTTTCTATTAAAAGATTTTGTATGTCCTTTTGTTTTAAGGTTATAGGTTCTTCATCTGTATCAGCATATGTTGAATTGTACTCATCTATCATAGTATTTAGGTTTTCTTGTATTTCCATAAAAGTTTTCTCGGCTTTTTCTTCATCAGCGCTAATAGAATCTTTAATAATTGCTTGGAAGGTTTGTTTTTGGATAGTGGCAGTTTGTTTTGAAAAGCAACCTAAAGCATTTTCCATTAATTCAGGATGTGGTTCCTTTGCATTTTTAGTGTAATACATAACAGAATTAACATCTGAAGCACGATTAATAAAAGCAGGAAATACAAAGCCAAGGGTTGGAACATTAACTACCCAATCTCTAATACGTGCCTTTATTTTCTTTTCTTCTTCAAAGTATCTAAGCCCAGGCTCTGAAAGTGAAACAGGGCATATTGCGCATAGAATATACTCATATATTTCTTCAGATTCATCTATTTTAGCATTATCAGTAGTTTTAGTGATAACATCATAAGCATCATGAAAAACTAGTATTAAAAAATTACCAGTATAATCATAACTATCTATAATGGACTTATAAAAATCTTCAAGTAGAGCATCATCTTTTAATTGGCTTTTTTTAAGTTTAAAAAGAGAAATTTGTTTTTCATTTTCAAGATTTTCATTAAGTGGAAAGTTAAGTTCTAAAATATTATTGCCAATAGTTCCAGATAGGACTTTTTTAGCAATTTCTAAGTATTTAAAGTATTCATCCTCATCTAAATTTAAGAAGGTTTCTCTAAAATTTAAAATAATATTTTTTTCGCCATTAACATAGCAACCACATATTTTAGTGAAGGTGCAATGATCTTTTTTTAAACGTTTTTTTAACTCAAGTATATCTTTCTTTTTCATATATAAATCCCCTCCACCATTAAGTATAGTATTTTTTTTATATTAATTAAAGAGTTTATTAGGTGGAACTTAGTAACTATATTGGACCATTTTCTTTTATGAAAAATGTTTAAGGTGGAACCTGTTTCTAGTGGATGATATTATAAAAGTAGTTATTTTGCTGTGGCATAGAAAAAGGGGGATAAGTCGTGGAAGGATATAAACAGTGGGCTCAAAGTTTTAGTATGGAATGGCTTAATGAATTATTGAATAGCATTGAAAAGAACTGCTCTCAAGAAAATTGTGCATTACTTTTAGAGGGATGCGGTGCATGTCATTATAAATCAATGGAGCATATGTTAGAAAAATATGTTGGAGATTTGCAAGGATTCATTAATTTTATGGTAAAAAAACATGGACAAATTATTACATATGATGAGGCTAAGAATATAATTCTTGTTGATGAGAACAAAAGCTATTGCGTATGTCCAATAAACCAATGCATGAATGGTAAAAAGGTGTCTCCAGCTCTTTGTCATTGTTCTGCAAGTATGACACAAAAAATGATTTCAAAGATTACTGGTAAGGAAGTAAAAAGTCGGGTTGTTACTTCCGTTTTAAGAGGAGATAAATCCTGTGTCTATGAGATTAAACTCTAATAAAGAAAAAGAGATACTGTAAAAAAAGTCTGTAAAAATAGTTTTCTATGATAAGATCAATTATCATAGAAAACTATTTTTTTATAAAAAAAGAAGATGGAGATGGTTATGAATTGCAAATTTTTGTATTTAAATAAATTATATAACAAATTAAAATATATATTGAATTTATCAATCAATAGAAGACTACAAAATATGTATCTTATGTACTAAAAACTATACCTTATGTAAGATATATTGCAATGAAATTTTCTAAATAATATAATTATATTGAGCTCGTAAAATAGATAAAATAAATTGTGTGTGGAGAAATTATATGATTAATATTGCAATATGTGATGATGATGAAAGTGTTATAAATCAAATTAAAAAATGTATAGGAGAATATAATGCATGCAAGAGTGCAATAAGCACCTACAATTGTGGAGAAGAATTATTAGTTGAAAGAAAAAAGTTTCATGTGATATTTCTAGATATTGATATGGTAGGAATAGATGGTATTGAAACTGCAAAAAGAATAAGAAAATATGATAAAACTGTAAAAATAATTTATATTACAAATTTCACTGACTATGTAAACTTAGCCTTTGAGGTTCATGCTTTTGGGTATTTGAACAAGCCTGTTAAAAAAGAGCAGATATATACTCAATTAAATGAAGCTATTGCATATTCAGAGGATAAAGAAGAAAAGGAATTAATAGAATTTGTAACATTAGAGGGGGTTGTACGGTTAGCTCCGAGGGATATATATTATTTTGAATATATAAACCGCAAGGTTAAGATTAAAACTTTAAACAATAACTATATGTTAAAGAAAAATATAACTACTGTTTTAAAAGATGTGAAAGAATATGGATTCTTAATGCCCCATAAGAGTTTTATAGTAAATTTATTTTATGTAAAATCTATAAAAGGATACGATATTTTTATGATGGATGGAAGTATTATACCTCTGTCTCAAAAAAAATCATCAGAGTTTAGAGAACAGTTTAATATATTTTTGGAAAATCACATTAAGAATATGTAAGGTGGGGCGTTTATGTTGAATAATTCAGTTACAATTTTAGGACAGATAATAACATTTTTATTAGGATTATTTTCTACTTATATAATTTTTGATTTTATGAGTAAATTTGAAAGAAATCTATATTATAAAAAACATTTTTATGTAATAGCTTATGGAGTCTGTCAAGAATTTTGTGTAAACTTCCATAAAAATTTTAGAATTAAATTATTTAAGAATAACTAGGTAAAAGTATTATTATGCTAACACCTAGTTATTTTAATTTCTTTAATATTTTTACAATA
>NZ_JAPQFJ010000021.1 GCF_026738875.1 Clostridium brassicae
CCTTTCTTAATTTTTCTGTAGCAAGAAAATTATACTTCAAGGCTTGGTATTATCCACTATTTATTTTTTGGAAACTATAATATGGAAACTAATAAAGTTTTGTTTGTACAAAACTTAGGTAATTACATAATTTTCTTAACTATTACATAAATCCAATACTTTCTTAAAGCATATTGCCCACATAAAAAGTGAGCTAAACATTAATTTAGCTCACTTTTTTCATTTTATTAACTCTTCCCAATATCAATCTGTCTTCATAATTAGAAGTTCTAAGATTTAATTCACATTCTTTTTTTACCCCTTCTATCTTAAAGCCCATCCTTTCCGCTAAAGTTATAGAAGCTATATTTGCAGGATGTATCACCGCCTCTAGTCTATGAAGATTTAATTGATTGAATGCATAATTAATAACTAAAGATAAATTACTTCCCATAATACCCTTACCCCAGTATTTTTTATTAAGAATATATCCAACTTCAGCCTTTGCATTTAAATAGTCAAAATGCTGGAGAGAAATTAATCCTAATAGCTTATCATCTTCTTTATCACTTATGCACCAACGAACAAACATTTTTTTATTATATCCATCATTAATGAAATCAATGTAGCTTTTAGCTTTATCAATAGATTCAATAGGATTCATTCCCTCATATTTTACTGCATCGTTATCAGAGTATATATCAAATATATCTTTGCAATCGGTTTTTTTAACTTGTCTTAAGTTGTATACGTTTCCATCCAATATTGGGAAATCCTCAAATACTTGGATAATAACAATCATCCCCTTTAATTAAGTTATATTTTATATCCCCTTACAATGATATTTAATATCCTTTAATAAATTATACCACACTGCTGTTATAAGTTAAAGATTAACTTATTTGAATTTAATACTTATTATTTTGCCTTATATTATTATATATATTTACCATATCTAAAAAATCCTCCTAAAATTATAAATATTATTTTATTATTAATTATATATTTTAATAAAATATACTATAAATTATTCAACGCCTAAATAAAAAAAGTTAAACTTGTAATCTTAATACAAGCTTAACCTTTTTATTTATAACTCACTATTTTAATTAAATATTACTTCTTTGCATTCTTTTAAAGCTTCTCATAACAACTCTAATTTCAGCTTATATTTTAAATTATCGAACTCATATAATAATTTTTCCATTAATAAACTCTGGTACTATATTTATAATATCTTTTCTGCAACAATATTCTAAGTCCTTCTGAAGCCCTAATTCTAGTAATATATTATAATGCTTTGCATTTTTTATAAATGTTATTAAATCTTCATTTTGCTTATACATATAATTAGCAGTAATAGCTATATCTGACATATCTACTTTTATTTCTTTAAGTATACACTCTATAATATATCCACTACATAAAAAGTCATCTATAGAAAATTCTCCATTGGTTCCTGAGTTTATTATAACAACATCATTCCCTACTTCCACAACTTTTTTTGCAACAGATGATGCATTTATCATAGCTCCTATTAACATTCGTTCTGCACTAATAGATCTATTAATAGCTTTAGTTCCGTTGCTAGTAGTCATAACTAATATTTTACCCTTAGCAGAACCATCTAAATACTCCAAAGGAGAATTTGAAAAATCAAACCCTTCTATTTTTAAAGCTTTTCTTTCTCCTCCTAAAACGTATTTTTCTCTTTCATTTTTTACTACGTCTCTTGCTTCTTCTATATCTATTACAGGGATTACCTCTTTACATCCATTATATAGAGCAGTTACAATTACAGAAGTGGCTCTTAACATATCAATTATAACTATTGTTTTCCCTTTTATTTTTTCTTCTTTTATATCTTCACTAGAAATAATTATATCTATATTCATAGTAATAGCTCCTTAGTTATTGTTTAACACTTTGAAACATTAAAATTTCAATTCACTATTTAAAATTCAAATTGAATTTTAAATCCCATCTAAAGTCAAGATCTTATTTGTAAAATTCTTCAAAGCATTGGATGCAATAATAATGATCCATAACTCCACAAAATTCTCTTACTGAATGCATTGCTAGCATTGGAATTCCAATATCAACAGAACGTATATTTATATGGGTGGATGAAATAGGTCCTATTGTACTTCCTCCTCTTTCATCTGATCTGTTTACAAACTTTTGTACAGGTACTCCTGCTTTTTTACAAATACATTCAAATACAGCTGATGAATTTCCATCTGAAGTATAACTCTGGCTAGCTGCAATTTTTATTGCTGGCCCCTTATTTATAACTGGTCTATTGGTTGGATCACATTTCTCACCTTTATTTGGATGAACCGCATGAGCTGCATCACAAGATATAATAAATGATTTAGCTAAAGCTCTAAAATAGTCTTCTCTATTTCCTTCTTGGGCTAAAACTATTCTTTCTAAAATATTTGAAAGCATTTCTGAATCTGCACCTTGTTTTGTTGAACTACCTACTTCCTCATTATCAAAACATACTAAGACATTAGTAGCTTCTGATGCCTCTGTATTTATAATAGCTTTAACCCCAGCATGAACAGCTTCTAAATCATCTAATCTTCCGCAAGATATAAACTCTTCATTAAGTCCTATAATACTTCCTTTTTCATATTCATAAAGAAATAGATCAAAATCTAGTATTTCATCACAATCTATATTTAATTCCTTCGCTATAGTGTTTAAAAGATAATTCTCTTTTTCAAATTGATCATTAATTAGAGATACTAAAGGAAGTGTGTCTATTTGCCTATTTAACTCAATTCCTTTATTTACTTCTCTATTCATATGAATAGCAAGATTAGGAATTATCATTATAGGTTTATTTATATTTACAAGCCTCTCTTCTGGAAATAAGATATTTTTTCCCTTTAATATAACTCTACCCGCAATAGATAGTGGTCTATCTAGCCATGTGTTTACTATAGGTCCCCCGTAAACTTCCGTATTAATTTTAAAATAAGCCTCTTCTGATGTCATTTCGCAATTTGGCTTAACTCTAAAACATGGTGAATCTGTATGTGCCCCTAATATTTTAAATCCATTATCTGCGACTTCACCTTTTCCTACTACAAATGCAATTAAAGCCGAATTGTTCTTAGTTACAAAATATTTTCCTTTGTTTTTTATATGCCATTTATCTTCTTCTTTCAATTCTTTAAAACCATTTCCTAATAACTCTTCTTTTACATTTTCCACGGCATGAAAAGCTGTTGGGCTCTCATATATAAAATCTATAAGTTCTTGTGCAATTTTTAATTCTTTACTCATTTTATTACCTCCATAGCATATCTAGTGTAGATAGCCCTACACCGACTGATTTTATTATATTTTATATTATACCTCATTTTTCCAAATACTGTTTAGCTATTTTATTCCTGCATCAAATCTATTGTAGTATTCCAGATTTGTGTTTACAATACCTTTGGTTTAGTTATTATAAAAAGCTACAAACTAACTTGTAGTTTTTCACATTTTAAATATCCTTTATATTCAATTCATTTATCTTTCTATATAATGTATTTCTAGGTATTTTTAAAAGTTTTGCAGCCTGACTTTTATTATAATTACACTGGCTTAGCGCACTTTTTATTGTCTCTGCTTCAACAGCATTTATGACTTCATTCAGTCCCATACCGCTTAAATTTATATTCTGTTTTATTGAATCTTGTAAAAAAAATTCAGGTAAATCATTTATCCCTACATTTACATCATCTGCGCTAACACATATTTTATTTATTACATTTTTTAATTCTCTAATATTTCCAGGCCACAAATACTCATTAAGAATATCCATTATATTATCAGGAATTTTTCTTAATATCCCCAATTCTTTATGGAAATTAGATAAAAACTCCTCTACTAAAAATTTCATATCTTCTTTTCTCTCTCTTAATGGTGGTACTTCTATACTTAAAACATTAATTCTGTAGTATAAGTCCTCCCTGAATTTTCCATCAATAACCATTTTTTCTAAGTTTCTATTTGTAGCACTTATTACCCTTATATCTAATGGAATAACTTTTTTTCCACCAATTCTTATAATCTCTTTTTCCTGCAAAACCCTTAAAAGTTTTGCTTGCATATGGTATGGCATTTCTCCAATCTCATCTAAAAAAATAGTGCCTCCATTTGCTAGCTCAAATTTACCTATACTTCCGCCTTTTTTCGTTCCAGTAAATGAACCTTCTTCATATCCAAAAAACTCTGATTCTAATAGACTTTCTGGAATTGACGAACAATCTATCCTAACAAAAGGCATATTATGTCTCTCACTCTCTGCATGTATTGCATGAGCAAAAAGTTCCTTTCCTACCCCACTTTCACCTTTAATAAGCACATCAAATTTTACTTTAGCAAATTTTTTCACATCATTTTTGCACTTAATAATGCTGCTAGATTTTCCAATTATATTATCCAAACTATATGTAGTCTTATTAAATTTAGCAATTTCATTTTTATATAACTTCAATTCTTTATTGAGTAATTCATATTTATCCAATATATCTTTCATATTCTGAATTTCTTCAAATAAAATCATACCTAATCCACCTACTAAATTACCTCTATCATCAATTATGGGTATTCTATGACATATCGCTTCCTTTCCATTAGGGAACTTATGAGGAGTGGCTATATCTGCTCTTTTATTTTTCAAAGATTTCATAAATTTAGATGTAGGATTTATATCTGTCACTATTCTACCAATCATATTTTCAATAGGTATTTGAAGAAAATCAGAAAAAGATTTGTTTATATATATCATTTTTCCATCTTTGTCTAAAAAGTCAATTGCAATAGGTATATTGTCAAAAGCACTATGACAAAACTCTAAAAATTCCTTTGTGTTCAAATTAATCATTACTATATCCCCCCTACAACTTATATATTAATTATAATATAAGTTGCATAACTAGTATAATTAATTTATTGAATTTATATGTAAAAAAGGAGGTATCTGGGTTACCTCCTCTTTTAAGTTAACTTATTAATAATTATTTTAATATCTCAATTACAGGTATAGCAGATTCTGTCTCATATGCTATTAAAAATTCAGCTAAAGCCAAGTTGTATGCTGGTGCATTATCCATTTTTGATAAATGGGATGCATCTGGTATAATTTGCATTTTTGACCCAATAATATTTTCGTTTAGATATTGCGCATAAACAATTGGGGTTACAGGATCAAATTGTCCTACAGATATGAATGTTGGAATATTCATATCTTCATGATATTCTCTATAATCAGCCTTTAAAGTAGAATACGTAGCCTGTCTATATGGTTTTACTCTATTTAATTGGAACATTTGTATAGCTTCCTTTAAAATACTTTCTTCAACATTTATCTTGCAAGCTGCTTTAGCAATCAACTCACCTAATTCTTCCATGGGCATTCTATCGATTCTCTCCAATCTTTCATCAAGTCCAGTTGTACACATAGGTTCTGGATAATACCCCGCAGCATCACTTAGAGTCATAGTGAGCATACGGTTTTGATTTTTTATTGCAATCTCTTGACAAATTAGTCCTCCCATGGATAAACCAACAAAATGAGCTTTATCTATCCCTAGATAATCTAATAATGCTAATACATCTTTTGCAAACAATTCCATAGTAATGAATTCATCTCCATCGCCACTACGATAATGTCCGCGTAAATCCATAACAATAGTTCTAAAACTTTTGCTAAAAACATCAATTTGGTATTTCCACGATTCTGCATTTTCACCTAATCCATGAATAAATACCAAAGCAGGTCCTTGACCCTTATCTTCATAATACAAATCGATTCCATTTATTTTTGCTATCATAAAAAAACCTCCTAATAATTTTTATAAAATATTTTTATTTACCACCATTCACAATCATATTGCTACTTTTATCTGTAGCCGTGGATTTGATAAGAAAAATAGTGAAAAGCGTTGCTAAAACTAATCCTCCTATACATATTGACCATAAAATTGTGTATGATTTTGTAACATCATAAATATATCCTCCAAAATAAATTGCTACAGCAGATCCAATTGAGGCACTAGTAGCCATTACTCCATTAAGTGTTCCAAGACTTTTTCTTCCAAACAAGTCTGCTGTTAAAGATGAAAATAATCCAAATGCTCCCATGTACGATAGTCCCATTATGAACACAAATACGTATGCCATTACTGGCGTGTTAGCATTCATAAGAACTATAGTTCCAATTATTTGTAATATTAATGAAATACATAGTGCCTTCTTTCTATCAATAAAATCTGAGATTGTTGGCCAAATTAACATAGAAAACATAGATAAAAACATATTCATTGCCAAAGCATCAGTAGCCTGTGTCTCTGTTAATCCATTATTAATAAGATGTGGCACTTGATGTATTTGTTGAGCAAGACCATTTCCTCCAAATAAGAAGTATGCAAGAATTAATGCCCATGCTTTTGGAGAACAAAAGATTTTTTTATATGTCCATTCCTCATCATCAATACTACAGCTATTTGTATTTTGATTTACTTTTATTTTGATTTCTCCATCCGGCAATAACCCTATATCTTCTGGTTTATTTTTCATTAATAATAGTGATGGTATAATTACTAAAATCCATGAAGTTATAGCCATTATTTTAAATGTTCCTCTCCATCCTATTGATTCTAGCCATCCCTTTGCAAACATTGTAAATATAGCTGCTCCTAAAGGTGATGCTACTAATGTTATCGCCATAGCTCTTCCTCTTTTCTTAACAAACCATCTACCTACAGCTGTTGGGCCTGGTACCATTCCCATACAACTGCCTGCAACACCTAATAACAATCCATAGCATAAGTAAAATTGAGTAGGAGTTTTAATTACTGTCATTAAATAATAAGCCAGTCCTGTTAATACACCACCTATTGCTAAAATATTTTTGACTCCAACTTTATCCATTATTTTACCAACAAATAAAACCACAATAGCATATACAAACATATTTGCAGAAAAGGCCCCTGCCACTTGTGTTCTTGACCATCCTAAGTCATTTAACATAGAAAGTTGAATTACACCATAAGCTCCTTTTGTCCCATAAGTTATACCTACTGACAAAAATGCTACTAAAACTACAATCCAACCATAAAAAAATTTTGATTGTTTTTTCTCCATATAACTATCCCTCCATTAAATATTGTTAGTTAAACCTTTTCTTCGTCTCAATTAAACTTATACTTATTCCCCCTTCTATCTTTATAACACCCACTTCATATATTGTTTTATAGCAATACATATGCCACTTTATGTGCTAAATACAAATTTTTTAAATTGACGGATTCTATCTCCCTATAAATGGCTTCTCATAGCAAAAAAAATTTATCTTTTCTAACAAAAGATAAATTTTTTCTGTAAATAATAAATTTAATTTATAATATTATTGTAACAAAATGTTACATGTGTAATATTCTATTTGCAACATAACTATATAGAACTTAATAATTTCTAATATCTATATAGTTAATCATATTATTTAAATTCTATTTGTCTTAAGAATATCAAGGAACAAACTTTGTAACTTTGTTAAGTAGTCCATCTGCTACATAGATTTCTCCATTTGCTCCACATGCAATACCTTGAGGTGAAAAGAAATTCCCACTACTGCTACTAAAATTCCCCCATTTTTCAATAAAAATTCCATTTGAAGTAAATTTTTGCACCCTATTATTAGAACTGTCAGTAACATAAACATTATCGCTTTCATCAATAGTAATCCCTATGGGTAAAAATAAATCTCCGTCACCAATACCCCAATTTTCTAAAGGATCAGTCACAGGGACCCCTCCTTTAGTTCCCCACTTTGTAATAAAATTACCGTTCTTATCGAATTTTTGAATACGGCTATTAGATCTATCTACTACATAGATATTATCTTTAGAGTCACTAGCAAGAAAAAATGGTTGTCTAAACTGTCCATTTTCCATTCCTTCTCTACCCCAACTCTTTACAAACTGTCCTAAAGAATTAAATTTTACAATTCTATTACCTCCTGTATCCGCAACATATATGGAACCATCACTAGTAGTACATACTCCTACAGGTAAGGTTAAATGACCATACCCAAAGTTCATTAACCAAGTTCCATTCTTTGAGAATACTTGAATTCTAGAATTACCTGTATCTGCAATCACTATATTATCATATTTTTTATTGTAGCAAATCTGTTTAGGTGTAGTAAATTGCCAATAGTATATACCATAAGCTCCTGGTCCTCCATTACCGCTATTTCCACCCCATTTACCTAATAATTTTCCAGAGCTATCAAATTTTTTTATGCGGTGATTTAAACTATCTGTAACATAAACATTACCTGAAGGGTCTACAGCTACTCCCGTACTTCCTGAGAATACTTTATCACCTGTCCTTAACTTTCCTATATTCAAATCTGGTGAAGCATAAGTTGAATATCCATTAAATCTAATTAATTGGCTATTTCCTGTATCTGAAACAATAAATTTCCCATTTCCTATAGGTAAAACTTGACAAGGGAATACTGGTTCTAAATTAGCAATACCTAAACTTGTAGAATATTTATAGACATGATTACTATTAAATTTTTTAATCTTGTGATTAAAAGTATCTGCTATATATACATCGCCATTAGAGTCTATATTCACTCCTCTAGGATATAAAAACTTATTAGAGCTATCCCCTGGTTCTCCCGTTCCTAATTGCTCAATATAATTTCCTTTAACATCTAAAACTTGAACTCTGTTATTGAAAGTATCGCATATATAAACTTTGTCGCCTAGTGGATCTTGCTTTATAGCAATCCCTTGAGGTAATCTAAACTTACCATTACCTGTACCTCTTCCTCCATAATGATATAAAAATTTTCCATTTTCATCAAAAACCTGAATGCGATCATGAAATTCATCACAAACATGATATCTATTTTGACTATCTATGCCTATTTCCCTAGGTAAGCCAAATTGACTTGTCCCATCGCCAAAAGAACCCCAAGCGGTTATAAAATTCCAATTTGAATCAAACTTTTGAATACGATAATTTGCTGTATCTGCAACTAGTATATTACCTTTATTATCAATAGCTACACCAAAAGGAGTATCAAATTGTCCATTACCAGAACCTCGCGCACCAAATTTCTTAAGAACATTTCCATTTTCATCAATCTTTACAATTCTGTTATTACTCATATCTGCAACATATATATTTCCTTTAGCATCTTTAGACATTGCCACCGGAGAATTAAAAAATACTTCTGAAAATTTTTCATTTGCTATGCCCCAAACATCTTCAACATTCAATTGAGCAGTTCTAGCACTAGCAGGCAAATTGAATAATGCGAAAATTATGAATGTTATAATTAGATTTCTGAATAATTTAGTTTTTTTCATAATCTTATTAACCTCCTTTTGTCTAAATGTTCTTTGAATATAATTTCTTAATCTTCACTTATACATCTAACCAATACTTCTTGAGCATCCACCATAGGTGAATGTCCACACTCTTTCACTATTACAAGTTCTGCATTATCTCCTATACTTTCTTTCATCTCTTTTGCCTCATCTACAGTAATTAATAAATCACTATCTCCTTGCAGTATTATCGTAGGTACATTTATTCTATCAACCTCACCTGTTCCCATAGACAACCCATTGTAATAATTAGATATATTAAATTTTGTCAATCCATAGTATACATCCATTAAGTTTCTTTGAAGCAAACTTTCTTCTAATTGCGCTTCAAAAACCTCAGGCTTTGGCTTATTTTTATTGTATATTGCAGTATCCCATATATTTCTGTAGTACTCTTTATCATTACGCTCTAATGCCTCTAATAGTTCAATTTTAGTCTTGTCTTCCTGAATCTCTTTTCTAGATTTTAATAAAATTTTCTTACCTTTATCATCTACTGCATAAGAGTGATATCCTGAAATACCCGCTGAGTCTATTAAGAATAATCTGTTTACCATATATTCATAATTTGAACAAAATAACATGCTTACAGCTCCACCTGTAGACCATCCTAATAAATCGAATTTTTTTAATTTTAATTGATCAACAAATAATTTTAAATCTCCAGCAAAATCTCTTAAAGTATCTATTGGTCTATTATAAGTCGACCTTCCAAACCCTCTCATATCAATAGCATAAGCAGTATATTCTTCTGGTAGCTCTTGTATAAGCTCATCATAAAACTTGGAGCTGGCTAAATTTCCATGAACTAAAACTATAACTTTTTCACCTCCTATATATTGTCTATAACTATACATTTCATTATTAGGTAATTCTATTTGGTTTAATTGAATATTCTTCATCTTAATCCCTCTCCTATTATCTATTTTAAAATAAATTAATCTCATTTCTCTTTATCTCAACTATACACTCTAAGTGCATTTTCATAGATTTTTCACTTTAAATTCTTCAGTACATTAAGTCCAATTATCATATTTAAAACTTCTACCGTTCCAACACCTATATCTATTAATCTTGCATCCCTTGCAAATCTTTCTACATCATTATTTCTTATATAACCGTGTCCCCCCATAATTTGTATAGCTTCATAACATATATCATTTACTGCTTTAGCTGTAGCTACCTTAGCAACAGATGCTTCTAAAGAATAATCTTCTCCTCTATCTCTTACTTCACAAGCTTTGCGAAAAAGTGCCTTTACCCCTGCTAATTTTATATACATATTAGCTATTTTTTCTTGAATAGAGAAAAGTGCTGCAATAGGTTTACCAAAAGCACTACGATTATTTGAAAATTTAACAGCTTACTCTAAAGCCACTTCTCCAATTCCTATCCCAATGGCTGACATTCCAAGTCTACCTCCTACCAGTCCATCTAAAACAATTTCAAATCCTTTGTCTTCTTTTCCTAGTAAATTGTCTTCAGAAACTATACAATCTTTTAATACTAAATTAGTAGTTGCAGAACTTCTAAACCCCATTTTTTCAGCATAATAGGTTACATCTAATCCATAAGTTTCTTTGTCAACTATAAATAAACTTATTCCCTTTGCACCTTTATTAGGACTTGTCTTACACATAACAAAATATAAATCTGCTATACCTCCATTCGTCACAAAATACTTTGTTCCATTAATCTTCCATCCATTCTCAACCTTTTCTGCGACTGTTTTAATACCTGCAGCATCTGATCCAGCTGTTGCCTCACTTATTGAGTAAGCAGCTATCTTCTTTCCCTCTACTAAATCTTTCAGATATTTTTTCTTTTGTGATTCGGTACCATATTTTAAGAGAACATCTGTAGCCATCCAGTGCACTACATAAAGTAAACTTATTCCTGCACTTCCTTTAGCTATTTCCTTTAATATATAAAAAGCACTTTTATAATCCATATCATATCCACCATATTCTAAGGGATACTGAGCTCTAAAGAATCCTAATTTTCTCATAGGATCAAATAACTCTTTTGGGCAGCGATTACTCTCATCTAATTCTTTGGCTATAGGCTTTATATTTTCTTTAGTAAAATTCTTAGCTTTTAAAATTAATTCTTCACTACTAATATTCATTTACACTTCTCATCTCCATTTTTCATTTATATGTCTTTTATAATTCCATATCTTTCAAATCTTCACCTACAATAAAATCTGCCTCTGTTATAGCTTTTATATCCTCCAAAGATAATCCCGGATAAATTTCTCTTAAAATTAACATATCTTCTCCAACATCAAAAACTGCTTTCTCTGTAATTATTGTTTTTACACACCTCTTCCCTGTTAAAGGTAATTCACATTTTTTCTTTATTTTAGAATTTCCATTCTTATCCGTATGTTGTAATGTAGCTATTATTTTCTTTGTTCCATAAGTTAACTCCATAGCTCCACCTATTCCTGGCCACCATAATCCATCCCTCTTTACGGCCCAATTTGCTATATTACCAAATTGATCAACTTCTAAAGCTCCTAATATAGTCACATCAATATATCCATTTCTCATAGCTCCTAAAGATGTAGCAAGTGACATACACGCTGCCCCTGGTAACAATGTAACTGGCTCTGAACCTGCATTTGAAACGTCAGAATCCGCATCATTACAATTTGGTTTCCCACCAAAACCAAAAGCCCCATTTTCTGTATGCATAATTAGCTTTATACCTTTTGGCAAATAGTTGACTGCCTGTGTAGGCATACCAAAGCCTAAATTTGCAACTTCTCCATCATTTAATTCCTTAGCTGCTCTTCTGGCAATAATCTCTCTAACCTCCATTGTTATTCCTCCTTTTATTATCTTGAATAAGCTTAAAATTTCTTACAAACAATTTATTCTTCCTTATTTAATTTACCTTTTTTAATCCATACTTCACGATATATATCATTCTGCTCTTTTAATGTATAGCCTTGAACTACCGCATCAACAAAAACTCCTGGACATCCAACTCTTTCTGGGTCTATAGTTCCAACAGGTACAATTTCATTTACCTCTGCAATAGTGTATTTTCCAGCCATAGCTATATCTGCATTATCGTTTAAGCTGGTCCCTCTAAATTCTAGGTTCCCAAGTTCATCTGCCCTCCAAGCCTTAACTATTGATACCTCTGATGTTAGCGCTGGCTCAATAAAACAATCTAAGCCATTTACATTTATTACTTTTTTAGGCTCATCTAAATTTTCAAATAATCCTGGCTCATCTAAAATACCTACTCCTACTGGTACTAGTACTCCACCTAGCCCCATAGCACCAGCGCGTACTTTTTCCATCCAAGTTCCCATAGGAAAAAATTCTTTTACGCATAAATCTCCAGCTAGATATTCTTCTGTAGACTCAACTGAAGTGCCTACATGACTTGAAATAAGTTCTTTTACTTGCTTGTTCTTGTAAAGCATTGATTTACCAAATCCAGACATTCCTGGAGTTACTGCAATAAGAATTAAATCTTTCGTCCCTTTTTGAACAATCTTTTCAATAGACTTAATTGGAGAACCTACATCAATAAATCCTCCAATCATTAATCTTGTTCCATCTTTTATTACATTAAGAGCTTTATCAATAGAAATCACCTTAGATATCATTACATTACCTCCTTTGTTTTATTTGCTATAAATTTACAGCAATATTCATACCAAAAAAATATAGATTGATATAGTAGCGTTTATTATGGAATTTATAATTATTTATGTATATTTGTCCCATTTAAGATACAGCACCAATCAAAAACTGTTCAAAAAAGTTACACTGCAGTAAAACTCAAAGATATTGGATTTTTTATTTTACTAAAAAACATCGCCTAACAACATTTTTCAGTTGTGCTATAATATGAAGAGTAAATTTATGTTAGAGGTGATAAAATGCTTTCAAAATTACTAGTTATTAAATTTGTAAAAGGCTATGAAAATACAAATGATCATAAAGTTAGAGACTCCTATGGATATCTAGGTGGAATAGTAGGCATAATAGTTAACCTTATTCTTTTCTTAATAAAATTATCTATTGGATTATTTGTTAAAAGTATTGCTGTAACAGCAGATGCCTTCAACAACTTATCAGACGTTTTATCTTCAGTCATAACTATTGCAGGCTTTAAATTAGCTTCTAAGCCTGCCGATGAAGAACATCCTTTTGGTCATGGAAGAATAGAATATATTTCTGGATTAATTGTAGCTTTTATGGTACTTATGGTTGGAGTAGAATTTACTAAGTCTTCTTTTAATAAAATAATGAATCCTGAAAAAATAAATTTTCAATTAATACCTTTTATTTTATTATTAATTTCTGTTGGTGCTAAGATATGGCTAAGTAAGTTCAACAAGTACATAGGAGAAAAAATAAATTCTTCTGCTCTTCAAGCTTCTTCTTTAGACGCCCTAACTGATGTTATCTCTTCAAGCACTGTAGCATTTTCATTACTACTTTCTAAGTGGATTTCTTTCCCTATTGATGGATATGTGGGAATAGTAATATCATTATTTATTTTATATTCTGGATACTCTTTAATAAAAGACACAATTAACCCACTATTAGGAGAAGCTCCAGATCCTGAGCTTGTCGAAGAGTTAAAAAATGAAGTGTTAAAATACGAAAATATTATAGGAGTTCACGATTTAATAATACACAACTATGGTCCTGGAAGAAGGATGGCTTCCATACATGCAGAAGTTCCTTATGATATCTCTATTGTTAAAATCCATGAAATAATAGATAAAGCAGAAAATGAAATTTCTAAGAACTTAGACTTGTTTCTAGTTATACATATGGATCCTATAAATACAGACGATGAAGAAATAAATAAAGCTAGAATAGAAGTAGGAACGGTTTTAGGCAAATTTCCCCAAGTCAAATCTTTTCACGATTTTAGAATGGTTGGCGATGGAGAATATAAAAATTTAATTTTTGATATTGTAATTGACTTTAGTTCAAAACTAACTTTAAAGGATGAAGAAAATCTTAAAACTAATATAGACAAAGAACTAAAGAAAATTCATCCTCTTTATAATTCCCTTATTACAATAGATAAAGCTTATAGTTAGATAATAATTTATTTAAAAATAATATGTATCTATTTAATATAAAAAACGTGTAATAAAAAAATTATTTTTTCATTACACGTTTTAAATTATCATTGTAGATATTATCCAATTTTGCTTTTAAATTATTTCTGACTTATCCACTTCATTTTCATAGGTCTATTAGAATAATCATAGTAAATCTCATTTCCAATAATATTTATTTTATAGGCTAAATCTTCTACTACTTTTGTTTTACTTTTTCCATCTTTACTAAGTTTATATATACACCCATCATTTATGTCACTAAAAAAAATATATTCTCCCTTAATGTTTCCCCACGATGCTGATCCACTATATAACTGCTCTTTTAATGTACCGTCTTTTTTTATTCTAAACAATCCAACATCATTTAAATAATACATCCACTGTTGATCCACATCTATTATGGTAAAAACATTGCTATTATCTTGTAAAATAGATGTTTTTGCTGACCCATCTTTCTTGATTTTGGTAATTCCTTTATTATTATAGTATATAAACTCTTTATCTATTACAATACCGCCTGTTTCTATAATATCATCACTTAATTTAACCTTTTCCTTATTGTCAATTTTAAGCTTGTATATTTTTCCGTCCTCAGCATTTACATAATAAATAAATTTTCCCTCTACATAAACATCTTGTACAACATCATTAGAAATTTTTTCTCTTCCTGTACCATCTGTTTTTATCCTATAAATATGATTGTTATCATCAGCATTATTATAATAAATATAGTTTCCTACTACATTTATATAAAAGCCATAATCATCACATAATTTTGTATTTGAAGAGCCATCTATTTTCTTTTTGTATATATATCCTTTATCATCTTTTTCATATAGGTAATAAATCCATCCTTTTTTTTCTACAGCAAGCCCGAAGTTGTTTAGATTTCCATTAGTATTTCCATTTTCATTTTCATTTACTTCTTCTTTAGAAGCTACAACCACATTCTCTTTCTCATGGACTATCTGTTGTTTGTTTGCATCACATGAAGGAGTATCGTTACTGGTAAAGTCTTTATCTTTACATCCTACAAAAATAATACTAATAAATATAATAATAGCAACAATTAACAAGTGCCTTCCTCTTGACATTTATTCTCCTTCCTCCACTTTCATATAAACTTTCTTCTTTATTTGAAATTGTTGACTTAATTATACTGAAATTTCAAACTGTAAATCATATCGGATCAACAATTACTTAAAAGATACTCAAATTTTTAAATAGATTACACTTATATTATACAATTTATTTATTAATTAATTGTTACAAATTAATTCCAAAACAGTAAACAACACTATCTTATCTTAAATTTTTAAATATTAATTTCACCTTATTTATTGTAACAATTCCACACAAAAAATCAATAAATAAATTCATTAAATAAATACATTTTTATTGTACTTATAAAAATTTTTGTAAACTTTTGTTTTTCTTTTAATATAATGTACTGATATGAAAATAGGAGTGTGATTTTATGAAAGGTAATTTTAAGCATTTCTTCCCTGGTGGTAATACTTCTAAAGGATTTTATTCTTTCTATAGATATATCATGCCTCAAGAAAATGCAAGAAGAATAATATGCCTTAAAGGTGGTCCTGGTACAGGAAAGTCCACCCTTATGAAAAAAGTAGGACAATATTTTAATGAAAAAGGTTATGACATAGAATATCATCATTGTTCTTCTGATAACAATTCTTTAGATGGTGTAGTTATAAAAGAATTAAATGTAGCAATACTTGATGGAACATCCCCACATGTAGTTGATCCTATAAATCCTGGTGCTGTAGATGAAATTCTAAATATGGGGGAATGTTGGATAGAAAATAATTTTAAAGACTATAGAAATTCTATTATATCTATTAATAAACAAATAGGAAAAACCTTTAAACATGCATATAGATATATAGGTGCCGCTAAGATAATTCATGATGACTGGAACTATTATAATTTAGACGCTTTAAATTTTTCAAAGATAAATGTTTTTATAGAAGATTTAAAAAATATACTATTTAGGAATACCACAGTTTCGGTTGCTGCAAATAATAGACATTTATTTGCCACTGCATTTACTCCTAATGGTATCGTAAGCTATATAGACTCTATATATAAAGATTATAAACAAATATATGTTTTAAATGGCGAACCTGGAACTTATAAAACTTCAGTTATGCGATATATCTATGAGGAGGCCTTAAAGAGAGGACTTTTTGTTGAGGTTTACCATGATCCTTTGATTCCTGAAAGAATAGAGCATATATGTATACCAAATATAAATACTGCTATTTTAACTTCTAATGAAATAAACAAAAAAACTTTTGAAGGAATTCAAATAAATATGTCAGATTATCAAAATAAACTTCTCCTTGAAAGAAGTAAAGCTGAAATAGATGCTTCAAAACAAACTTTTTATATGCTTTTAAATAAAGGTTTGTCTATTATCTCTCAAGCAAAAATTCTACACGATGAACTTGAAAAATTATATGTACCTAATATGAACTTTGATAAAGTTGAAAAAATAACTAATGATGTAATAACCAAAATTTTAAAATATGAAAAAGAATATAAAAATCTTTAAACTATAAAAAACATGGATTCAATTCTAGAATTGAATCCATGTTTTTATTACTTATTTGAACTTAATATTGTAAACATAAAGCTTGTGCAAAGCTCTTGTTGCCATAACATACATTAACTTATCTTCTTTAATCATTTGGTTATTTTCACAATTTATAATAATAGCAGCATCAAATTCTAAACCTTTTGCATAATAAGCTGGTATAACTACCCCACCTTTATTATAAATTATTTCTTCACTATCTATTAGTTTTATTCCAATTTTTCTGTTTACAAGAGAATATACTTTTTTTGCTTGTTCCTTATTTTTGCATATTAAAGCTATACTTTCAAACCCTTCACTATTCAATTTACCAAGGACATTCTCAATTTCTTTTATAAACTCTTCTTTTGAATTTATATATTTATCAATAACTAAATCTCCACTTCTAACTAATGGAACTATTTTATCATCGTCAAGATACTTATTTGCATATTCCATAATTTCCTTAGTTGATCTATAGCTCTTGTTTAAATTAAAATACTCTACATTTTCTAATATGCCATTAAGATTTAGCATAGGTATTTCTCCTAATACAGGAATTAGTCGTTGGTTTTTATCACCTACAATAGTAAAAGCCTTACACTTCGTTAACTCTTTAATAACTATAAGTTGAAGCAAACTATAATCTTGGGCCTCATCTATCACAACATGTTTTATTTCCTCATTTAGTTTTAATCCTTCTAACTTTAGCTTTAAATATAAAATTGGTGCTAAATCATCTATAGTAAGTATCTTATTACTATTTAAGTTATTATATAAATCTATAACTTTCTCATTATCTAACCATTGAAGAGATTTCTTTGCAATCATAGCATTTTTTATAACTTTTCTAATTTTAAGCTTTCTCTTAAATATTAGCTCAGATCCTTCTAAATTTTTCTTCTCTTCATCCATTTTAGCTAAAGATTCTTTGTACCATTTTTCAATTTCTCTTACCTTCTCATCTCTTTTATCTCTTATCTTAGCAAAAAGTATTCTCTTTATTTTTTTACTTCTTCTAAACAACGGCATATTTTCATAATAATCAAATAAATCCTTTATTGCCTCTTTAGGAACTATTACATTATTCTCAAAAACAAGATCCTGTATTATAAAATAGCTTTTATTTAAAACTTCAATAAACTTATCTAACTCTTTCATATATCCTTCAGATGTTTTAAAAAGAACTTCTTTTATAAATTCTTCATCTTTATTTATTATTTTTTCCATATACTCTCTAAATTCCATAATAGTCTTTAAATCTAAAATTTCCATTGCAAAGTCTCTAAAAGTTTGCTGCCTAACCCCTATTTCACCTAAACTAGGAAGAACAGTTGATATGTATTCCATAAATATACTGTTAGGTCCTAGTATAAGCACCTTATCTTGTAGAATGTTTCTATAATTATAAAGTAAATATGCTACTCTATGAAGAGCTATTGTTGTCTTTCCGCTCCCTGCTATTCCGTCTACAACTATAGTTTTATCTTTTGGTTGTCTTATCAAATCATCTTGCTCTTGCTGAATTGTCATTATTATATCTTTTAACTTGTCCTCTGCATTTTTACTTAAAACCATTTGAAGTATCTCATCTTTTACATCTATTTCAGAATCAAACATACCAATAAGATTTTCTTTTTTTATTATAAATTGTCTTTTGCCATTTACATCTACTTTAATTTTTCCTAGAGGAGCATTATATTCTACCTCACCTAATTTACCAGCATAAAATAAAGATGATATAGGAGCTCTCCAATCCACGACTACAGGCTCGTAAGCTTCCTCTGGAGTAACACCAAATCTACCTACATATATAGAATCTTCTCCTTGAATCTCCTTTTCTTCAAAAGTCACTTTTCCAAAGTAAGGTGATGGTTGCAATATTGTATATTCTTTTAGCTTCCTATCTATAGACTTAAAACTTTCTTCTCTTACAAATCTCTCATGATCAAAATATTCTATTAACTTATCTTCGTCATCTCTATATTCTTCTACAGCATTCTTTCTAGTATCTATTAAATGCTGTGTAATATTTTTCCTCTTTTCAATACAGTTTATTATCTCTTCTTTTATTATATTAATAGTGTCATTTAATCTATTTTTTTCAAACTCTAATTGTATTTCTTTTTGTATTTCTTTTTCAAAATCATTATTTTTCATTCAATCATCTCTTTCTAAAAAAATTTAATACAATACATATAATTATAGTACAATACATTGTGCATTGTACTATAGTTATATGGATATTATGTTTTTTATTCTTTAATTTTCTTGTCATCTTCTTGACTTTTATTATTAATTTCTTCCTTAATTTCTTCCTTAATTTCTTTATTATCTTCCTCTTTTTTCTCATCATTATCATCTTTTTTAATTTGTGGATAGTATTCTTCTTTAATTTTTTCTTTATTTTCCTCAATATATTCATTCTTGATTTCACTATTATTATCTTTTTTCTCTTTTTTTGATGGTATCTCAGGATATACTTCTCTAACCATATCCATGAATTCATCTCCCATTAAGGTTTCTTTTTCAATAAGTCTTTCAGTAATATTAGTTAATAATTCTCTATTGTCTTCTAATATTTTAATAGCTTTGTTATGAGATTCTTTTATTATTCTTAACATTTCTTCATCTATAAAAGCTGCTGTTTGAGCACTACAATTTCTAATAGGTCTACCATCTAAATATCTGTTAGAAACAGACTCTAAGGCCATCATATCAAATCTTTCAGTCATACCATATATAGTAACCATATTTCTTGCAGTTTGAGTTGCTTTTTCTATATCATTTGAAGCACCCGTAGATATTGTGTTAAATTCTACTTCCTCTGCAGCTCTACCTCCAAGCATTACAGTTATCTTATCCATCATTTCTTCTTTACTTACAAGATATTTTTCTTCTTCTGGAAGTTGCATAGTATAACCTAATGCTCCCATTGTTCTTGGTATAATAGTTATCTTATGAACAGGATCTGTATGTTTTAATAAAGCAGCAACTAATGCATGACCAACTTCATGAAAAGCAACCGTTCTTTTTTCTTTAGTGGACATTATCCTATCTTTTTTCTCTTTACCAGCGATAATTATTTCAACGGCTTCCTCTAAATCTTCTTGTATAACTTCTTTTCTGCCTTTTTTAACTGCTAAAAGAGCTGCTTCATTTACTATATTAGCAAGGTCTGCCCCTACTGCTCCTGGCGTTGATCTTGCAACAGATTCTAAATTAACCTCATTAGACATTTTTACTTCTTTTGCATGAACTTTAAGTATAGCTTCTCTACCTTTTAAATCCGGTGTATCAACAATAACTCTTCTATCGAATCTACCTGGTCTTAGCAAAGCTTTATCCAAAATCTCTGGTCTATTTGTTGCTGCTAGAATTACAACCCCTTTAGAAGCATCGAACCCATCCATTTGAGCAAGAAGCTGATTTAATGTTTGTTCCCTTTCATCATTTCCTCCGCCTACTCCATTGTCTCTACTTTTTCCTATAGCATCTATTTCGTCAATGAATACTATACAAGGAGCCTTTTCTTCTGCTTGCTTAAATAAATCTCTAACTCTAGCGGCACCCATTCCTACAAACATTTCGACAAAGCTAGATCCGGATATAGAGAAAAACGGTACCTTAGCTTCTCCTGCAACTGCTTTTGCAAGAAGTGTTTTACCTGTTCCTGGAGGTCCTACTAAAAGAGCTCCTTTAGGAAGTTTTGCTCCTATTTCCGTATACCTTTCTGGCCTATGTAAAAAGTCCACAATTTCTACTAACGATTCCTTAGCTTCATCTTGACCTGCTACATCTTCAAAAGTTTTTCCTGTTTCACTTTCAGCATAAATTTTTGCGTTATTCTTTCCAAAAGACATAACACCATTACCCATTCTTTTTTCCATACTTCCAAATATTATTCTACCTATAACCATAAATACTAGTAATGGCAATACCCATTCCAAGAAAAAGTTCATGAAAGGATTTTGGTTTTTTACAGGCCCATCGTATTTTACTCCTGCTGCCTTTAATTTCACTAGTAAATCAGATGCATTAAGCTTTTCAATATTTGCAGTATAAAGTATCTTTTTATTTTCTACTCCTGGCTTAGGAACAACTATAAGCTGATTATCTGTTATTTGGACTTCTTCAATTTTTTTCTGTGAAAGCATTTGTTCAAATTCACTATATTTTATATGTTCTGTTCCAAAGCTCCTCATTACAGAGTTTAATATTATAAGTAAAATTAAAACACCTGTAACATAGTAAATTAAGTATTTCAGTTTTTTGTTGTTAAACATCCTACATCCTCCTATAAAAATAACTAAAAATCTAAATTAGCGTTTATTACTATAATCTACATAAAATCATGTCATATTTTACAAAACAAATAATACACATATTTAATATCACTTTTTACCTACTACATCTAACTATATATTATCTATTATTGACATAATTTCTTATAAATTATCAACATCTAATTTATAAAATTTAGATATTTTAGCAAACTGTAAAACTAATATTCATTTAAAACTTTCTATAATTAATTTAAACATTTTTCTACAATAAATTAATTAATATAGTTATTATACATTTAATATTGACTAGCTACAAGTATTAACATTTAGCCCTTATGTCTCATATAAAAAAAACAAACAAAATAAATTTGATATATATCAATAAACATACTATTTTTATGAAATTCATTAATATATTAATATATTAATATAAATAATGCTAATACTTTTATTGACATTGAAATAAACAAATAATACAATATAAAGTATAGGTAAAGATTTTAAATTGTACTACTAATAAACAAGAAATTTCTATATATTTTAAATCGTAAGTTCGTAACAAAACATAAGTCATACATGGATCCAGAAATCTTGTATTTCCCTCCCACATCCATGTATGGCGTTTTTTATTTTAATTTATATGAAATCTGGAATTATTTCTCATCTGTTCTGCTATAATAAATTATGAATCAAGCTATTAATAATTTATTATTATATTAAGGAAGTGTTTATGTGGATATTGTTAAAAGATATGGAAATTTAATTAAAAAATCTATGTATAATCCCCAAACTGCTTTAAACTTAATAAAAACTGGTCTATCTCTTGAAAAACTAAGGGTTTCTAAATTTAGAGATAAACATTTACCTCCTTCTCTTCAATATCTCAATAAAATATGTATTCAATATATATTAGAACCACTCCGAAATCCTAATAATTGTGGCTTAGTCAATCTTTTTGCTCCAACTGAAATACTTCATGCTATGGGTATTTATCCTTTATTTATTGAAGCATTTTCTTCATTTTTATCTGGTTTTACATGCGAAGATTATTTTATAGATTATGCCTCAAATTGTGGATTTTCAGAAACTCTGTGCTCATATCATAAGGCTTTCTTAGGAGCTATAGATTCAGGACTTATATCTAAACCGTCTTTTGCAGTTACTTCTTCTATGATCTGTGATGCTAATATAAATACCTTTAGACATTGCTCACACAACTATAATATACCTTTTTACATTATAGATATACCTTATGAATATAACAAAGATACTGAATCATATGTTGCAAATCAAATAAAAGAAATGGTATGTATGATAGAAGACGCCATGAGCAAAAGTTTAGATGTAAACAAGTTGAAAGAAATTTTAATATTAGAAAACTCTACTTTATATTATAGGAAATTATTCTATAATAAACTTAAAACAAAGTATTTTCCAAATACACTTACTTTAGAAATGTATAAACTTTTCACTTCTCATGTTGCCCTTGGTAGAAAAGAAACTTATAAATTTTACAAAATGCAATCAGAAGATATCCAATACTTTAATAGAACATCATGTAAAAAAATTTTATGGGTACATCTTCTGCCTTTTTATCATAAAACATTAAAAGATTACTTTAACTTAAGTCGAGAGTATCAGCTTTTAACTTGTGATTTTAGTTTTGATTATATGGAGGAATTAGACTATAATAATCCATTTAATGCCTTAGCAAAAAAAATGCTTTTAAATCAATACAATGGTAGCTTTGAAAAAAAAGCTAAAAACATACTAAAAACTGCTAAAGTACTTGATGCAGATGCTGTAATAAACTTCTGTCATTGGGGGTGTAAGCAATCTACTGGTGGAACTATGATCCTAAAAGATTTATTAAAAGAAAATAATATTCCATTCTTATCTATTGATGGAGATGGAGTGGACAGACGTAATACTCAAGACGGTCAGATAAAAACTAGGGTAGAAGCTTTTCTAGAAATAATAGACACAACCCAAAGAAAGAAGGTTATATAAATGATAGGTTATGTATGTAAATATACTCCTATAGAGATTTTAGAGAGCTTTGGGGAAGAAGTAATAAAAATAGACCCTTACATAACAAATTTTCATAATTCCGATACATTAATGCACCCAAATATGTGTTTTTATTGTAAGTCTGTTTTAGAGTTTTGCTTAAAAAAACAAATAAAAGAATTAGTGCTTGTAAATTGCTGTGATAGTATAAGACGTTTATATGATGTACTAAAGTTTCAAAATAACTTTAACTTTATCCACATAATTGACATTCCTAAGAAGAATTCTTGTTGCTCCATAGAATTATTTAAAAAAGAAATATTTAAATTAATTAACCACTACGAGCATTACAGTAAAAAAATATTTAATGAAAAAGAATTTAAAAAAATTGTAAATAATAAAAACAATGATATAAATAATAGAACTAGCACTTCTCTTAAGCTTGCTATTATGGGAGCTAGATGTAAAAATTCTTTAATAGAATATATTGAAAAACTCAGCAATGCACAAGTCTATAATTTTACATGTACCTCTAACTATGGGCTTTACAATAACATCTATAATGATGTAGATATTCTAACTCAATATGCTAAAAATATATTAAATTACTTCCCTTGTCTTAGAATGGCCGACATAGATAAACGTAATTCTATTTTAAAAGAAAATTTTTCAGGTATAATTTATCACACAATTAAATTTTGCGATTTTTACTCCTATGAATATTCAAATTTAAAAAATAACATAGATGTTCCTATGATTAAAATAGAAACAGATTATAGTGAACAAAGTGAAGGTCAAATTAGGACGAGAATAGAAGCTTTTATAGAATCCTTAAATAAGTTTTCCACATCTGTTGAAAAAAATTATTCATCACCTGTTAATAAAGTGCACAAAAATAAATTTGCTCTTGGAATTGATAGTGGTTCAACTTCTACTAATGCTGTAATTATAGATGAAAATAAGTCAATAGTTTCTTTTTCTATTGTAAAAACAAGTTCTAAAAGCTCCATAGGCGTAGAAAAAGCCCTTAATGAAGTTCTAAAAAAATCAGAACTATGTATAGAAGATTTATGCTATATAGTATCTACAGGATATGGAAGAGTGAGTATACCTTTTGCAGATCAAACAGTAACAGAAATAACTTGTCATGCTAAAGGAGCTAACTTTTTAAATTCAAATATTAGAACTATAATAGACATTGGTGGACAAGATAGCAAAGCTATTAAAATAGATAGTGAGGGTAATGTTAAAGATTTTGCTATGAATGACAAATGTGCTGCTGGCACAGGTAGATTTTTAGAAATGATGTCTAGAACTCTTGAAGTATCTATAGATACAATGGGCTCTCTTTCATTAAAACACAAAGAAAATATAGATATAACAAGTATGTGCAGTGTTTTTGCAGAATCTGAAGTAATCTCTCTCATAGCTGAAAACAAAGAAAAAAGTGATATAATATATGGTATTTGTAATTCTATTGCAAATAGGACCCTTTCTTTAATAGATAGGGTTAAACGTGAAGAAGGTTTTATGATGACTGGTGGAGTAGCTAAAAATATAGGAGTTGTTCAGTGCTTAGAAAAAAAACTCAATCATAAAATATTTATTCCTAAAGAACCTGAAATCATTGGTGCCTTAGGTGCAGCACTTATAGCATTAGAAAAATCCTCTTAGATTCTATACAGTTATAATTTATTGTAAAATTTCAATAAATTTCAATCAAAATAAATTTTGCTCTTTTTATTATAATAAAAAATATGTATAATAATTATATAGTACTGTATATACTTTTACCTTACAAGAAATTTTATTAAATTAACTTTACTAAGGCTCAGATGAAGTTTTATTCTAACAAATCTATATCATCTGAGCCTAAAAAAATATTTAATAGTATATTTAAAACTACATTTTTTAAATCAAATTTGAGAACAAGATTAGATGAAGGGAGTGGGCTATTTGAAAAAAGCTTTTTTTGACAGAATACAAATTAATCCTATAATAGCAGCAGTTAAAGATATTAGTAAGTTAGACAAGGCAATTGCATCACCCTGTGAAATAGTTTTTCTACTTACAGGAGATATATTTAATTTAAAAGAAATCGTTAGCAAAGTTAAAAGTAAAGGTAAATGTATATTTATACACATAGATTTAATAGACGGTTTTTCTAGAAATGTTACTGCCTTAAAATATATTCATGAAAATATAAAACCTGATGGAATAATATCTACAAAATCAACCTTAATAAAAGCTGCAAAAGACATGAATATGTTTGCAATTCAAAGGTTTTTTATAATCGATTCTCTTTCTTTAAATAATGCTATCGAATCACTAAAAACTATTCGCCCAGATGCAGCAGAAATTTTGCCCGGGATCATGGGTAAAATAACCTATACTATAAATAAACAAACTAACAGACCTGTAATAGCAGGTGGTCTAATAAAAGATAAGGAAGACGTAATTCAAAGTATTAAAGCTGGTGCTATTGGAATCTCAACAACGGATGAGAAAATTTGGGAAATGTAATAAAGTCCTCAATGAAAAATTAATTTTTCATTGAGGACTTATTCTTTTATTCAAATGTTTTATGACATAAGAAAGAAATTTCTCATTCATTAGAAACTGACAACTGTAAGCTGTTAGTTGAATAATATTGCATTTCAGCATTATTATACTGCAACAACCTTTTTAGTAGATATAATATTTACTCCAGTATCAGCTACATTTTCTACAATTATATCACCTATATTTACAGGGGCACTTACCTTTACTCCCTTTAAAGCTTTTACGCATTGAAAAATCTTATCTTTTGGTACATCATGTTCTGTCTTTACAGAAAGAACTTCCATATCTCCACCCTCAACCAATACAGATGAAGTTACTATTCTAGTAGGATTTGTACATTCTTTTTCTGCATAAGACTTACCTCTTGGACATACATTTCCTTTAACACTTTTAACCTCATTACCTTCCATTTCAACTTCAAGTTGGCATCCCATAGGACAGCCTATACATATTAGTTCCCTTATAGACATCTTTACTCACCTTCCACTTTAATAGTTATACTCTTGCAGTTAGGATATTTTTCAAAAATACTCTTAGTTATCTTAACTGTTTCCATTTCACCTGGAGCTAAAACTTTCTTCTTTCTGTGTATTTCTCTTTTATCATCAAAATACACAGATATATAACTATCCGTAAATACATTTCTAACTCTAAATCTTACATCTACATTATCATCAACATTATTTCTATGAATTACTTTTGGAACTGTATAGCCAACTCCATCTTTTGCTATAAGCTCAATAATTTCTCCTTCTGCTCTTTTACCTTTAATATAATCAGCAGCATTTTTACCAGCCTTATAACTTTCCTCTGTAACAAAGTCAACCAAATCATGAACATGAAGCACGTTACCACAAGCAAATATTCCTTCTATATTAGTATGCATTCTTTCATCAACTTCCGGACCACCTGTTACCCCTAGCTTAACTTCTGCACTTTTTGAAAGTTCATTTTCAGGAAGTAATCCTACTGATAAAAGTAAGGTATCACACTTGATGTATTCTTCTGTTCCAGATATAGGTTTTAAATTTTCATCAACTTTTGCTATTGTAACTCCTGTTATTCTGTCTTTACCTTCTATATTAGTTATAGTATGAGATAATTTTAGTGGTATTCCATAGTCATCTAAACACTGAACAATATTTCTCTTAAGTCCACCTGAATAAGGCATAAGTTCTACTACTGCTTTAACTTTTGCCCCTTCAAAAGTCATTCTTCTTGCCATTATAAGTCCTATATCTCCAGAACCTAATATTACAACTTCTTTTCCTGGCATTTCACCTTCTATATTTACAAATTTCTGAGCAGTTCCTGCTGAAAATACTCCTGCACATCTGCTTCCTGGTATATTGATAGCTCCTCTTGGTCTTTCTCTACATCCCATAGCAAGAATTATCGCATGAGCATGTATCTCTATAATTCCATCTTCTTGATTAACTGCTGTTATAACTCTATCTCTAGTTATATCAAGTACCATTGTATTTAGTTTGTAAGGAATCTTCATTTCCTCAACTTTATCTATAAATCTTTGAGAATATTCCGGTCCAGTAAGCTCTTCCTTAAATGTATGAAGCCCAAAACCATTGTGGATACATTGATTTAGTATTCCTCCTAATCTCGAATCTCTTTCTAAAATCAATATATTTTCCATTCCTTCTTCTTTTGCCTTTATAGCAGCAGCAAGTCCTGCAGGACCTCCTCCAATTATAACTATATCGTATTCTTGCATATCAAGACCTCCAATGTGTTTTATTGAATACTATCCTTAATATTTTCCACTAAAAGATTAGATTTTCTTCCAAATTTAGTTACTTCTTCACGTGAAATGTTTAATTCTTCAGCTAAAATATCTACTATTCTATTTGAACAGAAACCAGATTGACATCTTCCCATTCCAGCTCTTGTTCTCCTTTTAACCCCATCTAAAGTTTTAGCTCCGATAGGTCTTCTAATAGCTTCTCTTATTTCCCCTTCAGTAACAGTTTCACATCTGCATACTATTTTGCCATAGCCCTTATCTTTTTTTATAATCTCTCTTCTTTCATCATTATTCATTTCTCTGAACTTAGGTATACTCTTTCTTATAGGATTAAAGTTCTCATTTTTTTCAGGAGATAATTTTTCTACAATAATATCTCTAACCATCTCTCCAATTGCAGGAGCACTTGTAAGCCCTGGTGATTCAATACCTATTACATTTATAAAGTTTTTTGCATCTTCTGCTTCTCCTATTATAAAATCACCATCAACTTCATGAGCTCTAAGGCCTGCAAAAGATGTGATAATCTGTCTCATAGGAACTTCTTTTATACTCATTTTAGATTTCTCTAATATTGATTCCATTATTTCTCTTGTTGTACTAACATCTTCCTTGTTTTCCATATTATTAGCACTTGGTCCAATAATTAAATTACCATCAACAGTTGGCGTTACCAAAACACCTTTTCCCATTTTAGTTGGAAGCTGGAATAAAGTTCTTGAAACAGTATTTCCTACTGATTTATCAAATAAACAATACTCTCCTCTTCTTGGTATTATGTGATATTTCTTTTCACTTACCATATTATTTAAATCGTCTCCAAAAACTCCAGCTGCATTTATAACTATTTTAGTTTCTATATCACCTTTACTAGTCTGTAAAACATATCTATCTTCTCTTTTTTCAATTCCATTTACTTGTGTTTCTAATTTAAATTCTACACCATTAGTACTCGCATTTTCTGCCAAAGCAATAGTAAGCTCGTAAGGACAAACTATTCCACCAGTAGGAAGTGTTAACGCTCCTACTACATGCTCTGATATATTAGGTTCTATTTTTAAAACTTCTTCTCTATTTATTACCCTCATAGTGTCAGGAACACCATTATTTATTCCTCTTTCTCTAAGCTCTTCTAATTCACCCATTTTATCTTTATCAAAACATAGAACTAAGGAACCATTTCTTTTGAAAGGAAATTCTAGTTCTTCTTGAAGCTTATCAAACATTTGATTTCCTCTTACATTTAATTTAGCTTTAAGTGTACCTGGCATTGGATCTTCTCCAGCATGTACAATTCCACTATTAGCCTTACTTGTTCCTGAAGCCACATCAATTTCTTTTTCAATAACACATGTTTTAAGATTATATTTTGATAATTCTCTTGCTATTGCACAGCCTGTAACCCCTGCCCCAATAATAGTAATATCAAACATATTATTCCTCCTTAATATCAACAAAAAAGAGAACCTTAATTTAAAGTGGATATATGTATCCCCTCTAAAATTAAGGCTCTCTCATTCTCAGCCAATTTATTATTTATATTAAAATTTTATCACAACATCTAAGCCTTTTCAACAATTTTAGAGAATATTTTCATTTTTAATTATCTTTCTTCCCAATCTCTAGATCTTTCTACAGCTTTATGCCATCCTTTAACTAAAGATTGTCTCTTCTCTTCATCCATGTTTGATTGGAAATCTTTTGATATAGCCCAATTAGCAACTAATTCTTCTTTACTATTCCAATATCCAACTGCAAGTCCAGCAAGATATGCTGCTCCTAATGCTGTAGTTTCTATAACTTCTGGTCTATCAACTTGTACTCCTAATATGTCAGATTGGAATTGCATTAAGAAATCATTTTGACATGCTCCACCATCTACTTTTAGTGCTTTTAATTCTATTTGTGAATCTTCCTCCATAGCTTTCAAAACATCATATGTTTGATATGCCATAGATTCTAAAGCAGCTCTTATTATGTGCTCTTTTTTAGCACCTCTTGTAATCCCAACCATAGTTCCTCTTGCATATTGATCCCAATATGGTGCTCCTATACCAACAAAAGCAGGAACTAAATATACTCCATTTGAATCTTCTACAGATTCAGCATATTTTTGTGATTCTGCAGCATTTTTTATCATTCTAAGTTCATCTCTAAGCCATTGAATTACTGCTCCGCCTATAAATACACTACCCTCAAGAGCATACTCAACCTTATCAGATGTACTTGCTGCTATTGTTGTTAATAATCCATTTTTAGAATCTACTGCTTTTTCTCCTGTATTCATTAGCAAGAAACATCCTGTACCATATGTGTTTTTAGCCATTCCCGCTTTGAATGAAACTTGACCAAATAAAGCTGCTTGTTGATCACCTGCATCTCCTGCAATTGGAATAGGTACTCCAAATAATATTTCCTCTGTTTGTCCATACACATAACTTGATGGTTTTACATCTGGTAACATTGATTTTGGTATTCCAAATAATTCTAATAATTCCTCATCCCATTTTAATTCATGTATGTTAAAAAGCATAGTTCTTGATGCATTAGTGTAATCGGTTACGTGAACCTTGCCCTTAGTCATATTCCAAATTAACCATGTATCTATATTTCCAAACAATAAATTTCCTTTTTCAGCTTGATCTCTAGCTCCCTCTACATTATCGAGTATCCATTTAACTTTTGTAGCTGAAAAATAAGCATCTAAAACTAACCCTGTTTTTTCTCTTATCTTCTTGTCTAATCCTTTTTCTCTTAACTCATCACAATACTCTGAAGTTCTTCTACACTGCCATACTATAGCATTATACACTGGAAGTCCTGTTCTTTTGTCCCAAACTACAGTAGTTTCCCTTTGGTTTGTTATACCTATTGCTGCGATTTCCTCTGGAGAAATTCTTGCACTATTAAGTGCTTCTCCAGCAACTCCTACCTGTTTGCCCCAAATTTCTAAAGCATCATGTTCAACCCAACCGCCTTTAGGATAAATTTGTTTAAATTCCTTTTGAGCTACACTTATCATTTCACCTTTTTTATTAAAAATTATACATCTACAGCTTGTAGTTCCTTGATCTAGTGCCATTATATACTTCTTTTCCATGTTTTACTCCCCCTATCACTTTCTTTTAGTATTAAAATATACTTAATAAAATTTTTAATTATGCTTTAATCTGTTGTGCATCATTCTTTTCTCGTAAAGTAAACCATGCTAATGTGTTATTAATTCAAAAATATTAAAAATAATTCCTTAAAATACTAAATTAAATATAATAGCTCCTAATATACCTCCTAAAACAGGTCCAATTACTGGTATCCATGAATATTCCCAATCTGAACCTCCCTTTCCTGCTATAGGTAGAATAGCATGTGCTATACGTGGTCCTAAATCTCTAGCTGGGTTTATTGCATAACCTGTTGGTCCGCCTAAAGAAAGTCCAATAACTACTATTAATAATCCTGCGGCAAATGCTCCAAATCCTGCAACCATCTCCGCTTGTCCGAGTCCAAGTAAGCCAAAAACTAATAAAGCAGTTGCTAAAACTTCAGTTAAAAAGTTTGCTTTAAAATCTCTTATTGCTGGTGCTGTACAGAATACACCTAATTTTGCAGCTTTATCTTCTGTTTCTTTCCAATGAGGTAAATAAGTTAACCAAACTAATAAACCACCTACAATACCACCTAACATCTGTGCTATTATATAACCTGCCACTTGATTCCATGCAAATTTACCTATAAATGCATTTCCAATAGTAACTGCTGGATTTAAATGTGCCCCACTGATTCCACCAAAAATGTATGCAGGAATAGCAACTGCAAGTCCCCAGGCTACTGTTACAACTATCCATCCACCATCTTTACCTTTACTTTTGTTAAGTGCTACAGATGCTACAACTCCATCTCCTAGCCAAATAAGAATCATTGTTCCTAAAAATTCTGCCATATAAGTAGTCATTTTTACTCCTCCTTTTTATTTTTCTTTTATATTAATAAAAAATCTAGCATTTTGTAAACGTTTGTAGCAAGCACAAAAAAATAAGCCCTTTTAAAATTCGAATTAAACCCCACCTAGATTTTTAGAAATAAAATCCTAATAAGGTTGATTCCTAATATTTAAAAACGGCTCTCTATTCTCTGCCTAAAATTATTTGGTTTTCTTATATATTATATTACATTAGTTTTTATTATTTTTCAAGTATTTTTTTATTATTTTTTTGTATTTTTTTTATGTTTTTACTATTAATACATAAAATGGTATTGAATACTTTATAAGGGAAATACTCATTCTCACAAGTGTCCTAAATTTTATATGCCATTATTCTCTTATTTTAAACTAGTCAAATCTATGTGAAATTTCAAATTATAGTTTAATCTATTGTACATCATTCTTTTCTCGTAAAGTAAGCCAGACTAATTTGTTACGAATTTAAAGATATTTAGAATAGCTTTTTAAAACACCAAATTAAACATAATAGCTCCTAATATGCCTTCTAAAATAGGTCAAATTACTGGTATCCATGAATATTCACAATCTGAATCTCCTTTACCTGCTATACGTGATCCTAAATCTCTAGCTGGGTTTATTGCATAACCTGTTGGTCCACTTTATTTTTGTTTTATATTAATAAAAAATCCAGCATTTTTGTAAACGTTTGTAGTGAGCACAAAAAATAAACCCTTTTTAAATTCGAATTAAACCCCACCTAGATTTTTAGAAATAAAATCCTAATAAGGTTGATTCCTAATATTTAAAAACGGCTCTCTATTCTCTGCCTGAGACTATTTAGTTTTCTTATTTATTATATTATATTAGTTTTTATTATTTTTCAAGTATTTTTTAATATTTTTTTATATCTTTTTACTAATAATGTACAAAATGGTATTTAATACTTCATAAAGAAAAGACTTGTTTATTTTCACAAGTCTTTTCAATTTTATATAACATTATTCTTCTATTTTAAAATTACCGAATCTATTAAATGGGAAAATTATAAAACGCGCTTTACCTTTTATCTTACTTCCTTCTATATAATGCTCATTCCAATACCTACTATCCCATGAGTTAGCTCTATTATCTCCCATAAAAAAATATTTTCCTTCTGGAACCTTAAAAGTTCCACTCATCCCACCATTATATACAACATAAGGTTGATCTATTTTTTTCCCATTAACATACACTAAACCTTCTTCATCTATCTTAACTTCATCACCTGGAAGTCCTATAAGCCTTTTTATCAAAGTTTCATTCAATTCATCTGAACGAAAAACTATAATGTCTCCTGTTTTTAGTGATTTTTTGTCATAAATCCTTGTAACAATAATCCTATCTTTGGGCTTGATAGTAGGATACATGGACTTAGTTGGAACAGATACTTGAAAAAATAAAAATTGATTTATTAAAACAGCTAATATTATGGCTGCTCCTATAGGCAATATCCATTCTTTTAAAAATTTCTTAGCTCCCATTGAATTTCATCTCCTTTTACCAAAACATAGCTTTATTTTATCATAAAAAAAGTAATATACAAATTTATTTTAATTTAATACTCATCCTTTGTTAACTATACACTATAGAATAATGTTGCATAGCAACATTATTTTAGAGAATAGTGAATAGTAAAGTAGGATTTCCCTCCTAGTGTCAGAAAATCTTTGAATTAAATAAAAGAATAAGCTCATAATGAAAATTTAATTTTTCATTATGAGCTTTGTTTTTGACTTAAACAAAAGAGCTGGTAAGCTCTTAAAAGCGATAGCTTATGGGAGGCATCTCTTAACTTAAGATTAAAAGATAGTTGCTATAAAATAATGGACTCCTGAAGCCGAACTGCGTCATGGACGTCCCATAGGGAGGGTAGCATTTTTAGAAGGCTACCCTTTTAGTGCTTCTTTGCATACTGAAGATTTAATGAATAACTACATATATTTAGAAAACCTATTTCTCTGCCGTTATCCATTAAGTCGTAATATTATTATATTACATACTTAAATATACACATATAATGACTAAAACTTCCTAAAAGTATGAATATATGAAATATTTCATGAAATCCCATAAACTTCAAATTTAAATCGGGCCATTTCAATGCATACATTATACCTCCTAAAGTATAAAAAACACCTCCTAAAACAAGCCACACTACTCCTGCCATACTAATACTTTGTGAAACAGGATTTATAAATAAAACTACAAACCATCCCATCAATATATAAAACATTGTAGACAACCATCTAGGCATATTAAACCATATCATTTTAAATAATACTCCAGCTAATGCCATTAACCATACAGCTATAAATATACTCCAACGTAATTTACCTTGCAACACAACTAAACATATTGGTGTATAAGTACCTGCAATAAGTATAAATATCATTGAATGATCCAGTCTTCTTAACAACTTAATTACCTTGTCCGTAGAATTTACTAAATGATACACTGAACTAGCTGTGTATAAAAATATAAGACTTACGCCAAATATAATAACAGAAGTTATCTTTAAATTACTTGAAGGGTATGAAATCAATGCTTTTATTATAAGAACTATTAGCCCTACTAAAGAAACTATTGCCCCAAATAAATGAGTAAATCCATTAATAGGCTCTCTAAAAATTTTGTTCTTAGTCATTTTTATTCCTCCTTACTGTTTCCTTTTAACAAAGTAATTTTAAATTTCGTAGAATTGTTTAACTCTATTATGTGTAATCTTTTAAAATATATTAATATAACTATACCTAGTTTTTAAAACTACTTCATATCATACTTATATTATATAGTATTTTCACAAAAATTCAATTAATTTTTAGTTAAAATGTAAAAATTATATAACTTTTTTATAAACTCCTTGAATTTATTTTGCTATACCATTAAAATTATAGATATATATTACATGACATAGTTTTAATAACTACATTTCACTATGTTTATATCAAGCGGCAGACCAGTTATTTTTTAAGAAAGGAGCTGTAAATATGAGTAATTATAAAGAAGACATACTTAATACCATAAATAATTTAAATTTAAAAGAAGAGATTGAACTTATTGATATTCCAAAATTAGATTTATATATGGACCAAGTTATAACTTTATTCGAGACCGGTTTAAATGGAAGTAAGCGTAATGAAGATGATAAAATTTTAACGAAAACTATGATAAATAACTATACAAAAGATAAAATATTAATGCCTGCTAAAAATAAAAAATATTCAAGAAATCACATAATAATGATGATATTAATTTACAATTTAAAACAAAGTTTAGCAATTACTGATATAAAAACCTTGTTAAGTCAAATAGTAGAAAACTTTAATATAGATGAAGAAGGATTAGAATTAGATAAATTATATGAAATATTCTTAAATATTAAAAATATTGAAAGTGATAATTTTAATAATCAAATAGGAGAAAAACTTGATTTAATACTTAATGAAGTTTCTAATTTAAACCAAAATAGTGATTATTATAAAATACTTCTCACAGTTCTTATGCTTATCAATAAATCTAACATGTATAAAAAACTAGCTGAAAATATTATTGATAATTATTTATAAATTTTACTTAAAATACGAAATTTCCATAAATAAAAAACATTTGACATATTATATATATTATGATATAAAATATTTAAATTAAAAATTAAATTCTATGACGAGAACAAGTAAGTTATAAAAACTGTTCTACAGAGAGTTGGCATTATGCTGAAAGCCAATGTTCAGAGTATAACTGAAAATCATCTCAGAGAAGTAAGACCGAAGCTTTCATTAGTAAGCCTTACCGGATGTCCACCGTTAAAAGGAACGCGTATCATGTTGTACGTAGAATAAGTGCAATAAAATCTCCTTTGTATTTGTTTAGATTTTATTGAATTAGGGTGGTAACGCGAGTATAGCTCGTCCCTTTTCGGGGACGTGCTTTTTTTATTTTAAAATTTTTCAATTAATATTTGGATATGTTTTAAATTGTTAACTTTGACATAATCAATAATTAAAATTCTAGATCATGTTAAAATAACAACTTCTTGACATACCCTATCATAACTAGTAAGGATGTGATTAATGTGGATTCTGAGATAGATATTATCCTTTATTGACAAAACATTTAAAATTTTAGGGGGCATAAAAATGAAAAATTTATCAAAAAAAGATTTAATGTTTATAAGTTTAATGACTTTTTCCTTATTCTTTGGGGCAGGAAATTTAATATTCCCACCATTTTTAGGTAAACTAGCCGGTAATTCTACTTGGATTGCTTTGGGAGGATTTCTTATATCTGCAGTGGGATTTCCTATATTAGCTATTGTAACTATATCAAAAGCTGGTGGACTTCATGCTTTAGCCAGCCGTGTACATGTATACTTTGCAATTATATTTACAATTATAATATATTTAGCAATTGGACCTTTTCTAGGCATACCTCGTGCAGGAAGTTTGGCTTTTGAAATGGGAGTAGCTCCATTTTTACCATCTTCCATTAGTTCAAGTAACTTAGCTCTTTTTATATATACACTATGTTATTTTTTAATAGCATTTTGGCTTTGTTTAACACCATCAAAGTTAGTAGATCGTTTTGGTAAAATTTTAACTCCAATATTATTAACCCTTATATCAACTATTTTCATATGTAGTTTGTTTAAACCTATAGGCTCTTTTGCTCAAGCACAGGGAAATTATGTAGAATTTCCTGCTTTTAAAGGATTCTTAGATGGATATATGACAATGGATGCTATAGCAGCGCTAAACTTTGGAATTGTAATTTCAATAGCTCTTAAAGCAAAAGGTATACAAGATGAAAAATCTATAACATCTAACTCTATAAAAGCTGGATTAATAGCAGGTTTATTTTTGACAATTATATATGGTATGTTGGCATATTTAGGTGCTTCTAGCCAAGTAAGATTTCCTAATACTCAAAACGGAGCAGAAATACTAACTAATATAGTACTCTACTTATTTGGTAAACCTGGTGCTGTATTATTAGGAATAATATTTTCACTAGCTTGTTTAACTACATCTGTTGGTCTTATAACATCATGTAGTCAATACTTTACAAGATTAATACCTAAAGTTTCATATAAAACTTGGGTTAAAATATTATGTTCTTCTAGTATGGTTTTTGCAAATATGGGATTAACTAAAATTCTTTCAATATCTGTACCAGTTTTAACTGCTATATATCCAGTTGCTCTTACCCTTATAGTACTCTCTCTAGCCAATGACTTTTTTGGAGGTAGTTCTAGTGTTTATAGATGGAGTCTACTGTTTGTATCTTTTGTAAGCATTGTAGATTCTCTCAAAGAGTTTGGTTTAAAACTGGATTCATTAATAAGTTTATTTAATTATTTGCCACTTTACTCAAAAGGTCTTGGTTGGCTTGTACCTGCAGTAATTGGTGCATTAGTTGGTTTTATCGTATCACTACCTAAAAAATCTTTAGTTAATATTGAATCTAATTAAACTAAAAATAATTAATTAAATAAAAAAGGTGGATATATACAGCAATATAAACTATAAATAATCCACCTTTTAAATATAGATTAAGTTAATTACTTAATTTATTTTAGTTCATCAAAATATTGTTCAACTCATTAAACACACTATTTTAAAATTACATCTCCAGTATCTTAATTAATAAAAATTACTCATTTATTGAATAGTAACATCTCTTAGGAGAACTAATTTTTTCTTCTGATTTTAATTTTTTGATAGCCTTATCTACCTCTTTCTTATCAATTCCAGTTGCTTCAGCTATTTCACCTGATTTCATTGGTTCTTTTGAATTTTTTAAAGCATTTAATACGATTTCTATATTATCCATTATTATTCCTCCTTCAATATTTTTCTTATATTTTTTATCTTCTAATAACTTATTCCTCCACTCATCTTCTTTAAAACCAACTAAAACAAATTTATCCATTATAACTAATGGACGTTTAACTAACATTCCATTAGTTGACAATATATCAATTAACTGATCTTTTTCTGCCGTTTTAACTCTCTCTTTTAAATTCATTTCTCTATATAAAACTCCACTTGTATTGAAAAACTTACTTACTGGAAGTCCGCTTTTTTCAATCCATTCAGTTAGCTCCTTCTTTGTCGGATTTTTCTCAACAATATGTCTATCTTCAAATATAATATTATTTTCTTCTAGCCACTTCTTAGCTTTTTTACAAGTACTACATTTAGGATATTCTAAAAATAAATATTTCATACATTCTCACCCTTTACTCATTTACTATTATTTTTAATATTTATTATTTGTTAATATCTATTATTAATAATATACTATTTTTTATAGAAAGATACAAGTACTATTTTATATTTTCATTTTAAAATAGGTTAATTTTAGTCGTTTTAAAATCTTATTTAGTGCTCTTAGTATAATGTTTTAACTAAAACAATAATTAATTCTGTTCCTATAAAAATCAAAAGACTAGCAAAAGTAGAATTTTTATCAATTCCTTTTACTAGTCTCTATATATTAATCTATATTTTAAATGAATCTTGCCCTATGCATTCATCTAAAAATTTTAACGTGGCTTGTACATAAAATACTGAAATTTATCAAACAATTCTGTGCTACGGATAATTGTTCTTTTATGAAGAGGTTCACCATTAAATCTTGAACGTTGATTATCAACTATGTTAGCCCATACATAATCGCCTTCTTTTACCCAGCTTACAAAAGTATAAACATGTGTAGGATATCCTGTGCCCCCATTTATACTGAAACATAAATCTCCTGGTAAAAGTTTAGTGTAATCCGTACATTTCGCCCATCCATAGCTAGTTAATTTTGTACTAAGTTGACGAGTATTACATACATATGTAGGTAAATTTTTCAATCCAGCTCTTCTTAATGCCTCACTTGTAAAATATACACAAGTATTACTCTCGTCCCCATCATGAAGTTCTATTGCTCTCTTCATAACCGAATCCCTATTACTTTTACTAGCTAGTAAATAATTAACTAGATTCGTTTGTAATTGAGATTGTTTTCTTGACTGTGTATGTGCACCAGAATCCACAAATATATCTTCAAATTTTACAGCTTCATAAGCCGCTTTACTTTTACTATCTCTTACATGTACAGATACTTCAAATCTTCCTTTTGATGTTGGTACCCATGTTATAGTATTAGTTGCACTATAATCCTTAAGAATTTGCCACTTTCCTGTATCTAAATTTCCTACCCAAAATCTATATTGAGGATTATTAGTACTTAAAGCATCAGCTGTTACTTTATATCTATTTGCTACTATATATTTTGGATCTCCATCTAAGTTATCTATAGAAAATTTTTTTACAGTTGTTTTTATAGGCGACTTAATATCTGTATCTTTACCTGGTTTAGTATTATCATCTGTATTTCCTTGTGAAGTAGATATAATATCTATATCCTCAAATTTCACAGCTTCATAAGCAGCTTTGCTTTTACTATCTCTTACATGCACAGATACCTCAAATCTCCCTTTTTGTGTAGGTGTCCATGTTATAGTGTTAGTTGAACTATAATCCTTAAGTATTTTCCATTTTCCTGTTTTTAAATCTCCTAACCAAAATCTATACTGAGGACTATTAACACTTACCGCATTAGCTGTTACTTTATGTTTATTTCCCACTGTATATTTAGCTTTTCCATTTAAAGCTTCTACAGAAAAGTTTTTTACAGCCGTTTTTACAGTAGGTTTTGTTGTACCTTCTTCAGTAGAAACAACTTCTATATCTTTATAATTTATACATTCATAATCTAATTTACTTCTCTTATCCCTTACATATACAACTATTTCAAACTTGCCCTTACTTGTAGGCGTCCATGTTATACTACTATTTTCACTATAATCTCTAAGAAGTTTTCTATCTCCTTTTTTTAAATCGGATACCCAAAATTTATATTCAGGTCCATTAGTACTTACGGCATTTGCATTTATTTTGCATTTATTTCCTACTATGTACTTATAATTTCCATTTAAATCTTCTATAGATAAATTTTGTATAGTAGTTTTTATGCTTGTCCCAGGTTTTGAAGCAGATGATAAAACATCCATATCCTGAAATTTTACAGCTTCATATGCTACTTTGCTTTTTTTATCTCTTACATGAACAGAAACTTCGAATCTCCCCGCTTGTGCAGGTGTCCATGTTATAGTATTACTTGTACTATAATCTTTTAGGATTTTCCACTTCCCTGTTTTTAAATTTCCCACCCAAAATCTATATTCTGGATTATTTGTACTTGTGGCTTTTGCTGTAACCTTATATTGCTTCCCTACTACATAATCCGAAGTCTTCGATACTGGCGTTATATTGAAAGACTGTATTTGAGTAGATGAAACTTTAGCAAAAGCTTCAATATTAGTGAATAGTATACATATGCTTAATGTAAACAATAAAAGCATAGTATTTTTTAACTTCCTCATATGTTCCTCCTTTACTCCACAAGTTTATTATAATTTTCCAAATAATATTATATCAGAAAAATTTGGACTTTATTAGTTTTAAAATTACCATAATTTAAGTATATATATTTTTATCGAGTTTTTATAAGATTTCTATAGTATATAAAAAAACAATTACTTACTCTAACCAAAATTATAAATATTAAATAAAATATAACTACTACTTTAATTTGCATTTATACATCAATGTTCTCATTTACATTTAAGTTTACATATAACTTGTTTCAAACTTGTATTAAATTTGTATCTATCTCGCAACATATTTCCCCATAACAAATAAGATCCTAATATAATTGTAATAAAACAACCTATTAGGATCTTACTATTTATTTTTATTTATTTGAATTTTGTTTTGCCATATTCATTACAAATTCCATATAGTCTATAGAATTTTTTTCATTTACTTCTGGCATAGGATTAGTTTTTATATCTTCATTTATTTTACTTATATTTGAATCAAAATTAAATAATAGTGTATAAATTGAATTTGTATTTACTACGTCTTTTTTAGCTTTTATATCTCCAGACATCTTTGATATTTCGCCTACATTAACTGTGAACTTTACATTGCCTTTATTGTATGAAACATATCCACTCTTATCTACACCAACATCAATACTTATATCTATTTGAACTGCATCTTTCATCTTATCTAATATCATTATAGTTTGATTTAAAGCTGCTGATAATTGTTCATCTGTAACTTTAGTTCCACTATAATTAGGATCAAGAGCCATTATATCATTTATATAATCCTTTACTAATCCAGTCATTTTTTTGTCTTTTAGAGCATATTTTATTACATTTATTAATTTTTCATTATTCAAATCAATCTTATAAGCTTTAACTGAATTATTACCTAATTTAGATGCATCACCCTTTGAAACAATATCATATTTTGCATCTGCTATTTTTATAAAGTTTGCAAAGCTTTCATTGAAACTAACACCAAAATTATTAGCTGAATTTATTAATTTTTGAAAATCTATCATCTTAGTAGCTTCTACTGTTTGTGAATTTGAAAGTATTTTGCTAATATCATAAACAAAATATTTTTTATCTTTATACTCTGCTGGCATAATTACTTTTAGTGCTTCTGGAATTTCTATTATAGATTTTATTTTTGGATTACTTCCAGTTGTATCTACATCTGACCAAACTTTCATATCCATAGTAACTCCATTGACACTAACTTTAACATTTCCCTCTGCAACAGCCTTTTTATTTTCGTCCCTTGATACTGTTTTGATATCTGTTTTTACATTTAATGAGTTTATTATTGAAAGTATTTGCGCTAAATTTTTTTCCTCTTCTTTTGATAAATTTTTTCCATCTAATTTTATTCCTAAATTTTGTTCAACTTCACATGAAGTAATTTTTTTATTCATTTTATATGCATTAACTAATTCGTCTATAGAAGATACATTTTTATCTATATTGTTATTAATATATAAATTTAAAAGATAAGAACATGTTGCTCTATATGAATGATTGTCTATATCTTCTATTACTCTTCTAGCCTCTTTAATGTCTTTTTCATTAGGATTAACTTTAATTTTATTTAATAGCTTGTACACCTTACTTTGAAGTTCTTTTTGTGTACTTACTTTAGCTTGCACCTTATTTTCTGTTGCTGCAAAAGCTTTAATTGGTGAAACTCCAACTCCTCCAATAAATATTCCTGCCGCTAAAGTTATTGCCATGATTTTTTTTGATTTCATTACTTTTCCCCCTTCTTATCTTGCAATTTTATTACTTATTATACCTCTATAATCATATGCTACCCTATGATAATTTAATTGTCAATTAATCATATATATGGGCTAAGTTTTTCACTATTAATATTTTATTAAAAGAGTCTTTCTATTTTTTATCCATTTCAACCTAATGTGCTCCAATGTTACAACATATTCCCAAATCTTCTACTATAGTTTTAAATTTAACCATTACATCATTACTTGGAGTATTAATTTTTTTTCTCATACCATACTCTTTTCCTATACATTCATACTTATTTACTCCATATTTATGATATGGTAAGAGATGTACCTCATTTACTTTATTTAAACCCTTAGCAAATTTAGCTATGTCTTCTATACTTTTCTTATCTGCATTAAATTCTGGGATGACAGGAACTCTAATAATAGTTTCTATACCGAATTGTATAATTTTTTTTGCATTTTCTAATATAATCTCATTATTTACTCCAATATATTCAAAATGCTTATTTGTATCCAATGTTTTAATATCTAAAAGTACTAAATCAACCCAAGGTAATATATCTTTTATCACTTTTTCACTACAATAAGCTGTAGTTTCTATAGTAGTATGCCATCCCATACTTTTACAAGCCTTTAATAATTCCAAAGTGAATTTAGATTGCATTAATGGTTCTCCTCCAGAAAGAGTAACCCCTCCTTTTGAACGCCTAAACTGTATTGATTCTTTTTTTAACTCATCTATAACCTGTTGCACTGTCATTTCTTCCCCAGACATAGTAAGAGCTCCTGAGTAACAATTTTCTATACATTCACCACAATTGACACATTTATTCCTATCTATTCTATAATTAAACTTAAAATCAATAGCTCCCATTTTGCAGACTTCTTCACATTGGTGACAATCAATACAGTTCTTAATATTAAACATTACTTGTCTATGCTTATTTTGCGATTCTGGATTACTACACCAACGACAAGATAAAGGGCAGCCTTTTAAAAACACTATAGTTCTCAAACCCGGTCCATCATTTACAGAAAATCTTTGTATGTTAAAAACTATCCCTTTTTCTTCATAATTAACTTCATTTTTTAGCATAGCCTTATCTTCCCCTTTTAAAATTAATTAAATTTTAAGGCTTGAAAAATACTCAAGCCTTAAATCCAATTTAAAATATATTTTTAAAAATTTTGTTCCGTTCTTTTAATAATATCGTCTTGAATTCCTTTATCCAAACAAACAAATTGAGCACTATACCCTGCAACACGTACTATTAAATCCCTATATTTTTCTGGATGTTTTTGCGCATCTATAAGAATATTTTTATCAACTACATTAAATTGTATATGCATACCTTTTTGATCAAAATAACTACGTATTAATGATCCTAAATTTTTCAATCCATTACCTCCCTGTAAAGAATTCGGATTAAATTTTTGATTAAATAATGTTCCACTTGGTGCAATAAAATGCTCCAATTTTGCTACAGAATTCGCTGCAGCGGTTGGTCCCTTAATATCAGCTCCTCTAGTAGGAGATACCCCGTCTGCTAATGGTTCAAATGCTTTTCTTCCATCTGGAGTTGCTCCTACTAAACTTCCTAAATGTACATTGTTAGAAACAGGATATAATCCTGGTATAAATTTTCCTCCTCGTTGGTTTGTATGTTTTTCTACTTCTTTGCAATAAATAAGTGCTCCTTCACGAGTAAATTCATCAACCTCATCTATGTCATTGCCAAATTTAGGAGACCTATGAAGAAGCATTTGTTGAACCTGTTCCAATACTCTTTTCTTTAATGTATCAGTTTCAGATTCACCAAAGTTTGTGTCAATAGCTTCCTTTAACTTGTCTAAAGTAAGCTTATTCTCATCAAATACAAGCTTTTTAATAGCCATAAACGAATCTCCTACATTTGCAATTCCAACTCCTAAAGGTCCTGAAAAACGATAATGCCCTCCTCCTTCTTGTATTGATTTTCCTTTACTAATGCAATCATCAAGCATACATGATAAAAATGGAAGAGGCGCTCTTTCTGAATGTGCAATATCAACACAATTATCCGCAGCAACCATATGTGTTACAAAATACTCTGTTTGTTTTTTATACGCCCCTATTAATTCATCTATATTAGTAAAAGACGTAACCTCACCAGTTTTAGGTCCAACTTGTTTTCCATCAATCTTCCCATTATTTATACTTAACTCTAAAACTTTTGCTAAATTAAAAAATGCTGCATCATACCATCCATCTGTTTTTCCTGGCTTTTGAGGTTCAACACATCCTACAATAGCATAATCCCTAGCATCTTCTAATGTTAATCCTTGATTAATTAATGTAGGAATAATAACTTCATCATTATAATAAGCTGGCAGACCTGTTCCCAAACGTGTTAATTCACAAGTTCTTATTAAAAATTCTTCTGGAGTTTTACTCCATATCCTAACTGAAAGTGAAGGCTGTGGTAATTTTAAACTTCCTGTAGCATCAAGGCACATATAAGATAATTCATTAGTAGCATCTTTTCCTTCAGGCGTTTGTCCTCCTACGATTAAATTTTGGAACATTGAATACCCACTAAAAGCTTTAGTTGTAGTTTCATCACGCACTTTAGTAATATCATTAAATTTTACCCACAAACAATGAAGTATTTCTTCAATAGCTTGTTCAGTTACGTTATTAGAATCTATATCTTTTTTAAAATATGGATACATATATTGATCAAAACGCGCTGGAGATATTGCATGCCCATTAGATTCTAAACTTATAATTGCTTGTACAAACCAGAAAGACTGACATGCTTCATAAAACGTATTTGCAGGATTTTCTGGAACATTAGCACATATTCTGCTAATATTCAAAAGCTCATTTTTTCTTGTAATATCTGATGTACTTTCAGCTAATTCTCTAGCTAATTGTGCATATCTCTTAGCATAATTTATTGCTGCTCTGCAAGTGATAATTACCGCATCCCAAAACTTTCTCTTTTTCACATATTGAGGATCATTTTTATCTGCATTATTAATAGCTTCTTCAACTTCATCAATAATCCCCTTAAAACCTTTTTCTAATACTTTCTTATAATCTACAGAAATATGTCCTAACCCATTAAAATGATAGTTTGCTACTGTAAAGATCTTTGATTCCATTGCATTAGTAGTTTCCTCTGACATATAAGATGTAGCTAATTCACTTACAGTTTTTCCTTCCCAATATTTAAATATCTCTTTAAGTTGTGATTTTGTTTCTTCTGAAATTTGAAATGAGTCAGATGTTCTCTTATCAAGCTTATCAAATTCGTCTACTAACCATTGATTTGAAAATTCAGGGAAAACCTGTGATGATCTAGGATTTTTTGTTAAACTGCCTACTATAAGTTCTCCATCTCTAATTATTATAGGTATTTCACTTAAAATCTTTTCAAGTGCTTTAGCTTTACGAATAATAATAGGTTGATCTTCTGTTTCTTTAAATGATTCAGTTATCAATATAGCCCTATCTACCTCAATACAAGGAACTGCTGACAGTATCTGTTCTTTTAACTTTTCTACTCTCTGTGTTGGTTTACTAAATCCTTTTTCTAAGATATTCATCTTTTATCCCCCTAATTTCTTAATATATTTTTGTATAAAGCTTCTTTTAAAAGAATATTGTTTTTTACATTTTTTAAAACTTTCTTTAGTAATACTAATACTATTATTTAAACGTTTTCAAATAATTTAAACTATTCTGTACATTGAAAATAGCTTGATGGTATTTATATATATAATACAATCAAGCTATTAATTTCTTTAATATTTATTTATCTACTTTCTGCATTTTTTTGCTCAAATAAAATTTAAAACCTATCCATTTTTTCGTTTCTATGACATTTTTTTATTCTTAACTATACTTTTATGTTATTTAGAAAAACCATCTAATTAGAAATTTAAAATATATTATTTATATAAGAGAGGTTTTTCTTCTTCTACATCTGTATTCTGAAGGTGTTACACCTTCTAACTTTTTAAATACTTTACAAAAATAATTAGGTTCATTATAACCCACATCAAACGCTATATCATTTATACTAATGTTTGTGCTTTCTAACATTTTCTTAGCCTCTTCTATCCTTTTTTGAGTTAAGTATTTATTAAAATTAGTTCCCATATCTTTTTTAAAACGTTTACTTAAATAAGTAGTACTAAACTTCATATAATTAGCCACATCTTTTAGCATTATATTATCTCTGAAATTGTTTTCTATATAATTTAAAGCACACTTTAATTCATCTGTATAAAATAAGTTTTTATTATCAATGTTCATAAGACTCTTTAAAACTTTTACTATTTTTTCTGGCCTTATAGGTTTTAATAAATAATCATCAACCTTTATTCTCAAAGCTTTTTGAACAAGTTCAAAATCATCATAAGCACTTATTAAAATAATTTTCTTATTTTTATCTTTTTTCTTTATTAACTCAGCTACTTCAAGTCCATTCATACCAGGCATTACAATATCCATAACAATAATATCAGGGTTTAAGTCATCATTCATCTGAATAACTTCCTCTCCATTATGTGCTTCCCCAACAACACTAGCCATTTTTACCTTTTTATCTATAATTATTTTTAGTGCCTCAATTTCTAAATGTTCATCATCGGCAAGTATTATTTTACACATATTAACTCCTCCCTCATAAATTTAATCATACACAAACTCACCTTAATATTTAATCATCCATTTACATAAGTATATATTTATTGTCTATTAAATAATATATTCTCTATTGAATTAAAGGAATTTTTAATTTTACTGTAGTCCCTATATTGACTTCACTCTCTATTTTCGCTGTATATTCATTACCATAATAACTAGCTAATATTTCATTTGCGTTATATATGCCTATTCCATTAAATTGTTTTTTATATTTTTTATTTAGTATTAAAAATAATTTATCTTCTGAAATCCCTATTCCGTCATCCTTAATTGTAATAATAACATTATTTTCACAAAAATATCCTTTAATATTAATTGTTCCCCCTTCTCTTTTAGGACACAATCCATGTATTATAGAATTTTCTACAAAACACTGTAAAATCATTGATGGTATCTTAATCTTATTTATCTTTTCATCTATATCAATATTATAATTTATTCTCTTGCCAAACCTAATAGATTGAATCTCTAAATATCTTATAACATTTTCTAATTCTTCTTTAAAAACAACTTTCTGTTCTATATTTTTTAAAGTATGTCTAAATAATTCTGACAAAGAATAAATAACCTCTTGAGTTTTAGGCGCATCTTCAATCAGTGCTAGCCTTGCTATAGTATTTAATATATTAAATATAAAATGATAATTTACTTGTGATTGTAGTAATTTCAATTCATAAGTTTTTAGTTGATTTTCTAATTTAACTCTCTCTTCTCTTTCTTTCATAAATCTAATGTTATTAAAATTCAATTCTTCCTGCATTAAATCTAAAACAGATTTTTCGATTAATTGATTTACTATAATCTCCACTAAAGAAGATATAGCCTCTATTTTATAATAATCAACATATACAGTATTCTGATAATCTTTTTCTAGTTCTGGATTTTTTTTATATATTTTAGAGTAATATCCTGATTCTTTTATTGGCACAAGTTTATCATTGTTTGTTCTAACTTGTCCAAAAAACACAGCTCCAAGGTAGTTATTATTAACAATAATAGGTGTAGCAACATCTACTAAGCCTGCAGGACATTTAAAAATATATGGTTTTTGCCTTATAGCAGCCTCTAAACCAGCATGTGCATTTGCATCACAACATGTTTTCATTCCTTCTGTAGTACTTCTCATTTTTTTGCAAAACTTAGAAAAATTAGAATAATTATTGATAGGATTTCCTTTAAAATCTACTATATTATAAGCAAGCCCTGTAATTTCAGCAAGCCTATCTTGTATATTTTGTAACATATCAATATCTATTATGTCCTTTAAACTTTTACTACTTAACACAAAAAATTGCCTCCTATATAACACATTAGCATATTTTAGTAATTTTAAACTCTATAATAACATTATCTTCAAAGGATCAATTGTGTCAAGATACTTGTTTTCAAAATACATAAAAAGCATAAGATACTTTTCAATATTCCTATGCTTTCTGTATTAAAATATTTGTTATTTTTATACTACTATTCTATAATATATATCTAAAATTAATTACTCCTCTACTCCAGTATCTTTAATATTTGATTTTGTCCGTTTTACATTAATTATATTTTTCAAAATCGTTATATTTATATTAGTATTGCTTAATTTAATCTCTTCAGTTTCACAATCTTTATTTTTCTCAGATTTAATACTATCACTTTCTTTGCCTTATTCATCAATTATATATTGAAACAATTTCTAATACATCCTTTAATTCATCACTATACATAATATACTCTACTAAAAAATATGTTGCTATATTAATTCTATTTATTTTTAGTAACCTGTATTTTCTTGGCAACCGTTTGAGGAGGAATAGACTTTGTCATAGCTGAATTTAATGTAACAAAAACCTTATCCCCCTTTTTAAACTCAACATTATTTACTTCTTCTTTGCATCCTTTCATTATCTTAGTATCTTCGTTAATAATTATAACCAATTTTTCTTTATATACTTCACATTCCTTTATATACCCTTCCACTAATAATCTATTATTTTCTCCTTTATTACCTTTTTGCACCTCTAATATTTCCCCTAAAAAAATTGGTGATTTAACTGGTTTTGCAAATGCGCTCATGTTTACTGTTAATATACAAATCAAAAGTGTTAAAATAATTTTTTTAATCTTCATTATAATCTTCCTCCTAATATAGTTTATATATGTTTTCTCACATAATACTATTTCCTAAAGTGAAACAATTATTATATTCTTAAAAATTAATTCATTAAAACACTAATATATTTAAACACTTTCAATTATTGTAATTATAAAAATTTAAAATTTGCACAAAAAAATGTAAGTAGCCTTGTTTTTACACAACTCTACTTACACTACTATATTAAGAAAACCTTTTAGTATTTAATATTTACTCTACAATTTTATTTTTCAACCAATTTTTTCCTTCTAAGATTCTAGTTACCATCATAGACGTTACTGCATCACCTGTTGCATTTATCATCGTTGCTGGTGGATCTACTAAGAAACCTATTGTAGCGATAATAGGGAACGCTTCTGGTGGAAAGCCAAATAGGTTAACAATTAACATTTCACCAATTAATCCCCCCCCTGGTACACCTGACATAACAACCCCACCTAAAACTGCAACTAAAATAGAGGTTAAATATATACCAGTTCCTGAAAAATCCTTTCCAAACACTCCAAACAAGAAGGCTATTTTTAATATAGAAGAAAGACAAGTTCCATCCATATGCATAGTGGCACCAATTGGCAATATAATTTCTCTTATGTCCTTAGGCACACCCATTCTATAAGTAGCTTCCAAGTTTACAGGAAGAGTTGCAATAGAACTCTGAGTAGCAAGCGATGTAGCTGTTGGAGGTAAAATATTTTTAAAGAAAATTTTCACTCCATTCTTACCTCCTGCAAAATATGAATAAGCTGTAAAAGCTACAATAAAGTAACCAACACACAATGGATAGTAGACAGCTATTACCTTTGCATATGATCCTAATAATTCCGGTCCAAATTCTCCAATTAATGATGCAAAATAGGCTCCTAATCCAATTGGTGCATAGTACATTATTATATTAATAAATTTCATCAACACCTTAGAAAGAGCATCTAACCCCTTTGCCACTACGTTATCTTCATCTGAAGTTAAACTTACACAAATTCCAAAAATAATAGAGAAAATAATCAATGGGAGCATATTAGCTTTTGATAATAATCCAGTAAAATCATCAACTGTTATTGTTTTTACAATTTGTTGTCCTAAATTTACCGCTTCAGTAGCTTTTCCTGGTTCCAACTTGAAACCTATTCCTGCTGTAGGAGGGAAAACTTTTACTGTTACAATAATAAAAACAGATGCAATAGCTCCTGTTGTTATAAATACCATTAACATACTTCCTAAAATTTTTCCTAATCGTTTCATGTTTATCATATTACCAACTGCACTGGTGATTGTGACAAATACCAATGGTACAACGGCTGTAAACATAAGGTTTAAAAATATGTCACCAAATGGTTTTAAAATAACTGCCTTTTTTCCCATAACTATTCCTATAATACTACCCAATATAATTGAACTAATCAAAATGATGGGGAATCTATAATTCTTCCATATACTTACTTTTTTATTTTCCATATTATATTCCTTTCTTTTATAAACATTTAAAATTGAATTTTTTCTACTGTTTTTATTGCAGCCTATTAACTACTTTCCATTAATCCACTAATTTCTCTCCTTTTTTCGTAAACCTTTTCATGAAAATTGTAATTCATCTCTTATCACCTTCCTCTTATTAGTAAATTGCTACAATCATTATTGATATAAACTTTATCAGCAATAATCAAGCCAACTTGATATTTTCTGTATTTTAAACTATATGTTTCATTATAAGTGAAATATTTCTTATTATTCAAAATAATAGGTTTAATTGGCTGATAAATCAACCAATTAAACCTATTAAATCTTTATTTGTATGGGATTATTAAAATTTATATTTGTAATTTTGTCTTTTATAAGTTGGTATATTTTTTGCTTCATTAATAAAATAGATTATAAAGAAGCCTCCTAATTTTTTAATATATAAAAAGTTTCTTTAATAATTATTACAATAACTGCGGCATATAAAAATGTAAAATGAGAAAGGTGAAAATTATGATTACAAAAGAAAATATTTTAGAACTATTAAATCAAGAAGTTGTTCCAGCACTTGGTTGTACTGAACCAGTGTGCGTGGCATTAGCTACTGCAGATGCTTACCATGCAATTTTAGGACAAATTGTTTCTATTAAAGTTGAAGTAAATGCCAATATATTTAAAAATGGTATGTCTGTGGGAATCCCAGGATGTAGCCATGTTGGATTAAACTATGCTGCTGCACTTGGTGCATGTCTTGGTAATCCAGAAAAAAGACTTGAATTACTAGAAGATATTACTGATTCAATTAATTCTTTTGCTGATACAATAGTGAAAAATAATAAAGTAAAGATAAGTATTAATGAAGAAGAGACCGATCTCTACGTACAAGCAGAAGTTATTACTACTAACGGAATTGGTATATCTATAATCAGAAACAGTCATGCAAATATAGTATTTACAAAAGCAAATGATACTGTACTTGTTTCTAAAAAAGTTTCCAAAAATACAGAAAATTCTCTGTATGAAAAACTTTGCTCCACTACCATAGCTGAATTACGCTCACTTATTGATTCAATAGATCCTAGTCAGCTTCTATTTATGTTAGAAGGTGCTAAAACAAATGAAGGTATTGCTGATTTCGGCCTTTCAAATCATACTGGCATTGGAATTGGAGATACACTTAATAATCTTACACAAAACCAATTTTTCGGTAATAATCTTCAAAGTCGTATTATGATGAGAACGGCAGCTTGCGCAGAATCAAGAATGTCTGGATGTCCTTACGCTGTCATGAGTAGCGCTGGTAGTGGTAATCATGGTATTACTGCCATAATCCCTGTAGTAGAATTAGCTAATGAAAATGGTAATACAGAAGAAGAATTGGCTAAAGCACTTGCATTTTCTCATATGGTAACTTTATATATTAAGCAACATACAGGTCGTTTATCTCCTATCTGTGGGTGTGGTATGTCAGCTGCTTCTGGAGCTTCTGCTGCTATGACTTGGTTATTAGGAGGAAATGATGAACAGATTTCTGGTTCTATAATAAATATGACTGCTAACCTAACAGGCATTATATGTGATGGCGGAAAAATTGGATGTGCATTAAAATTAGCCTCTGCTGCTAGCGCCGCTCTAATGAGTGCTTGTCTTGCTATTAATAATGTAGTTATTTCTAAAACAGATGGTATCACTGGTGCCACTGCAGAAGAAGCTATTAAAAACATGGGACTAATTAGCAATCCGGGTATGCTACAAACTGATAAAATGATTCTTGATATTATGTTAGAAAAACAAAACTAGAATCACTATAAATCAAGGGAAAAATGAGATAATAAAATTACTATCTCATTTTTCCCTTGATTCATCATTATGGCATTCTTTAATTAAAATATTTTTTCTACGTTCTTTATCATTATACATTCTTTCATCTGCAACTTTTATTAAATCTTGAAGAGTATCTCCATCATTAGGAAATAACGAATACCCTAAACTTATTCCTGTGTCTTTTCGAGGAAAAATTTCATAAACTGACTGTTTTATTTCAAATACAATTCGCTCAACTTCTTGTATATCTTGATATTCTAAAATTATAACAAATTCATCTCCACCGATTCTTCCTACATATCCTTTTTCTCCTGTTGTATCTAAAATAATTTTGGAAGCTCCTACAATGTACTTATCTCCTTCTAGATGGCCATATTCATCATTAATTTTCTTCACCCTATCCAGATCACAAACAACAAGATAAAAAGGAGTCTTTTCTTTTAAAAACACTTTATACACTTTCTCCATTCCTTTTCTGTTGAATACACCTGTCATAGGATCCTTTACAGCTAGTTCTTCAAACTTCTTAATGACCTTTTTCGTATAATTACTCCATAATATTATACCTACTATGTAAACAACTGCTCCTAATGTAAAACATATCTTTATGGATACATGTACAATTTTAGTGTTAATTATAGGCAATATCATATCAAAAAATGTAGCAATTGCAATTAATAAAACTCCCATAAATAAAATCTTAAATGTATGTGTTTCTAATCCCCATTCTCTTTTTGTAAAAAATGATAATCTTATCATATAAAAAAGAAGTATTGCAACAAATAAAAATACAATTATTTTTTCAACCTCATACATAAAAACACCTCCGTATGTATATTCACATATTTACCTTAGTTATTTTTCACCATTGAATGAATAACATACTGTTATAGCTTTCTTCTTAGATTGTTTTCCATTGTTATAAATATTTAATATTATATATATTTAACAAAAACATATTCTACAAAATACCAAATTTTCCTTCTTATTTTTATAAATATAACAATATTTATTTATATTCATCATAATTCTACAAAGATTAATGGTGATTTTTTATATAAAATTAATAATGTTTTTTATTCTTAGTATACATTATTTTAGAGGCATAATCTTATATATAATACTTTTTTAAAATTTCCTTCATAATTTACTCTTACCAGTATTTTTTATTTATAAAAGAGTGTAAGTAGCTTTATATAAAACAAACCTACTTACACTCTTTGATTTAGAAAATATTAACATTTACCCCATTTTACTTTTAATCAAGTCTAACTAGCTCCATAACATCGCTTCTCATACTTTGAGGAAATTTCTGTTTTGGTTTTCCAATTCTAATAAATAACTGTATAGTACTACCTTTTGGAGCATATTGCTCATGGATTTTATTATATTGCTTTTCCATCTCACTGTATTCTTCTAACACTTGACTAACTGGTTGTACAACAATCCCTTCTGAATGTGCTGCTAATATTAATCTACTATAAAGCATACCACTTTTAACTTGTTGTACTCTATTATTATTGTTAGAAATAATCATTACATAAGCTGAAGTATTTTCTACTACATTTTCAGTAGATTTTATAAACATATTAGCAGATTGCTTCTCACTATTAATGGATGGAACCAATGTTATAATCCCTTGCATTATATGTTTCATTATTCCACTTGTGCCCTGTCCTTCAACTGAATATCCATATCTGTATTTATTTTTCTCATATTCATTAGAACGAAAAATATTTTTAGTCTCTTCATTGATTCTGTGAATACCCGCTTCAATTTTAGCTCCTTCTATAGCATAATTTCCCATAATATTTATATTAGCTTCATCTTGAAATAACTTCACCACTAAATCTGACTTAGTATTTATAGCTAATAACTTCTTTACTTGAGTTTCATTTAATTTTGTTTTTTCATACGGTCCTCTATTAGTATCTGGTAAAAAAATGTAATCATATAGTACACTTTCTTTAGGTTGAGTTTTTCTAATAGTTATTTTAGCTACTGGCTTTTCCTTCATACTCTCAACAAGATTTTGCTCATCATATTCCCCATGTGGAAATAAATCTATTTTAGTTTTATATCCTAACTTTTCTCCTGCTATTTTTACATTTTCAAGAAAAGTTCCTTGAGTAATCATAATTTGTCTTGCATAAGGGTCCACCTCTTTTGTTAACCGTTCACTATCTACAAATAAATAGAAAACATCTTTGTTATTGTCTAATTTAATTTTCCATGGTTGCATATTATGACTATTTGAAGCCAATATTCCATGTGCAGTTAACTTTAACCTTGGGTCATCAAATTTTTGTGAATATCCTTTATCCCAAGGTTTTAAATATTCCTGTTTTGAAAAAATACCACTTGCTACAAATATAACAATTAAGCACAAGAGTATTATGGAAACAATACCTGAAAGAAAATATATCATGATTTTTTTCACCTTCCTATTCATTTAGCTATTCCTCCATTTTCTATGGATCTTATTAACATATCGAAAGCATTTAATAATAGTTCATTTGATTCTCTGTTATGATAGTTCATAATATAATTTCTTTTTCTATGTAATGTAGTAAAAATACCAACAATACATGACCATAATATTATTGCTGTATTTACAATATCTAATTCATATCTAATGCTTCCCTCTTCAACACCACTCTTAAGCGCTGAAGTTAGGTAAGTAAATATTTTTTCACCAAGTGCATAACATTCCTGTCTTGATTTATCAGATATTCCATTTGCAAAATCTAACTCCCCATTTTCATACTCAATAATAGTCATAAAGTAATACATGTACTCTTGGCTAAATTTATAAAGAACTTTACCCATTTGTTTAATTTTATCTAATGCATTTTTACCATTGGTATACTGTATCTCAGTTTCCATCATTTCAATTAGTATCTTATATCCTCTTACCATTATTTCAAAATATATTTGATCTTTACTATTAAAATATACATATATTGTCCTTTTACTGAATTCAGCCTCTCTTGCTACATCATCCATTGTAGTGGCATCGAATCCTTTTGAAAAAAACACTTTTTCGGCAGCATCAATAATATCGTTTCTTCTAATCTCTTTTTCTTTCTCCTTACGTTGAGCTGTTCCCAATGCAATCCTTCCTTTCACTTAATTGTTACAAAGTAAACTTATAGTTTACTTTATTTTAATGCTATATATATTTTATGTCAATAAATTTTAAACTTATTGCTTTTTTATCTGATTGATATATGATAATGTCTTAATATAACACATGTGATTATGTCCCAAATATAAATTTTAGTATACAATAAACCTCATAACTTGAAATGAGGTGGACATACTGAGAAAGGTTGCTTTAAGAAT
>NZ_JAPQFJ010000022.1 GCF_026738875.1 Clostridium brassicae
CGCCTATAGAATATAGACAATATCTGTTGAATTTAACAGCATAAAAATAACGTCAACCTTCATTTAGTGATTGGCGTTATAGAATTTTTTTATTTTTTCCACTGTCTACTTGACAGGGGGCACTTCAATCTTTAACTTTTAAAATATCTGTTTAGGCTTTTAATTTTTGGCAAATTGCATAGTTGAAAAACTACATACCTACATGCAAATTTACGTGTGTTTTAAAGAATTTGGTAAAATAAACGATAAATAATCAATATTATAAAAAATGTAGGTATTGAAGTTTATGAATGATGTTTTTAACGAATTAGATAAAATAAAAATTTTAGATAAAGATAATATTTTAACCTTTAAGAATTACATAAATAAAAAGTATCCTAAAAATCCTCCAACTGAAAACGCCAAGATACTTTCAGAAACTATTAATAAAATTATATATACAAATTTAGAAGGATTACCAGATGACTTAAAACTACCTATTAAAAACGATATAATAAAAAATACTTTAAGTAAGGGAAAAGTTTCAATTACTCTATGTGATATTTTTCAAACTTGCATAGGCTCTGAAAACATAGGAAAGGATTTTACACAAGAGCTAATAAATTGGATTGATTTAAAAATAACAATACAAACTTCAAAAGAACATCTATATGATTATTTAGAATCAAATGGATTTAAAATTGTAAATTCAACTAATCAACCGGAAGACCTCTTGTATCATGAGGATAACTTTATTATTGAGGATAATACTGCAGATTTAAGTACCAATGAGAATGCAAAATCAAAAGGTTTTGTGTTTAATTACTTATCTGATTTCAAAAATTTTAAAAAAATTGGGTACCTAATCCTTGTGGCTATTATTATTATCCCTTTGTGTAACATTAATAAAGTTTCTTGTTTTAATAAAAAAACAAACCAAGAAAAACGTATTGTAAAGTCAGGTAAAAAAGAGTTCATTTCAACTAAATATCCAAACTTACATATTCCTAAATATATGAGATATACAGAAATAAATAAAGAAAAGCTGAGGACTTTTTTAGAAAAGAAAAATTCTCTTTTATCTAAAGAACCCTATTTCTCTACAATACTTTCTGTATCAAAAGAATTTAATTTAAACCCAATTGTTCTTTTCTCTATAACAGGACAAGAACAAAGTTTTGTACCTAGAAGTAATAGTAATGCTTATAAAATAGCCAATAATCCATTCAATGTATTTCATAGTTGGAAAGAATACAATACAGATATAAATGATACAGCTAGAATAGCCTCTAGAACTGTAATTAATTTATCTAAAAACAGACCAGAAAATAAAGATCCCTTTGAGTGGATAGGTAGGAAATATGCTGAAGATAAGAACTGGGGTAAAGGTGTAAAATCAATTTTTGAAAATTTAACCAAACAAGTTAATGAGGCTGTTTCTAAAAGTTAATCCTTAGAACTTATACTAGGAAATATTTTAAGACAGCCCCACTACATTATCTATGCTTTTTTATTTTTTGAACTTCTCCATCAAAATCATTTTTTAATACTTGTGCTATATCCGCTAAATGTTGACTAGCTTTAGCTATGTCTTCCATGGAAGCTTTTTGTTTTTTGGTAATATCTAAATCTTGATAAGTAATGTCTCCTATCTTTTTAACTAATTGAAGCATTTCATTAGAAGATATATCTATCTCTTTTATCAATCCAAGTAATTGTTCTATACTAATCTTACTTGAGTCTAAGTTATCTTGCGTATCCTTAATAAACAAGACAGTTTCTTTAACTACATCAATAATTGTTTTAATAGTTTTGTTTATTTCTTCTGCAGAATCATTTGACTGCTCCGCTAGCTTTCTTATCTCTTCTGCAACTACAGCAAACCCTTTACCATGTTCACCTGCTCTAGCTGCTTCAATGGATGCATTTAATGCAAGAAGATTTGTTTGTTCTGAAATTTCTTGTATAGTTGTTACTATATTTCCTATAAGTTCAGATTTACGAGTAAGATCATTTATTTTTTCAACAGATGACTTCATAGACTTATCAACAATATCCATATCCCCTATAACCTTACTAGCAAACTCACTGCAATTATCAGCTTTTTTATGAACAGTAGATGCTGTAGTTAATCCATTTTTAGTTTCATCATTTATTTGTAAAGAGCGCTGATTTACCTCATTTGATAAAGCCACTACTTCTTGAGAAGAAGCTGCAAGTTGCTCTGAAACAGAGCTTATTTGTTCTGTATTGCTTTCTATTGAATCTATTAAGCTCTTATATGTATTATTGTCTTTTAATACCTCTACAACTCCAATACACTCTCCATTCTCATCATAAATACCTATACTTGATACTAGAGCACTAATACACCTATTGTTTTTGTCATATACATTTACCTCAGTATATTTTAAAGTTTCCTTATTTAAAGCACATTTTTGTATGGGACAATCATCACATACATCTGATTTTAAAATATCGTAGCATTTTATCGTCTTTGCTTCTTCCTGGCTATAGCCCGTAAGCTTTTCTGCTGCCTTTGACCATGATAGTACATTATACTCCATGTCTCTTACATAATATGCATCGGATATAACCGTTTCAATTGATTTTAAGATATTATTTTCTTTCTTCAAATCTTCTATCTCTCTATTTTTTTGCTCTAACTCCTTATTTAGTTCATTAATTTTACTACTTCCAAACATGTTGTTAATCCCCCCATAATCTTTTATCCTTAATTTAAATATCGATAATCCTCTTAACTTTCTTAAATTTAAAACACAATATTAACTACTTAATTGAAATCATAATATAAATTATTGATACAAATATATCATTATATCTTATTATTTTTAATTTAATTTCTATAACAAATAAATCTGTATTATTTTTAATTCCTTTAGATATTACTGATTTATAATATTACTATGTATGAAAATATATAGTAATATCTTTTTTTCTCTGTTTATTATATAAAAACCATTTAATCTTTAATTTTACAACCACAAAATTTATATTCTTAAAAAATATTTTAAATTTAAGGTATAATTAAATCAATCAGTATAGCACACCCCACAAAAAGGAGATAAGTAACATGGACAGAAAAACACTAGCAATCTTAGGTATACTATTTATTATTATAAATTTTACATTTCATTGGACAATGATACCTAAGAATATAAAACATGCAAAACAATCTGGTAAAACAATATTAAATGAAAATAATTTTGTTAAATCCCTAAAAAAAGAAACTATTATACACAACATTATATTAGGTTTAATCGTAATTTTAGCTATTTTGAACATATTAGTAAGTTATAAATTAAATTTGACTATAGCCGTATATTTTCTAATTGAAGCTATTGTTTATTATAAAATTCATAAAAAATATATAATTGAAAATCCTAACAAAAAAGCAAATTAATCACTCATACACAAAAAGAAAGCTTCAACATTTAAAATTTTATATTCTCTTATAGCATTGCAAACAATATTATAGACAATAAAAATTCTACTAATAATGAAATAACTATCCAATAGACAATTGGTATCAAAATCATACATTACAATCTAATATTAAAAACTCTGGAGGTTGATTTGTATAAAAACAAACCAACCTCCATTCTCAGCTTTTACTTAAAAATTTAATTATTTTTAAATCATTGATTCTTGAATAATTTATTGACAATAGTTATATTTTAAAATCAAACAATATGGTTACAATGTATTTTTTATACAATTATTTAATGAAATATTATAGGAAATATAATATATTTTTTACTATAGTTAAATAACAATAGTATCTTATTTTACTAAAGTATTACTTTTATTCTACTTATCAATAAACAACAACAATATATTATCTAAATAATTTTTTTAGTTATAAAAATATTTTTTTATAACATAGGTTTATATAAATTGAAAAACTTATTTATAGTCTTTTTTACATATATACTTCTTATCAATTTTATAATGTATAATCATTTTAATTATTTCATATCCTGTTATAATTAAAATTGTTTCAATTTTTATTTTTTATTTTATAATTCAATTAGGCAGTAAACCTCATCAATATCATCTTGATTGATCTCTACCGAAACCAAAAATTTTATTTATCACTCCTAGTATCATTAATAAAAAATAATACTTTAAATTCGTTTAAGAAAATTAATAATACTGATTTTAAAAAAGAAAATATCCAAATAGTATCTAGTTCAGATAATTATTTGGAATATACTTATTCTTCAATATGATAATATTCTCCTGTGCTATTGGGATTTTGTAAAAATTATGTATAATATTCAAAGTATTGGAACAACTCCGAACCAATTAAAAAATCATATACAAAAGTACTTAAAAGCTCAGTGTGTAACAGATAAATGGTAAAAAGCCTCCAAATTGTATGGAGGCTTTTTCAACAATCTGAGCACATAGTATTGCATTTTATGCAATACTATGTGCTTTTTTATTATAATGATTACGATTTTTTTCTATAACTACAGGGAATTCGCTATCCCCTTTTAATTCTTTATTCTTTTCTATTACTACGTTCTTATCTATAATAACATTTGTGAGTTTAGCATTTTCTTTTATCTCACAATTTTGCATTATTATGCAGTTTTCTATTTTAGCGCCCTTATGAACCACAACTCTTCTTGAAATTATACAATTCTTTACTTCCCCTTCGATAATACATCCATTAGCAATAAGACAGTTTGATGCCTTAGAACCATTATAATATTTTGTTGGAGGTGCATCTTTTACTTTTGTATATATAGGCCCATTTTTAGAAAATAGCTCTTTACCTATTTTAGGATTTAACATATCCATATTAGCTTTATAGTAAGCTTTAGTTGAGTTTATGCATGTCAAATATCCGTCAAATTCATGAGCTTTTATATTAAACTTATCGCAATTTGCATATACATACTCTTTAACTGATTTGTAATATCCTTTAGAAACACATTCATCTAAAATCTGTAAAAGCGTATCCTTACTCATTATAAACATATCCATAGATAGATTTATTTCATTATTAGTTCCTATGTTTTTTCCTACACTTATGACAGAATTGTTTTCTCCTATATTAAGCACATGGCAATCTAAAAAATTGCAAGATGAGTTTTTAACTTTTTTATAAATTATAGTTATATCATTATTGTCATTTTCATAGAAATCTATAGCGCTTTTATAATCTATGTTACAAATCATATTTGAAGATGAAAAAACAACCTTACTTTGTTTACTTCTATATAAATATTCCATATTATTTGTTATAAGTTCTATATCATTAGTAATTGCACTTGAATAATTAAAATTAAAAATAAACAGTCCATTAATTTTTCTATCTAAATCCCAATACCTTCCTGAATCAAGATGATCCATTAAAGACCTAGATCTACTCTGAGTGTATATCCCTACATTAGTTAATCCTCCATTAACCATATTTGAAAGAACAAAATCTATTATTCTATACTTTCCACCTATAGGTATAGATGCAAGAGGTCTTTTACCTGTTAAATTTTTTATATTTTCATCATTTTCATTTAAACTTATAATCCCCATGTAATCATTGTTCACATATATCACCCCGAATTTATTTAATTATTGAATTACTTTTTATATCCTCATTATCACCTATAACTGTTACCTTCCCAGAATTACCTATAATACTATTTTTGCCAATTGTTACCCCCATACTAACTATAGACTTTCTTATTATCGCATTATCACCTATCTTTGTATTACTCATAATAACCGAATCCTCAATTATAGCATTTTTCCCTATGTGAACCCCAGGAAATAAAATAGAGTTGGTTACTGTACCAAATACAGTACAGCCCTCAACTATTAAAGAATTTTTTACTTTTGCAGTATTTCCTATATATTGAGCAGGTTTAGTTGGATTAACAGAATATATATTCCAATACTCATCATAAATATTTAATTCATTATCAGGATCTAAAAAATCCATATTTGCTTCCCATAAACTTTCTATTGTTCCTACGTCTCTCCAGTATCCTCCAAAAGGGTAGGCATATAAATTTAATTCACTTTTTAGCATTTTTGGTATTATATTTTTACCAAAATCATGGCTAGACTGCTTGTCTTTACAATCTTCTATAAGGATTTTCTTCAAAACATTCCAATTAAATATGTATACCCCCATAGAAGCTTTGTTATTTTTAGGTTCTGAAGGTTTTTCCTCAAATTCGTATATTTTATTATCCTGAAATGTATTCATAATACCAAATCTACTAGCTTCTTCTATTGGGACCTCAATAACAGCAATAGTTGCATCGGCATTTTTCTTCTTATGAAATTTAAGCATTTTAGAATAATCCATTTTATAAATATGATCTCCAGATAGTACCAATATATGTTCTGGCTCATATCTATCAATAAAAGATATATTCTGATAAATAGCATCTGCCGTACCCATATACCAATTTCCACCATCATTCCTCATATGAGGTGGAAGAATACTTATTCCTCCATTTATCCTGTTTAAATCCCATGGTGTTCCTATTCCTATATGTGAATTAAGTTTATGTGGCTGATATTGAGTTAATACTCCTATAGTGTCTATTCCTGAATTAGAACAATTACTTAAAGTAAAGTCAATTATCCTATATTTTCCACCAAAAGGTATTGCAGGCTTTGCATTTTTTTTAGTTAATACTTTTAACCTTGTTCCTTGTCCACCAGCTAAAATCATAGCTAGTATTTCTTTTTTTAACATTTCATTCACCACCAAGTATATTAATTTTCTGTTATAAAATGGTATTTATGAATTCTATATTACATTATTTGGTATTTAATTTCAATATGTTTAATGTAAATTTATTCCTTTTGTTGTAATTACTTTATCTTTTCCCTGTTTTATATAAATTATTTAATAATTCTCTTGGTTGAAATACACTTTTTTATTTAAGAAAAATTCACACCATCTTTTATATACTTTGATATAATATAAATGGTATGATTTTTTGATATTAAAAACTTTAGTTTAGCATTTAATATTACTCAATTTTTCAATTTTCCCTATAATATTGGACATAATCCTATTAAGAGGCGGTGTTTTGAAATTGTTTTTTAAAATTGTATTAATCATTTTTTCTTTATATTTTATTTTAGATAATTTCAAAGCTTATAGACACATAAAAAATCAAAATAAGAAATTAGATTTAAATGAGAACCTTTTAGAATGTATTCTTAATTCAACTGGAGATGGTATACTTGTAGTATCTTTAGATTATGAAATACTTCATTTTAATAACAATTTTTTAAATCTTTGGAACCTATCGAAAAACTTATCATTAGATAAGTATAAAGGCCACGAACTTATAGACTTAGTTTCTGATCAATTAAAATACCCAATTAAATTTAAAAAAGATATAGAATTAACTTTTAAAGAAAATAAGGAAATGAAACAAATAGTATTATTCAAAGACAATAGGATTATAGAACAATATAGCCGACCACTGATTATAAATTTTGAAACCATAGGACGTGTCTGGAGTTTTAAAGATATAACCAAAGAAACTAATGCAAATAATCTTATAGAAAAAAATGCTCAACAGTATAAAAAATTGATAGAATTTCTACCTGCCGGAATATTAATTCATATAAAAGGTAACATTCTATTTTGTAACACAGAATTTTGTAACCTTCTTTCAGTTAATAATCAAAACTTTCTAGTAGGTAAAAATATTTTAGATTTTGTACATAAAGACTATATAGATATTGTAAGAAATAGGATAAATGAGGTTCAAGTAGAAAGTAAGACACCTAAACCTTTAGAAGAAAAGCTTGTCACAATTGATGGTAAAATAATAGAAGTGAATGTGTCTACTTGCCCTTATATGTATGAAGGTAAAATGGCCTCATTAGTAGTATTTCAAGATATTACGGAACACAAGCAAGCAGAAGCACTAAGAAAAAAAGTAGAAGAAAAACAAAGATTACTAGACCAAGCAAAAAAATATTCAGAACTTGAATCTCAGTTTTTCTCTAATCTATCTCATGAATTCAGAACCCCTTTAAATGTACTTTATAGCTGTTTACAATTAACAAGTTCATTAATTGAAAATTCTAATGAATATGAATTAGGACAGGTTATTGTTAAACTTAATGGCTATACCTCTTCTATGAAAAATAACTGCTTTAGACTTATGAAAATGGTAAATAACCTAATAGATATAACCAAAATTAAATCTGGTTATCTAAAAGTTTACTTCAAGAATGAGAATATAGTGAGTCTTGTGGAAAACATTGTACTTTCTTCATCACAATATATTGAACAAAGTGGATTATCATTAATATTTGATACCGATACAGAAGAAAAAATAATGGCTTGTGATTCTTATTTTATAGAACGGATTATTTTAAATCTTCTTTCAAATTCAACAAAATTTACGCCCAAAGGAGGAAAAATATTAGTAACTTTATATGATAAATCTAAGCATATAGTTATCTCTGTAAAAGATACAGGTATTGGAATCTCAAAAGAAAATCAATCTATGATATTTGACCCCTTTACCCAAATAGATAAATCTCTTACTAGAAAAAGAGAAGGAAGTGGAATAGGTTTATATATTGTTAAATCTTTAGTACATCTTCTTGGAGGAGAAATTAATATTAGAAGCCGTCTTGGAAATGGTAGCGAGTTTATTATACAATTACCCTCATTTCTTGTTTCAAATCCTGCTATGAATCTAGAAACAAGATTTGATTATGGAAATATAGATACTGCTAACAATGTAAAAATTGAATTTTCAGATATATATTAAAAAATAATTTCCTGTGAAGTATTTTAATTTCATAGGAAATTATTTTTGTAAATGGCTATGTTTTAATAAATTGTTGATTTCGTATAATTTCAAAAACAATTGAAAACAGAACCTTTTAAATTAACATTTTCACAAATTCATCACAATTAAAACATACTTTAATCACAATAATTTTTTACTATTATAATACAAAATATTTAGGAGGTATTATAATATGAAAAATAAATTTAAATGGATTATATCAATATTTTTTTTAGTTCTTACTCCTTTTATAGCTATAAGACATCAATTAATGGGCGGCGGTCCTAGCGGTTCTCCTTCAGTGGATGCCCTTTGTCCCTTTGGTGGTCTAGAAACGTTACCTACTTTATTGAAAAATGGTACTTATATTCAAAAAATCACTCCATCTTCCTTCATACTATTAATTGCAGTAATCATTTTAACTTTTGTTTTAGGAAGAGCTTTTTGTGGATATATATGTCCTCTTGGAAGTATTCAAAGTTTAATTACTAAATTAGGGAAAAAACTTAATATAAAGCAGATTACATTAAATAGGTTTTTTGATAGAATCTTAAGATATGCTAAATATTTAGTTTTATTTGTAGTATTATTTACAACATATAAAGCTGGTGAATTAATACTAAGACCTTATGATCCTTGGGCTACATTTATGCACTTAACCTCTGGACCTGAAGTCTTTGAAGAATTTTTGATTGGTCTAATTATATTAATAGCCATCTTTATATCGTCATTATTTATTGAAAGAGCATGGTGTAGATATTTCTGTCCACTAGGTGCAGCATTATCTTTAACTTCGCCTCTTAGAATATTTAAAATCAAAAAAAATAATTCTACTTGTATAAACTGTAAATCTTGTACTCATAATTGTCCAATGGGACTTGAAATACATTCAAAAGTTTCTCCGTCTAGTATTGAATGTATCTCTTGTGGAGAATGTATGACTAGTTGTCCTATAAATAAAACTTTAGAAATGAAAAAAGGAGACATTTCTCTATCCATAAATAAAGTTGGTATTACTATAATCTTAACTCTAGTTTTAATTATTGGTGGGAATATGGTAATAGGGAATTTTAAAACATCTTTATCAAATCAAACTGTTCTTAATGAAAATGGGACGTCAAACCCCGATAATATAAAAGCATATATGACATTAAGTGATATATCTAAAGAATTTAATATAGACTCAAAAGATTTATTAAAAGCGTGCAACTTACCTAATGATACTGATTTAAATAAATCAATAAAAGAACTAAAAGATGATTTTGCAAAGAAAGGCATAGATTTTGAACCCTCTACTTTACGAGAAATAGTAAAAAAAATTATGAAATAACCTTAGACTCTTATCAGAATCTATAAAAAATTCAGTGTATAAATAACTTTGTGTAAACTTCTATAAAAAGATAATGTAAATATAAAGAACGTAGATAGATTTGTGTAAATACAAATCTATTTACACTTCTTTTGTATGCATAATTATGGTATTTATGATAAAAATAACTTGTATATCCTCTATTATTATATGAATCTTACGGAGTCTGCACAGATTATTCTACACTCTTCAATTTGTTACTCATATTTTTTATATCATCTTTAATCATATCATCTACAATGCTTATAATATCTACTACTCTCCTGTCTTTGATACTATACATTATTTTAAGTCCATCTTTCTCTGATTTTAAAATTCCAGCATCCTTTAGTATTTTTAAATGTTGTGATAAGTTTGATTGAGTAAACTCCACATTTTCATTTAATTCACATACACATAATTCTCTATTTACAAGTTCCTTTACAATCTTTATTCTTATTGGATGAGCTAATGCTTTAAATACTTTCGTATACATATCTTCAATCAACACTTTATACACCTCACTAATTTCTATACCCTTATAATATTTTAACCTATAATCCTTATTAAATCTATAAATTCTGAGCAAATGAAAAGGAGGCTAGTGCCTCCTTTTCATTATATTTACATTAATATTTTTCTAAAATATTATTTAGTTATACTATAGTTTTATCTGCAAATTGTAAAATCATATATTTGTTCTGTTTTTCACTATTTTATTATCTATTTTTTTCCACTCTTTCCTTTATTTCTTCTTTACCCTTATTTACTTTATCTTCTCTTGCTTTTAGCTGTTCTTCTCTTACTTTTAACTGTTCTTCTTTTGCTTTATTTGCTTTTTCTACTTTAACCTTTACTTCTTCTTTAGCTTTATTAACTTTTTGTACTTTTTCCTTTGCTTTAATTGTTTTCTCTTGTGATTTCTTTACTTCAGTGTTTAGTTTTTCTTCTATATTTTCCTTCTTAGCTTCTATTTTACCTTTTTTAACCTCTTCTTTTAATTCCTTTTTAGCTTCATTCATTGTTTTTACAACATTTCTCTTTTCCTCAAAAGCCTTTTTTAACTCTTCTTTTGAAGTTTCATAAGCTACTTTTTGCGTATTTAAAGTTTCCTCTGCAACCTTAATTGCATTTTCATCTCCTGACTTTTTCGCTTCTTTTAAACCAAGTACTGCCTTTCTATAAGTTTTTTTAGCATCATTTAAAGCTTGTCTTTTTTCAGCCATATTTATTATAGCTTCCTTTTTAGCTGTTTGCATTTCTATAACTTTAGCTATAGTTTCTTTAGCATTGTCTCCAACCTTTGCTTGTATAGATTTTAAAACTTGTATAGATTTCATTTGCTTAGCTATAATTTTTTGCTCTAATTCTTCTAATTTTTTATCCTCATCTTTAGTTTCCACTTGTAAATCCTCTTCTTTATTAACTTCTTCAGTATTTATTACTTCTTCAGGTTTATTAGAAATTTCTTCTAATACTTCATTTGTTTTATCCATATTTTCTTGATACTCTTCTAATGCTTTTTGAGCAAGTTCTTCATTGTTAGCTTCAGCCATAACTTCACTTTCACCAAGTCTTTCTTGTGCCACATCTGATATTAAATCAACCTTTTTCTCATCATCAAAGGTAAGACTTATTTGTAAATCATCTAAAGCTTTATCCATCTTATAAAATATACTGTCCGGTGTTACTCCTGCTGAATCCTTTAAAGATACCTCTCCTTCTGCAAAAGCACTTCCACTAACCCCGCCTATTATAATTATTGCTGCTAAAAAAATCCTTATTTTTTTCATATTTGTTCCTCCTTAAACTGCAATTTTAAAAATAAATACAATGAGCATTAAGATTTAGTATTGTATACGACAAACATCAATATTTTAGAGGGGTGATTTGTAAAATTTTATTTATTTTATTTTAATTTTTTTTAAAAATTTATTTAAAAATTCGTGTATAATTATAAATGCAAAGAGGTGGTGTAATGAACCTAGAACAAATGAAAAAAGTAAATAGAGATGATTTTATAAAAAACAACAAAAATTTTATATATACTACAACTTATAAAGTTTGTAAAAAAAATCTACATTGGGAAAATGACGATGAATTAAGCATAGCTTTAATAGCTTTTAATAAAGCTTGTGATACTTATGATGATAATAAAGGGAATTTTTTTAGTTATGCTTCTGTACTTATAAAGAACTCATTAATCGATTTTTTTAAAAAATCAAAGGATACGCCTTATTTAATTTTTGATTCAAATAATGATGAAGAAAAAAATAATCATTATATAGACTATAAAGTCTCTTTAAATCAGTATGAAATTGATTGTGAAAATAAAAATCGTGGTGAAGAAATAATGCTTTTTACACAACAATTAAAAAAATATAAATTAGATTTTCACTCTTTAGTTAAATCTTCTCCTTCTCACATAGATACAAGAAATAATTTATTAAACCTAGCACTTATTTGTTCCAAAAATGAGGATATATTAACATATATTAAAACAAAAAAGCTACTTCCTATTACTCAAATTGCACTAATAACTAATAATAGAAAAAAATATATAGAGAAATGGCGAAGATACATATTAACACTAGTAATACTTCTTTCTAGTAATGATTTTCCTTATATAAAATCTTATTTAAACATAAAGGTTGGTGATAACTATGAGTAAAAAGTGTGGAATAGTAATGGAGGTAAAAAATAGAACTGCGTGTCTATTAACTAGTAATGGTGAATTTGTACAAGTTAAAATTAATAAAAATCTTCCTTCTATTGGTAGCTCCTACACAGGCGAGGAAACAACGAAATTTTCTTTAAATAAATTTGTTGCAGCAGCTGCTTGTTTAATCTTATCTTTGTCTATATGTGGTGGTGCCTATGCTTACTATACTCCTGTAGCATCGGTGTTAGTTAAAATAAACCCTTCTTTAGAATTAAAAATAAATAGATGGAACAAAATACTATCTGCAACTTCTTTAAATTCTGAGGGTAAGCATATACTTGATTCAATTAAAATTAAAAATAAATCAATAAATGATGGCCTTAATATTATACTTGATCAGGCAGAAAAACAAAATTTTATTAATAAAGAAAAAAATAGTACCATTAGCTTGTGTATAAATAGTAATAAAGACATTGATTTAAAAATAGCTGAATTAAAATCCACAGTAAAAAATAAAAACTTTAATTTACAAATCAGTGCTTATACTGATGATAAAAATTATTATAAAGATAAAGGAAAAACTAATAACAGCAATAAAATTGATAATAAAAATAATATTAAAAATATACCTAATAATGATTTTAATCCAAATAAGTCTAATAGTTCAAAAATTAATAAAACTAATAATATTGATTTAAAAAATAACTCTAGTAATGGCAATTTAAAAGCTAATGATAAAAAGACTAATAGTCCTTCAAATACTAATAATATAAATAAGTCTAACAATGACAAAGCTCATCAGAATATAAACAAAAAAAACATAGATAAAGGTTATGAATATAAAAACCAAAAACATAATCCTAAGAAACAAAAATCCTATGAAAAAGAAGGTAATAATAAAAAGTCATCGAATTAAATTAAAAGAAGGTATCTAAATAATTATTTTTAAATAAGAAGTAGGTGAACTATGTGAAAAAAGCTACGGGAGTGGTAATTAAGGTTTATTCTAAATACGTTTGTGTAAGAACAATAAATGGAGAATTCATAAATTTAACTTTAAAAGACTACACTCCAAATGTAGGAGATATATATACAGGAACTATATATAGTGGAACTGCTTTAAAAAGAATTAGAGCAATAATCTTGCTCTCTGTAGTCCTGTTAATATTATTTGGACAAAGCTTGTATTTTTACTTAATACCATCTGCCACTATAGTACTTAATATTCCTCCATCCATACAACTTAAGGTAAATAAATGGAATAGAATAATTTCTGTAAAAGGACTTCAATCATCAGGTCAAAAACTTACTGATTCTATAAAATTAAAAAATAAATCCTTAGATGAAGGCCTAAAGCTAATTATAGAAACGGCTAAATCGGAAGATATTATTAATAAAAAATATATTGATAATAACAATGCTGTAACTATTTATGTTTGTTGTGATGAAAACAAAGATATTGATTTAATTAAATTTGATGAATTCATGAAGCATGAATCACTTAAATACCAAATAAATAATAACGGGAAAGGAACTTTTATAGACTAAAAAAAATTTTATTGTTTCATAGTTATATAACTGAACTCCTAGTAAAAATATTTTTACTAGGAGTTCTTATCAAGCATATTCTTATTTAAATTTTGGTATTTCATAAACTGGTTTTGCAGACTTACAGCTTTCTATTAATGTCTTAATATTAGCTATTTGTTTCCTTGCCCAACCTATATCTGTAGCATATTGATGCCATGTAACAGATATATTCCATTTCATTTTATAAAGATTATTTTGCATATATTTTGTGCTATTTATATATCCTGAACTTATAAACTTAGCTCCTCCCTTAATTGCTGCATCTACACTAAACCATCCTTGACTATAAGCATATTCTGAGCCATATTTATTAGGATTACTATCAAATGCATGTACACCAAACATATTATATACGACTTTAGGAGTTACTGGCTTCCCATCTACAGAAGATACTAGAATACCCTTAGCTAATGCTGATGTTCCATTTCCAGTCTCAAGTAAGGCATGAGATACTAAATATATAGGGTTTATATTGCTGTCCTTAGCTGCTTGTAAAAATGCCGCTCCCGTTCCAACTAATATACCTTTACCTTTTAACATATTATTAAGATCTTCAACACTTACTTCCATATAATTCAAGCTCAAAAACATATATTTATCATAGTTGTCTAAGAAATTGTTTCCATTCATATAATATTTAATTAAATTAGTACTTGGAGTATTCCAACCATTATCGCTATATATAGGCGCTCCATCTACTTGTTCTTTTGTCGCATCATCTAAACTTTTGCTATATTCTTTGTATATGACAGTTTCATTACTCTTTTTATCCTTAATTATGTTGCTATCTAAAACTTTGAAATATGTAGAATAGTAATTATCGTAGTCTGTATTACCATCCTTATACTTTCCTTGTTTATTGGCTCTTTTTACATAAACTACAATCTTATGCTTTCCTGATTCTAATCCACTAGTTAATGATACTGGATAAACAGTATTACCATCTTTAGCACTTGTATAACCTGTAGTCAATTCATTATATGTATTATTGGGATACTTATTTGCATTGTCATATGTATCGTTGGGATATCTAAAATCAAATATTCTATACTGAACTTGTCCAGAATAGCTGCCATACACATTAAAATCAATCTTTTGATTCATCATAATAGGACTATTATTAAATTTAATATCCTTTAATACTGGCAAAGAGGAGTAACTTGTACAATCTTCATACTTTATAGATGTTGTAAAACTCATTCTCACAGCCTTTGTAAGCTTTTTTCCCAAAGATGATTTAACATTAGTACTTAATGTTAATGTATAGTTTTTATTTGGTGTATATCCTCCAGTAGGTGGACATACAATTATAGACTTACTATTATCGCCTGGTAAAACATTGGCTTTTACAACATTTCCACTACTATCTTTTACTATTATATTCGTAGAATTTACTGAACTACTATCTAAATCAAGGCTGCAATTTACAGTCCAAGGCTTAATTATGCTTACTTCTGTTTTAGATGGCATGTCCACAAATTCCTCTGCAAAAACAGTAAGAGACATAGTAGATAAAATAATTGTTAAAATCATTGCCTTTATTAATCGTTTTATCCCCTTCATTTTTTCACCTCCTAATATTATATATGGTATTATATTATCGTTTAGTTTGATTAATTTTTTAGTTATAATTATTACCATATATTACTTTTATGGTATCATAATATAAAAAAGTATTCTACACTGAAAGGGGTCATAATATGCAAAACTTGCAACAAATTTTAATGCTGTTATCAGGTATAGGAATTTTATTATTTTCATACCTTATAGGTAAAAAACAAAAATTGTATTTAGTAACAAATAATATTGCATCAATTAAAGATAAAGACAAAGTATCTAAGTCTCTTGGAATAGCCTTAGGAATTATAGGTATAGCCAATATTAGCACCCCTATTATTATTGATTATTTAGGTAAATTAGCCCTGATCATATATTCTATATTAGTTGTTATTTCAGTAATTTATATTATAAGAATCTACATAAAATATATGTGAAATTATACAAGCTCTCTTTCTAATAAATTGCCGTTTATTATTTTATAAAATTTAAATATTAAAGGACCTGCTAATCATAATAATTAAAATTTCTTTGATAAAAGGTACGTTTTAATTTTAGCAGGTCTTTCATTATTTATTTATTTTTAAAAAATTTTAGTTCTTCACTTTTTTCCCAATCCTCAACTTTATTTGCTGCTTCTCCTAATAAATCTTTTAGACTTACTAATAAAGAGGATACTTTAAAATCTTTGGCTGCTCTTTCTAATCCCGATATGTCTATCTCATCAAACATTTGACTAACTACTGGAACTATATAGCTTATAATATTATCTTTTTCATCCTCCTCTTTATTTTCCTCATCATTACTACCTCTAGTCATTTTCATATCTTTGTTTAATGTATATAAATAATTATATTTAGATGCATGCTTTAATTCATCTGTTATAATTTCAAAAAGCATATCTCTATAATACCTAGTAGGTAACCCCTGCCTTATTACTCTATACTTCTCAACAGCCTTAAGCTCACCAAATAAAGCTCTTTTTATACCATCTATATAAGATGATGGTTTTTCAAAATCAACATTTTCATCTGCCTTAATATCCATTCCAGTTAAATCTTTATATATCATTCTAAACATTTTATTATGCTTTTTTTCATCATCTCTTATTGATGCAATTATCTCCTTTTCATCTCTTGTAGGTGCTACACTTATTAAGTAATCATAAAATAATTCGTCTTCTCTTTCCCCCGAAACAGCCTCTTCTATTAGCTTGAGGGAAGTCTGTAATGCATCTGTATTATACATCATACCATATGGCATTGGCTGATACATAATTCTCCTCCTAAAATATTTCTTCAATATTTATAATATAAAAAAGCTTATTAAATGGTTACTAAAAAACTTAATTAAACTCTAATTTTACTAAGAATATATATAGAAATTAAATATATAACAGGAATTTTTAAGGAATTTTTAAGATACTCTTAATCTTGAGTTAAAGAAAAAAGTGTAAAATTATATTTATAGGAAATACTATTCGTATATTAACGAAAATATTTGTTGGAGGATTTGACATGAAAATTCTACTAACTACAGACACTTATTGTCCTTATATAAGTGGAGTTGTTATATCTACACAAAATCTTTATAAAGAATTAAAGTCCATGGGACATGATGTTAGAATTTTGACTTTATCTAACGATGGCAAAGAAAAAATTGATGGCGATATATATTATTTGAAATCTTTTGATTTAAAGATCTATCCAGGTGTAAAATTCAAAAAACCTTTCAATAGTGCAGTTGGGGAAGCTTTAATGAATTGGAAGCCTGATATAATACATTCTCAAACAGAGTTTTCAACTATGATAAATGCCAAATATCTATCTTCAAAACTAAAAATACCTCAAATACACACTTATCATACAATGTACGAGGATTATTTAGATTATGTATTAAATGGGAAAATAATAACACCTAAAACTATGGCGCTATTTATGAGACTTCTTTTAAATACTTTTGATAGAGTAATTGCTCCTACTGTTAAGGTAAAAAAAGCCCTTACTGGTTATGGAGTTAAAACTCATATGGAAATAATACCAACAGGAATTGATCTAAGTAGATTCCAAAAAAGTATATCTGATGAAGAAAAAATCTTGCTAAGAAAAAAACATGGTCTATCTTCTGATGATAAAGTTTTAGTTTACTTAGGAAGAGTAGCATATGAAAAAAATATAGATGAGATTATAGAATTTTTCTCAACAATTAAAGATGAAATCCAAGGCTTGAAACTCTTAATTGTTGGTAAGGGTCCTTACCTTGAAGATCTTCAATCCACAGTCAAGGATAAAAATTTACAAGATAAGATAATTTTCACAGGAATGGTGGATCCAAATGAGGTTTATAAATATTATAAAATATCCGATGCATTTGTAACTTCCTCAACAAGTGAAACTCAAGGCCTTACTTATATAGAAGCTTTATCTAGTGGACTTCCTGTAATATGCCGTTATGATTCTTGTATAGAAGGTGTTATTGAAGAAGGCTTAAATGGATTTGTTTATGAAAATAAAAAAGGTTTCACAGATGCAGTAAGAAGATTCTATTCAGATGATAATCTTCGTTATAAACTTTGCCAAAATGCTGGTCTTGCAGCAGATAAGTTTTCATCTAGAACCTTTGCTACAAATATAGAAGATGTTTATAAATCTGTATTAGCTGAAAAAAAGGCTGTTTCAGCCCAATGTTCAGCATGAAAAGCTTGAATCTAAAATAGCTTCAAGCTTTTTATATTACTACAATAAATATGCTTCTTAATTTCAGGTGGAGTTTTTGCTCCAGCTGAAAGTTACTAACAAAATTCTTAGTGGTTTCATTTCTTAGAAGTAATTATCCCTTAGTGAAAGCCTTTGTCCAAGAGCATCAGAGATGTACTCCAACTTTAAATAAGGTACTTTAATTCCTTTAAACTCTCAAAAGCTTTTTCTCTAGGCCTTACTTCAATAATATATACTATATCTCTTCCACCCATTTTTTGAAAATGCCATTTAAAATCTACATCTCCTGTTCCTATCACCTGATGATCACTTATCCCATTATTGTCATGAATATGACAAGTTCTAATTCTATCTAAATGCTTTAGAAAAAATTCTACCTCTTCATATTTATTTTCATACGAGTGACCTATATCCCATGTTAAAAATAGCTCCTCTTCTCTTTCTAACATTTCTTCTAAAACTTCTTGAACTACTTTTTTAGGAAATCTCCCTGAATTTTCAACACACAATTTTAATTTTCCTTTTGAATAGTCTATTAACTCCTTTAACGTGGAAATAAGCACATCTTTATATTCATCATAAAATAATTCGTCCATATATGTCTTTCTATCTGTTAGAGTAAAACATACTGCACTTCCTATATGCATTGTCATTCTGCTTGCCCCAATATGAAACCCAAAATCTATAACTTCCTTTAATCTATTAATTGCAGCATCTCTAATCCCTTTTTGGAGCTGCAAAAGAGAAATATCTTCGGGTGCATGAAGGGTGAGTTCTATATCCTTATCTTTTCTATAACTATTTATTATACCTCTTTCTTCTTTTGAAAATTTTTCAGGGAAATAAATAGGCATATTTATATTAATTTCAACAGCATTAAATCCATTATTCTTTGCATAATCTATAGTATCATATATATTTTTCTCTCCTGCCGATGCTGCATATCCAATATATTTCATAATTGCCCCCTTCTTAATAGTAATTAATCCCTCACTACTAGTTTATGTGCTTTCCTGTGTTAAAAATCTCTACTGCTAATTGCTAATCTCTAACTTTGTAAAGATATTTTTATATTTTCTTAGAGACTAGCAATTATTTTAATTAGATGGTTACTATCATATAGTCACTAATTGCTAAAGTGTTGTTGTTTTTGCCTCTATTATATCTTTAACTTGTTTGAACTTTTCAAGAGATTCTTTTGAAATCTCATCATCAACATTCAATACCATTAAAGCCATATGCCCCTTAATTTTTCTACCTACCTGCATTGTAGCTACATTTATATTTTCAGTACCAATTATCGTTCCTACCCGGCCTATAACTCCTGGTACATCTCTATTCTGTACAAACAACATGTGTCTACTTGGTTTTACATCTACCTCATAACCCTGTATTTCTACAATTTTACCTTCATTTTTGCTTGACACTGTTCCCGATATTGTAAATTGTTCCATCTTATTATTAATTATTTTTATAGTAACTAAGTTAGAGTAATTGTTATGATTTTTATCCATTACCTCTTGACTTATGCCTATTCCATTATTCTCTGCAATAATTTCTGAGTTAATATAATTTACTCTATCTGTACTTATAGGCTCTAATAACCCCTTTAAAAATGCCCTTTTAAGAATATCTATATCCACATTTATTGACTCTCCCCAATAAACAATATCCACATATTTTACAGGATGTGTATTTAGTTGATAATAAAACTTCCCTAAAGTTTCCGCAAGCTCAATATATGGTTTCATATCTCTTAGTTCTTCTGTTGTTATTCCAGGTAAATTAACTGCATTAGGAACCATTTCCCCTTTTATTCCATTAATGACTTGCTGAGCAATAGTAACACCCACATTTTCTTGCGCTTCCACTGTTGTAGCTCCTAAATGGGGAGTCACTGTCACACTTTTAAATTCATATAAATTACAAGAATACCTAGGCTCCTCATCATGTACATCTAACCCTACACTCTTAATCTTACCACTCTTTAATCCATTATATAAAGCAGTTTCATCCATGAGTTTTCCTCTTGCTGCATTTACTATTCTTACTCCATCTTTCATTATTTCTATTTCACTCTCACCTATCATACCAATAGTTTCTTTTGTCTTAGGAGTATGAATAGTTATTATATCCGCTTCTCTTAGGAGTTCCTCTAAAGCCTCTTTTTTCTCAGCACCAAACCTTTTATACCTCTCATCAGATATATATGGATCATAAGCAATTATCTTCATTCCAAAAGATTTCATTCTTGTAGCAACAAGAGCTCCTATTTTTCCAAGACCTATTATTCCAAGAGTCTTATTATAAAGCTCATTCCCCATAAAAATCTCTCTTCCCCATTTCCCGCTTTTCAGATATTCATCAGCAAAAGTTAAATTTCTAGACCCTGCAAGTATATGAGCTATTGCAATTTCACAAGCTGATATAATATTACTTTCAGGTGTATTTGCAATAATAACCCCTTTTTTTGTAGCCTCTGGAATATCTATGTTATCTACTCCATTACCTGCTCTACCTACGATTTTTAAATTCATAGCCTTATTCAAAAGCTCTTTATCTATTTTATTATCACTTCTTATTATGAGCCCCTCATATTCATGTATTTTGTTAAGTAAATCTTCTCTAGATATATCTATACATACATCTACATCCATTTCTTTTCTTAAAAGCTCTACCCCTGCATCATCTATTCTTTCTGCTATTAAAACTTTACCCCTTTTCATTTTTACCCCCCGCTAATTTAAAAATTTATAATTGTCTTTAATTTTATAACAATTCTTGTTTTTATATTTATTGAATATCATTTTAAATAAATCATATACATCTTCTAAGTGCATTTAAGGTTTTCTCTATCATTTCTTCGTTTACACAACCCATATGCCCTATTCTTATCATTTTTCCTTTTAAATTTTGTTGTCCTCCTGCAATTACTATTCCGAATTCATCTTCCATTCTCTTTTTTATGTCAGAAGCTATATTATCTTTATTAAAACTTATAGCTGTAACATTATTAGAAAGATAGTTTTTATCTGTATAAATATTAAGCCCCATTTTTTCTACTTCTACCCTAAGATTTTTAGCAAGTCTTTCATGTCTTGCATATACATTGTCAAGCCCCTCCTCTTCTATCATTTTAAGTGCTTCATTAGTAGCTACAATCAATGAAACCGCTGGTGTATATGGATTTTGAGGCATTGATTTTTCAAGACTTTCCCTTGCTGACTTAAAATTAAAATAAAATTTAGGAAGATTAGATCTTTCTATAGCTTCCCAAGCTTTGTCACTAATACCTACAAAACTTAATCCTGGCGGTGTCATTAAAGCTTTCTGAGATGCTGTTACTAATACATCTATATTCCATTCATCCATTTTTGCTTCTATTCCACCAATGGAGCTTACTCCATCTACTATAAAAAGCTGATTTTTATCCTTCATAAATTCTCCTATTTCTTTTATGGGATTAACAGCTGCTGTAGATGTTTCATTGTGAGTTACTATAAGAGCTTTATGTTTTTCTAATAAATTATCTTTTATTTCTTGAAGAGTAACTCCTCTTCCCCAAGGTATGGAAAGTACATCTACATCCAATTCATAAGTTTTAGCAATTTTTATAAATCTATCACCAAACACTCCTATAGTAACTATTAAAACTTTGTCCCCTTTTGAAAATAAATTAGCTATAGAAGCTTCTAATCCCCCAGTTCCTGCACATGTTAGCGTAAGTACAGGATTTTTAGTCTGAAATACATATTTAAGTCTATCTGTCATATCAGCCAAGATGTTACTAAACTCTTTTGTCCTGTGATGAAATACTACCTCGGACATTTTTTTTAAGACTCTATCAGGTACATTAGTTGGACCTGGTGTCATTAATAATTTATTTATCATCATTGCCCCCCATTTATTAAATATTAATTATTTAATCGATTAATTTTTGTAATTTTCTGTATTTATTTTTTACTATAGTTTATTATATCTGCAGTTATTGTTTACCATATATTTCAAATTACAGTTTCAACACATTAAAAAAATCTCCATCCTCGACTATAGTCAAGGACGGAGACTGGAATGTCTACGTGGTACCACCTTATTTTACTGCCTAAACAGCCTCTTTACTTTAACGGGTAAATCCGATATAGGTTGTTACTCCTATACAGCCTTCAGGTCGGATTCAATAACTTTCATTGTGAATTTCCACCAAACATTCACTCTCTAAAAATGAAATATTATTTACTACTACCTTGCATAGCTTTTACTTTTGTATAATTATAATAAAATAAAAATATTAATGCAACAATTATTTTTTTGAAAACCTTTACTTTATTTAACAACATTTTTAATAATGTATTTATTTTATTTATATATCATATTCACCTCCCATATTATATTCTTCACCTATAATCGAACCATCATCAGCCCCATCCTCTAAAATAGTAGCTGTTTTATTGTATTTCTTTATAAGTGTGTATATATAATTTATGCCTTTATCACTCTTAAATTTTATGATTTTATCCTTTATATTTATAAATTAGTAAAATAACCCTAAAATTGTTTATTGTTTTACTCATATTACTTAATATTACGTATAACTATCCATATCATTGTGATAAAATAATTCTAATAAGGGGTGATTTTATATATGCAAAAGAAAATTCTTATTGTTGAAGATGAAAAAAAACTCTCTCAAATAATGTCTTTATATTTAGAAAAAGAAGGTTATTTAGTTACTACAGCACAAGATGGTTTAGAAGGAGAAAATATATTAACTGAACATACTTTTGATCTTATAATATTAGATGTAATGATGCCTGGCATAGATGGTTGGTCCATTCTTAGAAAAATTAAATCTAAAAATAACACTCCAGTAATTTTAACTACTGCTCGTGGAGAAGAAGAAGATAGGATCTTTGGTTTAGAACTTGGAGCAGATGATTATATGGTTAAACCTATAAGTATGAGAGAACTAATTCTTAGAGTAAATCTTAGAATTAAAAGTACATTTACTAATAAAAATAAGCAAATTATATTAGCAGATGCAGATATGATAATTGATGAGAATAAAAGAGAGGTTGTCGAAAAATCTCACATTATAAACCTAACTCCAAAAGAATTTGATCTCTTAGTATTCTTTTGTAAGAATTCGAATCAGGTTTTTAATCGCAGTCATCTTTTGGATAAAGTATGGGGATACGACTTTTCTGGCGATACTAGAACTGTAGATACTCATGTTAAAAATCTAAGAGAAAAATTGTCATTTTGCAGTCTAAATTTAAAAACTATTTGGGGTGTGGGCTATAAATTGGAGGTTAATTCATGAATCTAAACAAAATAACCTTAAAATTAATCAAATATTTTATATATATTATAAGTACTGCCATTTTAATTTGTTTTATTGGAAGCAGTACTTTTATATCTAAATTTTATAAACAAACTCAATTAAAAACACTTCAAAAATCAGCTTACGACATTTATGAAGGTTTAAAGGAAGGATACATGTATGAAGATTTATCTATAAGTATAGTTGTTATAAAAGACAATAAAGTGATTCCTCTTGGAAGAAGAAAGATGGCAATACAAGGTGCTTTTAGAAACGTAGACTTTAATTCTCTTTCTACTGAGGGTACTTTTAAAAATATTGGGAATGAAAGTTTTTTATACTATAAGATGCCTACTGAATTAGGTGACATAATCGCTTTTGAAAATACTAAATATTCCTCTGATTATTTAAAAATAATATATTTAACCCTACTTATAATATTCATTTTATCTATTATATTATGTATTCCTCTCATCTCTTATATAGGCAAAAAATTCACTAATCCAATTATTGAGCTAAAAAAATCATCACAAAAAATTGCTTCTGGAGACTTTAATTTTAATCCAAATATAAGAACTGGAGACGAAATTGAGGAACTAGCGATGAGCCTTCAATCTATGGCTATAAATCTAGAAAAAAAATACGAACTTCAAAAAGACTTTATAGCAAATGTTTCTCATGATTTTAAAACCCCCTTAAGCATTATACGAAGCTATAGCGAGGCTATAAAAGATGGATTAGTTGAAGGACAGGATATAAATAATTATGCTGGTGAAGTAATAGAAGAAGTTGATAGATTAAATAAACTAGTAATAGAAATATTAGAGCTTTCCAAACTACAAAGTGGAAAAATACCTCTAAGCAAAGAATATCTAAACATAAAAACTTTATTAAAAGAATGTATTGAAAAATTTAGACCTCTTTCAAAAGAAAAAAATATTTCTCTTTTACTTAAAGGGGAGGAATTTAAAATATATGGAGATAGAACTTACCTTTTAAGAGTCATTTACAATTTTATAGATAATGCTCTAAAATTCAGCCCTTGTAATGAAGAAGTTTTAGTGTGTACATCTTATGTAAACAGTAATGTCAAAGTTTCAATTATAAATAAAGGAAACGGTATCTCTCAAAATATGTTAGAAAATATATGGCATAAGTATTATAAACACGAAAAAAGTGGTGGAATTGGCCTTGGCCTTCCTATATGTAGTGAAATCTTAACCCTTCATAAATTTGAATATGGTGTAATTAGCAAAGAAAATCAGGAAACTGAATTCTATTTTTTAGCTCCTATAAAATAAATATAGCTATTAAGACAAGTTATGCACATTATCCACAATCTCTTGTGCATAACTTGTTAATGTTATGTTAATACACTTTCAAATTCAATGGATTATATTTACATTTATTGTATTATGCTATAATTTATTAGACTATTCTTTATTATATTCTATTATATTTAAATTTATAGGATATGATTTTAGATATAATTCACATTATCCACAGCTAACTGTTATTAACTTGTGTATTCTATGTTAATTTAAGGTATAATATATTATAAAGTATAGTACTTTACTATAAATTTAACTGAAAATTCAACACATTTCCTTCATTGTTATACACATTATCCACAGTTATGTTAATAACTTGTGGATAATGTGTTTTTAATGGCTAATTAATTTACCTTTTATTATTAACCTATGAGAAGCTACCCTTATAGGTGTACATGTTACTAAGGTAATTTCCCCTTCCTTTGTGTTATTTAACACTGAAACTTCTGTTGGTTTAACTACCATTTTTTTATAAACAATATATTTATACTTCCCTTTTTTATTTTGAATATATATTTCATCATTTTCTTTTAACTCGTCTAATCTATTGAAAAATTCATTATAAGTATAACTTCTATGCCCAGCTATACAGCAATTTCCCTTATCACCTGGAAGAGGTGTATCTTTAAAATGTCCTACCGAATACTTCAGTGTATTTTTGTCAATCCCTTCACAAATAGGAACTTTACAATCAATCTTAGGAATACTTAAAATTCCTATTGTACTATCTAAATTAGTATTACGTTCATCTTTATTATCGTTTATTTTAGAATCTATATCCTTTAATTGTTGATTAAATTCTTTTATTAAACTCTGCTCCTTCATATTACTCTTTATTCTTAAAAATAAAGCTGTTGTAATTATTAAAACTCCTATAAAAATAAGTGCAATACTTACTTTATTTTTTTTCATACACCTTCCCCCATAACATAATTAAATTTCCCCATTTAATTATACACTCGCTTTAACCATTGTCACAATTATATTATACCTTTAATATAATATAATTAAGGTATTACCATATAACTCTCATAGCACTATCAGTTGCATTTTTCTTTAAATCACTTCCATTTAATATGTATATTTTATTATTGTATCATTAATAATAACTGTATAATCTTAGTTTAATTTTTCACATAAAATTTTTTCAATTTTCAGTAAAGTAGTTAATTTTATGATATAATATAATCATAATTATATATGAGAGGTGATATTATGGATAATAAGATAATATATGTTGACTTTAAAAAAGCCTCTAAAAAAAGTAAACGTTATCTTAAGGGGAATAATACAAAATATTCAAATTATAAATCTTCTTATTTGATAAGAGTTTTTGATAAAATCAAATCTTTATTCAGTTATTGCCATAATAATAGATGTAAAAGTAGAGAACGTATAAGTTATAAACACTGGTTATAATTATCATCAAACTGCCCACTGCAGTTTGATTTTTTATTCATAAATAATTTATAATAATTTTTATAGATTATAATATAAATTCACTTGGAGGAATATATATGAGAGTAGGAATGGGATATGATGTACATAGATTAGCAGAAGATAGAAAACTTATTTTAGGCGGTATAGAAATTCCTAATCCTTTAGGTCTTTTAGGTCATTCTGATGCCGATGTTCTTGTACACGCAATAATGGATAGCTTACTTGGAGCAGCTGCACTTGGAGATATAGGAAAACATTTTCCTGACACCAATGCAAAATATAAAGGAATATCAAGTCTAAAACTTCTTAAAGAGGTAAAAAATTTATTGTATGAAGAGGGATATAAAATCGTAAATATAGATGCCACAATAATAGCTGAAAAACCTAAAATGGCTCCACATATACCATTTATGGTAAAAAAAATATGTGCTGCTCTTGAAATTGATGAAAATAGACTAAACGTAAAGGCAACTACAGAAGAAGGGTTAGGGTTTACAGGAAGCGGAGAAGGAATAGCTAGTCAAAGCATTTGTCTTATCACAAAAAAATAATAGCTTTTATATTATAAACATAAAATTTTATCAGCAAACTCTCTATTTATAAATAAAATAGGGTTGTGGTTTATTAAACCACAACCCTATTAGTAAATAAACATCACATAATCTACAATATATTTATTAGCTTACTTTCATTTCACAAACTTCATTTGGTATTATTAAATCTGCATCAGTCTTTTGTATAACTTCCTTCACTGTAACACCTGGCGCAGTTTCTTTCAATACTAATCCTTTAGTTGTTACTTCCATAACAGCTAATTCTGTTATAATTAAATCAACTGCTCCTTTTGCCGATAATGGCATTGTACACTTTTTAAGTATTTTTGACTTTCCCTCTTTAGTTGTATGAGTTGTAGTCACTACTACTTTTTTTGCACCAGTAAGTAAATCCATAGCTCCACCTACTCCTGGTCCATACCTTCCATCTGCATATGGAATTGCCCAGTTTGCGATATTCCCTTCTTGATCTACTTCTAAAGCTCCTAAAATGGTCATATCAACATGTCCGCCACGAATTATCAAAAAAGAAGTATCTATATCTACAATGCAACATCCTGGAAGTGATGTTATAGGTACTCCTGCAGCATTGCACAAAGTAGGATCTTCTTCTCCCAAGTTTGCATTAGGTCCAAAGCTTAAAACACCATTTTCAGATTGTAATATAACATCAACTCCTTCCTGTATATAATTGGCTGCCATTACAGGTATTCCAAATCCAAGATTCACCACCATACAATCTTTGAATTCTTGAGCTGCTCTCTTAGCTATAATTGTTTTTATATTCATTTTAATTCCTCCCCCTTAAACCTAGTAATTAAGTTATTTAAAGATTCCTACAGCTTTATACATCTCTCTTGATTTTTGAATAAATTCATCTCTTTCATAACCTAAACAAATTGCATTTACAAAAATACCTGGTGTTCCTATTTCATTCGCTTCCAATTCTCCAACCTCTACAATTTCATCAACTTCAGCAATTGTAATTTTTCCTGCTGTTGCCATTATTGGATTAGCATTTGCTGTGCCCTTATACACAATATTTCCTTTTTTATCAGCTTTAAAACCTTTTATTATAGCTACATCAGCACTAAGTGGTGTTTCAAGTAAATATTCTTTACTGTTGACCTCTATTTTTTCCTTCCCTTCTTCTAATAAAGTTCCAATACCTGTTGGTGTCAAAACTCCACCTAATCCAGCTCCAGCACATCTTATTTTTTCTATCAATGTACCTTGTGGATAATATTCTACTTGCAATTTTCCTGTCCTATACTGATTTACTACTACTGCATTAGTTCCTATATGTGATCCTATAAATTTTCTAACTAATCCAGCATCAAAAAGTTTTCCCATATCTTGATGTGTAAAAGAATTAACTGTTGATATAATAGTTAATTCTTTTGAACCTTGTTTTACTATCTGATCGATGGCTTTATATGGAGTATTGCACCCCAAAAATCCACCTATCATAATACTTGAACCATCTTTAACATACTTTTTAATAGCTTCTTCAATTTTCATAATTTGTGGCATTTTTTATTCCTCCTTTAAATAGATTTATCCATAGTATAATGGTAAACCAACATAATATATGCCAGTTTATTCCATATTTCTAAAACCAGGCATTTTTATAGATTTTACAAAATTAATATTCCTTTCATTAATTAATATTAATTAGTATTTTATATTATTCATGAATTAATATTAATTAAAACTAATTATTATTTATTAATACTTAAATTATATCATATTTATATTAATATTCAATAAATTTAAAATTTTTACAATTATATTTTTTAACATTTATTCATTTTATTATGTATGTATCAACTCCTTCCCAATATTAAATATGCATTTTTTAATAAAATTAATCATAAATAATAATATTTTGAAACAAGTTGACAATTATAGATTACAGATGTAATATATATTAAAGATTACATTTGTAATATGGAGGTGAGATAATGTCAAATATACCTAAAATATCTGATTCAGAGTGGCAAGTAATGCAAGTCATTTGGTCTAAGTCACCATGTACAGCTAACCAAATAGTTGAAGGTCTATCTAAAATTACTAAATGGAAACCTAAAACAATAAAAACTTTAATAAATCGTCTAGTGAAAAAAGGGATCATTAGTTATGAAGTGGACAAAAAAGATAAGAAAACCTATCATTACTTTCCTTTGTTCTTACAAAATCAGTGTATAAAAGCAGAAAGTAAATTTTTCTTAGATCGAGTGTTCAATGGTTCATTAAATGCTATGCTTGCAAATTTTTTAAATGAAAGTGAATTATCACCAGAAGAAATTCAAGAATTAAAAGACATCCTTGATAAAAAGAAAGGGTAAATGGTGATTCTATGCTATATTTTCTACCTACTTTTAAATGGATAATTTATTCAACTATCCTTGGAAGTATTTTATCCTTTGTTATTTTTATTTTTAAACTTTTATTTAAAAATAAACTAAACGCTCGATGGCACTATTGTGTTTGGTTATTACTAATAATAAAGCTATTAGTTCCTTATTCACCTAAAAGTACACTAAGTATTTTTAATATTTTAAATTTATGCAAAATAAACGTCACTGAAATAAATTCTACCTTAACTCATAACACTATTAACTCAGAACTAAAAGTTTCTACACAAAAACCAATATCCATTAAACCAAAAAATAAAATATATTCAAACCAAAATAAACCTATTACTACAGCAAATACCCATACTGAAGAGTTTAAATCTAACACCCCTTCAACAGTGTCATTTAACAATTTATCTCTATACTTTAAAATTACTTATATGTTATGGCTATTTGGAGTACTTGCACTTACTATTTTTACAATAACAGCAACTTTAAAATTCTATCTTAAATTAAAAAAACAACAAATATGTGTAGATAAAGATATTATAAAAATTTTAGCTACATGTAAAAATAAAATGGGTGTACATAAGGAAGTAATGATATTAAATACTAGTTTAGTGAGTAGTCCAGCAATTTTCGGATGTATACATCCAAAATTATTATTACCTTTAGAGATAAATAAACAACTTAATCATAAAGAATTAGAATATGTTATTTATCACGAAACAGCTCACTTAAAACGTAAAGATATTTTAGTAAGCTGCATAACATGTATTCTGCAAATACTACATTGGTTTAATCCAATTATATGGTATTCATTCTACAACATGAGACATGATAAAGAGTTAGCTTGTGATTCTCTTGCTTTATCATATATCTATCCGGATGAATATGTATATTATGGTAAAACAATCATAAAGTTATTAGAATACTATCAACACTCTAACCATGTTTGTGGAATGGCGTGTATCATAAATAATAAATCTATTATTAAAAGGAGAATTACTATGATTTCTTTATTTAAAAAAGGTTCCTACAAATGGTCACCAATACCAATCTTTATTCTAGCAATGATGAGCCTTGCCTTGTTAACTAATGGTAAAAATGCTCAAGTACTAGCTTCTAATAAAAATCCTAAGAGTTCAAAAATAGAACAAAACTTAAATAACAAAGATTCTTCCATTTCCGAATATGACATAGAAGGTAATCATTTTAAAGGTAAAATGTTAGTTATACCTAAATCCAAAAAAATATCTGTTGGTTTTAATAATGAAGTTTCAAAAATCACCAAAACAACAAGTGAAATAGCTAAAGACAATAATGCTCTTTGCGCAATTAATGCAGGTGGATTTACAGAATCTATTCTACCTTACGGTTTAATAATTCATAATGGAAATGTTGTATATAATGATATAAAAGATAAAGAATCCGAAACGGATATAGTTGCCTTTAATGAAACTGGAAAATTAATTGTTGGAAGACACTCCTTATCACAATTAAAAAAAATGAATATTAAAGAAGCTGTAAGTTTTGGACCTGCACTTGTAATTAACGGACAACCTATGATAGCAAAAGATAATGGTAACTGGGGTACTGCACCTAGAACAGCAATAGGGCAACGAGCAGATGGAACTACTCTTTTTTTAACTATAGATGGCAGAAGTAACCTCTCTTTAGGTGCTACCTTATCAGAAGTACAAAATATACTTATTGAATTTGGTGCTGTTACTGCATCTAATCTTGATGGAGGAAGTTCCTCTACTATGTATTACAACGGAAATATAATAAACCACCCTTTTGATCTTAAAGGTCATAAAGTTGAACGTATAACTTCATCAACTTTTATGGTATTACATTAAAACTCTAGAAATCAGTTCGTTTATAATTATTTTGTTTATTAAATCCTTATATACCTAGATTCATTAAGGTTATGTTTTAAAAGTTGTTGATTTTCTATAACTTATAATAGGCATATAAATAACTTTTTATTAGTTATTTATATGCCTATTATTTTCTAAGAGTTAATATTAGATTCTACTCTCTAATTCTTCGTCTATTACTTCTGTTGTCTTTATCTTTATTCCCTTAAAATCAGGTTTTTCTAGTGTTGCGCTGTTATCCTTTATAGTTACAACAGGAATATTTATATTCCCTTTACTTCCTCTCTCCATGGCTCCTACAAAATCATTATTATTATTATAAATATATCTCATATCCAACAATTTATTATCTATATCATTTCTTCCTTCAAATATTAGTCCTTTAAGTATTAAATCTTTTATTCTGTCACTTCTGTCTCCTTCTACATACTTTTCGAGCTCATCATCTACTATTTTATCCTTCTTCTTTCTTCGTCCTATATAAAGAGAAATTTGCATAATTTACCTCCTTCCTCAACCTGCATTCCTTTTCCATTTTCTAACACCTTGTTTAAAAAGACCTGATGGATTCTGAGTTCTACTTAAATACATTGCATTTTTAAATTCATCTTCAAGATAAGGCTTTAAGATACTGGCCCCTCCCCCTGTGAATATAATATTTTCTATAAATGGGAAAGCATTTTCCCATACTGTTTGTATTTCTAAAATAATCTTTCTTGCCAAACTCTTATATGCTTTTTCAATTACGGGAGTTAAATCATAACCTTTAATATGACCAGCTGCCACTATATAAGGAATTTGTCCATCTCCAACATAAAGATGTAACTCCTGCTCTATGTAATCCTGCACCCACATATAAGCTGTATACATTCCACTATTTTTTGTCTCACAAAAGTCTGAAAGAGGCTCTAAAGCATCAACTAAATAAAGGTTATGTGTTTTTCCACCAATATCTGATATAGCATTTACCTTTCTAGCCATATCCTTATTTATGATATTTCCTTTAGAATCTAATATTAACTCACACAAAGTCCCATGCGGTTGGGCTTTTATTAAAAGGTCTTCAACCTTTATAATTTTATTTTCAAAATCTTTTTGTCCATATAATTTCATACTTATACTATGCTGCCTTATTACTTTTGCTCTCATTTTTTCAATTCTTTCCTTATCTAATGTAGCCTTTACAGGCAGCCCCATAACAAGCTTTACTCTACTCATGGGTTTTTTTGACATTAAAGACAAATGGGTTTTTAACAAAATATCAAAAGAAGTGTCGTTATGCTTGTCCGCAGCTCCATTCCACTGCATATTTCTATCTTGCCTTATAGCACATTCTCCTACAAGATACTTTGAACCATTTACTTCAACTTCAATTCTACTAAGACCACTTTTTTTTGACTCATTCAAATCACTTTCATTGTCATAAATAGGTCTCCATCCTGTAACATATGACGGAGTTATAAACATTCCTGTGTCTTCAGATCTAGATTTAGTATCTGCATATCCATCATCGATTACTTGTACATTAAAAGAATCTACAATAGCATTCTTTGCTCCCATTTAGCCTTCCACCTCCGAATATTTCATATTATAAATAGATATATTATAATATATCTTCTTACCAATTTATTCCATTATAATACACTGGAATAAATTAGTAAATACCTTTTGGAAATTTTTTCAAAAACATTAAAGAAACACTATCATACTTCCTTAACATTAAGCAACCTGATAGTGTTTCTTTTGAATTATAGATATATTGTAATAAATTTTTTATAATTTATACTATAAGAATAGACTATGATAGAATAATCCTTTCGAGCTCTTTTTTTAAATCTCTTATATTGCCATGAAAAATAACAATATCAATGCCCATTTCTTTAGCTCTTAATATAATGCTTCTTTTACAGGGTTCTTTTGTCGCTACAAGTATTTTTCTTACTTCTTCTCCTCCAATTTGAGCTCCATATACCTCTAATTCATTTAAAGCTTCTATACCATACTTTGAAGTATCCTTACAGGATATATATATAAGCTTAGAATTAATAGATGCAAGTACATCTATTTCATTTCTTACATGTCTTTCTTCGCCATCCCATAAAAATACAACCCCACTTTTTATATCATCTACCTCTTTTATTTCCTTTACTATATTATAAACAAGTATTTCAAGCCAAGTACCCGTTTTTAAAAACAAGGTTTTTGTTTCCAATCCTTTAAAATTTAAGATTATTTTATCCTTACCTTCATACTCATAGTTAAAAAAATCGAACTGTTGAAATTTATCTAAAAGTCTATTATATTCCACTCTCTCCTCTTTATTTGCTTCAGTAATACTTATTACAGACTTTTGGTTTATATAATCATTCTCTTCTGCAGAACTTACACTAGAAAGAATTTTTTTAAATTTTTCCCATGAATCATAGTTAGAAATTATATATTCTATAAATCTTTTTATATTGTCATTATTAAACCATTTTGTAGAATGAGAGATAATTTCCCCACCTGTAATTTCTATAAAATCCTCCACATCCATATCTTTTATCACAATATCTAACTTTTCACATTTTCCATAACTTAAATCCAAAATACATTCATTTTCTATATCTATATATACTGATTTCATTTCCATTTTTTCTGCTATTCTATAAGTAAGTAAATTTATAATCCCTTTTCCAGAAGACAAGTTAACAAAAGTGCCCTCATCTCTAATGTTATTTAAAATATTTTCTATATTTTCTGAGTTTACTTCTTCAATACATTCTTCAAGAATTTCTGTGCTTGGAAGTTTCTCTCCTAAATACTCTTTTACCCTACTAAATTCTTCTTTATTATGATCATTAAATTCGTATAAAAATACTGTTTTCTCTGGATTCAAATTTAAAGTGACTATAAGATTATACTGCTCACTATTTTCATCTAATAAATTAATTAGCTTTTTACATTTCATAAAATCACCTATTTTAAACGATTAATACAATTAGTTTGTGCAATTAGTTTATTAATTAATCTTAATCAACAAACTATTTTTTAAGTGTATATTAATTTTAAAAATGGTTATGCTATTACAGTAAAATATTACAAATCTCTAAGGAGTGAGATAAGTGGGCAATACTAAAGCTAAGAATAGTAAAAAAATGGATAAAAGAACTTCTAAACCCGATATTATTCATGAAGATGAGATGAAAAAACACAAATCAAAAAAAGTAATACGAGGTGAGGAGATTTAGTATGGGAAAAAATAAAATGAACAATACCCAAAACAATAAAAAAGAGGATGGGAAGTTTAAGAAAAAGAACATAAAGCATGGTCACGCTGAAAGTTCAAGAAGCGCTTTCGGTTCACCTAGCGAAAAAGATATTGATGATTTATTTGACATAGACTAAACTAAAAAATAGAGTGAGGTTTTTTAATCTCACTCTATTTCTTTATATTAAATTGATTTTATTTTATAATTTTATTGTACTTTGAAGCTACTAACTAAGACCTTAAGTTCTTCAGATAAATTATCAAGTTTTTCTGCTGAAGAAGCTATTTCTTGAAGAGCAGAAGCTTGTTCTTCTGTAGAAGCACTTACTTCCTCTGAACTAGCAGCTGCTTCTTGTGCTACAGATGCTGCTTCAGAAATATTTTCTATAACAATATCTTTATCTGTACTTATTTCATTCAATGAATTACTTACTTCCCCTATATTTACTTCCAATTTTTTTATGTCTCTTTCTATTTTTTCAAAGCTTTCGTTTGTGACAGACATGCTAGAAGAGGTTTTGTCACTTAACTCCATTGAAAGTTTAAGCTGGTTCATAGTATCATCAATATTTCTTTTAACTTCTCCTATCACACTTTCTATCTTGGCTGCTGACTCTGATGATTGTTCTGCTAATTTTTTAACTTCATCAGCTACTACAGCAAATCCTTTTCCTGCTTCTCCCGCTCTTGCAGCTTCTATAGATGCATTCAATGCTAAAAGATTAGTTTGTTTAGTTATTCCTTTTATAACTTCTGTAATTTCTTCTATCTCATTTGATTTTTCAGCCAAAGATCTTACTTTTTCCGCAACTTCTTTGTTTGCTATATAATTTTCTTCAAAGGATTGTCTAAGTTCTCCGATTACTTCAGTTCCTTTGTAAGTAGCCTCTTTAACTTCAATAGCTGCATTAACCATATTATTTGAATTCGTTATGGACTCTTCAACTTTTTCTCCTAGCCCCTCAGCTACCTGTGCTCCATCACTTAATTTTTCTGATTGATGAACTGATCCATTAGCAATTTCTTGAACAGCCTTAGCTACTTCTTCTCCAACCGCACTGGATTGCTCAGTTACAGATAAAAGTGCTCCTGAATTACCCTTTAACTCATCTGATGCTCTATAAATTTTTCTAATTACTTGTGAAATATCTTCAGTAAATTTATTAATAGCATCTACTATTATTTCTAATTCGTAGGATAATCCTTTTCCTTTATCTACAGTATCAGTAAAATCACCTTTTTGCACTTTCTCCAAACTCTCCACAATTTTTCTTATAGGTTTAATTATACTGGACCCTACAAACTTAATTCCTATAAAAATTGCACCAATTAAAGAAACTATTGCTACTATAATATTAACCAATATTTCTTTGCTTATTTGGCTTGTAAGCTCTGCTTTAGGTATAAATCCTAAAATAGTATATCCTGAGAGTTCCTCTTTTTCTTTGAATATAACATAATTTATTCCTTCAATACGTTTTTCAAAAACTTCTTGGTCTTTTTCTAATACTTCTTGCATTTCTTTATTATCTTTGTATGTTGTACCTATTTTACTCTTATCTTTATGAGCTATAACTGTAAGATTTTTATCTATAACGTTAGAAAACCCTTCTTTACCTATAGTTATTTCTCCAACACTTTTACTCATAGCCTCTAAAGCTATATCTATACCAACTACGCCTACTACCTTACCTGATGCATCTTCTACTGTCTTTGCAAAAGTTACTACGTACATTTTATCATTTCCTGCATCTGTATAAGGTTCTGTTCTTATTATTTTACCTTTATTTGCTATGGCATCTTTATACCATGGTCTTGCAGTTGGGTCATAACCAGCTGGAAGACTTTCAGCTGTGGTACTTAGCATTTTTTTATTCTCTGCTCCAAAATAAACAGACAAGACATCCTTATGAGTTTTTGCAAAGCCTTCTAAACTTTTCATAAACCATACTTTAGCATCTGCATTAGCCATAAAAGCTTTAGCATTAGGATCCAAAGAGAGCATATCTACAGACTCTTTAGTTACTTTGTCAGCATTTTTTATGATTTCACTTATTTTGCTGACTTTGCTATCTGTAGCCTCTGTAAATTGTCTTTTAATGTTATTACTAAGACTGTAATAACTAATTGATGATAAAAGCACTATAGGCACTAATATACAAAAAACTATGAGACTAATAATTTTAAAATATAAACTTTTTCTTTTAGTTTTACTTAATTTTTTTTTCATACCCTTACACCTTTCTAATAGATTTTTATTCGTCCACTTAAAAATTGTCATTTATATCGTCATCGTATCTATAATTTCGTTTAGTAAAATTGTAACTTTATAATTATATTAAATGTAATATATGCCATGTATACCGTATATTTATTCAGTATGTAAATATATTCTTATATTTTTAAAATAAAAAAAGTACAGCTATAAACCATACTTTTTAACTTGTTTATTATGTTTTTTATAATGTAGCTACCATAACCGCTTTTATTGTGTGCATTCTATTCTCAGCCTCATCAAAGACTATTGAATAATCGCTTTCAAATACTTCATTTGTAACTTCCATAGCATTAAGACCATATTTTTCATATATATCTTTTCCCATCTTTGTATCTAGATCATGAAATGCCGGTAAGCAATGCATAAACTTAACATTTTTATTATATGTTTTATTTATAATATCCATGTTGACTTGATAAGACTTTAATAAATTTATTCTTTTTCCCCATTCATCCTCACTTTCACCCATAGATACCCATACATCTGTATAAATCACATCTGCATCTTTAACTCCGCTATCTATATCTTCAGTAATAATTATACTACCTCCACTTTTTTCTGCTTCCATCTTACATTTATCTAATAAGCTATGCTCAGGAAATAACACTTTTGGAGATACTATTCTAAAATTCATACCAACTTTGCAAGCACCTATCATAAGTGCATTTGCTACATTATTCCTTCCATCCCCTATATAAACTAAAGTTATATCTTCTAAAGGTTTGTTAAAATGTTCTCTTATAGTTAAAAAATCTGCTAATACTTGAGTTGGATGATCTTCATTTGTAAGTCCATTCCAAACCGGCACTCCTGAATGCTCTGCTAAAGTTTCTACAATACTCTGACCAAATCCTCTGTATTCTATCCCATCATACATTCTTCCTAGAACTCTTGCTGTATCTTTTATAGATTCCTTTTTGCCCATTTGACTTCCTGTAGGTCCAATATATGTTACATGAGCTCCTTGGTCATAAGCTGCAACTTCAAAAGCACATCTTGTTCTAGTAGAATCTTTTTCAAAAATTAAAGCAATGTTTTTCCCTACAAGATTTTTCACTTCTCTTCCAGAATATTTAGATTTTTTTAGCTCTGCTGATAAGTCTAATAAAAAATTTATTTCTTTAGAAGAGAAATTCATCAAAGTTAATAAACTTCTATTTTTTAAATTAAACATAAAGATACCCCCTTTGTTTTATCCTATTATATTACTTCTATTTTAAATTTAAATTTTGAATATTTATTCATTAATTATACATTATTATACACAAATTGTCTACAACTTCCTTCTAAGAGGCATAGACATACATCTTGGGCCACCTCTTCCTCTTGAAAGCTCTGAAGATGGTATAGGTATTACAGAAATATTATTTTTGTATAATATTTCATTAGTTATGTAATTTCTTTCATAAGTTATAACCTTCCCTGGAGCAATTGCTAAAGTATTAGAACCATCATTCCATTGTTCTCTAGATGCAACTACCTTATCTCCACCACCACATCTTATAAGTTTTATATCTTTTTTTAAGTGTTTAGACAATATCTTTCTAATACTATCCATATCTTCCTTTATAATCAATTGTTTATTTTTATAATCATAAGTTATAGTATTAACTTTTATACTTTCCTCTATATTGGGGTGTAAAACAAATTTATCATAGTCTACCATAGTAAATACTGTATCTAAGTGCATAAATGCTCTTCTTTTAGGTATTTCAAATATTAATATAGTTTTAAACTTCTCACCTTTTTCAAATATATTTTTAGCTATTGTTAAAATAGCTTCTTTATCACTTCTTTGGCTATGTCCAATAGCAAGCACATCTTCAGATAATATTAATTCATCACCACCTTCAATACAATATTCATCTTCTCTGTTATACCAGCGTGGTATATTTTGTCCTCCTAAAATTGGATGATAAGAAAATATATACTTTGCAAATATAGTCTCTCTTTTTCTTGTCTTTGTCTTCATAGAATTTATTGTTACTCCACTTCCAATACAAGCAAAAGGATCTCTTGTAAAATAAAGGTTTGGCATTGGATGCATTATAAAAGGATAGTCCTTGTATTCCTCACATATACCTATTTCCTTATACCTTATACCTGCCATTATCTTTAAAATGATTTGTTTAGGTGTCATATACTCTAAATACCTTATAGTCTTCTCTTTTAAAATATCATCCTTTATATAACTTTCTTCCATAACATCATTTATGAACTTTTCTTTTATATTCTCATTTTCTATACTTTCTGCACTTAAATCCTCTAAATACAGAACTTCTATACCATTTTCTTTCAATGCTTTCGCAAATTTATCATGTTCTTCTACAGCTCTACTTAAATAAGGTATATCATCAAATAAAAGTATTTTTAAATATTCTGGGGTTAAATTCTCAATTTCCTCTCCCGGTCTATGTAAAAGTACTTTCTCAAGCTTTTCTACTTCAGAATAAACATTTATCATACTCTTAAACATATTAAGCACCTCCAATGCTCAGATATTGCAATCCATAACTATACTTTCAAATTATTATATAATTAAATGTTATCCTTTTTAACTCAATATTGTCAATATTCTGAAAAATAAAAACACTAAAGGCTACTTACCCCTTTAGTGTTAAAATATATTTTCTGACTTAAGTTATTATGAACTTATCCAATACATTATATAATTTATTATTTTTCACCGTACTGATCTACTATCTTCTTAGCTAATTTTTTTGTCGCACTTGCTTGAGCTATTAAACTCATTACTACTAAGAATATAAGTATTCTTTCCTCGTCTCCTTCTTTTAGCTCACTCTCTTCTATATATTTTTTTAGCTTCTCTTCATTAAATCTTTGAACAGTTAAAAAATTATCTAAACTTTCGTTTTGAATTTCATCAAATACTTTATATGCCTTTTCCCAAGATATAATATCATCACTTCTGTCATTTATTTGATTAAAAGCAAGCCTAAATACTTTTTTTATCTCTTCTGTTGTAAGTATAGGTCTCATATAACTTAAAAGCACTAATTGAGCTAAATGAAGCTTTGTATATCCCCTCTTTTTCCCATCCTCTGGCTTAGATATAACTTCATTTTTAATATAGTTTTGCACTATATTGTTTGTGTACTTTTCTTCCTCAAACCTATTATTTAGATAATCTATAACTTGAGATAAAAACAAATCATACTCAGGTAAGTCATCATAAGCTACTAAACTATTCTCTGACATTACTTTAGCTAAATTAACTATGTCCTTTAATCCAAACTTATCCTTTTCCACTTATATTACCTCCAAAAATTTATGTTTATACCAACCTTATCTCAGCAGTTTACATTTTTTCATTTATCCTTACAATATATTATACGGTATACATAACCCCATTACAAGTTTAAATGATATATAGATATTTTTTATACTTATTCGACAGTTATCTTTATCTTTAAAACTTTTATTAATTTGAAATTTTAAATTCACTATTTTATAATTATTAACCCTAACACTAGTTATACACATTATTGTACAAGTTATAAACAATTTTTGTGGATAACTCATAAATTTATCTCTATTATTGAGTTTATTAACTTTTTCTATATAACAAAAAAAACTTATCCACATTATCCACAATTGCTTGTTGATAACTTGTTGAATTTATGTGGAACAAATCGAGTATTTTTTATTTTAAAATTTCATTTTTTTTATAATTCTGCAGTTTTATACTTAATTTTATTACATTTTTTGTAAAACATAATTTTAACATTTATATTTTATTAAATAATTATTTTTTTAAATCATTTTTTAGCAATATTTTTAACTTAAAATAGTCAAATTATATAACTATACTCAATATTTATTATTAATCTCTATCTATGTAATTAAGAGTCTAATTTAAGTCCAATATCACCATTAGAAATTTATTTATAAGTCCATATTATTGTTAAAATATATAAAGCACAAATAGAATCATATCCTTATTTGTACTTTATATACCTTATATATTATTTAAAGCATTTATAAATCAATTCAACCTACTAAATATTATATAATGCTTATTTTTTTATTATATTATAATCCTCTAAGAACTTTTCTATTCCTATATCAGTTAATGGATGTACTATCATTTGCTTAAAAATTTTATAAGGTATAGTAGCAATATGAGCTCCTACCATAGATACATCTAGTACATGTTTAGAACTCCTTACGCTCGCTGCAATAACCTCAGTTGATATATTATACATTTCGAAAACCTTTACTATATCCGAAATAACTTGTAATCCATCTCCTCCAATATCATCAAGCCTACCTATAAAAGGACTCACATATGAAGCTCCTGCTTTCGCTGCCATCAAAGCTTGTTGTACAGAAAACACCAAAGTTACATTAGTCCTAATATCTTCTTTTGATAATATACTAACAGCTTTTAATCCTTCTTCACACATAGGTATCTTTATAACTATGTTTTTATTGATTTTTGATAATTCTCTAGCTTCCTCTATCATTTTATCACACTTTAAATTTATAACTTCTGCACTTATTGGACCATCTACTATTGAGCAAATTTCCCCAATTACATCTTTTATATTTCTTCCTTCTTTTGCTATTAAAGATGGATTAGTAGTAACTCCTTCTAAAATTCCCCATTCGCTAATCTCCTTTATCTCTTGTACATTTGCCGTATCTATGAAGAACTTCATATCCACACTCCCCTTAACTAAATTTATATACCTTTCCATATTAAACTAGTTTCTAAATAAATATCATTTTTCACATTTATTTAAAACTTATTTAATAGTTGATTACATCTTAATTATACTCCTATTTTATTGATTTAATTAAATTTATTGCCTCTTCTCTATCATTTATTTCGCCATAATAAGTTCTTCTGTCCAATTCATCTAAAATATATTTAATGTCCTTACCCATAGCTCCTGTTATATCTATTACCTCTTTACCATCTAAGAATCTTTTTTCTTTACATTCTTTAAAAACCCTATATTCCTTAAATAAATGCTCTAAATATTCTACAAGCACCTTTTCTTCATTATCTGGATCATATAGCATCTTTGTAGCATGCATATCACAATAAGACAGAGCTAAAATATATGGTATATACTTATCATACCTAGAAAAAAACTTATAAAAACTCTTTTTATAAGTTTTAACCTTATTCTTACAAAGTCCCAAAGGATACATATGCGCTTCAATTAACTTTTTAACAAATTTTTCTCCCTTCTTAGGAAACCCTATTTTTTTAGAAACCTCATCAATAATTTTAGCTCCTTCTTTATCATGACCAATAAAACTAACCTTTTCTTCCTTTTTTACATAACACTTTGCTTTTCCAATATCATGACAAAAAGCAGCAAAGCCCATATAATTTTTAATAGACTGTTCCCCAATCTTTTGGTCAAATATACTTAGCTCTAGACCATCTATATGTAATCTTCCCTTAGATAAGTCTATAAAATTTTTATACACCAAATTCATATGAGTAAAAGCATCCTCTATATGATATTTGCATCTACCTATAATTTTCAATTGATCAATATATGGAATAATAAATTTTAGTATCCCATTCTTATCTAATTCCTCAAATGCTACACCTTCATTATCCTCTTGAAGTATTGACATGATCTCCATAAAAATTCTTTCTTTAGGGCAATTAAGAATGTATTTACTTTCTTGAGCAATATTCTTTAGGCTACTCTTACTAAAATGCATCCCATATTTTATAGACAACCTTTGTCCTCTTAGAATCCTTATTCTATCATTTTTTATGCTATCTTCTGTAACAGGATGAATTATTCCATCTTTAATATGGTTTTTTCCTCTAAAAGGGTCAATTATTACATTATCAATAAGTTTTAATGCAATTGCATTTATTGTAAAATCTCTATTTTTTAAATCTTCTTCTATAGTATTTCCTTTTAATTTTGCCAAATCTAAAATTTTCCCATTTTTTGTACTCCTATATATTTGTTTATCTTTATTTAAATTAAATATTTTATATCCTTTGTTATATAATTCTTGTATAAACCTTTCTACATCTCCAGAAATAATTATATCTATATCTTTTAACTCCATATTCCTATTAATAAGCTTATCTCTTATATATCCACCTACTATATATCCAGAACTATTAGTGTCTTTTAAAATCGCTTTAACATCATTTATTATGGAATCCATTTTGCCACCTACCTATTAATATATTTTTAATATAATTCTAATTATACCATAATTATTTTTCAAATTTTTGTAATTAAAATTTTTCATATTTCTTACATTCTTAATTATTTATTTAAATTTAATAGTTATATTTTCAATATTTTAGAAATTTTCATCATAGGTTCAATACTTTCTATTTTTTTTATGAGCATTTTAAACCTAAAAATTTTAAAAATAGAATTAAATAACAATGCTTTTCGACAACAACTTGTCCATTATCCATATAATTACTATTTTATTATTTTATATTACAGTTCTTGATTTTACCTATATTTTACTATTATTTATATCTTCTTTTCTATATTTTCTTTTAACTCATTGATATATCTAGTTTTAAAGCTAAAGTAAAAATTTGTATTTTGTTTCAAAAAAAATATTGACTTTTGAATAAATTGGTAGTATATTAACTTTAGATGGAATTTAATAAGAATTTTGTAACTTTAACAAAAAAAAATCATTTTATAGGTTGACTTTATTTGTCATATTTGCTATAATTTCATCATAAAGATGTCGAAAGATGTAAAATAATAATTTTTAGGAGGAAGTTAAATGAAATCAACAGGAGTAGTAAGAAGAGTAGATGAACTTGGAAGAATAGTTATACCAATAGAGTTAAGAAGAACTTTGGACATAGCAGAAAAAGATGCTTTAGAAATTTATGTAGATGGAGAACAAATCATCTTAAAGAAATATGAACCAGCTTGTATTTTCTGCGGAGACGCTAGAAATGTTATTAACTATAAAGGTAAAAATATCTGTCATAATTGTTTAGAAACACTTAAAGAAGAAGTTAAATAGTTTATTTTAAAAACAAACCCTTTAGGAATATTCCTAAAGGGTTTAATTTTATTTAAATATATTGTAAAACTGCATTTTAATAAATCATCAGGTTAATTATAATAAGCTTAATAATTTAAAGTAGAACATATAAACCTAATGATTAACCTACTAAAGCCTAAAGATAAAACAATTTTATCTTTAGGCTAATTTAAATTCTATTACATATAAGCATAGATCAATGCCCCTATAATGGGGATTTACCTATAAATCGTATGTTGAATTATCTTGAAACTCTTCTAGCATGAGAATAATCTGATCTTCCTGCTAAAGAACTTATCTTAACAACATCACCAGTTTTTGGTGCATGAATGTAACATCCATTTCCTACATATATTCCAACATGATGTATTGAACCCTTTCCAAAGAATACTAAATCACCTGGTTGTAAACTACCTTTAGATACATATGCTCCTACTTCTGCTTGATCTCTAGAAACTCTTGGTATTCTTATTCCAAAATGAGCAAAAACATATTGAGTAAAACCTGAACAGTCAAAAGTATTTGGTCCTGTTGCTCCCCATACATATCTACATCCTTGGAATCCATATGCATAAGAAACTATTGCACTACCTGATGATGATGCAGGTGGTGTTCCTGTTCCCTGATTGTTTGAGCTGCTATTTGAGTTACCAGATGAACTACTACTTGACAAACTATCTCCTCTTGATGGTCTACTAGTTGTACTAGTTGCTGTTGTTGTCTTCATTTGTTCTATCATTTTCTTAGTTTCACTTATCAATCCTGAATCATTTTGTAGCACACTTGAATATAATTCAAATTGATGTTTTGCTTCAACTATAAGCTTATTCTGATCTGCCTTATCCTTATTGAGCTTGTCCATTTCCTGTTGTTGTGTTGCAACTAATGATGTTAATTGGCTTTGCTCCTTAGTTAGTTGCTCTTTTTTAGCTTTTATATCATCTTGTTTTTGTCTTAATTCACTTACTATTTTTTTATCTAACTTAGTAATTCTTTTTACTGTTTCTATTCTTGAGAATAAATCGCTCAAGTCCTTAGCTCCAAGAATTACATCTATGTATCCACCTGTACCGTTCATGTACATGGCTCTTATTCTACTATTATAAAGTTCTTGTTCTTCTTTTATTTCACTTTCTGCTTTTTTAATATCTTTTTCAGCAGATACTATGCTTGTTTTAATACTTTGTATTTTATTCTTATTAGCTTCCATTTGTTGCATCTTATCTTCTATTTGGCTATCTAATTTTTCAATAGCTTGTTCAAGATCTTGCACTTTTTTTTGCGCACTATTATATTCACTCTTATGTTGTTGTTGTTGTTGTTGTTGTGATTTAAGTTTTTCAGATAAAGGTTGTGCTATAACAGCTGTTGTACTTACAGATACTAGCAATCCTGCTGTAATTACTAATGACGTTAATTTTTTATTCATCATCTCATCTCCCTATATTCGAATTATTAATTTTCATATTATGTCAGTCTTTTATTCAACATTAAATTATCTACTCTTATCAACTATTTCTATAATTTCTTATAAATTGACTTCTATTGAGTATTTAAATTTTCATTTTAATGTTTTGTCTTAATTTTTGTCTTAATATTTATTTAAAGAATTTGTAATTAATTTGTCACACATTTCATCGTCTATTATATTATAACATTAAATAATTGATATTCATAGTAAAAATAAGGTTTAATTTTTACCATCTTTTTTCCTTTAAAATAAATATAAGGCTTATATATCTATAGAATGCTTATATACTTCAGATTTGGACAGACTTCTATCCTTGGCAGTCTTTTTTATGGCTTCTTTTTTTGAAAAACCTTCATTTATATATTTTTTTATATGTTCTTCTATAGTTAAAGCTTCCCACTGACTTTTCTCTTCATTCTTTATTTCTTCCTCACTTTTCCCTTCAAGTACAAGGACATATTCTCCTCTTGGTTCCTTAGTCATATAATACTCCATAGCTTCCTTTATAGGTAATCTTATTATTTCCTCATGAAGTTTGGTAAGTTCCCTACAAATTGCAATTTTTCTATTTCCCAAATTATCATATAGAAATTCAAGAGTCCTAATAAGTCTATGAGGCGCTTCATAGAAAATCAAACTTTCCTTTCTATCCTTTAAATCCTCAATCACAGGGTTTCTATCTTTATTCTCTCTTGGTAAAAATCCTCTAAATATAAATTTGGTTGTATCTAGCCCTGAATAAACAAGAGCAGTAGTAACTGCTGTAGCTCCAGTTAAAACTTCAAACTCTATGTTTTCTTCAATACATTTCTGTATTATAACACTTCCTGGATCAGAAATTCCTGGAGTTCCAGCATCAGAAACTAATGCTATTTTATTTCCCTCTAATATTTTGTTTATAATGTCTTCACTTTTTATATTTTCATTGAACTTGTGATAACTCATCAAAGGTTTTTTTATATTAAAATGATTTAATAATTTAAGACTTTGTCTTGTATCCTCTGCTGCTATTATATCTACATTTTCAAGTACTTCAAGAGCTCTTAAAGTAATATCTTTTAAATTGCCTATAGGAGTTGGAACTACATAAAGTTTACCATTCATATTACTGTTTCCTTTCTAAATATGTCTCGTATATTTCACCATACAAGATGTAATTCTTATTTACCATATATTTCTTCTATCTGTTCAGAATACCCACCTTTATTATTATACACATATATAGGTTTCTCCCATTTTAGAAAAGTCCCTCCATCTCTCTGACCTTCTATCAAAACTATATTAGGTGCTTTTTTAGTATTTGGATGAACCATTTGTATTCTTTTAGGTTCTATTTTATGTTTTCTCATAATAGTTATTATATCAACAAGTCTATCTGGCCTATGTACCATATACATTCTTTTATTGTCCTTTAAAAGAATCCTACATGCTATTATAACATCTTCTAAATTACAACATATCTCATGCCTTGCTATAGCCATTTTATCATTTGGATTTATAAGCCCTGAATTTTGTAATTTATATGGAGGATTAACCGTTACAACATCAGCCTTAGGTAATTTTTTCATAAACTCTATGTTAGTTAAATCTCCCTGAATAAAATTCATTCTTTCTCCAAGATTATTAAATTCAACGGACCTGTTTGCCATTTCTACCATTTCTTCTTGTATTTCAATGCCAGATATCTTAACTGCTTCCGTCTTTCCTGCCATAATAAACGGTATTATACCTGTTCCGCTACATAAATCTGTAACATTATCTCCTTTTTTAACCTTAGCAAAATTAGCAAGGAGTACTGCATCAACTCCAAATCTAAATCCTTCTTTTTTCTGTATGACATGTAGCCCTTTTAATTGCAAATCATCTAATGTTTCATCTTTCATTACTAAGCTTCTATTCATAAATACCACCACTTCTAACATTTAATTTTAGTTTTGCTTTAAATAAATTATTATAGAATCTGCTTTAAAAAATTCAAACATCTTTAGTAGTCTTATATTTTAATTCTCAGCTAATACATTATACCCTAAAGCCAATTTTTAAATCAAATTATTCATTAATATTGTGTCATCATTTTTATATCTATATTTATATTTTGAATTTATGAATAATGATGAAAATATGCCTATAAAGAGTATCAATAATATAGAATATAAACATATTTTTACATGGTCATAATTTTTCGAATTATTTTGCTAATTTCTCTTTTCATGTAATTAAAGTTTAACTTAAAAACAGGTATATTATATAATAATAAATAGTAATTAATATTAGTATAATATAACCTACCTTATTATTTTAATTTTAGTTATTAGGAAAAAGAGGTGACACTTTGAAATTATTAAGACAAACTTTAATAATTCTCTCAATATATTTTTTAGGCAATCTTTTACAGAACCTTCTGCATTTAGCCATTCCTGGGAGCGTTTTAGGTATGGTGATTTTACTTATTTGTTTATGCACAGGTGTAATCAAATTAGAAATGATAGAAGAAATAAGTAACTTTTTATTAGATCACTTAGCATTCTTTTTTATACCTGCTGGAGTTGGTTTAATTTCATATTTTTCTATACTAAAAGATAACTGGGTTTCTATATTAATCATATCCCTTTTATCAACAATATTAGTAATGTCCTTTACCGGAAGTACTATACAATGGATGATAAGGAGGAAAAAATAGTGTCTGAACTTATATCTAATCCCATTTTTGGTATACTAATTTCCTTGATTGCTTTTGAATTAGGATGCTTTATGTATACTAAAACAAAATTAACTATATTTAATCCACTTTTTATAAGTATTTTTTTAATAATATTATTTTTAAATAAATTTAACATAAGTGTTGATTATTATAATAATGGAGCACAATTTATTTCTTTCTTTTTAGGACCTGCAACAGTCATACTAGCTGTTCCTTTATATAAGAAAATAAATTTACTAAAAGAAAATGTAATCCCAATTTTAATTTCAATAGCTAGTGGATCCTGTATAGGCATAATAAGCATTGTTTTATTAAGCCATTTGTTTAAACTTGATAAATCTATTTATATATCATTAATGCCTAAATCAGTTACAGTACCTATAGGAATAGAAATTTCAAAACAGCTAGGTGGAATACCTGCTGTTACCGCTGCCGCTATCATACTAACAGGCATATTAGGTGCAGTAATTGGACCTTTTATCTGTAAATGCTTTAGAATAAAGGAAGATATTGCTGTAGGAATAGCTATAGGAACAGCATCTCATGCAGTAGGAACTACAAAAGCTCTTGAACTCGGAGAAACTGAAGGAGCTATGAGTGGATTATCTATAGGTATAGCTGGACTTCTAACTGTTTTTATAGCTCCAATTATATTAAAAATGTTTAGCTAACATATTCTAAACAATTACTTATTTAACTAAAAAAGGCCGTCCCCTTAGACGGTCCTTTTTAGTACTATTCTTCTGGAGATATAGCGCCTACTGGACATACATTTGCGCAGTTTCCGCAATCTATGCAAGTATTTGCATCAATGTCAAATTGAGTATCGCCTTGGTTTATAGCGCCTACTGGACATTCTGAAGCACAAGCTCCACAGCTTACACAAGCATCGCTTATTTTAAATGCCATTAAAAACACCTCCTAAAATTTAAATACATTAGCAAGATATATAAATATCTTTTCATAATTGTATCACGTTTTCATAAGTTTTTAAAGACACTTTTATAGCACTGTATATCCCATATCTTCTAATATCTCATATATATCTTCAATTCCTACAAAGTAATTATCATATACAACATCAACTTCACCTTTTTCTAATTTTATCTGACAAGCAATTATTCCCTGGGCTTTGCTAAGAGCACTTCTTATCTTGTTTACATCTTTTGAGGAACGAATATTGGAAACTTTAACTAGAGATTTCATGATAGTACTTCCTCCTTAATCCTCTTTCAATAGTTCATGTAATGCATCCTCATCACCATCATCAGTCTCTAATTTTATATCTTCCTCTTTAATTTGTTCAGTATACTCATACTTTCCAGAAATAAGAGTAATATCCTTTATAGCAATTTCTTTTATAATGTCTTCTCCCTCTTCAGTTTTAAGCTTTACTTTTACAGATTCTTTAACTACTGAATTGTCTACAACCTCACCTCTACCATAAGGTGTTTCCACTATAGACTCTACCATTGGAAGCCTCTTTCTTATATCTTCATAAGTATTTTGTTCGTAATTTAAACAGCACATAAGCCTTCCACAGATCCCAGATATTTTTGTAGGATTTAATGATAAATTTTGCTCTTTAGCCATCTTTATAGATACTGGTGCAAAATCACCTAAAAAACTAGAACAACACATAGGTCTACCGCAAGGTCCAAGACCTCCTATCATTTTAGCCTCATCTCTAACTCCAATTTGCCTTAACTCTATTCTTGTTCTGAATATAGCTGCTAAATCTTTTACTAGTTCTCTAAAATCCACTCTGCCATCTGCAGTAAAATAAAATATTATTTTATTATTATCAAAAGTATATTCTACATCAATAAGTTTCATAGGAAGATCATGTTTTTGAATTTTTTCCAAACATATTTTAAACGCTTCTGCTTGCTTTTCTCTATTATTTACATTTTTTTCTATATCCTCTTCAGTAGCTTTTCGTATAACATTCTTTAATGGGGTAACTACTTCCTCCTCTGATATTTGCTTTGGCCCTATTACACAGTTACCAAACTCAATACCCCTTACCGTTTCAACTATAACACTATCACCGGCTTTTATGTCTAATTCATTAGGATTAAAGTAATATATCTTGCCTGATTTTTTAAAGCGTATACCTACGACTGTTACCATATTAAACCTCCTGCATTTTAAGAAGCATTACCTGAAATGCTAATGCTGAATTAACTCTTCTATCTAGTTTTTGTTTTGTTTTATCTATCAATTCAAACATGCCATAAAGTTCATTGAATGAATACATATTTGATAATTGCTGTATGTTTTCAATTTTATCACTATTTATAATTAATTCTTTTTTGCTTATATCTTTATATATAATAATATCTCTAATATATGAATTAAAAGAACTTATTACTTCCTCCCATTTTTCACTGTATCTATAAAAGAATTTTTCGTACTTTTTAACTATATTTTTTTCTTTTTTAGTAATCTCAAAAAGTATATCTAAGGAAATATCTCTAATTTCTATAAAAGAACTATCTTCTAAAAAAAGTTGACATCTTCCTGGTATACCATCACTAAAAGCTATAACTGCCCTAATCTTCTCAGTTTCTAAATTTGGATATTCCCTTAAAAGATATTCTCTAATCTCTTCCGAACTTAATCTCTTCAATTTATGGATTTGACACCTAGATCTTATAGTCTCCAAAATAAGACCTATACTTTCACTTAATAATATTATAGTAACACCTTTTGGGGGTTCTTCTATTGTCTTTAAAAAAGCATTTTGTGCTTCTACCGTCATTTTATGAGATTCATGTACTATTATTATTTTTTTATCACCTTCATAAGGCTTTTTATTTACTTCCCTTATAATGTCTCTAACCTCATCAACCCCAATTGATTGCTTGTTTTTGAGCACTTTCCATTCTACAATATCTACATAATCTCTATCTTCATGCTTATCTAAAAGCCTTAATGCAATTTCTTTTGCAATAAGGCTCTTTCCTATACCATCTTCACCTATTATAAGATGAGCATGAGCAAAATTTTCTTGCTGTATAGCACCCTGGATTTGCTTTTTTATAAAATTGTGCCCAATTATTCTTTCAAAGCTCATCTTTAACCTCCATATCACACTTTAATAAACTGATCTACATCTACTACAAATACTGTAGCACCACCAACTTCCACCTCTACAGAATATGGAACATAAACTCCTGTGGAACCAACTACTGGTGATGGTGTTGATATAACTTGCTTTCTTTTTTGACAAGTGTCTTTAATAATTGATACTACTTTATCTACCTCTTCTTTTTTTACTCCAGTTAAAAGAGTAGTATTCCCCTTCTTTAAAAATCCACCAGTTGTGGCAAGTTTTGTGACCATGTGCCCAGCATCAGTAAGTACATCTATTAACTCACCAGAATAATCGTCTTGAACAATAGCAATTACAAGTTTCATAAATAATCCCCCCATACTTTCTAAACTACTACTTTTATTTTACCATATAAGTAAAGATCTTTACTTATACTTTATAACTTTTTTAATTACCTAGATTTCGTACAAATATAAAAATTATATTTTCATATAATTACCTGTTAATATTATTCAATATATTCCATAGTCGCCCAGATTTTTAGGCGGAGCCTACTGGAATAATTCCACAGAATT
>NZ_JAPQFJ010000023.1 GCF_026738875.1 Clostridium brassicae
TATTGTAAAAATATTAAAGAAATTAAAATAACTAGGTGTTAGCATAATAATACTTTTACCTAGTTATTCTTAAATAATTTAATTCTAAAATTTTTATGGAAGTTTACACAAAATTCTTGACAGACTCAAGCAACTGTAAAATATAGATAATAAAAATTAGAAAACTATATAAAAATAAGCCCAGTAACTTGATCTGGGCTTATTTTAAAAAGTTAAATTTTAAATTGTTGTACCATAGTATTAAGTTCTTGTGCAAGCTCAGATTGAGCCTGAGAAGATTGAGATACATTGTTTATAGCACCAGATATTTCATCTATACTGTTTAATATTTCTTCAGAACTAGCAGCAGATTCTTCAGAAGTTGCTGATACATTTTGGATAGTTTCAGCTACTTGACTTATTGTTTCACTTATTTGTTCTGATGCTAAAGCTATTTCTTGAGACATATTATTAATAAATTCCGAGTCTTTTTCATATTGAATCCCAGTTTCTAATAAAAGCTCATAACTTGGCTTTACATTATCTGCTATATAACTTAATATTTCATGTCCACTATTAGAGAGGTTATTAAATGCAGTTTGTACCTGCGTAACCATATTGTGAATTTCAGTAACAGTTTGAGATGATTGTTCAGCAAGTTTTCTTACCTCATCTGCTACTACGGCAAATCCTTTTCCTTGTTCTCCTGCTCTTGCAGCTTCAATAGCAGCATTTAAAGATAGTAAGTTAGTTTGTTCAGCAATACTGGCTATAGCATCTGCCATAACTTTTATTTTTTCAACAACTTTTCCATCTTCTATTGCTTTTATTATTTTATCATGTTTTTCATTATAGATTGAATTGCCAAGTTCTATATTGTTTTCTGCCTTAACTTTTATGTTAATAGCACGTTTCCTTATTTCTTCAACAGAAGCAGCAGCATTTGTTGATTTTTTTGCAAGCTCATGAGCTGTTGCACTTATTTCTTGAGATGAAGCACTTACTTCTTCAGTTGACGAAGTTAAATTTTCAGTTCCTTCTGCTATTTGTCTAGCTGATTCATTTACGAACTGCATATTTGATGAAACTTCCTCAGTTGTTGCTGACAGTTCCTCACTTGTAGCACTTATATCACTAGCGCTATTCATTATTTTAGAAATTAATGCTTTTACATTTTCATTAGCCTTATTTAATGATTGGGACAAATGTCCTATCTCATCTTTTGAATCGATTTGTATTGTTTGGGTTAGATCACCCTTACCTAATGTTTCAGCAAATATAACTATTTTATTTAATTGTTTTGAAATTATTGAGGCAATTACAAATCCTAATGTAACTGCTGTAATTAGACCTATTCCAATTACAATAATAATTGTGATTAAAGATGTTTTATATATAGCATTGTTTTTTTCATAATCATTTTGTGCCAATTGCATATTAAAATCTACATATTCGTTTAAGATTTCAAACATCTTGACTCTTGTTTCGTACATTTTATTAAATGATAATAATGATTGATCATACTTATTATTATTTACTAAATTTATAGTATTATCACGAGATACTCTATAATCTTCTAAAAGTTTAGTAAATTGTGCATACATCTGTTTATCTTTGTCTGTGGTCATAGTTAATTCATAGTCTGATAAGAGCTTATCATTTTCAGCCTTAAGCTGAGTAATTTCATTTTTTAAGTTTTGAAATTTACCTCTATCTTTGTCATATAGTAGTGTTAGCATATCAGAGTTAATTTGAAGAAGATTTTCCTTTATCTGTCCCATGCATTTTACACCCATTAAGTCTATTTTGTACATTGAAACAGAACCTGAATTTATTTTCCTCATATTTAGTACACCTATAGATCCTACTATGCCTATAAATAGTGAAACCACAATAAAAGAGAATATTAATTTTTGAGCCATTTTTAAATTATTAAACCACTTCATATATTTGCTCCCTTCCTTTGAAATATACATATATCTCGAATGGATTTTTGTAAACTTAATATAATAAATAATGGAAATTGCATATACACCCCATTAAATATTAGAAGTTTTGCGTATATATATATGAGGTGGATTGATATGAGAGTTAATAGAATAATAGAAATTAATAAAAATTATGAGGAAAGAGAAAGAATTGAATTTAAACAAAAAAAACAGAATGACAATAATAAAGATATATCATTTTCAGAAATTCTAAAGAAGAAAATGTACAAAAATAGAGCTTGAATAAGCATTTGGTTAATTCCAGATGCTTATTTTTATATTATTTAATTTATAATATAAAAATTAATTAGGCTTATTAATAATGTAAAATTAATAGGTATTGACTTAAGTGGAATACAAACATGGTAAGTATTATGTACCAGTAGATAAATATGTTAAAAATAAAGGAGCCTATGTTATAGAAAATATATGTAATTTAGAAAGGTTGCTTCATAATTGAAAGCAAATGTAAATTGGATTCAATTAGACGGAACTACAGCAATAAAGGTTGAAATTGAAACTTTATAAAAATTTATAAAACTAATAGGATACAGTATAATTAAGAGAAGTCACAAAAGATGACTTCTCTTAAAATATTTTTTAGTTTTTTAGTATGATTGGGTAAATATGATATAATTTAACAAGAACGAGAGTATTAAAACTAATATTATAAATTATATAGGTAAATTTAAGATATAGATTAATTTGTAGTTGTTGAATATTTTAAATGAGTAGGTGAGACATATGTTTCAGATAAAGAGAGGTATTATAACGGCAGAACAATTTAATGTTTTAGCAGAGTCTGTTAGATGGGGACATCCTACTATTGATCAGGTGAAAATAGCACTAGAAAATTCATTATATACTGGTTGTGTAGTAGATGGTAATGAGGTTATTGCAATGGGAAGAATGTTTGGTGATAATAGCATGTCTTATTTTATAAAAGATGTAGTAGTAATGCCTAAATATCAAGGTAAGGGTATTGGAAAATTAATTATTAATGATATGTTATCTTTTCTTAAAGAAAGAACACCAGAAGGATGGAAGTTTTGTGTTGAGCTTATGAGTGCCTCTGGGAAAGAAGCTTTCTATGAAAAGTTTGGGTTTCAAAGGAGACCATCAATGACAAACGGAGCTGGGATGTTTTTAATGGTAAATAGTAATTAATATGGATAATGATTAAAGCAAGGGAATTACTATTAGTTGAAAGGGGGAAGTATATGAAAATATTAGTTATGGGAGGAACTGAATTTGTAAGCAGTTCGTTATCAAAATATCTAATATCAAAAGGCTATACTGTGGATATATTTACAAGAGGAATTAAACCTATTAAATATGATGGAATTAGAAAACATTTAAAAGGTGATAGAAAATCAATTAAAGATTTAAAAGCTAATATTGCAAACGAAAAGTATGATTATATTTTTGACATTTCAGCATATGTAAAAGAGGATGTGCAAAAATTAATTAAAATTTTAAATAAGGAAAATTTAAGAAGATATGTATTTTGTAGCTCTGGGTCAGTATATGTACCTTCAGATAAAATAGTTACAGAAGAATTTACTCGAGGTAAAAACGTAAATTGGGGGAGTTATGGATTAGATAAAAAGAAAGCGGAAGACTATTTATTTGAATTATGGGAAAATGAGAAATTTCCTATAACTATATTTAGGCCAACTTACATATATGGAGAAGAGAATAACTTATATAGAGAAGTCTATTTATTTGATAGGATAACTAAAGGAGTGGATATTCCTATACCAAATGGTAATGAAAAGACACAATTTATATATATAAGTGATTTAGTTAAAGTATTTGAAAGTACTATATATACAGAGAAAACATTAGGACAAGCATATAATATAACTCATTCACAGATAGTGACATGGCAACAATTAGTTGAAACAGCTATGAAAGTAGTTAATAGGAAAGTAAATATAAAAAAAGTGGATAGTGAAAAAATAAATATAAGTGTAAGAGAATATTTTCCTTTTAGAAATCTTACTTATCTATTAGATACAAAAAAAGCTGAAAAAGACGGACTGTATATGCCAAAGATTGACTTGTTTGAAGGATTAAAGCTTTCATATAAATGGTATTGTAATGTTAAACCAGAAGTAAGAGATGCTAAAATGAATAAAATTAATTTAGTATTAGATATGTAAATAATTAAATTTTCTATTAAGAGGTAAACAAATATGATATATACAAATGAAGATAAACATAATAAAAGACTAAGGGTTAATTGCGAAAATTTTGGCTTATGTTGTATAGCGTTATAATTTTCAGCTTCATAAGTTTACAAACTATTGGGCAAAGTAATTATCTGAAGACATACATAAAAAACATCGTATTATTCGATTTTGAATTATACGATGTTTTTGTGTTTCGGTATTTCTATATAAGAAATTAAATTTATTTTTTACTATTGACTCTAACGTAACGTAATAGTATATTGTATAACTATACTAAAAAGAAAAGAGATGAAAAAATGAAGATTAACGAGGTTGCAAAATTAACTGGAGTTACTGTAAGAACACTACATTATTATGATGAAATAGAATTACTTAAACCGAGCCAAATTACTGAATCAGGTTATAGATTATATGATGAAAATGCCCTTGCTAAACTGCAACAGATACTATTCTTTAAGGAGCTGGAATTTTCTCTTAGTGAAATTAAGGATATTATAACAAATCCTGCATTTCATAAAACAGAGGCATTAAAAAATCACAAAAAATTACTTATTAAAAAGCGTGAACGAATTAAAAAGCTGATAACACTTGTAGATAATACAATAAAAGGAGAAGATAACATGAGTTTTAAAGAATTTGATATGACAGAAATTGAAATTAGTAAAAAGAAATATGCAAAAGAGGTTAAAGAACGTTGGGGGAATTCTGATGCCTATATAGAAAGCGAGAAAAAATGTAATAGTTATAGTAAAACTCAGTGGCAGGATATAAACGAGGAAGGCAGGGATATTTTAAAAGCCTTTGCTAATAGTATGAATAAAACTCCTGACAGCAAAGAAATTCAAGAACTTGTTAAGAAGTGGCAAAATTTCATTACAGTAAGGTTTTACAACTGTACAAATGAAATTTTGAAGTGTCTAGGCCTCATGTATGTTGAAGATGAACGTTTTAAGAAGAATATTGATCAGAATGGTGAGGGAACAGCAGAGTTCATCTCAAAGGCAATTGCAATTTACTGTACAAAATGAGTATAATTTTTATTATGGATTTTCTTTAAAGATGTATCAAAATCTTAGGGGTGTAGAATAATGTCAAAAGAGTTTATAATGGATCTAAATGATATTCAACCAAGTCAATTATATATAAATTCACAAAAACTTCATAATGTTTTAAAGTGGTTCAAACCAAATGAATATAATAGTTATGATGCCATACCTATTAAAAATTTAAATGGGAAAATAATATTTACAGATGGTCATACAAGGGCTTATGCTTCATATCTAAAAGGAGTACAAACTATAAAAGTGTATTGGGATGAAGATGAATTAGATTGGAATGCATATGAGATTTGTGTTGAATGGTGCAACTTGGAAGGAATAAAATCAATATATGATTTAAAAAACAGAGTAATAAATCCAGATGAATATAAAATTTTGTGGATAGAAAGATGTGAAAAAATTCATAATCAATTATAAATATTGATAATTAAAATCCGTTCACCATGGGAAAATATACATTGTGAGCGGATTTGATTTTTAATCAAATAAAAATTAACCTTATAATGGAGTTTTGGGAGTGCGGTTATAAAAGTTTACATTATAATTAACTTATATTGTTATCCTCTAGGTATTTTTTACTACTAGAGATGTTTCTTCTTCTATAAGCACTTAAAATTAATCCTACAGATATCATATTAAACAAGCATAAGATACCTCCATAACTTATAAATGGAAGGGATATGCCCATTAAAGGAACTAAATTAAGGTTCATCAGTATGTTTAATAAGAATTGAACTAGAAGTATAGAAATTAAGCCTGAACATAATAGTTTTCCATATTCATCTTTAATGTTCTTTGTTATTCGTGTCATTCTAATTATAAATCCTGTAATTAAGATTACTAGGATAATAATACTAAACCATCCAAAAGAAGATAATATATAGCTAAAAATAAATTCAGTATGAAGTTTAGGTAAAGTATATTTAGCGTCAACAATACCTTTACCAAGGAAACTAGATGAACTTAGTATGGTTTTTAACTGTACATTTATATAACCAATACCTGTTGAATACATTTGAGGGCTTAGAAATGCAGTTAGTCTTTTTAGCATATATGGTCGATTTAATATTGTAAAAGAAACAGCACTTATAGAGATAATACCTATAGAAAAAATATATTTTAACTTAATTCTTGATTTTAATGCTAATACTATGAAACCTGCAGTATATATCACTGCAGAGGCAGTTGAATTTCCAAATGTCATTATAGCAGAAGGTAATGCTAATAAAAAAATTCCCTTAAGTAAATTAGTTTTTCTATTCCAATTCCAGTTAGTAAAAATTCCAGCTAAAGATATGATTAATATGTAAGAAGCAATAGTAGTTACTATTGTAACTTGGGATATATCTTCAAAATGGACAAATTGAGTAAAAAGTATAAGTAATGTAATGGTAGATACAAATATATACTTTGAGTATTTTTCGAGTTTTCTGTAATCAAATAGGTAAAGTAAAACTATCATTAAGCTTCCAAGTGAGGCAGACAATAAACTTCTATTAAAGATATAGTCAATGTTTTCAGCTATATTATTAGATTTCAGAATATACATAAGGATAACACCTATATTAACTAAAGCCAAAGTAAGTATTAAAGTTATCCAATCAGGAGAACCCTTGTGAGCTAAATTAAGTTGTTTACCTACTTCAGAAGGATTTCCCATTCTTTTTATAGCTTCATCTAAGGCAACTTCTTTAGATAGTCCGTTTTTAATACCTTCTTCATAAATGTCTTCTATATGGGAACTTATTTCTGAGGCAATCTCATGGTGTGCTTCTTTAAGTTTAATATAGGAACAAACATCATTGATATAATTTTTAATTTTGGTAGTTTTATCTATTGACATGTTATTCCCTCCCATAAAATTTTATCTACTGCCGTACGGAAAGTATTCCATTCTTCTTTCTTTTCTTTTAATTCTAACTTTCCTTTATCTGTAATCTTATAATATTTTCGTTTTCGTTTTCCATCACCTTGCTCCCAAAAGGATTCAACTAAGTTTTTGCTTTCAAGTGTATGAAGAATAGGGTAAAGAGTGCCTTCTTTAAAGGAAAAAATACCGTTGGATTTTTCTTCAATACTTTTTATCATTTCATAGCCGTACATAGTTTTTTTATCAAGTAGTTTTAAGATAAGAATTACAGTACTACCTTTTAGTAATTCTTTATTGATATTTATAAGTAACACCTCCTAAAGATTTAATTTAAAAGTTTAATAATAAATAATACATAGATATACTATACATAGTAAATCTATGTATAGTATATCACCTTATTATGGAAATGCAAGTAGAAAAATAATATTTACAGATTGTCATATAGGGGCTTATGCTTTTAATAATTCATATCCGACAGATATTGTTGTTATAAAAGATGGTATTGTAATGGTAAGTGCACAATTATATAATTATATTCAAAAACATGAGTAATGGAGGAGCCCTATGTCTGTAAATTCTTTTGAAAATTATCCAATGAGTTGGAAACCGAAGCGACCTCAAACGAATAAGCCTCTATATTTAGCGATTGCAGAGCAGTTAGAGCAGGACATTGAAAATGGTATACTTCTGCCTGGTACAAAATTACCGCCGCAAAGAGAACTGGCTGACTACTTGGATATTAATGTAAGCACCATTTCAAGGGCATTCAAGATTTGCGAACAGAAAGGCTTAGTAAATGGAGCGGTTGGTAGCGGAACACTTGTAGCATATGATACGACGGTCAGCTCTTATCTTGCACCAGAGTATGATGTACCTCGATTGATTGAAATGGGTTCTCTGTTTACAGAATCTACTTCATACGAAGAAGTGACTATGTTGCTAAAGAAAATGATTGTGGAACCAGACTTTGGCAAACTGCTTCAATATAGTAGACCTAATGGGGTTTTATGGCAAAAAGAGGCAGCAGTTAAGCTAATCCGAAATGCAGGATATGAAACAAGTGCGGAGCACTTGTTGATCGCAAGTGGGGGTCAAAATGCGATTGCGGCAATTATGGCGGGACTTTTTAAGCCAGGAGATCGTATTGGAACAGACCCAGTTACTTATCCCGGTGTTAAAACTGTTGCTAAAATGTTAGGTATCCAGTTAGTCCCTATTCAGCAAGAACATAATGAAATGAGTGAAGCTGGGCTGTTATATGCCTGTAAAAACGAAAATATCAAAGGTATTTATATTATGCCAGACTATCAAAATCCAACAACACACATAATATCACAACTGGGTAGAAAGATGATCGCAAATGTGGCAAAGCAACAAAATTTAATTGTAATAGAGGATGGTATTCACAGCTTATTAAATGAGCGTCCTCAAAAAGCAGTTGCATCCTATGCACCAGAACAAACCATATATATTGCAAGCCTGTCAAAAACAGTTGCCCCTGGTCTGCGACTTGCTTATGTGGCGACACCAGAAAAGTATAAAATTGCTTTGTCCAATGCCTTATATAATATCAATCTTTCGGTATCTCCGTTTCTAGTAGAACTTGCGTCTCGCATGATAGTATCAAAAAATGCTGAAAAGTTGATTGAAATGCACCGTCGATTAGCAAAGCAACGCAACCAACTTGTAAATCAATACCTTTTTGAATACTCTTTGTTCGGTTCAGATGAATGTATTTTTAGATGGCTCTTGTTACCAAGTGGATTTACTGGAGAACAATTTGAAAGATTGGCTTATCAAGCAGGAGTTCAAGTTTATGCAGCGGAACGATTTGCTGTTGGAAAAGCCGAACCACCATCTGCGGTTCGGCTGGCTGTTGCAGCTACAAGCAGTAAAGAAGAGTTGGAAACAGCACTTAAAATTCTCAAAAAACTATTATCAACTTCTTAATTTGTACTAGTTCTAGAATAAATCAAAATTGTATTGCACACAATTTAAACATTGTATGCAATATTTTTTCTTGTTACTATATTAGCAAATATAAAAATAAAAAATTGGGAAGGTGATAATGATGAGATATTATGTAGTAGACGCATTTGCTGAAAAAGTTTTTGAGGGTAATCCTGCTGGTGTATGCATATTAGATGAACCGTTGTCTGACGAATTAATGCAGAAGATAGCAATGGAAAATAATCTTTCAGAAACAGCCTTTGCACTAAAAAATGAGGATGGATATGGATTGAGATGGTTTACACCAGGAGGTGAGATAAATCTATGTGGGCATGCTACACTTGCAACAGCTTTTGTATTAATGAATTATATTGATAAAGAGTTAAGTACAATAAGATTTTTGACATTGAGCGGCGAACTTACTGTAACAAAAGTTGGGACTGTATATGAAATGGATTTTCCAGCTATTCTCTCAGAAGAATATCCTATTTCCGAACAAATGATAGAGGCTTTAGGTGTAACGCCAGAAGAGACATATAAAAATAGAGATTTAATATTCTTGTTAGACTCAGAAGAAGCAGTAAAAAATATTACACCTGATTTTGCTAAATTAGAAAAAATTCCAGAAGGCTTGGCTGTCTTTGTCACTGCAAAAGGAGACGAATATGATTTTGTTTCCAGAGCATTTTGGCCAAAATTGAAAGTAAATGAAGATCCAGTTTGTGGTTCTATGCATTGTAGTTTAATGCCGTTTTGGGCAAAACGATTAAATAAGCGTGAAATGGTGGCAAGACAGTTGTCTAGCAGAGGTGGTACGTTATATTGCAAATATGAAGGTGATAGAGTTAAAATTGCGGGAAAAGCTGTGCTGTATTCTATAGCGGATATTTTCATTGAATAACGATTATAAGAATAATCGTTGCTTAATTTTGGAGATGTTGTTGAGCATATTGTTACCTAGTAATAATGTGAAGTTGAGTTGCTTTGCTTCGTTACCATAAAGCGAATTAATAACTTAGTTAGACATTAAAAAGTGTATAAATAAGAAGGAGGTGAACTTTAGTGAGGGTTCGGTATTTACAATATAATCCATCACTAAAGATAAACTATGTTTAAGGAAATTAGGAGAAAAGATAGAGAGCTTGATATTGCAGAAGCAATAGAAGTATTAAATAATTGCGATTACGGCATTTTATCTACAGTAGGTGAAAATGGATATGCATATGGAGTGCCGGTAAGTTACGTTTATTTAAAAAATTCAATATATTTTCATTGTGCTGTAGAAGGTCAAAAATTAGATAACTTAATAAATAATAATAAAGTATCTTTTTGTGTAGTTGGAGAGACTTGTATTTTACCTAACAAATTTAGTACAAAGTATGAGAGTGTGATCATATTTGGAAAAGCAAATGAAGTTTTTGATGATGAAAAAGATATGGTTATGTTAGAATTACTAAGGAAGTATTCAAAAGAATATTTGGAAAAAGGTAAAGAATATATTAAAAATACAAGTGAAAAAGTAAAAGTAATAAGAGTAAGCATTGAACATATTTCTGGGAAAGCAAGAAGATAATTTATACCAATTTGCTATGATAAAATGGTATTATCTAAATTAGTTGACAGTTTCCTTTTTTAGTATCAATATTACTAGTAAAAAACTACATAGCACTATATAAAATAAGACGAAGAAAAGGTTTATATTATAAATTATATTATAAATCATATTTAAAATTAAATTAAGAGAAAAGAGTTTTAGCAAATCATATATACGGGGAGTTTAAGATATGAAGAAAGAACATAAATCAGTACAAGAAATGTGGAAAAATTATTTAATGTCTATAGGTGAGGATAATGGTAATATTAATAAAAATTATACTTCATGGTATTTTTGTGACAATGAAAAAAGTGCGAATGACTTAGCGAAATTAGTAAGAGAAGGAATCAAAAGAGGAACAACATCTCTTTATTATTGGTATGAGCTGGAAAACGAAGAACTACCAATAGAAGATGAATACAGTATTATTACTGATTGGAATGGCATAGCTCAATGTATTATAAGAACTAAAAAAGTGTCTGTACTACCTTTTAAAGATGTAAATGAAGAATTTGCACAAATAGAGGGTGAAGGGGATAAGTCTTTAAAATATTGGAGAGAAACACATATTGATTTTTTTACAAAAGAATTAAAAGAGCAAGGAATAGAATTTTATGAAGATATGTTAGTAGTATTTGAGGAATTTGAAATGGTGTACAAGTAATATATTGTTTTAATCAATAAGTATTTATTAATAAGAGCTAAATGCAAATAGAACACATATCTATATATAAAGCATAATATACTAGTGAATTATTATTTAGGAGGAATTTTGGTGTACATGATGCCAAGATACAGAAATTCAATGATGATCAATCCACAAGTACAAGAAGCACTTGAAGGAGTTAGAGAAGCAGTTCAAGGCGAAAGAGAAGATGAATTGTTTTATGATTATCTTATAAGTGTTGCACCTACTAGAGAGGATAAGGAAATTATAGAATCTATAAGAGATGATGAATGCAGGCATAATAGATTGTTTAGAAGCATATATAAGGAATTTAGAGGTATGGAAGTTTCGACTGCTGGGGAAGAAATTTTTGAAAGACCAAAATCTTATATAGATGGTATTAAAAAAGCCTTATTTGGAGAGCTAAGAGCTGTAGAAAAATATATGGGTATTAGAAGAGATTTACCTATGGGACCGTATAAAGATATGCTATTTGATATAATTACAGATAAAATAAAGCATTCCGTAAAGTACAATTATCTATTTAATTTAAACAGTAGCAAGAATCTTGTAGCTATGAACAGAAGTCCGGTACAAGACACTTCTAAATTTACACCAGACGATTGGGTAAGATACATCACTCCACTAGTAAACCGTGCTTTATTAGAAGCTAAGGCAGGAATTAATCCAGAACATTTATATCAAGAATTTATTTTATCAGGAGTACTTGTAGGACTTGGGAAGACTCCTCAAGAAGCTATTGAACAGGTTGAACAATGGGAAACAACAGGTGAATCCCAGTTACTTGCAAAGAGTAAGATGGGAAGAAGCTATTATTAGATTAATAGTAAGGAATTTTAAAAAGCAAAATGCGATACCTTATTATCTGAGATATCGCATTTTATTTTAGCTTATTTTTATATTTATCCTTTAAGTATACCAACTTTTGGTAATTTTTCTAATTTCTTTGATACTCCATGGCAGATTTCAAACTCGGAACTTAGATCTTTACCAGCAGTTAAGCCATAATGCGTTCCTCCCTTCCATTTTGAAATATTGCTAACATCATATACAATTCCATTAACTGCTACATAAGCAGGATTTCCCATGGTACCGTCATATTGAGCAAGTTCACTTAAAGTAAATTCCTTTGTTTGTCTATAATAATCTTTTTTTCCTAAATTAAGATGAAGAATATAATCATATTTATCAGCATGCGTTAATTCGTCAGTTAGTATTTCAAATACCATATTTCTGTAATACTCATCTGGTAAACCTGATCTGATATCTCTATATATCTCAAAGGCATCTAATTCAGCAAGTCTAGCTTTTTTAATTCCGTTAATATAGGATTTGGGTTTTTCGAAATTTGAATTTTGTAGAGAAGATACATTTTGATCTGTGTAAAACTTATATATTTCTTTAAAATATTTGTTATGTTTTCTTTTATCATATTGTATGGCAGTGAAAATGCCTTTTTCTTCTTTAGTAGGTGCAAGAGAAATAAGAAAATTATAAAAAAGCTCATTATCTTTTTCATGTTGAATAGACTCTTTTACTAGAATTAGAGCTTCTTCTAAGGTCCTATAGGGTTTATGCATTGGATTTGATCTGTAAAAATTATAAGGATTATAATAAGGTATAGAAAAATACATTTTATCCTCCTGAAAAATGCGATTACACTACTAATTTATGCTAGAAAACAAGTTATGGCACTCTAAAATATACTTAAATGTAATGGATGCAAAAGTTATGAAATTTATTTACTTTCTTGAAAATTTGTTATTACATAAATTAAAAGATGCCATCTCAAAGTGAAATTTGAGATGGCATCTTTAGGTGGTTTTAGTGTCTTTTGGGGGTATATTATTATACGGATATTAAAATTATTGACAGAAAAAAAGAAATTATTCAAAAATATCTAAATATACTTATTTTAAAATAGAATACCATTTTATATATTGTATAGTAGTGGATAAATAATTGCTGGATTCATTTTACATTTGTGATCTATAATATTAAAGTATATAATTTTAGTATTAATAAGACATATATTATTTGGAGGTTGGAGTTATTTATGAAACCAAAAGTAGCATTTATATGTGTTCACAATTCATGTAGATCTCAAATGGCAGAAGCATTAGGAAGATTATTTGCATCTGATGTATTTGATTCTTATTCTGCTGGAACAGAAACTAAGCCACAAATAAATCAAGATGCAGTAAGAGTTATAAAAGAAATATATAAAATTAACATGAACGAAGCACATACTTCTAAATTGTTAACTGACATACCAGAAGTAGATATTGTTATAAAGATGGGATGTAATGTAGTTTGTCCATTTTTACCATCAAAATATACAGAAGATTGGGGATTAGAAGATCCAACAGGTAAAAACCATGAGGAGTTTATTAAAGTAGCAAAAACTATTGAAAAAAAGGTAAAGGATTTAGCAGATAGAATAAAAAACAATCAAATCGATTTAAGTGAAAGTTAATTAAAAAACCACTAATTTATGAAGGTATACATTTATAAATTAGTGGTTTTTAATTATAGATAGAACTAATGCTATTATGGATTATACTACAATATTTTGAAATATATGGTATAATGAGTCACATGGAGGGAGTTTATGAATAAAAAAATATTATCTACATTGATCTTAATAATTGTGTTGGTAGGTTTATGTGCTGCTATCTATGTAAAAGGGAGAAAAGATATTCCAAAATTAACTGTAACATATAATGGCAAAAATGTAGAAGTAGGACAGGGACCTTACAAATGGAAATCTAGAGGTAAACTAAAAGAGTATACACTTGATAGTTATACAACAGTATTAGCTAAGCTTTTACCTGGAATGAAAGTGCCACCTAATGAACAATTAAAATTAAGTTTTGATTATCAGCCTGAATCTATTACTTTAGATGGGGGTAAGAATGCTGAAGGAAAGGTAATCTATATGATTTATGTTGATATACATCATTAAGAGATTTAAGTTATTAAACTAATTATAATATTTAAAGTGTTATAACACAAATAGTAAAAGAGATTTTCTTGTATTGTTGAAACTGCTATTAGAAAATGTTGATAGGTAAATGCCTTAAGAGTAAATGAAGAGGTGTAGGCTGATTTATAAAAATAATAATATAATGGGGGGAGTAATATATTTAAACATAATAAAAGTAAGAGATATTTTGAAGAACAGATTTGTTTAATATATAAACAGCTATATAGATTTATATATTCTATTACAAATGATCAATACTTAACCGAGGATATATTTCAAGAAACTTTAATGAAGGCATATGAAAAATTTAACACAATTAAAGATATACAAAAGTTTAAGTCTTGGATTTTTTGTATAGCGAAAAATGAAAATTTATCGTGGATTAAAAAATATAATAGAGAGATTCCAAGTGAAGATTTCTATTTAGAGTTGTTAGAGGATTCTTTAGGAGATATTCCAGAAGAATTATTAATAAAAAGCGAAACAAAAAAGCGATTAAGAGAGTCTATTAAGCTGTTAAAACCTATCGATCAAAAAATAATATATTTGAGATATTATTATAATTTAGCTTTAAATGAAATAGCATTAATAATAGGTATGAATGAAAATACTGTTAAAACACATCATATGAGATCAAAGAAAAAGTTATATAAACATATTGATACGGTATAAGTAAATTTTATAAATTATAACAATAATTTACATAAAACAGGGATAAAATAATATGAAAGATAATAATTTAGATAGAATTATAAAAAATATTTACATCGAATTTAATGATGAAACAAACATACGTTATAATATAGAAGCTTCTAGTTTTAATATTATAATGAATAAATTTCATAGCAATTTAAATAAGAGTTATGATAAACGATAGCTGAAATAGTAATTTAAACAATGATTTAATTAAATCCAATGATAGCGCCGATCAATTTGAAAAAATAGTATCAATAGAAGCTACAAATGAAAGCTAAAAGCTTTAATATTTTTTTGATAAACCTCTCCTCTTTGTTAATTTATGTAAATCTCCATGGTTTTTAGAATTCTATAAATTGAAATTAAGTACTCATTTTTTAGTTATAATTTACTTTTTATATAATCCGTATACAAATTATATAAAAATACTAAAAAAGTGAAACTTTTTTGAAAGAAAGTTATCTTATATTATGAAAAGGATATTTTGCTAAATAATATTAAGAGGTGATTAAATTGAAGAAAGTATCAAAAGCAATTCTATCTGTGTTTTTATTTATTTTGGCGTTTAGCACTACTGTGTTTGCTGCTGAAATAGAAATTGATACAGATGTCATTAATATGTTACAAGAGAGTGAAAACATAAGATTAATGACTAAAGAAGAATATTTTCAAGTGATTGCAAAATCAAGAGATATATCTGTAAAAGAAGCTGAAAAAATTACAAATAAAATTATTGCTAATCATCAAAGGCGAATAAAACAAGTTGGGGAATCATCAGAAAATGATGATGATATATCCAGGTCAATCAAGTGGGGAACTGATTATCGAGATGAAGCAGGTGGATATTATAATTTTGCATGGGTATTTAAACGTGTAGATGCAGGTGGTGGAATGCTTGTTGAAGCTAGTGTTCCAGTCATTATATATGTTTATAACTCATATGGTAGAGAATTTATTGAAGTTAATGAAGATGATTGTAAGGCATATGCAGTAGGTAATGGAGATTACACTTATAAGTCAATTTCAGCAAGGGCCAAATTAATAAAGGATAAGGTTCATTTAAATACAAGTGGAGTAGTAGAAGTAAAGAAAAGTGCTGCAGCAGATATGGGGATAAGTATCGAACAACTAGTTAACTTTGGATTTAGCATTTCAGGGGATCGCTATGCTAGAAAAACTGTAACCATAAGTCATGTTGAAGACTTGTATGGATGATATAATTGTATATGAAATTTATAAAGGCTGTTCAATTTACTGGACAACCTTTATAAATTTAGTAATATAATATTTTATCTGTACTTAAGTTGAAGCATTTGGAGTATAAATGTAATTTTAATCATTGTTTAAAAATAAAATTAGAGATATAAAAATGATAAGATAAGTTATTTATTATAATATAAACAAACCAGATTAGGGGTGACATATGTTTAAAAATAAAAAAATGTTATCTACATTGATCTTAATAATTGTGTTGGTAGGTTTATGTGGTGCTATCTATGTAAAAGGGAGAAAAGATATTCCAAAATTAACTGTAACATATAATGGCAAAAATGTAGAAGTGGGACAAGGACCTTACAAATGGAAGTCTAGAGGTAAACTAAAAGAGTATACACTTGATAGTTATACAATAGTACTAGCTAAGCTTTTACCTGGAATGAAAGTGCCACTTAATGGACAATTAAAATTAAGTTTTGATTATCAGCCTGAAACTATTACTTTACGTGGTGGGAATAAAAGTGATGGAAAGATTATAAAAGATAATGTTATTAATATATCAGATTATGGTACTGGAGGATATATTTTAGATTGTAGGTGGAAAGAAGGAAAGGTAATCTATATGATTTATGTTGATATACATCATTAAGAGATTTAAGTTATTAAACTAATTATAATATTTAAAGTGTTATAACAGTGAATAAATATGAGTGAAGAGAGGTTAAAAATAAACAGCCTCTTTTTTGTTTTTTAATAGATTTTTGAATAAATAATTTTTGTAAATAGTTATTAAAAGAAAATAACTGTGCTTTTAAAATCTGTTTTTATACAATTTTGAACTAATTAATTAGTTCAAAATTGTATATAGCCATTGCAAATTAGTTAAATTTTTCAAAACACTTGTATCACTCATTAGATTATCACATAAATGAAGTTCCAATAAATTAGTTAAATTTTTCAATGGCGTTATATCACTAATTCTATTAAAACTTAATGATAGTCTTTCTAATTTAGTTAAATCAGTTAATGCGCTTATATCACGTATGTTGTTGTGACTTAAAAAAACAAATTGTAAATTTTTTGAATTTTTTAATGGGCTAATATCAGTAATTCTATTTTCCTCTAATCCTAATGTTTGTAACTTAGTTAAGTTCTTTAACGGGCTTATATCAGTAATTGTATTATTGTCTAATGATAATACCATTAACTCATTTAAACTACTTAATGCACTTACATCACTTATGTTATTATTGTTTACAAAAAGGCTTTCTAGATTACTAAATTTTTTAAATTGGCTAATATCACTTATTTGATTGGAACTTAAAAAAGCATATCGGAAATTTTCGGAAGCTTCTAGATTTATATTGATAATTTTATTATTATTGGCGTTAAGTGCTATTAATTTGGTTAAACCTTTTAAATTTATATCTTTTATTAAATTATTGTCTACATTAAATCTTGTCAATTTGGTCAAGTTTTTTAAATTTACACTTTTTATTAAATTGTTTTCTAGGTTAAAATCTTGTAAATTAGGAACCTCATTTAATGAACTAATATCGGTTATTTCATTGCCATTCATAGAAATACCTTTTAAATTACTTAATCCTTTTAATGGGCTGATGTCACTTATTTCGTTTTGTGCTAAATCAAGTTCTTCTAATTTAGATAATGATTTTAGAGGTGTAATATCTTTTATATTATTGCCTCCTGCAGAAAAGAATCTCAAATTACTTAATCCCTTTAATGGAGTAATATCACTTATTTTATTTTTTTTAAAATAAATTGTTTCTAATTTAGTTAGAGACTTTAGAGGAGTAATGTCCTTTATATTATTACCTTCTGCAGACAAGGAATTTAGATTAGTTAGATTTTCTATTCCACTAATATCATTTATATGTTCATGAGAACAATATAAACTAGTTACTTTAAGTAAGTCACTTTTGAATAAATCGCCTTTAGGTTTTTTTATTGTTCGTCTTACTGCATTTTCTAAGTTTTTATCTTTAAATGTAGCTATAGAATTTTTAACTTTAAAATTCATTGTTAAATCTTGTCTTAAGTTTTTTTCGTTAGTAGAGTGAAGCTTTTTATTTATTTTTAAAGTATATTTTTCATCAGCAGTATATCCTTGTTTGGGAGCTTTTACTATAATAGTTTTATTATCTTGTCCACTTTCTATAGTTATCTTAACATTCTTACCTTTACTATCAGTTACACTAATACAATTTTTTACTAGCTCATCAAACTTAATTTCTTTATTAAATTGTACTATCCAATTTTTATTTAAATCTACAACCTTATTATCTTGAAATGTAGCTGCTTTTATGTTTGGTGCTAAAAACAAATAAGAACTAATCAATGTTGCAATTATCACTTTTCTTTTCATTAAACAACCTCCATTTTGTAGTTTAGAATATATGATTTTATACATTATAGTAATTATACTATTTATGTGTTGAATTTACAATAATTAACATCAAATACTATAGTTAAAGAATATTTTTCATAGAAAGTAAAGTAATTAAAAAATATGTCGAAAAACAAAATAACTATGGAACATTGAAATATTGAACAATATGAGCAAAATGTATAGCATAGGGTCACTAAGATGCCATAAAATTTAGATAATAAATTATGAAAGGAATTAATAAATGAGAAGATATTTTATTGACAATCTACGTTGGTTAAGTATTCTATTACTGTTTCCATACCACACATGTATGATATATAATAATTTTGGTGAAAACTTTTATATAAAAGGTGAGAACATACCTTTACTAAGTGGTTTTATTCAAATAAATTATACTTGGTTTATGCCATTATTATTTGTCATAGCAGGTATAAGCACTTGTTATGCACTTGAGAGAAGAACGCCAAAACAATATATAAAAGATAGAATATGCAAATTATTTCTTCCACTGATTTCTGGAATTTTATTAATAATTCCGATACAAACCTTTTACGCTGAAAAATTTCACAATGGATACAATGGTGGATACTTTTATCAGTATATTTTGTTTTTTACTAAAAAAACTGATTTAACAGGATATACGGGAGGTTTTACTCCAGGACAGCTATGGTTTATTTTATATCTTTTTATTATTTCATTAGTAGCTTTACCTATTGCTATAAAATATAAAAATAGCAGTAAAAAAATATTAGCTAACAAATTAACTATATTAAAAATATTACCTATGTTCTTAATTGTTTGGATTATGAGTTTAATTTTAAATATAGGTGGTAAAAGTTTTGGGGAATATTTTGCTCTATTCATGATTGGGTATATGGTATTGTCAGAGGATACAATACAAATGAAATTGGAAAAAAACAGATGGTATTTATTTGGAGGTTTTGTAACACTTACTACTTTAAATCTGTTATTTCAAAATGTATGGAACTATTCTTCTGGAATATTTTATGATATCTTTAGTCATTTCATTTCATGGATTGGGATTCTTGCAATTATAGGTGTAGGAAAGCATTATTTAGATTTTCATAACAAAGTTACAAAATATTTTACTAAAGCATCTTTCCCAATTTATATTTTTCACCAATCATGGATTGTATTAATTGCTTATTACATATTAAAAATAACATCTTCTATAGTGATACAAGTTATTGTTATTATAAGTGGAAGTTTTATATTAACAATTCTTACATATGAAATATTTAAAAGAATATCTGCTACAAGATTTTTATTTGGAATAAAAGAATAGATTTCTATTATGAATAATACTTTTAGAAAAAGTATTTTAGTTTTAAAACTATTTATAAAAAGTAAAATAACATTAATTAAAGGTATACGTTATTTTAATGAAATAAAGTGTGGTCTAGTAATATAAAAAGGAGGAGTTGACTTGAAATTACTACTTGAACTTCTTTTTGCTTTGAATTTTTCTCTAATTCTATTACATGAAATGGATGCAATTCGTCAAAAGGAATGGAAAATGTTTATTTTTCTAAAAGATATGAAAGAGGATGTAGCTTATTGGATTTTTACAGTAATACATTTGCCGCTTTATTTTGCTGTAATAGTGTTATTGTTAAGTGGAGATGGCAAATATCAGATGACTTTAAGTATTGGGTTAGATATTTTTATTGTCTTTCATACTATAATTCATTATGTCTTTAAAAATAAAATAAATAATGGATTCAATAACATATTTTCAAATCTAATTATTAATACTGGTTGTATTATTTCTTTACTACATATTTCAATTTATTTTAAGCTAATTGTTAAATGATAAAATTTAATAAGTCTAAAATGGTATATATTACATATAGGCTTTATTGGGGATTTATAATTCATCTAAAAATAAAGATAGTATAAAGTTTTTATTACAAATTAATGTATATGATATAATGTAGTACAAGCTTATTTGTAAGTTTAACTTTTGATTATACAAATAGTGTGAAGCAAATAAGAGAATATGAGGAGAATAGACAATATGAATAATATAAATACAGTAACAAATTATTTTATAATGTTTGTGCTTTATGTCATAGGATTATTTGTTTATAGAATGGAGAATAAATCAATTTTTTTTGGAGTTAGATTACCTAGTAAGCATAACAAAAAAGAGAATTTTACAAAGCTAAAAAAACAATATAGAAAGAATTTTAGTTTAAGTTATCTTTTATCAATTTTAATATATATTCTTTTAAACCTAAAAGTTTCTGAAATATGGTCTGTGGTGTTAGGTAATTTATTTATATTTATAGGAGTAATAATTTTGAGTGTAAATTACTATATAATGCATAAAAAAGTCAAGTTACTAAAGAAAAATGAGAACTGGAAAGTTGAAAATGAAAAAGAAATTATGGATGACGAAAATTATATTATGGGAAACCTATACTACAATAAAAATGATCCAGCTCTTTGGGTAAATAAAAGAGAAGATGGAAGAATTACTCTTAACTATGCAAAGCCAGTAGCTAAAGGATTTTTAGTTATTATAGTGGTAGCTTTTATTTTTGCTTTTGCAAGAACTTTAAGTTTCCCAGAAATTTTTCAGGATAGAAAAGTAGAGATAAGTGAGAACTTAATAACTATTGAAGGTAAATGGGGTACTTCTATTAATAAAAAAGAAATAAATAAGATAGCTTTAGAAAAAAATCTTCCTATGGTTTTAAGAAGAATTAATGGAACTACTATTAACAAGATGAAAATGGGAAAATTTAAAGTTGCAAATTATAAGGAAGTATATTTTTACATAATGGATAGAACTAAGCCATTTGTTGCTATATACACTAAAGACAATAACCTTATATTTATAAATTATGAAGATATAAGAAGAACGGAAGATTTATATAAATTATTGAAACAAGGTGAAATGGTGTCAAAATAAACTGGAGGGATACAATGAATATAATAATTGAGGATGAACATTACTATAACAATACATATGATATTGATAATGGCATCTTATTTATTGATAGAGTATATATGGTAGATGAGTATAAGTTTAATGAGGATACATATAAAAAGCTTGAGAATATTTATAAGAGCCTTCCTGGTTACATTGAAAATCCTACAAGTGTGTATTGTTGGTATGGGGATGAAGGGAAAGGAGACAAATTTTATTTGTTAGTTTCATTTGAACCATCAGGATTACAGTTTATAGGTAAGTTACATTTAGATTGTTTCATTAAATGGGAGGAAAAATTTAATGTATTGATAGCAGATTTCCCTTTTAAATATCATTAGATAAATATAAAATTAAGAAAAAGCACTGTCTACATATTTTTGGCTAGATGGAGTGCTTTTTTTATTTGTCTTGAAACTTAATTTAAGAGAGTAAACTTCGATTACACTATTTTAATATTTTTGCTCTAGTTTATTTCTTACAAAATTGTTAGTTTGATGTAAGATAAACAAATGGTTCAAATAAAGAGACTACGGTATACTACTAATAATTTGTGGATTGTAGTATGTGTTGGGAGATAACAACTTAAATTTAGAAAGTTTAAGTTTTGAAAACATAAATAATAAAGATAAGTTAGAATTTCTTAAGAAATATTTACGATTATTTTAATCTTTATCTTTTATAATGAAATTACAATAATTAGGAAGGATGTAGAATATATGAAGAAAATATTAAAAAAAGTTTTACTATTTGGCGTACTAATAATTTGTGGATTGTGGTATATATTAGGAGGTCAAAACTTAAATTTAGGAAATATAAATAATAAAAATAATTTAGTACAAGAAGCCGAAGTTAATGATAAAGATAAGTCTGAACAAGAAATTGAAGTTGAAGATAAAGATAAGTTTAAACAAGGAGTTGAGGTTAAAGATAAGAAGAAGGACGAGTACCAACAAGAAACTAAGGTTAAAGATGAGGAAAAATCAGAGCAAGCAGCTAATATTAATATAAAGGAAGAACTACTGTTAGTAAATAGAAAACATGGTTTGAGTAAAGATTATATACCAAAGGGATTAAGTATACCCAATATACAATTTTTAAGTAAGTCAGAGAATGACGAGAGACATGTAGCAGGAATTGTTGTAAAACCATTAGAAGAATTAATAAATACAGCTAAAGCTGAAGGAATAATATTACTTGGTAACTCAGGCTATAGATCTTATAAATCACAACAAGATGTATATAAAAGCAGGGTAAAATCTCAAGGAAAGAAACTTGCAGATGCATATGTAGCTAAACCAGGATTTAGTGAACATCAATCAGGACTATGTATAGATGTTACTAACAAATCTAGATATTTTGTAGATGGAACAAAAGAAGCAGATTGGCTCGCAAAAAATTGTTATAGATTTGGTTTTATTATAAGATACCCAAAGGAAAAGAAAAGTGTAACAGGCATAGAACATGAACCTTGGCATATTAGATACGTTGGGAAAAAAGCTGCTAAGTATATCCATGATAATGGAATAGCATTGGAGGAATACTTGGGGAAATAAGTATATAAATTGCTTAACATCATTAGGTCCAAATTCTATTTAATATATAGTATAATTTAAGTAATAAAATAAGTTTAGAAAGGACAAAAAATGTTTAAAATAGGCGAATTTTCGGTACTTACATCTATAAGCATTCATATGCTTAGGAACTATGATAAAATTGGATTGTTAATACCTAAATATATAGATGAATCAACGGGATATCGGTATTATGAAAGTGATCAATTGCCAATTGCTAATCAAATTGTTGCTTTAAAGATGATGGGATTTGGATTAAAAGAAATAGTAGCTCTGCAACTAGAAGATATGGAAACGGACAAGTTGAAAAATATATTAAAAAATAAAATTAAAGATAAAGAACAAGAAGTAAAAATAATTAAAGGACAGCTAGAACAAATGGATAATGCACTAAAGGATTTGGCAAGTGAGAAGGAATGTGCATTATCTATAGTAACTAAGTGTATACCAGATAGAAAAGTTGCTAGCTTTAGAATGAAAATTAAAGAGTTTCCAGACGAAGGGGTTTTGTGGAAAACACTTGGTGATGAATGTAAAAAATTAAACGTCAAATTTTTAGATACAAATTATTCTATTGCTATTCAACATGAAATAAATTTTGATGAAAACTATATTGATGTTGAGGTTCAAAGGGTAGTTAATAATATTTATGAAAGTACAAACAAGGTGAAGTTTTATAGTATTCCATCTTGTGAGGTAGCTTCATTGGCATATCAAGGTGGGTACAGCAAACTTAAAGATATAAATATTTACATAGCTAAATGGATAGAACAAAACGGGTTTGAAATTTGTGGACCAGCATTTAATATTTATTATATTTCTCCAGAGCATAAGGTAAATGAAGAAAAATTTGTTACAGAAGTATGTTTCCCTATAAAAAAGAAAAGATAGGGTATTGACTCTAGCATAATACGAGGGTATATGCTTTTTCTATAGAAAACAAAACTTTATAGAAGGAGTGATGAAAATATGACTAAAAAGGTAATTGAACTAAGACATAAAGTTTGTGATTATACCTGTATGTGGAATGGTATTGAAGATTTATATCAAACAAAATTTGGTGAAGATATACCAGATTATTTTTTCTTTTGTTTAAGCGGAATAGAAAATTTTGTATATTTAAAGTTTAGTAGTGGGAATGTACGAAGAATGACTGGATTTAATGATGGAAGAACTAAAAAAATGTATTCATCAATCTGTGATATTGTAGGATTTAAGTATAAGCACATAGAAGGCAGAAGATTCGAATATGTAATGAAAAAAGCAAAGGAACAGATTGATAATGAAAGACCAATTGTTCTTGGATGTTTGGATATGTATTATTTAAGTTATTATCCAAAATTTTATTATAAAGAGCATATACCAATTCACTATATATTAATGGTAGGATATGATGATGAAGAGCAGTGTGCATATGTATATGATTGTGGAATTAAAGAAGTTCAAAAAATTAAATATGAAACTCTTGAAAAAGCTCTTAATATTAAAAAGACATCTTTATCTGATAAAAATTCAATATGTCTAATAGAATTTAATGATGAAATTAAGAGTATTAGGGAAATTGCCATAAAAGGGTTTTATGAAAAAGCAAATCAAATGCTTAATCCTAAGGTGGGGTTTTGTGGAATATCTGGTATGCGAAAGTTAAGCAAAGAAATTCTTAATTGGAAAGATGAATTAACCCTTCAAGAATATGAAATAGCTCTTAGAAACGTTGTTATGTGTACAGGTACTGTTCCAATTCTTTCTAATAGATTACTTATGATAGAAGAAAAAGATGAAATAGAACATCAAGCAGCTCGAAGAGAGTATGCTTCATTGCTAATAGAATTAGGGAACAAGTACGGTTTTCAAGAGTGGAAAGTAGCAGGTGACCTTTTTAAAAAGAGCGGTATTATTATTCAAGAGATGACAGATTTAATCGTGAAGTATTTATTGAAGGAAAGTAAAGAACTTAACAGATTACCTTATATGATTAATGAAATAGCAGACATTGAAGAAGAAGCATATCACAAGATTTTGGAGGGAATAAAGGATGAAGCATGAGCGATACAAGTTCTTCATATAGGTGATTATGATGATGAGCCAGAAAGCTTCGAAAAGATAATAAACTTTATGAAGGAAAACAATTTACAAAAGAGAGGGAAAACTCATAGATAAATATATTTGTCAGATGCAAGAAAAGTAGAATGTAATAAAGTAAAGACAATACTGCGGTATATGGTTAAATAAAGAGAGATAATTCTATAGTAGTACGGCTAATGAGGTGAATTCAAATCCAATTCTGAATGAAATGTTTAAAGCGTGCCGGTATAATGAAATTTTATATGTTAGACTTGAGAAAGTTTCAGGAAGCAAAGATTTGATTGTTCAGTTAATTGATATGATAGTACAAATTGCAATGAAGAATTATTTGAAAAGCATTAGTAGGATATAAAAAGCCAACTGAATAAGAATACTCAGCTTAAAATAAATAAAATTCAATACTGGAATTTATGGTATGATATAGAAACAAAATGTAATTTAATACACAGTTTAAAGATATTGTGCAACAAATGAATGGAAAATTTTAAATAAAATAAATCGGTGAAGGGTGTAATTATAATTCACCCTGTCACTAAAGATAAATAAGGGAGATATATAAGTTATGAATTTGAAAGTACAAAAAACAAATAAATTGGCTAAGTTACCTGAGTATGCGCATATTGGTGATGCTGGAATGGATTTATATTCAGTAGAGGATAAAATTATACAACCAGGCAAAACAACATTAATACACACAGGTATAAAAATAGAACTTCCTAAAGATACTGAAGCACAAATTAGACCAAGAAGTGGACTAGCATTAAAACATTCAATAACAGTTTTGAATACTCCAGGGACAATAGATGAAGGCTATAGAGGGGAAATAGGAATTATACTTATAAATCATTCTAAAGAAGATTTTAAAGTTGAAAAAGGAATGAGAATAGCACAAATGGTTATTAAACCTGTTTTAAGAGTAAATGTAGTTGAAGTAGAGAGATTAACAGGAACAGAACGTGGAAATGGTGGATTTGGATCTACAGGAGTTTAAGATATATAAAAGAGCAATAAAACCTGTTCAGTTTTTGAAAGATGTTTAATATATTACAGAAACTGGAGGTTTGTGCTACTATTTATGTCCTTCTTCTGGTACAATGCAAATGAGCCAGATTCTATAGAATTATCTTTTCCATCAAGATGAAGAGTTCCATTGCCACTAATAATATAATTTATGTGAGACCAGGGATGAGCATGTTTTGGAGTGAAACCGCCTGCTTTTAGTTTGAATAATCTCATTACATAACCTTCCCATCCTTCTTTAGGAGAAATAAGTACTTTCATAAATGCATTTTTAACACCAACATTATCAATTTCTTCCACCATAGATTTATGTGAAACTATCATGAAATTACCTCCTTGTTTAATGTAATTGTGGTAATGTTTGTATTTACATAAATATTTATTATAACTACAGCTTAATTATATCATTAAATAAAAAGCTATTAAAATGATTATTACTATTAATTCACATAATTGTAATAAGATTGAGAATAAATAAGTTGATTTAATTACTTCATTTTTTATGAATGACCAAATAAATTACCAATTAAAAGGCACTAATAGAGTGTCTTTTTAAATGTATAGTAGTCTTATATAAAAATTGATGTTACTTTCTTAAAAAAAAGAGAATTAGATTAATATCAGACACAACTTTCTTAAATGACGGTATAAAAAGCTAATATTAAAGGAAATAGTTACTATACAACAGCAAAATATTATGTATTAAATAAAAACAAGCTTTACTATTAAAGTATAGCGGTAAAGTTATATTCATAATTTGAACTAGATATAATAAAAGCACTATCAAAAGTTATTGAAAATCAATAATGTTGATAGTGCTTTATTTTTAATTTTTGAAGTTAGAAAAAAATGATAATGATTATTTATATACCTGTAGCATCTTTGTTCATATCAGTTAAAACATGGGAGTAAAGATCTATGGCTATATTAATTTTAATGTTTGAATTTGTGATATAATAATTAAAAAGTTCCTTATCAACCTATATGTGGTTTGACTAATATGCATTTCCCTGAATTTGTAACATTATCTGTATTGGAAGTGTAGACAATATCTATAGTGATTAACTTCCTATTATCCATATAATTAAACAAGTTAAGTTTATAACTATTAGGATAATAATAAGAAGTTAAATTATATAAAGATTTTATTTAAAAAGTGTCGTCAATGTAAATAATGAAGAAGTAAAGATTATTCACATAATCTTTAGACAAATAATAATTTGAATGGAGGATATTTATGAAATTTAAAAATCCTATGTTAGTTGTAACCGATATAGAAAAAGCAAAAATATTCTATAAAGATGTTTTAGGATTAAGGGTTATTATGGACTTTGGAGCTAATGTTACTTTAACTGGTGGTGTTGCTTTGCAAACAAAAGAAAGCTGGAAAGAGTTTATAAAGAAAAATGATAATGAAATAATTTTTGGTGGCAACGATGCTGAATTATATTTTGAAGAAGACAAATTTGACAGCTTTATTGAAAAGCTAAATGCTCTTAAATATATTGAATATGTACACCCTGTTTACGAACATAGATGGGGACAAAGAGTGGTTCGTTTCTATGATTTAGATAAGCACATCATTGAAGTTGGTGAAAACATAAAAGTTGTATGTAAACGATTTCTTGATAGTGGGCTTACCGTAGAAGAAACAGCAAAAAAAATGGATGTTCCCATTAAATTTGTTCAAGCATGTGCGAAATAAATTCCAATTGTGCGCCCAGCAAAGGGTAATTAACCCAGCAGGTGTAAATCCTGTGCGAGTAAGGTCTAGCCAACCAGCGGTAGCGAGTCTTGAGTTGTCACCAGTAATGGTAGGAGATAAGCGTAGATAGCGAGAAAGTAGGGTTGAAATGCTATTGAGCCTGGAAATTTTGTATATCAGAGGGCTGACGTCTTAATTGGTGAGGAAAGCAACATCACAATTGATGTTATGGTATAGGATTATTTTCTCTAAAGAAATTAAGGGAGATAGTTTTCTTGTAGTTCATGCTGATGATTTTATAGTAGGATTTCAGTATAAATGGGAGGCAGAGAAATATTATGAACAACTAAGGAGAAATATTATGCTTTTTAGGGCCAAATGGTGCACAGGTAAAAGCACAATCATTAATATTCTTTGTGGGATTTTAGGATATGATGCAGGGGAGAGTGATTATAAGGGAAGGATTGTAAAAGCAGGAGCAGGATGTGGCAAGACTACTTTACTATCTAGCTTTGTAGAAGAAACAAAGATGGAAAATGTAAAATGGATGATGCTAGATGAAAATGCAAACCAGACCTTTGTTTTTTGGAATTATGTGATTGAAGTTGTAAAGGAGTATTTGGGAGATACAAAAGGGGATTTTCAAACTTTTTTTGATAATAATATGCAAAAAATCTTTATATTTCCCTAGCAACTGTAAAATCGCATATTATTAATATTTATGGGAAACTTGGAGTAAATAACAGGGTGGCAGCTGTTAATAAAATGAAATATTATACTAAATAATGAAGAGTATTTATTAGGCAGAGAAGTTTGGTGAAGATGAGGTAAAGAATATATCTTTATGGTATAATATGTATTATTAGAAAAATAAAATATATTCTGAAAATTTTCATGCAAGGTACTATAAATGGGTATTGGGAAGGTGAGTTAAATGTTAAAGAATAATATGATTTCCCTTATAATCCATATATTCGTTGGTTTTGTTACAAGATTTATTTATGGGAGTATTTTAACTTTTGTGGCTATTACAAAAAATAAAAATAGTGGGATAATAATGTCCGTAATGTCTATTATAATATTCGTTATTTCTTTAGCCTTATATTTTATTTTAGGGAAACGCTTTTTAAAAGAAAACAGTGATTTAAAAAATGCGTTTTCTGTTGCTATGGTTGCAGTTATAGGAATAATTTCATGGATTGTTAGTTACAACATATCACCTAAAATAAGTGAGGGTATAATGTCTTGGTTTTTCTATTTTGTTTATAATATGTATTTGATTCCATTACGCTCTCATATAGGAATTTTTAATCCAATTATTGCAATGATATTAGTTTTTATTCCTAGTTTATTAATGTGGAGTGGCATTCAATTTAAAACAAATTTACTACATAATAAGTAATATTGTATATGATTATATAAATATACTACTTATATAGTTTATAAGAAGGGAGATATAGAGTATGTCACAAACGACAAAAAAAGCTTTGGCACAATCATTAAAAAAGCTAATGAACACTACTTCTTTAGCAAAAATTACAGTTAATAATATTGTTAATGATTGTGGAGTAAATCGTCGTACATTCTATTATCACTTTCAAGATATTTACGCACTTTTAGAGTGGATTTTCAAAAATGAAGTTGCCGCTGTAATGGCAGAAAACAAAACATATGAGACATGGCAACAGGGATTTTTAAGGATATTTTTTTATTTGAGTGAAAATCGCAAAATGGTATTAAATACTTATAATTCTATTGGTCGTGATCAATTAGAAACTCATTTATATAGTGCAGTGTACAACCTTGTTTTAGACGTTGTAGATGAAATTACTGAAGGCATGGAAGTGTCTGAAAAAGAAAAGGAATTTGTAGTGAATTTTTATAAGGTTGCTCTTGTTGGTTTATTGCTTGAATGGATAAGAACAAGTATGACTGAAAATCCAGAGCAAATTGTTGATAATCTTAATAAATTAATAAGTGGAGATACCTATAAAGCTTTATTAAAATGCAAAGTATGCTAATAGTATTGTATCTTTGGTTCATTACGATGAGCTTTTATCCAATAATGGCGTAAAGTTACTTATAACCTATTGAGGATTGGCGTATTAGTTACGATAGCTATAGACTAAATAAAAGCTATGAAATTCAGTTTTAAAACATAGATTTCATAGCTTTTACGTTTAAATTAGGTTATATTCTAAGAACTGTTGACCACCTATAATTTGAAATCATTATAATGAACTCAACAATTTAAAATATAGCATTAGGGCTACTAAAGGAAGTTTTAAATTAAGCCATCAAGACTTGTGTCCTTCAATAATTTGTGTATAATGGATTCAGCAGGTAGAGGACGTCCACTGTATAGTGTTTTTGCTGCTGATGCAATTACACGAATATCATATTTAGATGGATATATTTCAGGAACGTTTTTATCAAGATTAAGTAGAGTATAAACAGCCATCATAGCTGAACGAATTGAATATTCAACTGTGAATACGCAATCTCCAGGAACTTCGGCGAATTGTCCTAAAAATGCAAGATTAGTACTGCCATTAGGAACAACATCAGGCCTATCACCTTTTGTGCGTGGCATAAATTGGCTTGTTATATAAGGCATCATACAAGGTATAACGTTAACTGTTTTAAGAATTTCAGGTATTTCGTCTTTCATACCTAGGTGATATAGAAGTTCTGTTACTAGCTCTTCACCAGTACAATCACACATTCTCTTCTTCACAAAGTCACCAATCTTGTCAGTAAAAAGGCCATAAGCCCATAGTACTAATACATTCCTAGGTTGGTCAACAAAGTGAGGTTGCCTATTGCAAGTTATACTTAAAAGCCAGCTTGAATCTTTAATTGTTATAATTCCACCAGTAGCAGTTTTCCCAGAGTAAGGGTCTCTTCCAGTTAGATTTTTAAGAATATCTGCTATTTTAGAGTCTGTACACGTTATCGTAAAGGATTCCCAGTTACTCTTATCAATATCACTACAGAACACTTTAGGTCTTCCAAAAGAAGGATGCTTTTTAGCGATGTTATTCCATAATCTCCAGCATCCACCCAGATCACGATTAAGTACAGGAGCTTTGTGCATATTACCGAGAGTTGAATTTTCTGTCATGGAACCATTAGTAACAAATACTAGATCATTTTCACTTGTATGAATTAGCTTATCTTTACCATTATAGGTTAAATGAATTGCAGTAACAGTTTTTTTATCACCATCTATATCAATTTCTAAATCTTTAACTTGTGTATTTAAGGCAAAGACTACATTTTTAGATAGTAACCAACTTTTTAAAGGAAGAATCATAGAATCATATTGATTGTATTTTGCAAACATAATTCCTTTAAATCTATTCATACCTGGAAGTAAGTGTATAAAACGTTCCATGTAACGTTTCATCTCTGCAACGCTATGCCAAGTTTCAAATGCAAACATAGAGCGCCAGAAATACCACATATTAGTTTCAAAAAAAGAAGGATCGAAATACTCTTCAACAGTTGTAGCACCTAAATTTTCTTCTGTTGCAAGAAAAAGCATAGTTAATTGCTTAATGTGTATATCACTTAAACCAAGAGATGAAGAATCAGCTTTTTCACCACAATTATGAATTAATCTGCAAGTAGATTCATTAGGGTCAAGCGTATTTAGTTCTCTAAATTCATCTAAAACAGTTCTGTTAGGATTATCTAGAGACGGAATTTTGCTGTATAAATCCCAACAACATTCATAGTGTTCTTCCATTTCTCTTCCGCCTCTAATAATATAACCGTCTTTTGCATTTCCGCAACCATCCATAGCACCGCCGCTAACATTTGTTTCTTCTAAAATAGTAATGTTTTTCCCATCCATATGACCATCCATAATTAAATATGCAGCAGCTGAAAGAGAAGCAATACCAGCACCAACTAAGTAAGCTTTTTTGTTTTCAATACCTTCTGGTTTTAAAGTGTTTATATTTCGAAAATTCCCCATGATTCTCCACCTTTCTAGATGTTTTAATTAAAAATATTTCTAATATTAGATTAAAATATTTATTTGCAATAATAAATCAACAAATCATATCAAATGTGCAATATTGTAATAAAACCATTAATTTGTGTAATAAAGTTGGGTTAAAATAAACCCTTAGGTTTAAGTAGAAAAATTTATAGAATTAGTTTTTAGATAAACAGAGTTCTTGGCTTCAGAGGGAGTTTTACTCCCACTAAAGCTTAGAAATCGTTATCCAGGGACGTAGCCGCTCTTTACTTCCACTTTAAAGAAGATGGGAATATTAGAGGGGGTAGTCATCGGATAAAATTAAATTTGCAAATGATAATTGGTATCAATTGTGCTATAATTAGCATAGGATAACTTTACAGATCTTTAATAAGGGAGTATTACAAGATAAAAACATGTAATTAGTAAAGAACCCCAAAGAATGAGGTGATTTATATATGATGAAGCAGTATGAGTATAAAGTAAATAATAAAGCATCCTATGGGTGTTCTATTTGCCATGCATTTAATGAAGCTTATAATTCAAATAGTGATAATTTTTATTATTCTATTCCACAGGAAGCTGGTAGTGGTGAAATGAACAGGGTATGTGGCTCAAGAGGTATACAGATTATTGATTACAATTTAAATTTTAGGGAACCTGTTGAAGTATGTGGAGTTTCTAGAACTCCTCATATGGATATGCTTTTTTGTCTTGGAGATAATCTGAATTGGGAGTTGCCGCAGGTAGAAAAAGAATTTCAGTTACTCTCAGGAGAAAGTTATATTGGTACAAGTTCTGAAACGAGAAAAAAGAACATTTATCCTGCAAAGAGAGATATTCATTTAATTGAAATTAAAATGCCACTAGCTGAGATAATTGATTAAAGGGAGAACCGTAATTGTGATAGCGCATCGATTAAAGACTATTCGTGGTGCTGATCAGATTGTGGTTTTAGATAATGGTGAGGTTGTAGAGCAAGGGAAGCATGAAGAACTGCTTAAATTAAAGGGACTATATGCACGTTTATGGAATTTGCAACAAGAGTCTGGTAATTTGAAATTAGTATAATTCTTCATGAATGTATAAAAGATAGAACAGTGTTAATTGTTAAGTAACTATATAAATCAGTAAAAATAGATATAATAGAGAAGATTATCTTTAAAAATTCTCTATTATATCGAACTGAGCTGGTTTATTTTTAATTTTACAAAAATAACGTGTATATAATGAAGTTAGAAATATGATATAATCTCTTATAATGTTTTTAGTCTGGATACATCTCTTTAAGCTGTTCTCTGTAAGTAGCACCCCAAATCTCCATAGCCTTTAAAACAGGTATGAATGTTTTTCCTATATCAGTTAGAGAATACTCTACTTTAGGAGGTACTTGTTTATAAACTTCTCTATGAACGAGACCATCTCTTTCTAATTCCTTAAGTTGTTGAGTTAAGTAGCCTTGCCTGATATTTGGTAATATTCTATGAAGTTGTCCAAATCTTAAGGTTTCAGTTGATAAAACCTGAAGAATCATCAATTTCCATTTTCCCTGGATTATTTCATGGACTAGACCTACATTACATTCCATTTTCAAAAGATTTTTATTCATAAAGCATGTAAACTCCCCTCAAAATCACATTACTCTGTTTTTCTAGAGTATATCTGATTAATTATAGTACTTGTTATAAAAGTACTAGGACAATATAATATTACTGTAATCCATGGAATACGTCAAATAATTTTATAGAGGAGATAAAAAAATGAATAAATTGATTGATTATTTAAATGAAAATAGAATGGGGCATTTAGCTACTATAAAAGATGGTAAACCAGTTATGAGACCTTTTCAATTTCAATTTGAAAAGGAGGGTAAGTTTTATTTTGTGACAGGAAACACTAAAGAGGTTTATAAACAATTAAAAACATCTAGTGTAGCTGGATTTATAGTTACTGGTAAAGATATGAGATGGGTTCGTTTAAATGGAGAGATTGAATTTGTCAATAATTTGAAGTTAAAAGAGGCAGTACTCAATAATGAATCATTAATTCGTGACATCTATAAAACGGCTGATAATCCTGTTTTCGAAATGTTCTACATTCATAGAGGAGTAGTGAGTTTTCACGAAGCTGAGGGTGAGTTAATTGAAGAAATTCAAATTTAGAATTTATTTTTATTAATAAAAGAAGTGCAAAGCCTATGCAAATGCTGAAACTTGCATGTAGCTATGCAGTTTTGGAATTATGCAATTTCCTTAAAGGTAAAGTGGTATAGTGATTTTTATAAATTACTATACCACTTTATCTTTTTATATAATGGGTTTTAGATAAAAATGTCTAAATGGTTAGAAACAGTCTAAATAGAGAAGAATGATTTGCATATATCTGTTACACTAATGTTGAGTAATCAAGGAGTTTGAACCATAATACAAAGAATGTATTTTGTTATTAACCTTATTATATTTGGAGCAGTTTATGCTTTTTTACTTAAGGTGCGGAAAAACTAAATAAAATAAATAGAGAGAAAAAATATATATAGTCAAAAGTGTAAGAGTATGATAACATTTTAATAATATTTTAATAATAATTGTTAATTTCATAAGAACTTTTTACTATCCAGTAAAAAATTAATTATTTCAGTTGGAGGGATATATGAGACTTGTTAGTGTCTTCAGCCTGAAGGGAGATGAAATTCTTGGAAGGCAGATTTACGATGAAGTAGGTAAGGTTTTACTTAATGTGGGAGTAAAACTAAAACCTTATTATATTCAAAGAATTAAAGAAATGGGAATTAATTCAGTATATATTGATGATGATATATCAAAAAATGTGATTATTGAAGAAAGTATTTCTGAAAGAACAAGGCAAATGAGCAAACGTGCTGTTAAGGAAATGATTGGAAGATATTGTCGTGAAGGGAAAACTGATAATAATAGTGTTATGAATTCAGTGAACACAGTGATTGAAGATGTACTATCAAATAAAGATGTTTTGATAAATGTTGCAGAAATAAGTGCTGGTGATAACAATATATATTCCCATTCGGTAAATGTCTGTGTATTGGCTACAATAATAGGAACTCATATGGGATACAGTATGTTAAAGCTTAAAGATATAGCTGCAGGCGCATTATTGCATGATATAGGTAAAATAAAAATTATGAATGATAAGAAACTTTTAGCAGATTTTAAGAGTAAGGAAGAATTAGATAAATATATTAGATTAATGCATCCAAGAGTTGGTTATGATTTTTTAGGGGAGCAGTATGTTTGGAATGCATCTGTCAAGGTAGTTGCATTAATGCATCATGAAAGAAGCGATGGCAGTGGGTATCCTTTAAAATTAAAAGGTGATGAAATAAACCAAATTGCAAAAATAGTGTCTATATGTGATGTATTTGATAATTTGATATCAGGTAGAAATTCCGAGGAAGGTAAAACTGTGCAAGAGGTTATTGAATATCTTGTAGGTATGAGCAATATTTATTTTGATGCAGAAATAGTGAGAAAAATTACTACTAACATAGCTGCTTTCCCAACAGGGAGTGGAATTATTCTAAGTTCAAATGAAAAGGGTTTAGTAGTAAAACAAAACAACTCAATGCCAATGAGACCTGTTGTAAAAGTTATATATGATAAAGATGGAAAATTACTTTTAGAACCTTATGAAATAGATTTATTAAAAGAGTTAACTCTTTTTATTACAAGTACCTGTGAACTTTAAATTATGGGAGGATTTTATGAGTGGTGAAGTTAATTACTCAAATATTAGGTATTCAAATGATTGTCTTAAGCTAATTAATGATACTTTTCAGAAATTTTTAGATGTAGATAGTTTTAATTATCAGATTGAGTTAAAAAAATCATTGGAGAAAATCGGTTTATTTTTTGATGTGGATAGAATTTATATCTATTATTTTTCTAAAGATCCTACTTTTATGAAAATAGAATGTCAATGGAATAAGAAAGATATAAGTCCCAAAAGAGAAATTTATGAGGAAGAGGTAGTTTATGCTCTTCCTTGGTTGATTCGAGAGATTAAGAATAATGATTTTGTTGCAATAAATAATACAAAGAAATTTCCAGATGAAGCGGTATTTGAAGCAGAAGCTTTTTTAAAAGAAGGAATAGAATCTTCTCTTATAGTTCCATTGAAAAGCGAAAACAAGTTAATTGGATTCGTTGGCTATGAAAGTTTATCAAAGCCTATCACGTGGGAAGAAGATCAAATCAGCATATTAAGAGATATTTCAAAGGCTTTTTCATATACAAGAGTAAGGATTGCAAGGGAAGAAGCATATGAATCAACACTTAGTGGGCAAGCAATTTTACTTAATAATTCTGAATCACAGATTTGGGCTTTAAGTAATGTAACTTCTTATGCAACTGTTAATGAAGCTCATGCAAAGTTTTTTGGTAAGAAGAAAAGCGATTTAGAATATCAGGACTTATATGACATATTTGATATAGACACTGCAAATAAGTTTTCTACGAATAACTGGGAATTGTTTCAAAAGAATGAGCTATCAGAAAGAGAGCTTCAGGTTAAAAATTGGAAGGGTGAAAATAGGCTGCTTAAAATTAAAAGTAAGCCCCAAAGAGATGAAAGAGGTAATATTAAGTATCTTATCTGTACTGCTGATGACATTACAGAGCAGAGGCTCGCAGAAAGGCTGCTTAGCAAGGCAAAAGAACAGGCAGAAGCAGCAAATATCGCAAAGAGTCAGTTCCTTGCAAATATGTCTCACGAAATAAGAACACCAATGAATGGAATATTTGGATTTCTTGAATTGTTGCAATCAACTAATCTGTCTTTAGAGCAAAAAGAGTTTATACGTGAAGCAAAATCGGCTTCAGAGGTACTCTTACATATTATTAATGATATATTAGATTTTTCAAAGATAGAGGCTAGAAAACTAACCATGGAAAATATTGCATTTAGTTTAAGAAATACTATTGAGGATGCAGTTTCACTCCTTGCCCCTAAGGCTGCAGAAAAAGGTCTTGAACTTTATACTATGATTAAAGAAGGTGTTCCCGAAGAGGTTGTTGGTGATCCATCAAGACTTAAGCAGATATTAAACAATCTTATAAGTAACGCAGTAAAATTTACTGAAAGTGGCGAGATTTTTGTTACAGTGGATTGTTTGAAGGAAGAGAATGAGATAGCTGTACTTAGTTTTGAAGTAAAAGACACTGGAATTGGAATTCGCAGCGAACATATTAATACAATCTTTCAATATTTTAGTCAGGCAGATGCTTCTACAACTAGAAAGTATGGAGGAACAGGGCTTGGACTTGCTATATCTAATGAATTAGTGAAAATGATGGGCGGTAAAATTTGTGTTGAAAGTATACTAGGGGAAGGGTCTACATTCAAATTTGATGTGAGATTAAAGATTGCTAAAGGAGTTTCACAACAGAAATTTGCGTTTGAGAAGTTTCAAGATGTCAATATTTTGATTGTTGATGATAATGATAATAATAGAAAAATTGTTAGTTCATATCTTCAAGGAGTTGGATTGGAGGTATTTGAGGCCAAGGATGCTGCCAGTGCCATTACAACAATTATTTCAAATGCAAATACAAAAAACAAAATAAATGTTGCTATAATAGACTATCAAATGCAGGACATGAGTGGCTATGAACTTGCAGCTACATTAAAAACAATACCTTTTGCAAAGGATACTAAATTAATACTTCTAACCTCAATGAATCAAAAAGGAGATGGTAAGGTTGCGAAAGAATATGGATTTTCATCCTATTTGGGTAAACCTGTAAGAAGACAAGATTTACTTGGTTGTATTGCTATAGTATTGGGATTGAAAAAAGAAGATGAAGAAGAACATAGACTTATAACAAAACATATGGTCAAGAAAGTTAAGAATCAATTAAAACCGAAAATTTTATTGGTTGAAGACAACGAGATGAATCGTAAAATCGTTATAAGTATACTTAAATGTCATGATATGACTTGTGATGTGGCGGAAAATGGTAGGGAAGCATTAAAAGCAGTATCAGAAAAAGATTATGATGTTGTTTTTATGGATTGCCAGATGCCGGTGATGGATGGGTATGAATGTACATCTAAAATAAGGTTGCTTGAAGGGGATAAAAAGCATACTACAATTATTGCTATGACTGCTAATGCCATGAAGGGGGATTCCCAAAAGTGTATTGCAGCTGGAATGGACGACTATATTAGTAAGCCAATTAATTTTGATACTATGTTTAAAATGATAGAAGAGAATACTAAAGAGAGAGGACTTGTGACCGACTATAATAATATTATAGATAATAATATTGATTACTTGATTGAAAGCACAGGATTTGAAAGAGATGACGCAAAAGAAATACTTGAAGAATATATAAAATGTCTACCTAATTTATTGGAAGATATTAAGCAAGCTATAGATAACAATGATTTTAATAAATTAGCGGGGGTGACTCACGAATTAAAAGGTTCCTCTGGATCCCTAAGAATAATTTCTATTTATGAATTAGCAATAAAGTTAGAAGTAGCAGCTTTGAAACAGGAAACAGATGAATGTGCTAGACTTTTTGCTAAAATAAAAGATTTGCTTCACTAAGGTGTCTTTAAAAATCAAGTATATAAAGGAGTTTTTAATATGAAAAAAGTATTAATAGTTGATAATTCATCGTATATGAGAATGTTTGTAAAAAAGATTATTGAAAAAGGTGATTTCCATAATATATTTGAGGCATCAAGTGAAGAGGATGCAATAGAGATTTTTAAAGTTGAAAAGCCAGACATTGTAATTTTAGACTTGAACATGTCTGAGTTTAGGATGGATGGTGTTCGTGTGTTAACTGATATAATGAAAATTAATCCTGAAACAGTTGTAATTATTATATCAGCAGTAGGACACGAAAACGTAAAAGATGAGTGTATAGCACTAGGAGCTAAGAGCTATATTAGGAAACCTTTCGATACTGAAATTTTATTAAAGACATTAGAAGAATACAAATAAAACCTCACCAAGAATCCTTAGATTAATTGTATTAGTCTAAGGTTTTTTTTATACAAATGGCGTTTACTTTACTAAGTTTTTTAAAATTATTAACTTGATTTGTTAATGAATAATCAGGAGCAGTGTAAGAAAAATGAACAAATATTATTAAAGGAAATAAAAGAATTAAAATATAAGAGTAGCTAAAGTATAATTAGTATATGTTATAATTTTTATGGATAAAACAAATCTCTCATATTTGTGCAGTAAGTGAGAGGTTTTCCTATTAATTGTTTACTATACTATCATTTGTAGGGGAGATGGATTAATGGAATGGTTAGAAAGGTTAAATGAATCAATTCAGTATATTGAATCAAATTTAGATGGAACTATTGAATATGAAATGGCAGCAAAAATTTCCTGTTGTACTGTATATCATTTTCAAAGAATGTTTTCATATTTAGCAGGAGTACCTTTATCAGAGTATATAAGAAATAGAAGATTAACAAAAGCAGCCCTTGATTTACAAAATGGAGATAAGGTTATTGATGTAGCATTACGTTATGGATATGAATCTCCAACTGCTTTTAATAGGGCTTTTCAAAAAATACACTATGTATCGCCTTCAATAGCTCAAAAAAAGGGAACATTCCTAAAAGCATATCCTCCTATTAGTTTTAAAATAACAATAAAAGGAGTAGAAGAAATGGAGTATAGTATAATTAAAAAGGAACAAATTAGAATAGTCGGAATAAAAGCCCCGTTAGAAAAGAATGTTGAGGATAATTTTAAATCTGTACCGAAATTATGGGAAGAATCAGCACAAAGTGGGGTGATTAACCAGATAGTATCTCTTATGAATGAGGATTCTAATGGGATATTAGGAGTCAGTGCTTGCATGGATAAACTAGATAAATGGGAATATTATATAGCTACAGCAACGGATAAAAAAGTACCAAAGGGTATGTATGAATATGTAATACCAGCAGGCACTTGGGCTGTTTTCCCTGAAGAGGGTGCTATGCCAAAAGCAATTCAAGAACTTGAAAAAAGAATAATTACAGAATGGTTACCAACGTCTGGATACGAATATGCAGATGCACCAGATATTGAAGTATACTTGAATGAAGACCCAACTAATTCAAAGTTTGAAGTTTGGGTACCAATTAGAAAGAAATAATATAAGTAAGTATCTAGAATTAAGGATATTTTTTTAGAGATATTTATATAATGGAAAGTTAAGTATTGCTGTTTCAGGATGATTTTATAAAATCATTCTGAAACAGCTTTTTTCTTTTTGTAAGAATTAATTAAGGTTTAGTTTATTAAGATGTAAGTTTGAGTTTATATGATAAGTTTGTAACAAAGGACAAGGAGGTATAAAACTAATGGTGTATTGGGAGTTGAAAAAAGATATTTAAATCTAGGTCCCGATTATTATTGTTGATTAAATTTACATTAAAGAATTTTACAAGGGAACAATAAAATTAAATTTTAAGGAGGAATAAATATGATTAAGAAATTTTTAGAAATATTTCTAGCAGCAACAGTTTGTATATCAATGGTTGGTTTTGATAAAGCAACGAATAGCCAAAATAAAAATGAAACGCAGCAAACACAAAGTAAGGCTGAAACTTTAAAAGGTACAAAAAGGAGTTTTGACCCATCGGGACTAGAATATTATGAACCAAAGGCTTGGTCGGAAAAAGGAAATGCATCCATAGTTTTTGCAGCAGGTGGAAAATATGGAATAGCCTATACAATAGCACAAATTCCATACGAGTATGTAGAAGTTGAATTTATGAAGCAGCTAGAGAAAGAGGGTAAAGATGCAAAAACTGAGGAAGAACAGAAAAAACTAGCAGAAAAATATCAAAGTAAAGCAAAAGAGTTTCTTGTGATTATGGTACTTGATAAAAGTAAGGAAAAAAGCGGTCCAAAAGGGGATATTGAAGCAAAAGAAGAAGCTTTTAAAAAGTATAAACATCATGAAAAGGTTGCAGAAAAAGATAATTTAGAATGTTATGTATTATATAATGATGAATATAATGAAAGTGGATTATCTGAAGAGGAAAAGAAAAATTTTAAAGAAGTTCTTAAGGGTATTGATGAATTAAAGAAAAGTATAAAGCTATCTATCCCAGTTAGTGAAGAAGAAAAAATGGCTGCTTACAAAAATATAGAATTCAAAACAAGAACAATCGATGGAAAAGAAATAGACAACAGCATATTTAAGCGCTCTAAACTTACAATGGTAAATATATGGGCAACATTCTGTGGACCTTGTATTAAAGAAATGCCAGATATTCAAAGCCTTTGTGAGGAATTAAAAAAAGAAAATATAAATGTAATTGGTATTGTTGCAGATACACCTAATGATGAAAATGAAGTACTTGCAAAAAATATTGTTAAGCAAAAAGGTGTAAGGTATGAGAATATAATTCCTGATGAAAAATTAAAGAAAGGCATATTAAGTACTGTATCTGGGGTTCCAACAACTATATTTGTTGACAGTAAAGGAAATATTGTTGGTAAACCTATAGTGGGTAGTTGTAGCAAAGAGGATTATAGGAAAGCAATAGATGAAAGTTTAAAGAGTTCAAAGTAATATATAATTTTTTTATACTGGATTATACGGAAAAAACCTGAATGAACAATATCAGGTTTTTTCCTATACTATTTTAAAACAGAAAAATAATATATACTGTAATTAAAATGATAGTATATTTTCCATAAATATGGGTGAAATGCAATAAAGGTTCAGGGCTTGGAATATATATAGCGAAGGAGATAGTAAAGGCACATAGAGGAGATATAAAAATAAGTCACTAGGAAAAGCTACAGAAGTAGAAGTTATGTTAATATAAAGATTAGTATTATATAATTTAATAGGAAAACTAGATCGATCATTAAAAAAGGGACAAAGATATATGAAAATCAATTATGAAGGTATAGAGATAGAATTTAAAGTAATCCATAGAAAAAGAAAGACTTTAAAAATTTCAGTTAAACCTGATTGCACAGTAGACGTGGTGGCTCCTTTAGGAATCAGAGATAAATATATTAAAGAAATTGTGCTAAAAAGAGCTCAATGGATATTAAAGAAGAGAGAGTACTTTGAAAAAAATTACTCAAGAACAATTTTAATGAATTATGTAAGTGGAGAGAGTCATAGGTATTTAGGAAATGAATATAAGATTAATATAGTTTCTGCGAAAAAAAACAGTGTAATTTTAGAAAAAAGTAATATTTACATATATTCACAGAATAGTACTGATGGAGATTATAATAAGAAGCTATTATATAAATGGTATAGGGAAAATGCTGAAATAGAATTTGGAAGATTATTTGAAGAATGTTTTAAAAAATTTACAAAATATAATTTTACAAAGCCAACTTGGTCTATTAGAAAAATGAAGAGAAGATGGGGAAGTTATAGGCCTTATAAAAATCATGTAACTTTGAATTTAGAACTAATAAAAGAAGAAAAAGATTTAATTGAATATGTAATAATTCATGAACTCTGTCATATAAAACATCCAAATCACAGTAAAAAATTTTATGAATTTATGGATGAAATATTACCGAAGTGGAGAGAACGAAAAAAGAGATTATTATGATAGAAAGTAAAGCCACTAAAAAACAAGAAAAATATTTCAGTTGGAATAATAAACAAAAGTAACTACTTTATTCTTGTGGAATATAATATATTTTGTGGAATATTCTAAGGAGGAATTCATTTGAGACCCTATAGAACAAACAAAATATTTTATTGTCCATATTGTGAAAGGAGTTTTGTAGTACCGTTAGAGTATTTTGATTCTTACGCAAGAGATTATCATGAGTATAGGCTCAAAGAGTCTCCATATGATAATAGTAAAACATTGTCTGTAATGAATAATGCAGATGGACGTTTAGAAGTATTTGCAAGAGGAAGAGATAATGCATTATGGCATATATGGCAGACATCACCAAATAATGGATGGAGCAGTTGGGCTTCGATGGGTGGCTGGATTAATGGAATGGTAGTAGAAAGCAATGCAGATGGACGTTTAGAAGTGTTTGTAATAGGAAGTGACAATGCATTATGGCACATATGGCAAACATCACCAAATAATGGGTGGAGTAAATGGGCTTCATTAGGTGGGTGGATTGACCAAATAGCAGTAGGAAAAAATGCAGATGGACGTTTAGAAGTATTCGGAAGAGGAAGAAATAATGTGTTATGGCACATATGGCAAACATCACCAAACAATGGCTGGAGTAAATGGGCTTCGATGGGTGGCTGGATTAATGGAATACAAGTAGGAAGAAATGCAGATGGACGTTTAGAAGTGTTTGTGATAGGAAGTGACAATGCATTATGGCACATATGGCAAACATCGCCAAATGATGGCTGGAGTAAATGGGCTTCATTAGGTGGATGGATTGACCAAATAGCAGTAGGAAAAAATGCAGATGGACGTTTAGAAGTATTCGGAAGAGGAAGAGATAATGCATTATGGCATATATGGCAAACATCACCAAATAATGGATGGAGCAGCTGGGCTTCACTAGGAGGGGAAATATAAAACGGTCTTATTACAACAGTTAAGGTGAACCCTATTATAAACGCAATATATCTTTTAAGCTAAGTGGTTGTCTCACAATAGAAATATTTCTATTGTGAGACAGCCACTACTTTTTAAGTTCATACATATAAATAGATATAACAATATAGATCAAAAAAATGTTAAGTGAATTTAGTGCTTTATTGTAAAAGAGGCATATTTGAAACATGAAACACAAGTTAGAAATTATTGGGATTATTTGTGAAAAAGTGATATAATTATCTTGTGAGTACGCAACGCTATATTTATATAGCATAACCACTAGTTGAGGAAAGTTCATAATTACAATTTCATTTTGATATTTTTTAAAATTTAGCATAATTAGGATATATAATATGTTATTAAAGGAGAAAAATATTATGAAAAAATCAATCATTGCATTATCATTACTAATGAGCTTAAGTTTTATGAATTGCGTTCCAAATTATAAAGCTAATGCAACAGAATTAAAAAAATCTAATCTTATATGTGAAAATACACAATGTGAAGAGAGAAGATTTGATTTTAATGAACATGACTATAAAAATTTTTACATTTCTGATGGTTGGTCTAATGGTGGTGGTTTCAATTGTATCTGGAGAAAAAACAATGTTTCTTTTAAAAATGGTATTATGACTTTAAAAATTGATAAAGAGCCTGAGGGAAGTTCTTATTCTTATTCAGGTGGAGAATATTTTTCTAATGATGCTACTTATGGATATGGATATTATTCTGTTAGAATGAAACCTATAAAAAATGATGGAGTAGTTTCTTCATTCTTTACTTATAATGAAAATAGTAGTGGTGGAGCTCACGAAATTGATATTGAATTTACAGGAAAAGATACAACAAAAGTTGAATTTAACTATTTTACAGATGGTATAAGTGCAGGAGGATTTATTTATGATTTAGGATTTGATGCTTCTTTAGATTTTCATGAGTATGGATTCTTATGGTTACCAGATTCAATAACTTGGTATGTAGATGGTAAAGAGGCTATTAAAACTTCTGGCAAAGTGCCTTCTATTCCTGGTCGTATTAGTATGAATGCATGGCCTGGTAATGCACCTGGATGGTTAAAACCATTTGATGGGAAAACTCCTTTAACAGCTGAATATGATTGGGTTAGCTATACTCCTCTTTCAAAATAGAATATAGGTTATATAAAAAAAGGAAATTTTTTATTTATTATAGACAAAATTAATGAAGGGTAATTGAAAATAATAAAAAAGTTTAAATATTGACTCTGCCCAAAGGGTAGAGTTTATACTTTTTTTGGAGGTGATTTAGTGAATACTAATGAAGTATGCAAGATGTTTAATATAACTTCAAAGGCTTTAATAGTTTACGAAAATCAAGGAATTATTGTTCCTAAAAGAGAGAAAAATAACTATAGAAATTATAATGAAGATGATTTATTTAAACTAAGAACTGTTATTTTATTAAAGCAGTTAGGGTTTTCACTTAAAGACATAAAAAATTTAATGGATAAAAATAATTATGGAAATAATCAATTTACACGAAGTCTTTATCTTCAGTTAAAAGCAATAGAAAGAAATATTTTTGAGTTAGACAATATAAAAAATACTTTGATGACAAGTATAAATAAAATATTGGAATCTAATGTAGAATTAAATTACGGAGATTTTCTAAACAATATTGATATGAGCTTAAAAGAAAATAAAACTAATAGAGAACAATGGGTGGATATGTGGGGATTTGATAATAAAGCAATAAAATTTGACAAAATGGTTAGAGATAAATCAAATGATGAATTGGGCTTATTTGAAAAATATGATGAGGTTTTATCTAAAGTAAGAAATAAAATAATTGAGCATAATAATGCTAAAAGTGTTATTGATATAGGATGTGGAACAGGCAATTTATGTGGTGAATTATGTTGTGAAATGGATGTAGTAGGGGTAGATCAAAGCTTAGAAATGATTTTACAAGCAAAAAAGAAGTATAAGAATATAAAATTCAAGTTAGGAAATTTTTTAGATGAGCCTTTTAGATTAAATGATGTTGATATTGTTGTAACAACTTATGCTTTTCATAGCCTAAATGAGAATGAAAAGAAAAAGGCAATTAAGTACATGTTAGAATATTTGAAGGATGACGGAAAAATTATTATTGCAGATTTTATGTTTTTAAATGATATAGAAAGAGAAAATTGTAAAAATAATTTATATGGAAAAGATAGAGGAGATTTGTGGGAGGTAATTAATTGTAAATATTATATTAATTTAGAAAAATTTGAAAAATATATTACTTCATTAGGATGTAAAATTGAATATGAACATGTTATAAATTTTACATGGATAGTAGAAATAAAGTTTCATTGAAGGGGATAAATATGATTAGAAAAGTTGGTTATGCTTGTATAAACAATAGTTTAAAACCAAGAAGTTTTCAGCAATGTAGGCTTAATTCTGTATATAAATATGGGATAGATTATTTGAGAAATAAGATAGTTAACAATTTAAATTTAACTAGAGATATAATAAAGTGGAATATTCATAACGATATATTTATGTATAGGATTCCTAGTAATATATTACCTTTGGTAGAACATCCAGACATATTGAGAGATTTTAAATGGAGATGGCAAGATGATCAGGCATTATTAAATATAATCAATGAAATAAAGAATGTTGTACAAGACAATAATATTAGACTTTCAATGCATCCAGATCAATTTACAGTTTTAAATAGTACAAAAAGAAATGTTGTAGAAAATAGTATAAACTATTTAAATTATCATTATAAAATATTAAATCTCCTTGGAGGAAGCGACATTATTATTCACACAGGAGGAGTTTATGGAGATAAGGCTAGTGCAATTAGTAGATTTATAGAGATATATACTTATTTACCAAGAGAAATTAAAAATATGCTAAGATTAGAAAATGATGATATTTCATTTAATATAGATGATGTTTTATTTATTAGCGAAAAGGCATCTATCCCTGTTGTTTTAGATATTCATCATCACCGTTGTAATAATAAAAGAGAAATAACTGATAGTGATATACAAACAATAAAAAATACTTGGGAGGATACAGGAAGTATTCCTAAGATGCATATTAGTAGTGGAAAAACGAACACTTATGACAAAAGCCATAGTGATTACATATTAGAACAGGATATTATATTATTTACTTCTTTGATTAAAGATATTGATGTTGATTTAATGGTAGAAGCTAAAGAAAAGGATAAAGCTACTTTGAAGTTAATAAGTTTTCTAAAAGAGAAGAAATTTAATCTGTTTTTATAAAACTAAATAGAAATAGAAATACAATTAAGTTAAAAAGAACAAGGTATGTAATTTTAATACCTTGTTCTTTTGTATTGATTTCAATTTAGAAAATTTTTAAACTGGTGAATAATAAAATTTGCATTACGTATTTCAAATTTTTAATTACCTAGATTTCGTACAAATATAAAAATTATATTTTCATATAATTACCTGTTAATATTATTCAATATATTCCATAGTCGCCCAGATTTTTAGGCGGAGCCTATTGGAATAATTTCACACAATTAAATTTGACAATACTAAAGAAAAGTAAAATTAGATTTACTGTTTTGGATAATATTACATTAATTTATTGTATTTAACTTCATATGTTAAGTTTTAATTGTATATATTTAGGGGTATAGAGTGCGTCAGCAATTAGTTTTGCAAGTTTTGTTATGGGTGGAATGTTAACTATAATTCCTTCGGAAGTTCTTTTAACAATGCCTTTTATATTACCAATGCTTTTAACTAAAACTCTTATCCCTATATTTTCAAGTTCTGTTCCATACAAAACTGTAGATTTAAACCAACTTATGAGGTTGTGTGTTATAAATACTAGCCATAAAAATC
>NZ_JAPQFJ010000024.1 GCF_026738875.1 Clostridium brassicae
TTCTTAAAGCAACCTTTCTCAGTATGTCCACCTCATTTCAAGTTATGAGGTTTATTGTATACTAAAATTTATATTTGGGACATAATCACATGTGTTATATTAAGACATTATCATATATCAATCAGAATAAATATTCATAAATTTCCTTTTTATTGACTTAGCAGGTAAATGATGATATTATATCATAAAAAGAGAATTAGTACCTTTAACATTAGTCCAGAGAGACTGATAAGGTCGTAGAGATAGACTTAAATTCCACATTTATAAGTTTATAATTAATATAGAGATTTTTGCGACCTTTTATAGAAATATAAAAGGTCTTTTTTATTAATTAGAATAAACTTTAAATGAAAAATTGTACTAGTTCTCCTTAAAAAGGAGGAAAACTATGAGTAAAAAACAACACGTGGACAAAGATTATTCGCTTGAATCAGTGGCAGAAAAGGATAAACGAGGATTTGTTTCAATGTTCGTAGTTATGCTAGGATTTACATTTTTCTCAGCTAGTATGCTTACTGGAGGAACATTAGGAGCAGCACTGTCCATAAAGGAATTTGCTTTAGCAGTGTTTTTAGGAAATTTAATATTAGCAGTTTATACAGGGGCACTTGCATATATAGGAGCAGATACAGGGCTTTCGATGCATTTATTAGCAAGATATTCTTTTGGAGAAAAAGGGGCATACTTACCATCTTTCTTAACGAGTTTTACTCAAATAGGATGGTTTGGAGTTGGAGTTGCTATGTTTGCAATACCAGTAAGCAAAATAACAGGAATAAATATATATTTATTAGTAGCTGTATCAGGATTATTAATGACATCAACAGCGTATTTTGGAATGAAGTCTTTAACTATATTAAGTGCAGTAGCAGTACCAGCTATAACAATATTAGGATGTACATCGGTGTTTAAAGCAATAAATTCAGTAGGTGGTATATCACAGATATTAAATATACCATCAAGTGGAAAAATGGGATTAGTTACAGCATTGACTCTATGTGTTGGATCTTTTATAAGTGGAGGAAGTACAACGCCAGATTTTGTAAGATTTGCGAAGAATAAAAAAATTGCTGTAATAACAACAGTAGTAGCATTCTTTATAGGTAACTCTCTAATGTTTTTATTTGGGGCTGTAGGGGCGATGGCTACGGGACATTCAGATATATCAGATGTTATGATATCTCAAGGATTGATAATACCAGCAATATTAGTTTTAGGATTAAATATATGGACAACTAATGATAATGCTATATACACATCTGGACTTGGAATCTCAAATATAACAAAGATTCCTAAAAGCAAGGTAGTAATATTTAATGGGATATTAGGGACTTTAGGGGCTTTATGGCTATACAATAATTTTGTAAGCTTTTTAAGCTTATTAGGCTCAATGATTCCAGCAGTTGGAGGAGTAATTATAGCTGATTATTTCTTTGTAAGAAAAAGAGAATATGAAAATTTTAAAGAAGCAAATTTTAAAGTGATAAATTATAAGGCCATAGTAGCTTGTATACTAGGAATAATAGCAGGAAAATATTTAACTGTAGGAGTTCCATCATTGAACTCATTAATAGTAACAGGGGTTACACATACTATATTAGCAAAAGTTATTAAAGAAAAAATAGAAGAAAATACAGAATGTGGTGAAAAATTAGCTTAATATTAAGGTGATTTTAAAAAAAGGATTGGTGTATAAATTTAAGGCTATGTTTTAAGAGAATGCTGTTTTAAAATTTAAAATTAGCAATTTCTTATAACATAGCTAATTTTAAAAATAATTTCAAATTTAGTTATAATTTAAGTAAAGTTAATGGGGGTTGAGTATATATGTTAATAAAAAATATAAAGCTTAAAGATGAAAGTGATTTAGTTAATATAAGGATTGAAAAAGGCATATTTAAAGAAATAAAAAGCGATTTAAAGCCATATGAAAATGAGGAAGTTATAGATGGAAATGGTGCTTTAGCTCTTCCACCTTTCATAGAGCCACATGTTCATTTAGATACAACTCTTACAGCTGGGGAACCGAGTTGGAATGAGAGTGGAACTTTATTTGAGGGAATACAAAGATGGTCTGAAAGAAAGGCTTTGTTGACAAAGGAAGATGTAAAAGCAAGAGCTAAAAAAGCATTAAGTTGGCAAATAGCTAATGGTGTACAACATGTTAGAACTCATATTGACACCACAGATGAATCATTGTTAGCGTTAATAGCTATGTTAGAAGTTAAAGAGGAAATGAAAGATTATGTAGATTTACAAATAGTAGCTTTCCCTCAGGAAGGAATTTTATCTTATCCAAGAGGTTTAGAACTTTTAGAAGAGGCCTTGAAACTAGGGGCTGATGTAGTTGGAGCTATACCACATTTTGAGTTTACAAGGGAATATGGGGTAGAATCAATTAATAAAATTTTTGAATTTGCGCAAAAGTATAATGCACTAATAGATGTTCATTGTGATGAAATTGACGATGAACAATCAAGATTTTTAGAAACTGTAGCTACTAGAGCATTAGAAACGGGGATGAAAAACAAAGTTACAGCTAGCCATACTACAGCAATGCATTCTTACAATAATGCTTATACATATAAATTATTTAGACTTCTAAAAATGTCTGATATAAACTTTGTGGCAAATCCTCTTGTGAATACACATTTACAAGGAAGATTCGATACATATCCAAAGCGTAGAGGAGTTACTAGAGTAAAAGAATTAAAAGATGCTGATATTAATGTTTGTTTTGGACATGATGATATTTTTGATCCATGGTATCCACTTGGAACTGGTAACATGCTTCAAGTGTTACATTTTGGACTACATGTGTGTCAAGTTATGGGATATAACGAGATAAATGAATCTATTAAATTTATAACAACTAATTCAGCAAAAACTTTAAATATAGAAAGTAAGTATGGAATAGAAGTAGGTAAGCCAGGTAATCTTATACTTCTACCTGCTGAAAATGGATATGATGCTATAAGGCGTCAAGTTCCTGTCTGTTACTCTATAAGAGAGGGAAGGATAATAAGCAGTACGAAACCATCATTAACCAAAGTATATTTGGAAGAAGAAATTGACATAAATTTTTCAAAAAAATAAAAATGCAAAGTATGGTAAGAGGATATCTCAAAATGAATTTTAGACACAATATATTGAAGTTTTAATTTAAAATTAATTCATGTGTTGTGTAATCTTTATGTTTAGAGATATCCTCTTATTTACACTTAATAAATAATTTTTAACAAAAAAATTTATTAAATAGTATTTTATTAAAATAATCTTTCGATATATATAAGGAGGAAAAATGAAGTATATTACTGCTAAAACAATAGTTTCCCAATATGTTAAAGAAAATTCATGGTTTGGAATCAACTATAATATGTAAATTAATAAATGAATCAATTTATAGGCAATCAAATGGTAAAATAAGTAAAATTAAATTTGACATATAAATTAATTATTTAAATTATCAAAAAAATTGACAAAATATACATAATATAATATATTATAAGAGAAAAAAATAGAATTTTATGGGGGTAAAACATGAAAAAGGTAAAAAAAAGTTTAGTAGTATTAATGTGTTTATTATTTATTCCAGTGATGTTACTTGGATGTAGTAATAAACCAAAAGTAAGTGCTGAGGAGACAGCAAAAATCTTATTTAATTTTTATATTAAAGGTGACGAAAGTGGTCTATCAAAGATTTCAATGCCTGAAGATAAGGTAAAAGAACTTTCAGAGTTTCACAAAAAAACAATTAAGAATGGAATAAAAAACGAATTTTTAAAAGAAGGTTTAACGCTTAAAGATGATCAATTAGAGCAAATATATAATGCACGTATAGATGCTCTAAAAAAGGTAACAGTTACTACAGAAAAAATCTCAGAAGATGATAAAGAGGCAGAAGTTAAGATAAAATCAACATATTTTAATGAAGGAAAGCTAAATGAAGATGCAGCAAAGGCTGCAATCGAAGAAGTTAAAAAATTAAAGCTTACAAATCAAAAAGAAGCTTTAGATAAGTTATTAGATGCATATGTTAAAAAAGCAAAAGAAGCATATAAAAATGTGAAACCATCAACTGATACGAAAGAGAAAACTTTCAAATTTAATATAGTAGAAAAAGTTTGGATGCCAAAAGATATGAATAAATTCGCTACTGAGATAGGTTCTTTAAATTTATCAAAATAAAAATTAATTAGATTAAACAATAAGGTTACTCTATAATTTATAAATACAATAAATTAGGGGGTAACCTTATTATTCATTTTTAGTCACAGATTTTCTTATAACAAATTTAATGGCTATGCATTGTTTGGAAATAATGGATAGTATAACTCCAAAAAACACAGTATGTTTATTGTGCTTAAGTTTGATTGTGATATTAATAGTAATTATTAGTAGAAGATGGATAAAAGAAAAAGAGTTAGATATAATTAGTTAAGTATAAAGCTTTTATATAGATAGATGGTGAAAGGATAAAGTTCAAAAAATGAGGATAAATAAACTTTTAAGTAATTTAGGAATTTGTTCGAGAAGAGAAACTAATAGAATTATTGAACAAAATAGAATAATGGTAAATGGAGAGCTTTGCAAGCCAGGTCAGTGGGTAGAGATGGAAGATAATATTCTTATTGACAATAATCCTATTTCAGTTAAAGAAAAAGTTTATATTGCTTTAAATAAGCCTGTAGGTATTACTTGTACAGCGGCCAAGGAAGTAGAGAGTAATATAATTAAATTTATGAATTATCCAGAATATATTTTCCCTGTAGGGAGACTAGACAAGCCATCTCAAGGCCTAATATTAATGACAAATGATGGAGAATTAGCAAATAAAATTTTAGAATCAGAAAATAAACACGAAAAAGAATATATAGTAACAGTTGATAAACCTTTTGATGAGTTTTTTATCATAGGAATGTCTAAAGGGGTAGAAATCTGTGGAACAAAAACAAAACCTTGTGAAGTTATAAGGGTTAGTGAAAATACTTTTCGTATTATATTGACACAAGGACTTAATAGGCAAATTCGTAAGATGAGTAAAGTTTTTGGATATAAAGTTGTACGTTTAGAACGTATTAGAATTATGAATATAAAAATTGATGGTATAGATACTGGAAAATGGCGCAATCTTACGGAAAGAGAAATATTAGAATTAAGAAAAAGTTAATGAGATATATAAATTAATTAACAAAATTTTAAAAAAAATTGACAAATTATTCATGACATATTATACTATAAAAGGACAAATTAGAATTTAATGGGGGTATAACATGAAAAAGGTAAAAAAAAGTCTAGTAGTATTAATATGTTTGTTATTTATTCCAGTAATATTAATTGGATGCAGTAATAAACCAAAAGTAAGCGCTGATGAAACAGCGAAAATCTTATTTAATTTTTATGTTAAAGGAGATAAAAACGATCTATCAAAAATTTCAATGCCTAAAGATAAAATAGAGGAACTTTCAAAATTTCAAAAAGATACAATTATTAAAGAAATAAGAAATGGTTTTTTAAAAGAAGGTTTAACACTTAAAAATGATCAGTTAGAACAAATATATAAGGCGCGTTTAGAAGCTTTGAAAAAAGTAACAGCTACCACAGAAAAAATTTCAGAAAATGATAAAGAAGCAGAAGTTAAAGTAAAAGCAACATATTTTGATGAAGGTAAAGTAAGTGAAAAAGCAATGACTGATGCAGTTAAGGAAGTTGAAAAATTAAAGCTTACAAATAGACAAGAGATTGTATCTAAATTATTAGATGTTTATGTTAAGAATTTAAAAGTGGAATATCAAAATGTAAAACCATCAACTGATGTGAAAGAAGGAACTTATAAATTTATTATAAAAGAAAAAGTTTGGGTACCACAAGACATAAAGAAATTTGCTTCAGATATAGGTTCTTTTAATGCAGGAAAATAAAGATTAACTTTAACATATTTAGGTTTTGGATAAAATTAAAATAATATGTTTTAGAATGTGGTTAAATGTGTTTAAAAACACATTTAACCACATTCTTGTTTTTTAAAAGATTAATTTCTAAAAAAATCTGTGTAGAATATAATTTTTAGTAAATACTATATCGTGATAATTATATTTTACATAAAAGGAGAGGTTTTATGTCTAGTAAAACAGGTATAGTAAAATGGTTTAATCAAGAAAAAGGTTTTGGATTTATATCATGTAATGATGGAAATGATATTTTTGTACACCATTCACAAGTTAAAGAAAAAGGTACAGATAAAGATTTACATGAAGGTGAAGATGTAACTTTTGATATTGGAGAAGGTCAGAAAGGACCTATGGCTATAAATGTCCAGAAGTTATAATTAATTTAAATTATAAACTACAAAGCTCATGCTAAGCATGAGTTTTTATTAATTGGGGGAATTGTGTAATTTCCTCAATTAAGCTAAAAATATATGATTAATTGTTATATACTTATATTAGCTGATTTTTAATAATACTATGACACTAGATGATGTTTTTTAAGCTTCATGTGGAGTGGAGTAAAAATGCTAAAGAAGATTAGGGTAATCTTTATGACTCATGTAGATTTAAATTTTTAGTGGAAAAAATCAAGATATTTGTTTAAATTAAAGGGGGGAACTGTAGTGAGGGATATGTAATCTCTCATTAATTAGATGATAAATTTAAAAGAGTTGGAAAAAGTTATTTTAAGCCCATCTTCTGATTTAATGAGGGGGCTTGGAAAAGATGTATTCAAAAAAAATTTAGTTACTAATATTAGAGGTAAAAAAATAGATAATATGTACCATATTTATGGAAATGTATTAAATGAACTTAAAGCAAGAGAATTTAGCACTCATATAAAGATAGATTTAATAAATAAGAATGTTACTTTTGTAAAATGTAGTTGTGATCAATTTGAAGAGTTCTCTAAGAATAAAAAATTATTCATGTGTGAGCATTTAACAGCTACTGCATATAAATTTTTAAGTGTATATTATAAGAAAAAGGAAAAGAAAGACAGGTTATCTGAAGAAGTATATACTGTTAAGAACTATGGACAAAAGGGTGTCTATAAGAAGAACAATAATATTAATAAGGGTAATAGAGATATTAACACAAATATTAATGCCAATATAAATGATGATACTAATAAATCTCAGATTATTAATAGAAATAATGGTAAATTAAATAACAACAATAAGTTAGAGAGTATAGATAAAAAAGATAATATCCATGAAAAACTTGAAGTGAGCATTGATGTGAGATTGACTTATAAATCATGGAAAATCCCCAGTGACTATGAAGCAGAATTTTTTATAGAATTTGGTCGTAAGTATCTAATTAATGATTTTAAAAAATTCATTTCAGATTTAGACGCTAGGGAAAATATATTCTTTAGTAATAAATTTATATATAGTCCTACAAAATATAGAATTTCTAGCAAGGATACAAAAATTATAGGGTTTATTAAAGATTATATTTATAAAAATAAAGGGGAATTTTTTGAAAAGAGAAAATTAATAATTGAGGAAAGTAAATTAAGGGGATTTTTAGAAGTTATAGGGGAAAGAAAAATTCAGTTTAAATATAATGGGGTAGAGTATAAACCAATTATTAACAGAAAAAATTTACCTGTTAGTTTTACATTAAAAGATAGGGATGAGCATCTTGTATTGACTACGCACAAAAAGCTTCCTGTTCCTCTGAATAAAAATAAAGATGTTTATCTTTGGGATAGGAATATTTATTTGCCATCAAAAAATCAAACTGATAAATATAACTCTTTATATGATAGTTTTAAAATTAAAGGTGAGATTTTATATAAGAAAACTTTAGACAATTATAATAAAATTCTATCTCGCATAAGTGATATTTCAAACAATATTAATCTTTCAGAAGGCGTAAAAAGGTTTTTGGTTGATTGTTTTAAGTTGGAATTCTTAATTTATAAAGAGAAAGAAATTTATTGTATTCCAATAGGAATTTATTTTGATAAAAAGATTGATATGTTAAAGGATAAATTAGACGAAAAGCTAATTATAAGGGATTTAGATAGGGAAGAAAAAGTTCTTATGCAACTTGAACAATATAAGTTTAAAAAAGATAAAGATAAACTTATATTTATAGGAGGTGATGAGGAACTTTTTCATATTTTAAATAACAAAGGATATGGCATACATTCTTTAGGAAACGTTATTTTGGGAAAAGGATTTGAAGATATAAAAGTGTATAATTCAGATTTTATTGAGATGAATTTATACGAAGAAGAGGGTTATTTTAAGTTTAGCTATAACATCGGGAATGTTGAAAGAAGAGAATTTAGGAATATTCTCAAAAGTTATAAGGAAAATGATAGATTTTATAAAACAAAAGATAATAAATTTATAGACTTTGAAGAGGAGGGGATAATAAAATTTTTTAATTTAATTGAAATACTAAATCTTGATGAAAATATAGATGATGATTCTATAACTATAGAAAAGGGCAAAATTTTATATATAGAAGATTATGTTGAAAATAGTTGCATTAAATTTAAAGATGGCTTAAATTTATTAAAAGATATAAAGAATCAGTTATATATTATAGAAAATAAACCAGCACAAATACCAGAGGATTTAAATGCTACTCTAAGAGAATATCAAGTAAGTGGATTTAAATGGTTTAAAAATTTAAGTGAGTTGCAATTTGGGGGGATTTTATCTGATGAAATGGGACTTGGAAAAACAGTCCAAACAATAGCTTTTCTTTTATCAGAGAAAAACAAAAACTCTTTAATAGTTGCCCCAACTTCGCTAATATATAATTGGAAAGAGGAAATAGAGAGATTTGCACCTACTTTAAAAATTGGAATTGTTCATGGAAGAGGTAATAAAAAAGTAATAGAAAATTTTAAGGAATATGATGTGATTTTAACTACCTATGGAACTTTAAAAAATAACATTGAAGATTATAATGATATGGAATTTGACTATTTTATTATAGATGAAGCACAAAATATAAAAAATCCTTTATCACAAAATACAAAATCAGTTAAGAAAATTAAAGCAAAAGTAAAGTTTGCTTTAACAGGAACACCTATTGAAAATAATTTAACAGAACTTTGGTCAATATTTGACTTTATAATGCCAGGGTATTTATATTCTAAGGAAATTTTTAATGAGAAATTTGTTTTGAAAAGTGAAGCTAATTTGGAAAGCCTCAAGTTGTTAATTAAACCTTTTATTTTGAGGAGAACTAAGAAAGAAGTTATAAAGGACTTACCTGACAAAATAGAAAAGAAAATTTTGGTCGATATGACACCAACCCAAAAAGCAATATATGCTTCTTACATAAGGGATATAAGGTCAAAGATAAAAAGTAATGCTCAAGATAAAATAGAAATTTTGTCTTATTTAATGAAATTAAGGCAGATTTGTCTAGATCCTTCTTTAATATTTAAGCAATACAAGAAACAAAGTGGAAAGCTTAAGATTGCTATGAAATTAGTAGAAAAGCAAATAAAGGATAATGGGAAAGTATTATTATTTTCTCAATTTACTTCTGTTTTAAAGAAAATAGGTAAGTCTTTAGAGGAAAAAGGAATTGAATATTTGTATTTAGATGGTTCCACTCATTCTAAAGAAAGGATTAGACTAGTAAATGAATTTAATAATAGTGACGAAATAAGAGTGTTTTTGATTTCATTAAAAGCAGGAGGAACAGGGCTCAATTTAACATCAGCAAATTTAGTTATCCATTTTGATCCTTGGTGGAATCCAGCAGTAGAAAATCAGGCTACAGATAGAGCACATAGAATCGGTCAGAGAAATATAGTTGAAGTAATTAAATTGGTTTCTAGAGGAACAATAGAGGAGAAAATTATTTCCATGCAAGAAGACAAAAAAGAGTTAATTGATAGTGTCCTTACAGGGGAACTTAAAAATAGCAACAATTTAACAGAGTTATTAAAAGATCCTTCATTTTTATTTTAAAGATGAAGGATTTTTATATCAGCTTAAGGTACTTGTATTCCACGAAAACTGAGTTGTTTGCTAAAATAAAGAATAATCTATTATAGTGATATAGGAATTTGGATTTCAGTAATGAATTCTTCTTCTAAACTAGTTTCGTGAACATCTATTTTATATATTTCTATAGGGTTTGATATAATTTTATATTTATTTTTATTTATAAAGAAAAATAAGCTAGAAAGATATTGTTTGTTGTAAGAATAATTTCCTTTATAGGAGATGCTTGCATAATAACCTTTTTGTAATAATAAATCGTAATTAGTTTTATTATCTTCAAGTAAGCAAAATACAGATTGATACTCATTGTAGATTCCATTTTTCAAGCTATTTAAATTATATATAGCTCCTACTTTAGTATTACCTAAAAGATAGAAGTTATCTTTATGTTTTTTTTGGAGTTTTTTCATCATATAATCTATTTCTTCATCACTAGATATTTGGGCGTTTAATTTTAATGCCTTTCTTTCTTTAATATAGTTTACTTTTATAGTACTGAGTTCTGTTAAATTTTCAGCATAATTAATATTTTCTAGTCTTTTTAAGACATTTTGCTTTAAATGTGTTAGTTCCTCTAATTTTCTATCTATAAGAGAAACCTCTTCTTTTAACATACCTTGAGTAGTTTTTACAGTCCTATTGTTTATATATTCTTTTATTTTTTTTATAGAGAAATTAAAAGTTCTTAGTTCTTTAATTAAGTTTAATTTCCAAATATCATTCATTGTATAAAGCCTATATCCATTTAAATCTCGAATAGGAGTTAGAACACCAAGCTTTTCATAATACATCAAAGAGTCACGAGATATACCATATATTTTTGAGATCTCCCCTATTTTATAGTAATCTTTCATAAAACCCTCCCAAGTTAACTGGTTAAAAATAATTTGTAATTGACCTTAGTATTATACCAAGGTTTATACTTTTAATAAAGGGGTGATAGGCGTGAATTGTGAAACGCAAAATAATAATAGCATGAGAAAAAAATTCATAAGATATGTATTGCCATCTGTTATATCTATGTGGGTATATTCCTTATATACAATGGTAGATGGAATATTTGTTAGTTGGGGAGTTGGAACTATCGCAATAGCTTCAGTAAATATTTCAATGCCTTTTATTAACTTTATATTTGCTATATCCGTATTTTTTGCTACAGGAGCATCTACTCTTGTTGCAATAGCTATGGGAAAAAAAGATTTAAAAAAAGCCAATGAAATATTTACTATGAACTTTATTGTCATGGTAGCTTTGTCCATAATAATAGCTATAATAACTCTATTAAATTTAGAGAAAATAGCTACTTTTTTAGGTGCTAGTGAATTAACGATAAACTATGTAAAAAAATATTTAAGAATAATAATTATATTTAATGGATTTTTCATAGTATCATATTGCTTAGAAGTATTTACTAAAACTGATGGATTTCCTTATTTAGCTATAGTTGGTGTAGTGGCATCGGCAATAGTAAATATAGTTTTAGATTATTTTTTTGTAATGAAATTTCATTGGGGAATAAAAGGTGCAGCTTATGCTACAGGTATTTCTCAGTTTGTAGCAACATTAATTTATATAATTCACTTTAGTATGAAAAAATCAAGATTAAAATTTGTAAAATGTAAGGTTGACTTTTCTGTCATTAGAGAAGTACTATATATAGGATTACCAGATAGTTTAACTGAATTTTCTACGGGAGTTGTTATATATATTTTTAATCAAACTATATTGGAAAGTATTGGAGATAATGGAGTTGTAACTTACAGTATAATTTCTTATATAAATTTGTTAGTTTTAATGACTATGATAGGTATAACTCAAGGAATGCAACCTTTATGTAGTTTTTATTATGGTAAGGAAGATGAAAGAGCTGTTAACATCTTATTTAATATGAGTACCAAATCTATAACTATAATATCTTTAATAATATTTGCTATAATAAATATTTTTACTCCTAATATAGTTAAAATATTTATGGATAAAGCTTCTAATGAAGAATTATTTAATTATTCTATTAAAGCTATAAGAATATTCTCACTTTCTTTTATTATAGTGGGATATAATATTTTAATTTCTGGTTTTTTTGCATCTATAGCAAAACCTAAATATGCAACTATTATATCTTTAGCTAGAGGTTTAGTGATTATAACAATAACTTTGTTTATAATGACAAATGCTTTTGGAGAAACTGGTATATGGTTGTCTACAGCTATTTCAGAATTAGTAACAGTTATAATATCAGTGTGGATTTTGAAAAACAAACAAGATTCTTGTTTTCAGATGGAACTTTCCACTTCATCTAAGGTTTAGAAAATTTTATTTAGAGTTGTAACCTCACCTTAATAAGGTGAGGTTTTGAATTTTTAGAAAAACAATGTCATTTACTTTGAATTAAAATTGTGTAATAATAGAAAGTTGTAAAATGATATTTAAATTTATTATATAAAAGTATATTAACTAATTTAACTTTCCAACTAATGAATAATTATCCAAATAAGAGGAGCTTAAAGGAAGGCTATTTTGTGATGGAAAAGTTTAAAAATTTAATATATTAGCTGTAAAACATAGAAAAATGATTTTGGATAGTGAGGAGTAAAAAAATGAAAATAGGATTTGACCCTAAGAAGTATTTAGAAGAACAATCAAAGTATATTTTAGAAAGAGTTAATAATTATGACAAGTTATACTTAGAGTTTGGAGGGAAATTATTATTTGACCTTCATGCGAAAAGAGTTTTACCTGGATTTGATGAAAATGCAAAGATTAAGCTACTACATAAATTAAAAGAAAAAGTTGAGGTTGTAATTTGTGTATATGCTGGGGATATTGAAAGAAATAAGATAAGAGGAGATTTTGGCATTACTTATGATATGGATGTTTTAAGATTAATTGATGATTTAAGAGAATATGAACTTGATGTAAATAGTGTTGTAATAACTAGATACAATGGACAACCAGCAACAACTGTTTTTATAAATAAGCTTGAACGTAGAGGTATAAAAGTATATAAACATAGTTCAACGAAAGGATATCCTACAGATGTAGACACAATTGTAAGTGATGAAGGATACGGAAAAAATCCATACATAGAGACAACAAAACCTATTGTTGTTGTAACAGCACCAGGACCAGGAAGTGGTAAATTAGCAACTTGTCTTAGTCAACTTTATCATGAATATAAAAGAGGTAGAGTTGCAGGTTATTCAAAATTTGAAACATTTCCAGTATGGAATGTTCCATTAAAACATCCTTTAAATATAGCTTATGAAGCAGCAACAGCAGACCTTAAAGATGTAAATATGATAGATTCGTTCCATTTTGATGCCTACAATAAAATATCTGTAAACTATAATCGTGACATTGAGACTTTTCCTGTACTTAAAAGAATTATAGAAAAGATAACAGGTGAAGAAGCTGTATATAAATCTCCAACAGATATGGGAGTTAATAGAGTAGGTTTTGGTATTATAAATGATGATGTTATTAAAGAAGCATCTAAGCAAGAGGTAATTAGAAGATATTTTAAAACAAGTTGTGAATATAAAAAAGGTTATGTTGATAAAGAAACTTTCCATAGAGTAAAACTTATTATGGAAGAACTTAACTTAAAGCAAGAGGATAGAAAAGTTGTTATGCCTGCAAGAGAAAGATCAGCTAAATTAAAGGAAATGCGTGATAAAAATGAAATTTGTCCAGCTGTGGCAATAGAACTTGAAGATGGTACAATACTTACTGGTAAGAGTTCAGATTTAATGGATGCAACAGCTGCTGTAATGTTAAATGCTGTTAAGTACCTTGCAAATATATCTGATGATATTCATCTTATTTCTCCAGTTATACTTGAACCAATTATAAATTTAAAGTCAAAAACATTAAGAAGTAAAAGTACGGCTTTAAGTTGTGAAGAAGTGTTAATAGCACTTAGCATTTGTGCCGCTACAAATCCAACAGCACAAGTAGCTCTTGAAAAGTTAACAATGTTAAATGGATGCCAAGCTCATTCTACTACGATTTTAAGTAGAAATGATGAACAGACATTTGGAAAACTTGGAATAGATATAACATGTGATCCTGAATATCCTTCAGAAAGTCTTTATTATAATAATTAATTACTAACTATGTACTTATAGGGTAGTATTAGATTAGAAAATTAATTATTTTATTAACCAACTGTTACTATAATTGTGGCAGTTGGTTTTAATTTAGGTTCTATTTTGAGTGGTTTAATTTATTGTGATAAATGATTAAAAAATTTGAATATACTGAAATAAATTTTTAGGGAAATTTGTTATAAAAAATACAAAGTGTGGTATAAAGACTAGAGGCATTATATCGATAATAAAAAGACAAGCTTGTTACTATTATTTTCTATAATGAGATAATAGCTTGAATTATTAAATGTATTTTAAAACTAATTGCTCGAGTAAAATGTAATTGTTATATTTGTAGGAAATTAAATACAACAATTAGGAAAAAAATATAAAAATATATATTATTTGTAATATTGGGAGGAGTAGTATGAAGTTAAAGAAATTAGTGGCAGCATCATGTATAGCAACTATGGTGTTTGCTCTTAGTGGTTGTAATAAAGCATTAGATTTGAGCCTTAACCTTAAAAAAGGTGATAAATACAATATACATGTAGTAAATGATCAGAAAACTTCAGTAACAGCTGAGAATCAAGAAATTAAGTCATCTCAGGTTATGGATATGAATTTTTCTATTGACGTAAAAGATGTTGATAAAGACAAGAACACAACAGTTGATTATAAATACGATTCTATAAAAATGTCTGCAGAATCTAATGGTCAAAAGATGGAATATGATTCTAAGAAAAATGATAGTAATAATCCTCTAGGTGCTATATATGGAGGCATTATAGGAAAAGGATTTACTGTTAAATTAGATAAAAAAGGACAAGTATTAGATATAAAAGGAATGAATGAGTTATTAGACTCATTAGTTGAAAAAATCCCAGCAAGTGATCAAGAAAAGAAAGCAGTTAAAGATGCTTTAAAAGAAAATTTCGGTGATGAAGCTATAAAATCAATGGTTAAACAGACAATGAATTATTATCCACAAAAAAGCATCAAGACTGGGGATACATGGGAAAATAAATATGACATAAAAGCTATTTTCCCAATGAGTGTTAGTAATAAATGGAAACTTATAGGTGAAAAAGATGGAGCGCTAAATGTAGAGGTGCAATCAACTATAGCTGCTGATACTAAAAATAAGCCAATAGATTTTATGGGATTAAAGGCAAACATGAAGTTAGATGGTGATTGTAAAGGAACTATAGATATTAGTAAAGATAATGGACTTATTCAAAAAGGAAGTATGACTCAAAATATGAATGGAAATATGGAAATATTAGCAAGTAACGTAACTCCTAAAAATGTTAAAATGCCAATGAAAATAACATCAAAAATAACTTATGAAACTACAAAAAAATAATTAAATTTTATAAGACCTTACTAAATTTTTAGTAAGGTCTTATGCTGTTGATAAGTATGATTTATCAACAGCATTTTAATTTTTTGTATTAGGATGTTGTTTAAGGTGTTAATTAAATATTTAGATGTTTGGTGTATTCTTCGAATAAAGATTATCTTATTTAATAATTCTGTATTTGTATAAAAAAACTTACTTAACTAAAAATAATCTTACATAGTGATAAGATTATTTACTTAATTAGATAATTTTATTATTAGTAAAGTAGTTGTTGTTGTAATAGACATATGTAAGATTAACTAAAAAATATAAGGAGATGTTAAGGTATATGAATAAAAATAATAATGATAATGATAACGATAAATGCACTACTAAAAATAATGATGATGATAATTTTAATAATAAAAAAGTTAATATTGTAATGTTTAGTGGTGAGTATGACAAAGCGTTAGCGGCCCTAATAATGGCAAACTCTGCGAAAGAATTGGGAGCAGATGTAACAATGTTTTTTGCATTTTGGGGACTGTTTTTATTAAGAGATCCTAATAAACTTTCATCGGAGGACAAAACTGTATATGAGGAGATGTTTTCTAAGATAACGCCTAAAGGGCCAGAAGAATTACCTTTATCTAAAATGAACTTTATTGGTTTAGGAAAGGAAATGCTTTTAGAAATGATGAAGGATGATGAAGCTCCCCTTTTGATAGATTTTTTAAATGGTGCGAGGAAAAAAGGTGTGAAATTTTATGGATGTAAGTTATCTATAGATATAATGGGGTTTAAAAAAGAAGAACTAATACCAGAATTACAAATTGTAGATGCAAAAGAATATTTAAAGGATGCTATGAAATCAGATATGCAATTATTTATATGAAAGAGAAAATATTAAATAAATTTAATGAAAAACAAGGAAAATGCCTGAATATGCAGTAAAACCAAGGAATATTCATTTTTGAATTAGTATTCTTATGCAAACTTAAAAACAGCTATTTTACATGAGTTAAACACTAGATACAGCATTTGAATTAAATGATTTATATTGGTATAATTTACACATATTTGATAAGACCTATTATTAGATGCCAATTCATCTATAATAGGGTTTTTCATTATATAACAATATAAGAAATTATAAAAAATTAAGTAATTGGAAGAACTTAATTTTTTGTAATTTCTTTATTTTGTATTTAGAAAAAAGTATGAAATTTTGTTTGTATTTTATGGAGGATTATACCAATGAATAATAATAAGGTGGAATTACGTCAAGAAGTTTTTAAAACGGATGCTTGGAAAATTGTTGATTGGCTAGAAGATGAGAAAGTCACAGAATATTTAAATGAAAGACAAAATGTTGGTAAAAGTATAAAGCAAATAATATATAGAATTAATATGCCTATTCTAACCCATCTATTTAATCAAGATGGGAGCTTTTTTATGGTAACAACAACTAAAAAAGAATCAATAGGGTTTTTACGTCTTATTCCTAAACAGCAAGAATCGGCTGAGATGGTGGTAGCTATTGGAGATAGAGAAAAATGGGGAATGGGATTAGGACCTAATGCAATTGTAGAGGGATTAAAACATGCATTTTTTGAATGGAGAGTGGATGAAGTAATTGCAAAAATTAATTTCAAAAATGAACGTTCTAAAAAAGCATTTAAAAAGGTAGGATTTAAGGAAGATAAGGAATTATCTAATGAAATCCAATATTCTATATCTATAAAAGAGTTTTTAGAAAAGGTAGCTTGATTATATATAATAAGTAAAAGCATAAAGGCTTAGTTTATTAAATAAGTCTTTATGCTTATTTTATTTAGGATAAAAATTCTGTTTTTATATGAAATATTTATCAAATTTGAGTGATTAAAATTTTATTGAAAATTATATTTTAGAAATCTTTAGCTAAAACTTTTTCTAAGATTGTTAATGCTTCATCTATTTCTTTAAAGGAAACATTAAGAGGAGGAAGAAGACGAATAACATTTTCACCTGCACTTACTACTAAAAGACCCTCTTCAAAACATTTATTCATAAAATGTTTTGTATCAGTATCTATAGAAAAACCAATAAGTAGCCCCATTCCTCGTATATCTTTTATTAATGAATGTTTTTCTTTTAATTTTTTTAATTTATTTATTAAATAGTTACTTTTTTTATGGATGGAGGCTATTATTCCACCATCAATTAATTCAGTTAATACTGTGTAAGCTACAGCACAAGAAAGTGGATTTCCTCCAAAGGTAGTGCCATGATCGCCTGGTACAAAAATAGAAGCTTTTTTATTGGTAATTACAGCACCAATAGGGAAGCCGCCACCTAAGCCCTTTGCCATACAAACAACATCTGGAACTACATTAAACTGTTCATAAGCAAATAAACTTCCAAGTCTGCCTATTCCACATTGTACTTCATCAAAAATAAGTAAAGCATTGAATTTATCACAAAGTGTCCTAATTTCTTTTAAATAATCTATCTTAGCAGGTATTATGCCACCTTCACCTTGTATAGGTTCTAATATTACACCACACACTTCTTTGTCAAAAATTTCCTTTATAGAAGTTATGTCATTAAAATTTACATTTATCACTCTATTCATTAATGGAGTAAAATTTTCTTGGTATTTTTTTTGCCCTGTAACAGCAAGAGCTCCTAGAGTTCTTCCATGAAAAGAGTTATTCATATATATAATTTTATTTTTATTGGAAGTGCCATGCATTTTCCCATATTTTCTAGCAAGTTTTAAAGCGGCTTCAACAGCTTCAGTACCAGTACTACAGAAAAAAGCTTTTTCATGATGACTATTTTTACAAAGTTTTGTTGCTAAATTAATAGAGGGTGTATTCCAATAGTAATTCGATATGTGTATAAGCTTGGAACTTTGATTTTTTATAGTTTCAATTATAGCTGGATTACTATGACCAAGACAATTTGTAGCAATTCCAGATACAAAATCAATATATTCTTTTCCATCTGTACTATATACTTTTGTGCCAATACCTCTTTCGAAACAAACATCAAATCTATTATATGTTTTCATTATATTATTTTTACACATGTATTAACATCATCCTTTGCCATTATTTTAGTTCCTTGACTACATAATATATTTCCTATTAAGCTATCATCTTTTCCCCCATCAATTAAGTGAATGGATTTAGTTCCATTTTCTAAAGCTTTAATACAAGACTCCATTTTAGGAATCATACCATCTTTTATAATTCCACAATTTATATAATATTTGATTTCATTTATTGTTATGGAGTTTATTAATGATGATTTATCGTTAATATTTTTATATATACCTTCTACATCTGATATAAAAATAAGCTTTTCAGCTTTTAAAGATGAACTTATAAAAGAGGCAGCATAATCAGCGTTTATATTATACTTATTACCATTCTTATCATATCCAATAGGTGATATTACTGGTACATAACCTTTTATAAGAAGATTTGATAGTAGATCAGTATTTATTGACTCTATTTCCCCTACATAGCCAATATCAATTTGTTTATTATCTACATTTAAGTATTTTTTCTTAGCTACTATAAGATTATTGTCACTTCCACTAAGACCTATAGCTTTTATGCCCTTATTGTTAAGAAAAGCTGAAATGTTTTTATTGAGTTTACCAGAGAGAACCATTTCCGTTATTTCCATAGAGTTTTTATCAGTTATTCTAAGCCCATTGACAAATTTGCTTTCTATACCTATTTTTTTTAGCCATTTAGATATTTCAGGTCCTCCACCATGTACTATTACAAGATTAATTCCTAATAGATGCATTTTTAATATATTTTCAAAAAATATTTTTTGAGCATTTGGATTTTTCATTATGCTCCCGCCAAATTTAATTACAAAAATTTTTCCTTTGAAATTTTTTAGTGATATATTATTTCTCATTTTATAGCACCACCTATTTACCAATATATGAATTATGAATAATTATACATGTATATTTATAAAAATTCAAGGCCGGATATTAAAAATATGGATTTATATACTAGTTACAGTATAAAAATAAAAAATAATATTTAAAAGTATTGAATAATAATTAATTGATGTGTATAATTATGAATAATGTTCATAGAAGATAAGGGGGAGTAATACATGAGACAAGTAGGGGTTATAGGAGCAAGTGGTTATGTAGGACAACAACTTATTTGGTTTTTAAATAATAGCAAATACGTTAATGTTAGATTCATGGCAACTTATAATTATGCAAATCAAGGGTTTTCGGAAATATATAATAGTTATTATGGATTTATAGAAGAAAAATGCATAAGCATACAAGATGCGGAAGACAGGTTAGAAGAAATAGAGGTTGTTTTTTTAGCACTACCTCATGGTAAGTCTTTTCACATAGTACAAAAGGCTTTGGAAAAAGGAGTTAAAGTAATAGATTTAGGTGCAGATTTTAGATTTGATTCTTATGAAACATATGAAAAATGGTATGGAGTAAAACATGAAGCTTATAATTTGTTAGAAGATGCTGTATATGGACTTTCAGAAATAAATAGAGAGAAAATTAAAAAAGCAAACCTTGTAGGAAATCCAGGATGTTACACAACAGCTAGTATATTAGCACTGTATCCTATATTAAAATCAGGAATTATAGATTCTAAATCTATAATAATAGATGGAAAATCAGGAGTATCGGGAGCAGGAAAAGCAATGAATATTAGTTCTTTATTTGTAGAATGCAATGAATCTATAAAAGCTTATGGAGTTGCATCTCATAGACATACTCCAGAAATAGAACAAGAATTATCAAAAGCTTCTGGAAAAGATGTAAATCTTGTATTTACACCTCATTTAATACCAATGAATAGAGGGATAATGTGTACTTGTTATGGGAAACTTAAAGGAAATGCTTCACAAGAAAAATTATATCAAATTTATAATGATTTATATGGGAAAGAAAAATTTATAAGAGTTATTGAAAAAATACCAGAAACAAAAAATGTTAGAGGAAGTAATTTGTGTGATATAGCTATAAGAGTGGATAAAAGAACCAATACAGTTATCGTAATATCTGTTATAGATAATTTAATAAAAGGGGCAGCAGGGCAGGCGATTCAAAATATGAATTTAATGCTTGGCCTAAGAGAAGAAGAAGGTATAGAGATATTACCAGTTCAGATTTAAATAAGAATAATTATTAGTAAGTATTAATTTGAAATAGATAATATAATAAAGAAGGGGATATTATGAAAATAATAAATAATAAATTTATGCAAGGGGTAAAAAAATTTAAGGGGGCTGGAATTTCAGCAGGGCTTAAAAAGAGTGGAAAGAAAGATTTGGCAATTATATATAGTGAAGAAAAAGCGGTGGTAGCAGGAACTTTTACTACTAATAGGGTAAAGGCAGCCTGTATACTTTTAGATATAGAGAATATGAAAAATGAAAATAGTCAGGCTATTATAATAAATAGTGGACACGCTAATGCATGTACTGGGGAACAAGGTTTAAAAGATGCTAAGAGTATAAATGAATCTGTTGCGAAAGAATTAAAATTAAGTTCTAAAGAAGTACTTCAGGCTTCCACAGGAGTAATAGGGGTAGCTATCCCTATGGATAAGATGAAAAATGGTATAAAGAAAATTTGCTCTGTAATTTCAGAAGAAGGTGGATCAGATGTTTCACAAGCTATAATGACAACAGATACTAAAACTAAAGAGGTAACAGTAGAGATTAATATTGACAATAAAAATGTACGTATAAGTGGAGTGGCAAAGGGGTCAGGGATGATAAAGCCTAATATGGCTACTATGCTTAGTTTTATAGTAACAGATGCTAATATAAGCAAAAAAATGTTGCAAAAGGTAGTTAAAAGCAGTGTAGAAAATTCTTATAATATGATTTCTGTAGATGGTGATACAAGTACTAATGATATGTCAATAACAATGGCAAATGGTGCAGCAGGAAATAAACTAATAGATAGTGAAAATGAAGAATTTAAAATATTTAAGGAAGCTTTAGATTATGTAAATGTAGAACTTGCAAAGAAAATAGCACGAGATGGAGAAGGAGCAACCAAGCTAATAGAAGTAGAAGTTGCTAATGCTAAAGATAAAGAAACCGCTAGAAAGTGTGCTATGTCAGTAGTATCATCTAATCTTGTTAAAGCTGCACTTTTTGGTTCAGATCCTAACTGGGGTAGAATAATATGTGCTATTGGATATTCACAAGGAGATTTTGATATAAATAAAGTGGATTTGAATTTTAAAAGCTCGTTAGGTGAAGTAAGTGTTTTTAAAAAAGGTAAAAATATTAATTTTGATGAGAAGATAGCCAGTAAAATTATTAACAATGAAAATGTAGTATTGTGTATAAATCTAAATGATGGACATTTTAAAGCTACAGCTTGGGGATGTGATCTTACTTATAAATATGTAGAAATAAATGGAGAATATAGAACATGAGTAAATAAATTATTGTATGGAAGTTTAACTTAAAAGTGGTTTCATATTAGTTTAATATAATAATCAAGGGATAACTATAAGTAAATTTTATTGAAGTTATCCTTTTTTTGTGCGTCCAGTAGAGATAACAACTTTATGGCTAATTAAATTCGTATTCTACTTGATTAAAATCTCTTAACATAAATAATGAGATAGAAACAAATACTACTAATATGATTGTTAATAGTATTTGTTTCTACCTTATTAAAATATTAGTCATAATTATTTATTTAAATATAGTGTTAAAAATACTAAATGAAATTTTAAAAGAAAATAAAATATAATATTTTTAAAAATAAACTTAAAAAGGGTAATAAGCTTTTAAGTTTACTATATTTTAAAGGCTTATTAATTAAAATAGGAGGAGATCTTAGTGAACGAAGCCTTAGTAGTGGCTGTCAGAGCTATAATAAGTTTTTTTACATTGTTGATATTTACTAGAATAATGGGTAAACAGCAGATAGGACAAATTACTTTTTTTGATTACGTATTAGGAATAACTATAGGTTCTTTGGCGGCACCACTTACTAGTGACCTGAATAGTGCTGCATGGCCTCATTGGATAGGTTTATTAGTATGGATTGTTTTAGGAATGTTAATGCAGGTGATTTCAATTAAGTCAAAGGACATATCTCAATATATAAATGATAAACCAATAATTACTGTATATGATGGAAAGGTAGTTGGTAATAATTTAAAAAAATCTAAATTTACTTTTGATGAATTGTTACAACAACTTAGACTTAAAGAAATTTTTGACATAAATGAAGTGAAATTAGCTGTCATTGAAACTAATGGCCAACTTTCTGTATTTAAAAAAGATCAATTTGAAAACTTAATAAGTAGTATGAATATTCCTTCAAGCGACAATTCTAATAATGAAGTAATATTTAATGGTATAGTAATTGATTCAAACTTATCTAAGTTTAATCTTACTGAGGATTGGCTTTTGAATGAGATAAAAAAACTGGGAGTTGATAATCCTGTAGAAATTTTTTATGCTTTTTTAGATAAAAACAAAAAATTGCGAATAAATACTTATAAAAATCAAATTGTTAGTTCAAAAGATATATTTAAATGAGAATAACGTTTTTTAACATAATAAAATTTAAAATATATATTTAGTTTGAAAAAATTAATAAGGAAATTACTTAAAGAAAATATTTAAAAGGAAAGGTGATTTCTAATGAACAAAGGAAAGGCTTATATAATACCAATAATCACAATAATTATATTTATAGGAGTAATGACTTCTGGAGGATTTTTGAAAAAATCTTTTAATGATAAGGATAATGTAATTAACTATATAGATATAATAAAACAGGACATAACAAATGAAAATTGGAATCAAGCTGGAAAAGATTTAGAATATCTTAAAAATGCATGGAATATAGTCGGGAAAAGAGTCCAATTTAGTGTTGAAAGAAATGAAATGATTATGATTAATACTAATATAGCTAGGTTAGAGGGAGCCATATGGGCTAAAGACAAGTCGGAAGGACTTATAGAAATAAGTGAAATCATTGAACATTGGAGAGATTTAGAGAAATAATATCACAAACTTGTTTTAATTTATGACAAGAGTAGGTATAAACTGATGATAGCATTTAAAATTCTAGTTTTATAAAAGTTTATCTACATTATGCTTTAAATTGTTGAGTTCATTACAAATAAGGAAAAAATTTTGTAATTATATGAACTCAACAATTTATTAAAGTTTAGTTTAAAATAGAGCTTATTTACAGAGCATAGCCTTTTCTTGATTTCTAAAAACTGTTACAAATTTAATGGAATATATGTCACACATTAATGTATTGTTGGTTCCTGCTTCCTCTATAACAACATAGCTGATACCAACTTCTTTCAAGATTCCCTCTCTATCAATCCACATATTTGTTCCAATAAGAAATTCAATTTTAACATATTTTCCTATTTGACTAGTTAGCCATCCTTGGGTATAGCTCATATCTTTTTGTATTGGAGGAGTAGGTTGAAAATTTAAATTAGTTTGACCAGTAGTAGTAGGAAATTGTTCTTGTCTTGCATTATTATCTAGATCATAAGGTGGCTGAGACATCATAGGACATGGATAATGCATAGGCATTGCATCCCAATGAGGAATTTCATCATAATCATTTAACATTCTACTAAACAAAAAAATAGCCTCCTTTTAATTATATTACATTAATTATGTTTTTTATTAATCCTTATAAATTTATACTAAATTAAATTAAATAATATTCCTTATTATATAAAAGTAATAGCATATTTAATAATATAAAATTATATATCTATGGATTGATAAACTAAGTTTGGGCATAAAGTTCAGTAGGATTATAGAAACAATGTTGAGCAATCCTAGTTTGAAATCTGCCTGAGCCATTGTATGGAAAAAGATAAGGACAAGACGGTTTAAACGGATTAAAATACCACAATGCATTTCCGGTGTTATATAACCTATTGCCAGATAAAGCCCAATCAGCTATTTGATAATGTATTTCTTCTGGTGGACTAGCCCAAATGGTTTGTGGATTAGGTATTCCTCTTAAGACAGAAGTTGCACAATCGAATTGCCCCGGTTGAAATACAACTTTTCTTAAATCCCCTTGACCTGTTCTAAGGTATTCACCGTAAGCCACATTAACTCTATTCATAACTACTGAAGCTACACCCTTCATACCATTTTCACCTTCGCCACCAGCTTCACATTTTATGATTCTGGCTAACAATTCTCTAGCGCTATAAGCCACAGCATTCATCTCCTTAAGTTACTTACAAGATTAGTATATTTAATATGCAAATAAAAAGTTCTTAAAAATTATCTATATTTAAAAAATCATTATTAGATATAGTTTCAAAAATAATTTAAAGAAAATAAAAGATTTTTAAATTTAGTAACATCTGTTACATATTAAAGTGGACTTACTTAGTATAATTTAAACTGTAAAAAGGAACAAGAAATCAATAATACTTAAAAATATAAATAATAAAAAGTCAATAGGAGGAATTAAGAATGAGTATGTTTTGTTATCAATGTCAAGAAGCAGCAGGATGCAAAGGCTGTACAGTAAGAGGGGTTTGTGGTAAAACTGAAGACTTAGCAAAAGCGCAAGACTTATTAATATATGTATTAAAGGGAATAGCAGTTTATAGTGTAAAAGGAAGAGAAGTTGGTGTAATAAACAAAGAAGTAGATAAATTTATAATGGAAGGATTATTTGCTACCATAACTAATGCTAACTTTGATAGAAATGTTTTTATTGAAAGAATTAAAAAGGGTTTAAGATTAAGGGAAGAGTTAAAAAGACAAGTTATTAAAGCTGGTGGAATTTTAGGAGAATCTAATTCAAATGAAAATTGGTTAAATAAAATGCTTTCTTTTGTAGGATTAAAGAAAGAAGAAGAGTCTAAGCTTCCAGATGCAGCTACTTGGTTTGCAGATAATGTTGAAGAATTTAATACAAAAGCAGATACTGTTGGGGTATTAGCAACACAAAATGAGGATGTAAGATCTCTAAGAGAACTTATAACTTATGGACTAAAAGGATTAGCGGCTTATGTTAAGCATGCTGTTCATTTAGGATATGATAGTGATGAAATACATGGATTTATGCATAAAGCATTAGCAGCTACTTTAGATGATACTCTAACTTTAAATGATTTAGTAGCGCTAACTTTAGAAACTGGTAAATATGGTGTAGATGGTATGGCTTTATTAGATAAGGCTAATACTGAAAGCTATGGAAACCCAGAAATAACAAAGGTTAATATAGGAGTTAGAAATAATCCTGGAATATTAATAAGTGGACATGATTTAAAAGATTTAGAACAATTATTAGAGCAAACAGAAGGCACAGGAGTAGATGTCTATACACATAGTGAAATGCTTCCAGCACATTACTATCCAGCTTTCAAAAAATATTCAAACTTTGCAGGAAATTATGGAAATGCATGGTGGAAGCAAACAGAAGAATTTGAAAAATTTAATGGACCAATATTAATGACAACAAACTGTTTAGTGCCACCAAAGGCTTCATATAAAGATAGAGTCTACACAACAGGTGTAGTTGGATTTGAAGGGGTAACACACATAGAAGCTAATGAAAAAGGCAAAAAAGATTTCTCAAAAATAATAGAACATGCTAAAAGATGTAAAGCTCCTATTGAAATAGAAAAAGGAGAAATTATAGGTGGATTTGCACATAATCAAGTATTTGCATTAGCTGATAAGGTTGTAGAAGCTGTAAAAACTGGTGCAATAAGAAGATTCTTTGTTATGGCAGGATGTGATGGAAGAGCTAAAAGCAGAAACTACTACACAGAGTTTGCTGAAAGGCTTCCAAAAGATACAGTGATTTTAACTGCTGGATGTGCTAAGTATAAATATAATAAATTAAACTTAGGTGATATTGGAGGAATTCCGAGAGTATTAGATGCAGGTCAATGTAATGATTCATATTCATTAGCTCTTATTGCATTAAAATTAAAAGAGGTATTTGAATTAGAAGATGTAAATGAGCTTCCTATATCATATAATATAGCTTGGTATGAGCAAAAAGCTGTAATAGTATTACTTGCGTTATTACATTTAGGAGTTAAAAATATTCATTTAGGACCAACTCTACCAGCATTTTTATCACCAAATGTAGCAAAAGTTTTAGTTGATAACTTTGGAATAGGTGGAATAACTAATGTAGATGATGATATAAAAATGTTTTTAGGATAATAGCATAGGTTAAAAAATACTAATAAAACTAAAGTATTCCCTTGATAAGAATATTTTGAATTTAGCTTGAAATCTACCCTATGGAATAGATGATAAGAAAAGTCTATTCATAGGGTATTTTTGTTGTAATTTATTTTAAATGGTCTCTTGATATTATACTAAATCAATATTTTTCACATATATTATTTTAAATTCATTCATTTATAGTGTATGTGGAAAAATTAGAAAAAAATTGAATGTTAATTTTTAATAAAATATAATATAATTGATTATTGATGTAATTATAATTTTGTATTTAGGGGGATTGTTATAATGGGATTATTTGATGGATTAATAGGAAATGCTTCAGAAGTTGATATATTAGATATACAAAAAGAATATTCAGAGATTTTATATTCGGGTGAAAAAATCGAAAAGGCATATAAGTTAATTCGTGATATGATTATTTTTACAAATAAGAGGCTGATTTTAGTTAATAGGCAAGGAATGACGGGTAAGAAAACAGAGTATTATTCTATTCCATATAAATCTATAACTCATTTTAGTATAGAAACAGCAGGAAAGTTTGATTTAGATGCTGAACTTAAAATTTGGATTTTAGGAACTAAAAATCCAATAGAAAAACAATTTAATAAGAGCTTAAATATTTATGAATTTCAAAGTGTACTAGCTGAATGTGTTTTAAGGTAATAATATGTTTCTAAAAATTTATAAATCTGTAGAATTAGATTGCCCTATGATTTATTTTTAACTATAAATCATAGGGCAATCTAATTCTAAACACAAAAATTAATTTTATTATAAAAAAAAATAATTTAATAGATATAATAGTTGATAAAATAATTAAAGAAGATTATAAAATTTCTTATGATGAAGTGTTTAAGATATTACAGATAGATGTTCCAAAACTTTTAAAAGGGGCAGATAAACTTAGAAGAATTTTTAATGGGGATAAGGTGGACTTATGCTCAATAGTTAATGGTAAGTGCGGGAGATGTTCTGAAGACTGTAAGTTTTGTTCTCAATCAGCCTATTATAATACAGAAATACAAAGCCATCAATTAATAGATTATGAAAAAATTCTTAATTTAGCTTTAGAAAATGAAAATGAAGGTGTAAATAGGTATTCTATTGTAACCTCAGGAAGAGGGCTTCAAGGAGAAGAGTTTAAAGAGATAGTTGGTATGTATATAAAATTAAAGAAAGATACAAATATAAGTCTTTGTGCTTCACTTGGAATAATAAGTAAAGAACAATTAAAAAAATTAAAGGATATAGGAGTGGAGAAATATCATCATAATTTAGAAACAAGCAGGAGATATTATTCTAAAATATGTAGCACTCATTCCTATGATGAAAGAATTGAAACTTTAAAAAATGCAAGAAAAGTAGGATTAAAACTTTGTTGTGGAGGGATTATAGGAATGGGGGAAACTATGAGAGATAGAATAAATTTAGCATTTCTTTTGAAAGAATTAGAAATAGAATCTATTCCTATAAATATATTAACTCCAATAAAAGGCACACCCCTACAAAATATTGAACCTTTACAAGAAGAAGAAATATTAAAAACAATAGCTATATTCAAATTTATAAATCCTAGGGCAACTATAAGATTTGCAGGGGGGAGAGGATATTTAGAAGACTATGGAGAAAAAGCATTTTTAGCAGGGGTGTCAGCTACAATAACACGGAATTACTTGACTACGTCTGGTAATAAAATTAAAGATGATATAAGACCTATAAATAAAGTGAGAACTAAGAATAAACAAAATTAGATGTAAGGCATATTAAAATAAAAACTTTATATTGAAAAAAATACTAAATTGTTATATAGTTAAAATGAAACCGGTCACACAATCATGAGAGAATATTACTGCTTTTAAAGGGTTAGGAGGAGCTAAGATGACAGCAACAATAAATGATATAGCTAAAGCTGCAGGAGTATCTCAGGCTACAGTATCAAGGGTTTTAAATAACTCAGGATATGTAAAGGATGAGACAAGAAATAAGGTTTTAAAAGTTATAAAAGAATTAAACTATGCTCCTAGTGCTATAGCAAGAAGTTTATCAACAAGCAAAACCAATACAATAGGTGTTATAGTTCCTGACATAAACAACCCATTTTTTGGAGAAGTAATAAAAGGTATTAGCGAAGTTGCAGATAAACATAATTTAAATATAATACTTTGTGATACGGATGAAAGTATGCAGAAAGAATTAAAGGCGTTAAAACTTCTTAAAGAACAAAGAATAAGGGGAATAATCATAACTCCAACCTCTGCAGAAGATGAATACAATAGTGAGTATTTAACTACTCTTGAAAATTTAGGAATTCCAATTGTGTTAGTAGATGGTCATGTTAAATATGCTACCTTTAGTGGCGTATTTGTAGAGAATATTAAAGGATCTTTTGAAGCAACAGAGGCTTTAATAAAGGCAGGTCATAAAAAAATAGCTATAATAACAGGACGTATGAATTCTAAGCCTGCAAAAGATAGATTTTTAGGATATAAAAAGGCCTTAACAATACATGGTATTCCTGTAGAAGAAAAATATATTTTTTATGGAGATTATAAACAAGGAAGTGGGTATAGGTATACAAAACAAATTCTTCAAATGGAGGATAGACCTACAGCCATATTTACTAGTAGTAATATGATGACATTGGGTTGCTTAAAAGCCATTTATGAAGAAAAATGTAAAGTACCAGATGATATTGCACTTATAGGATTTGATAAAATAGATATATTAAGTATAGCAGGAATCAACATAAGTTTTGTTAATGGACCTACTCATGAGATGGGTAGAAAGGGTATGGAAATGTTAGTTGATATATTAAATAATAATCATAATAGAGAAATAAAAAGAATTACTCTTTTACCTGAACTTATATTAAATGGATCTGAAAAATACATAAACAAATAAATGTTTATGTATTAGATTTTATATTTTGTGTAAGCGCTTCCACTAAGTTATTAAAAAAATGTTTTGTATATAAAATTAGAGTTATAAACAGGATTTTTAGTTTCAGATGGAGTTTTTATTCCATCTAAAAGTTATTAACAGAATTCTTAGGAGTTTTACTTCTTAGAAACCGTTATCCAGGGTTGTGACATTCTCTATTCCCACTAAAAAGAGGGAATATTAGAATGGCTAGACATCGGATAAACAGTATTCTTAGGGGTTTTACTCCTTAGAAACCGTTATCCAGGGTCGTGACATTCTTTATTTCCGCTAAAAAGAGTGAGTATTAGAATGACTAGACATCGGATAAAATAATAATGATAACTATGTTAAAGGAGAGGGTATTAATGGAATTAAAGAGCTACATAGACCACACATTATTAAAGCCACAGGCAACAGAAGAACAGGTAATAAAAATTTGTGAAGAAGCTAAAAAATATAATTTTGCTTCAGTATGTGTAAATGCATATTATACCTCATTAGTAAGTGAGAAACTTAAAGGTACAGAAGTTAAAACTTGTGTAGTTGTTGGATTTCCATTAGGGGCTACTACAAAAGAGGTAAAAGCTTTTGAAGCAAAGCAAGCAATTGAAAATGGTGCCCAAGAAGTAGATATGGTAATAAATGTAGGTGCATTAAAAGATAAAAAATATGATGTTGTTAAAGATGATATAAAGGCAGTAGTAGATGCAGCAAAAGGTAAAGCATTGGTCAAGGTTATAATTGAAACATGTCTTTTAACTAGAGAGGAAATAGTAAGAGTATGTGAAATTTCAAAGGAAGCTAAGGCTGATTTTGTTAAAACTTCTACTGGATTTTCTACAGGTGGGGCTACTCCAGAAGATGTAAAGTTAATGAGGGAAACTGTGGGAAATGAAATGGGGGTTAAAGCTTCAGGGGGTATTAGAACTACAGAAGATGCAGAAAAAGTTATTAGATCAGGGGCTAATAGGATAGGTGCCAGTGCTTCTATAGCAATTGTTGAAGGAACTAAATGAAAACACACAGGTTACTAAAAGAGAAAACAAGTTTTAAAATAAATAATTTATAGATTGGTAATTAGAGATTTTATATTAAAGAATTGGTTATTATAATAGAATTAATTATTATTATATATTTAGAAAAAATTTCAAATTACAGGAAGGAAGGTGTTTTTTATGATAGATAGAGTTATTTGGATTGTTTTAGATAGTGTTGGAATAGGAGCTATGCCAGATGCAGCAAAGTACGGAGATGAAGGGAGCAACACAGTAGGAAATATATCTAAATTTTTAGGGGGACTAAAACTTCCTAACATGGAAAAGTTAGGTTTGGGAAATATTGATGGAATATCAGGAGTAAACAAAGTAGAAAATCCCATAGGATGCTACGGACGTTTTGAAGAATTATCAAATGGTAAAGATACTACAACAGGTCATTGGGAAATGTCAGGGGTGGTTTTAGAACAAGCATTTCCAACTTATCCAAATGGATTTCCAAAAGAGGTTGTAGATAAATTTGAAAAGGCAATAGGAAGAAAAATAATAGGCAATAAACCAGCCTCTGGTACTGTCATAATAGATGAACTTGGAGAAGAGCATATAAAAACAGGAAGTCCTATAGTCTATACTTCTGCTGATAGTGTATTTCAAATAGCAGCTCATGAGGATGTTATTCCATTAGAAACGTTATACGAAATGTGTAAAACAGCACGTAATATGTTAAAAGGAGAACATGCAGTTGCTCGTGTTATTGCAAGACCCTTTGTAGGAGAAGTAGGAAACTTTACTAGAACTCCAAATAGAAGAGATTTTTCTATTGTACCACCTCATGAAATTGTTCTTGATATATTAAAGAAAAACAATTTAAATGTGATGGCAGTTGGAAAAATAGAAGATATATTCTCTGGAAGAGGAATTACAGAGGCTGTTCATACTAAAGATAATATGGATGGAGTAGATCAAACTCTAAATTATATGAAACAAGATAAAAAAGGACTTATTTTTACAAATCTAGTTGATTTTGATATGAAATGGGGACATCGTAATGATGCAGAGGCATATGGAAGAGGTCTAGAGGCTTTTGATAAAAGACTTAAAGAAATAGTAGAAGCTATGAGGGAAAGTGATGTATTATTTATAACAGCTGATCATGGGTGTGACCCAACAATGCCAGGCACTGACCATTCAAGAGAATATGTTCCTTTTTTAGCTTATGGTAAGGAGTTAAAGGCTAACATAAACCTTGGAACAAGAAAAGGTTTTGGTGATATGGGTCAAACAGTAGCAGATATATTTTCAATAGAACCAATTAAGAATGGTAAAAGTTTTTTAAATGAGATTATAAAGAAATAATCTTATGTTCTAGAAAGTGTTGATTTAATGCGGAAGTTTTAAATAAATATAAAGGTAACATTAATTCAAAACAGATTCAAAAATAAAATATGTTTTAGTTGGAAATTAAGATTATGACTAAAATATGTTAAGGGGAGATTAAATTTATGGACTTACAACACAAGATAAGCGAATCAGCTAAATATGTTTTAAAAAAGACACAATATAAACCTGAAATAGCTCTTATTTTAGGCTCAGGTCTTGGTGCTATTGCAGACCAAATAGAAGATCCAGAATATTATCCATATAACAAAATACCAAATTTCCCAGTATCTACTGTAGAAGGGCATGCAGGACGTCTAGTTATAGGTAAGTTAGAAGGCAAAGTTGTTGTAGCAATGCAAGGTCGTTTTCATTATTATGAAGGGTATAAAATGCAAGAAGTAACTTTCCCTGTACGTGTAATGAAGCTTTTAGGAGTTAAAACTTTAATAGTTACTAATGCGGCTGGAGCTGTAAATACAGATTACAAACCAGGGGATTTAATGCTTATAGAAGATCATTTAAATTTAAGTGGAAATAATCCATTAATAGGGAAAAATTTAGATGAGTTTGGAGTTCGCTTCCCAGACATGTCAAACCCTTACGATAAAGAATTGAGAAAGAAAGTTAAGGAAATGTCTAAAGCTTTAAATATAGACCTTAAAGAGGGAGTTTATGCTTGTATGAGTGGTCCAACTTATGAAACTCCTGCTGAAATAAGAATGTTAAGAACTTTAGGAGCCGATGCTGTTGGAATGTCTACAGTGCCAGAAGTGATAGTTGCTGTTCATAGTGGAATGAAGGTTATAGGAGTTTCATGTGCTACTAATATGGCAGCAGGAATTTTAGATAAACCTTTAAATCATCAAGAAGTAATGGAGACTTCGGCAATAGCAAGGGAAAAGTTTATAAAGCTTATGAGAAATATAATAAATAGAATGTAATAAATGGATATGTTTCTAGAAATTGTCGATCTTGGATAATTCAAAAATAATGCTCTTTTAAAGCAGAACCAATTAATTACTTGAGAGAGAAATTTAAAGATAAGAGTTTTAAATGGATAGTTAAATAATAGTTTGATTTAAGGAACATAAATTAAGTGTGTGGGGAGGCAAGTCCTATGAGAATGTATGATATCATCATGAAAAAAAGAAATGGCGAAGAACTTACCACAGAAGAAATTAATTTTTTTGTAAGTGGATATACAAAAGGGGAAATACCAGATTATCAAGTGTCAGCACTTATGATGGCTATATACTTTCAAAAGATGAATAAAAGGGAAACAGCTGATCTTACAAAAGCAATGGTTGATAGTGGAGAAACTATAGACCTTTCTCTAATAGAAGGTATTAAGGTAGATAAACATAGTACAGGTGGAGTTGGAGATACAACAACTTTAATTTTAGGGCCTATAGTTGCAGCAGCTGGAGCACCTGTAGCAAAAATGTCAGGAAGAGGACTTGGGCACACTGGTGGAACAATTGATAAATTAGAATCTTTTGATGGTTTTTCAGTAGAAATGCCTGTTGAAAAGTTTATTAAAAATGTAAATGAAAAGAAGATAGCAATAGGTGGCCAAACAGCAAATTTAGCTCCTGCAGATAAAAAATTATATGCACTTCGCGATGTAACTGCTACTGTAGATAACATGTCATTAATTGCTTCAAGTATTATGAGTAAGAAGATAGCTTCTGGAGCAGATGCTATAGTACTTGATGTGAAAACAGGTAGTGGAGCTTTTATGAAAGATGAAGATAGTTCTTTTGAACTTGCAAAGGAAATGGTTGATATAGGCACACATGTTGGAAGAAATACAATAGGTGTAGTAACAGATATGGATCAACCTTTAGGATTTGCTATTGGAAATGCTTTAGAAGTAAAAGAAGCTATAGATACGCTAAACGGAGAAGGACCAGAAGATCTTACAGAATTGTGCTTAACTTTAGGTTCACATATGCTTGTTTTGGGAAAAAAGGCTAAGAATGCTGAAGAGGCAAGAGAAATATTAAAAGAAATAATAAGATCTGGTGAAGGGATTTCTAAATTAAGAGAGTTAGTAGAAGCTCAAGGCGGAAACCCTGAGTTTGTAGATAATCCATCTTTATTTACAAATCCTAGCATAGTTGAAGAAATAGTATCACCGATAGAGGGATATGTTAAAGAAATAAAAGCTGATGATATAGGCTTAGCTGCTCTCGTTCTTGGAGCAGGACGTGAAACTAAGGAAAGTGAAATAGATTTATCTGTTGGAGTGGTACTTCATAAGAAAATAGGAGATTTTGTTAAAAAAGGAGAATCTATAGCCACTATTTATGCCAATAATGAGGATAAAAAGAAATCTTCAGAAGAAATTATTTTAAAGGCATATGGAATAGTTGATGAAAAAATTAAACCAAAACAATTAATAAAAGGTATAGTAACTAAAGATGGGATAAAGAAATTCTAAATTATTAATTTAATAATATTCACCTATTTTAATTAAAAAGATCAGAAGGATTACAAAATTAAAAGAGTTGAATATTAATCTGGGTATATGCTGTAAACAAAATAAAATGTGTAACATGAATAGCTAGAGTTGACTTGCACTAGAAAGACGTCATGAAATTGCAAAATTAGGAATAAGAGCTTTGGTGGATCATTATTTGCCTTTATGACAGCTATTCTAGCAAGTGTCTTAGTAGAAAATAGATTTATTAAAGTAAGAAGAACTTAGTGAAAAGGTAATTGGATGCATTCCTTTTAAGAGAGACAGATTAAGAAATAAAAATCTGTTACTAAAAGGAATGCACATCATAATCTGTTCACTAGGTTTTTTGTGTATTATATTTGTAATTATAAACATCACTAATATGGTTATTAGTACTTTGTTAATCTATTATTTCAAACTAGTCAATAGACTAATAGTATATATATAATAGGATAGTTTTATTTATTTAATACTATGAGTTTATGTATTTAATGGGCTAATAGCTGTCATCTTAAAGGCTAAATGGAGTTATATTTTAAGGTTGGGTAATTGGTATAAAGCCGCATAAATAGCGCTATAAAAGGGTATTGATTTGCCAAAAACTGCAAATGTTTACAGCTGATTTGTATATTGAAAGTAAAAATATAAAGTGCTATCATTAATGAATACTAAAGAATAAAATGTTTAATTAAAAGACTTATAGAAGGAGGAAAATAAATGGAGTCTACTGCAATTGTTGGAAGTAAAATGTTGTTAGAATTATTAGTATTAGTTTTAGTATCAGGAGTTGTTTTTGGGAAATTAAGCGAAATACTTCATTTACCGGATGTAGTTCTTTTTATAGTAGCAGGAATAATATTAGGGCCATATGTTTTAAATTTAATTAATGTGGACAAGTTCCCGATAGGAAATCAGTTTATACTAACCTTTGGTGCTGCGTATATACTCTATGATGGAGGAAGAGAAGTAGAATTAGATGTATTAAATAAGGTTAAGTACACTGTTATAAGTTTAGCTACTATAGGAGTTATATTATCTACATTTATAACAGGGTATTTTGCTCATAAGATACTTAATATTGATTTTATATATGCCCTTTTGTTAGGGTCTGTTATAGCTTCTACTGACCCATCAGTATTAGTGCCTTTATTTAAAAATATGAATATAAGCAATAAACTAAAGCAGACAATAATATCTGAGTCAGCTTTTAATGATGCTGCTGGAGCGATAATAACTTTTTCTATTATAACAATTATTCAAGGGGGAAGTTTTTCGCTAGGAAGTAGTTCTTTAAAACTATTAATAACTTCTATTGGTGGAATAGCGGTAGGAGTAGTAGTTGGTTCTTTAGTATCTATACTAATAACAGATAATAAATATGGGTTTTTAAAACAATATCCTTCACAAATGGCAATTGTTGGCGTAGGAGCCTCATACCTTATAGGAGAAGAACTTGGAGTTAGTGGTTTTATGGCGGCATTTATAATGGGAATGATTTGTGGAAACAAAGCTATGGCAAAGCTTACACTTGCCGAGGAAAGTTATATAACTCATCTTAGATTTAAGGAAGTTCTAACTGTTATATTGAGAATGATGATTTTTATATTATTAGGAACTCACGTACAATTTAATGTATTAGCTCAATATTGGAAGCCATCCTTAGCTATAGTTTTTGTTCTTATATTTATAGCAAGACCTATATCAGCATTTATATCTATTTCTATTGATAGAAAAGCAAAATGGAATTTAAAAGAAGTTTTATATATGATGTCTATAAGAGAGACAGGGGTAATACCTGCAGCTTTAGCAGGTATGATGATTACGATGAAAATTCCTAATGCAGAAATTATATCATCAGTAACCTTTATGGCTATAATTATAACACTTACTTTCCAAGCTAGTACGGCCAACTTATTAGCAAAATTATTGAAGCTAGATAAAGATACTAGTGATGCGAAAAGTGTAGCATAAAAAACATTATGCAGGACTTAACAATTTAAAATATACATTAGTAAATACTAAAGGAAGTTTAAAACAGTGTAAAAAATAGCATTTTTTTAAGAAAAAAATTTAGATTTAAAGGTAGTATTGTAAATTTATTAAGAATAAATTTACAATACTACTTTTTTATTTTACAACATAACTAGCTTAACAAGTATTATAATTGTTACTATTTTGTAAATAAATAATATTTATATAATGTTAAAATTTATAGGGTAAATTTACAAATGAAGTAATTTGAAGGTGGATTGAATATGAGAAAAAAAATAGCATCAGTCATACTTGCAATTTCTATGGTATTAAGTCCAGTTATTGGATCAAGTTCTTTAGTAAAAGCTTTAAGCAATACAAAAGGGATCGTAAATACTAGTAGCAATTTAAATGTAAGAAAGTCACCAAGTTTAAATTCAAGTATTATAGGAAAGCTATCACCTAATGTACCTGTAGAGATAGTAGAAACTGTTGGAGAGTGGTACAAAATAAAACTAGGTTCTTCCTATGGGTATGTATATAAGAAATATGTAAAAATTGATACAAGCTCCCAAGAAAAATCAGAAGAAATTAAAAAGATATATGATAGAATTGTTGAACCAGATAAGACATGGAAAATTAATTTTAATCATAAAATTAATCTAGATGAAACAGTAAAGAAAGAGATAAAAATAAAGAATAGTAAGGGCGTTGATTTACCTTTAAAACTGGAATTAAGTCAGGATTTTAAAAGTATACTTATTAGTCCACCAGAAGATGGGTATGAATTAGGAGATAGTTATACTTTAACACTTGGAACTGGTATTAAAAGCGCCTCTGGATTAAAATTAAAAGAAGGTAAAAAATTAAATTTTGGTATTAAAAGATTAGTAAATAAAACATTAGGACTTGGAAAATATGAAACAGAGTATGTTCATAATGATAAAGAATATGATTGGTATATAGATCAGTATGATACTGGAGAATATAATTATGAAAATTGTGGCCCATCTAGTGTTACGATGGCTATAAAATGGGCCAAGCCTTCTTTTAATAAGACAGCACAAGACGCTAGAAATACATATAGAAGCCAAGGTGGATGGTGGTTCACATATGATATTCAAAATTATTTAGATAAATACAAAGTAAAAAATTGGACTTTGGAAGATACAAAGGAAAGTACTTTTAAGAAGGAATTGAAGAGTGGGAATATAATAATACTTTGTATAGATAGTAATTATATAACCTATAACGATAAAGAAGAGGAACATGTAGGAAAACATTATCAAGGAGGAGGCGGCCATTTTATAGTAGTTAAAGGATACAGAGTTGTAGATGATAAAACATATTTTGAAGTATATGATCCTAATAGTTGGGGTGAAGTTTATAAAGACGGTGTTAAAAAAGGAAAAGATAGATATTATTATTCAGAAGATGTTAAAAAATCAATGGAAAATTGGTGGCCTTATATGATTGTAGTAAATGGCAGTGATAATGGAGGATATGCAAAACAAAGTTATGGAGTAGATACTAGCAAAATAGAGCATGCACAAGGAAAATAATAATTTAAATAAAAGCATAAAAAATGATCAGCTTAAAGGCTGACCATTTTTTATGCTTTAAAATAATATAAGTAAAAAATACTCTACAAAGTAGATAAAAGAGTCTACTTGTAGAGTGTTTTATTATTTTAAAAGAATGTAAACAATAGCTTTTTAAATCAAAGGCAAGATATTAAATTCAATATTGTAAACCTAAAAATAAATAATAGTTGACAATATAATAAGTTTTTTTTATACTTAAATAAAATACGAGGTTAAGAAATTTTTAAATTTAGTAACAATAAAACATATTATATAACATTGGAATCATCTAATTAACATGATTTATTGATTAAATTAGTCAAGGGGTAGGAGGAATTTAAATGACAAAAAAAATAAATATAAGGGATATTTTATATTCAGCTATGTTTGCTGCAATTATTTCAGTCTTAGGATATGTTATAATACCACTTCCATTTAGTCCTGTGCCTATAACAGCTCAAACTCTTGCAGTTATGCTGGCTGGATGTGTTTTAACACCTATTCAAGCAGGGTTAAGTATTGGTACTTTCTTATTTTTGGGTATAATAGGGATACCAGTATTTTCTGGGGGAAGAGCAGGAATTGGAGTTATAGCGGGACCTACTGGTGGATATTTAATTGGATTTTTAATAGGAACCATTGTTATAAGTTTAATAAAGGGGAAAGGAGACTCTATAGTACGTTTAATTTTCTCATCTATCTTAGGTGGAATTATCATTGTGTATTTAATAGGAGTTCCATGGCTTGGAAAAGTTTCAGGTATTGGAGTATATAAAGCTTTTATTTCTGGGGCATTACCTTTTATTTGGGGAGACTTATTTAAGGCACTAGCAGCAGGTTTTATAGGAAGAAAGATAAATAAGATTCGTGAATATAGATGATATTTTTGTTACATTAGAAGGTTATGAATTATTTATTATATAATGAAAAGTAACTAATTTTTTATAATTAAAAATTAAATGGTTTAGTATGGAATAAAAATAAAATTCTGTACTAAGCCATTTTTTATGTTATATTTTGATAAGGTATTAATTTTATATAGTATGAATAAAATCAAAAGATGATAAATAAAGGATAATAATATAATGATTAGGAGGAAGAAAAGTGAAAAATATTTTTAAAGTTATTTTAGCATTAATACTTATTATACTAGTTATTTTTATAGGATATCTTATATTTATGACAGTAACTGACTATAGACCAAAAGATGTAACAAATCTAAAAGTAGAAAATAATAAGAATGAAACTTTAAATAAGAACAAGCCTTTATCGGTATTAACCTACAATATAGGGTATTGTGGATTAGATGAAGGAAGAGATTTTTTTATGGATGGAGGAAGTCAATCACGTTCAGAAAGCAAAGAAAAAACTTTAGGAAATCTTAAAGGAATTATAGATTTTTTAGATAAGGATAAGAGTGACTTTATATTACTCCAAGAGGTTGACATAAAAGCTACAAGGAGCTATGAGATAGATGAATACTCAGATATAAAGAATGCATTTAAAGAGTATGGTTCAAACTTTGGGGTTAATTATAAAGTACCTTGGGTTCCAGTACCTATTTTAAAACCACATGGAAAAGTAGAAGCTGGATTAGTTACACTTTCTAAATACAACATTAAAAAGAGTGATAGATATCAATATCCAGGAAAAGAAAAATGGCCTAGACAGCTTTGTGAATTGGATAGATGTTTTACTGAAAATAGATTAAAGGTTGATAATGGAAAAGAACTTATATTAATAAATTCTCACTTGTCTGCTTATGATAAAGGCGGATTAATAAGGAAGCAACAGTTAGGGTTTTTAAAGGAACATATTAAAAAGGAATATAATAAAGGAAACTATGTAATTGTGGGAGGAGATTGGAATCATGTGGTTCCAGGAACTGATCCTAACATTTTTGAAAATAGTGGAAAATGGCCCGAATGGCTTAAAGAAATTCCAGACAGTTTTAAACCTGAAGGATTTAAATGGGCAGCTGATGATTTAACTCCTTCAAATAGGACTGTAGATAAGCCTTATAAAAAAGGTGAAAATTATTTATCTGTTATAGATGGTTTTTTGGTTTCGCCAAATGTTAATGTTAAAAGTGTTAAAGGATATTCTTTAGAATTTAAAAATTCAGATCATAATCCAGTAAGAATGGAATTTGTACTTGAATAGAATGTAAAAATTGTGACCTAACCTCCTTATTTGTAATAAAGTTATATAATTGAGCATATAAATTAAAAAATAGAATAGCAAGACATTTTCAAAAGAAAGCTTGTCTCATGACTTATATAAATTTTTTTATTTTAAGGAGGGGATCCTTTGGAGTTTAAGGAGATTATAGAAAAAGATAGGGATAATAAAAAAAGAAAGGAATTTAAGGGGACTTTTTTAGAATATCTTGAAATAGTAAAGAATAATCCTGAGGTAGTTAAACTTGCTCATAAGAGAATGTATGACATAATAACAGAACAAGGATTTCAGCTTTTAAGACCAGAAGAAAATATCAGAATAAGAAAGATATATGGTAATGAAGTTATAAAAAAATATAATTTTTTTGAAAAAGATTTTTTTGGAATTGATAAAGTTTTAATGAAATTAGTAAGCTATTTTTACTCAGCAGCTATGCAAGGCGAGGAAGCAAGGCAAGTGTTATATTTAGTAGGGCCTGTTGGAGCTGGTAAATCTTCTTTAGTAGAGGCACTAAAAAATGCATTAGAAAATAGTCCACCTATATACGCTATTGAGGATTGTCCTATGAGAGAGGAACCGCTTCATTTAATTCCAAAGCATCTAAGAGGCGAATTTGAGGAGATGTTAGGAATAAAAATAGAAGGAGATTTATGTCCAAAATGTAGATATAGATTAAAACACGAGTTTAACGGAAAATATGAAAAATTTCCAATAGTTACTACAGATTTCTCTATAAGATCAAGGAAAGGAATAGGTGTTGTTCCACCTGTTGACCCTAATAATCAAGATACTTCTGTTTTGACGGGTTCTGTGGATATATCAAAAATGGATTTATACCCAGAAGATGACCCTAGAATACTATCATTAAATGGAGCCTTTAATGTAGGAAACAGAGGTATGGTAGAGTTTATAGAGGTATTTAAGAATGATGTAGAGTATCTTCATACAATAATTACTGCTACTCAAGAAAAATCAATACCATCTCCAGGTAAAAACTCAATGATATATTTTGATGGAGTAATAGTTGCTCACTCAAATGAAGCTGAATGGGATAAATTTAAATCAGATCATACTAATGAAGCTATACTTGATAGAATTGTAAAAATAGAAGTGCCATATTGTCTCGAATTAAATGAAGAGATAAAGATATATGAAAAGATTCTAAAAAAGAGCAATTTTAATGCCCATATTGCACCTCATACTATAGAAGTTGCAGCAATGTTTGCAATACTTTCAAGAATCTCACCTTCAACTAAAGTAGATTCCCTAACAAAATTAAAGATATACAATGGAGAAGAGATAGTAGAAAAAGGCACAACTAAAAAAATTGATAATATAGAGCTTAAAGAAGAGGCTGGTATTAGAGAAGGGATGTCAGGTATCTCTACTAGATTTATAGTAAAAGCTATTGATAATGCTCTCTCAAATTCTGAATATGATTGTATAAATCCATTAAGTGTTATGGAGAGCATAATAAAATCTGTTAAAGATTTGGATATAAATGATGAAGATAAGAATAGGTATTTAGCGTTTGTTCAAGATACTATAAGAAAAGAATATAATAAGATTTTAGAAAAAGAAGTAACAAGAGCTTTTATAAGTAGTTTTAGAGAGCAAGCTGAAAGTCTTTTCAATAATTATATAGATCATGCAGAAGCTTATGTAAATAAAACTAAACTAAAGGATGGATATACAGGAGAAGAGTTGGAACCAGATGAGACTTTTATGCGTTCTATAGAAGAGCAAATTGGAGTTACAGAAAGTTCTGCAAAAGGTTTTAGAACAGATGTTACATCATATATGTTCTATATAATTAGAAATGGTGGAGATATAAACTACACATCTTATGAACCTTTAAAAGAAGCTATAGAAAAGAAGTTAGTACTTTCTGTTAGAGATTTGTCAAGAGTTATAACTCAATCAAAAGTTAGAGATAAGGAGCAAAGTAAGAAATATAATGCTATGGTGGAGGAAATGAAGTTAAACGGATATTGTGATCACTGCTGTGATGTTATTTTGAAATATTCAGCAAATAATCTTTGGAAGGATTGATAGTATGACAATATTTAGAGATTTCAATCCTATAGATCATGATAGAGCAGTAGAAGATAGAAGAAGACACAAACAGCTAATAGAAGGTGCTATAAAAAAAAATCTAGTAGATATATTATCAGAAGAAAGTATAATAGGTCAGAGTAAGGATAGAAAAATAAGAATTCCCATAAGAGGAATGAAAGAGTATCAATTTATTTATGGTGAAAATACCGGCGGAGTTGGAAGTGGAACAGGTGAAGAAAAGAGAGGAGACAGAATAGCCACTGGAAATGGTGAAGGAAGTGGTAAGGGAAACCAAGGGGCAGGAAATCAGGATGGAGAAGATATATATGAAACAGAAGTAAGTATAGAAGAAATTATGAATTATTTATTCGAAGAATTAGATCTTCCTAATTTAGATAAAAAGAAATCGGCAGAGATAATATCAGATAAGGCAAAGAAAAAAGCTGGTTATCAGAAAAATGGGATAAGACCTAGGCTTGCAAAAAAACGAACAGTTATGGAAAAGTTAAAAAGAAAACAAGGGTATAAGAGAGCTTTAATGGAAGAAGGAAAGGAAGAGGAAATAGAGAGATTTCCATTTAAGGAAGATGATTTAAGATATCATAGACTTAAAAATACTGTTAGGCATGAATATAATGCCGTTGTTGTGTGTATAATGGATACCTCTTCTTCTATGGATAGAACTAAGAAATATCTTGCACGCTCTTTCTTTTTTCTATTATATCAATTTGTAAAAATGCGATATGAGAAAGTAGAGGTTGTGTTTATTGCCCATTCTACAAAAGCTAAAGTTGTAAGTGAACATGATTTTTTTTATAAAATGGAGTCTGGTGGAACTTATATTTCAAGTGGATATGAAAAAGCGCTTGAAGTAATTGAAAGAGAGTATAGGCCAGAACTTTGGAATATATATGCTTTTCATGTAAGTGATGGAGATAATTGGAGTGAAGACAATGAAAAGGCTGTACAAAAGGCAAAAGAACTTTGTGAGGTATGTAACCTTTTTGGATATGCAGAAATTATGCCTGGTATGACTTTTTCAACTATGAAGAAAAAATATTTAGATGAAGTAAAATACAAAAATTTTGCTACATGTACTATTAAAAATAAAGAAGAATTATGGAGTTCATTAAAAAATATTTTAATACCCGATGTAAAAGAGGGGTGATGTTTTGGAATATACAGTAAAGGATTTAGAGAAATGGAATGAAAAGATAGAGGTTATAGCTAATGAAGTTGGGCTGGATTATTACCCTCAAGAATTTGAAATTATAAGCTATAATGATATGTTAGCTTATGAAGTTTATGTGGGGATGCCTTCTAGGTATCCTCATTGGAGTTTTGGTAAAGCTTATGAAAGGCTTAAAACTTTATACAAATACAATTTGACAGGACTTCCCTACGAGATGGTTATAAATTCAAATCCTTGTATAGCATATTTAATGAAAGATAACACACTTCTTTTACAAATACTTACTATTGCTCATGTTTATGGACATAATGATTTTTTTAAAAACAATCGATTGTTTAGAGAAGGTACTCATGCAAAATACACTATAGAAATGTTTAAAAATCATGGCAATATGGTAAGTAGCTATATAAATGACCCAAGTATAGGATATGAAGGTACAGAAAAAATCATAAATGCTGCTCATGGTATAAGATTTCAAACTTCTAGAGCAATAGGGGAAGTAAGAATAAGTGATGAAGACTTAAAAAAGAGAATGTTAGATGAATATAAGAAAAAAGTTTCTAATTATGATATTTTAAAACCTTATGTTAAAGAAGAACCTCCAGAAGTTGATAGGATACCACTTCAGCCTGAAGATGATATTCTTTACTTTATTAGTAAGTATGGAGATTTGGAGGAATGGGAGAAAAATATACTAGAAATTGTAAGAAGTGAAACAAGGTATTTTATTCCACAAGTAGAAACAAAAATTATGAATGAAGGATGGGCAAGTTATTGGCACTATAATATCCTAAAAAAACTAAATTTAGATCCATCTCTTCATCTTGAATTTATAAAAAGACATAATGATGTAATAGCTCCAACAGTAGGCAGAATAAATCCTTATTATATAGGATTTAAGATATATGAAGATTTAGTACAAAAACATGGTATAGAAAAAATATTTGAAGTAAGACTTCTAGATAGGGATGAGTCTTTTATAAGAAGATATTTAACAAAAGAATTATGTGAGGAACTTAACCTTTTTGAATATGGTAAAAAGAATTTTGATTATTATATTACAGAGATATCAGATGAAGAGGGATGGGAAAATATAAGAGATACTTTAGCAAAATCATGTGGAATGTCAATGATGCCTCATATAAGGGTTATAGATGTATTAAAGAAAGACAACACATTAATGTTAGAGCACGTTTATGATGGAAGAGAAATAGATTTTGATTATGCAAAAGAAACTCTAAAATATATAGTAGATTTATGGAAACATAAAGTTTCTTTGAAGACTTTCTTTAGAGGAAAATTAATAACAATTAATTGTAATGAAAATAAATTGATAACTTATGAGTAAGAAAAAAAGTGCGGTGACGCACTTTTTATAGTTAGTGACTAAGACTAGAGATTAGAATGGGGGAGTCTGTCAAGAATTTTGTGTAAACTTCCATAAAAATTTTAGAATTAAATTATTTAAGAATAACTAGGTAAAAGTATTATTATGCTAACACCTAGTTATTTTAATTTCTTTAATATTTTTACAAT
>NZ_JAPQFJ010000025.1 GCF_026738875.1 Clostridium brassicae
TTTGAGAAACATTGTAAAATGCAGGCTCATCGCCTTAAAACCGATGTTGCGTAGCAATAAAAAAGCACCAGATTTTTCTGGTGCTAATAATTAAACTATTTTAGGACATTTTCAAAAACAGTTGACACAAGTATTTCATATTTATAGCCATAGCCATATGTGATTGTCAATATATGTTCTTAAAATATATTTCAATACAAGTTGCATTTTAAGGGGCATTTTTTATTTTGGAGCTAAAAATAGCAGATAAACATTACAAAGAATATTTATTAGCCAACTCACAGAGAAAAATATGCACAGAGAAGCTATTAATTTTTCCATATTTCTAACTTTAAAGAGTTTTAATGCTAAAAACATTAATAACACAATTATTGTTCCTACAACACCTATTCCTAAAAAAAAGTTTGAGAGTACATTTATTATATCAGACATAGACATACTATTTCTCCTATGAATTTTTAATTATAAGGTAATTAATGTAATCATTATTTAATAAAATATAATTAATTTTAAATAAAAATAACATATAAATAAATTATATAACATAGAATTATATTATGGTATATAATTTTTAAAATTGTGAAGTAAATAGTAAAAAAACAGGCTATGCTTAAGATAGATAATTAACATCTATAAGGGTAGCCTGTTTTTTATAACTGAAAATTTTCATAATTTTTAAAATATGTGATTAATTATAAGAGATATTTTAAATTTAAATAATATATTATCATATTATAGTTATATAGTTAATATATACATATTTAAGGATTATTTATCTTTATCGCCAATTCCTCTTGTAGGAACAGTAGAAGTTATAAATCCAACATAAATTGATACTATGGCAGGTGCAATTACATTTAGCTGACCTATGAAGCGAGTTTTATAAAAAATAAGAGCTGTAACACCTGTTATAATGACTGTACCTAAAAAGATATATATTATAAATTTTGCGAAGGAACTAAGAAACTTTTCATATATTCTATGTCTTGTAGGGCCACTTATTACTGATTTAAAAAGATAATAAGAAACAAATATAATAACTATATCTACAACTCCAGATATTAAAAAATTTTTCATCATTAAAACCTCCTAAAAATATTCAATGATAGTTTTACCCTATTTTAGGATTTTATCCGATGTATACCTTAACTAATGTTATAGTAGTATACTTTGTGAAAGGGATTTATAAAGAACGAAAGATTTCAGTTATTTGTTTTTTATAGAGTATAAAGTAAGGATTGTTGCTATCGTAGACATGAGATTTTTAGATGATAGTATCATAGTGTATTAAGATTAGAATTTATTGACAATAATTATTAAGGGAAGTATAATTAGAACGAATCTTAATAATGCAAATGATATGCATTATTATTCACGTTTATATGAGGAGGGCCTATGAAAGATATAATTGAAATAAGTGAAGTAAGTGTATATTATGACAAATTTTGTGCTTTAAATAATATAAATTTAAAAGTAAGTGAAAAGGAATTTTTAGCTATTTTAGGGCCAAATGGAGGAGGAAAGAGTACCTTATTAAAACTTATCTTAGGATTCAAGGATGCTAAAGTTGGAAAGATAAAAGTATTAAATGACAAGCCTAAAGATGCTAGAAAAAGTATAGGATATGTTCCTCAATCATCAAAATTTGATAAAGAATTTCCTATTAATGTTGAGGATGTAGTTTTAATGGGCAAATTAAATAATAAGGTTAGTCCTTTTTTAAAGTTTACTAATAAAGATAGAGAAGAAGCTTATGAGGTTATGAAAAAGCTTGGTATATACAGGTTAAAAGATAGGCAGATAGGACAGTTATCAGGAGGACAGCTTCAAAGGGTATTAATTGCTAGAGCACTTGTATTACAACCTAAAATTTTACTTTTAGATGAGCCTACAGCAAGTCTAGATGCTCAAGCTAAGCTTGATATATATAATTTGTTAAGAGAGCTTAATCAAAATATAACTATAGTATTAGTTACACATGATATAGAGATAATTTCTAATTATGCTACAAATATAGTTTGTATAAATAAGGAATTGTATTATTATGGTAAGGCTAAAAAAGGTATTGAAATTAATATGAATTTTTTTCAGAATCCTACGAATTTTATAGATCATATCAATACCGAACAATATTCTAATACATTATATGGAGGAATCTAATGATTAATGCATTTATACAATATGCCTTTATACGACATGCTGTATTTGGAATTATTCTTGCAAGCATAGTGTGTGGAATAATTGGTACGATTATAATAGAAAAAAAATTAGTAATGATGAGTGGTGGAATAGCTCATACTGCTTTTGGCGGGATAGGTATGGGGTATTTTTTAGGGATAGAACCTATCATAGGAGCACTTATTTTTTCTGTTTTATCCTCACTTGGAATTGCAAAAATAAATAGAGGAAGTAATACTAATTCAGATACACTAACAGCGATGTTTTGGTCCCTTGGAATGGCTCTCGGAATATTATTTATAGCTTTTACACCAGGGTATCCTCCTGATATGACATCTTATTTATTTGGAGATGTTTTAAAGGTTTCAAAGTTGGATATAAGAGTTATGATTGTGATTAATATATTAGTAGTGTCTACAATCACAATGTTTTTTAATTATTTCAAATTTTACTTATTTGATGAGGAATTTACCAGTATTTTAGGAATTAATACTATTTTTTTGGAGCATGTATTATATATTCTCATCGCTTGCACAATAGTGGTTTTAATAAGGGTTGTAGGAATAATATTAGTAATAGCATTACTTACTGTTCCACCAGCTATTGCAAAACAATTTACTTATGATCTAAAGAGAATTATGATTATATCTATAATTTTAGGGGCTGTATTTGGGTTAATAGGATTAGTATTTTCTTATTATTTTAATATAGCTTCAGGAGCATCTATAATTATTTTTGCTGTAGGAAGTTATATGATTATTTATCTTATAAATCATGTTTTGAAAAAATGTCATAGCTGAATAATATTACGATATAATGAATAAGGTTCAGAAAGAGGTTTCTTAAAATATATGTATGTATCTATTACACCTTCGGTATGCATAGACATGTTTGTGAAGAGTATGAAGAGTAAATTTTTAAAATTTACTAAAACTAAAAGCTAAAACCTTAACGAAAATAGATTTTTCGTTAAGGTTTTATTTTTTACCTAATTTAAGGATTTTCTAATCCAAGAAAGGAAATTACTATATTGTGGTTATTGACAACTCTAATGAAAGATAGGGTATCTTTTATTCTGCTAGGAACATTTCGCCTACTTTGTAGACATCTCCAGCACCTACAGTCATTAGTAAATCGCCTTCTTTTAATTCATTTTTTAAGAATGTAGTTATGTCTTGGAAACTGTGTAGGTTTTTACAGTCAACACCATTTTCTCTAATTTTATTTCCAAGCTTATCCGAACTTACTATGCCAGTATCTTTTTCTCTTGCTGCATATATATCTGCTAGAACTACTGTGTCTACATTAAAAAAAGATTGAGCAAAATCATCAAATAAACTTATTGTTCTAGAATAAGTATGAGGTTGAAACACGCAAAAAATTCTATTATGAGGAAAGTTCTTAGCAGCACTAAGAGCAGCTTTTATTTCAGTAGGATGATGAGCATAGTCATCAATTACTGTTACCCCATTTAATTTACCTTTAATTTCAAAACGTCTATGAGTGCCAAAAAAAGTAGAAAGACCATTTATAATAGAATCTTTATCTATATTCAATCCTAAAGCAGCACTTATGCTAGCTAGAGAGTTAAGTATATTATGTTCACCAGGAACATTTAAAGTTATCTCAAATAATTTTTCGTCTCTATTGTATACATCAAAAGAAGGAAGACCTTTTGAGTTATATGATATGTTTTTAGCACAAACATCTCCTGAGTTTATACCAAAGGTAATTATGTTGCAGTTAGCTTCTTTACATACTTTTTCAGCTCTAGCATCGTCTGAATTTATTACAAGATATCCATCTTTAGGAATAAGTTTTGCAAATTTAATAAAGGTATTTTCGATATCATTAATATCTTTATAAAAGTCTAAATGATCTGCTTCGATATTAAGGATTATTCCTACATATGGATAGAATTTTAAGAAAGAAGCTTTATATTCACATGCTTCTGTAATGAAATAATCACTATTTCCCACTCTAACATTGCCATCTATTATATCTAGATTTCCTCCAACAAGTATTGTAGGATCTAAATTTGCACTTAATGTTATATGAGAAACCATAGAAGTAGTTGTAGTTTTACCATGAGTACCTGATATTGCTATATTATATTTATGACCTTTCATTATTTTACCGAGGAATTCTGCCCTGTCGTAAAGAGGTATGTTTAATTGTTTAGCTTTAATTATTTCAGGATTATCCTCAGAAATAGCAGCAGTATATACAACTAAGTCAACATCTACAATGTTTTCACTGCTGTGGCCTATATATACTTTAGCACCTTCCTTTCTAAGTTTAAGGGTAAGATCTGATTCACTTCTATCAGAACCAGAAACTTTGTATCCATTACTTAATAATATTTCAGCAAGGCCGCTCATGCTTACGCCACCTATACCTATAAAATGTATTTTTTTGTGTGTATCTTTTAGAAAATTAAATGACATATAATCAACTCCTTAAAAAACAATACCTATTAAATCATTATATACAAAAATTTAAAAAAGCAATACATAATTATAGATAATAAATTTAAAATTTACGAAAATAACCCAAAATAAATTCCAAATCAAATATATTTAAAGAAAATATTTATTTTATATAATATATATGATAATTACAAAAATGAATTAATAATTTAAAATATAAACTTAGAGCTACGAATATAAATGTAAATAAGTATAAAATATTATTGATAATAAAATGATTTTGGAATAAAATATGAATAATAAGAAGAAATTTTAAAAGAAAATTCGTAAAATTAAGAATAGGAGATAGATATGCAAAAGTTTAATAGAAATCAAAGAATTACATCAATAACAAAGATATTAATAGAAAATCCTAACAAAATTATAAATTTAAATAGATTTACACAATTATTTAATGCTGCTAAATCTACTATAAGTGAGGATATAGTAGTTATTAGGGAAACTTTTAATAGACTTTCTTTTGGAAATATAGAGACTATACCAGGAGCTGCTGGCGGTATTAAATATACTTGTGGGATATCTAAAGAAAAAACTTTAGAATTTGCAGAAGAATTATGTATAATTTTACAAGATAAGCAAAGAATAGTACCAGGAGAGTTTATGTACATAAGTGATATAATGTTTAATCCACAAATAATACAAAAAGCTGCTGTAATATTAGCGTCTAAATTTAATAAAGATAATGTAGATTATGTTGTAACTGTAGAAACAAAGGGAATACCTTTGGCTTATGAAGTAGCTAAAATGTTAGGGGTTAATTTAGTTATTGTAAGAAGAGATAACAAAGTTACAGAAGGACCTACAGTAGCTATAAATTATGTTTCGGGGTCTAATAAAAGAATTCAAACAATGTCGCTTTCTAAGAGATCAATAAAAAAAGGAAGCAGATGTATTTTTATAGATGATTTTATGAAGGCAGGAGGCACTGCTCTTGGTATAATAAATTTATTAAAAGAATTTGAAAGTGAATTAATAGGGATCGGTGTATTAATTGATAATATAGGCACTGAAAAGAAGTTGGTTAGGGATTATATGTCTATTATTAAATTTAATGGAATAGATGAAGAAGATAATCCAATATTATATCCAGATAAAAGTTTTAAAAAATAAAATTTTCTAAAAATTTATTCTCATTTTAGAAGGAAAAAAATAAATCATGGAGAATAGTATATGTAAAGCATCTTTGGAGGTGGAATTCTATGCAAATTACTGATGTAAGAATTAGGAAAATTTCTGCGGAAGGGAAGATGAAAGCTATTGTATCTGTGACTTTTGATAATGAATTCGTTGTTCATGATATAAAAGTTATAGAAGGTCAAAATGGTCTTTTCATAGCAATGCCTAGTAGAAAAACTCCTGCTGGAGAGTTTAAAGATATAGCTCATCCAATCAATACTGATACTAGACAAAAAATTCAAAAGGCTATATTGGATGAATACGAAATCGTTAAAAATGAAACAGATACTGAGAATGGTGAAGAAATAGCGTTTGAAAGTGAAGAATAGAAAGGGGTATATACCCCTTTTTATTTATTTTTGTAAAAATATCATAAATTATATATTGTATAAACTGTATTATATGGTTGAAAAAATCTATTATATAAAATATAATATAATAGGCGTGAACATTAAAAGTTATCACGTATATCTTAAAAAGATAATTAATACCATGTAAAGAGGTGTTAGATTTGTACAAATGTTCTGTTATACTTGCTGCAGGAAAAGGTAAAAGAATGAAAACAAAGTTACCGAAGGTGTTACATAAAGTTTGTGGCAAAGAATTGGTTAATCATGTTATAGATACTTTAAAAAATTGCGACATAAAAGATATAAATGTAGTTATTGGAAACGGAGCTGAAGAAGTAAAAAGAGCTACAGAAAATAGAAACGTTTATTATTCATTACAGACAGAACAGTTAGGAACAGGGCATGCTCTCATTTGTTCTAAGGATTTTTTTAAGGACAAGAAGGGAATTTTAACTGTTTTTACTGGAGATGCTCCTCTTATAACAGAGGAAAGTGTTAAAAAACTTATGGAGTTTCATGTGAAAGGAAACTATAAAGCAACTATACTTACTTCTTTAGTAGAAGACGCTACTGGATATGGAAGAATAATAAGAAGTGATAGTGGAGAAGTAGAAAAGATAGTTGAACATAAAGATTGTAGTGAAGAAGAATTAAAGGTTAATGAAATAAATTCAGGAATGTACTGTTTTGACATAGAAGAACTTGTTGCTAATCTAGATAAGTTAAATAATAATAATTGTCAAGGAGAATATTATTTAACTGATGTTATAGAAATATTAAAGAATGAAAATCACAAAGTTGGAGCTATAGATATTAATGCTGATGAAATTAAGGGTGTTAACTCAAGAATTCAATTAGCTGAAGCCGAAGAAATAATGAGAAATAGGATAAATAAGAAGCACATGGAAAATGGTGTTACAATTATAGATCCTAAGACCACATACATAGGAAATGAAGTAGAAATAGGGGAAGATACAATAATATATCCTGGAAATGTAATTGAAGGGAAAACAATTATAAAGGGAGATTGTATTCTTTATCCTAATTCAAGAATAAAAGATAGTATAATTGAAGTTGGAGTTACAATTCAAAGTTCGGTTATATTAGAAAGCTGTATTGGAGAAAATACTACCGTTGGTCCATTTGCTTATGTTAGGCCAGAAAGCCAAATTGGTAAAAACGTAAGGATTGGAGATTTCGTTGAAATTAAAAAATCTAAGATAGACGATAACACAAAAGTATCTCACCTAACATATATAGGAGATGCAGAAGTGGGAAGTGGATGCAATTTTGGATGTGGAACTGTAGTTGTTAACTATGATGGCAAACATAAGAATAAGACTATAATAGGAGATAATTCTTTTATAGGATGCAATGTTAACTTAGTTTCACCAGTAGAGGTTGAAGATAATACTTATATAGCAGCTGGTTCAACCATAACTAAAAAAGTTCCTAGTGGAGCTTTAGCTGTTGCTAGAGCAAAGCAAGTTAATAAAGAAGGTTGGATGGAAAAAAGCGGACTAAAAAAGTAAAAAGTATAAAAAGTGATAAAATTTCAAGGAGGTTTACATATGATAACCCATGGTAAAAATATAAAGATATTTACAGGTAATGCAAATCCAACTTTAGCTAAAGATATTGCTGAAAACCTAGGTATTTATGTAGGAGATTCTCAAGTAGGAAAATTTAGCGATGGAGAGATAAGCGTAAATACTAATGAGACTGTTAGAGGAGCTGACGTTTTTGTTATTCAATCAACAAATGCACCAGTAAATGATAACTTGATGGAGCTATTAATAATGATAGATTCTTTCAAAAGAGCTTCTGCAGGTAGGATAACAGCAGTATTACCTTACTACGGATATGCAAGACAAGATAGAAAAGCAAAGGCTAGAGATCCAATTACAGCTAAACTTGTTGCGGACTTAATAACTACAGCTGGTGCTGATAGAGTACTTACTATGGATTTACATGCAGCGCAAATTCAAGGGTATTTTAATATACCAGTAGATAACTTAAGAGGAGCTCCAATACTTGCTAAATATTTTATAGAAGAAGGATTTAAAGATCAAAGTGATGTAGTTGTTGTATCACCAGACCTTGGTAGTGTTACTAGAGCTAGAGATTTTGCAGACAGATTAAATTGTCCTATAGCAATAATTGATAAGAGAAGACCAAAGGCTAACGTTTGTGAAGTAATGAACATCATTGGAGATATAAAAGATAAGAAGGTTATATTAATAGATGATATGATAGATACTGCAGGTACAATAACTAATGGTGCAAATGCGTTAATTGAAAGAGGAGCAAAAGAAGTTTATGCTTGCTGTTCACATGCTGTTTTATCAGGTCCTGCATTTGAAAGAATAGAAAGTAGTGCAATAAAGAAATTAGTTGTTTTAAATAGTATAGCATTACCAGAAGATAAAAAGTCAGATAAATACGAAGTTTTATCAGTAGCTCCTATATTTGCAGAAGCTATTAAGAGAATTTACGAAGATGTTTCTATAAGCAAGCTTTTCGTATAATAAAAAATGTTGTGATCCAATATTATTTTAGGTATTATGCAAAAGGTACTAGGGAAGCTAGACTTTCTTTCTGATATTAGAAAAGCTTTGAATTAAATAAAAGAATAAGACCATAATGAAAAATTAATTTTTCATTATGGTCTTTGTTGTTTCCTTAAGCTATTATGTCATAATATTATTAAATTGTAACTTTTATTTAAATTTATTGTTTTAAAGGTTTAAAATATTATCAAATATGATAGAGTATTATTAGATAATTGTGCATATGATAATATAACAAAAATACACTTATAAATAGTATATTAGTATTATAGATGAGAAAACTAATTTTGTGTAAGTTATATTTTAATATTGTATAAATTTAGGGGGTAAGGTTATGGATGGAATGTTAGGTAAAATATTGATCGTAGATGATGATGAGAATATATGCGAAGTAATAAAGATGTATTTAGAAAACTCAGGATATTCTACCAAGGTATGCTATGATGGAAAAGAGGCACAAGAAGCGTTTGTGCAGTATATGCCAGATTTGGTGCTACTTGATATTATGCTTCCACATGTAGATGGTATTGATGTTTTAAAATGGATAAGAAAAGAATATGAGACACCTGTAATAATGCTTACGGCTAAAGGGGAAACTTTTGATAAAGTTTTAGCATTAGAACTAGGAGCAGATGATTATATAGTAAAACCATTTGAGCCAAAAGAGTTAATAGCTAGGGTCAAAGCTGTGCTTAGAAGGTATAATGTTGAAAATGAAAATAAGGAGATACTTAAATTTTCAGATCTTGTTATCGATATAAATTCATATAGCGTTACTTATCAAGGCAATGAGATTAAAATGCCTCCTAAGGAGTTTGAATTAGTATATTATCTTGCAAATAATAAAAATAGGGTTTTTACAAGAGAACAGTTACTTTGTGAAGTATGGGGATATGATTATCCGGGAGATTCAAGGACAGTAGATGTGCATATTAAAAGATTAAGAGAAAAGTTGCAGGGTGGGGCTAATTGGCAGATAGAAACAGTCTGGGGTGTTGGATATAAGTTTGAGGTGAAGTAAATGAAGAAAAAAAGCTTATTTTCTAAAATGGTTGCCACTTATACCATTATCATTACTATAAGCTTTGTTATTTTAGCTGCTTTTTTGTCTTTCTGGTTTCAGGGATATTATTTCGAAGAGAGAGAAAAGCAGCTTTCTAGTGAGGCTCAATTAGTTGCAAACTCAGCAGTTCAGTATTTATATGGTGAGATATCTTTAAGTGAAATAAATGATGTTTTAATACATACTTCAAAATATACCTCTTCTGACATAATGCTTTCGGATAACTATGGGTACGTATATGCAGCATCGAGTCCAAAGCACAAGAAAATTATAGGTACTCAGTTGTTAACTGAGGATTTAAAAGAGTTAAGGATGGGAAAGGCAATTAAAAAAAAGGATATATTTAATAATATATTTAGCGTTCCTGTACATATTTATGAGGTTCCTGTATTTTATCGAGGTATATTTCAAGGAACGGTTTTTATTAGCACTAACATGAATGAAATAAAAGAACCTTTAAATAGGGTTTATGTGATAATTTGGATATCTGCTATTTTAGCCATAGTACTATCAAGTATTGTTATTTATTATTTTTCGCAAAAGATAATAGTAAGTCCTTTAGCTAAGATTAATAATGTAGCAGATAAGATTTCTAAAGGTGAAGTAGGTAAACGTGTAGATATAAACTCAAATGATGAGATAGGAGAGCTTGCAAATTCTTTTAATTCTATGGCGGATTCTTTAGAACAGGTAGAAGAGAATAGAAGGACATTTATTTCTAATGTTTCTCATGAACTTAGATCTCCAATAACGTCTATTAAAGGATTTATAGGAGGTATTCTAGATGGGATTATACCAAAGGAAAAAGAAAAATATTATTTATCAGTAACGTATGAAGAAATTCAAAGGTTAACAAGATTAATAAACGATCTTCTAGATTTATCTGCAATAGAAGCGGGAAAATTTACTTTAAATCTTCAAAAATACGATATTAATGAAATTGTTCGTCTTTCTATAATTAAGTTTGAAGCTATAATAAAATCAAAGAAATTAAATGTAAATATATGGTTGGATGATGATGATGTATTTGTTTTAGTTGATAGAGATAAGATTATCCAGGTGCTAACTAATCTTATTGATAACGCAATTAAATATGTCAGTGATGGTGGAAATATTGAGATAACAACTAAAGCAAAAGGACAAAAAGTTTTTGTATCGATATATAATGATGGAGCATCTATTCCACAAGATGAAGTTAATCAAATATGGGAAAGATTTTATAAGAGTGATAAATCTAGAACATCTAAGATTAGTACAGGACTTGGACTTTCAATTGTAAGGCGAATTATAGTTCAGCATGGAGAAGAAGTATGGGTAGAAAATGTTGATAAAAAGGGAGTGAAATTTATTTTCACTTTAAAAGTAGCTGAAAAATAATGTTATTAAAAATATTATAGTTTATTAACAAATATGTAAAAAAAATTTATTATAATTAGTTTAGCAGGAGGTGAGATATTTGTTTGGAAATAATGAAAATGTAAAAGATGTAGCATGGGAAAATGTTGAGAACAATAAAGGTGGAACAATAAACTTTAGAAGGAAAAAAAATAAGATGAGAATGGTTTTAAAAGCAGTCTCTGTTATATTAATAGCAGCTGTATCAGGTGCTGTTACATCTTTATATATTGTGAATAAAAGATATCCTCAAATGCCTGATGTTACTCAAACTAAAAATTTGAGTGATAAAAAAATTGCAGCAAGCGCTAACGAAGAACATACCAATAATGTAATTACAAAAGTAGCTGATTCAGTTGGACCTGCTGTTGTTGGAATAAGCGGTAACATTCAAAACTCACCTAAATCTGTAAATAAAAGCATGGGATCTGGTGTAATATTTGATGCAAATGGATATATAGTTACAAGCTACAACAATATCCAAGGAGCTGGTGAAATAAATGTTAAACTAGCTAATTATGGGAAAGAGCTAAAGGCTCAGATTGTAGGAGGAGATGTTACATCAGACTTAGCTGTAATAAAAATAAATGCTAAAAATTTACCTGTTATAAAATTCGGAGATTCTTCTAAAGTTAGAGTAGGAGATTTAGCTATTGCTATTGGAAATTCTGTGGATGAAGAGTTTACTGGCTATGTAACTGCAGGTATAATTAGCTCTCTAAATAGAAAGGTTAAGGGAGTTAACTCATACTATAGAATTCTTCAAACAGATGCTGATATAAATCCAGCTAATAGTGGTGGAGCATTATGCAATGAACAGGGAGAAGTTATAGGGATTAATAGTATAAAAATAGGGAAAAATAGGTCTAAAGAGATAGAAGGAGTAGGGTTTGCAGTACCTTCTAATGAAGCGAAGGAAATTTTAAATCAGATAGTTAAGTATGGAAGTTGTGTAAAACCTAGTATTGGAATACGTGGTAAACATGTGGTTTTAGACAATAAAAGCAATGTAAAAGGAATATATGTTCAAGAAGTGGCAAAGAAAAGCGGAGCAGAAGTTGCTGGTATAAGACCTACAGATATATTGTTAGAGATAGATAATCAAAAATTAAATGAATATAAAGATTTTACCCAAATTATAGAGAAACACAAAATAGGTGACAGTATTAAGTGTAAAGTTTGGAGAAGTGGCAATACTATGGATGTAAATGTAGTTATAGGAGACGATGCTAAGGAGAGATAGTTTAAATAAAAGAAACTAAACTCATGAGTTTTTGTCATGGGTTTAGTTTTATGTGCTTCTTTATTTAATTTTATTTTTAATGTATTATATAAAAGTGGTTAATGTTAATTGTGTGGAGGTAGACAAGATGTTTTTGGTGGTAGGACTTGGAAACCCTGGTAAAGAATATGAAAAGACTAGACATAATATAGGGTTTGACATGATAGATTTTATATCAGAAAAGTATAAGATTGAAGTGAATAGGAAAAAATTTAAAGGTATGTATGGAGATGGAAAGATAGTTAGTGAAAAGGTTATTTTACTTAAACCTGAAACATATATGAATTTAAGTGGAGAGTCTGTTAGAGAGGTAGCAGATTTTTATAAGATTCCCAATGAAAATATTATAATTTTATATGATGATATAAGTTTAGATGTAGGTAAAATTAGAATAAGACCAAAAGGAAGTGCTGGAGGACATAATGGAATAAAAAACATTATCGCTAATCTTAATAGCGATATTTTTCCAAGAATCAAAATAGGAGTAGGACAGCCTTCCTATGATGACTTAGTTTCTCATGTTTTAGGAAAATTTTGTAAGGAAGATAGAGAAAAAGTTGAGAAAATTTTTCATATAATTGCAAAAGCGATTGAAACTATTATTGAAAGTGGAGTTGCTGAATCTATGAATAAGTTTAATGGGGTTAAAGTAGAGTAATATGAGAGGTGTATACATATGAGACTAAAAGGGCTGATGCAGCCTTTATACGAGAGTAGTTCATTTAAAAGGATAATAGATAAGCTTGATGAAAATAAAGTTCCAATAGAAGTTTTAGGAGTTTCTGATTCAGCAAGAAGTTATTTTATAAATGGGTTATATGAAAATGAGAAAAAGTCCATTTTTATTTTTACCAATAGTGACGTGGACGCAAAGAATTTATATGAAGATATTTCTTTTTATACGCCTAATGTGTATTATTTTCCTATTAAAGAAGTAGTTTTCTATAACATATATGCTATTTCTGGTGATCTTAGGTGGGAAAGACTTAAAGTTATAAGAGAAATGCTAAAAAAAGATAGAAAGATAATTGTTACCTCAATGGAAGCTTTAGCATCAAATTATATTCCACCTGAAATGTATTTAAAATATACATTTAATTTTTCGGTGGGAGATAGTATTAATTTAGAGGCGTTGAGCGAGAAATTAGTTCTAAGTGGGTATGAAAGGGTTAGTATTGTAGAAGGCAAGGGAGAATTTTCTATAAGAGGTGGAATACTAGACATTTACTCTCCAATAGAAGCTATACCATATAGGATTGAGCTTTTTGGAGATGAAATAGATTCTATAAGAAGTTTTAATACTGATTCTCAAAGAAGTATAGAAAAGTTTGTAAATGTAGAAATTTTTCCTGCTAAAGAGATGGTATTTACTAAAGATAGTTTAGAAACGGGTTATAATGGAATTCAACAAGATTTAGAAAAAGCAAAAGCTATTCTTAAAGATAATCCGGAAAGTTTAGAAAGATTAGAAAGTACTACCTTGTCTAACCTAGAACTTTTGAAAGAAAATTGGAATTTTGAAAGTATAGATAGTTATTTGCCTTATTTTTATGATAAACCACATTCATTACTTCAGTATATGAAAGATGCATTAGTGGTGATTAATGATACTCAGAGATGTACAGGAAAACTTGAAAGTTTATATCTAGAGTTTGAAGAAGATTATAAAGAATTTCTTCAAAGGGGTAGTATAATTTCTAAACAGTTAGGATTACTTATAGATAAAAATAGGTTGTATGAAGAACTTTTAGCTAGAAAGATTCTTACTATAAATTTAATAGCTAAAGAGGAAAAAAAAGTTCAAGCGATTAGTCAAGAAAGCTTTTCTCAAGTAAGTTTAAGTGGCTATGGGGGTAAATTAGATCTTTTAATTGAGGATATTAAGGATAAAAAAACTAAGGGATATAAGACAGTCATATTAGCAGCAACAAGACCAAGGGGACAAAGATTGGTAGAAACCCTTCGAAATAGAGATATTGAGAGTGTATACAAAGATGTTATAGATGATATACAATATGGAGAAGTTGTAGTAACTTTTGGGAATCAAATTCAAGGCTTTGAATATCCTGAGTTCAAAATTTGCGTAATATCTGATAAAGAAGTATTTGGAAAATCTAAACAAAAGAGTAGTCGTGTTAATAAAAAAGGTGTTGGCAAGATAAAGAGTTTTACAGAGCTAAAACCTGGAGATTATGTTGTACATACTAATCATGGTATAGGTGTGTACAAAGGTATAAAACAACTAGAAGTTCAGGGACATAAGAAAGATTATTTAGAACTTAGTTATAATTCAGAAGATAAGTTATTTGTTCCTGTTGAGCAACTTGATTTAGTACAAAAATATATTGGAACTGAAGGAAAAGAGCCTAAGATAAATAAACTAGGTGGCAGTGAATGGGTAAAAGCTAAAAATAAAGTGAGAAAAGCAATAAATGAAGTAGCGGAGGATTTAGTTAAGCTATATGCTGTTAGATCTACATTAAAGGGACATAGATTTTCAAATGATACGGTATGGCAAAAACAATTTGAAGATGAGTTTCCATATCAAGAGACTCCTGATCAAATTACTGCGATTTCAGAGATAAAAAAAGATATGGAATCTATGAAAGTTATGGATAGATTGCTTTGTGGGGATGTTGGATATGGTAAAACAGAGGTTGCTATAAGAGCAGCTTTTAAAGTCGTAATGGATGGAAAGCAAGTAGCAATTTTGGTACCTACAACTATTCTAGCCGAACAACACTATAAGAATTTAGTTGAAAGGTTTTCAGACTTCCCTATAAAAATTGATATGGTAAGTAGATTTAGAACTCCAGCGGCACAAAAAGCTACTTTGAAGGAAGTAAAGGCAGGAAATATTGATATACTAATAGGTACTCATAGAATTCTTCAAAAAGATGTTCAGTTTAAAGATTTAGGGTTACTTGTAGTGGATGAAGAGCAACGTTTTGGAGTAACTCACAAGGAAAAGATAAAAAACATTAAAAAAAATGTAGATGTGTTAACTTTAACTGCCACCCCTATACCAAGGACGTTGCATATGTCTCTTACTGGTATAAGGGATATAAGTGTTATAGAAACACCACCTGAAGAAAGGTATCCTGTACAAACTTATGTAGTGGAATTTAATGATCAACTTATTTCTGATGCAATAATGAGGGAAGTAGATAGAGGAGGACAGGTTTACTTTGTATATAACAGGGTGGGATCAATAAAAGAGGCAGCTGCTTATATAAAAAAATTATTACCAGATATAAGAATAGGCATTGCTCATGGACAGATGCCTGAAAGAGAGCTAGAGAAAGTAATGCTTGATTTTATGAATAAAGAATATGATATGTTAGTTTGTACTACAATTATAGAAACAGGGCTTGATATACAAAATGCTAACACCATGATAATATATGATGCTGATAAGTTTGGGTTGTCTCAGTTATATCAACTTAGAGGAAGGGTTGGTAGAACCAATAGAATAGCTTATGCTTATTTAACATATAGAAAAGATAAAATGCTTACTGAAGTGGCTGAGAAAAGATTAAAAGCCATAAAAGATTTTACAGAATTGGGTTCAGGATTTAAAATAGCTATGAGAGATCTTGAAATAAGAGGCTCAGGTAATATTATTGGTTCCGCACAACATGGGCATATGGCTTCTGTTGGTTATGATTTATACTGTAGAATGCTTGAGGACACTATAAGGTTAGTTAAGGGAGAAATAGAAAATGAACCTTTTGAAACAGTAGTTGACATAAAGATAGATGCTTATATTCCAAAACAATACATTCAAGATGAAGTGCAGAAAATAGAAGTTTATAAGAAGATAGCTAGTATTGATTCAAAAGAAAGTATGATGGACATACAGGAAGAATTGGAAGATAGGTTCTCTGATATACCTTCGTCTCTTGAAAATCTTATTAACATAGCTTACCTAAAAAGTATGGCTAATAATGTTGGTATAGAAGAAATAAAAGAAAAAAGACAAGAAGTCTTAATTAAATTTGAAAGTAAGAAATGGATGACAGAAGCGTTGATTAAAGCAATAATGAAGAAATACAAAGGTAATATCATATTTAAATTTGGAGAGGACCCTGTTATAGGGTATAATTTAAAAAATGTAAAAAAAGAAGATTTGATTAATGAGCTCATAGAATTAGTTGAATATATCAAAGGTATAGTTGAAACAAAGTAGTTTTGTGATAAAATGGATTTATGGCAAAAAATACACGAAAAGAGAGGGATAATAAAGTGAAGAATATAAGAAAAATAGTTGCTTGTGCAGCCATATTGGTTTTTGCAGTATCAACAGTAGGATGTAAAATGATAGAAAAGACTCCAGAAGCTATAGCTAAAACTGTAGTTGCTAAAGTAGGTGATAAAAGCATAACAAGAGGAGAACTAGATAAAAATTACCAAACAGTGATGATGATTGAAGAGGCTAAGCAAAAATATGGAGAAAAATATTATGAAAATGATGAAGCAAAGGAACTATTAAAGCAACAAAAATCTCAAGTGTTAAACCAAATGGCAATGGAAGAAGCTGTACTACAAGAAGCTGAAAAAGCAAAAGCGGTACCTAAAGAAGAAGATTTGAACAAAGAGATTCAAAAGAAAATAGATGAATTTAAGAAGAGTCAAAATATTAAGGATGATAAAGCGTATGAAGAGTCATTGAAGCAAAATAAATTAACACCTGATGAGTTTAAGACTTTAATTAAAAAAAATATTATAATTGAAAAATACCATAATCAAATTGCAAAATCTATAAAAGTTGAAGATAAAGAAATGCAAGATTATTATAATAAATTAAAAGATAAGTATCCTGCTAAAGAAACTGAACCTACTAAAGTACATTTAGCACATATACTTGTTGAAACAGAAGAAAAAGCTAAAGAAGTTAAAGCAAAGTTAGATAAAGGTGAAGATTTTGCAAAGCTTGCCAAAGAGTATGGAACAGATGGTACTAAGGAAAATGGTGGAGATTTAGGTACTGTAGTAGTTCCAGAAGGAAAAATGGATGACGATTTCATGGCAGGTGCTATGAAACTTAAAGATGGTCAGATATCAGCTCCAGTTAAAACTCAATGGGGATATCATTTAATTAAAATGATAAAGAGAGAAGATAAACCTGCAAAAGCATTTGCTCAAGTAAAAGAACAAATAAGAAAAGACTTAACAGAAAAGAAAACAGAAGATGCATGGAATAAGAAATTAAAAGAAATAAAAGATAATGCAAAAATTAAAATATATGAAGATAAACTAGTTTAATTAAAAAATAGTTAAAAAGATGGTACTTGTCGTATCATCTTTTTTTTAGTATTAAAATTAAAGCTATACATTTGTGTATAAAATTTCATATTTCGATAGATACTAATATGGAAAAAAATATTTATTGTGATAAGGAGGTAAACTTGATGAAAGCAACAGGTATTGTTAGACGTATAGACGATTTAGGAAGAGTGGTAATACCTAAAGAAATTAGAAGAACTTTAAGGATTAGAGAGGGGGATCCTTTAGAAATATTTACTGATAGAGAAGGGGGTGTAATATTAAAAAAATATTCACCAATAGAAGAATTAAGCAATTTTTCAAAAGAATATGCTGAATCATTACAAACAACAATTGGACACATAGTACTTATTTGTGATAAAGATAATGTTTTATCTGTAAGTGGAACTTCTAAGAAAGAATATATGGATAAAAAAATAAGCCCGGAAGTTGAACAGATTATGGAAGAAAGAAAAGGAGCTAATCTTGGAGAAGGAGCAAATAAAATAATTCCTTTAATAGATGATGAAGAGGTAGAAGGAAAATACTCTGCACAGGTTATACATCCTATAATTGCCGAAGGAGATACAATAGGTGCTGTTATAATAGCTTCAAAAGAAGATAACGTTAAATTTGGAGAAGTTGAAGTTAAATTAGCAGAAACAGCAGCAGCATTTTTAGGAAAACAAATGGAATAATAAATGGCAGGAAGACTGCCATTTATTATTTAAGTAATAATATCTTCATTTTTAAAATATTTATATTTAAAGAGTAATAATGGAGGTATTATTTTGAAAAAACAATCACTATTAAGAGGAACATTTATCTTAGGTTTTGCAGGAATATTTTCTAGAGCATTAGGAATGTTTTTTAGAATTCCTTTAACAATTTTAATTGGGGATGAGGGGATAGGATATTATCAGATGGCATATCCACTATATATGCTTTTTATAGCAGGGGCATCGGGAGTGCCACTTGCTATGTCAAAAATGATATCTGAAAAAAACGCAAAAGGGGATGATGTGGGGGTAATCCAAATTCTAAAACAAGCACTTTTGCTAATGCTTATATTTGGAGTAACTATAAGTCTAATAATGTTTGCATTCTCTAATGTGTTTATTAAGTTTTTTAGATGGCACAAAAATTCATATTATTCTTTAATAGCTCTTGCTACTGCACCGGTTTTTATTGCTGTTATGAATGTATTTCGAGGTTTCTTCCAGGGACTTCAAAATATGACACCTACAGCTGTTTCTCAAATTTTAGAGCAAATTGCAAGAGTAGTTGTAGGAATTGGACTTGCTATAATGTTTCTTCCAAAAGGAATTCAATATGCTGCAGGAGGAGCTACATTAGGAGCAGCTGCAGGTGGAATTTTAGGAGCATTATATTTAATAAGTAAATATAAAAAAATAAGATTTAAGATGGGAATTAGTGATGTTAAATATAATCATGATATTATGGAAGATTTGATAAGACTTGCTGTTCCGATTTCTATAGGAGCTTGTGCAGGGACAATTATGAATGTAATAGATACAATTATTGTACCACAGAATCTTCTTAAAGCAGGATATACAGCAAGGGAATCGGCTATATTATATGGACAACTTACAGGCAAGGCTGCAGTTCTTGTAAATGTACCTTTGACACTATCAGCTGCATTATGTGCTGTAATTGTACCTATAATTTCTGAGGCTTATTTATTAAATGATAAGCATAAATTAAATAGAAATATTTTGTCTTCTATAAAAATATCTTTAGTAGTTGCATTACCTTCTTTGCTGGGATTATATTTTTTAGCATGGCCTATATTGAATCTTATATTTAGTGGACAGGTATCAGGACATGAAATATTAAAATATTCTTCACTATCAATCCCGTTTATTATATTGGCTCAGACAACAACTGTTATACTACAAGCAACTACATCAAAAAAACTTCCTGTTATTAATCTATTTATAGGATGTATAGTAAAAGTAATTGTAAGCAATATATTAATACCTATGCCTAATGTGAATATATATGGGGCCATTGCAGGTACTTTTTGTGCTTATGGTATAGCTACTATGTTAAATATTAGGCTTCTAAAAAAGAGTTTAAATATAAGGATGAATTTATACGAAAGTTTAATTAAACCTGCGTATGCTTCTATGATAATGATAGTGACAGTAGTTTTTATATACGTTAAAATATATAATTATACTTTAAATAATTCTATTTCTTGTTTAATAGCGGTACTTATAGGTATAATAATATATATGATTCTAGTTTTAGCATTTAAAGTAATGAATTTTAAAGAACTTGTAGGTAAAAGGGGTAGGAAATGATTACGAAAAGGAGAAAGTTTATATGATAAAGGTTGTTGGATTGGGGCCAGGAAGTGTAGAAGCGCTTACAATTGGGACTTTAGAGGCATTAAAGAATAGTAATAATGTGTATTTTAGAACAGATAAACATCCTAATATTGATCATTTGAAAAGAATCGGAATAGAGTTTAAATCTTATGATTATGTTTATGAAAAATCAAGCAACTTTGATGAGGTATATGAGTTTATTGCTAAAAATTTATTGGATAATTATAAAATGTGTGGTGAGCTTGTATATGCAGTGCCAGGAAATCCTTTTAAAGGAGAAAAGTCTGTTGAAATACTAGTAAAGCTTTGTGAAGAAGAAGGTATAGATGTAGATATTTTGCCGGCAGTTAGTTTTGTGGATGCTATGGTTGAAAGTTTAAAAGTAGACCCTTTTGATGGACTAAAGATAATAGATTCTTTTGATATTAAAAATCAAATTTTAGATAAAAGAGTTGGAATAATAGTAGCACAAGTTTATAATAGGTTTATAGCATCAGAGGTTAAGTTAGCTCTACTAGAATATTATAAAGATGAAACAGAAATATACTTTGTAAGAGCAGCAGGTATTAAAGAGGTTGAAAGTATTAGAAAAATAAAGATTTATGAACTTGATAGGCAAGAAGATATTGATCATCTAACCTCTCTATATATACCTAAAAATTCAGAAGCTACAAAAGATTTTTATGATTTATTGGATATAATGAATACTCTAAGAGGAGAAAATGGATGTCCATGGGATAAAGAACAAACTCATTCATCATTAAAAAAATGCTTAATAGAAGAATGTTATGAGGTCTTAGAGGCAATCGATGAAGAAGATGATGATAAAATAATAGAAGAACTAGGAGATGTACTTCTTCAGGTTGTATTTCATGCACAAATAGGAAAAGAAGATGGGTATTTTAATGTAAATGATGTCATACAAGGAATTTGTACTAAACTAATTCAAAGACATCCTCATGTGTTTGGAGAAATTATTGTTGGCAATTCTAGCGAAGTTTTGGTAAACTGGGATAAAATAAAGAAAATAGAAAAAGGGTTCGATAAATATACAGATGAGTTAAAACATGTACCTAAAAATTTGCCTGCTTTAATGAGAGCAGATAAGGTTCAAAAGAAAGCAGCTAAAGTTGGTTTCGATTGGAATGATGTTAAACCAGCAATGAATAAAGTAATTGAAGAATTAAATGAGATAAAACAGGTATATAAAACCCAAAACAAGGAAAAAATAACAGGTGAAATAGGAGATTTAATATTTAGTAGTGTAAATATAGCAAGATTGCTTGACATTGACCCTGAGCTTGCATTAAATTATACTATAGACAAATTTATTAATAGATTTGAATACATAGAAAAAAGTGCTTTAAAAGATGGGAAAAAATTAGAAGAAATGTCTTTGAATGAAATGGATAAATTGTGGGAAGAATCAAAGACAAAATAATTACTTAAGTTTTTAGTTAAAAGTTCTTATAAAAAAGGATTTTTAATTTAAATGAAGAATAAATTTTATATCATTATTTGATAATAATTTAAGGGAGGTAACAAAGGTGAATAAAGCAGAATTAATTGCAAGCATGGCAGAAAAAACTCAATTAACTAAAAAGGATGCAGAGGCAGCATTAAAGGCATTTATAGAAAGTGTTGAAGAAGCTTTAGGAAAAGGTGAAAAAGTTCAATTAATTGGATTTGGTACTTTTGAAACTCGTGAAAGAGCAGAAAGAAAAGGAAGAAACCCAAGAACTAAAGAAGAAATAGTTATACCAGCATCAACAGTTCCTGTATTTAAAGCTGGTAAAGAATTTAAAGACATAGTTAATAATAAATAACTTAAATGAAAAACCTGGGTGCAAATCTAGGTTTTTTATTTTTAGGAATATAAATAAATAGGAATTTGGAGGGTATTATGAGATTAGACAAGTATCTTAAAGTTTCAAGAATAATTAAAAGAAGAACTGTTGCAAAAGAAGCTTGTGAAAGTGGCAGAGTTTTTATTAATGATAAAGTAGCAAAACCAAGTACAGAAGTTAATGAAAATGATATAATAGAGGTTAAATTTGCTAATCGTTCATTAAAAGCAAAAATTATAAACATAGCTCATCATGTAGCTAAAGCTGATGCAAAAGAGATGTACGAAATAATATCTGGAGAACAAGATCAATAAATGGGACTTTTGCTACAAAAGAAGTTTAGAGATTCATTATAAAGATTATTTGTTATAATGATCCTCTCTTTTTATAGTGAATATTCATTAATATTTAGGCATATATATTTACATATAGGGAGGGGAGTTTATGGAGACAAAAAAAGAGAGTGGAAAAGGTAAAAAGAGTAATTTAACTCTTGAAAATAGAAAAAAAATGGTCTTATCAGGGGTATTAGAAGTAATATCTTTTGATGATAAATGTATAGCATTAGATACAACTCTTGGCACATTAACTGTTAGAGGACAAGAATTAAAAATGAATAAGCTAGATGTGCAAAATGGAGATATCATAATATTAGGTCAAATAAATTCCTGTGTATATACTACTACTGAAAGCAAAAAAGACAAAGAAAGTATAATTGCAAGGTTATTTAGGTAGAGTTATGATTATACCTATGAATGTACAAGTCAATATAATAATTAATAGTATACTTGCAGGAATATTGACGGGGGTATTGTTTGATATATATAGGATTATAAGAGGATTTGAAAATCCCAATGTAATTATAACTTTAATAGAAGATATATTATTTTGGATTTTAGCAGGTATATTAGTATTTATATTTCTACTTTACAATAGCTATATTTATATAGGACCATATTTGTTCTTATATATTGCACTAGGATTATATATATATTTAAAGCTTATAAGCAAATATTTTTTAAAAGCGCAATATAAACTTATATTGGTATCTTTGAAAACATGGAGAATTTTAAAGAATTTAATTCTTTACCCAATAGAGTTGGTAGTATATAAGATTATTCGTAAAAATAAATAAAAAATTGCTTGAATAAAACCTAAAACAAAACTAAAATATAGATATGAATTAAAAATAAACTTTTTGAGGTAATTTATTATGAGGAAAAAGTTTAAGTTTAAAAACATATTGATTTGTTGTATATTAATTTACATTGGCTACACATTAGTAAGTCAGCAAGTAACAATAAGAAATAAGAAAGTGCAATTGGAGAAACTTAATATTGAATTAAAAGAAGCAACAAAAGAAAATCAAAGCTTGTTAGATAAAACTAAAATGTCTAAGACTTACAGATATGTGGAGAAGCTAGCAAGGGAAAGGCTTGATTATATAAAACAAGGAGAAAATGCTGTTATGCAAAAAAAAGATTAGGCCTTGCTTATTTTTTACACTGCGATAAATAAATTAATTATATAAACATATTTAAGGAGGAAGTTTATTAACATGGCCTTACAGGTAGGAAGTATTTTAGAAGGGACAGTAGTAAATATCACTAAATTTGGAGCATTTATAGAAGTGGAGGGAAAGACAGGGTTAGTACACATATCTGAAGTTGCAGACACATATGTTAAAGATATAAGTCAGCATATTAAGGAAAAAGATAAGGTTAAGGTTAAAGTAATTTCTGTAGACGATAATGGAAGACTAAGTTTATCAATAAAACAAGCAATGATAAGGAAAAAGTCTTCAAAACCAGTAGAAATTGATTGGAGTAAAGAAAAGTCTAAAGTCAATAATGATAATTTTGAAGATGCAATTTCTAAGTTCCTAAAGGAAAGTGAAGAAAGATTTCAAGATTTAAAAAAACATCAAAATGTTAAAGGAAATAAATATTCTAAAAAAGGTTGATTAAATATATAAAAGGGCTATTTAAGGCCCTTTTTAAGTTTTTGAAAAAAGTTTAAAAAAACAGTTGACATCTATATGGCATTAATATATAATAGTCTATGTCGCTAAGGAAAACATCAAAGCGGCAAGCGAGAAGGCAAACAAGCCGGAGTGGCGAAATCGGCAGACGCACAGGACTTAAAATCCTGCGGAGCTAACACTCCGTACCGGTTCAAGTCCGGTCTCCGGCACCAATATCGCGGGATGGAGCAGTTGGTAGCTCGTCGGGCTCATAACCCGAAGGTCGTAGGTTCAAGTCCTGCTCCCGCAACCATTTAATGTGGCGGAATAGCTCAGCTGGCTAGAGCATTCGGTTCATACCCGAAGTGTCGTAGGTTCAAGTCCTATTTCCGCTACCATTGAAAAAATAAATAGTAATACGCCGGAGTGGCGAAATCGGCAGACGCACAGGACTTAAAATCCTGCGGAGCTAACACTCCGTACCGGTTCAAGTCCGGTCTCCGGCACCAAATATCGCGGGGTGGAGCAGTTGGTAGCTCGTCGGGCTCATAACCCGAAGGTCGCAGGTTCAAGTCCTGTCCCCGCAACCATTTATTTTTTGGAGCATGGCGGAATAGCTCAGCTGGCTAGAGCATTCGGTTCATACCCGAAGTGTCGTAGGTTCAAGTCCTATTTCCGCTACCAAAAGTCTACAAGGTAACTTGTAGACTTTTATTTTTTTGTTTTATCTCATACAAATTTCAAATTTGTGACACAAAAAAAAGAAAAAGTTCGTGAATGGTAAAATTATACAAAAACATAAAATTAAATGTCTTACGAAACATGAATGTTGGCTCCAATAAATTACATATTTTCCCAGTAAGTTTTGCTATAATAAGTACTATCATATAGAAAGAGTTTAGGGGGGAGCTGTAATGCAGTACGGAGCAGATATATTTCCTTACAAAAGGATAAGGAAAACTAATAAAGATAAAAAAAATTTAAAAAGTATTGAGCAGTATGGTATATTAAATAATTTTGCTTATTTTTTAATATGTTTATTAGTAAGTAGAGTAATTATGCTGAATTTAGAAAATTCAATGGCTCCTTTTGGAGTAGCATTTTTAATAGTTATTTCCCTATATAAAAAGGAGTTTTTTTTTATTTCTGTTTGTGGTACCATAGCTGGATACTTATCTATATATAATAAATTAAACAATTTACCTGGATATTTGATTATAGTTGGAACTATAGCTATTTCAGCCTATATGTTAGAAGAAAAGTCAAAGAACACAAAACTATTAGTTATATTTTGTACTATATTCATTGAGTTAATTGCAAGTGAATTTTGGATACGAAGTTTAACTTTTAAAGTTGCATTTTTATCTGCATTTCTTCAAATGATTTCCATTATCCCAGTATATTTTATTCTTGAACACTCTATAATATGCATAAATAAATTTAAGACAAAACATCTATTTAGTAGCGAAGAAGTTATAAGCATGTCCATTATATTTGCGTTAGTTATATCTGGAACATGGGGAATTACTATAGCCAAGATTTCTATAATGAATATTTTAGCTCTAGGATTTATATTAACACTTAGTTATATAAATGGAAGTACGGTGGGGGCTACAAGTGGAATTGCCATTGGAGCAATAACAGGAATGTGTTCTAATAATATACTTGTTTATGTAAGTGTTTATGGCTTGTGCGGATTTTTTTCAGGACTTTTTAAAGAAATAGGCAAATGGTTGACGGGAGTTACATATATAATAACATTCCTAATACTAATACTCTATTCTAATATAAAATCAGAATTTAATTTTATAGAGGTTATAATTGCTTCAGGTGCTTTTATTGCCATACCAAATGAAGTTTACAACAGGTTAAATTTAGAATTGGACTGGGAAAAAAAGCAAGAGTATTTGAATAAAAGTATAGCATCTAATATTAAAAGTTTAATTGTTGATAGGTTAGACAGTTTTTCCGAAGTTTTATATGGTATGTCAAATACTCTTGAGGAACTATCAGATAATGACAAATTATTAATGAAGAGTAAGAGTAGTGGATTAATTGAGAATCTTGCTGATAGAGTTTGTGGCAATTGTAGTATGAATACTACATGTTGGAAAAAAGAGATATATTGTACTTATGCTGCTTTTGGAGAACTTATACAGAATTGTCAAGAGCAAAGAAGAAAGATTATACCTAAAGAAATAGAAAGAAAATGTGTAAAGAGGACATTGCTTCTAAAAAACACTGAAGATATTGTTAATAATTATATGGTAAAGGAAATGTGGAGAGAAAGACAGAGTGAAGGTAGAAAAATTTTATCTGAACAAATAAACAGTATGGCTGATTCTTTTAAGGAGATAATGAAAGAGTTTAATTGTGATATTAAAATAAACACGGATATTGAGAAAAAGCTTAGAAAGGTTTTGGGAGATCAAAATATTAAATATGATGATATATTCTGTTTTGAAAATAAAAATAACAGATTGGTAATAAAGATGACTTTAAAAGCTTGTGGGGGTACTCAACTTTGTGTAAAGAAAATATTACCTTTTATAAACGAAGTTGTAGGTAAACTTATGTGTGTTAGCGATGAGGGATGTGTTATTAATCCAAAAACAAGTGAGTGTAATATTACTTTTGAAGAAACTCCTAAATATTATATCGCATCTTATGCCAACAAATTATGTAAAGAAGGAGAAAAATATAGTGGAGACAGTTATAGTTTTGGTAAGATTCTTCAGGGTAATTATATGTGTATTATAAGTGATGGAATGGGTTCGGGACCTGAAGCTGGAAGAGAAAGTAAGGCTGCTATTGATATGGTAGAAAAGTTTATTAATTCGGGAATAAGTAAAATTAAAGCCGTAGATGCAGTCAATACAATAATGACTTTAAGATTTCCTCAAGATGAAAAATTTTCAACATTAGACTTATGTGATGTGGATTTGTACTCGGGGGATGTGAATTTTATGAAGATAGGATCTGTTTGTAGTTTTATAAAATCTGGCACAAAAGTTGAAGTGATAAGGTCTAAGACTTTGCCAATAGGAGTTTTGGATAAAGTAGATGTGGATGTAGCAAACAAGAAAGTTAAAAATGGGGATTTTATTATTATGTTAAGTGATGGTGTTGTGGATTATGACATAGATAATACAGGTAATATTGATTGGGTAGTGGATTATTTACAAAAAAACAATACTAATAATCCTAAAGAATTGGTTGATGGACTGATTAATAAAGCTAAGGAATTAAGTGGAGGCAAAGTTAGAGATGACATGACTGCCATAGTTTCAAAAGTTTATAGTTTATATTAGAATAATATTATAATTTAATGAATAGTGACAGCATTACCTCTTTTGTTTAGGATAATGATAAGGATCACAATGAAAAAATAAGTTTTCATTGTGATCCTATCATTTTACTTAACCTAAAGATTTTCTCATACTAAAAGAAAATTTCCTCTGAGAAAACTTATAACTGTGAATTATTAATCTAAAAAATGTTACGTTATAATAGTTTTCTAAAGTGTATTTAAAATAAATTAATAATTTAAAATGACTTCTGTGATATAATAAAATAATGTTGCAAGGCTATAAAGCTGTATTTGGGAGTGTTAAAATTGATAGAAAAGATTATGAATACTATAAAACAAAATGCAATGTTTAAGGAAGGAGATAAGGTTATAGTAGGTGTTTCTGGAGGACCAGATTCTATTTGTCTTTTACATGTGTTATATACTTTAAAAGAAGAACTTAGAATTACACTTGCTGCAGCACATATTAATCATTGTTTAAGAGGAGAAGAAGCAGATAAAGACGAAGAGTATGTAAAGAGGTTTTGTAATGAACTAGGTATAGAATGTTTTGTAAAAAAAATAGATGTACATAAGTTATCTAAAGAAAAGAGTATTTCTTGTGAGATGGCTGGACGGGAAGTTAGATATAAATTTTTTGAAGAAATTTTAAATAACATAGAGGGTCAAAAAATAGCTATTGCTCATAATGCTAATGATCAAGCTGAAACTGTGCTAATGAGAATAATGAGGGGAACAGGGCTAGAGGGTTTAGTTGGAATTAAGGCTGTGCGAGATGAAATTTACGTAAGACCTATATTAAATGTGAGTAGAAATGAAATAGAAAGTTACTGTGAAGTTAATAAATTAAATCCTAGAATTGATAAAACTAATTTGGAAAATATATTTACTAGAAATAAAATTAGGCTTGAATTAGTTCCATATATTCAACAGAATTTTAATAAAGACATAATTGAGGCTTTAAATAGAATGGCAGATACTATAAGAGTAGATAATGATTATATAAACAAAGTTTCAACTGAGTTATATAGGAAATATTGTAAAAAACTAAAAAGTAAGGTTATAATATATAAAGAAGCTTTTCAAGAAAATGAAGCTATAGTGACTAGGATTATTAGAATGTCTTTAAATGAAATCAAGGGTGATTTACGGAACTTTGAAAAAGTTCATATTTATGATATTATAAATATTCAAAAAAATTCTACAGGCAAAGTTGCTATGCTTCCTAATAATATAGAAGTTATAAATAATTATGGAGATATAAGTCTATATATAAAAAAAGAAGTGAATTTAATTAATAATAGAGAATATACATTAGAAATCAATAAAAAAAATTATTTAGAGGATTTAGATTTAAATATTAGTTTAAAGGTCTATACTAATAAAAAATGTTTAGATTCAAAAAAAAATAATTTAATTAAGTATTTTGATTATGATAAAATAGATGGAGATATAAAATTAAGATATAGGAAGAATGGGGATAAGTTTACTCCACTGGGAATGAGGGGAAGTAAGAAATTAAAAGATTTATTTATGGATTTGAAGATTCCAAAAGATGAAAGAAATAATATTCCTCTTATTTGCTTTAAAGAAGAGATAGCATGGATAGTAGATTATAGAGTAAGTGATAAATTTAAGATAGATGAAAATACAAAAAATATTTTGCAAATAAAAATTGAGGGAGAGGAATAAAATAATGAAAAAGGATATTGAAAGGGTATTAATAAGTGAAGAACAAATTAATGCAAAAATTAATGAACTAGGAAAAGAAATTAGTGAAAAGTATGATGGTGAGGATCTTATACTTATAGGAGTACTTAAAGGATCAGTTCCTTTTATGGCTGAGCTTATGAAAAATATAACAATTCCGTGTAAAATGGATTTTATGGCTGTTTCAAGCTATGGTAATTCAACTGAAAGTTCGGGAGTAGTTAGAATACTTAAGGATTTAGACTTTGAGATAGAAGATAAGAATGTATTGATAGTTGAGGATATAGTGGATTCAGGAATAACCTTAAAGTATCTTATGAATTATCTTAAAGCTAAAAACCCTAAAAGTATAGAAATAGCATGTCTTTTAAATAAGCCAGAAAGAAGAGAAGTAGATATAGATGTTAAATACTTAGGATTTAATGTTCCAAATTATTTTTTAGTTGGATATGGCTTAGATTATGCTGAAAAGTATAGAAACTTACCTTACATAGGAATACTAAAGGAAGAAGTTTATAAAAAGTAAATATACCATTATTGTAAAGGAATGTGCTGTATGATAAAATCTAATGTAAAACTATTAGAAAACCTAAATAGATGGGGGGCCTTAAGGTGAAAAAAATTTCAAGTGCAACAGTATGGATAATTGGAATTATGTTTATTATACTTGCTGCGTTAGCGTTAGTAGAAACAAATAAAAGTGATAGTATAATTTCATATGACAAATTTCAAGAATATTGGGTAGGAAATAAGGTATCTAGAATTGAAGTTAAAGAAGACAGAAGAACAGTAATAGGAGAATTAAACGATAAAAATAAAACTCAATTTGAAGCGGTAATTCCAGAAAACTTATTAATAGAAACTGTAAAGGATAATCCACATAAAGTAGCTGTAAAATTTGATAGGCCAACATCTGTACCTATATGGGTAAATTGGCTACCAACAATAATATTAATATTAATGCTAATGGGATTTTGGTTTATGTTTATGCAGCAGTCTCAAGGAGGCGGTGGAAATAGAGGAGTAATGAATTTTGGTAAAAGTAGAGCTAAATTGGCTACTCCTGATAAACAGAGTGTAACATTTAAAGATGTAGCAGGTGCAGATGAAGAAAAAGCAGAACTTGAAGAAATAGTTGATTTTTTAAAACAACCAAAAAGGTATTTAGATATGGGAGCGAGAATTCCTAAAGGAGTGCTTTTAGTTGGTCCTCCAGGAACAGGTAAAACGCTTCTTGCTAAGGCAATTGCAGGTGAAGCAGGTGTTCCGTTTTTTAGTATATCTGGTTCGGATTTTGTAGAGATGTTTGTAGGTGTCGGTGCTTCAAGAGTAAGAGATTTGTTTGAGCAAGCTAAAAAAAATGACTCATGTATTGTATTTATTGATGAAATAGATGCAGTAGGTAGACAAAGAGGTGCTGGACTTGGTGGAGGTCATGATGAAAGGGAACAAACATTAAATCAGTTGTTAGTTGAAATGGATGGATTTGGAATCAATGAAGGTATCATCATGATAGCAGCTACAAATAGACCTGACATATTAGATAAGGCTCTTTTAAGACCAGGTAGATTTGATAGACAGATACTAGTAGGGGCTCCAGATGTAAAGGGTAGAGAAGAGATATTAAAAGTACACATTAAAAACAAACCTTTATCAGATGAGGTTAGACTTGATGTCTTAGCTAAGAGAACCCCTGGATTTGTTGGTGCAGATTTAGAGAATTTAATGAATGAAGCTGCATTACTTGCAGTTAGAAATAATAAAAAATTAATTGGAATGGAAGAATTAGAAGAAGCGATAACAAGAGTTATAGCAGGACCAGAGAAGAAAAGTAGGGTGGTGGCTGAAGAAGATAGAAAGCTTACAGCATACCATGAAGCAGGGCATGCTATTGTAATGAGATTTACTCCTCATTCTGATCCAGTTCATGAGATTAGTATAATACCTAGAGGAATGGCTGGAGGATATACTATGCATCTTCCGGAAAAAGACGCAGCATACACTTCTAGGTCCAAATTAAAAGATGAGATGGTAGGACTTTTAGGAGGAAGAGTTGCTGAACAAATGATAATTGGTGACATAAGTACAGGTGCATCTAATGATATACAAAGAGTTTCTTCTGTTGCTAGAAAAATGGTTATGGAATATGGAATGAGTAAAAAATTAGGTACTATAACTTTTGGTACTGGGCATGATGAAGTGTTCTTAGGAAGAGATCTAAATAAGTCAAAAAATTATAGTGAAGAGATTGCGTCTGAAATTGATAAAGAAGTAAAAAGATTAATAGATGAAGCTTATAAAAGAGCAGAAGATATATTAAGAGAACATTCAAAAGAACTCCATGATGTAGCACAAGTTCTTTTAGAGAAAGAAAAGATTGGCGCTGAAGAATTTAATGCTATAGTTGATGGTACATATAACAAAGAAAAAATAGTACTTGACAAAGATGAAGTGGTAATTGACAAAGACGAAGCGGTAATTGATAAAGATGAAGTAGTACTTGATAAAGATAAAGTAGTAATTGACAAAGACGAAATATAGGAAAATTAGCTATAAAAAGTATAGGGAGTATAATTCACCCTATACTTTTTGCTTGGTTTTAATTATAATTAAGAGTATTAGATACGAATGTTTTAGTTATTATTAAGTTTATTGTAAAGAATTAATATAAAAAATATAAAAATTGTGAAAGGGTGGTAGTATGGAATTTAATTTACAAGAAGGAACAAAAGGTATAATTGAGATGGTTGTAAATGAGAAAGATTCTGCCAAGAACATTGGGTCAGGACTTGCAGATGTATTTGCAACACCAGCTATGATTGCGCTAATGGAGAACACAGCTCAAACTAGTATAAAAGATAGTTTGCCAGAGGGACATTCTACAGTTGGAATAGAAATTTGTGTTAAACATATGAAAGCTACACCTATTGGAATGAAAGTTAAGTGTACATCTAATTTAAAAAAAGTAGATGGTAAAAAATTAACTTTTGAAGTAGAAGCTCATGATGAAGTTGGTAAAATAGGAGAAGGTACACATACTAGATATATAATAAATGACGAAGATTTTATGAAAAAAATTCAAAAATAGTTTTGAGTTGGGCATAATAATAGGAATATACTTATATATTCCTATTAATTTTTTAAAAAGAGGTGTTATTAATATGAAAAATGATATTGAAATTGCTCAAAGCGCAGAAATGAAGCCAATAACAGAAATAGCAGCACAGATAGGATTGCAAGAAGACGATATTGAGCTTTATGGCAAATATAAATGTAAAATATCTTTAGATGTTTTAAATAAAGATACAAAGAAAGAGGAGGGTAAGCTAATTCTTGTAACAGCTATAAACCCAACTCCAGCAGGAGAAGGAAAGTCAACAGTTACAGTTGGATTAGGGCAGGCTTTATGTAAATTAAACAAAAATGCTGTTATAGCCTTAAGAGAACCTTCACTTGGACCTGTATTTGGAATAAAAGGAGGGGCAGCTGGAGGAGGATATTCTCAAGTAGTACCTATGGAAGATATTAATTTACATTTTACTGGGGATATGCATGCGATTACAGCAGCAAATAATTTATTGGGAGCAGCAATAGATAATCACATACATCAAGGAAATAACTTAAAAATTGATGCAAGACGTATAGTGTTTAAAAGGGTTATGGATATGAATGACAGAGCTCTTCGTAATATAGTAGTGGGAATGGGTGGAAAGGTAAATGGATTTTTAAGAGAAGATGGATTTATGATAACTGTTGCCTCAGAGATAATGGCTATATTATGTTTGTCAAATAGTTTGATGGACTTAAAAGAGAGAATGGGAAATATTCTTGTGGCTTATAATTTAGATGGAGAGCCTGTATATTGTAAAGATTTAGGGGTTCAAGGTGCTATGGCACTTTTAATGAAGGATGCTATAAAGCCAAATTTAGTTCAGACGTTAGAAAATACTCCAGCAATAATTCATGGTGGACCTTTTGCTAACATAGCTCATGGATGTAATAGTATTCTTGCTACTAAGATGGCATTAAAACTTGGAGATTATGCTATAACTGAGGCTGGATTTGGCGCAGATTTAGGAGCTGAGAAGTTTTTAGATATAAAATGTAGATATGGTGGATTAAAACCTGATTGTGTAGTCATTGTTGCAACTATAAGAGCACTAAAACATCATGGTGGAGTATCAAAAGAAAAACTTAGTGTTCCAAGTGTAGAAGCATTATCTAAAGGTATAGAGAATTTAGAAAAACAAATAGAAAACATAAAGAAATATGGTGTAACTGTAGTGGTTGCTATAAATAAATTTATAACAGATAGTGAAGAAGAAATTGAATTTATAGAAAATTTCTGCAATAACTTAGGTGTAGAGGTTGCTCTTGCTGAAGTGTGGGAAAAAGGTGGTAGTGGTGGAATTCATCTTGCCGAAAAAGTTTTAAATGTTCTTGAAAGTCAAGAAAGCAAATTTAAATGTTTATATGATGAAAAGCTATGTATTAAAGAGAAAATGGATGTTATAAGTAAAGAGATTTATGGAGCTGATAAAGTTACATATACTAAAGCAGCAGAAAAACAGATTAAAGAAATTGAAGATTTGGGGCTAGATAAACTTCCTATTTGTGTTGCTAAAACACAATATTCACTTTCAGATAATCCACAGTTATTAGGAAAGCCTTCAGGATTTGATATGAATGTAAGGGAGGTAAGGGTTTCTAATGGAGCGGGCTTTATAGTTGTCTTAACAGGGGATGTTATGACTATGCCTGGCCTTCCGAAAATACCAGCTGCAAATAAAATGGATATATTAGAAGATGGCACTATAATAGGACTATTCTAAGTTCTGGATTATACTTTTTATAATATTTATAGCTTGATTTATAGAATTATACACAGTTAAGTTTTACTTGACAAATTATAACCAACTGTTAAAATTAAAATGGTATTAAGGTGGCAATATAAGTTGCTATGAGAGCAGTTGTATACTGCTCTTATAATTTTATTAAGGAGTGTGTCACAGTGATTTTTGTTTTAGATGCGGGGAACACAAATATTGTTTTAGGGATTTTTAAAGATAATGATCTTATTATGGAGTGCAGAATAGGAACGGATGCTAAAAGAACATCTGATGAGTATGGTATTCAAGTGCTTAAGTTATTTTCACATAATAATATAAATCCTTCTCATATAAAAGGAGTAATAATATCTTCAGTGGTTCCAAATATCATGTATTCCATTGAGCATATGATAAGAAAATATTTCAATATAGATCCTATAGTTGTAGGACCAGGAGTGAAGACTGGAATTAATATTAAATACGACAATCCTAAATTTGTTGGAGCAGATAGAATAGTAAATGCAGTTGCTGCACATGAAATATATAAGAGACCTTTAATTATAATAGACTTTGGTACAGCAACTACATTTTGTGCTGTAACTAAAAAAGGGGACTATCTAGGTGGAGTAATATGTCCAGGAATAAAGATTTCAGCTGATGCTTTGTTTGAAAAAGCGGCTAAACTTCCAAGAATAGAACTAGTAAAACCTAAAAAAGTTATATGTAAAAGCACTGTTACAAGTATGCAATCGGGTATAGTTTATGGATATATTGGGCAAGTTGATTATATAGTTTCCAAAATGAAAAGAGAGTTAATCGAATTAGGGGAAGAGGAACCTTTTGTTGTAGCAACAGGAGGCCTTGCAAAACTTATTGCTCAAGATTCGGAAACAATTGATGAAGTAAGTCCGTTTTTAACATTAGAAGGACTAAAAATTATATATGAAAAGAATAAAGAGTAGGTATATATATGAAAATAGGAAGTTTAACTTTTGATAATAATGTATTTTTAGCACCTATGGCCGGTGTAACAGACATATCTTATAGGGGTTTATGTAAAGAAATGGGATGTGGGCTTGTATATACAGAAATGATTAGTGCTAAAGCTCTTTATTATGATAGCGATAGAACAAAAGATATGCTTAGATTTAGCGAAGAAGAAAAACCTGTAGCTGTTCAACTATTTGGTAGTGAACCTGAGGTTATGGCTGAAGTATGCCAAATGTTCAATAAAGATGAAGGTGTTTGCTTAATTGATATAAATATGGGATGTCCTGCCCCAAAAATAGTTAAAAATGGAGAAGGATCAGCTCTTATGAAAAAACCTGAATTAGCTGCTGAGATAGTAAAGCATATGAAAAAGAAATTAACAAAACCTTTAACTGTTAAATTTAGAAAAGGATTTGATGAAAATAATATTAATGCTGTAGAGTTTGCTAAAAGGATGGAAGATGCTGGAGCAGATGCTATAACAGTTCATGGAAGAACTCGAGCTCAAATGTATGAGGGAAAAGCTGATTGGGATATAATAAGAAAAGTAAAAGAAAATGTTAAGATACCTGTTATAGGGAATGGGGATGTTTTTTCAGCACAAGATGCCTTCTATTTAAGAGAGGATACTAAATGCGATGGTATTATGGTAGCTAGGGGAGCTATGGGTAACCCATGGATTTTCAGGGAAATAAAGCAATCACTTAACAATGAAGAAGTTACATATCCTAACGAAAAAGAAAAGATAGATATGTGTATGAGACATTTAAAATTAGCTATTAAATATCATGGTGACACTAGGGCAGTGCGAGAAATGAGAAAGCATATTGCTTGGTACATAAAAGGAATAAAAAATTGTACAGATATAAAAAATAGGATAAACACTGAGAAATCAAGCGAAGAGGTAATTAAGATTTTATTAGAATATAAAAACCAATTTAATAGTAACCTTTAATTTGTATATTTACTCAGTAACTGTAATTTATTTAATGCATTTATAATAGAATTAATGTATAAACAATAATATGTAGGTAAATAATGAATAAGAATAGTGTGGTTATTTATGCAACTACTGAATTAGAAAAATCATATAGTGATAATAACCTTTGGGGTAAAATAAAGGATAAGATATATACTAGATATGAAGGCGAATATTTAATAAAAGATTTGGGGATCACTGTTTCTAAGGTGAAATTTCCTCCAAATTTTCATGAAAGTGCATTTCAAAGAAATGTATATGAGATAAATAAAAAGTTTGGAAGTAATAATTCTAGTTTGGCGTTGAAAACCATAAGAAAACTAGATTATTATTTTTATAGTGATTTTCAAAAAAAATTATTGGCCTATAGTGTAGTTAAAAGTATACAATTAATTTTAATGACACGTCAAAAAAGTATAAGTAATAGTTGTATATTAGTTTTTGATGGTGCAGATGAAATAAATAGATATATAGTTTTTGAATTAGCTAAGAAATCAAAATTTTTTATATTATTATCAAATAATGTAAGAAAAACAAGGGAATTATGTGATTATATAATATCCAATTTTGGCAGTTCACCTGTAGTTACTAACGATATAGATTTTGCGTTAAAAAGTGCTGATTTTATAATAACATCTAAACCATTAAATATTTCAAGTGAATCTCCTATATGGTATTTAGATAACACATATAGTCCTAAAAAATATGATAACTTAATAATTAATGATGTATCTTATTCTACACCATGGCAAGTTGAAGAATTAGATTTAACACCAGAATTATTAGGAGCTATTTTTGCTAATAATAAGATTGAAGATATAGAAGTATTTTTAGAGGAGAATAAAGTTTTTATTAAAAATGTAGGCTTTAAAAGTGCAAAATTATTGCCATAATATAACATGGAAAATTTTTGAAGAAACCATGTTGACATTAGATGTTTACTGATTTATAATTACTTAAATAGTTTGATGTAAATAATAAAGGTATTTCAAATAAATTATGGATTAAAGGGGAGTAGAAAATGAGTGAATCAAAACAATATATTATGACAAGTGAAGGTGTAAAGAAATTAGAAGACGAGTTAGAGTTTCTTAAAACTGTTAAAAGAAAAGAGATAACTGAAAAAATTAAAGTAGCCCTTTCTTATGGAGACTTAAGTGAGAACTCAGAATATGATGAAGCTAAAAATGAACAAGCTTTTGTTGAAGGAAGAATAATTCAACTCGAAAATATGCTAAGAAATGCAAATGTTGTTGATGAAAGTGAAATTTCATCAGAAACAGTAAGTGTTGGTTCTCATACTAAGGTGAAGGATTATGAATTTGATGAAGAAATAGAATTTCATATTGTAGGTTCTGCTGAAGCTGATCCTATGGAAAATAAAATTTCAAACGAGTCACCTGTAGGTAAAGCACTTATAGGCAAAAAGGTTGGAGATATTGTAGAAGTTCCAGTTCCAGATGGAGTTAGTAAATTTGAAATTTTAGAGATTAGAGTATAAACTATAGAGTGGTAGATTAAAGATCAAAATTGGAGGGATGCACTAATGGCAGAAAAGCAGTTGACTAAAGAAGAAATAAAACAAATGAAAATGCAAGCTAAGCAAGAAGCTGAAATGAATGCCTTACTTAAAGAAAGAAGACAAAAATTAGAAGATTTACAAACAGCAGGTAAAGACCCTTTTGATGTATATAAAGTAGAGAGAACTCATACTTCTGAGGAAGTTAGAAACAATTATGATGAACTAGAAGGAAAAGATGTAACTATAGCTGGTAGACTTATGTCTAAGAGGGTACATGGAAAAGCTGGATTTTCTGATATTCATGATAGATATGGAAAAATGCAGTTATACATAAAGATAGACAATGTAGGGGAAGAAAAGTTAAAACAATACAAAACTTTTGATATTGGTGACTTTGTATCAATTACGGGTACTGTATTTAAGACCAAGACAGAAGAAGTTACTATACAAATTAAGGACTTTGAGCTTTTAACTAAATCTTTAAAACCACTTCCAGAAAAGTTTCATGGATTAAAAGATCCTGATTTAAGATACAGACAAAGATATGTAGATTTAGTAATGAATCAAGAAGCAAAAGCAACACTTCTTAAAAGGACAGCTATCATAAAAGCTATGAGAGAATTTTTGGACAATAGGGATTTTATAGAAGTCGAAACACCTTCATTATCACCTATAGCTGGTGGTGCTGCTGCTAAACCATTTGTAACACACCATAATGCATTAGACGTTGATATGTATTTAAGAATAGCACCAGAGTTATATCTAAAAAGACTTATAGTAGGTGGATTTGAAAAGGTATATGAAATAGGCAAAAACTTCAGAAATGAAGGCATAGACGTAAGACATAATCCAGAGTTTACTTCTATAGAATTATATGAAGCATATTCTGACTATAATGATATGATGGAAATTACTGAAAACATGGTAGCTTATATTTGTGAAAAGGTTAATGGAACAACTAAAGTTGTATATGAAGGTACAGAAATAGATTTTGCTCCACCATGGAGAAGATTAACTATGGTAGATGCAGTTAAAGAATATGCTGGAGTTGACTTTAATGCAATCAGTAGCCATGAAGAAGCTAGACAAATATGTAAAGAAAAAGGTGTAGAATTAAAGAAAGAACTTAAGGACTGTACAAAAGGAGATATCTTAGTAGCTTTCTTTGAGGAATATGCAGAAGAGAAATTAATGGAGCCTACTTTTATATGTGATTATCCAGTAGAAAATTCACCTCTTACTAAGAAGAAGAGAGGAAATGCGGAATTAACTGAGAGATTTGAAGGGTTCGTATATGGTAGAGAACTTTGTAATGCATATTCAGAATTAAATGATCCTATAGTTCAAAAGGAAAGATTCCTTCAGCAATTAAAAGAAAGAGAACTTGGCGATGATGAGGCATACATGATGGATGATGATTTCATAAATGCTTTGGAAATAGGAATGCCTCCAACAGGTGGAATGGGAATGGGAATTGATAGGCTTGTAATGTTCCTAACTGACTCTCATTCAATAAGGGATGTAATACTATTCCCAACAATGAAACCAACTAAATAACATAATAGAATAATGATGCAAGTGCTTTTATTTTCATAAAAGTGCTTGCAATTTTTATGAAATGTGCTATAATAACTATTGTATTCAATGTTCCGCGGTAGCTCAATGGTGGAGCACTCGGCTGTTAACCGATAGGTTGGAGGTTCGAGTCCTCTCCGCGGAGCCATTTTTATTTTTTGGATTATATTTTAGTAAAATAATTTTTCAATATACTTGACAATTAGATTTTATTTGATAGAATAATTTTTAAGAATAATTTAATAAAAAATACATGATGATAAAGAAGAGTAAGAATAACTTTTTTATAGAGAGGTCGTGGTAGGTGCAAACGGCTGAAAGGTTATTATGAATGGAGCTTTGGAGTGTAATTAGTATTGAGGAGGGCTATTGCCAAAAAGGGTGGAACCGCGGAAATATAAATTTCGTCCCTTTAGGTAGTGAGGTCTTTTTTTTATACATTTTTATCTGGTGTCTAACCAGCCTAATACTCCCATCTTTTTTTAAATGAGAATAAAGGACAATTAGATCCTGAATAACGATTTTTCCTAAAGGATAACGACTTCTAAGGTTTTACTCCTTAGAACTCTGTTAATACATTTCAGATGGAGTAAAAGTTTCACTTAAAACCAAGAAACCCATTTATAGAAAATACTAATGTTACAGGAGGTAATAATAATGGCTTTTGAAAAGACAATGGATAAGGTAGTTTCATTATGTAAAGGTAGAGGATTTATATTTCAAGGTTCAGAAATATATGGAGGACTTGCGAATTCATGGGATTATGGTCCTCTAGGAGTTGAATTTAAAAATAATGTTAAAAAAGCTTGGTGGAGAAAGTTTATACAAGAAAGTCCATATAATGTAGGAATTGATGCTAGCATACTGATGAACAAAGAAGTATGGGTTGCTTCTGGACACGTAGGTGGATTTTCAGATCCATTAATGGATTGTAAAGAATGTAAAGCTAGATTTAGAGCAGATAAAATAGTAGAAGAACATATGGCTACTCAAGGAATTGACAATGTAAGTGCTGATGGATGGACTAGTGAAGAGTTAATGAAGTATATAAATGATAATAATATAGTTTGTCCTAAATGTGGAAAGAAAAATTATACAAATATAAGAAGATTTAATCTTATGTTTAAGACTTTCCAAGGAGTTACAGAAGATTCTTCTTCAGAAATATATTTAAGACCAGAAACTGCTCAAGGTATTTTTGTAAACTTTAAAAATGTGCAAAGAACTTCAAGAAAGAAAGTTCCATTTGGTATAGGACAAATAGGTAAATCATTCAGAAATGAGATTACTCCAGGTAATTTTACTTTCAGAACTAGAGAATTTGAACAAATGGAATTAGAATTTTTCTGTGAGCCAGGAACAGATTTAGAGTGGTTCCATTACTGGAAAGATTATTGTTGGAAGTTCTTATTGGGTTTAGGTATGACAGAAAAGAACTTAAGATTTAGAGATCATGAAGCGGAAGAGTTATCATTCTATAGTAAGGCGACATCAGATGTTGAATTCCTATTCCCATTTGGATGGGGTGAATTATGGGGAATTGCTGATAGAACGGATTATGATTTAAAACAACATATTGAACATTCAGGAGAAGATATGTCATATCTTGACCCAACTACAAATAAGAGATATGTACCATATGTTATAGAGCCATCTTTAGGAGCTGATAGAGTGGCTTTAGCATTTTTAGTAGATGCTTACGATGAAGAAGAACTTGAAAATGGAGATAAGAGAACAGTACTTCGCCTACATCCAGCATTAGCTCCATTTAAAGCAGCTATATTACCTTTATCTAAAAAACTTTCAGATAAAGCTTTAGAAGTTTATTCACAGTTAAGTAAGAAATTTAATATAGACTATGATGAATCTGGAAGTATAGGTAAGAGATATAGAAGAGAAGATGAAATAGGAACTCCATACTGTATAACTATTGATTTTGATACATTAGAAGATAATACTGTTACAATAAGAGATAGGGATACTATGGATCAGGTGAGAATGAATATAAATGAGTTAGAAAAATTCATTGCAAGTAAAGTAGAGTTTTAAATTTATAAACAATTATAAGACGAATGCTAATAGCAAATTTTCTTTGCTATTAGCATTCGTTTTGTTTTATATTTATATATAATAAGACGTATAGAGAAAAACTCTATAATTAAATTATGCTTTACTATAAGAATCATTTAATAAATCAATCAAAAAAAACACCGGGAACTCCGGTGTTTAAATAAGGTTTATAATGGGGATATGTTATGCGTCTAATTAAATTTGGGGAATTAATTATCGATTTTTCACGACACTTTGATAGTATATCAAAATAAATCATAATAATCAATAGTTAAATCAAAATCTTTATTTTCAAACAATTTGGAATAATGATTATATGTAAAAAACATTAAATATATTAAGTTTAGGTAGAAAGTGATATAATTAAATAGAAGTAAAGACAATAATAAAGGGTACTTGGAGGTTTCTCTAATGAAAAATGATTTTAGGGATTTTAAAAAGTTTATAAAAAATAAAAAAGTTGCTGTAGTTGGTATAGGGATAAGTAACATTCCTTTAATAAATTTTCTTTATGAATTAGAAGCTAAAGTAACAGCGTTTGATAAAAAAGATGAAAAAAGCCTTGGAAAAGTAGGAGAAGATTTTAAGAAAAAAGGTATAAATTTAGAGCTAGGAGAAAACTATCTAGATAATCTAGTTGGATTTGATGTTATATTTAAGACTCCATCTATGAGAATAGATAACCCTGCGCTTGTTAAAGCTAAACAAAATGGAACGTATATAACATCTGAAATGGAGGAGTTTGTAAAATATTGTCCTGGAAAAGTTTTTGGTGTTACTGGAAGTGATGGAAAAACAACAACTACTACGTTGGTTCATAATATGTTGAAGATTGAAGGATATAAAACTTGGGTAGGAGGAAATATCGGTAATCCCTTGTTTTCTAAAATAGAAGAAATGAATGTTGAAGATAAAGTAGTTTTGGAATTATCTAGTTTTCAACTAATGACAATGAATGTTCATATTGATTGTGCATTGATAACAAATATAACGCCTAATCATCTAGACATGCACAAGGGAATGGATGAGTATGTGGAAGCTAAAAAAAATATTTTTAAAGTTCAATCGAAAGAGGATTTATTGGTTTTAAATAGAGATAATCGACTTACTAACTCTATGGTGAGTGAAGCAAAAGGAAGATATATGCAGTTTAGCATAAAGGAGAAAATACAAGATGGTGCTTATTTTGAAGACGATAAGCTTATATTAAGAGGCGTAGAAGTTTGTAAATTACAGGATATAAAATTAATGGGAATGCATAATGTTGAAAATTTATTAGCAGCTTTTTGTACAGTTTCTGATGATGTAAGTATAGAAAGCATGAAAAAAGTTGCAACTACTTTTACCGGAGTAGAGCATAGATGTGAATTTGTGAGAGAAATAGATGGTGTTAGATATTACAATGATTCCATAGCTTCAAGTCCAACAAGAACACTGGCAGGATTAAATGCGTTTAGTCAACCAGTAATATTAATAGCAGGAGGATATGATAAAAAAATACCTTTTGACCCTCTTGCTGAACAGGGATATAGTAAGATAAAAGCTTTAGTATTAGTAGGTATTACTAAAGAAAAAATAAAAGCAGCTTTTGACAAAGTTATTGAGGAGAAATCAATAAAATTACCTATAGTCTTGACAGAAGATTTTGAAGAGGCTGTGTATAAAGCCAAAGAATTAGCTCAAAAAGGAGATATAGTGACTTTGTCTCCTGCATGTGCCAGTTTTGATTTATTTCCTAACTTTGAGGTGAGGGGAAATAAATTTAAAGAAATAGTAAATGAACTATAGAATAATATTATGAAGTAATGAGTAACGGCATAGGAATAGGATTTTCTAAATATATGTAGTTACCTATTAAACCTTCATTACATGAAGAAGTACTAAAGGCGTAATTGTTACTTCAAAGTTTAACTAAATAAGTACTAACTCCATTGAGATACCGATCGCAAAGTTTATTGGCTTTTTGTGTAGATCAGCAGTAAAGCCCTTAATGAAAAATTAGCTTTTCATTAAGGGCTTATTATTTTATTTAACTTATAGATTTTCTAACAAAATAAAGAAAATTCTCATTTCCTGGCATCTAGTATATAGCATCTGACTCTCATAATAATGTTTCGTAGTCTACTCTTCCTTGTGTGTCAATACAAGAAATATGGAGAAAAAACGAGAAATAAATAGAAATAAGAATATAAGAATTAATAATAAACTTTCATCAGTTTTATGAATTAAGGAATTGTGATAAGATAATCCATGTCGTCGCAAGAGAGTAGCGACAAGACAACAAAATTAAAATGAAAATTTTAAAAAAGTTGTTGACAAGAAAGAAACAAATTGATATACTAAATAAGCTGCTTGAGTGCAGTGAAAGAAATGGTCTTTGAAAATTAAACAGAAGTTGATATAAAGTCAGTCAATTGAATTGAGTAAAGATTAAACTTTTAAATTGAGAGTTTGATCCTGGCTCAGGACGAACGCTGGCGGCGTGCCTAACACA
>NZ_JAPQFJ010000026.1 GCF_026738875.1 Clostridium brassicae
TTGAGAAACATTGTAAAATGCAGGCTCATCGCCTTAAAACCGATGTTGCGTAGCAATAAAAAAGCACCAGATTTTTCTGGTGCTAATAATTAAACTATTTTAGGACATTTTCAAAAACAGTTGACACCTTTTTTATAAATTATTTTCTTTTTCTTTTACTTCCTTTTCAACCTTTTCGATGAATTCATCTAAATTCATAGCTCCAAGGTCTCCACCATCTCTACTTCTTACAGCTATAGTATTATCATTCATTTCTTTTTCACCAAGTACAAGCATATATGGTATTTTTTCAAGTTGAGCTTCTCTTATCTTATATCCTATTTTTTCTGCTCTATGATCAACTTCAACTCTTATTCCTTTTTCAAATAAAACATCTTTTACTTTATTAGCATATTCCATATATTTATCTGAAATTGGAAGAACTTTAACTTGAACTGGAGCAAGCCATAGTGGAAATTTACCTGCATAGTGTTCTATAAGGATACCAATAAATCTTTCTATACTACCAAAAGCAACTCTATGAATCATAACTGGTCTATGCTTTTCCCCATCTTTTCCTATATAAGTTAAGTCAAATCTTTGAGGCATTTGCATATCTAATTGAATAGTACCACATTGCCAAGTCCTTCCTATGCAATCTTCTAAATGGAAATCTATTTTTGGTCCATAGAATGCTCCATCCCCTTCATTTATTACATAATCAAGTCCTATTTCTTCTAATGCTTCTTTTAAACCATCTTCAGCAATTGCCCATTCTTCATCAGTTCCCATAGAATCTTCTGGTCTTGTTGATAATTCAACATGATATTTAAATCCAAAAGTTTTATAAACTTCATCTATAAGTTTTGCAACTCCCATTATTTCTTCCTTAATTTGTTCAGGAAGCATGAATATATGCGCATCATCTTGAGTAAATGCTCTAACTCTCATAAGTCCGTGTAGTGCTCCTGATAACTCATGTCTGTGAACCCTTCCTAATTCTGCAACACGCATTGGAAAGTCTCTATAAGAGTGAATTTGAGTTTTATAAGCAAGCATTCCCCCTGGACAGTTCATAGGTTTTATAGCATAGTCTTCTTCATCTATCTTTACTGAATACATGTTATCTTTATAATGATCCCAATGTCCTGAATTCTCCCAAAGATGTCTACTTAATATAATAGGAGTTTCTATTTCAACATACCCTGCTTTTCTATGAAGGTCTCTCCAATATTCTAAAAGTTTGTTTTTAAGTTCAACACCTTTTGGTAAGAATAATGGGAATCCTGGCCCTTCATCCGGTATTACAAATAATCCTAATTCTTTTCCTAATTTTCTATGGTCTCTCTTCTTAGCTTCTTCTAACATATGAATATATTCTTCAAGTTCACTTTTCTTTGTGAAAGCTGTGCCATATATTCTTTGAAGCATTTTATTTTTTTCATCGCCTCTCCAATATGCTCCTGCAACTGAAAGAAGTTTAACTGTCTTTACATCCTTTGTTGATGGAACGTGAGGTCCTGCACAAAGATCAACAAAATCTCCCTGTCTATAGAAAGATATTACTGCATCCTCTGGAAGATCTTGTATAAGCTCTACTTTATAATCTTCTCCTTTTTCTTTCATAAATTTAATAGCTTCTTCTCTTGGAAGTTCGAATCTTTCTAGTTGAAAATTTTCTTTTACTATTTTTTCCATTTCTTTTTCTATTTTTTCAAGTATTTCTGGAGTAAAAGAAAACTCTGCATCAAAATCATAATAGAATCCACTGTCTATAGCAGGTCCTATAGCAAGCTTTACATCTGGATATAATCTCTTAACAGCTTGAGCAAGTATATGAGATCCTGTATGTCTTAAAATCCATTTTCCATCTGCATCTTCAAAAGTTAATATTGCCAACTCACAATCTTCATTAACTTCTGTCATAAGTTCCGCTCTTTCTCCATTTATCATAGCTCCAAGAGCCTTTTTTCTAAGAGATTGGCTTATCTTACAAGCTATCTCGCTAACTTTTGATCCTTTTTCTACTTCTAAAACTTTTCCATCTTTTAAAGTTACTTTAACCATTATTTTGTCCTCCCTCAATTTTAAATTTTAATTTTGATTCTTTATAGTAATAAGGTACCTTATTTTTTCAAAAAACAAAAAACTCGTCCCAAACATGGGACGAGTATAATCGCGATTCCACCCAAATTGTAATAATATATCATTACATATAATGTAATTACCTTAGACATATCATTACCAACTCATTAGCTATAACGCCAGCTTGCGGAAATATCTACTTAATTTCAATACTCAACTCGAAGGTGGTTTTCAACAATTCTTGAACAAAGAACCTTGCAGCCGGTGAGTTCTTCTCTCTTAGAACAGAATTTTGTTTACTCTTCCTTTTCATAGTCTTTATTTAAAATGTTCTATTTCCATAAATTATATTCCCAATAATATTTTATGTCAATACCTTTTTTAAAAAATTTATATTTAATTTTGTGATTTAGAGTAAATAAGATATCACTTTATATAATTTTTTATGATATAGTCTAAAAAATATAGTTTATACTTTTAGAGGTGATTTTATCTTAGTACATTTAGAACATTCATCACAGAATTTAACCCTATCTTCAAAAACTTTTCGTATAGTTTCTATAATCTCTTTATTATTGCAATTTTCTACATGATGTAGCACTATGCTTTTAGGAGAATAAGTTATAAGTCCACTAATTATTAAATCTTCAGTACTCACATTTCCTGTATACTTTGAATCCATTATATCTGTAAGCATTTCTTTCATTATATCTTTGTTTTTCTTATCGGTTATTATATATTCACCATTTTCTTTAATAATTATATTAACTTCTTCTATCTTACTTTCTTGAACCTCAACAAAATATTTAAGAAGTTTTATAAATTCATCGTATTCTTTTTCTACCATATGTTTTTCAGCAACTTTATTAACTATGTTTTCTAAGTCTCCTGTTAATTTTTTCATTCTAAAAGTAATAAACCCCTCTATATTTATTTCATCATTCTCTTTTATACATTCTTGTATTTTTTCAATAATATCATTTTTTTTATTTAAACAATATATTTTATCCTCATCTAGTTCCCTATCTTCGTCGTTTAAAATTCTGTAACTTTTATTTGCTATTTCTTTCATATCCTCATACTTTAAGAAAAAATACGTTTCATTCAAAAAATTTTGTATTTCCTCACTACAGTATTCTTCAATAACTATTTTATATAATATATTCGCTAGATAAAAACTAAATTTATTTACTAATTTTTCATTATAATCATTATCATCACAAAATACTTTTATAAAATGAATACCATTATTTATAGATTCGGCTCTCCCTAGCGAAACATCTTTTGCTTCAAAAAATTCTATAACTTTATTGAGTTCATCTATTATCCTATCTTCATTATCTTTATAAACAATAGTATGTAATAGCATAGTATTCACTCCTTTCAAAAGTTAGTATGTGTTTAAAATACATGTATATACTAAAATTATTTTAATAAGCTTGTATTTTTTTACCTATATCTATTCATTACTTTTAACACCTACTATAACAACCACTTTTTTATTAACTAAGAACAAATTTACAGTAATTAGTACGCCTAACCCAAAAGGCTGTTGTAGACATAATTTTTATATACTATAATTTTACTTATATATTAAACATTAGTGGTTGATTCTTAAATTATGTGACTTGATTACCTAATAAGAAAATTAAAACTGGAGTGATATTTTTGAAAAAATTAATTATTGACTACAGAACATCGGATGAAGAAAAATTATCAATTTTAAATTTAGGTTATGAATATATCGAATGTCCACCTTGTTCAAAAGTATATGAAGCTATATGTGGTCATCCAGATATCCTATTACATATTATTGACAATAAAAATATACTAGTTCATAAAGATGTACAATCAGACTTTATTAAAACATTAAAGGATAGAGGCATTAACGTAAGTTCCTCTTCAAGTTCGCTAAAGTCCTCTTATCCACTAGACATTATTCTTAATGCAGTTAATACCTCAACCTTTTTTATGCATTATTTAAAATATACAGATTCCAAATTATTAAACAGTATTAAAGATGAAAAAAAATTGATAAATATTAAACAAGGATATACAAAATGCTCCACAGCAATAGTATCTTCTTCTGCTTTTATAACAAGTGATAAAGGTATAGCAAAAGCTCTTTATAACGAAAATATGGATGTACTTCTGCTTCCTCCCGGTGATATAGAACTTCCTGGACTTAATTATGGTTTTATCGGCGGATGCTGCGGATTAATTGAAGATAACATTTTAGCTTTTTTTGGAAACCTTGAATGTTATACCTATGGAAAAGAAGTACTTACTTTTTTGAAAAAGAACAAGGTTGAACCTTATTTCTTAAAAAAAGGAAGGCTTATAGATAGAGGGAGTTTGTTCGTAGTAGAATAATTTTGCTATACAAAATTATTCTATTACACACCCTTCTTTTGTATATATAGTGTGCCATCACTTTGTATCTCAATATAAAAAGCCTGTTTAATAGAATTTATTCCGGAGTTTTTTAACTGAGTATATAACCATTCTTTTGTTAAATTTAATTCTTTTAAATTGTGCTCTAGCAATTTTCCATCTACAACAAGTTCGGTAGGAATATACATATGTGAAGTAGTTACAATACTCATATCTTTTTTTGTAACTTCTTTTTCTTCTTGTTTTTTCAGAACACTTAGTTTTCCATCTGGTTCTAATATGGCATACTCTACTTCTTTGATTGAAAATATATCTTTATTTCTCAGCATCATACTTAAATCATCAAGATTTAATTGAGTAGAATAAAGAGCTTTTTCAATAATCTCTCCTTTTTTTATAATAATAGTTGGTTCTCCATCAAGTATAACGCGCAATTTAACAGATTTTAAACAAATAAATCCTATAATGCTAGTAAGCAAACACCAGCATAATAAACTTACAACGCCTTTAATAAAATATGTATTTGACTCTAATGTCATATTAGCCACAATAGAACCAATTGTAATTCCAGTTATATAGTTAAAAAAAGTTGAATGACTCATTTGTTTTTTACCTAAAATTCTAGCTATTAATAAACTAATAGAAAAAGCAATAGTGGTTTTTACTATTGTATTAAAAATCTCAATAATCATACTTATAAAAACACCTCTTTAAATTAGTATTTAATCTTAAGTTACGCTTTTACATAATACATATTATAACCATCATAAGAAACTTTAATTTTCTAGAAGACAGTTGTTAAGTACTAGGTGCCAAGAAATGAGGATTCTATTTTCATTTATACAAAAAATAAAAAATAGAGGACAAAGAACAGAGAATAGAGAGTAGTAGAGGATGATTTTGTTTTAAACAAAATCTTTAACTATATTATAGAAATTTATTTATAAAATAAATTTCAACCTATACTATTCACTATGCACTATTCCTTATTCTCTAAACAAGTACTATTTCTTTGCGTACTGAAGGTTTAATAAATAACTACATATATTTTAGAAAACCTATTCCTCAACATTATTCATTACGTCGCAATATTATTCTATTATGCCAATTTTTCAATTCCTATTCTTATTCTTCTTAAACTTTCTTCCTTGCCTAAAATTTCAGCTAGCTCAAAAGCTCCACCTGGTGAGAAACTCTTTCCTGACAAAGCTGTTCTTATAGGCCATAGAACAACACCATTCTTGACTTCCATTTCTTTTATCAAAGCAAATGTGGCATCATGAATAGCATCAAAAGTCCAATCTTGTAAGCCTTCTAAAACCGGAAGAGCTTTTTCTAATGTAACTAATGAATTTTCAGAATTAGTTTTCATCTTTTTATGAGTATATAAATCTATATCATACTCAGGTAATGCTTCAAAGAAATCTATAAATCCAGGAACTTCATTTAAAACTTCAACTCTTGTTTGTAATAATTCACTTATTTTATCCAATTTTAAAAGTTCCATGTTTTGCTTAGAAAAAACTTTTTCATAATAAGGCATAGCCATTTTGTGGAACTCTTCTTGTGGAAGTTTCTTTATGTATTCCCCATTCATCCACTTAAGTTTAACATCATCAAAAATAGCTGGAGATTTATTTATGTGTCTGTAATCAAACTTTTCTATTAACTCTTCAAGAGAGAATATTTCTTGCTCTGTTCCAGAACTCCATCCTAGTAAAGCAATAAAATTTACTACTGCATCCTTCAAATAGCCTTTAGCTAATAAATCTTCAAAAGATGCATCTCCATTTCTTTTACTTAACTTGTTATGAGCATCTTTCATTATCGGTGGGCAATGAACATATGTTGGTACAGACCATCCTAATGCATCGTATAATCTATTGTATTTTGGTGCTGAAGATAAATATTCATTTCCACGAACTACATGTGTAATTCCCATTAAGTGATCATCTACAACATTTGCAAAGTTATATGTTGGAAGACCATCAGATTTTATTAAAATCATGTCTTCTAATTCTGCATTTTCAACAGATATTGTTCCATATATCTCATCTTCAAATACAGTTTCTCCTTCACTTGGGTTCTTTTGTCTTATAACATATTCAACACCAGTAGCTAATTTTTCCTCTACTTCTTCTTTTGATAAAGTATGATATTTTGCATCAAATTTATAAGGCTTCTTCTCTTCCTCACAAATTTTAGCTACCACATCTTCCTTATCATTGAATACATAATAAGCTTCACCTTTTTCCGCTAATTCTCTAGCATAGTCAAGGTACATTCCTTTTCGCTCACTTTGAATATAAGGTCCTACTGGTCCCCCTATATCTGGACCTTCGTCATGTGTTAACCCAGTCATCTTTAACGTTCTATAGATAACATCAACCGCACCTTCTACATATCTTTCTTGATCTGTATCTTCTATTCTTAATATAAATTTTCCACCCTCATGCTTAGCTATTAAATAAGTATAAAGAGCAGTTCTTAAATTACCAATATGCATATAACCTGTTGGGCTAGGTGCAAATCTTGTTCTAACTTCTCTCATCGCCATGTTTTTCACCTCTATGTAATATTTTAAATGCCTTTCATCCCTAGTACTGGACGAAAGGCAATTTTAAACGCTATTTTTATGATATACTAAAGGCTAATTTATGTCAATAATAGAATCCTTCTATTGTCCTCTAATAAAATTCTTTCCTTGAATAAATTTCAAAAGATATTGCCAGGGAAATAATCTGTAAAATCACTGCAACTAAAAGGAAAATTAAGTGGATAGTATTTATATTATTTATTTTCGATATACTCATTAAAAAAGTATGTCCTAAACTAGATTTCACAAACTTTGTAAACAAAGTAGGAATTATCAAAAATGTTATATAAGTAGCAAAATTCAATATAGCTAATTTTTCTTTGCTAACTTTATAATATAAAGGATAGTATAAAGCATAAAATATAGTCATTACATTAAAACAAATTACAAAATCCCATATTGATATAGCATTATCTCTATAATTAAATATTACTCCAAACACATTACTTCCTACAAACATAACTAAAAAATAGAAAGCTAAATATACTATCATAGATAAATATTTTGAAAATACTATATTTCTTTTATTTATAGGCATACTATTTAAAGCAATATCAATTTTATATTTGCCATCATATCCATTGGCATACAAAAGAGATATATACACCATTAATATAAGAGACATTATATAAAGCATTCCTGGATGATGAGCTTTAGATTTTATTGCTATAAAAGACATACCTAATGCATATATAAAGAATATTATATTTATCTTCTTTGTTATTTTAAAATCTTTAATAATCAGATTGAACACTTCAGCCACCCTCCTTTATAATTCTTTTTTTTCATAAATGCCTATAGAAATGAAAATTGAGAGTATAAATACACATACCATAATAACTAACACTATGCCATTCAAAAACGTGGAACTGCTATTGAAAATACTTTTTATTTTCAAAATCAATCCTGTACTTACTTCACCATATAGTGAATTAGCTATAGCAAAGAATCCAAAGTAAATTGCAAAAGAAATTATCTTACCTACTCTATACCCTTTTGTAAAATATAAGGGAAAATTTAATGAACACATTAAAAATACAGCTATCATAGACTTACTTATGACATTAAGATTAATATAATCTAAGTTTTCAAAAATACCTATATAAGATATTAATCCTCCTAATACACCAGTAAAAACAAGAGCTACTATAGTATATAAAATTATTGATACATATTTTGCTAAAACTATATCTTTCCTTTTTATAGGAAGGGAGTTTATAATATAATCCCCTTTAAGTCTATCATCAAAAGAAAATGAAGCCGCTGCTATAAAATAAGCCATAGTAGACACTATTATAATATATTTATTATTTGAAGGAAGATAACTTTCTGAAGTTATTACTATTATGAAAAAATACACAATGAATACCCATAAAGTCCTCTTATTAACATTTAAAGCTAAATCTTTTTTTATTAAATTAATCATTTTTTTGCCTCCTGGAATTACAAAGTATCAAGTTACTTGATTCATATAAATAAAGTAGTATTAATCTACTCATTACATTAAACATAAAAGCATCTTCAGATGATTTCGTAACTTGTAAGTTTTAGATATTCTTCACACTATAGACCATAATATCTTCTAAAGAAGGCTTCTCTATTAAAACTTGATTTTTAAATAGTTTTTTGATCTTCTCCACATTATCTGTAAGAGCTTCAAATCCAAAGGAATTTTCTTTTACACTTATAAATTCTTTTCTAGTGGAGCTGTTTAAGATATCTAGCCCTCCTTTTACCACACCATAACTTTCCATTATTTCATCCTTTGATTTTGAAAAAACTATATTCCCCTTATTTATAAAAGTTATATAATCAGCTATTTTTTCAAGATCCGTAGTTATATGAGTCGAAAAGAAAACACTCTTTTTTTCATCTTGAATAAGCGATGAAAGTATATCTAAAATTTCACTTCTAAATACAGGATCAAGACCTGATGTAGGTTCATCCATTATTATAAGTTCAGCATTGTGAGATAATGCTATTGCAAGAGCAAACTTCATTTTCATTCCCTTTGAAAGCTCTTTTATTCTTTTCTTAGAATCTAGATTGAATTCTCTAATATACCCCTTAAAAGCTTTTTCATCCCATTTAGAATAAAAAGGGGCAACTATATTTTTCATTGTTTCTATAGTTAACTCTTCATAGTAGTAATTTTCATCATATACAAACCCAATTTTGTTCTTAACTTCTATTTCATTTTCAATATTATCAACTCCAAATATTTTTATATCCCCACCATCTCTACGAATCAAATTCATAATAAGCTTTATAGTTGTACTTTTTCCTGCACCGTTAGGCCCTATAAATCCCATAATATAGCCTCTCTCAAGATTAAAACTTATATCATTTAAAGTAAAGTCTCCGTACTCTTTTCTTAACTTTTCTACCTCTAATATCTTTTCCATATTAACTCCCTCTTTCTTATTTTTATTCTTTAATCTCCAAATCCTTTGTTTAAAAATTAGTACCTTATTAATCATTGCTAATCGCTACTATTTATTGCTTATCAGAAACTAATTTCCTTTCTAATTAGTTTCTTCAAAAAGTATTTTAATCATTTCTACAATTTCATCAAAATTAAGATTTATCATTTTGCTTTCATTTACTACTTCTAAAAGTTTCTCTTCTATTATCTTAAGCTTTTGCTCCATCAAGAACTCCTTGTTCTGTGAGGCTACAAAAGATCCTTTACCTGCAACTGTTTCTATAAATCCCTCTGTTTCAAGCTCCGAGTAAGCTCGTTTTGTAGTAATTACACTTATTTGCAACTCTTTTGCTAAACTTCTTATAGACGGAAGCCCTTCACCTTCTTCAAGAGTACCATCTATAATTTGAGATTTTATACTATTCTTTATCTGCTCATAAATTGGCTCTCCTGAAGAATTTGAAATTATTATTTTCATAATTTATATATAGTAAGAAAGCACCTATATTTTATCTGGTATCTAACTTTCTCACTTACTCCTTTCTACTAAATTTCTCCCATGATCATGATATACAATATCTAAAATAATACTATGTAAAATCCATTCACAACAAATGAAAAACTCAAAAGTATTTTATTATAGTTCTGTACATAGCGTATATACTGTATATGTTGTATATATACAGTATATACGCTATTCTATTTATGTGTCAATATATTTTTTTATTTTAAAGCATTTTTTTAGATAAATTGTAATTGACTAATTTTTTTATAAAGTTAGAGTATAATTAATTATATAAGCTTAATTAATTCCAGTAGTAAAACAACTATATTACTAAGGAATTTTTATTTCATATATATAAATTACCTTTAAACTACTAATATAGATTTTAATAGCTGATATAATCATCTAAATCAAAACAACTAATCTAATGGGGGATAAAAATGAATAACAAATCTAAAACATTTTTTATAATTTTTTTATTTTTATTTACATTAAGTTTTTGTATTTTCCAAGGAGAAAAATCTAGCTTAGCCATAGAAAAAAATCTTTTAATAACTACACAAAAATCTAATATACATAACACTATACTTGCTAATAACATATACCTTAATCAAATGGAAAATACAAACAGCAACATAGGCCAAAAATACTACGAGAGTGATAGAATTGTTCAGTTACTAAAAATTATAATGAGCTTTATTGTACCTGCTTTAATCTTATTTACAGGTTTTTCTTCTAAACTAGGCCATTTTTCACAAAAAATAGGTAGAAATTTATTTTTAACTGCTGGTATTTACGGAATCTTGTATACTCTAATTGATAATTTACTAAATTTACCTTTAACTTTTTATGGTTCTTATGTACAAAGCCATATATTTGGTATTTCTCATCAACCTTTTGTAAGTTGGATAAAAAGTTATTCTTTAGAGTTATTACTTACATCTTGTGGCTTATTATTTTTGCTATGGATTCCCTATAAGCTTATAAAAAACCATCCTAAAAGATGGTGGATTTATACAGGCATACTTATTATACCTGTAACTTTATTTATCTACTTAGCACAACCAGTAATAATAGATCCTTTATTTAACGATTTTAAACCTTTAGATGATAAAACTGTTGAGAGAAGTTTAATAGAACTAACTAAAAAAGCCAACATAGAAAATTGTAAAATTCTTCAGATAGATAAAAGTAAAGATACTAATATGATTAATGCCTATATGACAGGCATAGGAAGTTCCAAAAGAATTGTTTTATGGGATACAGCTATAAAGTCTCTTAACTTGAGAGAGCTACGTTTTATAATGGCTCATGAAATAGGTCATTATGTCTTAGGACACATTAAGAAATTAGTTGTTGTAGATATAATTATTACCTTTATAGTATTATACATAATAAGCAAACTAGCTCCTCCTTTAATAAATAAATATAGTAAAAAATTAAGATTTAAGGAACTCTATAATGTAGCTTCTTACCCAATTGCTATAATTATAATAAATTTTTGTTTTTTATTTATAACACCTTCCATGAATGCTTATTCCTGTTACATGGAACGTCAAGCGGACAATTTTGCTTTAGAAATAACCCAAGATAAAGAGGCTGGAATTTCCGCTTTTGATAAACTAGCTCGAAATGGATTTGTAATTCCAAGTCCAGACCCATTATATAAACTTTGGAAATACGATCATCCACCTATAAATGAAAGGGTTGAACATTTTAAAAAATATAAACAACATAAAGAATAAACTTGAAAGTACATTCTTAAATTTAATATAATGATAAAATCAGTGAAATAAAACTATAGGATATAAAAAATCTATAGTTTTATTTTTTATATCCTATAATCTTTTAGTTTTGCACTTTTCATCTTTAAAAATTTCCAACTCTGTATACTCTACTACTATGTCTAACACTGCTAAAATCAAATATCGTATATTGCTAATGACATTGTTATATAAAAATAGTATACTATTTATTATAACTGTTCACTTATATACTTTATAAAATTCAACAACTAAACTTAGAAAAGGAGATTACTATGTTATATAAAAGTACTTATGGAGAACATAAAAAAGATCCTGTTTGTTATTTATTCATAATTGCTTTATTAGGAATAATATGTAGCGGATTTTTTGCAACAAAAATGAGAGATAGCTTTCAAACTCAAGGAGGCAGTATTGATATACAGGTAGCAAATGCAGTAAATGGAATAAGAACTGAGGCCTTTAATAAATTGTTTATTTTTATAAGTAGAAGCGGAGATACTTCAATAGCTATTGTAATGACTATAATAATAATTGGCTTTTTATATTACAAAAGAATGATAAAGGAAGCTGCTTTCTATGCTATAAATATGTTAGGTACTGCCTTAATAAGCCAAGGATTAAAGATGCTTATTAAAAGGCCTAGACCAAAAATAGAATGGCTAGTAGACATTTCAAAATATACTCATGTTGGAAAATACAGTTTTCCAAGTGGACATACAATGATAGCTATGTCTGGAGCATTAGTTCTTATTTATTTTATTTTATCTATGGTAAAAAACACAGCCCTATCGATAATTACAAGTATTTTTATCTTTGTCTATGCTTTATTAATTGGTATTAGCAGAATATATGTAGGTGTGCATTATCTTAGTGACGTTTTAGCAGGTTGCGCTATATCTACTATATGGGTATTTTTAATACTTCTCATTTATAGAAAATTATATAAATAATACATAACTCAATTTCATTCTATTATTACTAACTATAAATAAAAAACCTACAAAGGCACTATAAAGTAAAAAGTGACTTTGTAGGTTTTTATGTTTAAACTTTAATAGTAAATAAACTACTTTTATTAAAAAGCTGTTTAAGCACACAACATTGTTTATAAACAATGTTCTTATTCGTATGACAAAAATTATAAGACTGTTATACTTAGTTGTAAAATCTATAAATGCTATAACCTTAAGAAATTATAACTATGATACAGCAAAAGAGTCTTAGTACATACTAAGACTCTCTATGGATATGGAGGCGCCACCCGGATTTGAACCGGGGATCGAGGCTTTGCAGGCCCATGCCTTACCACTTGGCTATAGCGCCATATACATTTTTTAATTCAACTGATCTTTTATTTTAAATTTGGAGGCGCCACCCGGATTTGAACCGGGGATCAAGGCTTTGCAGGCCCATGCCTTACCGCTTGGCTATAGCGCCTCATTCAAAAATATTTTCAAGACTTTAATGGAGCGGAAGACGAGATTCGAACTCGCGACGTTCACCTTGGCAAGGTGACGCTCTACCACTGAGCCACTCCCGCATTTTGGTGGCTTCAACTGGAATCGAACCAGTGACACGAGGATTTTCAGTCCTCTGCTCTACCGACTGAGCTATGAAGCCATTTGGCGACCTAGAAGGGACTCGAACCCTCGACCCCCGGCGTGACAGGCCGGTACTCTAACCAACTGAGCCACTAGGCCATATGTGGTGGGCACAACAGGGCTCGAACCTGTGACCCCCTGCTTGTAAGGCAGATGCTCTCCCAGCTGAGCTATGCGCCCACATTGTCTTGGCTTTCTTTCAGCGACAATTTATATTATATATTTTTTAGTTGATTTTGTCAAGACTTTTTTATTTTTCTTGACTCATCTCCTACTTTTTCAGAAGCTTTTAATCAACCCCTGAACGCATTACTATAATATAAAATTCTAAGAAAAAAGTCAATATACCAATCTAGTATTATACTTATTTATATGGATTTTACATCATTATATTCCATGTTTCTCTATTTTACTTGCATATTTAGCCGCACTTCTGTTCTGAATATACAGTAAATTCTTACTTATAATCACTAATTAATGTTCCAAGTTAAAACAAATCCACCCTCATGATTTTCACCTTCAACTTTAATAGTATATGTATCTGCTTTATCTATTTTTACTGACTTGCTTTTTTCTATTTTAGCTACAGTATTATCTTGTGAATCTATAACTTTAGCTGAAACCCTTCCTTTAACAGTATTTATCTCAAAATCAAATTTTATATCCTCACCTTTTTCAAATTTTACTTTTTTAAAATAATTTCCTGTAAAACTTCCATAACTTCCATTTATACTATTATCCGATGCTTTAATGTCTCCCTCATTGATTTTATAGCTTCCACCAGAACATCCCATTAATAGGCATATAATAAGAAATAACATCATAGATAAACTTCTTCTTAAACGCACATTATCTCCCCCTTTAAATTCATAATTTAAAAGTTTAGATATGTTCCATTACAATTGAAAACATATCATTAATCTAAATAGAAATTATTAATATATAATTATATATTAATAATTATACCACTAACTCTGATTAAATGTAATATAATGGAAATGTTTTTAAATAGTAATATCTTATATTTTCTACATATTCAAAAAAGAAGAGATAAAATCTTTTTTTAATTAGATTTTATCTCTTCTTTTATTTATCATTCTCCGATTAAGCTATAATATTTTAAATTCACTACTCATCAAATAAATGACACGCAACAAAGTGATCATCTTCAACTTCTTTTAATTCTGGTCTTTGCTCATGACATATTTCTTTAGCATATTTACATCTTGCAGCAAATCTACATCCTGGTTTTGGATTTATAGGACTAGGCACCTCTCCCTCTAACATTATTCTTTGCCTTGTCTTTTCAACTTCTGGATCTGGCACAGGAATAGCTGAAAGAAGTGCTTGCGTATAAGGATGAAGTGGCTTGTCATATAACTTTCCACTACTTGTTAATTCAACCATCGTACCTAAATACATAACTCCAACTCTATCCGATATATGTTTAACCATAGATAAATCATGCGCAATAAACAAGTAAGTTAAACCAAATTCCTCTTGGAGTTTAATCAATAGGTTAACAACCTGTGCCTGAATTGAAACATCTAATGCTGAAATAGGCTCATCACAGACAATAAATTTTGGTTCAACAGCTAAAGCTCTAGCTATACCTATTCTTTGCCTTTGTCCACCTGAAAACTCATGTGGGAATCTTGACGCATGTTCTCTATTTAAACCTACTAATTCCAACAATTCATATATTTTATTTGTTCTTTCTTCTCCAGTATATATTCCATGTATATCTATTCCTTCTGATATTATATCTCCTACAGTCATTCTCGGATTCAATGATGCATATGGATCTTGGAATATAATTTGAGCATTTTTAGTAAATTCTTTTTTATCCTTACCTTTAAGGCTATGAATATCTACACCTTCAAATAAAACTTCTCCCTCAGTAGCTTCATAAAGACCTAATACAGTTCTACCACAAGTAGTTTTACCACATCCAGATTCTCCAACTAACCCTAAAGTTTCACCTTTTCTTATATTAAAACTTACATCGTCAACTGCTTTTAATACAGCATTTTTTCCAACTTTAAAATGTTTCTTTAAGTTTTTTACTTGTATAAAATCTTCATCATTTTTATTGTTATTTAAATTATCTTTACTCATTATTTTGCACCTCCAATACCAACTGGTGTTTCTACCTTAGGTGCCATAGGATGTTGAAGCCAACAACTTACTTCATGAGTATCTGTTAATTTTGTAGCTTCTGGCATTTGCTCTTTACATATTTTCATACAATATTCACATCTTGAAGCAAATGGACATCCAACTGGCGGTTTAATTAAATCCGGTGGTGTTCCCCTTAATGAGTAAAGCGTATCTTTATTTTTTGTTTCCAATCTAGGAACTGATTGAAGTAATGCCCATGTATATGGGTGCTTAGGATTATCAAACAATTCATCTGTTGTTGCTCTTTCTATGATCTGTCCTGCATACATTACTTGGATTTTATGGGCTATACTAGCAACAACTCCAAGATCATGAGTTATTAATATAATAGCTGTTCCTAACTTTTTCTGAAGATCGTTCATAAGCTCCATTATTTGAGCTTGAATTGTAACATCCAATGCCGTAGTAGGTTCATCTGCAATTAAAACTTTTGGATCACAAGCAAGGGCTATAGCTATCATAGCTCTTTGTCTCATACCTCCTGAAAATTCATGAGGGTATTGGTTAACCCTTTGATCAGGGTTTGGTATTCCAACAAGTCTTAACATTTCTACTGCTTCTTTAAGAGCATCTTCTTTCTTCATTCCTCTATGAATGATTAAACTTTCAGCTATTTGCTTACCTATTTTCATTGTTGGATTTAAAGAAGTCATAGGATCTTGGAAAATCATACTTATTTCTCCACCTCTAACACTTCTTAATTCCTTATCAGACATAGCTAATATATCTTTTCCATCAAATAATATTTTTGATCCTTCTTTTATCTCTCCTGGCGGAGTAGGTATTAATCTCATTAAACTTTTAGATGTTACACTTTTTCCACAACCAGACTCTCCAACTATAGCCAAAGTTTCCCCTTTTTCTAAGTCAAAGCTTACTCCTCTAACTGATTGAACTTCACCAGCATACGTGTGGAAAGAAACTTTTAAATCTTTTACTTCTAATAATTTATCCATTGTCTATTCCCCCTTACTGACGAAGTTTTGGATCTAGAGCATCTCTTAATCCATCACCTAATAAGTTAAATGCCAACATTGTTAAACATATTGTTATAGCTGGGAATAAAAGCTCATGGGGATAAAAGTCCATTACAGCTTGCCCAAAAGAACACATAGCTCCCCAACTTGTATTTGGAGGTTGTATACCTAATCCTACAAAGCTTAAAAATGCTTCTGCAAATATAAAACCCGGTATATCAAAAGTCATATAGACTATGATAATTCCTATTGTATTTGGTATTAAATGTCTTAATATTATTCTTCTCGAACTTGCTCCTAACGCTTGAGCTGCAAGTACATACTCTGATTGTTTAAGTTGCATGACTTGTCCTCTAACCATACGAGCCATACCTGTCCACCCTGTTATACACAAGGCTATTAAAAGAGGTACAATACCTTTTCCTAGAACAATAGCAATTACAATTACAACTATCATATAAGGTATACTCATTAAAACTTCAACTATTCTCATCATTACATTATCTATTTTTCCACCAAAATATCCACTTATGCCACCATATAAGCATCCAACTACAACTTCAATAATAGTACCAACTATCCCAATTGCTATAGAAACTCTTCCACCTATCCAAAGTCTAGAAAATAAATCTCTTCCTAAGTTATCAGTTCCAAACCAGTATTCTGAATTTGGTTCAAGGTTAACATTAGCCATATTTTGTTCAGTGTATGGATGTTTAGTTATATATGGTCCTATTATACACATAAAAACTATTATTCCTAATAAAATCATAGAAAATATAGCTACTTTATTTTGCTTTAGTCTTCTCCAGGCATCTTGCCAATAAGTTATATTAGGCCTAACTATTGTTTCAGAATCTTGGTCATTACAGCCTACTATCTCAAACATATCTTTGTTTAATTCTGACATTCTACTGTATCCTCCTATCTCTTTTCACCAGTTAATCTTATTCTTGGATCTACTACAGAGTACATTATATCAACAATCAACAATGAAATAATATATAAAGCTGCATAGAACGTTGTAAGTCCCATTATAACATTGTAATCGTTAGTCATAATAGCATCTATCATCGAATTACCAAGACCTGGAATAGAGAAAATTCTTTCAATTACAATAGATCCTGTTAAAACAGCTGCAACTTGTGGTCCTAATATTGTGATTATAGGCAATATAGCGTTTCTTATAATATGTTTCCATGCTATAGCTTTTCTAGAAACACCTTTTGCTTCTGCTGTCATAATATAATCTTGACTTATTACATCTAAAACAGAAGTCCTCATATATCTAGCATAAGTTGCAATACTACTAAAACAAAGTGCTAATGTAGGTAAGATAGTGTATTTTAATCCAGTCAAGCTTTCTCCAGTGTTATACCAACCAGCAATAGGTAGTCCAGCTTTTCCTCCTAATATTTTTTGAAGTAATGCTGCAAGTACAAAACTTGGAATAGACACACCTAATATTGCAAGAAAGATTACTAAATAATCCACTTTAGTATTTCTTCTAAAGGCAGCAATAATACCTAAAATAATTCCTAGTATTACCCCTACAAATACAGCTTGAAGCCCAAGTCTTGCTGAATTTGGGAATTTATCTTTTACAATTTGTCCCACAGAATAACCTGGGGTTATAAATGAATCACCTAAATTTCCTTTGGCTATATTTTTTAAGTAAAGAACATACCTTTCTGGTATAGGTTTATCTAAACCATATTGTTGTCTTAAACTAGCTTGAATTTCTGCTGGCAACTGTTTAGTTTGAGCAGTTATAGGATCTCCAGGCATTGTATTCATTAAAAAAAATGTTACTGTAACAACCACCCATAATGTTAATATCATGTATCCTATTCTTTTAAGTATATATTTTAACATTTTTATCCTCCTTCCCTTCAAACAATATTACAACAGAGACACCTCTGTTGTAATATAAAATAAATTTAAATTGTATATAATAAAATCCTTATGTAATTAAGCTAAATTTTATTTGAAGCTTAATTTTAATATGTACACATTATTATCTAATAAATTATACAAATACTACAACAGGAAATCTCCTGTTGTAGTATTTACTTTTTATATATTTACTTTACATTTAAAATTATTTTCCTTCTACATAAGCCCATTTAAGTTCATATTGTCCACCAAATGATGGGTATTGAACTCCTTTTAAATATTTTTGAGTAACTGCTCTCTTATCTTTATAGAATACAGGTGCTATACCAGCATCTTCATTGATAAGTAAAGTTTCAGCTTTCTTAAATATTTCTGTTCTCTTAGCAGTATCAGTTACTCCTATTGATTGTTTTATATATTCTTCATACTTTGGATTATTATATTTTCCATAGTTATTTCCATTATCTTTTTGGAATTGCTCTATAAATGTATAAGGATCATTAAAGTCACCATTCCAACCTGACATAGCTACTTCAAAATCACCACTAGCTGATTTGTTTAGATAATCTGCAAAATTAGCTGCTGTGTCAATCTTAAAGTTAACACCTATATTTTGTCTCCAATTATTTTGGAAGAATTCAGCTGATTGTTTTTCAAATGCATCACTACCTTGTGGTAAATATCTTAAAGTATGTTTAGATGGATCTGGATCAAGTCCAAGTTCTTTTAATCCTTCTATAAATAAAGCTTTAGGATCTTTCTTGCCCATTAACTCTTTTAATGGTTCTTGAACCATTTGTCTATATTCTTTATCACCACATAGTAATTTTGTTGGCATTAATCCATATGCAACAAAACCTCTCTTATAAACCTTATTTACATAATCTTCTCTATTTATAGCTAATGATAATGCAAGTCTTATTTTTGCATTAGTGAGAAGCTTATTTTTTCCAGACATATTATACATCATATAAAATCCTGATGGAGCTACTTCTTCTGTATAATCACATTTTCCCGCTTCAGCATCTTTTTTAAGTTGCTGTGCATATTCTCCAGTACCAGGTATACCATCTAATTCTTTATTCTTGAACATTTGATATTTTGTTTGCAACTCTTTTATTACTAAGAAATTAACTTTATCAATTTTTACTTTATCTTTATCATAATATTTATCATTTTTAACTGTTGAAAGTTTAGCACCCTTTTGCCATTCTTTTAATGCAAATGGTCCATTAAATACCATTTTAGTAACATCTGTACCATATTTATCTCCTTGTGCCTCTACTATATCTTGTCTCGATGGTACAAGTAATGTAAATGATGCCATTTGTAAGAAATAAGGAATTGGGTACTCAAGTTCAACTTTAAATGTTTTATCGTCTACTGCTTTTATTCCTACTTCTTCAGCTTTTGCTTTTCCTTTATAGAATTTTTCTGCATTTTTTATTCCAAATAAGAAAGATGCATATTGTGATTTAGTTTTAGGATCTAAAATTCTTCTCCATGCATATTCATAATCTTTTGCAGTAACTTTTTTACCATCTGACCATTCTTGGTCCCTTAAATGGAATGTGTAAGTTTTTTGGTCCTTTGACACTTCCCACTTTTCTGCCCCTGCTGCTTCTGGTTCATCATTGTTTGATCTTAATAAACCTTCAAAAGATGCATTTAACGCATTAAAAGAAGCTGAGTCAGTAGCTTTTGCTGAATCCAATGTTCTAATTGCTGGCGCATCTAAATTCAACACTACTTCCTTACCACTTTTGCCTCCTTCTTTGCTACCGCCACAACCAGTTAATACTGTAGTTGTTATAACAGCTGCAGCCAAAAGCGACACTAGTATTCTTTTCCTTTTCACTAAGATTCCCCCTTAATATTATTTTTTAGTTTCATATTAATAAGCTTTGGAATTATATTAAGCTAATATAATCAATTTAGGCATTATAATAAATCTACTTTTATATAGTAGTTACTTTATCATAAATAATTTATGTAAGAGAAACTTGCAACTGCAAAAAATTCACAAATAATTCTTTTTAACTTTTTTAGCACTTCAAATCTAACTTTGTTAAAAAATTAATTTTGAATATAAACATTAATTTATTTAACAATTATTCAATTTTTATATTTTATTTTTATAATATTATCATATTTACATATAAATGTCAAACATTCTACTGAATTTAAGATAACTCTTTATATGTTAACATATTTTAGTTAAAAAATCACTATTTTTTTATTTTTGCATAATTCTAATTTAATTCTTTTAAAATTTCATCAATTTCCTCGGGTGTAAACTTATAACTTTTATTACAAAAATGACACTTAAGTTCTTCAGTTTTATTTTCATCACGTATTTCTTTTAATTGTTCTCTTCCTAAACTTATTAAAGCTCTTTCAACTCTTTCTTTAGAACAATCACATTTATAAGTAGGTTCCATAGTATCTAATATTTTTATTTCCATATCATCAAATAAGAAATTCAATATATCTTCTGCATCTTTTCCTTCTGACATAGCTTTTGTTATAGATCCTAAATCCTGGAGCCTAAAAGTTATGAGATCAGCTAGCATTTCATCTGCACCTGGCATCATTTGAATTATCAATCCCCCTGCATATTTAATGCTTAAATCTCTGTCTACAAGTACTCCTAATCCAACCGCAGTAGGAACTTGCTCAGATACAGTAAAATAATAAGCAAGATCATCACCTATTTCTCCAGTGTATATAGGCACCTGACCTATGTATGGTTCTTTTAATCCCATATCTCTTATTACAAATAAGTTTCCTTCTTTTCCAATAATGCCACTTACATCTAATTTGCCCAAATCATTAGGCGGCAAATCTGCGCTAGGATTTCCGATATATCCTTTTACTCCAGCATTACTGTGAGAAGTAACCACTACCCCCTTTGCCGAACCTCCTCCTAAAATTTTTAAAGTTACAGCATCCTTTTCAGATTTCAACATAGAACCCATTAAACTACCTGCAGTTAACATTCTTCCAAAGGCAGCAGCAGCCGTTGGAGCACAATTATGTAATTTAACTCCTTCGTTAACTAAATTAGTTGTAGTAGCCACTATTACTCTAACCTGGCCTTCTTTTGCAACAGCTTTTATTAATTTATCTTTCATTATCATTTCCCCCTGATATTTTTTTCCTAAGTACATATACTACTCTTTCTGTCTTAGTTGAAATTTTATTATCATTATAATTATCTAATTTCTCTAAGATTTCAAAACCTAGTTTACTTAGAAGATTATCTAAAAACTCTTCACTATAAGCTCTTTCTTCATGTTCTTCATCAAATCGCTTATACAATTCTCCCTCTTTTACAAAGAATGTAAGATACATACTTACAACATCATCTTCTAGTATATTTTCCCATATATATACTATTTCTTCATCATCATAATTATATATATTATTTCCTAGAACTTCAGTAATTTTATAATAAGAATTTATATCAAAAACAAACAATCCATTATCTTTTAGATGATTGTATACTCTTTTAAAATAATTTTCTAATTCATTATTATCAGTAATATAATTCGTAGAATCTAGAACACAAGTTATTAAGTCAAATTTCCTCATTAAATTTAGCTCACTCATATCCTGACATACTAACTGTGCTTTTATTCTTTCTTCACTTAATTTATCTGATGCTATACCTAACATGTCACAGGATAAATCTACAGCCCAAATGTTTTTAAACTCTTTACTAACTTCTTTTGTAACATTTGCTGTACCACAAGCTAAATCTAGATAATCATTCTTTTCAACATTATATTTTTTACATAAGTCAATTATAGCTTTACCCATTTTTTTATAATCAATATCGTTGTATATAAGTTTGTCATATATACTTGAAAATTCTTTATAACAATTCAATTTATTCCCCCATTTCAGTTGATTTTACTTTAACTATGTCTTCATTTTACAATGTAATGTAGTTTTACATTCTTTATTATAACAGCTTAACAGCATGTGAAAACATAATCTAATTTATTTATTACTCTAAAATATATTATTATTTATATAAAGAAAAATCAACTAAATCTAGGATATATGTAGTTATTAGAGCATCTTTAATCTTGTTTAAATTAAGTATTTCTATCTATTTTGAGTATTTCATCATTTTTAGGAATTTTCATCTCTCTCTTTCTTTTTGTCATTACACCTCCTATTCTTCCCGTTTCTTCAGAGGTCAATGCACTCCATCCATATGTATCTACTTTTTCACTAAGACCTAGTTCTTTTGCAATTTCATACTTCATCTTTTCTCTCAATTTTTCTAATTCACTTAACTCTTTATCTCTTTTTAATTTAGCTTTTATAACTTTTTTCAAAGGAGTATTCCCCATTTTTTTTGCCCTCCCTAAGACTTAATTTAGTAATATATTTCTCAAAAATAGAGATTTTTATACTAATCTATCTTTTAAGACCTTAATTGCACATTTTAGGTATGCTATTTATTTTTTTAATACAAGTTCATTCTAAAATATTTTTTATCATATAAAGCTAAAATGCATATTATATAATGATAATAAAAATTTATCCGATGACCAGCTCTAATACTACCACCTTCTTCAAAGTTGTAATAAAAGGCTGCTACGTCTGTGGATAACGTTTCCTAAGCTTTAGTAGGAATCAACACCCCTCTAAAGCCAAAAGCTCTGTTTATGCATAATTTAGTATTTTATATTGAAAAACATTTGTATTTTTGTGAATATAGGTTATATAATAAAAAATATATGTTTTTTTATTTTTATTGAATTTGACTGTGAGATAAAAATATAAATTTATATTAGGGGGGACCTATAATGCTTTATAATGTTGCTGTAGTAGGCGCTACTGGAATGGTAGGAAACAAATTTTTAGAAGTTCTTGCAGAAAGAAACTTTCCAATTGATACTCTTTATTTATTTGCTTCAAAAAGATCTGCAGGAAAAACTCTTCAATTTAAAGGAAAAGACTTTGTGGTAGAAGAGTTAAAAGAAGATAATATTAAAAACAAGAAAATAGACATAGCTTTATTTTCTGCTGGTGGGAGCACTAGTTTAGAATATGCTCCAATATTTGTAAAATACAATGCAACTGTTATTGATAATAGTAGTGCTTGGAGAATGGATCCTAAAGTACCTTTAGTTGTACCTGAAGTTAATCCTGAAGATACAAAATGGAGCAAAGGTATAATAGCTAATCCTAATTGTTCTACTATTCAAGCTGTTGTAGCTTTAAAACCTCTTCATGATAAGTATGGAATAGATAGAATAATTTATTCTACTTATCAAGCCGTTTCTGGTGCTGGGGTTGGTGGATACACTGACTTAGAAAATGGATATAAGGGAGAAGCTCCAAATAAATTTCCTTACCCAATAGCTGGAAACCTAATTCCTCATATTGATTCATTTTTAGATAACGGCTATACAAAAGAGGAAATAAAAATGATAGACGAGACTAAAAAAATACTTCATGATGATTCTTTAAGAATAACTGCTACTACAGTAAGAGTTCCTGTTTTCTACGGACACAGCGAAAGTATAAATGTAGAGTTAAAAAATGATTTTAATTTAAATGATATCTTTGAATTATATAGGAATTCAGAGGGAATAATTTTAAAGGACGATGTTAAGAATTTAGAATATCCTATGCCAATTCATTCAGCTGGAACTGATGAAGTTTATGTAGGAAGAATTAGAAAAGATTTTAGTATAGAAAATGGATTGAATTTATGGGTAGTAGCTGATAATATTAGAAAAGGAGCAGCTTCTAATGCTGTTCAAATTGCAGAATATTTAATAAAATAATTTGATTATTCCTAAGGAGGACTTAAAATGACATTATTCAAAGGCTCTGGAGTAGCTATTATTACTCCCTTTAACGAAGAAAACAAAGTAAATTTTAAAAAATTAGAGGAAATTTTAGAATGGCATGTAAAATCTGGTACTGATGCTATTGTTATATGTGGAACTACTGGTGAAGCTTCTACAATGTCAGAATCTGAAAAAAAAGAAACTATAAAATTTACAGTAGACGTTATAAACAAAAGAATACCTGTAATTGCAGGAACAGGAAGTAATAATACTCTAGCTGCTGCAAGCATGAGCAAGTGGGCTGAAAGTATAGGAGTTGATGGACTTTTAGTTATCACACCTTACTACAACAAGACAACACAAAAAGGGATAGTTGAACATTTTAAAGCAATTGATAGTAATGTTAATATACCTATAATCGTATACAATGTACCTGGTAGAACAGGATTAAACTTAGCTCCTAAAACTCTTTTAAAACTAACTGAACTTAAAAATATAGTAGGTATAAAAGAAGCTAGCGGAAATTTAAGTCAAGTTGCTGAAATGAAGGCTTTATGTGGAGATAAAATAGATATATACTCAGGAAATGATGATCAAATTATTCCTGTATTGTCTCTTGGTGGAGCAGGAGTAATCTCTGTTGCAGCAAATATTTTTCCAAAAGACGTTCATGATATGTGTCAATATTATTTTGATAAAAAACTTGATGAAGCTTTAAACTTACAATTAACAATGCTTCCTTTAATAAATTCATTATTTATAGAAACAAACCCTATACCTATTAAAACTGCTATGAATCTTTTAGGTATGAATGTTGGAAATTTAAGATTGCCTTTATGTGATATGGAAGAAAGCAATCTAAACATACTAAAAACAGATTTAGATAATTACAGACAAATATAGAGGGGGATTAATTTCCATGGTAAAAATTATACTAAGCGGATGCTTAGGAAAAATGGGTAGAGTTATATCTAACAGTATAGCAAATTTCCCATCTTTATCTATAGTGGCTGGAATTGATAGAAATGATGATACTTCTGTAGGATACCCTGTTTATTCAGATATAAAAAAATGTAGTAATATTGAAGCTGATGTAGTTTTAGATTTTTCTAGACCAGAAACTCTTTCTTCACTACTTCAATACTGTAAAGAAAAAACTTTACCTATTGTTTTGTGTACAACTGGATATTCTGAAAAAGAATTATATGAAATTGAAAAAGCATCAAAAGAAATACCTGTTTTTCGCTCCGCAAATATGTCAATAGGTATAAACCTTATAAACAACATTTTAAAGGATATAAGTGCAATGCTTTATGAAAATTATGATATAGAGATCATTGAAAAACATCATAATCAAAAGGTAGATTCTCCAAGTGGAACAGCCTTACTTTTAGCAAACACTATAAAGAATGCTATTCCCTCAGAAACAGAATTTAAAAAGGGTAGAGACGGAATATGTAAAAGAGACCATAAAGAAATAGGGATTCATGCTATAAGAGGTGGCAGCATAGTTGGAGAACATGAAGTTATTTTTGCAGGACAAGGTGAACTAATAGAACTAAAGCACTCTGCTTTATCTAGAGAAGTTTTTGCCGTAGGAGCATTAAAAGCTTGTGAATTTATGTACCAAAAAGAAAAAGGTATGTACTCCATGGACAATATTATAAAAAAATAAAAGTGCTTAATGCACTTTTATTTTTTTATAAAGTATTTACCCACTTTTCCAATCTGTTCATAGCTTCTTCAAGTTCTTCTAAACTATAAGAATAAGAGATTCTAAAATATCCTTCTCCACCTTTTCCAAAAGCGGAACCTGGAACCACTGCTACTTTAGCTTCCTTCAAAGCTCTTTCACAAAACTCCTCACTTCTCATATTAAATTTCTTAATAGAAGGAAATATGTAAAAAGCCCCTTTTGGGAGATTTACTTCAAAACCCATATTTATTAGTCTCTTATACACAAAATCTCTTCTCTTAATAAATTCATTTTTCATATATTCAACATCTTCAAGACAACTCCTTATCCCCTCATAAGCCCCCCATTGTACAATAGATGGTGCACAAGATACATTATATTGATGTACTTTCATAATATTATCCATTAACCCCTTAACAGCGCAAACATATCCTAGCCTTAACCCAGTCATAGAAAACATTTTTGAAAAACCACTTACAAGAACAACCCTTTCTATAACGTCTTTAAACTGAGCAATAGAAAAATAATCTTCACCATAAGTTAAAGAACTATATATTTCATCAGTTATTACAACTATATCTTTGTTATTCCTTATTATTTCATATAGCTTATCTCTGTCATCTTTACTTAAAACAGCTCCTGTAGGATTACATGGATATGATAAAACTATTATTTTAGGATTTTCTTTAGCTATTATACATTTAAGATTATGAAAATCTATAGAAAAATCTTCTTTTAAATTATAATTTATAACAGTGCCCCCTAATAATTTAACACAACTTTCATAAGCTGGATATGCTGGAGTAGGTATAAGTACTTTATCCCCATTATTTATAAGAGCTGTAAAAGTAGACAAAAGACCTTCACTACCACCTATAGTCAAACAAATTTCTTCTTTACCATAGTCAATATTAAATACCTCTTTAAGATAAATAGATATCTCACGTCTTAATTCTTCAATACCTGCATTAGATGTATAAGCAGTTTTATTTTCTTGAATCGCCTCTATCATAGCATCTTTTATATTTTGTGGTACATTAAAATCCGGCTGCCCCAAAGTAAGAGAGACTACCCCCTTTTCTCCTGCAACTTTATTATAAAATTTTCTTATTCCTGATATCTCAATATTTTGTACATTTGTAGCAATAAAGGTATTCATTTTATAGCCCCCTCAATAAGTTTATGCTTATGTATAATATACATTTTACTCAGCTCTTACCGTTATGTCTAGTATAATTAGTTTTCTTACATATTATGACTTTTAAATACTAATAATATTTATTATAATAAGAATTATATTTAATTATTATACAGGAGGTTTAAACAACATGAATTACGATTTTACCGATCCATATGAGATAGCAAGATACATAAAAGAAGCTAAAAAATCCACTCCTTTAAAGGTATATGTGGATGGAGACCTTAGCAGTGCCAACTTAGAAACCATAGACTGCTTTGGTCAAAATAATTTTTATGTTTTGTTTGGCGAAAGCGTAGAAGTTTTATCGTTTCTAGAAAATAACAAAGATAAAATTAAAAAATACAGAATAGAAAATGACAGAAGGAACTCAGCTATACCTATGTTAGATCTGAAAAATATTGAAGCTAGAATAGAGCCAGGTGCAATTATAAGAGACAGAGTTTCTATAGGTAAAAATGCTGTAGTAATGATGGGGGCTGTTATAAACATAGGATGCGAAATCGGTGAAGGAACTATGGTTGATATGAATGCTGTACTAGGCGCTCGTGCAAAACTCGGTAACAATGTACACCTTGGGGCTGGAGCAGTTGTAGCTGGAGTATTAGAACCACCAAGTAAATCACCTTGTGAAATAGGAGATAATGTGCTAATAGGAGCAAATGCAGTTATCCTTGAAGGAGTTAAAATAGGTGCTAATTCAGTAGTTGCCGCTGGTTCCGTTGTTGTATCAGATGTCCCTGAAAGTGTAGTAGTAGCTGGAAGCCCTGCAAAAACAATTAAGCATGTTGATATTAAAACTAAAGATAAAACAAAATTAATGGAAGATTTAAGAAAATAAATAAAAAAAGTACTTAGCTTGTTTCTAAGTACTTTTTTATTTTCATTACTGAGCAGATTCTCCAAAAATCTCCCTATCTTCATTATCATTTTCTCCAACAAGCTCTAATTTTGATATAGAAACTTCATAAGCAGTTTTAGTTAAAGCTTTATCTTCTGAAATTTTCTTTTGATATTGTCTACTTTGGAGTCTTCCCCAAACTCTTATATTGTCTCCTACTTTTAAGACCTTACAAAATCTAGAGTTTCTTCCCCATGAAATAGTAGGTATATAATCAGATTTATTATATGGCCTGTTTACTGCAAGCAAAATATCGGCTATTTCTCTTCCAAAAGGAGTTGTTCTATAAACAGGCGGTTTACATATGAAACCGTTTAAAAATATTTGATTTGGATTCTTACTTCTTTCTATACATGGTTGAATATCTCTTGCAAATACAGTTAATATTAATCTATTTGAGCCATCAATAAACTTATTGTAAGACCTTAGCTGTCCCTCAACAACTAAATCTACTCCTTCCCTTATATCTATTTCAGTTAATAGCCTTTCTGAAACTGTTATAGGTAAGATATCTTTTGCATCACTAAGCCTATTTACAGCTAATTGAAAAACATAAAATCCCTCTCCATACATTTCATGACTAAATTCTAGCCCTGCTACACAAGTACCTTCTAAATAAATTTTGTTATTCAACATTAAATTGTCCATTGTTACCCCTCTCTCCCTTAGTTTTTTTTTAATTTATCTTACTGAAATATAAATATTCACATAAATAGAAAAATATAACATTAAATTTGATGTTTTACTTTTTATTTAATGATTTATTTAGTAATTTTTCAAGGAACTTTTCATCACCAACGTTTTCAATTAACAATATAGTTATAGCTACCATATAACAATATAATTCTTCTTCATCTTCAAATTTAAGAGATATAGGTATTTCTTGAGGTTCTATATTATGTGAGCAATCTATATTTATATATCTCTGAAGGCAGTAAACAAACCCTTCATTCTCATCTTCTATACTTGAAACAGTTATAGTACTCTTATTTCCAAAACCATAAGTAATTAAGTTTCCATAAATGCAAAGCTCTTTTTGAAATGATTTATCCATATTAACTAGACAATACTTGCATTTTAGTACTTCTATATCAGAGTAACTATTTGAGTTTATAACAATATAATCAGCATATTTATTACTAGTTACATACTCATTAGCTACTTCTTTATAGTCATTAGAGTAACTATTCACAAATTCTAAAACGTTGGATTTAAAATTTCTAACCTTATCCTCTCCAATGAAAGCTATTGTTTTCATTTAACCAACTCCATTTTTAGAATATTTTGCTTGACCACTTCTTAACCATAGTTTAAACAGATAAATAAATTTTATTAGTCTATTTAAACTACAAGCTATATTGTCATTAAATATTCCCCAAAATATAATTGGTTATATTTCCATTATAATACATTTATGATTTATATTTCAATGGGTATTTTTAATTATTTAATATTTGTTTACCTGTATTGTCTAAATGGTAGTTTTCTTTATATATAAGATCTGATATTTTTACAAATTCGTAGCCTTGTCCTTTTAGCTCTTCTATTATCTTTGGAAGATTCTCTGGAGTGTACTTTGCTGCATTATGGAATAAAACTATTGATCCAGGCTTTACTTTAGTTATTACTCTATTGTATTCTTTTTCTGCCCCTAATTCCTTCCAATCTATACTATCCACATCCCACTGTATGCAATAGTGCTTTGTACTTTCAACTGCACTCACACTTCTATTATCATAAGCTCCACCTGGAAATCTAAATAATTTAGTATCTGTTCCTATAAGTTGCATTAATTTCGCATCTGTAGCAGCTAATTCTTGTATAATTTTACTATCTTGTATTTTAGTCATATCTGGATGAGAATTGGAATGATTTCCTATTTCATGTCCTCTTTTATATATTTCTTTTGTTTCTTCTGGGAACTCATCTACCCATCTTCCAACTAAAAAAAATGTTGCTTTTATATTATATTTATCTAATGTGTCCAATATTTTTATTGTGTTGTTTGCTCCCCAACTGGCATCAAAGGAAATTGCTATCTTTTTTTCTTTAGTATCTACACAATATATAGGTAACTTTCTGTCTTTTGTAAATACTCCTTTGCTAATATAATTAGCCATAACTCCAATGACTCCGACTATGAAAAGCATCCCCACTATTAAAAGAATTTTTTTTGACTTTTTCATTTTTGATATAACTACTATTTTCATAACTCCTCCTATATAAATTCCTATATTGAATTTATATATAAACTTCTTTATAAATATTACAAAAATTCTCTTCCAAGAAACCACTATTTTGGTTTTATATATACAGTATAAAGCTTGTTTTCCAAGGCAAACTAAATACAACATATAATCCATACATAAAGGAGGAATATATAATGGCTTTAGGAGAATCTGGCAGTGGTAGAACTCAAGTAGTACCTGACTGCCATAAAGTATTAGATAAAATGAAATACGAAATAGCAGAGGAACTTAATTTAGGGGTTCATGAAGGTTCTGAAGATTATTGGGGAGAAGTTTCATCTAAAAACTGCGGTAAAGTTGGAGGCACAATGCTTAAAAGACTAGTTAATTTAGCTGAACAAGAGCTGGTTAATGGAAAAAAAGCTTAAAAATTTTAAGCACCGATTTATTTCGGTGCTTTTTATGATATAATATTCTATGTAATTCTTATATAAGGAGTGAAGGACAATGTACGGAAATACAGCAGAACTAGCTGAAGATAAGCTTCTTTTACTTTATATATTAGATAAGATAAAACTACCTATCTCTAATAATAAACTTACTGAAGTAATTTTAGAAAATAATTTTATTAACTACTTCACTCTTCAGCAGTACTTATCAGAGCTTGCTAATGCAAACTTTATAGATTATATAGAACAAGAAGGAAAACATAGAATTATTATATCAAAAAAAGGGTTGACGGTTTTATCCTTGTTTGGAAATAGAATATCTGACTCAAAAATGCACTCAGTAGATTCTTACTTGAAAAAACAAATAAACAATATAAAGAATGAAATTTCCATATCCGCTGATTATACTATTCAGGGAAATAATTATATCGTAAACCTTAAAGCTTTAGAAAACGACTCTATTTTAATTGACCTTAAATTAAATGTGGCCTCAAATGAACAAGCTAAACAACTTTGTTCTAAATGGAAAAATAATTCTTCTGAACTTTATAATAACCTATTTAAAGTACTTATAGAGGATTAAAGAAAGTCATTCCATTAGGTTCTCCACCAATGGATATGACTCTTTTCTTCTCTTCTTTTTCATTAACTCTTATTAAAATATTATTATAATTATCTCCAACGTAAATATAATCTAATCTTTTTATTATACCTCTAGGCATGCCTCCTACATTAATTTTTTTAATTTCATTATATAAATTAATGTCCGCTATGCTTATAGTTCCTTCTCCAAAATTGGAAACATAACAATAAGAAGTGTCAAGATACATGTCCACTGGACAATTGCCTACTAAAATTCTATTCAATAACTTATAGTTCTTTGAAGATATTATACTTATACTTCCTTTAACATCTGTTCCAATATTACTTTCACATACAATTATATAATCTCCATCAATTGTAAATAAAGCCTTAGTAGGATAAGCTCCAACTCTTACATGTTTAATGCTTTTGTTATCATTTAAGTCAACTAAAGTTATACTATCATTTTCAAAGTTAGTTATAAGCATACGTTTTCTCTGTTTGTCTATTTTTATGCTATGAGGCAAATTTCCACATGGTATTTCCTCCTCTACCTTATTTGTAAGTAAATTAAAAACTATAATATAGTTTAATTCTCCACAAATTACATAAGCTTTATCTTTATATATATCAACATCATTACAATGCATACCTATAAAATAATCTGCAATTTTCTTATTAGACTGAGTATCTATTATTGAAATAGTATTACTATAATTATTTGCAATCACTAATTTATCTTCATAGGTACATATACCATGGGGACCTATTCTATGCTCACTATTATAACTTAAAGGAATTTTATAAACTTCTTTAAAATTTTCAATATCAACTACAGATATATTATCCGAAGAAGTATTACACACATATAAACTACTCATAGTCTCACCCCCCTACACTATAATATGTGACAATCATATATTTTGAGAGTCATTATTTAATATTTTTTCAAATCTTATTCTCATAATTTATAAATTTCAACTTAATAGAAATACTTTTTCCTTCTCCTAGCTACTTTGTACTAATCTTTAATACATCCCTAGTATTTAGTCTTGAATAGTGATCCTAAATCATTTATAATTTTTATTATATTTTATAAAAAAGGAGTGGTTTTTGTGCATATTTACAAACCTACAGGAGTTTGTTCAAGAGAAATAAGCTTCGATCTAGAAAATGGGAAAATTAAAAATGTTTCTTTTGTAGGTGGCTGTTCTGGAAATTTACAAGGAATATCTAGTCTTGTAGAAAATATGGATATTAACGAGGTTATAAAAAAGCTAAAAGGTATCAAATGTGGAAATAAATCTACCTCTTGTCCAGACCAATTGTCTAAAGCTATAGAGGCATTAAAAAACAAGTAAATCCTTAAACATATTTTAAAAAGAGTTTTAGTTATAATTTCTAAAATTCTTTTTTTATATTTATATATAAAAATTGAAAACACTTTTTAAACTTATGCATATACTATTATTGACAGGACAAGCGGTTGTCCTTATCAACTTCCTTATGAAGGGAGGCTAGACTATGAATAACTCATGCAACTGCAACTGTAACTGTAATAGACGAGATGATCTTCTAATACTAATCGTCTTAATCATAATATTCTGCTGCTGCTGTGGTGGAGGTTTCTTAGCTTCTGGAATAGGTTCTTCTTGTTGCTTACCTTGTTGCTGTTTACCTTGCTGCTGCTAGTATATAACTTTTAGTTCATATATTAAAAATTTTTAATCTTTATATAAGACTTTTATCTAAAACTTTATCTAAAATTATCTTTAATTTTCTTAAGCTATGTTTTAGATTATTAACTGCATTGCGATAAGAACCTTACATTTCACAAAATATAGCACAAGATGAAGATAATTATAAAAAATTATAAGTTTTTTACTATATATATTAATATTTCAACAAAATTCTTTGAGAAAATTCAGCGGTATATTTTATAATATACCGCTTTTTTAGATGAAATATAAACAGAGTTCTAAGCTTTAGAGAGAGTTTTTATTCCCTCTAAAGCTTATTAACAGAATTCTTAGGACTTTTACTCCTTAGAAGCCGTTATCCTTTAAGAGAAATCGTTATCCATGGTAATTTTAAAGAAGATGGGAGTATTAGAATGGTTATACATCAAATAAATTATTAATTTATTCTTTACATAGTATTAAAATTTTGTATATATGTCAAAAATACTAGAATAATAAAAAAATTGGTGATATAATCAAGCTAGTTATTTCATAGAAATGGAGGATTATGTCTTGTTCAAAAACAAAAAAGTCCCTTACTTAAATTTAATACCTATTTTAATAATTTCTTTTCTACTTTTTAAAGTTATAGATAATGTAGAATTTCTAGCAGAAGGTTTTGGAATGTTACTCTCTATTTTAACACCTTTCTTTTGGGCTTTTGGGATAGCTTATCTTTTGAATCCTCTTATGATTCACCTAGAAAAAAGATTTAAGTTAAAAAGAGGAATAAGCCTTCTAATTGTCTATGCTATAGTAATTGGGTTTATAACATTATCAGTTACAATAATTTCACCTACAATCGCAAGTAATATTGGTGACTTAGCAAACAATATTCCTGAATATGCTATTAAAACAGAATCTTGGATTAGATCAAATATTCAAAAATTAAATTTAAATAATAATAAGGATATTATTTCATGGATAAATAATCTTTTAAGTACTTCTTCTGGCAAATTAACAGAAATATTAAATACAGGAGTTAATACAATTTTCAACAAAGCCGTTAGCTTTACTTCTTCATTTTTAAAAATGGTTTTTGGATTTATTATATCTGTATACATACTAAATGACAAAGAATTATTTAAAAATACAATTAAAAGATTTTTGTATGCTACTTTTAATACAAAATCAGTTGACAATTTTTTAGTTTTTACAGATGAAGTAAATAGATTATTTTCTCAATACATAATTGGTAAATTTATAGACTCATTAATAATAGGAATTTTATGTGCCATAGGCTTAACTATTTTAAAAGCACCTTATGCATTACTTATAAGTATTATAGTGGGTATAACTAATATGATACCTTATTTTGGACCATTTATTGGAATGATACCTGCAGTAATAATAACTGTCTTCTTCAGTCCAATAAAAGCTCTAGAAGTATTAATATTTATAATCATCTTACAACAATTTGATGGTTGGTTCTTAGGTCCAAAAATACTTGGTGATAAAGTTGGTTTAAACCCTTTCTTAATAATTTTAGCCATCACTATTGGTGGAGGAATTTCTGGAGTATTAGGAATGTTCTTAGGAGTTCCTATAATGGCAGTTATTAAAACTTTTTTACAAAGATATATGACTAAAAAATTAGAAGAAAAAAATATTCAAGAGAGTACAAAATAAAAATTAGTGAAAAGTAAACTTTTCACTAATTTTTATTTTAAAGATTTTTAGTAACAATTTTTCTCATATCTCCTATCATATAAAGAGAACCTGAAGCCAATAAAAGATCCTTAGATTTACAATAATTAAGTCCTATTTTATAGGCTTCTTCATAACTTTCAACTGCTTCACAATTAATATTGTATTTTTCTACTTCTTTTTTAAGTTCTTCTGCTAATTCTGCCCTTTCACTGTGAGGAGTTACACATATTACTTTTTTAGCCATAGGCACAATTGTTTTTACCATATCTGAAACCTGTTTATCTGCTAAAATCCCTAAAATTAAAATTAAATTATCATATTTCACATAAGAATTTATACTTTCCTTAAGTTTTGTTATACCATCAATATTATGAGCACCATCCATTATAACCCAAGGATTCTTATTTATTATTTCAAATCTTCCCATCCATGTAACCTTTGAAAGAGCTTTTATTATATTCTCATTATCTGTAACCACACCACTCTTTTTTAAAGCTTCTATAGCATATATAGCTGTAGCACAATTTAATAATTGGTGCTTGCCTAAAAGAGACAAATCTATATTATAGGAATCACATTCCCCTTTTACGCTTATTCTTTGCAATATTTTATCTTCTTCAACACATCCTAAAAATTCCACACTGTCCTTTCTAACCTTTATTATTGGAGCTTTTTTATCACTACATATTTTCTTTATCACTTCTTCTGCTTCCTTCTCTTGTGGATACAATATAACAGGAACTTTATATTTAATAATTCCTGCTTTTTCTCCAGCAATTTCAGAAAGAGTATTTCCCAAAATATTCATATGATCATAACTTATAGAAGTAATCACACTTAATATAGGATGTATTACATTCGTGGAGTCTAATCTTCCTCCTAATCCTACTTCTATAACTGCAAAATCAACCTTCTGCTCATAAAAATATAAAAAAGCTGCACAAGTTATTATTTCAAATTGAGTTGGATTATCATATCCTAATTCTAAGACCTTATTAACAGCTTTGAAAACTTTAGTTATTATTTCTGCTAATTCTTCTTTTTCTATATATAATCCATTCACCTGAATTCTCTCTTCAAATTCCTCTATATATGGAGATGTGTACATACCTACTTTATAACCCGATTCTTTTAGTACAGCAGTTATCATAGCTGTAGTAGAACCCTTTCCATTAGTACCTGCTATATGTATACATTTTAATTCTTTATGGGGATTTCCTAGAATCTCAAGTATCTTCTCTGTTCTTGAAAGTCCTAATTTCATACTAAATCTTGCTGCTTCATCAATATACTTTCTTGCTTCTATATAATTCAAATTTTTCGCCCCAATCTTTTGTTAAATAAATTTATCCGATGTCTAGTCATTCTAATATCTTCACTTTTTTAAAGTGGAAATAAAGAATGGCACAACCCTGGATAGCGCCTTCTAAGGAGTAAAACTCCTAAGAATCCTGTTTATCCTAAATTTTATCATAAATAAACTTTAGAACAAATCCAAAGTAAATTCAACTATTTTTACTGAAAATTTAGCTGTATTGAAATAAAAGAGTCAAAGATAAGCAGAAGAACTCTATCCTACCTACCCCGACTCTTTAATAATTTTACCTAACCTTAAAAATTTTATTTTTAAAATATAAAATTAAATTATAGTATAAGCAACCTTTACTTTAAGCTATTTATTCTTTCTAAAACAGCTTCATACATTTCTTTGTATTTTTCACCTTTTTCTCTTTCTTCATTTACTACAGCTTCTGGTGCCTTGCTTACGAATCTTTCATTTGAAAGTTTCTTTTCTACTCTCTCAATTTCTTTTTGAAGTTTTTCTTTTTCTTTGTTTAATCTTTCAAGTTCTTTTTCAACATCTACTAAATCTAGTAAAGGCATAAACATTTCTGCACCTTTTATAACAGCAGAAACTGCATTTTCAGGAGCTAATTCTTTAGAGTCTATCATTTCAACTTCTGATGCTGAAGCAAGTTTTTCAAAATAAATCTTTCCTTCTTCAAAAGCTTTTTTAGCTTCTACAGTATATATAGTAACTTTAGCTTTTCTTGAATTTGGAACATTCATTTCAGCTCTAACATTTCTTAACGCTTTAATAGCTTCTATAACATAAGCCATGTTTTCTTCTGCTTCTTTATTGTCTAATTCTTCATTGTATTGTGGCCACTCAGATGTAACAATTGTTTCCTTAGTTCCAGGAAGGTTAGTATAAATTTCTTCTGTAATATAAGGCATAACAGGATGTAATAATTGTAATCCACTTGTTAAAACTTTGTTTAGTACATTTAATACTACTCCTTTAGATTTTTCATCATCACCATATAAAATAGGTTTTACAAGTTCAATGTACCAATCACAGAATTCTGTCCACATAAATTCATAAGTTTTTTGTGCAGCTATTCCAAGTTCAAATTTATCTATATTATCTGTTGCTTCTTTAACTAAAGTGTTAAGTCTTGATAAAATCCACTTATCTGCAGTAGTATATTCCTTGCAATCTTTATACTTATCCATTAATTCTTCATCAAGGTTCATCATAACAAATCTTGATGCGTTCCATATCTTATTTGCAAAGTTTCTAGCTGCTTCTACTTTTTCTTCATAGTATCTTATATCATTTCCTGGTGCATTACCTGTAACAAGCATAAATCTTAATGCATCAGCACCATATTTTTCTATAACTTCAAGTGGGTCAACACCATTTCCAAGAGATTTAGACATCTTTTTACCTTCACTATCTCTTACAATACCGTGAATTAATACAGTTTTAAAAGGTATTTCTCCCATACTGTGAAGTCCTGAGAATATCATTCTTGCTACCCAGAAGAATATAATATCATATCCTGTAACTAAAGTATCAGTTGGATAGAAGTATTTTAAATCTTCTGTTTGTGCTGGATATCCTAATGTTGAGAAAGGCCATAAAGCTGAACTAAACCATGTATCAAGTACATCTTCATCCTGTTTTAACTTTTCACTTGAACATTTAGTACATTTTGTTGGCTCATCAACAGATACAATAATTTCTCCACAATCTTGACAATACCAAACTGGAACTCTATGTCCCCACCAAAGTTGTCTTGAAATACACCAATCTTGAATGTTTTCCATCCAGTTAAAATATATTTTAGAGAATCTTTCAGGAACAAATTTTATTTTTCCTTCTCTTACTACATCAATAGCTGGTCCTGCAAGAGGCTTCATTTTTACATACCATTGTTTTGATGTAATAGGTTCTATTACTGTTCCACATCTATCATGAGTTCCTACATTATGAGCGTGATCTTTTATTTTTACAAGATATCCTTGTTCTTCTAAATCTTTTACTATAGCGCGTCTTGCTTCGTATCTATCCATTCCTGAGTAATTTCCATAGCCTTCTACTATAGCCCCTTTTTTATCCATAACAACTATTTCTGGTAAATCATGTCTCTTTCCAACTTCATAATCATTAGGGTCATGAGCAGGAGTAATTTTAACTGCACCTGTTCCAAAATCTATACCAACATAATCATCAGCAACTACAGGAATTTCTCTACCTACTAATGGTAAAATTAATTTTTTACCAATTAAGTGTTTATATCTTTCATCTTCAGGGTTAACTGCAACAGCAGTATCTCCAAGCATTGTTTCTGGTCTTGTTGTAGCTATTTCTAAGTATTCATCTTCACTTCCTACTACTGGATACTTTATGTGCCAGAAATGGCCATTCTTTTCTTCATATTCTATTTCAGCATCAGATATGGCTGTTTGACACTTAGGACACCAGTTAACTATTCTGTTACCTCTGTATATTAAACCTTCGTTATAAAGATCTACAAAAACTTTTCTTACAGCTTCGCTTAAACCTTCATCCATTGTAAATCTTTCTCTAGTATAATCTGCAGAAATTCCTAGTCTTCTATATTGAGTTTTTATTCTTTCTCTATATGTATCAGACCATTCCCAAACTTTTTCAAGGAAAGCTTCTCTTCCCATTTCTTTTTTCTTTAATCCTTGAGTTAAAAGTTGATTTTCAACTTTTACTTCTGTTGCTATACTTGCATGGTCTTCTCCTGGAAGCCATAAAGTACTAAAACCTTGCATTCTTTTAGCTCTTATTAAAAAGTCCTGAAGAGTTCCATCAAGAGCGTGACCTAAATGAAGCTGTCCTGTTATATTTGGTGGGGGCATCATTATAGTATAAGGTTTCTTATTTTCATCCACTACTGGAGTAAAATACCCTTTTTCTTGCCAATTTTTATAAAGCCTATCCTCAAACTCTTTAGGATCATAAGTTTTTGCTATATTTACCTCTGCCATTTGTATAACCTCCTATATTTTATATCATTCTATCCGGTGTCTAGCCACTCTAATACTCCCATCTTTTTTAATAGTGTAAAAGATTGCCACGACTCTGGATAACGGTTTCTACCTTTCAGCGGGGTGAGAAAACCCCTTGAAACCAAGAACCCTGTTTATTCATTAATTTTTAAATATAAAAAACAAAGCGCTGACATCCTTCAAAGGACGACAGCGCGCGTTACCACCTTAATTCCTGCAATTGCAAGCACTCATTAAAATTAACGATGTGACCACCGTCTTTACTTACTGATATTTCAGTAAAGAAGCTCCAAAGCTACCTTCAAGACGATTTGTATAGAAAGACTCTCAGCTAATAATCTTTCCTCTCTTAATACTTCTCTATCTCTACTCCTCTTTTTCTCTGCTTTTAAAAAATTAATTAAATTTGAAACCAAAATCTTATACTAAAATATATCTCCTATTATAACTTTATTTTGAAAACTGTCAATACTTATTTATATTTTTCGAATTATTCTCTGATTGATATATGATAATGTCTTAATATAACACATGTGATTATGTCCCAAATATAAATTTTAGTATACAATAAACCTCATAACTTGAAATGAGGTGGACATACTGAGAAAGGTTGCTTTAAG
>NZ_JAPQFJ010000027.1 GCF_026738875.1 Clostridium brassicae
TTTTCATTATGAGCTTATTCTTTTACTTAGTTGTAAGATTTTCTAACTTTAGGAGGAAAATCATCCTCTACTATTCTTTATTCTCTGTTCACTAGTCTCTACTCTAATATTACGTCGCAACATTATTGATTTGCCACATTAAAGTAGTTTGTAAGTTTTGGAAAGTGTATAGTTACTCTCGTATATTCTCCATATCTAGATTGTATAGATATATCATGACCTAATTTCAGAGATAACATTTTGGCTAGATATAGACCCATTCCTGTAGATTTATAATCTTGCCTTCCAGTATGTCCTGTAAATCCTTTTTGAAAAACTCTGTCTATATCTTCTGGTTTTATTCCTATGCCAGTATCTTCAATAATAAGTTTTTTTTCAGTAGAGTCTTGTATACCTGATATTTTAATTTTACCTTGGATATCAGTATATTTTAGAGCATTTGAGATAATTTGGTCAATTATAAATACAATCCATTTTTTATCTGAAATAATATTAAAGTTTAAGTTATCCAATTCTATTCCTATTTTTTTATTAATAAAATTTTTAGCATGTTTTTTTATAATTTCTTTTATTAATTTGTCTAAATCTAATTCATTTATAAAATAATCTTTAGAAAAAGAGTCTATTCTTGAGTAATAAAGAGCCTGTTCTACATAGCTATCTATTTTATCTATTTCATCTTCTAAGCTATCAAGTATTTCATCTTTAGATTTAGTCATGCTATTCTCTATAATTAGTCTACTTACTGCAATAGGTGTTTTAACTTCATGAACCCAGGAGGTTATAAATTCAGCGTTTTCTCTTTTTTCATCATATAAATTTTCTATTTTTAAGCTTTGTTCTTCATAAAGCTTTCTTAAAAGGGTGTTATATAAATTTTGCTCATAATTTTTAGCTTCAGGTAAAAAATTTATGATATCTTCTTGCCGTTTTTCAATAGTATCTTTAATACCTAAGTAATATGTTTTAAAATAAAAATATTCAACAAAAAGATGTATGCAAAAGAAAACAAATGAAACAGAGTTTACATATATAATGTTACTGACACTTACTTTAATGCTAGGATTTAAATATATAATTAATGATATAAAGCTCATTAAAATAATATAAAAAATTATAAGGTGTTTTTTATGACGTATATATTCTATTATCTTCATAGTATTATATATCCTTGCCCTTTTTTTGTTTGAATAAAGTCACTTAGTCCTATATCAGAAAGTTTCTTTCTAAGCCTATTTACATTTACAGTTAATGTGTTATCATCTATAAAACTTTCATCTTCCCAAAGACTCCTCATTATTTTATCTCTACTTACAACGCTACCACTATTTTGCATAAGAATATATATGATTTTAAACTCATTTTTTGTTAAATCTAATTTCTCTTCATTGTATAAAATAGTACTATCTTTTAAGTTTAATGTAGCTCCATTATGTTCAATAACATTTGCTTCAATGTTTGAATAAGAGTAAGTTCTTCTTAAAATTGCATTTATTTTTGCCATTAATACATCTAAAGAAAAAGGTTTTTGAACAAAATCATCTCCGCCCATATTCATTGCCATAATTATATCCATATTTGTATTACGGGAAGAAATAAATATAATTGGGACCTTTGATACTTCTCGTATTTTATTACACCAATAAAATCCATCAAATGATGGAAGGTTTATGTCCATTAAGATCATATGAGGTTCGTATTTTACGAAGGTGTTAAATACTTCGCCAAAATCTTCTACATACAGACCGTCAAATCCCCATTTCTGTAAATTTTCTAGTATAATTTCTCTTATTTTAATATCATCTTCAACTATCATTATTTTAAACATATGTATACCTCTCTTATAATGTATAATTTATATAACTATAGGTTGCCTTATAATTTACATTTAACAAAATAATAAATTCAAGTTAATAATTCATATTTATCTCTTTATGAATTATTATGGAGCCTATATTTAGTATAAAATAAAAAAGGATAAATGTCCTTATCTAAAAGAGAAATTTTCGAATGAACTAGCAATAAAGCTACATTTTTCATGTTATATTGCAATTATATAGTTTCTCCGATAGATAACGACCATAATATTGAGTATACATATAATATTTAATATTATTCAATGGAAATTTAATTTTTTATAAGCCTTAATACTTAGAAACCATAACAAGTTTTTCAAATTTCTTAATTTGGCCTTAAATATTAAGTCTGGGTATAAAATTCTATATACAATCATTAATTTTTTAGCATTTTTCATATATGTTTTACATTGAAATGAATTATTTGTAGATAAAGTATTGTTGTTTACCCATTTCTTGATAGATAAGTCAAGGTTAGATTTGTCATAAACTTTACCTAAATATTTTATATTTGGTTTTATTGAATCATGTGTAATATCTTTTTCTAGGTTAGCAATTGATGCACATAGATAAGGATCTACTTTATATTTAGTGGAGTATTTTATTATTTCTTCTTTAAACTCTATTTTGTACATACAATTTCTAAGAATGAATAAATTACTTAATAAAAGAATAAATATAATAGGTATAGATATCATTTTCTTCATAGTTATATACCTCTTTTAAAATTTCAAGATTGAGCAAATTGTATAATTAAAATTTTTTAAATAATGATCAATGAAGCTTTTATAAGCATATAGTGGTTTGAATTATCCAATTTACTCTATAATTTAGTATCCTATTAAAATTAAGCTTATAGTATAAGTTTAGTATAAACCCCTTATTATAACAATCGATTAAACTTTCAATTTATTTATAAATCTTACATTTTTGTAAGTTAAAAATAGGGTTATACTAAAATATTTATTTTGTTTAATTACAAAAACAATATTTTTTAAAATAGAGTTGAATAGATAAAAATTAATCACATTGACATAAGAAAGAATCAAGAATAAAATGTTATTAAGGTATAATTTTTTATTCAAATACTTAGAGAGGATTCTTTAACTATTTGTTTAGTCAAAAATAGCACCCTAACAGAAAAGAGTAATCTGATCTGAAAGGAGGTTAGGCATAGGAGAAATAGATCATGATATAAATTCATGGTTTTATTTGGTATATAAATGCTGACTTTCCTTTTAAAGGAAAGTCTTTTTTATTAAATCATGTATATATCAAATAGCATCCTTATGTGTTTTTAGAAAATATATAAAAATTATGAATAACATAATTAAACAAAAGCTTATTTGTAGGAGGAAAAATATATGAAAAAGATTGCTGTTATTAGTGCTATTTTAGAAGAACCTAACCAATGCCAAAAGGAATTTAATGATATAGTAGCTAGTTTTAAAGGAATTATTAGAGGAAGAATGGGTATACCTTTTGAGGAAGAGGGCATATCTGTAATTTCTATAACTGTTATTGGAGATTTAAACGAAATAAATAGTCTTACAGGGAAGTTGGGCAATATTGACAATGTTTTAGTTAAAACATCTATCGCAAAGAAAGAGATTTAGCTATGAAAAAACTAATTGATAAACTATATAAAGAAAACTACTTAGATAAAACAGAGCTATTTTATTTAATAAATAATATTAATGAAAAAGACAAGGAGTATTTGATACAAAGGGCACATGAAACTAGGATGAAGGTTTATGGTTCTACGGTTTTTATGAGAGGACTTGTAGAGTTTACAAATTATTGTAAAAGAAATTGCGTTTATTGCGGTATTAGATCTTCTAACAAAAATTCTGATAGATATAGATTGAGCCTTGAAGATATAATGAGTGCTTGTGAGGAAGGAAATAGGCTTGGGTATAAGACATTCGTGCTTCAAGGTGGAGAAGATGATTATTATACAGATGAAAAAATTGTAGATATAGTAAGTGAAATTAAAGACAGATTTAAAACTTCTGCAGTGACTCTTTCTATAGGGGAAAAAAGTTATGAATCTTATAGAAAATACTATGAAGCAGGAGCTGATAGATATCTTTTGAGGCATGAAACAGCGTCAAAAGAATTATATGAGAAGCTCCATCCTAATTCTAGTTTTGAAAATAGAAGAGAATGTTTATGGAATTTAAAAAAGATTGGGTATCAAGTAGGAGCTGGGTTTATGGTGGGATTACCTGGTCAAACTAAAGAAGATTATGTGAAAGATATGCATTTTCTAAAAGAATTAAATCCTGAAATGGTAGGCATAGGACCTTTTATATCTCATAAAGACACTCCTTTAAGAAATGAAAAAAATGGAACATTAGAAGAAACAATATTAATGTTAGCTTTGATAAGATTATTTTTACCAGAAGTTCTTCTACCAGCGACTACTGCATTAGGAACTATAGACCCAGTAGGTAGAGAAAAAGGACTTAAGGCAGGAGCTAATGTAGTTATGCCTAATTTATCGCCTACATCAGTTAGAGAAAAATATTCATTATATAATGGGAAAATATGTACTGGAGATGAAGCTGCGGAGTGTAGAAGATGTATAGAAGGAAGAATAAATAGAGCCGGATTTTGTGTTGATATGTCAAGAGGAGACAATATAAATTGGAGGAGGAAATAAAATGTTTATTGATCATGAGCATATATATAATTTGTTAGAGGAAGCTAAAAATGCAAGTAAGGAAGAAATTCAAGAAGTTTTAGATAAAGCAAAAGAGAGAAAGGGTCTATCACATAAGGATATAGCTATATTGCTTCAAGTAGAAGATAAAGAGCAAATTGAAGAAATGTTTAAAATAGCAGGGGATATTAAAAAATCTATTTACGGAAATAGAATAGTGTTATTTGCACCTCTTTATGTAAGTGATTATTGTGTAAATAATTGTGTCTATTGTGGATATCAACATTGCAATAAGTTTGGAAGAAGAAAATTATCTATGAAGGAAGTTGAAGAAGAAGTTAAAATACTTGAAAAAATGGGTCATAAAAGATTGGCGCTTGAGGCTGGAGAAGATCCAGTAAATTGTGATATAAATTATATTTTGGATGTTATATCTACTGTATATAAGACACAAAAGGATAATGGAAATATTAGAAGAATAAATGTTAATATTGCAGCAACTACTGTTGAAGAATATAGAAAACTAAAGGAGGCTAACATAGGAACGTATATTTTATTCCAAGAAACCTATCACAAGCCTACTTATGAAAAAATGCATCCAAATTGTTTAAAGAGCGATTATGAATACCATTTAACTGCCTTTGATAGAGCCATGGAAGGTGGCATAGATGATGTAGGTGGTGGTGTTTTATTTGGTCTTGCTGATTACAAATTTGAAGTTTTAGGATTAATGATTCATAATGAACATTTAGAAGAAAAGTTTGGAGTTGGCTTCCACACTATCTCTTTCCCAAGAATTAGGAAAGCAGAAGGAATGGATCTTGAAACATTTCCTAATTTAGTAGATGATGAAACTTTTAAAAAAATCATAGCTATTGTTAGAATAGCAGTGCCTTTTACAGGAATGATTTTATCTACTAGAGAATCAGCAGACATGAGAAGAGAAGCGTTAAGATATGGAATTTCGCAAATAAGTGCAGGTTCATGTACAGGAGTAGGTGGATACAAAGAACGTGAGGAAGGAAAGATAGTAGATCAGTTTATTTTGGAAGATCATAGAAGTCCAATACAAGTTCTAAAAGAATTGATAGATGCTAAATATATACCAAGTTATTGTACTGCCTGTTATAGAAAGGGTAGGACTGGAGATAGATTTATGAGCCTTGCTAAAAGTGGTAATATACAATATGTTTGTGGTCCAAATGCTATGACGACTCTAATGGAATATATTTTAGATTATGGGGATGAAGAACTTAGAGAAAAAGGAGAAGCTTTAATTCGTGAAGAAGCAGCAAAGATTGAAAGAGATGATATAAAAAAATTAGTTCTTAATAATATAGAAAGATTAAAAAATGGAGAAAGAGATCTATATATATAATTAAATTAATGAATTTTAAGACAATGGTTACTATATAGTTATTTTAACAAATAGTTAATATAGGAGGAAAAATGAACAATACACCAAATGCAAATAGAAAGCATATAGCTATATATGGTAAAAGGAATGCAGGAAAATCTTCATTATTAAATGCTATAATTGGTCAGGATATCTCTTTAGTATCTTCTGTAAAAGGCACTACAACAGATCCTGTTACGAAGGCAATAGAGTTAATTCCATTAGGACCGGTAGTTTTTATAGATACAGCTGGAATAGATGATAAAGGTGAACTTGGTGAACTTAGAGTTAAAAAAAGTCTAAAAATTCTTCAAAGAACTGATTTTGCAATTTATGTTACGGATATAAAAGATATAGAGGATTCTTATTATAAAGAAACTATTATGAATTTCAAAAAATATAATATCCCTTATATAACTGTAATAAATAAGATTGATACAGTTACAGAAGAAGTTTTAGAACAAGTTAGAAGTAAGTTTAAAGATGCTATTTTTGTGTCTGCTCTTAAGGAAGAAAATATACTATTTTTAAAGGATGTACTAATAAAAAGAATTCAAGAGGATGGTGAAGAAAAGCCGATTATAGGAGATTTATTACGATATGATAGTAAAGTTGTTATGGTAGTGCCTATTGATTCGGAAGCTCCAAAGGGAAGGATAATACTTCCACAGGTTCAACTTATAAGGGATTGTTTGGATAACGGAATAAAAAGTTATGTAGTTAGAGATACAGAGTTACAATCTGCTCTTGAAGATATAAAAGATGTGGACTTAGTAGTAACGGATTCCCAAGCATTTAAAAGAGTAAATGAGATAGTTCCTCGGGATATTAAACTCACAAGTTTTTCTATATTATTTGCAAGATACAAAGGAGAGTTAGGTGTATTTTTAGATGGAATTTCCAAAATAAAAGATTTAAATGAGAATTCTAAAATACTTATATCTGAAAGTTGTACTCATAATCATTCACATGAGGATATAGGTAGAGTTAAAATACCTATGATGCTTAGAGAACATACAGGTAAAAATCTAAAATTTGATTTTAAAATGGGACACGATTTTCCAGAAGATATTTCAGAGTATGATTTAGTCATACATTGTGGAGCTTGCATGGTCAACAGAAAGACAATGCTTACAAGAATAGATTTTTGTAAAAAGAATAAAGTTAATATAACAAATTATGGAGTATTATTAGCGCATCTAACTGGAATTTTGGATAGAAGTATTGAAATTTTTAATATATAATTTTATAGATAGTTTATTTTGTTTTACACAGGATATTTTGATATCCTGTGTTTTTCTATAATTTTATATTTGTTATATACGTTGGAGGTGGCAAATATGTGTGGAAGCTTATTTTAATTTTGAATAGGCAATTAAAATATATGGAGGAAAATGAATGTCAGATTATATAATAAGGGAAATTAGAACCAGTGAGATATATCTTCTTGAAGACTTTCTATATGAGGCAATATTTCAAAGAGATGAAACCAATCTTTTGCCAAGAGAAGTGATTAAACAACCAGAATTAAAAGTATTCATTGAGGACTTTGGAAAACAAGATGATTTATGTCTTGTAGCTGAGATTGAAGGGAAAATTGTTGGGGCAGTTTGGACTAGAATATTATGTGGAGAAGTTAAGGGATTTGGAAATATTGATGATAAAACACCAGAGTTTGCAATTTCACTATATAAACAGTATAGAAATAAAGGAATTGGTACAGCACTTATGCAGGAGATGTTAGAAGTCCTAAAAAGACGCGGATATAAAAAGGTATCATTGGCTGTTCAAAAAGATAATTATGCGGTGGGGATGTATAAAGTAGTAGGATTTGAAATAGTTGAGGAGTTAGCACAAGAGTATCTTATGATTTGTAAATTAAATATGTAACTAACAAATAAAACACCTTGTGAGCAAAAATGAGTTTGTTCAATAAGGTGTTTTTTATTACATTATCTAGTCAAATGTAATAAATTAATCTATATATACGTTAATAGTAATTAAAATTTTTAAAAATCTAGTATATAGAAGGTACTATATAAAATTCATTAATAGGTGATTTCCTATTGATTACAAAAAGATTAATTGTAATAAATTTGAATATTAATAAATATGTTGAATTAAGTAGAAAATTTTGAAATTTACATAAAAAAATCAAGATTTAAGAAGGAATTTAATAAAATACGTCGAAATTGAAAAACAGTTAACAATTAGTTTATAAATATATAATAAAAATATAACTAAAATATAACCAATTGTTAAAATGTGAGTTAGGGTAAAGGGTGTAATGTGTGGGATAACATTTTACAAGAGAACGAGTTTAAATTAATTCTTTTAAGCAAGTGCAAAAAAATAGTTTTATGTAGGAGGAATACTATGAAAAAGGTTATGAAGATTTTTGTGTTATTAATTACAATTGTATTATTTGGATGTTCTTGTGGTAGAGCAAATTTAGAAAATGATGTAGATAAGTTTATCCAAAAAAGATTTAATGATACAGATTCAACTAAAACAGCTAAGGAGACAAATGGCAAAGAAATATTTGCTATATTAAAAAAAGACTTATTTTTGCAAAATGTATCTAAAAGTTTAGTAAAAGTTATGGGCAATGAAGGAAATAAAGTAATTGTTAGGTTGGCATCAGATACAGAAGATAAGATAAAGGAACAGATAGAGGCAATAAATGAAGCAATTGTTTGCAATGCACAAGCTATAATAATATCTCCAGCAGATGATGTTGCATTAATTGATAGTTTGAAGAAAGCTCAAGATGGAGGCATAAAGATTATAACTATGGATAGTAGTGTGAATTCTGAAGTTGCAAAGAGTAAGGGTTTGAAACTTCCTCCTTTTTTACATATAGATAATGACAAGGCTTTCTATGAAGGAGTAAAGAGTTTAGGGAAAACAATTGAAGGATCAAGTGAAGTCCTTATGATATTAGGAGATCAAAATACTATTCCAGGGCAAAAGAGAAAAGAAGGTGGGCTTCGTGCATTAGGAGAAATGCCAAGTTTAAAAATTTCAGCAATAGAAGATGGCAAATGGAGTTTGAAAAATGGATATGAGATAGCAAAAAAATATTTGGTAAGTAATCCTAATATAAAAGTTATTATATGTGGAAATGACCAAATGGCTCTAGGAGCAGCACAGTATGTAAATGAGGCAAAATTGAAAGGAATCACTATAACTGGCTTTGATGCTATGCCTGATGCAAAAAAAGCAGTGACAGAAGGTAGGTTATTATATACTATAGAGCAAAGTGCTGATGGATATGCTAAAAAAGCACAAGATACTATAAATAAGCTTATAAATGGTAAAAATGTACAAAGTGATGTAATAGTTGAGACAAGAATTATTAATAAATAGAGGGGGGAAACAGATGAAGACGATTAGAGGAAAGTTGATGACTGCCTTTGCATTACTTATATGCATATTGGTAGCAATAAATATTATGTTTGTTACTACAGCATGGAATACTCAATCAAAATACAAAACTATAAACAATAATCTTATTTTAGAAGGAGAATTAAAAAATGTATCCACAGAAGTTGTTGGTAGTATAGATGAATTACTTTTTGAATATAATGAAGCTAGTTTAAAAAAATACAATGAAGGAATAAACGATTTAAATCAGATATTAAAGTTTTTAAATGAGACTTTAACAGAAAGTAGTAGTAAAGCGGCATATAATACACTTAGTAATATTACAACAGGATTTATTAAGGATGCTAATGGATGTATTGAAGCTTTAAAAAACAAAAATTTAAAGCAAGCAAATATCTTATTTCAAGAGATAAATGTAAAAAATAGATTTATCCAACAAAGGACAAATGATTTAATTTCTATAGAACTTAAGCATAGCTATAATTTACAACAAGCGTTAGAAAAAAACTTTAATATGAAGCTTACTATAGGAATAATACTACTTGTAGCAGCATCACTATTTGGTATAGGATTTGCAACTGTTTTCTCAGGAAGAGTAAAAGATAGTTTGATGAAGATTGTAGAAGCAACAAATGAAATGTCTAAAGGAAATCTAGCACAAAAATTAGATATAGAGTCTAATGATGAAACAAAAATAGTAGGGGATAATTTTAATAAGATGATTGAAAATGTATCAAACCTTATTGAAAAGACTAAGGCTGTTTCTGGAGAGGTTAACAGTGCTGGAGAAAAATTAAATGTTTTATCACAAAATAGTTTAAGTAATGCGAAGTCAATATCTGAGGTAGTGGCACAAATAGCTACAGGAGCATCAGAGCAAGCTGCAGATACTCAAAAAGGAGCAGACTTAACTTCACAAATACAAGATAAGTTTGAGGAGCTAGTTAAAAATAGTGATGATATGAGTGAACAGGCAAAAGAAATAGTTAGAGTTAAAGACGATGGTATAGAAGCACTAGATAAATTAAAAATAAAGACTATAGAGAATAATAAAGAAACTAAGGAAGTTGCAGCTAATATAGAAAAACTAAATGATCATTCTAAGAATATTAGTAATATAATTGAAACAATTACTAGTATATCAGAGCAAACAAATTTGTTAGCATTAAATGCATCTATTGAAGCAGCTCGAGCAGGTGAATATGGGAAAGGATTTGCAGTTGTAGCTGATGAAATAAGAAAATTAGCTGAGGAATCCGATAATTCAACTAAAGATATTCAGGTAATAATATCGGGTATTCAGAATGAGATAAGAAGAACAGTAGATATGATGAATAATATGGAAATAAGAAGTGGGGAACAAAATGAATCAGTTGAACATGTAAGCTCTGGTTTTGAAAGCATTTCAAACTCAATAGATAATATAAGAATTAGAATAGAGAATTTAAATAATTCTATAATGTCAATAGATGAAGGTAATAAACTAGTTGTAGATTCAATATCAAGTATAGCATCAGTATCTGAGGAATCTGCGGCGGCTTCAGAAGAAGTAAGTGCTTCTGTAGATGAGCAATTTAAGATGATGGAAGAAGTTGAGGAATCCACTACTAAGCTAAATGAACTTACGGAAGAGCTAAATACTGAGATAAATAAATTTAAACTCACTTAAAATGTAGGATATGTTTTAAGATGGTGTTGCGTTCCTATAGCTTTAAGGATAATTTTAAGTTAGGTATAAAGCATGCAGATGAAATATAAAGGAGCTGAATTTTCAGCTCCTTTATATTTGATAAAATACGAACAATAAAAAAATACTTAAACATCTATATAAAGGATAATTAGTTATAACAAAATATAATACTAAAAACACATAGAAATGTTCGGGGGGAATCTTGACTTTAAAAAACCTATTTGCTAATATGTACAAGTGCGAAAAATTAAAACATATGAAAAAGAGGGATTTTAAATGGAATCATACTTTAAATTAAAGGAAAATGGAACTAATGTTAAAACAGAAGTTTTAGCTGGGATAACTACATTTATGACAATGGCCTATATCCTAATTATTAACCCCGCAATATTATCAGCGGCAGGAATGGATTCTGGGGCAGTATTCACAGCTACGGCGGTATCAGCTGTTATAGGAACAGTTATAATGGGATTATATGCAAAATTGCCATTTGCTCAAGCACCAGGAATGGGACTTAACGCATTCTTTGCTTTTACTATAGTTAAACAAATGGGATATAGTTTTGAATTTGCATTAACAGCAGTATTTTTGGAAGGAATAATTTTTATACTACTTACAGTTTTTAATGTTCGTGAGGCTATAGTTGATTCTATACCTATGAATATTAAGAGAGCTATTTCAGTAGGTATTGGGCTTTTTATAGCATTTATAGGATTAGATAATGCTAAAATTGTACTTCATCAGGAACACAGTACTATTCTTCAGCTTGGAGACGTTACAAGTGGAACGGCCCTTCTTGCCATTATAGGAATATTAATAACTGGAGTTCTTTTAGCGAAGAATATAAGGGGAGCATTACTTATAGGAATTGTTGTAACAACAGTAATAGGTATTCCTATGGGAATAACTAAAATTCCAAATGGAATTATGAGTGTCCCACCATCTTTAAAACCAATACTATTTAAATTAGAGTTTCATAATATATTTACTTTTGATATGTTTATTGCTTTATTTACATTATTATTTATGGATATGTTTGATACAGTTGGAACTCTTGTCGGAGTTGCCACAAAGGCTAATATGTTAGATAAAGATGGAAAAGTTCCTAGAATAAAAAAAGCTTTATTTGCAGATGCTATTGCAACTACAGTAGGAGCTTGTATTGGAACAAGTACAGTAAGTACTTTTGTTGAAAGTGCTTCAGGAGTTGCTGAAGGAGGAAGAACAGGATTAACCGCTTTATCAACAGCAGGAATGTTCCTAATAGCTTTATTTTTTGCTCCATTATTTACTATTATTCCATCTCCAGCTACTACACCAGCCTTAATATTAGTTGGATTATTTATGATGGAACCTATTAAAGATATAGATTTAGTTGACTTTACAGAAGCTATACCAGCTTTCTTTACAATTATAATGATGCCTCTTGCATACAGTATATCAGATGGTATTGTATTTGGAATAATTGCTTATATTTTTTTAAAGGCATTAACAGGAAGAGCAAAAGAAGTTACTATACCTACATGTCTAGTAGGGGTATTGTTCATATTAAAGTTTTTTATTTAAAAAATTTATCAAAAAGAATTTTAACAGACTTCAGCTTTTGTATATTATAAAACTTTTAGTACATAAGAATTTACGAAAACCTAGTGATAAAGGAAACTTATCACTAGGTTTTTGTGTTAATTCTATTTTTAAGGTAGTATGTAATTGGTTATTTATTCAAAAATAGATATATATTAGAATATTAAAAAATTTTTAAAAATTCTTTAAAAAGATTGACTATTAATAATAAATAGTAGAAGATTTATTATATAAGTTTGTCCTAAGTCTACTGTCACTAATACTATATTTCTAAATAGGGTAGAGTAATTGACACTATGGCCCTGGGTAAAAGCTTAATATATGATAAATCATGATAATGGGGAGCGAGGGGACGATAATGAAGTTTTTTAATGACTTAAGTGCTATGCAAAAAAGAGATATATTTTACAAAGAACCTAACAATATTATAAATAGCACACCCAAAGAATTTTTATCCTATTCTCTTGGAGCAACGTTATACATGCCAGCTTTAAGAGAGGATATAGTAGATTTAATTTTAAGCCATAAATATGAAAGGCTATCGTCTATGGTTTTATGTTTAGAGGATTCTATACCAGAAGATAGGGTAGAAGAAGCTGAACAAAACTTAAAAATGGTTTGCAGAAAAATAAAACAAAACATAGAAGAAGATAAAATTAGTGAAGAAGATTTACCTTTGATATTTGTTAGAGTAAGAAGTACTGACCAGTTCAAACGGCTTCTAGAGGAAAAAAATATATTTGAATTTTTAACAGGGTTTTCTTTTCCTAAATTCGATTCTAACAACGGAGAAAAATATTTAAGTATTTTAAAATCATTTAATGATGGGATGAGACATACTTTATATGCAATGCCTATTTTGGAATCTAAACCTATAATCTATAAGGAAAGTAGAATAGATGAACTACTGAATATAAAAGAAGTTTTCGAAAAATATAAGGAGTATATTTTAAATATAAGAATAGGTGGTACGGATTTCCTAGGACTATACTCTATAAGAAGAAGTATCGATAATAGTATATATGATATAAGAATAGTAAGTGATTGTATTTGCGATATATTAAATTTGTTTTTAAGAGCTGAAGATGAATATGTCGTATCTGGACCTGTATGGGAATATTTTAATTCAAGTCCAGATAGTAGAGTTCTAAAATCTCAACTAAGAAAAAGTCCTTTTATAGAGCATTTAGGAGAAAGTGGAGAGTTGAAAAGAAAAAATTATTTAGAAAAATGCATAGACGGGCTTATTAAAGAAGTTATTTTAGATAAAGCTAATGGAATTATTGGAAAAACAATAATTCATCCAAGCCATATTTCTATAGTTAATGCATTATATGTTGTTACAAAAGAAGAATATGAGGATGCGCTAGCTATTCTAGATACCAATAGAAAAGGAGCATATAAGAGCAAATATAACAACAAGATGAATGAAGTTAATCCACATACTAATTGGGCAAATAAAATTTTAAAGAGAGCTTATGTATATGGAGTATTTAATGATGATAAAAGTTATGTTGATTTATTTTAGTATATGTTTTAAAAAATTGTTAACTTATTAGAATTTTTATTTCTAAAACAGAGTTTTATTTTAAGGGAGGACAAGATGAAAAGAACTTTAAATATTCTGGATAAAATTGATGTTGATATACAACTTGTAGAAAATAAATTCGATTTTAAACTAGAAGATTTGTTTTTGATGGCGGCAAGAAGAAATCCTAAAAGAGCTTTTCTTTTTGTAAGTAAGCTTTTAGGAAAACATATACCTATAAATCCTAAAAAAGGCATTCTAACAGGAAGGCTTTTGGGGTTTATTATAGGTGATAAAACAAGAGAAATTCAAATTAAGAATTATAATATAGTAGCAGATGCACTGAAAAATGATGATTTAATAGATAAAGCTTTAGGTTTTGCAGATGATAATTTGATATGCTCAAAGAAAGCAACACTTTTTATAGGATTTGCAGAGACCGCTACAGCATTAGGAAATAGTACTTTTGCACAGTTTACAGGAAACAATGTGCATTATATACATACAACTAGAGACGATTTAGAACATTGCATTTCTGTTTTTGATTTTGAGGAGGAACACTCTCATGCAACTAGTCACTTTTGTTATCCTCTTGAAAGTAAATTTTTACCCAAATATGAAAGAATAGTTTTAATAGATGATGAAATAACTACTGGAAAAACAGCATTAAATCTTATTAGAGCTATAAATAAGAGATATCATATAAAGGAATATGTAGTAGCTTCTATTTTAGATTGGAGAACAGAGGATTGTATTAAAAAATATGATGAAATAGAAAGAGAGTTAGATATAAAGATAAGAGTTATATCTATTTTAAAGGGACAAGCTAGCTGTTTTAGTCCTTCTATACAAGAGATAGGTGCAAATTGTAATTTTGATGAAAATAAACAAGCAAGGAATATTATCCAAGAATTTTATGAGGATGGAGTTTTAAAGTTAGATAAAAAAGAAAGTACGTGTAATGAGAATACAATGTTTGTAAGAAATTATTTTTTTACAACGGATAACTATCATGAATTTACAAGAAGCTTATCTAATAGAGATAAGAAACTATACAGTTATTTGAAGTTTAGTGGTAGGTTTGGAATGTCCCGGGAAAATTTAGAAAATGTAGAAAAAATCATATATGACATAGTAGATAAGATGAAACCTTTTGAAAAAGAGATACTTGTGTTAGGTACAGAAGAATTTATGTATATTCCTATGGTTATGGCTTCTTTTATAGAGGGAGCTAAATATCAATCTACTACTAGAAGTCCAATCTATGTGGGAAATGAAGATAACTATGCTGTAAAACATGCATTTAAATTTAAAAATCCTTTTGACAAAAATATTACAAATTATATATACAACATTGGACAAGGAATGTATAAGGAAATTTTATTTGTAACGGAAAGAGATATAAATAAAGAAATCAAAAAAGAATTAATAGATTTGTTTTATAATGTGGGAGTTACGAAATTAAACTTTGTGTATTTTACAAAATAGGTTGGTATGTTGCATATGAATTATTTTTGCATATGAACTAAGAGGAAAAACAGTAAGATAAAAAGCTATATTTTTTAAATACAATTTAGGATAAATATAAAATCTAAAGAAAGGGCGTATGGGATGAAATTTAAAGATATAAAACAACCAGATTCAATGGGAAGTTATTCTAAGAAAGATGTTATATTTCTATTAAAAGATATATCTAACCTTATACAGGAACAAGACAATGAGGAAAGGGAATATGTAATGCAAAATGGGGGACATTATTCAGAAATGCTTCCAATAGAATATTTTCCAAAAGCAGAATATATGAAAGTATTTTATGAAACTTTGAAGTCTACAAAGGAAAAAGTAGCAAAGGCAGTAGCTCTTGTTGCAGATAACATATATAAACAAAAAGGAGAAAATGTTGTTATTGTATCTTTAGCTAGAGCCGGAACCCCTGTTGGTATTTTAATAAAAAGGTATTTAGAAATGAAATATAAAAAGAGGATTTATCATTATAGTATATCGATAATAAGAGGAAAAGGTATAGATGAGAATGCTCTTAAATATATACTTAATTCACATGAAGCTAAGGATATACAATTTGTAGATGGTTGGACAGGTAAAGGTGCAATAAATAATGTGCTAGATAAGGCTGTTAAAGATTTTTATAATAAGTATCAAATAAGTATAGATAATAGATTAGCAGTTTTAGCAGATCCAGCAAAATGTGTAGAGTTATATGGAACAAGAGAAGATTTTCTTATTCCGTCAGCTTGTTTAAATTCAACAGTATCAGGCTTAGTAAGTAGAACTGTATTAAGAGATGATATAATAGGTGAACATGAGTTTCATGGAGCTAAGTATTACAAAGAATGGGAAAATAAGGATGTATCTAACTTTTTCGTAGATGAAATAGTGAAATGTTTTCCTAATATGTATATTAATAAGGAAGATATAGACTATATGGATAAAAGAGTGTATAACTCGGGGATTAAAGAAGTTAATGAAATAAAGAAAAAATATAATATAAAGGACATAAATTTAGTGAAGCCAGGAGTAGGGGAGACTACTAGAGTTCTTTTAAGGCGAGTTCCTTGGAAGATACTTGTGGATGATATTAATAATCCTAATTTAAAGCATATCTTACTTCTTGCTAAGGAGAAGAAAGTACCCGTAGAAGTGTACAAGAATATGAGTTATTCTTGTTGTGGGCTTATAAAGTCTAAAGCTGAACAAGCGTAGTATAAAAAGGTACAAAGAAAGTTTTTAAACTACAGATAAAACTAAGAAGTATTTGGTTCTCCAAGGTAATTAGAACATACAAAAATTAAATTAAAAGGGGAAATACAATGATTTTTGCATCCGATTTAGATAGAACCTTAATTTATAGTAAAAAGTTAATAGATCACGTTGGTGAAGATATAGTCTTAGTCGAAAGATACAATGGAAAAGATTTAAGCTTTATGAAAAGAACAGTAATAGATAAATTAGGAACTATGAGAGAAAAGATAATGTTCATTCCTGTAACTACAAGAACTATAGATCAGTATAATAGAATTTTTATGATTAAAGATTGTATAAAACCTAAATATGCTGTTGTAAGTAATGGGGGGAATATTTTAAAAAATGGAGAAATAGATAAAGATTGGAGAAATATTATCGAAAAAAAGATAGAGCGAGTTATTCATTATAAGTTTGTTCAAAAGAGGTTTTTAGAAAGTTTCAAAGATGTTTCATGGATAAATAAAATGATTTTAAGAGACAAATTATTTTTTAGTATTCATTTTAATGATAGGGATAAGATTAACTTAGATGAATTAAATAAGTTTAAAGAATGGGCTGAAGCAAATCATTGGAATGTTTCTTTGCAGGGAAGAAAGCTTTATATAGTACCTTCTGCAGTAAATAAATGGGATGCTGTATTATATATAAAGCAAAAGGAAAGAATAGATAAGGTGGTATCAGCGGGAGACTCCCTCTTAGACTATCCTATATTAATTAATGCAGATTATTCTATGTGTGCTTCTCATGGAGAATTGTTTAAAATGATACAAGACAAAATTATAAATAAAGAGCACATAGTATTAACTAATAGTATGGGCATAGATGCATCTGAGGAAATAGTTAATAATGTAGTGAATTTAAGTGGTGATAGCTCTTGGAACAATATTTGATTTTGGGAGATTTGAAGGATATAATATTATTACAATACAATAAGTTTTAAAGTGTAAAATAGGGTTTTCTAAAATCCTAAATATATATTTTAATATTTTAAAGAAAGAAGGGAATTTATATGGCAGTTAGTTTATCAAAAGGTCAAAAAGTGGATTTAACAAAAACAAATCCAGGATTAAAGAAGGTAATTGTAGGATTAGGATGGGATACAAATAAATATGATGGTGGACAGGATTTTGATTTGGATGCAGCTGCTTTTTTAGGAGGAGCAGATGGAAAAGTAACATCTGATGCAGACTTCGTTTTTTATAATAATTTAAGACACCCTTCAGATTCAGTAATTCATCTTGGTGATAACAGAACCGGAGAAGGTGAAGGAGACGACGAACAAATAAGTATAGAACTAGATAGGGTTCCTGAAAATGTACAAAAAATTGCCTTTACTGTAACTATACATGATGGTGAAGCAAGAGGACAAAACTTCGGTCAAGTTTCAAATGCTTTTATAAGAATTTTTAATGAAGAAAATAATGAAGAATTAATAAGATATGATCTAAGTGAAGACTATAGTATAGAGACGGCGCTAGTAGTTGCCGAATTATATCGTAATAATGGGGAATGGAAATTTAGCGCAATAGGAAGTGGATTCCAAGGTGGACTAGGAGCTTTGTGTGGAAATTTTGGAATTAATATTGGATAAATAAAGAATTGTTATTTAAATCATTGGGGGGAGAAAAATGGGTATCAATTTATCAAAAGGACAAAAAATTAATTTAACAAAGGAAGTTCCAGGATTAAAAGAAGCGATTATAGGTCTAGGATGGGACACAAACAAGTATTCAGGTGGATATGATTTTGACTTAGATGCATCTGCTTTCTTAGTTGGGTCAAATGGGAAAGTAAATAATGATTTGGATTTTATATTTTACAATAATTTAGAACATTCTAGTAAGTCAGTAATACATACAGGAGATAACAGAACAGGAGAAGGAGAAGGAGATGATGAAGCAATAATCATAGACTTTTCTAAGGTTCCTGAAAACATTGAAAAAATAGCAATATCAGTAACTATATATGACGCAGAAACTAGAAGCCAAAACTTTGGACAAGTTACAAATGCTTTTGCGAGATTGGTTAACAAAGAAACAGGAGAAGAGGTTTTAAGATATGATTTAACTGAGGATTTCTCTATAGAAACTGCTTTAGTATTTTGTGAAATATATCGTAATAATGGAGAATGGAAATTTAGTGCAGTAGGAAGTGGTTTTCAAGGTGGATTAGCGTCTCTTTGTAAAAACTATGGATTAGAAGTTTAATACTCATATTTAGGGGGACGAATTAATGGCTATTAATTTACAAAAAGGTCAGAAAATAAGCTTAACAAAGGATAATGCTGGTTTATCTAAAATAATGGTAGGTCTTGGCTGGGATCCAGTAGAACAAGGCGGCAAAGGCTTATTTGGAGGTTTGTTTAAAGGTGGTACTCCAAATATAGATTGTGATGCTTCTGTATTTGTTTTAGATTCAAGTGATAAAATTAGGAACAAAAGTGATATAATTTATTTTGGAAATTTGACACATAAAAGTGGAAGTATTCGTCACATGGGAGACAATCTTACAGGTGACGGAGATGGAGACGATGAACAAATAATGGTTGATCTTTTAAAAGTTCCTAAAGATGTAGCAAAGCTAGTATTTGTAGTTAATATTTATGACTGTGTAAAACGAAAACAGCATTTTGGAATGATAAAAAATGCTTTTATAAGAATTATTAATCTTTCTAATAATCAAGAATTAGTTAGATATAATTTAAGTGATGATTACTCAAACAAGACAGCTCTTTTTGTAGGAGAGTTATATCGCCATAATGAGGAATGGAAATTTGGTGCTACAGGTGAGGGAGATACTGCTACAAGTATAAGTGAGATGTTAACAAGATATAGATAAACAGGATTTTGGGTTTTAGATGGAGTTTTTACTACGACTGAAAGTTATTAACGACTTCTAAGGGGTTTGTATTCCTTAGAAGTCGTTATCCTTTAGGAGAGAGTGCTATCTAGGGTCGTGCCATTTTTTGCTTCAACTTTAAAGGAGATATGAGTATTAGAATGGTTAGGTATCGCATAAAAATAAAAGAATAAAAGCGCAATGCACTTTTATTCTAGTTTTCTTCTCCTTGGTTAAAACCGTTAACTACAGCTAGAAGTGTGTCAGGTTCTGTTATAAGTTTAATTTCTTCTGGCAATTCTATATCTTTTGCAAATATTTTATCGTCAAAATTCATTTGAGAGACATCTATCTTTATAGATTCAGGTATTTTTTCTACATTTCCTTGCATTTCTATTTCTGATAGGAAAGTATCTAAAACTAATCTATTTAGTTGTAAGTTATTAAGGCCACTATAATTTACAGGAATTTTCATTTTAATAATTTCATTTTCATTTACACACTGAAAATCTACATGTAGTAATTCTCCGGTTACACTATCTTTTTGTACATTTTTTACTACACAGTTTTTAATTGTATCATTAACACTTAACTTTATAATTGAACCTTTTGAATTATCTCTTAATAGTTTTATTAATTCCGAAGATTTTATTTTAATAGGTATAGAATTTTCTAAAAATTCTCCATACATTATGCAAGGTACTTGTCCATTTTTTCTTAGTATTTTATTATTTTCAGAAACTGTTCTTTGTATAGTATCGATTGTTATTTGTGACATAATAAACCCCTCTTTCTTTTATTTGCAGTTAATTTTATTGTAGCTTATTTATTGTAAATTTACATCCATTTATGATAAAATTAACCAATTGTTTATAATTTGTTTACAAAGTTTACAATCATTAGAAGAATAAATGGAATTTTAAGGAACTATTAATTTGGCATACTCTGAAAAAAGATTATTAATAATATGGCTAATTTAATTAAATTAAAATGTTAAAAAACCCCAAATCATGCATGGGGTCAATCTTTTTAGGTGACAGTATAATTTTATATTTAGGCTTTATTTTAAAAGAATGTTGTTTTTGAATCTATATAAGATAGATAATTCATCAAAAAATGGCCTATACTTAAGGGATATATTGTTGGGTTACATTTATTATTTCATTATTTTTAATTGTAATATAACATAGAATAGAAGAACTATTAGCTGATGATTTGAATTTAGTATAAGTTGTTTTTTGAGTAATTGATGCATTAGAATAGTTACCTTGTGAGTACAACAAATATACACACAAATTAAAAGTAGCATTCTCGGAAATTTTGTAAGTTTTAAATTGTTTTTTTGAATTAACTATATAATAATCATCCCATACAAAATATTTACCATTTTCATCTTTTTGTGCTACACCATCCTTTTTAGCAGCTTCAATAGCAGCTTTTCCAGTCAAAAATTTAACATTATCAAAAGTCAGATATTTTTTTCCGTCTTTATCATATACTTTACCAATAAAACCAACTAATTTTGTTGTTTTGTTATCTGATTTATTTTTCGAGACTTTAGTTTTAGTGTTATTTAAATTTGATGTTTTGGATGAAGTGGTTGGTTTAGTAGCTTGTATGCTGGTATTTGCATTAGAATCACTTTTTTCATTTTTAGGTTTTAATGTGTTATTGGAAGTAGTTTTTTCAGAATCCTTATTTGTATTGGAGGCGTCATTCTTATTTGTAAGACATTCTGTATTATTGTCTGTAGTAACTGTATCCTTTTTTATAGCAGAACCACATCCTACAAACATAAATATAATTGAAATCATTAAGATTAAAAAAAATTTGCTTTTAAATTCCATAGAATAATCTCCTTTAAAAAAATAATTTTATCCAACTAATATTTTATTTTTATAGTATAGTATGGATATAATTAAAAGTGTGGTATTAAATATATATATGCTTTAGAGATTTTTATGATACATTTGATAATATATTTGAGAAATTTACATGTTATGTACTTATGAAATTATGTGATTTTTTTATTTATAAAGGTATTTAAAAGTTATTTTTTAATATATAAAATTTAAAATTCTTAAAATATAATGAATTCTCAATGTTATAATATATATGTTTAATACTAGATATTTCACTACTAAGATGTTTAAGTAAAGAGGAGATTAAAGATGAATGATAATATAAATATATTAGTTGTAGAAGATGATGCAGATATAAATAATTTGTTGTGTAAGATGTTAAGTAATCATGGATATAATGTAAGGGGAGCTTATTCGGGTTCGGAAGCAAAGATGTGCATTGAACAATATGATTTTCAGTTAGTGTTACTTGATTTAATGTTACCTGGTATAAGTGGAGAGGAGCTTATCTCACATATAAGAAAGATAAAAACAATGCCTATTATAGTTATTTCTGCAAAACCTGGGCAAGATATAAGAGTAGAAGTTTTAAGAATTGGAGCAGATGATTTTGTATCAAAGCCTTTTGATATTAATGAAGTTATAGCAAGAGTTGAGGCACAGCTGAGGCGTTATATGGTATTCTCAAATGGAAATGAGAAGCAAAATATTTTAAAACATAAAAATCTAGTTCTAAATCGCGAAACAGTAGAAGTGATTCTTAAAGATGAATTAATTTCGCTTACAGCTAGAGAGTTTAGTATATTAGAGCTCTTAATGTCTCATCCTAATAAAGTATTTACAAAAGCTAATTTATTCGAGAATGTTTGGCACGACGAATTTTTAGGTGATGATAATACGGTAAATGTTCATATGAGTAATCTTCGCTCTAAATTAGCTAATATTGATCCTGATATAGAATATATTCATACAGTATGGGGAATTGGATTTAAAATGAGTGATTAAACTTAAGACTTTCTTAAGTTTTTTTTTAAGTTATCTTATAGGTTCTAACTTAATATATAAGCATACAACAAATAAGGAGGAAAAATTAAATGTCAGAAGTAGTGCTTAGAACCAAAAAATTGACCCAAAAATACCGTAATCATTTAGCTGTAAACAATGTTAATATAGAAATAAAGCAAGGAGAAATATATGGACTTGTTGGTAAAAATGGTGCAGGTAAGACAACATTGCTTAGAATGATAAGTGGGCTTGCAATTCCATCAAGTGGTGAAATTGAAATGTTTAATGAAATCTCACAAAAGGGACTTGAGAAATCAAGAATGAGGACAGGTTGCATGATAGAAACACCAAGTTTTTTCCCATACTTATCTGCCAAGAAAAACCTTGAGTATTATAGAATACAAAGAGGGATTGCAGAAAAAAAATGTGTTGATGAAGTTCTTCAGTTTGTGGGCCTTGAAGATGTTGGAACTAAAAAGTTTAAAAACTTTTCTCTTGGAATGAAGCAACGTTTAGGATTAGCACTTGCTTTAATGGCAAGTCCAGACTTTCTTATTTTAGATGAACCAATTAATGGACTTGATCCTGCTGGAATTGTGGAGTTTAGAGAACTATTATCAAAGATGAACAAAGAAAAAAATATTACAATAATTATATCAAGTCATATATTAGGAGAACTTTCGCAACTTGCAACTACTTACGGGTTTATTAATAATGGTAAATTTATAGAACAAATATCTGCAAAAAAATTAGAAGAAAAATGCAAACGTTGTATATCAATAAGAGTAGATAACATAGAAAAAGCTACTACTATAATTGAAAAAGAACTTGGATGTAGTGAGTATGAGGTTTTAAATGGCAATGAAATTAGATTATATGAGAAAATAGATATTCCTGGAATTATAAACAAGACACTTGTAGATAATGGGGTTATGGTATCTTCAATTAATCAAGTTGGTGTAAATTTAGAAGATTACTTTATGAATTTAATTGGAGGTGCTCATCATGCTTAATTATATAAAAGCAGAACTTTACAGAAATTTTAATAGAGCTTATTATTGGGGGTATATAGGGGTATTATCTGCTTTAGGAATAGTTATGAATATAATTTCACTAAATGGTAAAATGAATGTGAATTTAAAAGGAATGTTTGAATTTTTTACAATAATATTAGGTGCAGGAATGTTCTTAGTTTTACCGATTATGGATATGGTTACAGCAGAAGAACGAAAAAATGAAACTTTAAAAAATATTGTGTCTTTTGGTGTCTCAAGAAATAAGTTAGTTTTATCAAAGATTATTTCAACGATTATTCTTTCTCTTATAGCAGTCATTGTTATATTAAGTACGTTTTTTGGAAGTGCAGTAATAATATTTGGAATTGGACAAGATTTTTCATTAAATGTACTGAACACTTTTATGATAAAATTATTAGTATCAATAATTTTATGGACAGCTGCAGTGTCAATGGGAATTTTCATATCATTTTTCTTTAAAAGTAATGTGACGTTTACATTTGTGTATATAGGGTTATTTTCTATGTCCAAAAATATTATTAAGTTGCTTACAACGTTAGTTTCTGATAAATTTAAATATATTAGTAATATTCTTATTACAACTCAATTTGATAAAATATCACCACAATCAGCAACTAATGATACATTAATTTTTGCAAGTTTAGTGGGTGCTGTATATATTATAGTATTTACAATTTTAACTATGTTATATGTTAGAAAAATGGAAGTAAAATAAAACTATATGTTTTAAGAAAATATGAAATAGTTAATTGAAGAAATTGTATAATTGAAAATTTCAAATACGTAATGCAAGTTTTATTGTGAGTAGCGTCTTAAAAGTTCTCTTACATTGCAATTTATAGTATATTTTGACCCTGAAAAGAGAAATTTTCAAAGCAGTAAACAATAAAACTTGTATGAAGTTATGTACTTATGGAATTATGCAATTTCCTTAATTAAAAATATATCTAATATAAGTTACAAAAAATAAGTATTTTAGTCAAGCTTGTATTAAGATTGTTTAATGATTCATTTTTTTATGTATGAATAAGTGTTAAACAATCTAATATTTAAATAATAAGGAGGGAGTTATGCAACATTTAATTATTATTTTTCTTTTAATTATGTTAGGCATATTTATTACCCTCTATTTTTTATTGAAGAGTGAAATTAAAAATATAACTAGTCAATTAAATGAAATTAATAATAACAAAACTAATTCAAAAATATTGCTAGGTTCAAATAAAAGACAATTAGGAAAACTGGCTTTACAAATAAACAAAATTTTAGAAAAAAAACAGAAAAATGAAGCTGAACATAAGCGCATGGATTTGGAATTAAGGCAGGCTATTGCAAATATATCTCATGATTTACGTACACCTCTCACATCCATAATGGGATATATGCAGCTTATGGAAGATGACAATTTATCTCAAGAAGAAAAAAAACAATATGTAGATATAGTAAAAAATAGGACAAAAGCATTAAAAGTATTAATAACTAGTTTTTATGATTTATCAAGATTAGAAGCAAATGAGTATAAATTTGAATTAAGGCCATTAAATTTATATAATGTAATGAGCGAGACAATGGTTTCATTTTATAATGATTTTTTAAATAGAGGAATAGAACCTAATATTGATATTGATGAGAAAGTACCTCTAGTTATTGTAGATGAGAATGCAGTAAGAAGAATAATTTCTAATCTAATACAGAACATGCTAAAGTATGGAGAAGGTTTTGTAGCTATATCATTAAAGCAGAAAAAGGAAGGGCTTATTACAACTTTCACAAATGATGCACCAAATTTAAGTGATGAAGATGCAAAGCATTTATTTGAAAGATTTTTTACAGCTGATCGTGCAAGAAGTGGTAAAAATACTGGTCTTGGATTAGCAATAACAAAAGAGTTAGTTGAACAAATGGGGCATACAATTTCAGTAGAACTATCTCAAGGTAAGCTCAGTATAATAATAAAATGGAAAGTATATAAATGGTTAGAGTAGCTTAATTGATAAGTAAACTAATAAATGAATTATATAAAAACATCATCAATATTATTGTGGTTATTAATAGTACCAATGATGTTTTTTTATATTTCACTTGAATTATCAATATATTTAATAGTTATATTATTTATATAGTAACTAAGAAAGTCACTAAGTTTTTGATGACTCTTTATTTGGGGATTGATTACTAAACTATATAGTTACTATTATTAATTAGAACAAAGTTCCTTCATAAGTTCGTTGAAATCTACTCCAAATCTTTCTTTTATCTCTTGATCTGCTTCTTTTTTTATTTCAGCATTTATTTCTCGATATTTTTTATAATCTTCACTTAACACAGCTAGGCAATCATCAAAATAATTATCATATAAATTAATGGAATTAAACAAATCTTTACTTTTAGAAAGATTATCTTTAAAAGATTTTCTAAAAACATCATTTTCATGAAGTTGTTCTGCAAAGAAGATCATTTGATTTCTAATTTGTTCTCTAGTAGTAGGATCGTTATTTAATAAATTTTTAATCATTTGAAAATGTTTATTTTTATAAGGCTCAGTATTTTGATTTTGAAGTTTGGCACTTTCATTCAATTGTTTAACAAAAGGGTGATTCTCATCTATTTCATCCAAGTTATCCAAAAATTCCACAAGTTCTAGCCAAATTTTTCTCTTTTCATCATTATCGATGGTAACTTGTAGAAAAGGAGAGTAGGTAGTTACAAATGTTTCTCCAAAATTACCGGGAAATAATCTCAGTAAAGCATTAGATATATATTCTTTTTTTTCATCTACAGAAAGTCCTAAGGTTTCTTTTAATCTTTTAATTTGCTCTCCAATGGATTCATAGTCTTTAGAACTGTTTTCAATAATACTGTTTATTATAAGCTTACTTTTTTCTAAATGTTCTATTTTTTCTTCTATCTTTTGTAATGTAGTTTTCATGATTTTGGGTATAGTACTGTTTCCGTTTATAATTTCTTTTATGTTGAAAATTGGTATATCTACCGCTCTTAAAGCTCCTATTAAATTAAGTTTTACAATATCCGCATCTGTATACTCTCTATAATTATTTTCACTATTTTTTGAAGGCGTGATTAATCCTTCACTTTCATAATATTTAATTGCTTTTTTTGTTAATCCAGTTTTTTCTGATGCATTTTTAATATTCATAAATAGTAAACCTCCTTGTTAATAATTAAGATTTATTAGAGCTCTTAATATAACTATAAGGGTGACAGTAAGGGACAGGTCAATAGTTTTTTATTAAATTTTTTGCTTAAAAGAAAGACTACAATAAATATTTATTTTTCTCACATAATAAAAAAGATTAACTTAAATTTTAATTTTAAGTTAATCTTTTTTTATATAACTTTTGTACATCTTTTAGTCCTTGTTCAATTTCAGATTTTGAAAAGTTACATTTAAGAAGTTTAGCCTCATCCCACTTATTAAGTTTTTCATAAAATAATAATGCAGTTTCTAAATTTTTTTTAGTTTTCCGAAATTCTATAGTTTCAAATAAAATATTTTCCGCTTCGTTAATTTTGCCTTCACTTATATATTTTTTTATCATAAACTCTAACAACTTGTCTTCTGAAAGTGTTATATTATAATTCTCTATATCAATATCACTTTTTACAGCATCTTTTCCTGCAAAAATGGCCATTGCGGTTTGGATACCTGCTTTTATGACTCTTATAATATATTCATGTTCAAACATTTACCCCCAAGTCCCTTCATTAATTTTTAAATAATATTAGTAGAGATGGATAAAATAATTGACACTGCAAATATTATCAGCAAGAATTTTGTTTATTCTTTCTCTCATTATATTTTGGGGCACAATATCTTATGATTGTCTATTTATTTAATTATTAGCATAATGAAATCTCTATAATCATTTGTATAGAATAGCTCATTATACCTAATTATACAGGTAGTAGCTAATTTTCAACACTATTCTTTAACAAAGATTTATTTAAGCTCTAAAGATAACTTCTTCTTTAGAGAACATATACCTTGCAAATAGAATAGAAGCAACAATATATACAGCAATCCATCCAAATGTAATTGCTATGTGAGTATAATTGTGTATTCCAACTAGGAATTCTTTCATAAGGCATGCTCCATTTGTAAGAGGGATGTGGAAGTAAAATCCTTCAATATTCTTTGGATCCTTCATCATAACAGAATAAAGTAAAACCATAGCTATTATACTCATAGGACTCAAATAAGTTTGAGCCTCTTTGAAAGACCTAGCATAAATACTTATTGCCAGCTGAAGAGCACCGAAAACCATTGTATATAAAATAGGTAAAATCATAATTAAACCAAGAGTTCCAATACCTAAATTAAAATCTCCCATAGTTCCAAACATACTGTTCGCCTGATTCATTGTTATTATTACACCAATTAAAGATGCAATAGACATTAATATTCCCATAATAGTTATAGCTAAGAATTTTCCTACAAGTAAGGAAATTCTATTTGCTTTTGTTGTAAGAAGTGGTTCTAGAGTTCCTCTTTCTTTCTCACCTGCACCCAAGTCTACAGCAGCTCCAATAGTACTTGTAGCACTATAGATCATAAGTAAAAGTGGAAGTAACATAGCTGCCATAGCTTTACCAAAACCACTATCTTTATTTTCAGTTGTAGATTCTATAACTTCTATAGGGGTTAATATGGAAGGATCCATATTTTTCTCAGCAAGTCTTTGGCCTACTATTGTCTTTGAATAAGAATCTATGTAGGATTTCACAATAGAAACGGCCATTGTAGCTTCAGTACTAGTATTATCATATTTTATTGTTAGTTTTTCTTTAGTTTCTTTGTTTATATTTTCATCAAAATTTTTAGGAATATATATCGCTACAAAGAATTTACCGTCTTTTATATCTTGATCTATGTTTTTAGAGTCAAGTATATTTATATTTTTTTGAGCTTTTATATAATTTTTAAATTGGCTATTTCCTTCATCAACTATAGCTATTTTAACATTGTTTTCTACTTTTGTTTTACTGTCATTACCTACTTTACCAATGAAAAATGATATTATTGGAAGAAGGATCATAGGAAGTAATATACTCATAATTAATGTTTTCCTATCTCTAAATATATCAGTAAGTTCTTTTTTCAAAACGATAAAAGCTATATTATTTTTCATGTTATCACCCTCTTTATTTAATTATTTATTGTTAATTAATTGAACAAACATTTCTTCAAGTTCATTATTATATTCTTTTTTTAAATCACTAATAGAGCCTTCTTTTATAAGTTTACCTTTGTGTATGATTATGATTCTATCACATAGCTTTTCTACTTCAGACATGGTGTGGCTTGAAAAAATAACAGCTCTATTTTCTTTTTTACATTTTAATATAAAGTCTTGCACAATTCTAGCTGCGCTAACATCAAGTCCAGTAGTAGGCTCATCAAATAAAACAACAGAAGGGTTATGAACTATAGACCTTGCTATAGAAACTTTTTGTTTCATACCTCTTGAAAATTTACCAACTCTTTTATCAAGGTAATCTTTCATATCAAGACTTTCTGCTAAATTTTCTATATTTTTTTCTGCTTCTTTTTTTGACATTCCATTAAGCTCAGCAAAATACATTATATTTTCCCTTGCTGTAAGTCTGTCATAAAGTCCTACTTCGCCACCAAAAAGTATTCCTATCTCTCCTCTAACTTTATAAGGTTCTTTAGCTGCATCATACCCGTTTATTTTAGCTTGACCATCAGTAATCTTGAGCATAGTAGCGAGCATTCTAAGAGTAGTGGTTTTACCTGCACCATTTTCGCCAAGAAGTCCGACTATTTCACCATCATTTACGTTGAAACTTATGTTATCTACGGCATTGGTGTTTTTGAATTTTTTAGTTAAGTTTTTTACTTCAATCATATGGCACCTTCCTTTCAAAATTTAAATTTTATTTATTAATTATATTTTGAGGCTTCTATGCAGTATATGGATATTTGGATTATCCAAAGAAGAGCTATAACTAGTGGGAGTATTATTGGTACAGTTGCAATTACAGAAAAAATCATTAAAATAACCAGTATTGCTGAATACACCAATTGCATTCCTTTAAAACTTTTATAACTAGAAATATAAGCTATCCATTTTTCACCTTCATCCAATCTTTCAAAATATTTTTTGTTGGAATGATTTTCAAACATATTAAGTTTTCTATCTGGATGATATTTGTTATAGCATCTAATAGATAATATTTGCAATGTGTTTGTAGTTAGCATGGTTAAAAATGAAATAATAATATAGACAGATTTATAATCACTATAAGTTCTATTTATCATAATGGACATAAAAGTGAGAGATATTATAACAGAGGTAGTGCTAAGATGAATTAGTATATCTATAATTTTTTCTATGGGACTCGGTATATTGTCTAAATTTATACTCCTAAATCTTTTTATTATAAATATAATTATAGAAACTATTATAATTGATAAAATAATCTCTATTCCTAAGAATCCTCTAAATAAATAAAGATAAATATTTTTCCCAAAATTTATTTCTATATTAAGATTCTTTCCACTTAAACCGCCTACAATACCTCCAAGTAACATAGAAAATATCATCATTATTATAAAATTTTTATATTTCTTCATCGTCTGTTTCCCCCTCTAAATAAAAGACTTCTTCTACACAAACTTTAAAAACTATAGCCATTTTTAGAGCTAATACTATAGACGGTGAGTAATCTCCTCTTTCTATGAGACTTATAGTTTGTCTCGAGGCTCCAATCAATTTTCCTAAATCTGATTGACTTAGATTATACCTTGCTCTAAGTTCTTTAACTCTATTTTTCAGTTCCAAGTTATACGCCTCCTTACCTTATGATAGAATTATATGCTGAATTTTCTAGTCTGTCAATTATAATTGTCATTATGCTTAATTTTGTTGTCATTATGATAAATTTATTTGTCATAATATGCATATAATTAATTACTAACCATTGATTATAAAATAGAGTAAAAAGAACATAATAAAGTCATAATAATTAATTATTATATATTTTTTTGAATAAATGATATATATAATATACTTAAAATTAAGAGATTTTTAAGGAGAATATGTGTATAACAAAGAATATGTAAGGCGCGTATCGATACAATTGACCTGTAAAATCTATTATGTAATAATACTAATATACCCAAGGGGATATTAAATTTGTGCGCACAATACATATAAATTTAATTAAATTACTTTGGAGGGATTAATATGAATAATAGATATGAATTAAATAAGAATTTAGCTCAAATGTTTAAGGGCGGAGTTATTATGGATGTTGTTAATGCAGAGGAAGCTAAGATAGCAGAAGAAGCAGGAGCAGTAGCTGTTATGGCTTTGGAAAGAGTTCCATCTGATATTAGAAAAGAAGGTGGAGTTGCTAGAATGTCTGATCCTAAGATGATAAAGGAAATCATTGAAGCAGTTTCTATACCTGTAATGGCAAAAGTTAGAATTGGACATTTTGTAGAAGCTCAAATCCTTGAATCAATAGGTGTTGACTATATAGATGAAAGTGAAGTCTTAACACCAGCAGATGATTTATTTCATATAAATAAAAAAGATTTTAAAATTCCTTTTGTTTGTGGAGCTAGAAACTTAGGAGAAGCTCTAAGAAGAATTGGTGAAGGAGCATCTATGATAAGAACAAAAGGGGAAGCTGGTACTGGAAATGTAGTTGAAGCTGTAAGGCATATGAGAACTGTAAGTTCAGAGATTAGAAAGTTACAACTTATGCCAAAAGAAGAACTTATGACGGCAGCTAAGGAAATGGGAGCTCCTTTTGATTTAGTTTGTTATGTAGCTGAAAATGGGAAGTTACCAGTTGTTAATTTTGCAGCTGGAGGCATTGCAACACCTGCCGATGCAGCTCTTATGATGCAATTAGGATGTGATGGTGTATTTGTAGGTTCAGGAATATTTAAATCTTCAGATCCAAGAAAGAGAGCAAGAGCTATAGTGCAAGCTACAGCATACTACAATGACCCTAAAGTTATTGCTGAAGTTTCAGAAAATTTAGGAGAAGCAATGGATAGTTTAGAAATTAGTAAATTGGATACTGAGTTTGCTAAGAGAGGATGGTAAACTTGATTAAGGTTGGAGTTCTAGACTTGCAAGGCTCAGTAATAGAGCATATAAATATGCTAAACAGTATTGATGGGGTAATTCCAATAAGAGTTAAGCATGTAGAACAATTAAAAGAGATAGATGGACTTATACTTCCAGGAGGAGAAAGTACAACTATAGGGAAGCTTTTAAGAATGTTTAATTTAGATGCTATTTTGAAAGAGAGAATAGAGGAAGGTATGCCGGTTTGGGGTACATGTGCTGGAATGATATTGTTAGCCAAGAGTATTGATGGACAGGAAGAAGCACATTTAAATGTAATGGATATAAACGTAAAAAGAAATGCTTATGGAAGTCAACTTGATAGCTTTGTAGTGGATGAAAAAATATCTGAAATATCTGAAAAAAATATACCTTTAGTATTTATAAGAGCACCGTATATACAAGATGTGGGAGAAAAAGTTAAAATTATAAAAAAGGTAAATGGGAATATAGTTGCTGCAAAAGAAAAGAATATGTTAGTAACTTCATTTCATCCAGAGCTAACAGAAGATGATTCTGTGCATAGATATTTTATTAATAGTTTTTTTAGTTAAAATATTGGTTAGTTCAAATTTGGTTAAGAAATATATTACTTAAGTTAAAGATATGGTTAAAAATATATTTTTTAGGAAATAATTTAATTTAAGTCATTTCTATAATTAAACAAAACCTTCTTCAAAATTATTATAATTTAATAAATTTTGAAGAAGGTTTTGTTTATAACTAATTGTGTAAGTGAGCTAAACTTATTGTATAATATTACCTCTATCTATAATTTCAGAAGTGAAATTTATTGAATCAATTAAAGCAAATAACGTTTTTCTAATAGCAACCCCACCATCACCAGGTTGAACTCCAGAAACAGTTCCTAATGAGGTTCCATTTGTATCAAATGCTGATAAATCTGTATAGTGAGATATGAAAAGTTTGTCTTCAGTAGCGTTTAATGCCATTAGATCTACACCGTATTTAGTTGTGGTACTAGTACCATGATTAAATGAATTTACTTGAGTTAAAAATGGAAACGTAGAAGTAAACTCAAATACGTCTACAGTATTCCTAGTTAGTACATATACTTTTTTCCCATCAGAGGAAACTACTATTGTTCCAGGTTCACTATTTGTAGATACATTATTTAATAGCGAAATACTACTTGGAATTTTAGTATCAAGTATTCCAACATCATTACTTATTCTGTTAGCTACAAAAGCAAATTTACCATCAGGTGAAAAGGTTATATTTATAGGACGTAGGCCGCCTGTATTTGTTTCTACACCAGTGTCAGTTAGTATTCCATTATTATCAATATTAAAACTTCTTACTTTATAATCACCTGTTTCTACAACAAGAACAAGGCCATTCCCATTTGGTGACACAGCAACAGCATTTGCAACAGAAGAAAGCTTACTTAATATAGTTTTATTTAATAAGCTATATGAACGCACGGCAGTAGTACTACCACCATCTGCAATCAAAGCAAAACGACCATCTGGTGTAATATCTATATCCTCAAATGGAAGAGAGGGAGGAGGATCTAATGCAGTATCAATTACTACTGGTGGTTCTTTTAGTAGATCTAATTGTATGAGAGTAGCATTGTTAAAAGAAGTTATAACCGCTCTACTGTTGTCTGGTGTAATTGCTACATCAATATAATCATTAGCTGGTAGAGCAATAGTGTGGAGGACTGTAAGATTATCAGTATCAAAAATTACCACATCATTATTACCATACTCTGCAACAATTCCAAAATTAGAATTTAGATGGGACATTTATTTCACTCCTTCTATATTTAAAATTTAGTTACCTAGATTTCGTACAAATATAAAGATTATATTTTCATATAATTACCTGTTAATATTATTCAATATATTCCATAGTCGCCCAGATTTTTAGGCGGAGCCTTCTGGAATAATTTCACAGAATTAAA
>NZ_JAPQFJ010000028.1 GCF_026738875.1 Clostridium brassicae
TGCCTCCTTTGATTTTAGATTGGCTGACGAAACCATATCTATTCTATCAAAGCGAGGTATTTTTTTTCAACGCTTAAGCTTTTCTGAACACACCTGCATAGCAGGTGGTTTTATTTATAGACAAAAAGTCTATAAATGAGTTTGTAAATTTACACAAACTCATTTATAGTCCAAATAACCCCCTAGCTATTTTCTTTTATAATATCTATAAAACTCTTAATTATACGTGCTGTAAATCCCCATATTACATAATCATTGTATAAATAAAAATATTGATTCATCTTTCCACTAGAAAATTTATAATCTCTTCCACCTTCTATAAGCTCAAAAGGAAAATCTTCTTTCAATTCAGGTTTTATATTCATAATATGACAATCCGGTTGATTTTCCATAAAATATCTAAGAGGCACTTTAAAAACATGATCCACCTCATCTCTATTAGGATTAATTTTATCATTTTTAATCTCACCTATAAAAGGGTATATAATTGTATGGTAAGGGCTTATAAAATAATCCATCGCCCCTATTAACTCTATTTCTTCTTTTTTAATATTCAATTCCTCCATACATTCTCTTATTGCTGCTTCCTGCGAAGTTTCTTTTTCTTCTATAGCTCCTCCTGGAAGAGAAATATCTCCAGGCTGACTTTTCAATGTTAATGCCCTTTTCTCAAATAATATATAATATTCACCCTTTTCCTCAGATAATAAAATCATTACTGCACTTTTTCTATATTTTCCTATTGGTTTTTCTTTTCTATTACTAAAAATTCTTTTAATTTTTTCCATTCATAACCCTCCAAAACAAAATTACTAAGCATTAAATTATAAAATACTTTATTAAACGTCAAAGTAAACATTCTATTTGTTGAACAATATTATTATACTTAATTGTAAATATAATTTTACTTTTTTTAAATAAAATCATATGAAGCTTACATGATTCATTTTTTATAATTTCACAAACTTTCATAAACATTACTTTAATTTTCTTTAATTTGTAAAGTCTTTTATAGTTGTTCTATATATACTTAAATGGTATACTAAAATAGATTTAAAATCTATATTAAAATTATAAGTAGGAGAGATGAATCTTGAGACGTAAATTATCAACTTTATTATTGACTTTAACTTTTTTACTAGTATTCTCTATTAACGCATTTGCAGCTAATGCTGATTTACCACAAATATATGGTAAAACTGGCATAGTAATAGATGTTGACACTGGGGAAATTGTATATGCAAAAGGCATAGATGAATCTCCAATGTATCCTGCAAGTACTACAAAGCTTTTAACAGCATTATTATTTGCAGAGAACAAAAAACCTACAGACACTATTAAGTACACTCCAACAGCTGCAAAACAGCCTCAGTATGCTTTATATGATTTAGTTGGTAAAAGCAAAATCACAACTAATGATACAATGACTGCTGATGATGTAATGAAATCACTTTTACTTTTTTCAGCAAATGATGCTGCATACATGATAGCAGAAAGTGTTGCAGGAACCCCTAAACAGTTTGAAGATATGATGAATAATAAAATAAAACAACTTGGTTTAAAAAACACTCATTTTGTAACTCCTAATGGATTGGATAATGGAATAAATAATCATTATACCTCAGCTTACGACTTAAGTGTAATAGCTAAAGAGGCTTACAAAAATCCATGGGTAAAAAAAGTAATGAATATTAAACAAGACAAAATTGAAATTTCTAATGGAGCAATTGCCTACATAACAAATAGAAATAAATTGCTTGGAACTAAAATAGATACTGCTTTTGCTGACAAAGTAGGAATAGATTTAAATCAACTACCTGCATCTAATGCTGTTTGTGTTGCAGGTAAAACAGGCTATACATCTAAATCTGGAAGATGTCTTGTAGCCATATTTGAAAAAGACGGAAGAAAACTTTGTGGTGTTGTAATGAAATCTCTTTATGATGCTAAAGATACTTATGTATTTAATGATATGGCTAAAATAATAAATTGGAGTTACGCTGCTAAAAGAGTTCCATTATACAAAGCAAATACTGAAGTAAAAAAAGTAACTTTAAAATATAAACCACTTAAATTTATAGGACCTGAAAAAGAAATCCAAGTACCTTTAGTAGTAAAGAAAGACGTAGAATATTATGATAATGAAGTTAATAAATCAGAAGTAAAAACAGATTTTGAACTTTCTAATTTGAAAGTTGGTAAACTTGATAAAGATACTAGTGCTGGTAATCTTGTGATTAAAGAAAGAAATGCAGTAAAAAAATACGAATTATATCCAACTATTTCTTCTGGAAGTATTGTAAAACAAAATATCCTTTTATACATAGGTTTAGTTGGCGCCGTTGTTATTGTTATACTATTAATTACTCTACTCGTAAAAGCTATTTCAAAAAATAGCAACAGACGTAGAAGAAGAAGATTTTAAAACCAAAAGAATCATATAAAACTTTTATATGATTCTTTTTATATCAACCTTTATTTTAAACTCTCTTATTTAATAGAATTTTCTTATTAGATGCTAATTTTATTACATAGTTCTGTTTTAAAAGAATATTGTTTTTTAATTATAGAAACTCAACAATTTCTTAAAACATAGCCTATTATATAAATAAATTTATATTAGATTCATCAGCTTCTCCAAGATAATATCCTACACCACCAAGTTTAACATTATCTATTAATTCTTCTTTTCTTAATCCTAAAAGTTCCATAGACATTTGACATGCAACTATTTCAACACCACTATCAATAGCTGATTGTATAAGTTCTTCTAAGGAATGTACATTGTGTTTTTTCATTATGCCTTTGATCATTTTTGCACCCATTCCAGCCATATTCATATTTGATAACTTTAATTTCTTGCTTCCTCTTGGCATCATTTTTCCAAACATTGTTTCAATAAGATTCTTTTTAACTGGAACATGTTCATTTTTTCTAATAATATTTATTCCCCAGAAAGTAAAGAACATAGTCACTTTTTTGCCCATAGCAGCAGCTCCATTAGCTATTATAAATGAGGCTATTGCTTTATCTAAATCTCCACTAAACACAACCATAGTTTGAGCATCTTTAGCATTAGTAGCAACTGCTGTTTCTTGTATTGATGAAGATGCATCTTTTTCATTTTTCTTTAAAGAAGCTTTAATTATACCTTTTTCTTTATTTAATCCTAAAAGCTCTGTATTTGTTTTTCTACACCAAGCCTTTATATCTTCATAAAAGCCTGGATCAGAAGCTGATACATTTAAAGTATCTCCGGGATTTAATTCATCAACTGCAGCCTTGACTCTCATTAATGGTCCTGGACAACTTAACCCACAAGCATCTAAATTTTTAACTATTCCATCACTCATTTTAGGATTTTCTATGCTAGCAATCATTTTTTCAACATGATCTGTCTTCTTAGGTTTAAATTTTTCTGCCATATATTGTTTGTAGCCTCCTGTAATATTCTTTACCTTAAATCCCTTTTGTTTTAATAATCTTTCAGCTATATATCCTCTAAGTCCAATTTGACAATATGTCCATATCTCCTTGTTCTTATCTAACTCACCTATTCTATCCCTTAATTGTTGAAGAGGAATATGAACTGATCCTTCTATGGCACCATTCTCTTGCTCTAAATCCGTCCTAACATCTAGAAGTATTGTAGAGTCTTTATCTCTATTATTTACACTTCTTGGCAATACAGTATCTGATTTTCCCGTAATTATATCCTCAGCATAATACCCAGCTATATTTACAGGGTCTTTAGCAGAAGAATAAGGTGGTGCATAGCTTAATTCCAATTCTGTTAAATCAGTTACAGAACCTTTTAATCTTATAACTGTTGCTATATCATCTATTCTCTTGTCTACTCCTTCATAACCAATAGCTTGTGCTCCTAATATTCTTCCTTCATCATTAAAAATTAATTTTAACGTTATTGGAGTTGCACCTGGGTAGTAAGAAGCATGGCTTTGAGGATAAACATATACCACCTTATAAGGTATAGAATTTTTCTTAAGCATTCTTTCATTATTTCCTGTAGCTGCACAAGTGAGATCACATACTTTTAATATAGAAGTTCCCTGAGTTCCTTTATAAGTTGTTTTTATTCCACAAACATTATCTGCTACTATTCTTCCTTGTTTATTAGCAGGTCCAGCCAAAGGAACCGCTGTCTTTTGCCCGTTTATAAAATCAACAACTTCAACGGCATCTCCAACAGCGTAAATATCTTTAATATTAGTTTCTAAATTTTCATTAACTACGATATGGCCTTTTGGTCCAAATTCTAATGAGGTACTTTTTAAAAAGTCTACATCTGGTGTTACTCCTATAGCTAATATAACTATATCAGCTATTAATTCTGTATCATCATTTAAAAGAACATCTATTTTATTTTCTTTATCTCTAAAAGATTTAACTCCATTTTTTAGAACTAAATTAATATTATGGTCTTGAAGCTCTTTTTCAGCTACAGTAACCATGTCATCATCAAATGGAGCAAGAATATGTGGAGCTGCCTCAACTAATGTAACTTTAACTCCAATTTCATTTAGATTTTCAGCCATCTCCACTCCTATAAATCCTCCACCTATAACTACAGCTGAATCTAATTTATTTTTACTTACAAACTCTTTTATCTTATCCGTATCTTCCATATTTCTTAAAGTAAATATTTTTTTGCTTTCTATTCCAGATATATTCGGCTTTATTGGTTTAGCACCAGGTGATAATATTAAATAATCATATTTTTCTATATAAGTTCCTTTATCAAAACTATTAACAGTAACTTCTTTTTTGTCAGTGTCTATATTTACAACTTCACTTTTAATTCTTACATCTATATTAAATTTATCTTTCATATCTTCAGGTGTAGATACTAAAAGATTTTCTCTCTCTTGAATTGAACCTCCTATATAATAAGGAAGACCACAATTAGCAAAAGATATATGATTTCCTCTTTCAAATAAAATAATTTCAGTGTTTTCATCTAATCTTCTAAGTCTTGCAGCAGCAGAAGCACCTCCAGCAACCCCTCCGACAATCAACACTTTTTTATTCATGATATCATTACCTCCATAGTTTTTTATAGTTTACCCTTTAGGCTCTATTTTAAAGATGATGTTTTTTAAATTATATTTTTTACATAATAATTTAATCTTCAAATAATAAATTTATGAGTTGAACTACCTTATCGCTACATAACTTATAACTTACCTCTAGTCCTTTACGTTCACCTTCTATTATTCCTGCAGCCTTTAATTTTTGAAGATGAGTTGAAACTGTAGGTTGTGGAATATCGAGACAATGTTGCATTGTGCTTACATTACATCTTCCCTTTTCAAGTAGTCCTCTAATTATACATATTCGAACAGGATGAGCTAATACTTTTAGTAATTCAGATATTTCATTATATTTTTCAAAATTATTGTCCAACTTTTTTCACCTCGTAAAATATATTACTATATTTATATATTACAATATAGTAATATAGTTGTCAATTATTTTTTTAAATTAATATTTTTTTTTATAAAATTATTAATGTTTACTAATAATAATTATGATATAATTTCAATAACATATTATATAAAATATAACAGGAGGGTAAAAATTATGGGTAAAAAAATATTAATAGTTGGTGGTTCTGCTGGAGGTGCTTCAACAGCTACTAGGTTAAGACGCCTTGATAAAAATGCCGAAATTACAATGTATGAAAAAGGAGAATACATATCCTATTCCAGTTGTGGACTACCATACTATATTGGAGATATAATTACAGATAAAAACAATTTGATTTTAAAAACTCCTAAATCCTTTAAAGAAAAACATAATGTTAATGTAAAAATTAATAGCCACGTACTAGAGATAGACCCTAAAAATCAAAATATAAAAATATTATCTAATCATAAAATTCTTACTGAATCTTATGATTATCTTATATTATCTCCCGGAGCTAAACCTTTCACTGACCCTATATATAATTTGGCCAGTAATAAAATTTTTACTCTTAGAACTATTGATGATGCAGATAACATTAAATCCTATATTAGAAATAATAATATTAAAAATGCCTTAGTTATAGGAGGTGGCTATATAGGAATCGAAATATGTGAGAATTTAAAAAAAATAGGATTGAATGTAACAGTAGTTCAATCAGCACCTCACATTTTAGCTCCCTTCGACTCAGATATATCAGAATTAATTGAAAATGAACTGAGTAAAAATGGCATTAATTTAATATTGAATGATAGTGCTGTGTCTTTTAATGATAAGCCTGACCATATAGATGTAGAATTAAAAAGTAATACAGTAATAAGAGCAGATATGATAATTTTAGCAATTGGAATAAGACCTGACATAGATTTTTTAAAAAATTCAGGAATAGCTTTAGGATCTAAAGGACATATAGTTGTAAATGATAAAATGCAAACTAATTTTGATAATATATATGCATTAGGTGATGCTGTAGAAATTTGTGACTTTATTAATAAAAGTAAAACAGCTATAGCTTTAGCTCCTCCAACTGTTAAGCAGGCTGATATAGTGGCAAACAATATAATGGGAATTCCATCTTTCTATGATGGGTCATTAGGATCTGCATTAATCAAAGTTTTTGATTTAACCTGCGGTTCTACAGGTAATAATGAAAGGACTCTTAAACAACACAATATTCCTTATAAAGTTGTATACACTAAGTCAAAATCCAACGCTGCTTATTATCCTGAAAGTAAAACCTTAAAATTAAAACTTATTTTTAATAGTGAGGGATATATACTAGGCTCTCAAATAATCGGTTATAAGGGTGTGGATAAAAGATTAGATGTTATATCTACCATTATATCCTTAAAAGGCACTATATTTGATGCTGCCAAACTTCAATTGGCTTATGCTCCTGCTTACTCTATTCCTACTGATATAGTTAATTCAGCTGCTTTAAAAGCTATTAGTCAATTAAATAGCTAATTAAATTGCATAATTTAAATGTAATTAATATACTCTAAAACGTTTCATAACAAACTAAGGATATGTTTTAAATTATCGAATTCATCACAATAAGAATTTAAAATTATATGAACTCAAAGTTTTATTAAAACATATCCAAAATCCATTTAGAATACAACCTTATTTTAAAGCTCAGTAAAAAAGCTATTAAATGGTTTTCTTATCCTTGTTATTCTATAAAATTTTCTAAAACTAAATAATAAAATTAAAACTCCTGCTACCCCATAGATAGGTATAGAAAAGCTTATAATATTTTTTGAAATATTTAATATATTAGGAAGTATAATTAATCCACATATATTAAAGATTCCATGAGTAAGTATAGCTGCCCATATCGAATCACTCCATGCATAAATAAGCGCTGTTATAACTCCTAAAACTGAAGTATAAATTACCTGAAAGATATTTCCATGGAATCCTCCAAATACAATTGCTTGAATTATCACTGCTGAAAACAAATCGATATTTTCTCTAAGTTTATTAAATATTATCCCCCTGAATAATATTTCTTCAAAAACAGGTATAAAAATCAATATAGCTATAAGCTCTAAAAAGCTATCTTTTCTAATATTGTATATATCTCCTCCTACCTCTGCCATTGATGCTACAACTAAACTAAATCCAATTGTCAAAAAAATTATTGTCATAATATACTTTTTCTTTAACTTATTATTAAAATCACAATATTTAATTAAATTCTCTCCTTTTAATTTAAATAATAAATAATATATTCCAAATGTCATTAATATTACCAATGGTAATGCCTTAAAACTATAACTAGATGCTATCTTATCTATATTTTCTATACCAACATCTTTTCTCATCCCTAATATAATAATAACATTAACTACTATTTGCACTAAAAAATATATAACAGTATATTCTAAAATATAGAGCACTAAATACAGGAACTTTTTCATGACAATCCTCCTTAAAAATTTCGAAATTACATTCTATGCATATTTTATATATTTTATGAAAATAACCCTTATTTTATTCATTAAGATAGTTTGAGGCACTTTATTTTTTTATGTTATTTTTAAGATTATATTGACATTATCAAAATAATATGATATCATAATTAAAAATTACCAAGAGGAGGATTATTATGAATACTAAAATGAATATGTTTATTTCAAAATTAAATAACCTACTCTTATTAGCTAACTTAAGATAGCGATTGCAAATATAGTTACGTTACATACTACTATAGATGCAATCGCCAAAACAAGGCGTTTTGCATCTATGGTGGCTAATTTGTAGTGAAATAAGTCAAGTCCCATAGATGAACTATGGGACTTTTGTAATATCCTAGGTAAAAAAGTCCCATAGTGAAAACTATGGGACTTTTTTATTTATCCGATGTCTAGCCATTCTAATATTCCTATCTTCTTTAAGTAGGGATAAAGAATGACACGACCCTGGATAACGGCTTCTAAGGAGTAAAACTCCTAAGAATCCTGTTTATCCGATGTCTAACCATTTTAATACTCCCATCTTCTTTAAAGTGGGGGTAAAGAATGGCACGAGGCCCTGGATAATGGTTTCTAAGCTTCAGTGGAATTTAAAATTCCATCTGAAGCCAAGAATCCTATTTATAAATATTAATGTTTCAAAATTCAGATAAATCTTTAGGAGGAATAGGGATGAAAAAATCTAGAGAACAATGGGGAACAAAGGCAGGATTCCTACTTGCAGCTATTGGTTCTGCTGTAGGACTAGGCAATATATGGAGATTTCCTTATGTAGCTTATTCAAATGGAGGGGGAGCTTTCTTAATACCATATTTTTTCGCTATATTTACAGCGGGAATACCGTTATTGATTCTTGAATATGGAATGGGACATAAGTTTAGAGGTTCAACACCACTATCAATAGCAAGAGCAAATAATAAATGGGAATGGCTTGGTTGGTGGCCTGTAATTAGTGCAGTTATAATTTTATCATATTATTCAATGATTTTGAGTTTAGCTATGAAATACTTAACACTAAGCTTTAAAAAAGTATGGGGAAATGACACTAACAATTATTTTTACAATGAAGTATTAAAATTATCATCATCACCTTTCGATTTTAAAGGCATAATTGTTCCAATCCTAATAGGAATAACTTTAATTTGGTTAATTAACTGGTTTATATGCTATAAAGGAATAAAAGCTGGTATTGAAAAATTAAGCAAAATATTGTTACCAACTCTATTAATAATAATGATAATTATAGTAATAAAAGGAGTAACTTTAGAAGGTGCTTCTTTAGGCCTAAACACACTATTTACACCAGATTGGCAGAAAGTTAAAGATCCTAAGGTTTGGATTGCAGCATATGGACAAGTGTTTTTTTCATTAAGTATAGCTACAGGAATTATGATGACTTATTCTAGTTATCTTCCTAAAAAAACAGATATAAATAATAGTGCATTCATGACTGCTTTTGCCAATTGTGGATTTGAATTTTTATCTGCAATTGGAGTCTTTGCAATACTTGGATTTATGGCAACAAATCAAGGAGTATCTATTGATAAAGTTGTATCCGGTGGTATAGGACTTGCATTTATAGCATTTCCTAAAGTATTTTCAGTAATGGGTACATGGGGAAACATACTATCTGTATTATTTTTTACTTGTTTGGTATTTGCAGGATTAACTTCAGCAGTGTCCTTAGTTGAAGCAATCTCCTCAGCTGTAATAGATAAAACAGGCTGGGAACGTAAGAAAGTAGTAACAGGGCTTTTATTGTTTGGATTTATTATAAGTATTTCTTTCTCAACTAGAGCAGGATTATACCTATTAGATATTATGGATAACTTTATTAATAATTATGGAATAGTTGTAGTTGGATTACTAGAAACTGTCTTAGTAGGATGGATTATAAAACCTAAAACAATTCGTGAACATACGAACTCAGTATCTTACTATAATATAGGAAAATGGTGGGACGTAATTATTAAATATGTAAACCCTGTTGTTTTAACTTTCATTTTAGTACAAAGTTTTATTACAGAAATGCGTACACCTTATGGTGGATATGATTTATCAGCATTATTAGTATATGGATGGGGGGTTATTTTAATAGGAATTACAGGGGCAATATTCATAAGTAAAAAGCCATGGATAGATAATGTTAATTTAAAAAATGAGTAAATATGAGGTGATAAATATGACGGTAAGTGCAATGATATTTTTCGGTATAGGTGCAACTGTACTTTGGGGAGGACTATTAGCTACCCTAATAATTTCAATGAAGAAAGACAACTATTCAGAAAATAGTTGATAGTTATTTCATAAATGAATAAAAGTGAATTGCACTTTTATTCATTTATATCTTCTATAAGTTTACCATCCTTATAAAATAATTCTCCATCAGCATATATCTCTCCACCATTTCTCATATCACAAAGCATATCCCAATGGATAACAGATTTATTTTTTCCACCAGCTTCAGGCATAGAGTCACCTATAGCCATGTGTATAGTTCCCCCTATTTTTTCATCAAAAAGCATATTTCTTGTAAAGTTCTTGATACCATAGTTAGTTCCTATAGCTACTTCTCCAAATCTTGATGCTCCTTCATCTGTTTCAAGTAAAGTTTTTAATAAATCTTCTCCTTTTTCAGCAGTAGCTTTTACTACCTTTCCATCTTTAATCTCTAACTTGATTCCTTCAATCTCTTTTCCTGCATATATTCCTGGGAAGCTAAAAGTAATATATCCATTAATGCCATCTTCCACTGGTGATGTAAAAATTTCTCCATCAGGGAAGTTAACTTTTCCATCACAATTTATCCACTTTCTACCCTCAATTTTAACTTTTATATCTGTTCCTTCTGATATTATATGTAATTCTTTTTTCTTATCTAAATACTTTATCCACTTTTCATGGTAAGCACTTACTTTCTTCCATTCTTCCACTGGATCTTCGGAATCCAAAAGCCCTGCGCCATAAACAAAATCCTCATACTCTGAAAGACTCATACTAGCTTCTTGAGCATCTGCATAAGTTGGGAACTGAGTTCCACACCATCTTAAACTTCCATCCCCAGTCCTATTAGAGTATATCTTTCTCCAGCTTGCTGCTCCTTTAGTTTTTAATTGAATTCTTTTTGAATCAACATTTGAATTTGCCTTAGTATTTTTTGTACCCCATGCAGTAAGCCATACATCTGCTTTTTCTAACATTACTTTTTGCATAAAATTTTCTTCTTGAAGCTGTTCTTCACTACTATATCTCAACTTAATTTGCTCTGCTTCATGAGAATCTATAATAGTTTCTACATGAGCACCTGCTTTTATAGCCTCTTTTACAACTTCAACCATCCATGGTTCAGCAATTTCATCACATTGTACTAATACAAAATCTCCCTTTTTAACTTCAGCTGAATAATTAACTAGTAACTTTGCCAATTTATTAAGTCTTTGATCTGCCATATTTCTTCCTCCTATAATAGCTTTATTTTTATCTTGTCCCTAATGTCACTTACTAATATAAGTTAATTGCATAATTCCAAAATCATATAGCTACAGGCAAGTTTCATTGTTCACTGCTTCTAAAATTCCCCTTTTTAGATTCAGAATAAACTTAAAACATAGTGAAAGAGAAATTTCAAGGCACTGTTCACAATGAAACTTGCATTTCGCATTTAGAATTGTTAATTATGGAATTTCCTCAATTATATAATTTACTTAATATATAAATTTTAATTAGGTTATATTACTATATTTTAGTACTTGAACCTACTTAAGTAAATATACATACTTAAAAATTAAATTTCACATATTTAATCCTCAATTTAAACTGCGCCATAAATCATAAGTAAAATAAATGTAAAATAACACCTTTTATTTGTAATTTTAATTTTTATAATAAACTTATTTTACAATATGTTTTAAATTGTTAAATTCATTATAACGAGAAGTTACAATTCTTATTTAGTATAACTTATAAAGCGTTAATAAATTTCCTTGTTTGAGCTATGCGAGTTAGGAAATTTTAGCTACATTAGTTATATTAAATTTAGAATTGTTTTCGAAATTATACTAACTCAACAATTTCTGAAAACATATTCTAAAATAAATTATGATATAATATAACAATTAACTCAAATATTTTACAAGTTCTTCTTTACTGGATACACTAAATTTTCCTTCTTCAAGTTTTAAATATTGAACTTCTGAAGACAAATCTCCAACATATTCTACTAACTGCGGATGACATGTCGTTATAAAAATTTGATTTGTACTAGACATTTCCAACAATATTTTTAGAGCTTGTTTAGTATGATTTTCATCAAAATTCACAAGAGAATCATCCAATATTAAAGGTAAATGAGGCTTAATTTCTTTTATCCTGCTTAATCTAACAGATAAAAATAATTGTTCTTTAGTTGCCCTACTTAAAATATCAGAATTTTCTTTGACTCTTCCATCATCTAACACAGTCTTAAAGTCTAAACTTAACAAATCATCTGGTGGAATAATATCCTTATATTCGCCTTTTGTTATAAAAGATAAATACTCACTAGCGCCCTTTAATAAGGTATCCTTTTTATTTTCTATGAAACTACTTTGAAGTTTTTCTAAAATATATTCTGCAGCCTTTAGTGCTGCATATTTCTTAGCAAGTATCTTTAATTCTTTTCTACCTTCATTAATATACGTACCTGCCTCCTCTAGTTTTTCTGTAGTTCTTAAAACACTTAATTTATATTGTAATTCTTGACGAACTTCCTTTAATGATTCTATCTTATACTTTATATTTTGAAACTCTTCTTGCTTTCCTTCACACTCTTCTTCTATTTGTGAATAGGAATTATATTTTTTAAATAATTTTTGGTGATTTCTAACAAGTTCAGTATCTAGATAAGATTTTATAATATTATCCAACATATTTTTTTCTGTTTTTAAATCTAAAATCTCTTTATACTTCTTGTTTAAATCGATATACTCATCTATTCCATCTAGAATATTCTCTTTACAGTCATCCCCTATTAAACTTACTATTTTCCCCTCTAAACGAATTTTTTTGTGTTCTATAATATTTATTTCTTCTGCTAACTCAACATAGTCTCTTAGCTTTTCAATATAGTTAAATTTCATTTCAATATTTTTTGAAAAATCTTCTGACTTAACATTTAATTTTTCTTCATATCTGTCACTAAATAAACATGTCAATTTATTTATATAATCAAATTCACTATTTATTTCTTTTCTTTGACCTATTGCTCTATTTATCATAGCTTCTAGGCTAATAATTTCATTCTTTATGTTTTTTACTACTTTAAAGTATTCTTTTAAAACTTCCCCAGATATATTATTCTTAAGATTTAATAATTGCTTAAAACTCTGTATCTTCTTCTCGTTACTTTCTATATTATTACATATATTTTTATACTTTTCATTTTTTAATTTCAGCTGATAATTTATATTATCTATATTACTTTTCATATCATCAGTACTTTTATTTTCTTTAGTAGAACTATATATAATTACAGAGTATACTCCACCTAAAATCAAACCCGATATTATCAATACAATACCTACTCTATAGTTAACGAAAGATATTATTAATCCAAAAATAATAATTAAAATAGAAATAAAAAAATATTTTTTAATTATACTATTTAAATCTGAAACCTTATTTTCTATTCTAGATTTTTCAATTAGCTTTTTATTAGTAGTTAAAGTAGATAACTCATTATTTATTAAATTTTTTTCATATACTAAATTATTATAATTATCTATAGTCCCATTTATATTCTCCACACTTAAAATATCTGTTTTTATATTCTTTACTTTATTAAAATCATCAATCCATTCTTCATTTATTTTGGAGATTTCTTTTCTTATGTAGTCCCTCTTTTCTATACAATTTTTTTCTAATTCTTCATAATTCCTTATTTTTTCTTTTACTCCAGATATATTACTGAAAACATGGTATATCTGCTCTTCCCAATTAATGAGTTTGTCCTTAAAACTAACATCTTTCTTTGTATTCTGCTCAAAAATTAATACCTTTTCCTCATATTCATGTAAAACTTCTTCATACTCTTCTTTTAAATTAACTAATCTATCTATACTTCCATAATTAATTTTTTTAATTTTATTATCCTGCTCTAAAGTATATAATTTAGATTGTATTTCTTCTATCCTTAAATATTTTTGAAAATTATTTTTAATACATTCAACAGTATATATTTTCTTATCTAGATCCTTAAAATCACTTTCCTCTTTTTTAATATTCTCCTGTATTTTGTCCAATTCTTTTAAAGTTTTATAATATTGTTCTACTTCACTCAAAGCTTTTTTTCTAAGTTCAATACCTTTTTTTATAGTTTTATTTTTCTCTTTAAATTGTGCAGTAGATGGATTCCCATTTTTGCCTCCTATTTTAGATGCTTCTTTATTTAGTTCTTTTATAACCTCAGGGATTTGTGCTATTTCTTTAAATCCTGCACCTAATAATACAGTATACATATTATTTAATTCTTTAGAATTCCTTGTATTATAATTTTGTAGCTCGTCCAAACTTATTGTAAAAAGTTGCTTGTATGTAAAATAATCCAATTTATAAATATCATTGATTAAAACTGATTTTTTTGTACTCATATTTTTAACAATTGGTTGTCTATTTCCCTTTAGTTCTATATTAAATAAATCTTTATTTTCATTTTCCATATCACAATTTACATCATATTCAATATTAGCTGGAGAAAGTCTTTCTTCTTTTGAAAATCCAAATCCAATACATCTAATAATTTCCATAAAAGTTGACTTTCCAGCTCTATTATATCCACCAATTATAACTATATTACTATTTAAATTCTCAATTTTTTCTTCTCTAAATATTCCAAAGTCCCTTATGCTTATTCTTTTTATCCTCAAAACTGTTCACCTTTTTCAATTAATTTTTCCATCACAATCTCTCTTGCCTCATTTATAATTTCCTCTATTATCTCTTCATCAAGTTGAATTTTCTCCTCATTAATATCCTCAATATCATATTTTTTCTCAAATATATTTCCAAAACTTTTAACAAGTTCTTTTTTTAAACCCCCATCTTGTAGAATATCTTCTAGTACAATATTAATTTCATTAAATATAGAGCTATTCTCTTTGAATTTCTCTAAATCCTCAAATGCCTTTTTTGTATTTATTTCTATAGAATCCGTATATAAAAACTTTTCTCTTTGTATAAAATGTTTATTTAACATTTCTATAATATAGTTTACTATATTTTCTTCATCTTCTCTTAAAGCCTCATTTATCTTCCCTCTACCTTGTATATCCCATTGAACTATATATCCTTTTAATGGTTGTAATGGAGAGTAAACAGTTTCTAGATTTTCTGGTATTTCTACTTGACTTCTTAATATCGATTCACCTTTTTCCACTAAAATATCTTGTAAATCATTTAAATTTTCAACATTATCGTAGTCACTTATATCTACAATAATCTTTTTCCATATTACTAAAGAAGTCGGTACAAATGAAATATTTGTTGAATAATCTTCCATAACTTCTACTAACAAACATCCCCCTATTTCTCTTTCCCCTATATCTCTTCCCTGAGGAATTCCCGGATATAATATAGCTGGGGATTTTTCATTTATTATTCTACACTTGTGAATATGACCTAAAGCCCAATAATTTATATTTTCATTTTTGATTAATTCCTTAAAGCTACAGGGTAAATAATTATTATTCTTAGGTTCTAATTGGGTATGAAGTAAAGCAATATTATAAGAAGAATTATCATTAACAATATAATCTTCAAATACTTTTCTTCCTTCCCATTTTCCTTTATAGGATTGTCCAATTATTCTAGCTATAAGCTTATCGTTCTTATACATTTCAAAATTTTCTGTCTTTTCACTGTCAAATACATAAACATTATCTGGCAAATTAAATAATTCCTCTGATTTTCCTATAGGATCATGATTTCCCCTTATTATATATACGTTTATATTATTTTGTTTTAATCTTGCACATTGGTTATAAAAAACTTCTGCTGCTCTAACAGTTCTACTTTCTCTATCATATACATCTCCACAAAGTAGTATAAAATCCACCTTGGCTTCAATAGCAAATTCGCACATATTATTGAAAGCTTTATATACTCCCTCTTTGAATAAAGTATCAATCTCTCTTACCTCATTACAAGTAACGTGAAGAATACTTCCAAGATGAATATCTGCTGCATGAATAAATTTAAACTTATTTTTCTTCAAGCTACTCATCTATAATCTCCTTTAGTTTTTTTATGTTTATAAGTCTATTGTGTTAAATATACATTATTATTTAACCAAAACTTATCACTTATATTTAACAATTCTTCTTTAATAGCTAAATTTTGTTTCCATACTTTATCTATACCACTGTATCCATAATAAACTCCAGCAATTCCACCTGCTATTGTTGCTACAGTGTCCTTATTATCATAAACATTCATAGCTTTTATAATTGCTTCTTCATAGGATTCTGTATTTAAAAAACACCATAACGAACATTTTAAAGTATCTACTGCACAACCAGTTTTAGTAAAACTATTTTCTCCCTTATCTAATATATCTTGATATTCAGGAAATCTTTTAACATTATTTATAAAAGCTTCATATTTATCTTCACCTCTTACATAACTATAAGCTAGTATATTATAAAATATACATGCTTCTGAGGCATTTCTACTATAATGAGTTAAATTGGATTGTTTCTTTGTAATATTTGTCATTTTATGAATATCATCGTAATATAAAGCTATTGGTATAGTTCTCATTAATGTACCATTTCCTTCACTTCTTCCCCCTAGTCTCAAGTGAGTTTTTAAAGCTGCTTTTTTCCAATCTTTACATTTTTCATATTCTCCAATAGCTACTCTTATAGTTAGTCCTAGATTTATAGGATTATTATAATGTATTTCTATAAATCGTTTTCCCATTAAATCAATGGGATCTTCTGGTGACTCCACTACACTCTTTGCAATAGCAACCATCATTCTGGTATCGTCAGTAACTTTTCCATCTCCATAAATTAAATAGTATTGCTTAATATCTTTTATAGATCCTTTATATATTTTTTTATTTCTAATGTTTTTTAAACACCTATGCAAAGCATCTCCACAGGCCACTCCAAACAATCCACCTCTTATCCTGTCTATATGTTTCAACTTATATTCCCCCTAAACCATACCATACTTTAAACTTATTTCCCTAGCCAAAATTCTTAAATATAAAATATTTATTTATTCACTAATTTTATGCATATATCATACCCTATACTATGTAAAATAATTATGAAAGGTGACAAAATTCATGTATTTTTATCCTTATTTTAGAACAAACATGAAATCTTTTATCAGGGTTTTTCATGCGTCTCCAGATGCACCTCCTGTAGATGTTTATGCAAATGGAAATTTAATAGCTAAAAACCTACCCTATAAAGGTTTTACAGAGTACTTACAAGTTCCTCCTGGAAAATACAATATTAAAATATTCCCTAGTGGTAAGACCATGAATCCTGTTATAAATACTAATTTAACTCTTGAACCTGAGACTATATATACTGTAGCTGCTATCGATAAATTAGCAAATATACGTCTTATGCCTTTTGTAGACCCTATAATACCTCAAATAGAAAATAAAGCTTATGTTAGATTTGGTCACTTATCTCCAAATACTCCACGAGTAGACATAACACTTCCTAATGGAAAAATACTTTTTGAAAATGTAGGATTTGAAGATTTAACAAATTATATAGCTGTAGATCCTGGCACATACACAATACAAGCCAGACCAACTGGGAAAGACAAAATAGCTTTAACTATACCGAATATAAGACTAAAGGGAAATAGATTTTATACAATTTATGCAGTTGGTTTACTGGGAGATAAACCTCCTCTCCAAGTTTTAATTCCTCTTGATGGGAATACTTATATTAAATTTTAATATATTTATAAAATAGAATCTACTAATATATAAACTCTATTCTTATTATAACAAATTTACTATAAATAACCAGTTGTTTATAGTATTTTTGTAAAAATTTTACTGAAAAATTTATTAATAATTAAAGCTAGTAAAAAACTAATTTTTTACTAGCTTTAATTATTTTAACTCAAACTTTTTTTCTTCTAGCTTATTTTATATTAACTGATATTCCTTATTTTAGTAAAATTTATTTTATAATTTATTTATCATACTAGCTAAATATCCAGCGCCAAATCCATTATCAATATTCACAACACTAGTACCGCTAGAACAGCTATTTAACATAGATAATAGTGCAGATAAACCTTTAAAATTAGCTCCATAACCTACACTAGTAGGTACTGCTATCACAGGTTTATCTACTAGTCCACCAACTACACTAGCAAGTGCGCCTTCCATCCCTGCTACTGTTACTATTACTTTAGCACCTTTTATTATGTCTAATTTATTAAAAAGCCTATGTATCCCTGCTACACCTACATCATTTATTCTTTCTACTTTATTTCCAAAAATCTCCGCTGTAACTGCTGCCTCTTCTGCCACTGGAATATCTGAAGTACCTGCAGTTACTATAGCAATATAAGAATCTGTAATATCTATTTGCCTCTTCTTTATAGTAATAGTTCTGGCAAGTTCATTATATTCGGCTTCAGGGCATATTTTTTTTACCTCTTCATACATTTCTTTAGTGGATCTAGTTGCTAGTATATTGTTATCTTTGCTGTTCATAAATTCTATTATACCCTTTACTTGCCCTATGGTTTTACCAGCACAATATATAACTTCTGGATATCCAACCCTTATCTCTCTATGATTGTCTATAAGTGCATATCCTAAATCCTTAAAAGGTAATTCTTTAAGTTTATCGACGCCATCATCTATAGAAACATTCCCATTTTTAATATTTTGTAGTAAATCCCTAATCTCTTCTAAATTCATGCCCTCTTCACCTTCTTCTTTACTTTTGTATTAATAATAGTGCATAGTTATTTGATATTTAATTACTATTTTTCATAGTTTCATTAAAGCTTCCAACTCTATAACCTTCTATATCTAAACTTACATATTTAAATCCAAACTCTTTTAATTTTATTGAAATACTATCTAACAATTTTTCATTGAATAATTTATGTCTGTCTTCCTTTTGTACTTCTATCCTTGCTAAATCTTTATGGCATCTTACTCTTACAGCTTGAAATCCTATACTCATAAGGTATTTTTCAGATTCTTCAATTTTTTTAAGTTCTTCTATTTTAATTTCATTTCCATAAGGAATTCTTGAAAGTAAACATGCATAAGCAGGTTTTTTCCAAGTATCTAAATCAAGTTTTCTAGACAGTTCTCTTATATTTTTTTTAGATAAATTATTCTCTAAAAGTGGACTCTTTATTTGGAGTTCTCTTAATGCTACGATACCAGGTCTATAGTCTTTAGTATCATCTGAATTTGTCCCATCTACAACATAGTTATATCCTTTTTCTTCTGCAAATTTTTTTATTTTACTAAAAATAGTTTTTTTACATAAATAGCATCTATTTTCAGGATTAAATCTTATTTCTTCTCCCATAGGTACCTCTATAAAATAATGTTTTACTCCTAAAGAAAAGGTTAATTTCTTAGACTCTTCTATTTCCCACTTTGGTATATAAGGCGATATAACAGTAACTGCAGCTACATTGTTGCCTAAAGCATCTTTCGCTGCCTTTAACAAAAATGTACTATCCACTCCACCTGAAAAAGCTACTACTATACTATTTAAATCTCTTAAGTATTCTAAAAGTTTATTATAATTTTCATTCATTTTTTTACCCCTTCGCAAATAAATTATTAACACTAATTAGGGAACAATAATTTTTTAATTGTAAATTACTTAATAGCTTTTATTTTACATCATTTTGGGATATTATCACTAATTACTCTTCTGGATATTTCCTCATAAATTTTTCTTATAGGCACATTGTTTTTATCTGCTAAAACCCTACATTCATCATATTCAGCCTTCCACTTTATTATTTTACCTTTGTAATAAGCCTTTTTTATAGTAACTTTTCCATATATAGTATCTACCTTTGACAACTCCCTTTTTAACTTGTTTCTCATGACTTTACTTTCCCTAATTCCCAGAGAAGTAGTTTCTGTAAAAATTACTTCTTTTATTTCTTCAGTATTTTCTTCTCTACATAAAACACTTAAAATGACACCTAATCTATCCTTTTTCATCTGCACAGGAGTCCTATAAACATCTAAAGCTTTTTTTTCAAAAAGCTTATCCATTACATAATTATATATTTCAGGATTCATGTCATCTATATTACACTCTAAGATGATACATTCATCTTGTTCACTATTTTCCATCAATTTTTTAATTTTTTTTTTCCTATATAAGCTCTTAACACATTAGGAATATCTGTATCTCTTTTCCCAACACCATACCCTATTTTTTCTATATAAAACTCCTTAATATTTGAAAATTCATCTACATTAACTGCTAATATTGCTGCTCCTGTAGGTGTAGTAGTTTCAAAAGGAACTATACCTGATTTTACTGGAATACCTTTTAATATCTCCACTGTTGCTGGTGCAGGAACAGGAATAATTCCATGAGCACATTTTACAAATCCTCCTCCTAACTCTACTGAAGATGCCATTATTTTATCTATCTTTAAATAATCAAAACATATAGCAGCTCCTACTATATCGATTATTGAATCTATAGCTCCAACTTCATGGAAATGGACTTGGTACAGTGGTTTTCCATGAACCTTAGCTTCTGCTTCTGCCACTTTCATAAACATATCTATACTTCTTTTTTTAACACTATTATTTAGATCGCTAGAATTAATAATTTTTTCTATATCTTTTAAATTTCTATGTACATGTTGATACTCATTGCCATCATGTCCATGATAATGTCCCTCATTATCACAACATCTATTATCCTTGTGTTCATGTTTATGTTCCTCACTATTACAGCAGATATTGTCACTGTTTTCATGATAACGCTCCTCATTATTGCAACAGTTATTATCAACATGATCATGATGATACTTTAATATTACATCTACCTTAGTTCCTTCAATTCCTTTTCTACTTTCTCTTCCAACATTTATCTCATATTCATCATTAATATTTAACTTTGAAAGCTCTTTTATTAGATACTCTTTATCTACACCTAAATCTATCATTACCCCTAAATTCATATCTCCACTTATACCTGCAAAGCAATCATAATAAAGTATTCTCATAAAAATCTTCCCCTTCTTTTGTACTTATTTTATATTATTTTTAACTAAAAATTTTTCATCATTTATAACCTTATTATACTCATCATCTCTTATTATCTTATGGTCTTCCGAAAATACAATAGCCCTTTTAAATATTCCTTCTACATATTCAAAATCGTGGGTAGAACAAATTATAGTTTTTCCAGAAGTATTGAGTTTTTTTATAAGCTCTTTTAAAAATTTTTTCCCTTTTGGGTCTATTCCATTCATAGGTTCATCCAAAGTAATAACCTCTGGATTCATTGAAAGAACGCATGCAATAGCAACCCTCTTTTTCTCTCCACCGCTCAAATTATAAGGTGCTTCATGTTTAATTTTTTCTATATTTAAAAGTTCTAAACAGTCATATACTCTCTTATCAGTATCATGTTCAGAAAGCCCCATCTGTCTTGGTCCAAAAGCAACCTCTTCATAAACTGTAGAACAAAAAAGCTGAGTATCCGAATTTTGAAATACAAAACCTATCTTCTTATGAAAAATCTTAGAAAAAATATCGTAATTTAATTTTTTTTCATTAATTTTTTCTTTATTAAATATGTATTTTCCCTCTTGAGGGAAAACAATACCATTTAAAACCTTCAAAAATGTAGACTTTCCACTTCCATTTGGCCCAATAAGTGCAACTGCTTCTCCTTTTTTTATTTTAATAGATATATCGTTAAGAGCAATTCTATTCTTATAGCTGTAAGTTATATTTTGAAGTTCTATCATCGGATTTTCTTCCCCTTAGTTTAGTTCTTAATTAATATAATTGTACAATTAAAATTTAAAATACCAAATAAAAGTCCTATAATTATACAATTTCTTATAAAATGATTTCATAATAGGCACTAATTTCATTAGTTATTAACTCTTCTTTTTTAAACATTGTTTTCTATATTTCTAAAACTATAAGACAATAAATATTATTATAAAAATTAAATTCATCCCAATATATATAATGTCATTTTTGGTTAAATTAAATTTTAGAGAAGTATAATATTCTCCAGTAAATCCCCTGCATTCCATAGCAGAAAACATCTCTTCTCCCATTTCCTTTGATTTTAAAAACATATTACCCATAATTTTAGAAAGCGAATTATATTTTCTATTATTTTTACCTACAGATCTAACTTTCAGAGCATATAACATTTCAACAGAGCGTTCACCTAAAACCACAATATATTTTATAGTAATCTCCATAACCCATATAAATAAATCTGGAATTCGTAAAAATTTTAATGCTTTAGTTACATGATCCCACTTAGTCGTATATGATAAAATATTAATAGAAATTATACTTCCTATAACTTTGATTAATATAAGTGTACTATTTACTACGTTTCCTGATAAATATGAAGGAATCAACATTATAAGTGTAAATATAGGAATTGTAATACTTATTACTAAAATATTTTTTCTTTCTTCACTATCTAATGTAAAAACAAAACATATGCCACATATATCAAATAATAATGTATAAACAAAGCTCCTTGATAATGATAAGAATATAATATTTAGAAATGTAAAAATAACTTTTAATGTTGGATTCAATCTATATAAAAATTTATAACTATGCATTCCTCTTCTTCTTATTCTAGATAATACCTTTAATATAGAAATAATACTTTTATCCAAAAACTGTTGATGGTCTTTTTCGGGTCTATATTCTTCTTCTTTAAAAAGCCAATCTGCAGACATATGCTCACCATCTTTATTATTTAATAGTTTATATTTTTATCACTTTTTTTTCTTAATACAAAATTAATAATAATTATTATTAATACAACTCCCGCTATAGCAGAAAGGATGTATCCTACAATCTCTGGAAGTCCTGCAATAGAATAATCAGGCATAATAGCTTTAAAATCAAATCCCTTCTCCATTCCTTTAGGTATAAAACCTAGCATATCTTTTATCTCACCTGAATCCCATTCTCCCCATGCTGTACCAGCCGCTAGAAGTCCTAATGGTACAATAAAAATCATAGCTATACCCAATCCATAAAAAGGCCTCATCTTAATAGAATCTTCTTCGTAAATTGTAGAAGGTGAAATTTTCTTTACATAAGCATATACTGCTGCAGTAACTACTCCTTCTATTATCCCGGCCACTAATAAATGAGGAATTAACATAGCTGGTATTGACACTTTAAGACCATAAGGACAATAAAGAGGAAGACCTGCTACATCCTTAAATAATATAGGTTGAATTCCAAATTCTACAGCAGTAAAAAGAGCTGCTATATTTAAAGATATATATCCTGCTACAAAAGTCGCAATATACTCTCTTTTTTCTCCTTTTATTGATTTACTTATAAATTTATAAATATAATACCCTGTAAACGGCATAATAAATGCCATATTAAAACAATTAGCTCCAATAGCTAAAATTCCTCCATCTCCAAAAAATAACGCTTGAACGACTAATGCAATAGTCACGGAAATGGTCGCCGCATATGGCCCTAGAAGAATGGCTGCCAACACAGCTCCTACAGCATGCCCTGTTGTACCACCAGGAAGAGGTACATTAAACATCATAATTAAAAATGAAAAAGCTGCACAAACTCCTAAAAGAGGTATTCTTTTTCTTGACAACTGTTCTTTTACTTTTACTACTGCTTTTTTCCATATAGGAATCATAACTGCTCCCATAACCACACAAGTAGATGGACTTAAATAATTATCTGGAATATGCATAATTATCCCTCCTTTTTCATATTTAATAATTTTAAAAGCAATAATTATACCAATACTGGATTATTTGATTTTAAGCCTTTTCTAGAAAGCAAATGTATTATTTCTTATTTTGAGAAAGTTTTCGTATCAAAATGAGATGAATAAACTTTCCTTTCTCATTTTGATATTTGAATTTATTAAAATATCTGTATACAATATTATATATATTAAATATGATAATATTAATTCATATAAGTCCACCGACTCTATAGCTTCTTTAATTATCGCTTCATTTATAATAATTAAAGAAGCCATCTCAAAATGAATTTCACACACTATATTAATGCTTTATTAAAAACGTTAATATATAGCGTTGTTTTTAATATTTCTAGATAGCTCCTTAGGTTAAAAATAATATTTTCATCAATATTTTTCAATAATATAAATCAACTGTTCTTTTTCAAAATTCACTATTTATAATTAATTTTAGCTACTCCTTATTGACAAACTTTTCCTGGATTCAGTATGTTTTTAGGGTCAAATACTTTTTTAATTTCTTTCATAATTCTTACATATTCTTCTCCATATTGGTGAAACATAAACTCTCTCTTAGCATATCCAATTCCATGTTCTCCTGATACTAGCCCATGCATTTCCTCCGATTTTCTATACATACACTGGAACACTTCTTTTGTTTTCTTTTCCCACTCTTCATCACTTAAATTATCCTTACAAATATATACATGTAAATTTCCATCTCCTGCATGTCCAAAGCTTGGTATTCTTACTTCAAACTCTTTTTCTAACTCATAAGTATATTTTATAAATTCTGCTACTTTGTTTCTTGGTACTACAACATCACATTCATCTATGTCTGTTGTAGATGCCTTAATTGCCTCAAGAAAAGCTCCTCTTGCTGACCACACTGATTCTTTTCTTTCATCTGTATCAACTATAAATACATCTAATGCTCCTTCCTCTAAGCATAAATTAGCAACCGTTTCATAGTCTGCTTCCACTTGTGCTTGAGTATTCCCATCAAATGTTAATAAAAGATATGCATCTGATGAATTATCTGGAAACTTCTTTCCTAAAAATTCTTCTGCTGCAAGTATAGTATCTCTTGTCATAAATTCTATGGCTGTTGGTATTGCCTTTGATTTTATAATCTTAGGTACCATTTCTATAGCTTTATCAAAATTAGAAAATGGTATTAACAAGCTTATAGACTTCTTTGGTAGTGGTAATAATTTAAGTATAGCCTTTGTTATTATTCCAAGAGTTCCCTCTGAACCTATTATTAAATCTTTTATGCCATAACCTGAACTATTTTTAACCACTTTTCCACCTAATTCTAATATTTCGCCAGTCGGTAATACCACCTCAAGCCCTCTCACATAATCTCTTGTTACTCCGTACTTAACAGCCCTCATTCCACCTGCATTAGTACTTATATTTCCTCCTATTGTAGCACTCTTTTCACCTGGATCTGGTGGATAAAAAAAGTCATGCTCCTCTACAAATTTTCCTATCTCCATAAGAAGAACCCCTGGCTCTACTGTAAGTGTTAAGTTTTCTTCGTCTAGTTCTAATATATTATTCATTTCTGTTAAGTCTATCATTATTCCACCATGGATTGGCACTGATGCTCCTACAAGTCCTGTACCTGAGCCCCTAGCTACAATTGGAATAGTATTTTCATATGCATGTTTCATTATTTTTGAAACTTCTTCTTGTGAATGTACTTTTACTAACACATCTGGCATATGACTTATTCCACCTAATTCATCATGGCTATAGTCCTCACTTATTTCTTCCCCTGCTAACACATTATCTATACCTACTACTTCTTTTATAAATTCAATATCTTTATCATTTATTTTATTATATTCCATTGCTGAATCCTCCCAATTTTAATTATTAATCACTAATTTCCATTCACTAACTTCATAAAGATAGTTACTTTATTTTCTAGTAACCAATTGCCAGTAACCAGTATAATTGATTTTTTATTTCACAGAGAATCAATCTAACTCATCCCTGGTTACTGGTATTTTATTAGTGTATTGACGCTGCTGCCTCTGATAAGCTTCCACAAGTTTTTATCTTTTCAATTAATCCAGGTATAATTTCATACAAATCTCCTACTAATCCATAATGAGAAACATTAAATATCGATGCATTTGGATCCTTATTTATTGCTATTATACAATCTGAATTCTTCATTCCTGCTACAAATTGAACAGACCCTTGTATTCCACAAGTAATTATAATTTTAGGTTTTACTGTTCTTCCGCTTAGCCCTATCTGCTGTCTTGGGTCTATCCATCCTGCCTCAACAAGTGGCCTAGTTCCTGCTATTTGGCCACCTAAAAAGTCAGCAAGTTCTTTGATAAGTTGCATATCTTTCTCAGACTTAATTCCTCTACCAGCTGCTACAATAACTTCAGCCTCAGATATACTCATTTCTTTTTCTTTCTTAGTCACTTCAAGTACCTTTATTTTTGAAGTAAACCTTTCTCTATCTGTTTCACACATTGTAATTTTACCATTTACTTTATCTTCTCTTTCAGGTGGGGTAAATATCTTATATCTTACTGTACAGAATTGTGGTCTTGCATTTGCAGTTATAATTTGTGCCATTATATTACCACCAAAAGCAGGTCTTATTTGAATTAAATCAGTATTTTCTTTCATGTCTAAAACTGTACAATCAGCAGTTAATCCTGTACTAAACCTAGCAGCTACTCTTGGTGCTAAAGATCTTCCTACTGTTGTTGCTCCAACTAAAATTGAAGATGGTCTAACTTTATTTATAAAATCTTCAAAAACTGCTGTATATGGTTCTATTCGAAAATCTTTTAATTCTTCATAATCATATACAAAAACTTCGTCTACACCGTAATGTAGTAATTCTTCTGCTTTATCTTTTATATTGTGACCTATAAAAACACAATAAACTGGATGATTAATCTTCGCTGCAAGTTCTCTTCCTTTTCCTATAAGTTCATATGTTACTGGATGAACTTTACCCTCAACATGATCTACATAAACTGCAATACCATTCCACTTATCTTTATCTATCTGTGGTTCTTCATCTTCCACAAATTGAATTACACCTTCTGGTCCCTTTTTAACACACAATTTACACATCTTACATCCTGCTGTAATTTCTATCTTTCCTTCCTTTTCTTCTATAGCATTAAAAGGACATATATCAACTAATTTTTCTATAATTTCTTTGTTTAATTTTTCTTCATCAATTACTAACCTTCCCATTTCTCATCCTCCTCTTTCCTTTAAAACTTTTTTTGTTTCACAATAATATATTTCTTGTTTACTTTAAAACTTTAATATGCCATCATATTTTCCAAACTTTAATTCTTAATAATTTTCTATATAATAATTTAAGAAATAACCTACAACATTTATTAAACAAATTTCATTTCTTTTAGCTTATCAAATAATCTGTCTTTTAAATTTTCTCCTGTTCCCTCCCATAACTCTTTGTCTGTATTAACCTCTGGCGGGAATATTCTTTCAACTTGAGTTGCTGAGCCATTAAGTCCATAATGATTTTCATTTTTATCTTCGAAATCGTTGAAACTAAATAATTTTATTTCTCTATCCTGTGTATCTAACTTAATCTTATAAGAAGGTAATCTTGGAGTATAAATATCTTTCTCGACAGTTATTAAACAAGGATATTCTATCTCCTGTACTTCAACAGTCTCTGCCATATCCATTTCTACAGTTATTGTTTTGCTTCCCACTTCTATTATTCTTCTTACATTAGCTACATGGGGTATTCCTAAGTATTCAGCAATCTCCGGTCCAACTTGAGCTGTATCTCCATCTGTTGTTTGTTTTCCACAGATTATAAGTTTAGGATTTCCTGTCATTTTAACTCCTTGTGAAAGTGTGTATGCAGTAGCAAGTACATCTGCTCCAGCAAATTTTCTATCCGATAAAAGAGTTCCTTCGTCTGCCCCCATCATGTACGCCTCTTTTATAATATCTTTTGCTTGTGGTGGCCCCATAGTAATAACGTTAACTTTTCCACCTCTATCTTTTCTAATTCTAAAAGCCGTTTCTAATGCAAATAAATCATACGGGTTCATTTTTGAATCAATCCCATCTCTTTTTAGTACTCCTGTAACTGGATCAACCTCAACTTTTGTAGTTCCTGGTACTTGTTTAATACAAACCAAAATCTCCATTTCTGTTCCTCCATTTCAATATTTATTTAATCTTCTGGTACTATGACCTTACCAGTTATTTATAAATAAGTAGAGTTTCAGCTAATATCTTCTATCTTATTTATCCACTCTTAACTAAAACCCCATCTTGAATGACTATTTTGTGTCTTTTTATTTAGTTCAAAAACCTTTCTTAACCATATATACTATAATTGTTATAAATTAATTACATGAGTTATACTAGGAATATATTTCAATTCCTAGTACACTTTTATATCTATAAATTATTAAAATATATTTTTCATGAATACGTTTGCAATGATAATTGCACATATGCCTGTAAAAATTCCATATGCTAAGGCAATCTTAACATTATTCTTTATAATTTTACCTTCCTTACCAACAAGTCCAACTGTTGTCAATGCTGCTACTACATTGTGTACACATATCATATTGCCTGCTGCACCACCTATTGTTTGAAGTGCAATTATAGGTATTACAGGTATTCCTATTTGTTTTGCCGCACTAAATTGAAGCCCACCAAACATAATATCTGATACAGTACAACTTCCTGATATAAATGCTCCTAGTATACCAACTATTGGTGCTAATATATACCATCCTTTTCCTGCAAAATTTGCTGCCGTCTTAGCTATTACTATAAGCATTGAATCTGATTTTGTTGCTGCTCCAGCATTCATCATTATATAAGTCATTCCTAATGCAAAGAATAATGCTATAGCTGATGGTTTTATCTGCTTCAAAGTTTCTTTCCAACAACTTACTGCCTCTTTTCTATCTAATCCATGCATAAATGGTATCATTAACGCAACTAACATAAATGGTATAACACCTGGATTATAAAGAGGTGTTATTCCTCTCGATAGAGATGTTCCTAAAATATTATTCCATAATATATTCCATGATTTTAATATAGGAGTAAGTCCTATCCATTTCAATCTACCTAATAAAAGCAATACACCTATTAAAATATATGGAGCCCATGCTTTTCCTGAATTCATTATATTTTTAGATTGTAAATCAGATTGCATTGCTGCGACTTCACCTTCCCAATCTTCTTCCCATTCATCATGAGGTTTAAAATCCCAACTATTTTTGGGCACAAAAAATCCTTTTTTTATTGCCCCTATAAACACTGGAATTGCTATTAAAGCACCAAGTAATGATGGAAGTTCTGGTCCTACAAAATTTGAAATCAACACTTCAGGCACAGTAAAAACTAATCCACCAAATAAAGCTAATGGTAGTGCTTCTAACCCCTTCTTAATACTCTTATCAACAACTAGTGTCATAGAACAGACCATAGCAAGTGGAATAAATGAACCTGCTAAAAAATGTAGTATTCCTGCAAATCCACCTACATTAGCTAAAAAGGTTGTGAAATCTCCATTAAATCCTCCAGCTTCCACCATAGTTTTTAAATTAGCAAACCCTCCTATTATAGGCGTTCCTGCTGCTCCAAAAGTTACTGGTACACTATTTCCTACTAAAGCTACCATTGCCGCTACTAATGGTGGAAATCCTAGTCCTACAAGTAGTGGAGCTGCTACTGCTGCTGGTGTTCCAAAGCCTGCTGCTCCTTCAAAAAACGCACCCATTAAAAACCCTATTATGATAACCTGAACTCTTCTGTCAGTAGATACAGAAGCCATTGAATGAGCTATTCCATCTACTCCTCCACTTTTCTTCATTATTTGAAGAATAAGTAGTGCTCCATATACTATAAGCAATATATCTATTGTATTTATAGCTCCTGTTATAGTCGCTGCTCCTATCCATTTCCCTGGCATTTTCCAAAATGCAGCTGCCAATATCATAGATGAAAAAAAACCTACAGGCATTGCCTTAGTAGATGGCAAATCAAACTTTATCATCAAAACACCTACTAAAATAATGGGTATTAATGCTATTAGTGCTAACATACACTCACACCTCTTTTACCTTATTTAATTTTATTTTAGGTAAAATGTAGCTACATTTTTAAACACTAACTGGTCTGATGATCTTACTGTCAGTTAAATATTATCACACTATTCTTAATATTTCTACAATAGTTATTTTATTAACATTTTACTCTTTGTTGTATATAAATAATCAATTCCTTAATTTATAGTATTACAATATTTTTCCAAAAAAATTTTTTTTCTTAAAGTTATATTTGTATATAATTTTTACATTAGTTAGTTATTTATCAAACTTTAAGTACTTTATTATATATGTATCCATACCATTTATAAAAAAATAAGCTTCCAATTCTTTAGATAGATTTAAGTCTTAGCTTTACCTAAAGATTAGAAACTAATCTCCCTCTTATCTTCTACATTTAAATTGTAGAACTATTAACAGAGGTATATACATTTTTAAATATGTTATTGTTATATTTATTTTTTACCTATTTTAACTTATCCTATTTTAAAATATTTTGGCTTATCAATTTCATGTGCATTCTCATAATGGAAGCAGCTTCTTCGGCATCGCCCTTAATTAAAGCATTATATATACATTCATGATGATAATGTATAATTTCCTCATCATTTTCTTTTTTTAATATATCCGCTCTAGCATCTTTTATAAAGGAATCTATTAAACTTGATATCACATCTAATACTGTAACTATTAAGTTATTTCTAGAGGCTTGGGCAATTTTATAATGAAATTTCTTATCTAAATTTCCTTTTAATTCTTCATCTTTGTTTCTCTTCATTTCATCCATTAGATTCTTTAATTCTATTAACTCCTCATTAGTTATATTTTTTGCAGCAAGAGCTACTGTTTCAACCTCAATTACCCTCCTTAGTTCTAGTATTTCCTCTGTACTACTTTTATTTAATGTAAACATAATTGAAAGTGGTTCAAAGAAATTACTTTCAAAATCTTTTTTTATAAAGTTACCTTCACCCTGTTTACAATCTATAAGTCCTATAACTTCGAGTCCTCTTAGAGCTTCTCTTACCGAAGTTCTACTAACTCCTAATTGATTAGATAACTCTCTCTCCGATATTAATTTATCTCCTTTTTTAAGTTTTCCCGAATTAACCATTCCCTTTATTTGTAAAATAACTTCTTCATATACTTTTACTGTTTTAATAGTGGAAAACATATATCATATCCCCCTCCTATATAAAAAAACTAGTGAAAGTTCTATCTTCGCACTAGTTCTTTTATCTTATATTTACTGACAAACCTTCCCTGGGTTTAATATATTTTTAGGATCAAATGTTGTTTTAATTCCCTTCATAATTTTTATATATTCTTTTCCATATTGGTGAAACATAAACTCTCTCTTAGCATATCCAATTCCATGTTCTCCTGATACTAGTCCCTTTAGCTCCTCTGATTTTTTATACATACAGTCAAATACTTCTTTTAATTTCTTTTCCCATTCTTCATCACTTAAGTTATCTTTACAAATATAAACATGTAAATTTCCATCCCCAGCATGTCCAAAGCTTGGTATTCTTACATCAAACTCTTTTTCTAACTCATGAGTATATTTTATAAATTCTGCAACACTATTTCTTGGTACTACAACATCACACTCATCCATGTCTGTTGTAGACGCCTTAATTGCCTCAAGAAAAGCTCCCCTTGCTGACCACACTGATTCTTTTCTTTCATCTGTATCAACAATAAGCACATCCAATGCCCCAGCTTCTAAACATAGATTGGCAACTGTTTCATAGTCTGCTTCTACTTGTACTTGAGTATTTCCATCAAATGTTAACAAAAGATATGCATCTGATGAATTATCTGGGAATTTCTTTCCTAAAAATTCTTCTGCTGAAAGTATAGTATCTCTTGTCATAAATTCTATAGCTGTTGGTATTGCTTTTGATTTTATAATCTTAGGTACCATTTCTATAGCTTTATCAAAATTAGAAAACGGTATTAACAAACTTACTGATTTCTTTGGTAGTGGTAATAATTTAAGTATAGCCTTTGTAATTATTCCAAGTGTTCCTTCTGAACCTATTATTAAATCTTTTATGCCATAACCTGAACTATTCTTAACCACTTTTCCACCTAATTCTAATATTTCTCCAGTTGGTAATACCACCTCAAGTCCTCTTACATAATCCCTTGTTACTCCGTACTTAACAGCTCTCATTCCACCTGCATTAGTACTTATATTTCCTCCTATTGTAGCACTCTTTTCACCTGGATCTGGTGGATAAAAAAAGTCATGTTCCTCTACAAATTTTCCTATCTCCATAAGAAGAACCCCTGGCTCTACTGTAAGTGTTAAGTTTTCTTCATCTAATTCTAAAATGTTATTCATTTCTGTTAAATCTACCATTATTCCACCATGAATTGGCACTGATGCTCCTACAAGTCCTGTACCTGATCCTCTAGCTACAACTGGAATAGTATTTTCATATGCATGTTTCATTACTTTTGAGACTTCTTCTTGTGAATGTACTTTTACTAACACATCTGGCATATGACTTATTCCACCTAATTCATCATGGCTATAGTCCTCACTTATTTCTTCCCCTGCTAACACATTATCTATACCAACTACTTCTTTTATAAATTCGATATCTTTAGCATTTACTTTATTATATTCCATTCTTAAACCCTCCCCGTTTTGCTTGTTAATCACTATCCTCTAACTCTTTGTTTAAAAGTTTTTCTGAACCTTTTATGGATTAGCAGCAACTACTAATTACTTTTTTATTCCCTATAGCTAACCTCTAGTAACAAATTATAGCTGATTTATATTTAACGTAAAATACAAGTTAACTCACACCTACTCACTGGTTACTGTTCACTAGAATCCAATTACTATATTAAAGTGTTGCTGCCACTTCACTTAAAGTCTTTCCGCCTTTTAAACTCTCCATTAATGCTGGAACTATTTCATACATATCTCCCACTACTGCATAGTTTGCCACTTTCATTATTGAAGCATCTTCATCTTTATTTATAGAGAATATACATTCTGAGTTATTCATACCTGCTACAAATTGAATAGCTCCCGATATACCTAGTGTTATTATAAGTTTAGGTTTTACTGTTCTTCCACTTAATCCTATTTGTTGCTTAGCATCTATCCAACCAGCTTCTACCATTGGTCTTGTTCCTGCTACTTTACCTCCCAAAAGATCTGCCAGCTCTTGTATCATTGCCATATCTTTTTCTGATTTTAATCCTCTTCCTACAGCTACTATTACTTCTGCTTCTGATATACTTTCTTCTTTTTCCTTTTCTATAACATCTAAAACTGTTATATTAGATATTAATTTAGATGTATCCATTTCACAAGAAGTTATTT
>NZ_JAPQFJ010000029.1 GCF_026738875.1 Clostridium brassicae
ACCCCTGGAAGACTACCAGGTTGATAGGTCAGAGGTGTAAGCGTGGTAACATGTTAAGCTGACTGATACTAATAGGTCGAGGGCTTGATCAAATAAAAGTAACCAGTGACTAGGTAATTGGTTACGAGCGAACATCACTGTGCAATTTTGAAAGAATAATTCAAACAATTTTAAAATGTCAACTAACCAATGAATATCTGGTGGTTATGGCTTGAAGGTAACACCCGTTCCCATTCCGAACACGAAGGTTAAGCTTCAAAGCGCCGATGGTACTGCACTGGAGACGGTGTGGAAGAGTAGGTCGCCGCCAGGTAAATAACATGGATCTTTAGCTCAGTTGGTTAGAGCAACCGGCTCATAACCGGTAGGTCCGGGGTTCGAGTCCCTGAAGGTCCACCATATGGGGGTATAGCTCAGTTGGGAGAGCACCTGCCTTGCACGCAGGGGGTCAAGAGTTCGAATCTCTTTATCTCCACCATTTAAAAACAGTCTTTTAAAAGGCTGTTTTTTTTATACTCAATAAATATTGATAATATTAATTAATAAATGTAAAATATAATATAAATAGAAGTAAATACCACTATAAAAAGGAAGGAGAATATAAAATGGCTTTATACAGAATAAAGCAATTTTATTGGGGAATAACTTCTAGAATTGATTTTCAAGATGAAAATTTCTTAAAACAACATCTTAACGAGAAAGAATTAATGCTATTTAATAGATTAAATGAACATGAGAAAAAACATTGTATAAAAACAGCTATGGATGCGGAAAAGATTTGTTTAAAAAATAATACTTATAATAAGATATTAATTAAGGCTGCGTTATTACATGATATAGGTAAAATTGAATACAGTACTAATTTAATAGAAAAGTCATTTATGGTAGTACTAAATAAGTTATTTAAAGAAAAAATGAAAAAGTATAAGAAATATAAAGTTGTTGATGTGTTTTATAATCATCCTGAAAATGGATACAAAATTCTAAAAAAGTATAATTATGATGAAAGATTCTTATATTTAATAAAAAATCATCATAATAACGATATAATTGGAGATAAGGAATTAGATATATTAAAACAATGTGATAATAAGAATTGATAATGAAAAAAGATATAAATAGGTGGTGATTTAGTGAATGCAGAAGAAAGAAGAAAATATATAGAAAAATTATTAAGAAGTTGTAATACTCCTAAAAAAGGGCAAGATATAGCAGAAGAGTTAAATGTAACAAGGCAGATTATAGTAAAAGATGTAGCTATATTGAGAGCAAGAGGGGCAGAAATAATAGCTACTCCAGAGGGATATTTAATTCCTAGAGATGAAAATAAAAAGGTTGAGAAGATTTTACCTTTATGTCATGATAGAGATAATATAGAAGATGAGTTAAAGGCTATTGTTAAGTATGGGGGAGTAATAAAGGATGTTATAATTGAGCATCCACTATATGGTGAGATAAAAGCTATGCTTATGATAAAGACTTTATATGATGTTGAAAGTTTTATAAATAAAGTAAAACAATATGATGCAGAGCCACTTTTAGCCCTTACAAAAGGAATACATTTGCATACAATAGAGGCTGATACAGAGGAGATTATAAATAAGATAGTATCTGAATTAAAAGATAGGTGTTATCTTGTTGATGAATTTTAATGTATAGTATTATAAGCTTATCAAAGGATGGATAATATATGATTCAAAATCAAAATATTCAAAAAGAGAAAGTTGCTCTTTTAAGATGTAGTGATTATGATGTTGATTTGATTGAAGAAAAATTGAGATATGGATTTGAATTGTTAGGAGGAGATACTTTTCTAAAGAGACTTATTCCAAGAGGGAGTAAAGTACTTCTAAAACCTAATATGCTTAGTGTTGAGAATAGAGAGTCTCCAGTAATTACAAATTATAAAGTTTTTGAATCGGTAATTAGAATTCTAAAAGATTATTCTAGTGAAATTTCTTTTGGTGATTCACCTGGATTTGGTGATTCTAAAAGAGCAGCAGAAAAATCAGGATTAATGGAAGTTGCAAATAAATATAATGTGAAGTTTGATGAATTTAAAGAAAGTGTTCATGTAAAATTTGAAGATTCTATTTTGTGTAAATCTTGGAATGTGGCTAAATCAGCATATGAAGCGGATGTGCTAATTACTCTACCAAAATTAAAAACTCATGCTATGGCATATTTTACAGCAGCTATAAAAAATCAGTTTGGATGTATACCAGGAACTCAAAAAGCAACTTGGCATACTAGAATGCCTCATGCTAATAATTTTTGTAAAATGTTACTAGACTTAAATACTTTAGTCCATACGAATTTTGCAATATTAGATGGTATTATAGCTATGGAGGGAAATGGACCTAAGAATGGTAGTCCTAAAAAAATGGATACTATAATAATGGGAGAAAGTCTTTCAGCAGTAGACTCTGTTGCTGCAAGACTTATAGGGTATGAAGATCCGCTTGATACTCCTATTTTAAAAGAAGTATATGATAATAAATGGGGAGCAGTTCTTCCAGAGGAAATTGAAATTTTAGGTGAAAGTTTAAAGCAAATGAAAGCGAAAAATTTCAAACTGTCTAGAAAAGGAGGAAACTTCTATTTTATAAATCCTACAGTTACTAATTTCCTAAGAGATATGATAGCTCCAAATCCTGTTTTGATAAAGGATAAATGTGTAGGATGCTCACGCTGTGAAGAGGTTTGCCCTGAGAATCCTAAAGTAATAAATATGATTGATATAAATGGCAAGAAGAAAATACCTACATGGGATATGACTAGATGTATAAGATGCTTTTGTTGTCAGGAATTGTGTCCTGCAGGAGCAATTGAGATTAAATATTCTACATTAGGTAGAATATTAAGGATGGATAAGAGGTGAATAAATGAAGAAGAGAGATTTTTGGGGTATAGGTATTTTTATAATAGTTTTAATAATAGTTTTTTTAAATAAAATAGTTAATTTTATAATAAATATTAAATGGTTTAAAGAGATGGGATACTTATCTGTTTATTTTACTAAGATAAGTGCTGTTTTAAAACTTATGATACCTATTTTTTTAATTTGTTTTATTGGTATATGGTTTTATTATAAAAGCATTAAAAAGAGTATTATTAAATGGAATACTGTAGTTGAAGTAAATAGCATAAAAGATAAAAGAGAAAAAAATATAATTTTAATAGTTGATGCTTTAATTTCATTGTTTGTATCTTTTAATTTTGCATCAGCTTATTGGTATACGATATTAGAATTTGCTAATGGTCAATCATTCAATGTAAAAGATCCACTTTTTAATAAAGATATATCTTTTTATATATTTAAATTACCTTTGATTGAATCTATAAATAAGGCAGCTATATCACTTATACTATTTTTAGTTTTTGTTACAATTGTGATATATATATCAATGAATACTAAAGATAAAATAGTTTTTGGTCGTCATAGAGATGAAAATCAATCAGCAAATAGTAATAAGGCTACTGGGTTTAAAAGTGGTCTTACAAGATTTGCAGGAAAGCAATTAGCTGTTGTTGGATCACTTGCTTTAATTTTTATATCTTTAGAATATGCTATTAAAGCTTGGAATTTGGTATATTCCCCAAGAGGGGTAGCTTTTGGAGCTAGTTATACAGATACCCATGTAACGCTGAGATTTTATAAAATAATAGTAGTTGCTTCATTGATATCAGCTATTGTAATTTTTATAAGTGTTTTAAAATCAAAAGTTAGACCTATAGTTATATTTTCAGTATTAATTATTGCTTTAATTTTTTCTGAAAAAGTAGTTTCTGGAGTATGGGAAAATTTTATTGTAAAGTCTAATGAGAAAAGGTTAGAAACTCCTTATATAGAATATAACATTAAATATACTAAAAAAGGATTTGGTATAGATAATATAGAAGAGAAAGTGTATAACTTAGATAATAATTTAAATAAAGAAGTTATAAGTAAAAATAGGGATACTATAGATAATATAAAAATAAATTCTGTTTCTCCAGCTTTAGAATTTTATAATCAGGTTGAGAGCAAAAAGAGTTATTATCAATTTAATGATGTAGACATAGATAGGTATAATATAAATGGAAAATACACTCAAGTATTTGTATCAGCAAGAGAACTAGAATATGATAAGCTTAAAGAAAAGGCTAGTACATGGCAGAGTAAACATCTTATTTATACTCATGGATATGGACTAGTTATGAGTAAAGTTAACTCTGTTACAAGTGAGGGAAAACCTGATTTTGTTGTAAATGATATGCCAATAAAGAATGTATCTGGTATTAAAATAGACAATCCTAGAATCTATTTTGGAGAAAAAACTAAAGAATATTGTATAGTTAATACTAAACTAGAAGAATTAGATTATCCAAAAGAAAGTGAAGAAAATACTAATAATAAATATGACGGAAAAGCAGGCATAAAGATGAATCTTTTTAACAGAATTCTATTTGCTATAAACCAAAAAGATATAAATTTCTTACTTTCAAGAGATATAAATGCAGACAGTAGAATTTTAATAAACAGAAGCATTACTAATAGGATTAAAAAAATAGCACCATTTTTAATGTATGATAAAGATCCATATTTAGTAGTTAATAACGGAAGGTTATATTGGATCATTGATGCCTATACAGCTTCTAACAGGTATCCTTTTTCAGAACCTATGAATGGAGTCAACTATATGAGAAATTCAGCAAAAGTTATTATTGATACTGTTGATGGAACAACAAACTTTTATATAGTTGATAAAAATGAACCTATAATAAATACCTATTCTAAAATTTTCCCAAAACTTTTTAAAGATATTAATGAATTACCAAAAGGGTTTAAGGAGCATTTTAGATATCCTGATCAGTATTTTATAACGCAATGTAAGGTCATGGAAAAGTATCATGTAGATGATGCAGATTCATTTTTTGGAAGTCCAAATATTTGGGATATAGCTAAAAATCAGAAACAAGTGGAAGGAAAAGATAATATAAATGCAGCTTCTTATGTTATAATGAAATTACCAGGTGAGCCAAAAGAAGAGATGGTTTTGATACAGTACTTTAACCAATATCAAAGAGAGAATATGATAGCTTTAATGGCAGCAAGGATGGATAAAGATAACTATGGTAAATTAGTTTTATATAAATTACCTAGAACTGTAAATAGTCCTATACTATTTAAACAAAAAATAAACCAGGATACGGCTATATCAAAAGAATTATCATTATGGAATAAAGAAGGATCTAAAGTGCAATTTGGAGATACAATGATAGTTCCAGTAGCTAATTCTTTATTATATGTTGAGCCTATATATTTAAGAGCTCAAGGTGAACGAAGTATTCCTGAAATGAAGAGGGTTGTTGTATCTTATGAAGATAGAATGATTTTAGCTCCAGATATAGAAACGGGATTAAAACAACTTTTTGATTATGAAGATAAGGATAATGAGAAAAAAGTTATAGATAATAGTACCGTTCCTATGAAAAATGATCCAATCATAAAACAAGCAAAAGAGCTTTATAGTAAGGCGTTAGAAGCTCAAAAAAGTGGTGATTGGGCTAAATATGGAGAATATATAAAAAAATTAGGTGAAACATTAAATAATATAAAATAAGTAGAAAATATCTGATTTAAATTGCATATACAAATCATAAAAATCAAAGAAGTCTATATAATATCTAAAGTATGTACTAAAAAATGCAGAAAAATATATTATATATGGCTTCTTTATTTTTTATAAAATCCTTATAAAATGAAGGAATTAATAGAAATATGTCGAATGAATTAATTCATAGGTTGATATGAGGTGATAAAACATATGCTTCAAAATAGCTGTATATGTGTAAGCACAGAGAAGCTTTCTGTCGAGAATTTTCCAGGATATTTAAAAAATTACATATTAGAAGGTATAAATAATAAAGAAAAAGTTGTGATTATTACAGATACTATATATTGTAAAGAATTAGAAAAAATTTTTAATAAAGATTGCGATTATGTAAAAAAAAATATAACTGAGAAAAATATATTAATAGAGATATATGATTCTAATAATTATATTTCTAAGATTTTACCACATCTAATGGAGAGTTTTATTGATAATCATTATAATAATTGTAGAATACTATGGGATTTAAAAAATATATTAAAGAAAAAAGAAGCTTTAGAAGAATCAATTTATTATATTAGAAATGTTTTAAATACAGGTTTATTCAATAATATAAAAAGTGTTGTTTATATGAATAATACAAGGTATCAAGGAGACATATTTGAAACTTTTTGCAAGGAATTTAATACTCTAGTAGTTTGTGATAAGGGAAGAGAACTTTATTTCAATGGTAAGGAAGAGATAGAAAAAGCATCTTATTTTCTTCAATCTTATGCAGAAGTTAAGAGCCAAAATAGAAATTTAGTTTTATTTAATGAAACTATGCTTAATATACCTAAAAGTGAATTCAAAAGCAATATAATAAATAAACTAAGAGATGTGTGTGATCTTGATTTTTGTGTGGTATGTACAGCGGAAAAGATAAAAGAAAATATTTTATCTTTAGATAGTTGTTTTGGAGTAACTAAAAAGCATAAGTATTATATGATGAATGATATTGATGTAATAAGGTTAGAAAAAGATTTAAATGAACAAGTATTATCTACAGGGAATAGTGTTTTTATAGAAACTAGCAATATGGAAGGGTTGTTAAAAGATAAGTTAAGTGAAATAGGTATACTATGTATAATGGGTATAAATGTAGAATATGGTGATGATATGAGAGGTGTTATATGGGTGGGGAGATATACAGCCAGTAATAGCCTTTCTAAAGACAGCCTTGAGTATATAGAATCTATTTGTAGAACATTATTTTATCTTTTAATTGAACATAAAAAATTTTTTGAGCTACAAAAAAAATTTCTAGAAAATGAAAAACTTAGAGTTGTTGGAGAAATGTCTGCAGGGATAGCTCATGATATAAATAATATATTAACTCCTGTTATAGGTTCAGTTCAATTATTAAAAGATAAATTTAATAAGGACAGAGCTATTATAAAGCATTTAGATATTATAGAAATGTGCACTTACGATGCTACTAACATAACTAACAAAATTAAAAAATTGACAAAAAATTATAATGAAATTAATAAAAAAGAAATATTTAATATAAATGAAATTTTAACAGATGTTATTCATTTAATAGAAAATAAAAGGATTACGGAAAGTGCATTAAATAGGATAAGAATAAAGATAGCCACAAAATTAGAATTTAATTCTAAAGTAGAAGGAGATTCAACAGAGATAAGAGAAGTGTTTATAAACCTTATAAATAATTCAATTGATGCTATGCCTCAAGGTGGCAAAATTCAGATACTGAGTAAAAATACAGACGATAATTATGTTTTAGTAGAAATACGAGACAATGGTATTGGAATGAATGAAGAAACACAGAAGAGAATATTTGAACCTTTTTTTACTACTAAAGGTGAAGGTGGTTCAGGTCTAGGACTTAGTGTTTCCTATAAAATAATACAATCATATGGAGGTACTATAGAAGTTGAAAGCGAGGAAAACTTAGGTACAGCTTTTAAAATAAAGTTACCTATATGTAAAAAAGAAGAGAATATTATAAGAGAGGTAAATACTAATAAGGATATTGATTTTACAGGTAATGTTTTAGTTATAGATGATAAAGAGAATATAAGAAATGTTGTAGGAGATATGATTAAGTCAATATGTGAATGCAAAGTAAAGAAAATAAATGGAGAAAGTATTGAGAAAATAGAAAGAGAGTTACAAAAACGTAAATATAATATAGTAATATCTGATTTTTCTATGCCTAATTTAAATGGGATAGAGGTAGCACAGTCAGTTAAAAAAATGAATAAAGACACATATTTTTGTCTTATGACTGGATGGATAGGTGACTTTTATGGTAGTTGCATGGAATACATTGATAAAATTTTATATAAACCTATAAATAAAGGCAAAATGAAAGAATTATTATTAGAATATAATAATAGGTAATATAAAGAGGTAATCGGTTTAATTTGATTACCTTTATTTTATTTAAAAAAACACTAACTGGGCATTCTTGTGAAAAAAGATTATAATATAATAGGGTTCAAAATTTAATTTTTAATATTAGTATATATAGGAACGTTATTTGGAGGAAAAATATGGATTATGATGTGCTAGTGTTAGGTGGGGGACTAATAGGCTGTGCTGTGGCTTATGAATTATCTAAGTACAGTTTAAATATTGCTCTTATAGAAAAAGATTATGATATAGTAGATGATGTTGCTTTAGTAAATTCAGCAATAATATATGATGGGATACAGTGTCAATCCGATATAATGGGTAAGCTTGAACTCATGGGAAATGCAATTATAAAGGAATTATCTCATAAGTTTAATATTCCATATAAAAAACAGCCAATTCTAATTGTGTCTCAGAATGAAGATGAGGATACAAAATTAGAAAATATGTATAATACATCAATAAAAAGGGGAGTATGTAATATATCACTTCTAGATGGAAAATGTGTTTATGAATTAGAACCTAATTTGAACATAAAAACTAATAAGGTTTTATATTCACAAAATACAGGTGTGATTTCTCCTTATGAATTAGGAATAGCTTATGGAGAAGTAGCTTTTGATAATGGAGTAGCCTTTAAGTTAGAGGAAAAAGTAGAAAGCATAAGTAAAATAAATAAAGGCTTTAAAGTAGAAACTAATAAAAATAAATTTACATGTAGAATGGTTATAAATACTACTCCAGAAGATTATAATATAGATGGTTTTAAAGATGTGGATTGTGAAGTAGATGGCTATTTAAAGTACTTTGTAATAGACAAAGGTTTAAAAAAATATATTTCTAATACAATTTTTAGTTATGATAAAGATGAATTCATATATTTTTATCCCACAATTAAGGAAAATTACATAGTAGCATTAAAAACAAAAGAGGATTTAAATTATGAAAAATGCTATAAGAAAATAAATAAATTTATTCCAGAATTAAGAACAGAGGATATACATGCTTTTTATGAATCTTTTTTTTACGATAATACTATAAGGATAGATGATAGTTTAGTTGATAAAGGTTATATAAAGGTAGCAGGTAAAAACTATGCTGAGGTTACAATGACGCCTTCTATAGCAAAGACAATATGTGAAACCGTAGTAAGTAATTTAAATTGTAAACTAAAAAGTGATTTTAACGATAAAAGAAGAGAAATATATAAATTTAGAGATATGTCTAATGAAGAAAGACAGAAAATAATTAGTTTAGATAAAAGATATGGAAAAATAATATGTTTATGCAATATGGTTACAGAAGGTGAAATAATAGACTCAATAAGAAGACCTCTTGGGGCACGTACAGTTGAAGGAATAAAAAGGAGGACTGGTGCTGGTGCAGGAAGTTGTAGAAGTTCTTATTGTTTAAATAAAATAGTATCCATTTTAGCTAGAGAAACAAACAAAAATTTAACTGATATAGTGAAAGATTCAAAGAAATCTAAGATTTTATTGAACAGAATAAAAGAGTTTGACGAAATGTAAGATTGCTTGGGGGTATGTGTTATGGGGGAGCCTAAAGAGATTTTTACAACTGTTATAAGAATAAAAGGATCACAATTTAAAGTAGTTCCTGTAAGAAGTACTAAAGCTATAGATAAAGGTCTTTTTATAGAATGTTCTAAAGCATTAAGTAGAATTCATGTTGGTATTCCAATAAGCATGGGGGATATAATATGTAGAAATATTTTAAACACTGGGGTAGACATAATTTGTTCTAAAAATATACCAAAATAAAAGTTAGTGTTGACAATTTCTAGCTTTATAATTTATAATTATTTAAAATCTATATTTAAACTGTTGAAGAGGCTAGTAACTTAATAGTAGGTTTAAGAGAGTCGATGGTAGGTGAGAATCGATACTATTTATTATGTGAATCCACCTCTGAGGGATTGTGATGAGCAGTACGGTAAGTCCGTTAAACTTATATAAAGAGGATTTATATTTATGTAAATCAACTAGGGTGGCAACGCGGAGTTTTTTCGTCCCTACTAATTAAAGTAGGCGAAAAGACTTTTTTTATTTTGTTTTATTATAATAGTCTAAATAGTTTAATAGCTTAATTTATTATTAAAGTGAAATTTGAATATTAATAGTTTATTTGCAAATATAAAAAACATAATATTAGGAGGAATATACATGTTAGATTTAAAGAAAATTAGAACTAATCCAGATGCAATAAAAGAAGCTATGAAGGGCAGAGGTGAAGATTTTGATCCAAAAGCTATAGATGAAGTTATAGCTCTTGATGAAAAAAGAAGACAAATATTAGTTGAAGTTGAAGTGCTAAAAAATAAAAGAAATAGTGAATCAGCTGAAATAGGAAAGCTTAAAAAAGAAGGAAAAGATACAAGTACTGTAATGGCAGATATGAAAAAGCTTTCTGATGATATTAAACAATTTGATATAGAGCTTAATGGTATAGATGAAAAGATTAAGTATATATTACTTAGAATACCTAACATTCCGAATCCAAATGTACCAGATGGAGAAACTGATGAAGATAATGTAGAAATAAGAAGATGGGGAGATCCTACAAAGTTTGATTTTGAATCAAAAGCTCACTGGGATATAGGTGTAGATTTAGGAATATTAGATTTTGAAAGAGCAGGTAAGATTGCAGGTTCAAGATTCACAGTATATAAAGGACTTGGAGCGAGACTTGAAAGAGCTATAATAAGCTATTTCTTAGATAAGCATACATTAGAGCATGGATATACTGAAATACTTCCACCATATATGGTAAATAGAGATAGTATGATAGGAACAGGTCAATTACCTAAATTTGAAGAAGACGCCTTTAAAGTTGAAAATAATGGTTATTTCTTAATTCCAACTGCAGAAGTTCCTGTAACTAATCTTTATAGAAATGAAGTTTTAAGTGGTAATGAACTTCCAATAAAACATGCTGCTTATAGTGGATGTTTTAGAGCAGAAGCAGGTTCTGCAGGAAGAGATACAAGAGGTCTTGTAAGACAACATCAATTTAATAAAGTAGAGCTTGTTAAATTTACTAAGCCAGAAGATTCTTATGAAGAATTAGAAAAATTAACAAGAGATGCAGAAGCAGTATTACAAGGTTTAGGTCTACCTTATAGAGTAGTTAGAATTTGTAAAGGAGATTTAGGTTTTACAGCCGCACTTAAATATGATATAGAAGTTTGGATGCCAAGTTACGATAGATATGTTGAAATATCAAGCTGCAGCAATTTTGAAGATTTCCAAGCAAGACGTGCTAATATAAGGTATAAAGATAATGCTAAAGCAAAACCAGAATATATTCATACATTAAATGGCTCTGGTGTAGCAGTAGGTAGAACTGTAGCAGCAATTCTTGAAAACTTCCAAAATGAAGATGGATCAGTTACTATACCTGAAGCATTAAGACCATATATGGCTGGAAATACAGAGATAAAATAATATGTTAATCATTGATTAAACTATAAAATTAAATAAAAAAATAATAAAAATAAGTTGACATTGCGGCGATAAGTTGCTATAATGAATATCGTCGCAAGATGGAGAGATGGTCGAGTTGGTTTAAGGCACCGGTCTTGAAAACCGGCGTGCGTGAGAGCGCACCTAGGGTTCGAATCCCTATCTCTCCGCCATTATAAATTTACTTGTTGACAAAAGTAAAATTGAATATTATAATAATTAAAGTAAGTTAATGATTATGGAGAGATGGTCGAGTTGGTTTAAGGCACCGGTCTTGAAAACCGGCGTACGTGAGAGCGTACCTAGGGTTCGAATCCCTATCTCTCCGCCATTATAAATGTAAGGCACATGGAGAAATACTCAAGTGGCTGAAGAGGCGCCCCTGCTAAGGGCGTAGGTCGGGTAACCGGCGCCCGGGTTCAAATCCCGGTTTCTCCGCCAGAACACTCAATTTAAGATTGAGTGTTTTTTAATGATGTTTAGTGATGTTTGTGGATACAAACCCTAGATTACATAGGAATTATAGCCTAATAGTCTGAGCTGCAGTAAGGATTATTTGTTGATTTTTTATAATTCCTATGTTAATATAGATTTTATAATATATATGCGTCGGTAGCTCAGTTGGATAGAGTAGCTGGCTACGAACCAGTTGGTCGGGAGTTCGAATCTTCTCCGACGCACCATAAAACCGTTGAAACTAATTAGTTTCAACGGTTTTTTTATTATTAAATTCATTTATATACAAAACGTGCAACCTATTATAATATCTTGGACATAATCTTAATATAGGACAAACAGCATATTTATATTTTTATATACTAGCAATACTCCATTAATAGGAAAATATTCTAAGAACAAATATATAGAATAATATTGACACACTTGTACGTATAAGTTAATATATAAATATAACATGTACGTACAAGTAGTTTGGGTTAAACAATATTAAAAATATAAATGGAGGAATTTATATGTCTAAGTTTACTAATGAAGCTAAACAATTATTAGAATATATAGGCGGAAAAGATAACATTTCAGCAGTGTCTCATTGTGTAACCCGTATGAGATTTGTTTTGAACAATCCATCGAAGGCTGATGTAGATAAAATTGAAAAAATAAAGTGCGTAAAAGGAACATTTACACAAGCAGGCCAGTTTCAAGTAATAGTAGGAAATGAAGTAACAAATTTTTATAATGATTTTGTAAACGTTTCAGGTGTGGATGGAGTTAGTAAAGATTCGGCAAAAGAAGCTGCTAAAAAAAATATGAATGTAGCACAGAAGGCACTAGCTCATTTAGCAGAAATATTTTCACCACTAATTCCAGCTATTATTGTAGGAGGATTAATATTAGGATTTCGTAATATTATTGGAGATATTAAGTTCTTAGAAAACGGAACTAAATCTATTATACAAGTTTACCAATTTTGGGCTGGAGTTCATAGTTTTTTATGGCTAATAGGTGAAGCTATATTTTTCTTCTTACCAGTAGGTATAACTTGGTCTATATCAAAGAAAATGGGTGCTACTCAAATATTAGGTATAGTATTAGGGATTACTTTAGTATCACCACAACTTTTAAATGCATATGCAGTAGCAACAGCAACAAATATTCCAGTATGGGATTTTGGTTTTGCACAAGTTAAAATGATTGGTTATCAAGCACAAGTCATACCAGCTATATTAGCAGGGTTCGTATTTGCAAGTTTGGAGTTGAAGCTACGTAAGATAGTTCCAGAGTATATTTCTATGATAGTTGTTCCGTTTTTATCTTTAATACCAACTGTATTGATTGCACATGTAATATTAGGACCATTAGGATGGAAAATAGGATCAGTTATTTCAAATGTAGTATATACTGGATTAACATCAAGTCTTAACTGGTTATTTGCAGCAATTTTTGGATTTGCATATGCACCACTAGTAATTACAGGGCTTCACCATATGACTAATGCAATTGATTTACAATTAATGGCACAGTTTTGGGGAACAAGTTTATGGCCAATGATTGCTCTATCAAATATTGCACAAGGATCTGCAGTATTAGCTATGCTTTATATGAACAAAGATGATGAAGAAGAAAAACAAGTAGCTATTCCAGCAATGATAGGATCATCTATAGCAGCGATAACATCAGTAGGATTAAAAGTTATGGCAAATTCTATAGGAATTGGTGGATTACCAGGAATATTATCAATTAAGCCACAAAACATGCTATCTTTTGCGATAGCTATGATTATAGCAGTTGTAATACCATTTATATTAACTATAGTTTTTCATAAAAAAGGTGTATTAAAAAAATAGATGTATCAAATAAATAGGGGAGTGTTATGCTTCCCTTTAACTATTCATTTTTATATAAGGAGTAATTGTTATGATAGATTTTAAGAAAAGTGTTGTGTATCAAATATATCCAAAATCTTTTAAAGATACTAATGGAGATGGCATTGGGGATTTAAAGGGTGTTACTGAAAAGCTAGATTATATAAAGAATTTAGGAGTAGATTATATATGGTTAACTCCTGTATATGTATCACCACAAAGAGATAATGGATATGATGTAGCTGATTATTGTAGTATAGATCCGTCTTTTGGAACTATGAATGATTTAGAAGAACTTATAAATGAGGCAAATAAAAAAGGTTTAAATGTAATGTTAGATATGGTATTCAACCATACTTCAATAGAGCATGAATGGTTTAAAAAAGCCTTAAAAGGGGATGATAAATACAGGGATTTTTATATCTTCAAGGAAACTAAGGATGGAAAGGAACCAACAAATTGGCAGTCAAAGTTTGGAGGTTCTGCTTGGAAAAAGGTAGAAGAGTTTAATGAATATTATCTGCATTTGTTCGATGTAACACAGGCAGATTTAAATTGGGAGAATAAAGAGGTTAGAAAAGAAATATTTAGTATAGTAAATTATTGGATAGAAAAAGGAGTTAAAGGATTTAGATTTGATGTTATTAATCTAATATCTAAGCCTCTTAAATTCGAAGACGATTATGAAGGGGATGGACGTAGATTTTATACAGATGGTCCTAAAATACATGAATACCTAAAGGAATTAAATAGGGAAACGTTCGGTAAATATGAAGATATTATTACTGTTGGAGAAATGTCTTCAACAACTTTAGAAAATTGCATAGCTTATTCAAACCCTGAAGAAAAAGAGCTATCAATGGTATTTAATTTTCATCATTTAAAGGTAGACTATCAGGAGGGAGAAAAGTGGACAAATATAGACTTTGACTTTATTAAGCTAAAAGAAATATTTGAAAAGTGGCAGGTAGGAATAACTAAGGGGAATGGATGGAATGCGGTATTTTGGTGCAATCACGATCAGCCTCGTATAGTGTCTAGGTTCGGAGATGATATTAACTTTCATAATGAATCAGCTAAGATGTTAGCAACTACAGTGCACATGATGAGTGGTACACCATATATATATCAAGGTGAAGAGATAGGTATGACTAATCCTAAATTCGACGATATAAATAAATATAGGGATGTTGAAACACTTAATATATTTAATATAAAGCTAAGAGAAGGTATGGATAAAAATACTATAATGGAAATTATTAAAGCAAAGTCTAGAGATAACTCAAGAACTCCTATGCAATGGAGTGGTGATAAAAATTCAGGTTTTACACAAGGAACACCTTGGATTTTACAAGCACCTAATTACAATGTGATTAATGTAGAAAAAGCTTTAGAAGATAAGGAGTCAGTTTTCTATCACTATAAAAAGCTAATAGCTTTAAGAAAAGAACTGGATATTATAGCCTACGGTGATTTTAATCTAATTCTTAAAGATCATAAAAATATATTTGCATACATTAGAAGGTATAAGAATGAGAAGCTATTAGTTATAAATAATTTCTATGGAGAAGAAATTTTATTCAATTTACCACAAAATATAGATTTTAAACAATATAAAAGTAAAATATTAATATCAAATTACAAAGATTCTAATGAAGACTTTGCAAAAGTTAATTTAAGACCCTACGAGTCTATTGTATATTACCTTGTTAAATAGTTTTATCAATGGTAAAATGTGTTTATCAAATACAGTTAGGTGATAAAAATGAAGGCAAAATATTTAAGTATTTATGATGAAATAACTGAAAAAATTAAAAATAAAGAATATAAACCAAGAACTATATTACCTTCAGAAAATGATTTGATGAATAAGTATAGTGTATCAAGAGATACCATAAGAAAAGCTTTAACTTTATTAGAGCAGAATGGATATATACAAAAAATAAAAGGAAAAGGTTCTTTGGTTTTAGAAGTAAATAAATTTGATTTTCCTGTATCAGGAATTGTAAGTTTTAAAGAATTAGCTGATAAAATGGGTTTAAAATGTGAAACTATTGTAGAAAAACTTCAAGTTGTAAAAGCAGATAAGCTTTTAATAAAAAATTTAAATTTAAGCTCAAAGGAAGAGGCTTGGCAAGTTATAAGAGTTAGGGAAATAGATGGAGAAAGGGTTATATTAGATAAAGACTTTATAAATAAAAAGTATGTAGCTTCTTTAACCGAAGAAATATGTAAAAACTCAATATATGAGTACATTGAGAATGAATTAGGACTTCAGATAAGTTTTGCAAAAAAAGAAATTACAGTAGAAGAGGTAACAGAGGAAGATACACGATATTTAGATTTAGAAAATCATCATATGATAGTTGTGGTTAGAAACTATGTTTATTTAAATGATGCTAGTTTATTTCAATATACAGAATCTAGGCATAGAACGGATAAATTTAGATTTGTAGATTTTGCTAGAAGAAACTCCTAAATTTATTTATTACAGAGTTATTATCAATATAACTCTGTTTACTTATATGTTTGTGTATATAGAGAATTTAGGTATATCTAATTTCTCTATTATTCATATTTTTACCGTAGCAAATTAACATTTATGATTATTTAAAAGAATAATTTTTGTAATGAAGAATAATATAAAATTATGCTGTATATAAAAATTTTCAATATGGGAGATGAATAAATGAAAATAACAGTTATAGGATGTTATGGTGGATTTCCTAGTAAGAATGAAGCATGTTCTGGATACTTAGTTGAAAGTGGAGAGTATAAAGTACTAATAGATTGTGGCTCGGGAGTATTATCTTTAATTCAAAATTATGTAGATATAAATAAAATAGATGCTATTATATTATCACATTATCATGGAGATCATATATCTGATGTATATTGTTTTCAATATGAAATAGCAATAGCTTTTGCTTTTGGATTGAGAAATAAGCCATTAGAAATATATGCTCACAAATTAAATGGTAAATTTCAAGAACTAAACTATAAAAATTTTTGTGTAGCAAAGGAAATTAATGAAAACACAACACTTAATTTTGGTGAATTAAATATAACATTTAAGTGGATGAATCATGAAGAGCCTTCATTAGGAATGAGATTAGAGGAAAACGGAAAGGTTTTAGCTTACAGTGGAGATACTGGTTGGTGTGATAATATTATTAAAATATCCCAAAATGCAGATGTATTTTTATGTGAAGCTAGTTTACTAAATGAATATGCAGGAAAGATACAAGGACACCTTTCAGGAGGGCAGGCAGGTAAAATTGCCTCAAATTCAGGAGTTAAAGAACTAGTACTAACACATTTCCCTCATTTTATAGATCTTAACCAATTAGAAAAAGAAGCGGCACAAGAATATAATGGAAGTATATTAAAGGCAAAAAAAGGATTGGTCTTAGAATTATAATTTAAGACCAATCCTTTCTCCCATATAAACTTTAGTTTCAAATCCTTTTTTGGATTCTTCAATTATATCATTATCAATAGTGATTTTATCTTTTTCAAAAAATAATATTACGGTAGAACCACCAAATTTAAAATAACCTTTTTCTTCACCCTTTTTTACTCTTTTAAGAGAAGAATATGTTTGGAGAATTGCTCCAACACAAGTTGCTCCAACTTCCATATATAATATATCTCCAAAGTTTTCAGAGTTTAAAATGCTATATTCCCTTTTGTTTTGGCAAAAAAGTTTTGGAACCTTCTCTAAAGCTATTGGGTTTACAGAATAATAAAGTCCTTTTATTTTTTTTGTTTCACTACAAATACCATTGTCAATAAAGTGGAATCTATGATAATCTGTTGGACAAAGTCTTAATATAACACAAGTTCCCTTTTCATATTTTTTAACAAGATTTTCATCTTCTAATAATTCTAAAAGACTATAGGTAAGTCCTTTTACTTGAATTAGTTTATCGGGATCTATATTTTCGTAAGCTAAAATTCTACCGTCTCCAGGAGATATAACTATTTTTTCATTATAGTTTATAGGGCGTGCATCCTCTATAAGTTCTCTTGAAAAAAAATCATTGAAACATTTGTAGTTTTCTTTTTCATGTTTAAATTCTTTTTCATCTATATTAAAATCATTTATAAATTTTGTTATTTTATTTTTACTTAAACTAGAATCACAGTACTGACCATATAATTTAGAAAATAATTTTTTCTTTATAATAATATCTAAAAACTTCATTCCAACAGGAGAGGAATAGGTCCACTCTAAGTATTTATCTCCAGCAACCTTTTCAATTTCATAACTATTTGTTTCTCTATTAAAGTATTTAATCATATTATAACCTCTTATATTTTTTATAGTTCTTATTAATTATACTATAATTTAAGGTTTTGTAATTATTGAAATTTTTTATTTAGTATAATTGATTATAATTTTTTATAACTGATATATAAAGATATTATTATAATTCCATAAAATTGAATAATATATATGCTAATGGTAAAATGGTTTAGTAAAGTTTGGAAGTCAATTGACGATTAAATGAAATAAGAACTGTTAAAAAAATAGGATATAGTAGTATTTTAAAGCTTAAGGATGAAGCAATTATTTAGGGGTGAAATTTTATTGTATAATATACTTTTGGTAGAAGATGATAGAATACAAAGAGTAAACTTGAAAAAGATTATTTGTAAAGCTTATGATAATTTAAATTTTTATGAAGCAGAAGACAAAGATGAGGCTCTTTATATATGTCAAAATCATAATATAGATATTTTTTTTATAGATATTTCTCTAAAAAATTCTTCAGGAATAGATTTGGCAATAGAGGTTAGAAAGATAAGAGAGTATGAGTTAAGTTGGATTGTATTTTTAACAACACATGTTCAGTATCTTGTCCAAGCTTTTAAGGAGATACATTGTTATGATTATATTTTGAAGCCTTATGATAAAGAAACTGTAATAAGTATGGTAAGAAAACTTATAAAACACAGTAATACAGATGTACATATAAAAAAAGAAAGGCAATACGTTATAATTGAGTTGAGAAGTGGAGTTAATATAAAATTATATATTGATGAAATAATTTTCATAGAAAGTAAATTGAGGAAGAATTTTATTTATACAACAAAAGAAGTATATGAATCAAGTAAATTATCTATAAAAAAACTTTTAGAAATTATTGATAGTGAGGATATTATCAAAAGTCATAAGTCATTTGCTGTAAATATAAATTATATAGAAAAAATTGAGAAAATAGATAGTAGATTAAGTGAAATTTATTTTCAAGACTATGATAAAAAAGCATTATTGGGTTATAAATATAGGAGTACAATTGTAAAAAAATTTAAAATTAGTTACAAATGAGGTTATAGTTGGAGGGTGCATTATATATTTTGAAAGTATTACAAGACTTTTTAGTTATTTCTATTCAATTAGGGATACTAATGACATTATGGAATAAATTTTCTTTAGGAGAAAAAAATAGTTTTATCAAAAATCTACTAATAATAATTGTTGCAGCTATGGTATACTCAATTACTGGATTATACTATGAAAATAACTATATATTTTATTTTATATCAGTAATATTTTTGGTTAAGTTTATTTATAATCAATCTTTAATTAAGACATCATTAGAATTTGTAGTATTTATATGTGTAAATATAATATTTGAGATGCTTATTTTGATATTTATGAAGCTAATGGGAATTACATATTTTAATAATTTTACATTCAATCTTAGTTGTACGCTAACAGAGTTCATTTTAATTATGTTTATATGTAAATCTGTATTAAATAAAGAACGATTGTATGATTTTAAATTACATTCTGGTATAGCAATTTATTTTATAGTAAATTTAGCATTTTGTATAGGAGCTTGCAAATTAGTTTGGAAGTATGAAGAAAATTTAATTATGGACAACCTATATATAGTTGTTATAGGGTTACTCATAATAGTAGGAGTTAATTTATACTTATATAATTATATAAGCAAGGTAAGTGAGAAAAAAAAGATTTTAGAAGTACAAAATAAATATAATAATATATTAAAAGATATGATGAATGATGTAAGAAGACAACAGCATGAATTAAAAAACTATATAAATACCATAAATGGAATAATAGATGTTTCTAGTATAGATACAGTTAAGGATAAACTTAAGAATTATATTGGGCATAGTAGAAATTTAAATAAGGATATAGAAGATATTGTATATATAGATAATACAATAATAAAAGCTATAATATACAATAAGCTATGTGAAGCAGAAAAAATGAATATAAACTTTACATTTAATATAAACAATTCTTTATTAGAGGATAAAATAAATGACTACGAAATTTCAGATATACTTAGCAATCTTTTAAATAATGCTTTTGAGGAAGTAAGTAAAGGTGATAAAAGTGACAAGAATGTTTCTATAAACATATTTGCCGAAAAAAATAAAAGCATTATAGAGGTGAGAAATATTTGTAAAAATATACAGACTAATACTATAAATAACATATTTAAATTAGGTTTCTCAACTAAAAAAGATAAAAATAGAGGATATGGACTTTACAATGTAAAGAAAATAGTTGAAAGAAATAATGGAAGTATTAAAGTATATTTGGAAGATAATTATATTGTTTTTAGAATAGAGTTTAATAATTAAATAGTATAAAGCAAAGAAGATAGATAGTGATTTTAAAATCTATCTTCTTTACTTTATAAGAAGTTTTTATTAAATAAGTTATTGGTATAAGTTTTTTTGTTTAAAGATATTGTAAATATATGTATGTATTTTTACGATATAACCCTAATTTAATAAAATATAAAAAAATAAAATAAACATAATTTGTAATATAATTCCGTTTATACTCATTTTTGTGTGTTTTGTACTATTAGTATTGAATTATTGATTTTAAATTATATAATCATCTTAGTAGCTTTGTTAAGTAATAGGGCTTATATAACTTGACAAAATACAAAATATTCTTTCGGGGGGAAAGTAAAATGAAAAAGAGAAGATTAATGTCGATGGGGGTAGTAGCTAGTTTATGTATGTGTATGTTTTGTGGTACAAAAGTATTTGCTGCACAAAGTACTAACAAAGCTTGGTGTGAGGAACATATACAACTATATTATGATGGATATATTCAATTTACTCCTTCATTTAAAATTCCATCTAGCCCAGGGTATAGCTTAAAAACAGGTAAACATGTAAAAAGGGCATACGTTAATTTTACAAGGGATGGTGAAAGTGTTACCACAAATGGGGGTAGATTATATACTGGAGAGGCATCATCAGTTAAGCAGACAACTAAGTTTTCTGCAAAAGCTAGAGCATATGATTCTTTAATTCCATGGGCTCCTAAAACAAGATTTTATTATGGGTGGATATATTTTTAAAAAATAGTTTATATGAAAAATGGCTTTTTAAGAGCCATTTTTCATATATAGGGAGATGTTAGTTATAAAATATATATTTTCAAAATCAAAACAGCTTATTTTTATGATGATGATTATAGGATTATTAATTATATTATGTTTATCTAATTTTGTTGAGGCATTTAAAATGGTTAATGTTCCGGCTAATGGATTAACAAAAAATTACTTTGATTTTTCAATAGGAGAATTTAGAGATAAGATTGATCAGAATAACATAACCTTACCAGATATGCTTAATTTTTTAAAAAATCAAAAATCGAATATTATATTGTTTAAAAAATCAGATACAAAAATTTTTGGAGTATACACAGTAAATAAGCAATTTGAGCCTAATATTATATTGGGGAGAACTTTTACACAAGAAGATTTTAATAATGGAACTAATACGATAATAATTAATCAAAAATTAAAGGATAAATGTATAGATAAGAATGGTAAAAAATTTTATGAATTTGACACCAATTATTTTCAAGTAATAGGGATTTTTAAGCCTAATAATAATAATATAAATAAGGATGCATTAGCTTATTATAATTTAGCTTCGAAAAAAATTATAAGTAAAAATCTTATCTATGATAATTATATTTTTGGTGAGTTTGAAATAGATGCAGGAGATAAAACAAAAGAAATTGTAAAGAGATTAGATGATTATTGTATAGTAAAAATCACAAGATCTGTTAGAGATAACAGCTTTAAAGAGATACTACAAAAGACTATATCTTCTCAAAGTCTAACGCTTTTTCCGGTTACGTTAATTATTTTCCTAATTATTTTAAACTCTATCAGTGTTTCCTCTAATTGGATAGAAAACAGAAAAAAAGAAATTTTTATTAGAAGATTGGTTGGAGCGACAGAAAAAAGAATAGCAATAATGTTATTTAAGGACTTCTTTTTAATCTCTACTTCCAGTTATATAGTAGCATTATTATTAGCTATGATTGTTTCTAAACTTCAGTTAATAACCTTTTTTATTTTTAAACTTTCTATTGAAACAATAATAATTGCTTATGGTTTAACTATGATAACAGGGTTAATTTCAGCTGGATTAATGTTGATTACATATTATAAAAATAGCATATCACAAATTAGGGGTTGATTAGTGTGTTTAGGCAAATCAAATATGCACTTTTAGATATTAAAGTTTATAAAAGAATTAGTATAATATTTTTTATTCAAATGGTGGTAGTCTTATTACTAGTAAACTCTTGTATTACACAAATTATAACAGTAAATAATGGGCTGAATAGACTTCAAAAGCTTAAAGATAATAAAGCTTATGTAAATAGAGATGCTACATCGAATGGAAAAATAGATTCATTAATAGCTGATGAGAGAAATTCTGTTCCAAAATTAAAAGAATTATATAGTTATATTATAAATAACAATATAACTAACACGTATTCAAAATTTGAATATCAAACTTCTGAACAAATTGAAGGAAATACCATTGTTCAAGCCACAGCTAATAAAATGTTTTTTGACATTTATGATATAAAAGCAGTTGAAGGGCGTATGTTTAATGAGTCAGATTTTATAGGTAATTCAAAAATAATTCCTGTTGTTGTGGGCTATAATTTAAAAGATAGGTACAAATTGGGAGAAATTTATTTAGAAAGAGATTTAGATACAAACAAAGATATTAATTATAAAGTAATAGGTATAATTGAATACAATTCTTCTTATCCATCTCTTGGTGATATTGGAAAAGAAACTGAGTTAAATTATACATTTTTTAAACCATTAAATATTAATTTAATAAATAATTTTTCAAGTATGGATATGGCGATAAGTTCTACGGTGGTTTTTACGAACAATGAAAAAGAAGTACGGGCTATTGAAGAAAAATCCGTTGAATTAGGACTATTTTCTATGAAATATAGACCAATACAAGAAGATATAAATAAGTATCTAGATTATTTTCATAAAAAAATAACTTATCAAATATTTATTGCATTCATAGTGTTATTTTTTGCAGCTACGAGTATGGCATTAAATTTAACAACCATGATTTCAAAAAATATAAGAGAATTTTCAATACATATGATTTGTGGTGCTGAAATTAGTTCTATAATTGAGAGATTTTTATGGCAACTATTAATTATAATGTCTTTAGCTTTAGTTCCAACGGTTATTGTTTATGATATAAATATTAGTTTGCTATATACAATAGTAATTGCTTGTATTATATCATTATTGATAATGAGTATTCCTTATATAAAACTAAAAAGAACCAATATTATAGAGTTGATAAGGAGGAATGATTAATGAAACAAACTACTCCAATAATAGAATTAAATAGTATAAGAAAGATTTATGGAAAAGGAGATAGTGCTGTTAATGCATTGCGTAATGTTAATATTAGCATAAATAAAGGGGAGATGTTAGCAATTATGGGTCCATCAGGATCAGGAAAATCAACTTTATTAAATATTATGGGATTATTAGATGATTTAACAGAGGGAAACTATAAGTTGTTTGGTAGTTCGGTTAAAGGAATATCTTCAAAGGACAAAGCTAGTTTAAGGAATATGAAGTTAGGTTTTATAGTTCAGGATTTCGCTTTAGTAGAAAAGTATACAGTTGAGCAAAATATTGAGATTCCCTTTGCATATTTAAAGAAAAGAATATCTAAAGAGGAAAAAAATGAGAAAATAAAAGAAGTATTAAAAAAACTAGATATTGAATCAAAACGGTATGAATTAGTATGCAATTTATCAGGGGGCCAAAGACAAAGGGTATCAATTGCTAGAGCTATAATTAATGAACCTGAAATAATACTTGCAGACGAACCTACAGGTTCATTAGATTCTAAAACAGCTAAAGAAATAATTAATGTATTAAAAGAGTTAAATAATAGAGGAAAGACGGTGGTAATAATAACTCATGATAAAAATATTGCTGAAAGCTGCAACAGAATGATTAATATTAAAGATGGTATTATAATTTAATATCAATGAAAAAGGAGAAGTGAGTATAAATCAGTTTGGTATAAATAAAGCATGTTTATACTCATTTTTTATTTATAATTTAGCTTTTCTATAAAAAGGTAGATACAATAAAACAAAGAACATACATAAACCAGTGATCATAAGAGGAACAAAGAAAATAGGAGTATTAGGAAATAGTTTAAAATGAACAAAACAAGGAAGCTTTCTAAGATAACAATAGTTGCTGTCAATTAGGTAATTTGTTGGTATAGTTATTCCAAAGTATATAAAAGTCCATTTAAAAGTTCTTTTTATAGAATTTAAGTTTGGTGTATATTTATGAACAAATATCATAAAAAGTGCAGATATTAATATTCCACCATGTGATATAAAAAATTGAACAAACATGTAGTGTGGAAAAGGGTATAGAGAATTGTCATGGAAGATTAAGGCTATAGTTGCTCCACCTATTCCCCAAAAATAAATTATGTCAAAAATTTTATAACTTTTACTAAGTAGCATAATAATGCAAAGAATTATGGAGATTCTGCATATATAAAGTGGTAATGCTTCCTTTAAGCATAGTAAATTATTATTTACATACCAATAGTAAAGGGTAATTTGATGTATAATCAAAATTATAGCTAAAGTTTTTGAAAAACGTTTTTCATATTTCTTTTTTCGCAAAGTATCTTTAAATAAATACATTAATGTTATTATAGAAAAAATAATTACTAAACTGACTATATGAGGTTTAGTAAAATGTTTAAGGGATAAATCAGTGTCTAATGGTTTCCAAAGGGAATCATAGGAATTCAAAATAATCACCTCTATAAAATAAGTATTCAGAGTAAATAACATAATTCCTAAAATCTATAGTTCAACAAATAACATAGTTACCAAATTATAAAGATCACGCCTTTATCCATCACTGCTTTAAAATTTCTTTAAGTTCATTATGTTTATATAGGTTGTTGAACAATTAATATTTAGTTTTATTCATGAATTATTCAACAACCTAATTTAAATAAATATCTTAAATTGTATTTATTTAAATCGAATATATGATTAAAAAATAGGAAGTGCTTTAAATATAAGTATAATTAAATATAAAAAAACTATACTGATGATTTTTTGGAAATGTTTAGATTTACAATATAAACGTGTGTTTTATATTGTAAATAAAGTGTTTATAGATAAGATACATTATTGTAATGTGGATTTTAAAACATAGTTAAAAAAATGAGATGCATATAATTTTGCATCTCATTTCATACTTTACCTGAACGTATTATAGATATTAATAATCCAAATCCTATAATAGCAGCAATAGCATATCCAGTTAAGCCTATTATAGATATGTCATGGTATTTAGGGCCTATATTAGTATTTAAAATCAAGGAAGAGGCTATTATCATTGATGAAATAACTAAGGCTAATATTCCTCTATTAACCATTTTATTTAATTCATTTACGTTATTTTCTAAATCTTTATGTTCTAATTGAATTTTAGCCCTACCTTGTATTAAACTATCACTTAATTCTATTAATTTAGTTGGAAGACGAGTAGAATCTCTAGTGAAAAAAACTAATTTCATCAAAGCTTCATCTAAATCAATATTATTTAATATGGAAAATTTATTATTAGATTTTACATAAGGCATAATTATGTCTAGCATTTGAATGTTTGGGGCTAATTTAGCTACTACTCCTTCTATTATCACCATACCTCTTATTAAGAGTGTAAAATTTCTAGGAAGTCTTATATTGTTTCTCTTAGCAGTATCAAATACATCTTGAAGCATAGCAGATACTTGCAAATTGTTTAAAGAAGTTGAAAGATAGTTATCCATTAAATAGTCTATATCTTCGAAAAGTTTGTTCCTGTTGACATAGCCTTTTTTTATGCCAATTGCCATGAGTATTGATATGATTTTATGGATATCTCTATAAGCCATTGCTATAAGCATTTCATTAAGGGAGTCTCTAAGAGACTTTGATAGATTTCCAACAAGACCAAAGTCTATGTAACAAATTTTTCCGTCACTTATTAATAAGTTCCCTGGATGAGGATCACCATGAAAGAAACCATCTGCAAAGACTTGTTTAAAAAAGGATAGAGCTAATTTCTTTCCTACATCCTCTCTATCATAGCCATTCTTGATAAGTAAGTTAAAATCATCTATTTTAAAGCCGCTTATTTTCTCCATTGTGATAATCTTTTTTGTTGATAACTTATGAATGACATATGGAGCATATACAGGAACTATATCTTTATTTAATTGTCTAAATTTATCTATATTTTGTGCTTCGATTTCAAAATTTAATTCAAATTCTGTTGCAATTTTAAGTTCTTCTAGAGCTTCTTGTGGATTAATAAGTGTATCAATAAAACCCACCTTAGTAAGTTTAAATATTTTTTGAAGAATATCTAAATCCATGTTCATTTTTTTTGCTATTTCGGGCCTTTGAATTTTAACTATTACTTCTTGATTATTCTTTAAAACGGCTTTATGTACTTGAGCTATTGAAGCGGATGCAAGTGGCTTTTTATTAAATTTGAGAAATATCTCTTCTATTGGTTTATTAAATTCTTTATAAAATATCTTATTTATATTTTCAAAAGGCTCTGTTTGGACATTGTCCTGAAGTTTTGATAGTTCCTCTATATATTCTTGAGGAAGTATATCTGGCCTTGTACTTAGTATTTGACCTATCTTTATAAAAGTGGGGCCAAGTTCCTCAAAAGCCTTTCTAAGATTTTCTGGTGCTTTACTATCATTTTTTATTTTGCTATCTACAATATATCCAAAACCATAGTGAGCAAGAGTTTTCACTATGTCTCTAAACCTTTGTACGGAATTTTTAGCCATAATATACCTCTCTTTAGTGTTAAATAAAAGCCCTAAACTTTATTAGGGCTTTTTAGACTAATTATTTTTTTCTTCTAATTTAGAAAGTCTAGCTTTTATTTCTTCTATTTCATCTTTGGTTGCAAAATTCATTTCTGTCAAAAGTTCTCTCATTTCTTCTTTAGTCAATGGTTTTATTCTACTAGTAGTTTCTTCTGCTTTTTCTTTAAAATTTCTTTTTAATTCTTGAGATAATTCTTTACCTTCATCAATAGTTAATTTACCTTTAGCAACCATTTCATCAACTAATTTAGCACCTTTTTCGTAAGTATAAGCAGCTGAGCCTATACCAGCTAATATTATATTTTTTATTTCATCTATCATACATATACCTCCTAAGTATAGGTAATAAAAGTTATTATGAATATATTATACTTCTTAGCTAATTATTTATAAATCAAATTATTCTAAATTTAATAAAAACTTAAAATAATAACCAAAAAAATGACATATATATGTCAACTGTTTTTGAAAATGTCCTAAAATAGTTTAATTATTAGCACCAGAAAAATCTGGTGCTTTTTTATTGCTACGCAACATCGGTTTTAAGGCGATGAGCCTGCATTTTACAATGTTTCTCA
>NZ_JAPQFJ010000003.1 GCF_026738875.1 Clostridium brassicae
TAAGGGTGGCAGGTAATAGTTAAATTGCGGCTGGCGAGATTTTTATACGTGCCTTAAGGCATAATGCTGGTAAAGTGCCCTTATAGGGCTTAAGAAAAACCACCAGCTAAGCTGGTGGATATTTATTATCCTATGTCTAACTATTTTAATACTCCTATCTCCTTTAAAATGGAACATTAGAATGACTAGACATCGGATAAAACTAATTGTAATATAATACTTTTTAGTAGTTTTAGTAATCCAGTGTAGGTTCACTAACTTTGTTTATAACAATTAATCCATCATATTGATCTTTAGGTACAAATAACATAGACATTGGAATAATTGTTTCAGAAGTCATTCCATCTTCTGCTGCAAATATAGGATTAAACATCCATGAATTAGAAGGAGTTTCAGATTTATGTTTTGATAAATCTACAAAGGTATAGTTATAACCACTTTTTGAAATTACATTTTCAAGACTACCTTTAGGCATAGGAGCTATATCAAATGGTTTTGCAGTAGTTATAGTAGTGGCTTTACCACTGTTCATATAAAATCCTAAAACGTATTCTTTGTCTTTAAGTTTGGAGTTAAGTAACTCTCCCATGCTAGTAAAACTATTTATCCATTTGCCTTGTTCTTTTGTAAGTATTTTGGATGTGTTTTTAGCCAGATGATCATTATGAGCCCATAAGATTACTTTTTTACCTGGGTATAAGACATTTGTTATCCATTCTACGTTTTCAGTCATTATCCTATCTCTAAATTCGTAACTATTTTTAGTATCAAGCATCATCATATCGATGAATTGTAATCTTCCATTTATAGTTTTCTTTATAATATCAATGATATGTGGATTTTTAGGATAAAGCGCTGTAATTTTAGCTTTATTATCATCAATAAAAGCTAGCAATTTTTTATATTTTGATTGATATTTATTTTTTACCTTGAGCAATTCATCAATATGTTTATATGAATCCTCACCATATTTATTTATTATTGAATATACATCTGGAATGTATGAGTTTTCAAAATTGATGTATTCTTGTGCATAATTTTTATCTAGTATATAAAGCAATTTAAACATAAAGAATGAAAAATATCTAGTAGTAGCTTGCATGTCATAACCAGCTAAATGAAGAGGACTTTGAGTTTTACTTTGTGCTTTTATATACTTAAACAGATTAAGAGTTTCTTTTGAGTGCCATATAGGAAAAATTGAATTTTCCATCATTTGTTTTGGTGTTAATGAATTAATGTCTTGATACACTGTACTACATTCACCTATACCAGATTCAAATGCAATTACCTCAAATCCAAGATATTGGTGTAAATATTTTATAATTCTCGTTTTCATAGAGCTATAATCGCCAACTCTATGAAAGTTTTCACCAAGACATACTACTGTTTTATCTTTTAATATAGGTTTTAAAAATTGCAAATCGTCATAATTATTTGAGTTAAGTGATTCTATTTTTTGTGCATCTGATTTTAATAATTCATAGGTATAGGCTGATGCTGTTATTGGATTAAAAAAAATTACAGCTGATAGAATAATTGTTGTAGCTCTGACTAACAATTTAGTTGTTTTCATTAAAAAATCCCCCTTAAAATTTCTATTGGTTACAGGCTTTGTATGTTTAAATTACTTTATTAAATTTATGTTAACTATAGATTTATCTAAAATAATATAAGAATAGTTAAAAACTCTACCTGAAACCAAGAAAACTGTTTATATACATAATAAAATAAATTTATAAAGAATTTATAAAGAATAATATATTGATTGATCTAATATTTTAATAAAAAATAACTACTAAGGGTAAAGTATTCTCAAATAGATAAATTAGAAAGTGGGGATAACTTTATATGAAGAAAAAAGTCATTGCTTTGGTAACTAAAATATTATTAGTATGTTTAACATTAGGATTAATTAGCTCATTTGTATTAGAGTTTAGAGTAAAGGGTATTGAATTAACGGATCAAAAAGAAAATTTAGTAGAAGAAATATTAAAAAATAAGCCTGATGTTTTTGGAAATATACTGAAAGAACCTGATAAGTATGAAGTGCAAATTTTGTATACTCAAATAGATAGGGATTCTAATAATAAGCCTTCTTTTAAATCTTTTAAATATAGGGTAGATAAGGACAAATACTTTTATCCAGCAAGCTCAGTGAAACTTTCTGCATGCGCTTTAGCTTTAGAAAAATTAAATAATTTGAGTATAGATAAAAATACACCTTTAATAATTGAAAAAGGGAGAGAGTCTCAGAGTACAGTAGATAAGGATAGTACATCAGAATCTAAACTTCCAACTATAGCAAATTACATTAAAAAAGTTTTGGTAGCTAGTGATAATGATGGATTTGATAGGTTGTATGAATTTTTAGGGCAAGAGTATTATAATGAGACACTTTGGAAAAAAGGATATAAGGATGTACTCATATTACATAGATTAGGAAATTCTATGAATTTAGAAGAAAATAGATATACAAATCCTATGAAGTTTTATAATAAAGATAAAGTTATATATAATCAGCCTATGTTATATAATAGTAAATCTTATAAAAATAATATTACAGATACAAAAAAAGGAAAAGCCTATAAGAGTGGAGGAAGATATATAAATGAACCTAAAGACTTTTCAAATTCAAACTATTTTTCTATAGAATGTTTGCAAGAAGTTCTAAAAGCTATTGTCTTTCCAGAAGCACTAACAGAGGAAAAACGATTTAATTTGAAAAAGGAAGACTATGAATTTTTAAAAAAACATATGTGTATGCTTCCAAGAGAGTGTAATAGTCCTAAGTATAGTTTAAAGGATAGTTATGGAAAGTACTTTATATTTGGTGATAGTAATGACAAAATTCCTGAAAATATAAAAATATATAATAAGATTGGATGTGCTTATGGATATTTAATAGACAATGCATACATAGTTGATGAAACTAAGGGCATAGAATTTTTACTTACAGGGGTAATATGTTCAAATAAAAACAAGATTTTTAATGATGGAAAATATGAATACTATACAGTAGGTATGCCTTTTTTATCAAGCGTAGGAAGAGAAATTTATAAATATGAGGAGAGCAGAAAAAAAGCATAATGAAAGAAATTGAGTTCATATAATATTATTACGATTATATGAACTCGATATTTTTTAAATGGATTCAGGGTCTTTTTTCTTAAGTACTATAAAGATTATTGAAAGGACTATAGCTGCTAGATATATAAAGAAGTAAATTATATTTATTAGCCCCACTTTATAGAAGAACTTTATATATATAAATAGAATTAAAGACAATACACACCAAAAAGCAGATATGTAAGCCATTAGATTATTTCTTCTTTTCCAAGTATCAGGATCTTTCATAGTACCTATTATTTTTTCCTTTTCATTTCCCTCAGATTCAGTTTTAATCGTCAGTACTTTAAAGTATATAAAAAAAAGTAGCGAAATTAAAAAAACTCCTAAGAAAAGATATGATAAAGAAAAACTAGTTATTTTCATTGTAAAGTAACACCTCCAATAGTGGCATTACTTTTATTATGTCCTGATATAAAAAAATAATTATAAAATTATTTATAAGATAATTCTATAGTATTCAAAGTTTTTTTATAGAAAATAGTAAAGGATATAATGGTTACTATGGAGCCTACTATATCTGCTATTGGTTCTGCAAATAACACTGCAAATAATTTGTCTTCTATAAATAATGGAAGTATAAATATAAGTGGTATTAACAATACTATTTTTCTAAGTAAAGCTAATATAAGAGATGACTTTGCTTGTCCTAAAGCCAAAAATGTTTGCTGACAGGCTATTTGTGCGCCAAATATACCAATACCTGCAAAATATATCCTTATACTCCAAGATGTAATTGCTACAAGTTCAGGTTTGCTGTTAAATATATTAACAAATAGTTTTGGAAGTAGCATCAAAGATCCCCACATAATAATTGTATAGGAAATGCAACATAGTATTAACAATTTAAATGTACTTTTTACTCTTTCTATTTTTTTTGCTCCAAAATTATAGCTTATAATAGGTTGAGCTCCTTGGGTTAATCCAATTATTGGAAGAAGTATTATTTGCATAATGCTACTCATTATAGTCATTGCGCCTACAGCTAAATCACCACCATAGGTTTGTAATTTACTATTTAAAAGTATAAGTACTAAGCTTTCTGTGGATTGCATTACAAAAGGGGAAATTCCTAAAAGTATAATAGATAAAACTACCTTTTTATTTGGAACTAAATATTTTTTCCTTATTTTGATTATACTTTTCTTGCCTAATAGGAAAAATAATACCCATATAGCCGATATACATTGTGATGTAACAGTAGCTATGGCAACTCCTTTAACTCCTAAATTTAATACAAATATAAATAGAGGATCTAAAACTATATTTATAAGAGCACCAATCATTACTGTAATCATTCCTGTTTTTGCAAAACCCTGAGTATTTATAAAGGGATTCATTCCTAATGATATTAGAACAAATAGGGTTCCAATAAGATATATTGTTAAATAATCTTCGGCAAATCCAATAGTTGAATTACTTGCTCCAAATTTCCAAAGGATTGAATTTTTAAATATTAAAAATACTGTAGTTAATATTATCGATAATATAACTATAACTGAAAAACTATTACTCATAATTTTTTCAGCGCTATCATTATCGTTTTCTCCCATTTTGATGGCGGCAAGTGGGGCACCACCCATTCCTATCAAAGCACTAAAGGCTGAAATTATTATGATGACAGGAAAGGCAATTCCTACTCCTGCCATAGCTAGTGCTCCATTTTGCATTCTTCCTATAAATATTCTATCTACTATGTTATAAAGTACATTCACTATTTGTGCAATTATAGCTGGTGTTGCCAGTTTAAACAATAAATTTCCTACATTACCACTCCCTAAATCTGGTGAGTTTTTATTCATGACATTCTCTCCTTTTATATGAAATTTTATAATGTATGATGTTTTACTGTAATATAATATTTTAGCTATATAAATTTTCATAGAAAATAAATTTAAATAGCTATATTTATATTAATGGAGATAATTTCTAAACAGTAATAATTTAAAAATAAAAGCTACTTAACTAAAGCTTTACTTGATTTACTTATATAGAAACCGTTAACTAGTTCCAAAATAAACTTAGTGTTTTCAGCGACTTGATTTAAGGATTGATTGCATAGCACAAAAGCTGTGGTAATAATACTAAGTATTAATTTATCTCTTTCATTATCATCTAGTTGCAGTTTGTACTTATTTTCTAGTTCTTTCAATAATTTTTCTAAATGATTCATTAAGTTATCCTGTATAAATTTTGTAAATTCATTTTGTGATGAATTTTTTATTTCATTTCCACTATGATTGGGTTTTAAGGCCATTTCTTGTATCTTGAATATTTGGCGTCCAATTCCATTTCTTCTGTTAAGTTCATTAAATATGCTTTCTAAAAATAACTCTAATTTTTTTCCTACATTGTAATTAGAATTAGTTACTTCTTTGAGGATAGAGAAAGTTTTATCCCAGCTATATTTTAAAACACTTATAAATAAGTGATCTTTATTGGAATAATAATTATATATAGTACCTACTGAAATGTTTAAATCTTTTGCTATTTTGCGCATACTAACTTCAGAATAGGAACTATGTATGAATTTTTTTTCAGCACAATCTAGTATTTTTTTTTCTAAACCATCATATTGTTTGGGCATTATAAGTCACTCCTTTAAAATAAATTACTGAACGATGTTCAATAAAAATTATAATGAATACTGTTCAGTAAGTCAATATAGTTAATAGAATTATAATAACTTGTTAAAAATAGTTATATATGAAATATAAATGGTATTATATACAAGAGTGTAAGAGTTATTAAAATTCTTGCTATTACGATAGTATGTCTGTATAATATATGTGAAATAATAAACGAGAAGTATAAATTACATAAGGGAATGTGTTTTAAATTCACATTAGCTTTGCCCGAGCTCTCCGTGCTCGGATTTTTATTTGTATAGGGAATTATATAGTGTAAGGATTTAGTATTAAATTCAAGCTACTTTATTTTTGAAGTAGAAAATCACCTAATGTAAGGAGGCAATAATGGATAAGATGCCTTTGAAATTGCATGTAATGACTGCTTGTATAATAGTGACAGTATTAATGATTATTATTTTTTTTACTAATAATCCAATTATTTTATTTTCGGTGTTTATTTACTGTAGTATAGTTTTTATGTATACAAGGAATAAGAGTAAGTTAGTAAATGGTTTTATTTATTTTATACCTTTCTTATTTGTTTCTATAATAATAAATTTTTTATTTATAACAGAAGGAAAAATAATTTTGTTTGAGATAAGTAATAAAGTATTCACTTTAGAATCATTAGTATATGCTGTTATATTTTCTTTTAAACTTCTTCTTATAATTTATATATCTATGATTTTGAATATTTTAGTTGATTCTGATAATGCAATTTCTTTTTTCTCTAGTAAAATACCTAAGACAACTTTGCTTGTAATGATAGGAATAAAGTTCTTTCCTATAATGAAGAATAGAATTAATAGTCTAAAAAATATTTATGCAATAAGAGGGGTAGAGTTTAATGGAAAAAGCTTGAAAGAAAAAATCTTAGCTTACGTACCTATTTTTTCAATATTATTAGAAAACTCACTAGAAGGTGCTTTTGACATAGGAGAAGCTGCTTATGTTAGAGGATTTCTAAGTAGTACAAGAACTATATATGATAAACAAAAATTTCAATATAAAGACTATATTCTATATGCTGAATGTGCTACTACTTTAATATTTGGTATAATATTTAAAATATACAGTTTTTTGGAGTTTGATATTTATGGGGGTATTAATATTAACAAATCTATAAATATAGGAGTTATAAGTATTTTTATAAGTATTTTGGTTATAGGATTTACAAGTTTTTTTAAAGTAGATAGAATGGAGTAGTGAAATGAAATATATAAATATAAGAAACTTGAACTACTATTATCCTAGAAGTACCATTAGGGCTTTGAATAATATAAGATTAACCATTAATAAAGGAGAAATAGTATTTATCGCAGGGAAATCAGGTTCAGGTAAATCTACTTTGGCCAAATGTATTTCAGGATCTATACCTAATTTTTATGGGGGAAAAATATCAGGGGAAATAAGTATCAATGATGTTTGCATTAATAAAATCAGCAATAGTGATAGAAGTAAAGAGATTACTATGGTTTTTCAAGACCCAGAAAGACAACTCCTTATGAATAAAGTTCATAGAGAAATAGCATTTGGTTTAGAAAATATAGCTGTAGAAGCAAAAAATATAAAGAGAAGGGTATTTGAAGCCCTTCAGTTCTCTAACATTTTAGATTTAGCATATAGAGATATAAGTACTTTATCAGGAGGGGAAAAGCAGAAGGTAGCTATTGCTTCAGCTATAGCTTATTTACCTCGATGTATAATTTTAGATGAACCTACATCCCAATTAGATCCTGCAGCTGCAGAAGAAATTATAAAGTTAATAAAAAAGGTAAATGAAGAGCTTGGAATTACAATCATAATAATTGAGCAAAGAATAGACAAATGGTTCGATATAGCAGATAGAATATTAGTAATGAAAGAAGGAAACATAGGTTTTAGTGGAGACAAAAAAACTTTATATAATATTGAGGACAAGTATATAAGAGATTTTCTTCCTTCATACATGAAATTTTCTAAATTTATAGGTATGGATAAGATGCCTTTAAGTTTCAAAGATGCAAGATTGAAAATAGAGAAGTTAGGTTTAAATCTAAAAGAAAGAAAAAGAGAAAATATTAATTTTTCAAATATACTTATTCAAATTAAAAAACTGACCTGTGGTTATGAAAATATATCAGTTCTAAAAAATGTTAGTTTAGATATAAAAGAAGGGGAATTTATAAGTGTATTAGGAGCAAACGGATCAGGTAAAAGTACTTTGTTAAAGGCTATAATGGGAGTTATAAAATACAAAGGAAGCATAAAAGTTCTAGAGGAAGAGGTAAAGAAAATTAAAACAAGAAATATATCTAAGAAAATAGGATATGTTTCGCAAAATCCCAATGATTATATTTCTAAAGATACAGTATATGATGAATTGAAATTTACATTAGATAACTATGGCATAAAAAATTATGAAATTATAGATGAAACATTAAAAAGATTAGATATTTATGAAATTAGAGATAAGAATCCTAGAGACATAAGTTCTGGAGAAAGACAAAGAGTTGCAATTGCATCTATTCTAGTAATGAAACCTAAAATTTTGATATTAGATGAACCTACTAGAGGTCTTGATTATAATGTTAAAATAAATCTAGGTGAAACTTTGAAAGATTTAAATGATAAAGGAACTACTATAATTATGGTCACTCATGATATAGAATTTGCAGCTAAATACTGTACAAAGTTTACTCTTATGTTTAATGGAGAAATAGTATGCTATGGAAATTCTGAGGATGTTTTAGGGGAAGGTATATATTATACTACTGAAATTAATAAGTTAGTTAGAAGTAAAAATCCTAAAATATTTACTTTAGATGATGTTTTTAAGTAAAGTTAGAATGGCTAGACATCGGATAAACAGGATTCTTAGGAGTTTTACTCCTTAGAAGCCGTTATCCAGGGTTGTACCATTCTTTATTCTCACTAAAAGGTGAGAGTATTAGAATGGCTAGACATCGGATAAACAGGATTGCTCTAGGATTTATTATGAGTTATAAAATATAAATGAGGATAATTAATATGAGGAAAATTAGCATAGGTGTTGCAATAAGTACACTGATAATCCTTGTGGTTTTTAGTGTGAAATTTGCCAATAGTAAAAATTTAGGTATATTAATTACTTTAGGGGTATTATTAACATTATTTTTTAGTTACTTTTATTTTGAAAAAAGTTCTATGGGAACTAAGGAGATAGCATTAATAGCAACGCTAGGCTCTTTTGCAGCAGTTTGTAGAGTACCTTTTGCTATGATTCCAAATGTACAGCCAACTACTTTTTTAGTGGCTATTTCGGGGCTTGTATTTGGGAGTTATGAAGGGTTTTTAGTTGGAAGTTTAGCAGCTTTTATATCTAATATTTTTCTTGGACAGGGACCATGGACACCATGGCAGATGATGGCATGGGGGATAGTTGGAGCTATTTCTGGATTAATAGGTAAGACAAACAAAAAAATTTCTAGTGAAAAGTTTTCAGTTATATGTTTTGTATATGGAATTCTATTTGGATGGATTACAAATTTATGGTTTATTGTAGGTAGTTTAAAAATAATAAATATAAAAACAATAATGGCGTCTAATTTAACATCTCTGACTTTGGATATAATGCATGCAGGAGGAAATTTTATATTTTGTATTATATTTTTTGATAACATTTATAAAGTATTATTTAGATTTAAAGAGAGATTAGAAATCACCTACTTAAAAGACTAATTTTTATAGTAATTGATTTCTATATATTAGTAATTGACAATTGGTTAATTTGAATTTTATTTAAAACAGAAATACTTCTAATATTGGTTATTGGGCATTGATTACCAGTTACTATGAAGGGTTGGATGTCAAAACAAATATAAAATCAATAAGTGTGGTAGATGTTACACTAGATATTAAAGGGAGTGATGTAATAATGAAAAAAAGCAATTATGGAAAAATGAAGATAATGAGCTTCGTTTTGTTGTTTACTTTTTTTATAACTCAAGGAATACTAGGGAATTTTACAAAAGTAAAAGCCGAAGAAAATATTTCAGTGGAAGTATTGGTAGAGAGTCATAATAAGATTTTAGCATTAGACAAAGCTAATAAGGACAATGCCTATGGAGCATTAAAAGAAGTGCTAGATAAGAATAATATAAAAATAGAGGCTCAAGATAGTCAGTATGGTAAATATATTTCTTCTATAGCAGATGTGAAAGCAGGTAAATTTGGTGGATATGATGGATGGCTTTATGCAGTCTACAGAGATGGAAAATATGAAAATATAATGACTTCTATTGATGGATTCACTTTAAAAAATGGAGATAAGCTTATAGTATATTATGGAGATATGGGTACTTTACTTGCAAATAAAATTCAGTATTCTACAAAAGAAGCTAACAAAGAGTTAACTATATCTTTAAATAATTATTATGAAGATTGGCAAACAAAGAAGGAAATTGTTCAACCAATAAAAGGGATACAAGTTAAATTAGATGGAAAATCAGTAATTTTAGATGAAAATAAAATTTATTTAAAAGAAGGGCTTGATAAAGGAGAACATTTATTACAATTAATAGATTTTAGAGAAGCTAAATGTCCATTAGTAGTAAATGACACTATAAAATTCAAATTAGAACAAGCAGCAGCGATTCCAGGGAATAATAAAGATGAAGATTCTACAGGTGATGCAAACACTTCAATAGATATAGATAAGGAAATTGCTAGTCTTTCAAAATATATAGCTAAATCAGAAAAATATGATTTATGGGCTGAAATAAGTATGAATAAGCTAGGAATAAAATCTAATGAAAAATTTATAAATAGTAGAAATCAATATATAGAAGATAATGCAAAAGAGATAGCTAAAAATGGAACAGAAGATTTCACTAATATAGAATTAGAAAAGTTAATGATGACTTTAGTAAATAATGGGTATAATCCAAGCAGTTTTCAAGGACATGATTTAGCAAAAGATCTATATAATAGAGATTTAAAAGAATATTTAATTAATGATAAAGTGTTTGCTCTTATAGCATATGATTATTGCAATATAGAGAATAAAAATAATATAAATCGAGATAAATTAGTTGAATCTTTATTGAGTGGTAAACTTTCTTATAAGGTTGAAGGTAAAGATATGGTAGGGTGGGCTTTTTATGGTGATAAAGTTGATCCTGACATGACAGCAATGGTAATAACAGCTTTATCTAAATATTATAATAACAACTCAAAAGTAAAAGAAACTGTAGATAAAGCTATAAAAACCTTAGCTTATTCTGAAAATGAAAATGGATATATACAAAGCAATTATGGTATATCAAGTGAAACATTATCAGCAGTTATTGTAGGATTGAAATCTATAGGGGTAGATGTTGAAAAGGGAGAATTTGCAAAGAATAAAGGAAATCTTCTTTCAGCACTAGTGTCATTTAAAGATGATAATGAAATATACAAACATCTTGTTGAAGACAAAAATGGTAATTATATGTCTTCAGAACAAGCTTTAAGAGCGTTAATAGCTATTAAAGAATCAAAAGGAGAAAAATACAATTATTATAATAATAATATAAAAACTGAAAACCTAAAAGAATATACTGTAAAACAAAGCATTGAAAAAGATCAAGATTCAACAGAACTTCCTAAGACAGGAGGATTAGTAGATACTAGTGTGCTAATTAGTTTAGGAACTTTATTTGTCTTGGTAGGATTATCATTACAACTAAAAAATAGAAGAAAAACTAATTAATAGTAGAGGATTACCTTCTAACTATAAATAGCCCCATAATTTATTTTTCTTATGAATTATGGGGTAAGCTAAGTTATGTAGGGTTTATAATAGATAAGATTTATTAGTTGAATGGGTAGTATATATTTAAGAGGTGATATATATATGAAGAAAAAAATTAGATTGATTATAGTAATGGTTGCTTTATGTGTAAGTGTAATACTTGGAGTTAAGTATTATCAAACCAATATCAGTGAACCAAAAAACAATAAAAAAACTGACATAGTTTTAGAAAATGCTCAAGTAAAGGAAAAAGAAGAAAAGACAGTCGATCCTTCTAACAGTGAAATTAAACATGAGGAAAAACAAGAAGATAAAAAAGCTGTAGTAGAGAATAAGAAAAGTATTAAAAGCGAAGATGAACATAATTCTAAAAATGGATCAAGTACTAGTTCAAAACAGCAAAGTAGCAATACTTTAATAAAACAAACAAGTAAAAAAGAAACAGATAGTAAACAAGCAGGTAGCAAAGAAACAAATAATAAAGAAGTTCAACAAATAAAAAATGTTTTAATAAAAGATGAAGTAAGTGGCAAGGTAATTGGGAATATTTATTGTAATCTAGATAATAGAAGTGCAGCGGATGTTACCATAGATGTCTTAAATAAAATGGGTATAAGATACAAAGCAGTAGGAAGTGGCGAGACAATATATTTTTCTTCAATAAACGGAATAAAAGAAAGATCTCAAGGACCTTTAAGTGGATGGTGTTATTATGTAAATGGAAGTAAGCCATCAGTAGGGGCAGGATTATATAAGCTGAAGAATGGTGACAAGGTTCAGTGGGTATTTAAAAAAGATGGAGTGAATTAGTGGAATATTTAGAATTTATTAAATAAAATAATGAAAACCTATTCAATTTTTACATATTTTGGTTTATAATATAGTTACAAATGTAAACTGGGGGGATATTATAATGTCAAAATGTCCATTTTTATCAACAGATGATAATAAGGTTAATTGTTTTAAAGAATGTTTACTTCATGAATATGAGAATGATAATGGAGAATGTCCGTTTAAAGCCATTTTAGAATCTATGGAATATGATGGGGTTTTTTTTAATAAATATAAAGAATTTGAAGAGGATAGTTGCAATGTATTAGAAGAGATATATAGAGAAAATAATTTTTTAGAAATCTTTCAAATTTAAAAAGCAGAGAAAATATCTTTTCTCTCTGCTTTTTATTTGTATTTATTATTTATAAAGGTCAGAATATTGATTTAGTAAGTCTTGCTTTAAATTCCATAATCTTCTTGATAAATCTACATAATAAGTATGAGGATTTTCAAATCTTAAGACTTCTTCCCATAGTTTATTTGTTTCTTCTTTTGCAAAGTTTTGAATTTCTTTAACAGAAGGACTTTCATAGCATGGAATACCTTTATCAAATATTTGTACCATTAGTTCTTTAGCATAATAATTTGTTAGTTTTTTCTTTTTCCATGTATGTACTGGATCAAATATTTCAAGAGGCACTGAATCATCTATTACTTCATTGTTTAAACATATTAAGTCTGCAGTAGCTTTATTTGAACATTTATCAAATAATCTATAAATCTTTTTGAAACCAGGGTTTGTTATTTTTTCTTCATTTTCACTTATTTTTATTTTAGGAATTACTTCACCATCTTTTTCTACAGCAACTAATTTGTAAACTCCTCCAAAGACTGGTTCTGATCTTGCTGTAATAAGTCTTTCACCTACTCCAAAGCTATCAATTTGGGCACCTTGACTTAGTACATCTGTTATTATATGTTCATCTAAAGAATTAGAAATTACAATTTGAACATCAGAGTAGCCGGCTTCATCTAAAAGGGCTCTACATTTTTTAGTTAAGTAGGTTATATCTCCGCTATCTATTCTTATTCCTTTTGGCCTGTATCCCATAGGTTTTAAAATTTCGTCAAAAACTTTTATAGCGTTAGGAAGACCTGATTTTAAAACATTATATGTGTCTACTAAAAGAAGACAATTGTCAGGATAAGTTTGAGCCCATGCCTTGAAAGCTTCATATTCTGTTGGAAATAATTGTATCCAACTGTGAGCCATAGTTCCAGAGGCAGGGATATTAAACATTTGCTCAGCTATTGTACATGCTGTTGCAGAACATCCACCTATAATAGCAGAACGAGCACCATAAATAGCACCATCATAGCCTTGAGCACGTCTTGATCCAAATTCCATTACAGATCTTCCCTCTGCTGCTCTACAAATTCTATTTGCTTTAGTTGCAATTAGCGTCTGATGGTTAATTGTTAAAAGTATCATAGTTTCAACAAATTGAGCTTGAATGACAGGACCTCTTACACTAACTAAAGGTTCACCAGGAAATACTGGATTGCCTTCTGGAATAGCCCAAACGTCACATTCAAATTTAAAGTTTTCTAAATAGTGTAGAAATTCTTCAGAAAAAGTATTTTTACTTTTTAAGTATTCAATATCTTCTTCTGTAAATTTCAAATTAGCTAAATAGTCTATTAATTGTTGAACTCCTGACATAATGCAGTAACCACCACCATCAGGAACTCTTCTAAAGAACATGTCAAAGTAAGCTATTTTATCTCCAACGTTATTGTCTAAATAACCATTTCCCATTGTTAACTCATAAAAGTCAACTAACATTGTAAGATTTCTACCATTTTTAATATTCAGAAAATCACTATTAGTCATATTTTTCCCCTCTACTTTTAAAGTATATATGAATTTAATTAAGTATAAAACTTATCTGATATGAAATTTTAGGCTTCTTATCAGTTAAATTCATTAATTTGGTTACAGTAGGCATTAATAAATCTATTTTAATACCTAAATTAAATTATTACAACTATTTAAACATTATTTTATTCATTAAGGTGCAAAAATACTCGTCTTATGACTATAATAGAGTAATGTATATAATGTAAGAAAAAGAATTGAGTAAGAAGGGGAGCATAATGAGTATAGTGGAAGAATTTTGTATACTTAGAGATAAAATAATAGAGAAGAGATATAAAAATTTAAATAATCAGCAAAGAGAAGCTGTTTTAAATAGTGATAGAAATATAGCATTAATAGCTTGTCCTGGAGCAGGAAAAACTACTACACTTATAAGGAAAATAGATTATTTAGTTAATTTTGGTAATATATATAAAACAAAAATAGTTCCTGAAAATATTTCGCATAAAGATATATTTTTTTTGAAAAAATATTTATATGAAAATTTTACCAACAATAGAATAGAATATTTATTAAGATGTAATTCTATTTCACCTAATAATATAATTATAATAACTTTTACTAGAGCGGCAGCTTTAACCATGAAAGAAAGATATAAACGAATGAATAAAGGGAAAAGTCCTTTTTTCGGAACTTTTCATGGGTTATTTTATAAGATTTTAAATAGACATTATGGAAAGATTAATATAATAGACAGTAATACAGCATATAGATTAATTAAAAATGTTTTAGCTACTTATTTAGATGAAATTAGTGATGAAAAAGTAAAAGAAACTGTTAATGCCATTTCATTTTACAAAACAAATAATATAAGTATGGAAGAATTTAGTCCTAATATGGACAAAAATGTATTTGTAGAGTGTTATAAAACTTATGAGGAGTATAAAAAGGAAAAAAATTTATTGGATTTTGATGATCTTCAAATTAAATGTAGAGATTTATTCAGAGAAAATGAGCATATTTTAAATGGATATAGAAGACTTTTTAATTACATTTTAGTGGATGAATTTCAAGATTGTGATGAAATGCAGATAGACATATTAAAATTTTTTAATAATAGTAATATCTTTGCAGTAGGGGACGAAGATCAATGCATATATTCTTTTAGGGGCGCTAAGCCAGAATGTTTAGTAGGTTTTAAAGAGCACTTTAAAGAAGGAAAGAAACTTTATCTTGGTAGAAATTACAGGTGTCCTGAAAATGTAGTTCAAATATCTAATAATTTAATTAAAAATAATGTTATGAGAAATAGTAAAGATATAGATGCCCAAAAAACAGATAGGCCTAAAATCAGTATTTTAAATCATAGAGATGAAAATACACAGGCAGAAGATATTTCCTTAAATATAATAAAACTAAAACAGATAAATAAGTATGAGTATTCTAACAATGCAGTATTATATAGAACCAATATTGAAAGTAGAAGTATAATTGATTGTTTCATAAGGAAGGGGATTCCTTTTAAGTTGTTAGATAAACAGTATAATTTTTTTGAACATTTTATATGTAGAGATATTTTATCTTATCTAAAATTGAGCATAGATAAAGGAGATAGAGAAAGTTTCTTTAGAATAATAAATAAACCTTTTAGATATATAGGCAAAATGAATATTGAAAAAGTAAAAAGAAGTCCCGATAATAAGGACTGTTTTCAGGCATTGAAAGATGTAGAAGGTATACCTGTATTTCAACTTAAGGATATAGATAAATTAAAAAAAGATATACAAAATTTAAATAAGATGTCTTTAAGTGGAGCAGTAAATTTTGTGTTAAATGATTTAAAATACTACGATTACTTAAAAGAATATAGCAGAAAATTTAAGATGGATATAAAGGAACTAGAAGAAATAGTTGATGAATTTAAATCTTCTTTGCAAGAATATAGAACAATTATAACATTTTTATCTCATGTAGAAGAAGTAAAGGAAACAATTAAGAATAAGCCTATTGAAGAAAAAGATGCAGTTATACTTAGTACAATACATGGAGTTAAGGGAATGGAATTTAAAAATGTGTTTATAATAAATTGTAATGAAGAAAATATTCCTCATATAAATAGTATGGATAAAAATATTGAAGAAGAGAGAAGACTCTTTTATGTTGGTATTACAAGAACTATAGAAAATTTATGGCTTTCTACATGTAGTAGTATAAGAGGAAAGAATAAAACAGTATCTAGATTTATAGAGGAATGTAATCTAGCTTCTGTATTAAATGAAGAATTTAAAACTGGAGATAAAATACTTCACAAGACTTTTGGAAGTGGAGAAGTTAATTATATAGATAATAAGAGGATAGAAATAAAATTTACTGATGAAGTAATAAGGGCCTTTGACCCTATGGTATTATATAACAATGGTTTGATAGAAAAAAGTAACTAGACTAGTAGTAATTAGAGAGAAATGACTAATAATAAAATAGAATATTGCTAATTTGTAAAACATAAAATAATATGTGATATACTATTTTTTCATATGTAAGTATAATAATGTTGACATATTTATTATAAATGTGTTAAATTATCATTAAGGTAGTGGGCGTAAAGTATTGTTTTTAATATAATATTTTATAAGGAGTTGTGCAATATGGTACCGTTTAAAAAGATGTGGGAAGATGCTTTCGGAATTATTTCAAAAGATGAAGTTGAAGACATATATATAGTAGAAAAATATAGTACTGGGTTTGTTATAGAAGAAGAAGGAATAACTAAATTTATTACAAAAGATGATTTTGTAGATTTTTGGTGTAGAATGTTATGTTTTAAAGAATTTTCTAAGGAAGATGCAAACAAGCAAGATAAGTTTAAATATGTTTATCATGTAGTTAAAAAGCTTCCTTATATAAAAGAAAATTCAGGAGTTTTACAGTTAGTAGACTAATGACTTATTTGCAAGTGTTTTGTTGAATAAAGTAGAATAATATTATATAATTTTAGTAAGCTCATATTCTAAGAATATGAGCTTTTATATTATGCTATGTTTTAATAAATTGTTAAGTTCGTATAATTTCAAAAACAATTCTAAATTTAGTTTAAGCAATATGGCTAAAATTTCATAACTCGTATAACTCAAACAATGAAATTTCTTAACGCTCAATTACCTAAACTAAATAAGAATTGTAACTTTTCATTATAATGAACTCAATAATTTAAAACATATCCTTAGGACTACTAAATGAAGTCTTAAAAGAGTGTAAAAAACAACATTCTTTTAAAACAGAATTATATATTATGCTATGTTTTAATAAATTGTTGATTTTATATTATGTTTTATAAAGAGGGAGATAGAATATGGATTTACTTAATATTAACCCTAAAGATGTGATCTTTGCTTTAGACATAGGAACACGTTCTATTATAGGAACGGTTGGTATGATAAAAGATAAAAAATTTAATGTTATTTGTGACAAATATATAGAACATGAAGAAAGAGCAATGGTAGATGGTCAAATTCATGATATTAATTTAGTAGCATCTACTGTTAGAAAAGTAAAAAAAGAATTGGAAAAAGAAATCAATATACCATTAGGAGAAGTTGCAATAGCTGCAGCAGGAAGATTTTTAAGAACGGTAGAAGTTAAAGTAGATCTTGATATAGATGAGAGTAAAGAAATAGATAAAGAAATTATTAGAAGTTTAGAATTGACAGGAGTAAAAAGAGCCGAAGAAGAAGTAAATAAGAGTACAAAAGGTAAGCTTTATTGTGTAGGTTATAGTGTTAAAAATTATTATTTAAATGGATATGTAATATCTAATTTGATATCTCAAAAAGGAGATAAGATTTCTGCAGATTTGATAGTTACATTTCTTCCGAGATCGGTTGTAGATAGTCTTTATTCAGTAATAGAAAAGGTAGATTTAAAGGTGAATAATTTAACTTTAGAACCTATAGCGGCTATAGAAGCTGTCATCCCTAAAAAATTAAGGCTTTTAAATTTAGCATTAGTAGATGTGGGGGCAGGTACGTCAGATATAGCTATAAGCAGTAATAATGCTATAAGTGCTTATGGAATGGTACCTGTAGCGGGAGATGAAATTACTGAATGTATAGTGCAGAATTATTTAGTGGATTTTAATACGGCTGAAGATATAAAAAGACAATGTTCTTGTAATGATATTGTAAAATATACGGATATATTAGGAATGGAAAATGAAGTTACCTCTGATCAAATAATAAAAACTATAAATCCATTTACACAAAAGTTATGCAATGAAGTTGCAAATAAGATAGTAGAATTAAATGGTGGTAAAGCTCCTAATGCAGTATTTTTAGTTGGAGGAGGAGCCCATACTCCAAATTTTAAAGATTTTCTAGCGGAAAAATTAAATCTGCCATATGAAAGAATAGCTATAAAAGGTAGAGATGCAGTTATAGATTGTATAACATTGGATGATACTCTTGGAAGTGTTGGAGTTACTGTTATAGGTATTGCTCTTATTAGAATAAAACAATCAGGTACTGATTTTATAAATGTAACTTTAAATGATGAGGTTATAAGTCTTTTTAATTCACATAAACATACAGTTATGGATGCAATGATACAAGCAGGAATTAATCATAAGATGCTTATGGCTAAGAATGGAAAAAATATTAGATTTTTATTAAACGGTATAAAAAGAGTGGCTTTTGGGAGCTTTGGTGAGGGTGCAGTAATAAAAGTGAATGATGTAGAGGCTAACATAGACAGTAATATAGGAGAAGGCGATAATATAGAGATTATTTTTGCAAAAGACGGAAAAGAAGCTTCTCCAAAGTTGATTGAATATGTAAAAAAGATAAATTCTTTAAGTTTTTACCTAAATGATGTAATTCATAATTTAGATCCAGTTGGATTTATAAATAAAGAAATTGTAGATATGGAACAAACTATAAAAGAAGAAGATGAGGTTGAAATTATTTTTCCTTCTACTTTAGGGGAATATATTGAATATTATGAAGATGATAAAGAACAATATGTATATTATTTAAAAGATAAAGAAATATTTAAAGATTACATCATAAAAGAAGGAGATAGAATATATAAGAGAAAAGTTGAGTATATAAATAATGAAGAGAGTAATATTAAAGAAAATGAGATTGATGAAAACAATATAAATGGGGAGAATAAAGTACAACATATAGAAGACTTACCTCAAAATGACCTTCACAATACTGACACATTTATGAAAACACGAATTAATAATGAATGTACTGTTAACAATGCAGATGATGAAGCGGCAATAGATAATATTAAAGAAGATGACAATATATACATTGAAAAAAAATTAGATAATATAAATGAAAAAGAAAATAATAACCAATTAATTTCAAAAAAATCTGATGAAGAAAATTTAGAAGAACAAAAAAATTCTGATTTAGTAAAAGTTATTGTAAATGATAAGCCTGTAGTTTTAGAAGGAAAACAAGAGTATATCTTTATAGATATATTCTCAAAAATTCAATTTGATCTATCTGTGGCAAGGGGTAAACTTATACTTACTTTAAATGATAAAAAAGCAGGTTATTATGATAAGCTAAAAAATGGAGATGTAATAAGAGTATATTGGGATGTAGTGTAAATATTATAAAATGGGGGCAAAAGAATGGATTTTTTAAATGCGGCAAAAGGGATACAAAATGAATTAATTTCAATAAGAAGAGATTTTCATATGAATCCTGAATTGGACTTTGATTTAAATAGGACTGTAGAAAAAATAAAATGTTTTTTAGATAAAGAAGGAATAGAATATTTTGAAACATCTAGAAATGGTATTTGTGGAATAATAAAAGGAAATGGATCAAAAACAATAGGAATAAGAGCTGATATGGATGCTCTTCCTATGGATGAAAAAAGAGAATGTGATTATTCATCTAAAATTAAAGGAAGAATGCATGCTTGTGGCCACGATGCACATACTACGGTATTACTTGGAACAGCAAAAATATTAAATAGTATGAAAGATAAATTAAAGGGTAATGTGAAGTTATTTTTTGAGCCAGCAGAAGAAACAACAGGTGGGGCTATTCACATGATAGAAGAAGGCGTTCTAGATAATCCTAAAGTTGATGCAGTTATAGGACTTCATGTAGAGCCTAATATAAAATGCGGTAAAATAGGTATTAAAAGGGGAGTAGTCAATGCAGCGTCTAATCCATTTAATATTAAAATAAAAGGAAAAGGAGGACATGGAGCTCATCCTCATAGCACCATAGATCCAATAGTAATAAGTGCTAATGTTATTACAGCCATTCAATCAATAGTTAGTAGAGAAATACCCCCAACCGATCCAGCAGTTATAACTATAGGTTCTATTCATGGAGGAACTACCCAAAATATAATACCAGATGAAGTTGAGATTTCTGGTATTATAAGAACTATGACTTTAGAACATAGAGAATATGTAAAAAAGAGAATTGTAGAATTGACTAAGGGTATTTGTGAATCTATGAGAGGCGGATGTGAAATAAATATACAAGAGAGTTACCCTTGTCTTTATAATAATGATGATGTAGTAGATATATTAAAAAAATCTGGGGATGAAATTTTAGGAGAAGAGAATATAGTAATACTTGAAAAACCAACTATGGGGGTTGAGAGTTTTGCTTATTTTTCCATAGAAAGACCTTCAGCCTTCTACTATTTAGGTACAGGAAATAAAGAAAAAGACACAGAGTACCCTCTACATAGTAGTTACTTTGATGTAGATGAGGATAGTATAATTAATGGAGTTATAGTTAATTGCAAGACAGTAATAAACTTTCTTAACAATTAATAAACGAATTGTTCATTGCTAATTTAGGTTAGTTGATATATAATTCTTTATGTTGTTTTACGTTAGCACAGCTTTTATTATTATGCTGTGCAATATTTTGGAGGTAAAAAATGAGAATAGAGATTGGAACAAATGAAGCTGGACAGAGAATAGATAAATTTGCTAGAAAGTGGCTAAACGATGTGCCTTTAGGAGCTATATTTAAAGGTATAAGAAAAGGTGATATAAGAGTTAATGGAAAAAAAGTAAAGCAAAATTATTTTTTAGATGAAGGGGATATTGTAGAAGTTAAATATATAAATTCAAATGCACAATCTAGAGGTAAAAAACTTAATTTTGAGCAAGTAGATTATAGTGGAATGAAAATTACATATGAAGATGAAAACATGGTTATTGTAGAAAAATGGCCTGGAGTTTTAGTTCATTCAGATAAAAAAATAGGCGAACCAACACTAACAGATTATGTACTTACTTATTTATATCAGAAAGATGATTACGATCCAGAAAAAGAGATAACTTTTACTCCTGCTCCATGTAATAGGTTAGATAGAAATACTTCTGGTTTGGTTATATTTGGAAAGAATTATCAGAGTTTAAAAATATTAAATGAAATGATAAGGGAAAGAAAAATAAATAAATATTATTATGCACTTGTTAAAGGAAAGATAAAAGATGGGTACTATGAAGCATATATTTCTAAAGATGCCCAAAATAATATATCCAAGATTTATGATAATGAACAACCAGATACAAAAAAGATAGCTATGGAAGTAAAGGTAATAGATACTGTGGGAAGCTATTCTTTTTTAGAGCTTGACTTGATAACTGGAAGAAGCCATCAATTAAGAGCTCATCTTGCTCATCTTGGAAACTATATAATTGGGGATGACAAGTATGGAGATAAAAAGTTAAATAGCTTTTTTAATAATAAATATGGTTTAAACTATCAATTTTTATATGCATATAAACTTATTTTTAAAGATTGCTCTGAAGAATTATCTTATTTGAAAAATAAGACAATTATAGAAACTATGCCGCCGATATTTAAAAGAATAAAAAATGATGCGTTGAAATTTTAAGATTTATTTAGAATTGTTAATTTTACACGGGGGAGTAGTATTATTATGAAGAAACAGTCAACCACTAAGGGTTTTGCTATATTATCAGCTGCAAGCATGATTGTAAAAATATTATCTTTGCTTTATATACCGTTTTTGGTTAATGTTATTGGTACACAGGGATGGGGAATATATTCTTCAGCATATCAGATTTATGCATTTGCATATGTTCTCACAAACTCTGGTATACCTATAGCTATCTCAAAATCAGTATCAGAATATATGGCGTTACAAAGATATAAAGATGCGGTAAAAAGCTTTAAAATAGCTAGATTATTAATGCTTGTTATAGGATCTATTATGGCTGTACTCATGTTTGTTCTAGCAGGACCTATATCAAAAGCAACTAATAGCGAAAGCGCAAAACTGGCTATAATGGCGTTAGCACCTACTATTTTTATAACATCCATAGTATCTACATATAGGGGATATTTTCAAGGAAGAGGAAATATGACCCCTACAGGAGTTTCACAGGTTATAGAGCAAGTATTAAATACTATTTTTACTCTTGTATTTGCTGCTTTACTTTTGAAATACGGAGTAGAGGCTGCTTGTGCAGGTGGAACTATAGGTACTGCTATGGGATCCTTAGGTGCCATGATATACTTAATAATTGTGTATGAGAAAAATAAAAAAATAGTTGTACCTAAAGGATATAAGAATATAAAACATCCAACACATTCTAATAAATTAATACTAAAAAAAATAATTTATTATGGTCTTCCAATAGTTATATGTGTAGGCTTACAGAATGTGGGTGAAATAGTAGACTTAGCGATTGTTAAAAGCAGACTTTTACATGGGGTAGGGTTTCCTCAAAAATTAGCTGATATTAAGTACGGAGTATTCAGACAATACAGGCAACTCTTAGGTGTGCCTATTGCATTAGTTTCAGCATTATCAGCTTCTGTACTTCCGTCATTATCTGGAACATTTGCTCTTAAGGATAAAAAGGAATTAGAAAATAAGATAAGTAATACATTTAGATTATGCCTTCTTGTTGCAGTACCTTCAGCAGTGGGACTTTCTGTATTAAGTAATCCAATTTTTAAATTACTTTTTCCAAGTTCTCAAGAGGGATGGAAGCTTTTACTTTTTGGATCTATAGTTTTGGTATTAACTTCTATAGTTCAGATCCAAATTACAATACTTCAAAGTATAAGTAGATTATACATATCTACGTTTTTTATGATACTTGGAGTTGTGGGTAAGATAGTTGCTAATTACTTCTTTGTTGGAATACCTAAAATAAACATTGTAGGTGCTGTATTTGGTAATATGATATGTTTTATGATTCCTCTTGTATTAAATTATATTTTTATAAATAAATCATTAAAAATAAAAATGAAGATACTTAATCATGCTGTAAAACCAGTAATTTCATCTGCATTAATGGGAGTAATGGCTTATGGTTCTTATTTAGGGTTAAGTGTTCTAATTGAAAATTTTGTAAAGGGATATCTAAATAATGCTATTTCATGTATTGGAGCTATAGCAATAGGTGCATTTTCATATATGTATGGACTAGCATTAACAGGAGGAATAACTCAAAGTGATTTCAAGGTTTTACCAGGGCCTATTAGAAGAATGGTTCCAAAGATTATTAAAAAGAAAATGAAGTGATTTCAAAATATATATCTAGCTTACAAGAAAACGTTAGAGTTCTTAAAACTAGATAAAACAATAAAAAAGAAAGTGTTAATAAACACCTTCTTTTTTTATTGTTTTATTTACCACAAAGTATAACAAGAAGAATAATAAAAATCCTGAGAAAATTAGCATTGCTGTTTTAAGTTTAAAGAGTGTATTTGGAACTAAAAAATTTATAATGTTTAAAGAAAAATAGACTAACAGGCTTATAAGCATATCTATAAATATTTCTTCAAAAGAGAAGTTTATGTAAAGCTTCTTTTTTATTTCATACATATTCATAATTAAACTTGTTATAGAAGTGATTGTAAGGCTTAGTCCGTAACCTAATATGTTTATTGATGGGATAGATGTCAAAACATATAAAAGAATGACTTCTTCAATAGACATAATTATAGAATTTCTAAGAAGAACACCTTGTTTTCCTAGTCCATTTAATATACTAAAAGTAGTAGCAGCTGTATAAGAGAAGGGAGCACATATTGCTGCGATTTTTATATAAAGAGCTAGGTCTTCTCTTGCAAAAAATAATTTTCCAAGTAAATTAGGAATACTAAAACAAATTATAAGGGTAGATATTCCTAATAAAAAAGAAATTTTTAATACATTTCTTATTCTAGATTCTAAATTCATATAGTCTTTTTTTTCTAAGGTTTCTGCTAGGTCTGGAATTAAAACTATAGACATAGATGTAACTATAATTAGTGGAAAAAATATAATTGTCAAAGCCATTCCAGAAAATTTACCTATCATCTCTAGAGATGTGGTGTGAGTGAATCCAGCGATTAAAAGTCTTCTAGGCAAAATTAGTGTTGAAATAGCAGAAAGAGCAGTCGATAAGAAACCATTGATGCATAAAGGGACTGCCATAATCAAAATATTAAATAATAGTTGAGCACGTCCTTCTCTTGAAAAATCAATTTGGGATATTCTTATATCTTTATCTTTATTTAATCTATAAAATATATATAAGAGAATAAAACTTATGAATTCTCCAGCGGATAAAGCTCCATATACTACAGATACTGTACTTTGAATATCTTTATGTGGAAGAGTTCTTACTGCCAAAATGGTTATAGCTATTCTAACTGTTTTTTCTAAAATATCTATAATAGAAGGTATATTTACCCTAGAAGTACCGTAAAAATATCCTTTTATAATAGAAGATAAAGATAAGAATATTAAAGCTGGACATATAAAAATAAGACTTTGAAGGCTTCTAGTATCTTTAATTATATTTATGCTTATATATTTTGAATTTGCAAATACAAATATAACTATTAGTAAAGACCAAATAAAATCAAATATAAGAGAAATATGAACAGATTTATGCAAACTTACATAATCATCTTTACTTTGATATAAAGAAGACTCTTTCGATAATGCTGTCATCATACCTCCACAAGTAAGACAAGCAAATAAATCATATATAGGCATTATCAATGCATAAAGACCCATGCCTTCTGCGCCAAGTTCTCTTGATAATATTATGGAAAATACAAATTTTAATACTCCTGTAGTGGAGTTGGAAATTGTAAGCAGTATGGAATTTTTTAGAAAATTATCTTTCTTCACTTATAGTACCTCAATTAATTAGTAACATTAATAATTATGAGAATAAAGGGTATTATATTCTTAGAATTATTAAATGCGATAATTAAAGAGTATTTTAATTATATATATTACATTTTAAACAAAAATTCGAAATATTATTGCAATTTATTTTTATATGATTTATATTTAAAGAAATGATATAACCCGAAAATGAAAACGTTTAAATAAGGGGGATTGTTATGGTTAAGAAAGATGATAGTACAATTGTGTATTTTAGCGGTTTTTTAGTTACAGTATTAGGATTTCAAATAGGCATAGCAATACCCATACTAAGCAGACTACAAACGCTTATACTTATGATTATAGGTTGTGGCATTATGACTATAGGAATTATAATGCCAGATGAAGAATAGAATAATATTACGACTTAATAATGGATAACGGCAGAGGAATAGGTTTTCTAAATATATGTAGTTATCCATTAAACCTTCAGCACGCAAAGAAGTACTAAAGGCGTAGCCTTCTAAAAATTCTACCCTCACTATATGTCATCCATGACGCAGTTCGGCTGCAGAAGTCCATTCCTGCAATTACGGATTTTTAGAATTCTACACTTTAAGTACTTCTAATTGCTACTTCAAAGTTTAATATGCTAACTACATATATAAGAAAACCTTGTTCCTCTGCTTTGATTTTTTATAATTAATATAGTTAAAAATGTATATTGGGGAGGAGAGGAACACTAAAGGATGATTTTCCTCCTAACGTCAGAAAATCTTTAAACTAAACCGTTTAGCGGTATTATGTATGTTTATTCAGTTTTTTATAGCAACTATCTTTTAATCTTAAATTAAGAGATAACTCCCATAAGCTATTGATTTTAAGAGCTTATCAGCTCTCTTGTTTAAGTCAAAAACAAATATCATAATGCAAAATTAAATTTTCATCATGAACTTATTCCTTTACTATTCACTATTCACTGTTCACTAATCTCTATAATAATGTTGCGTCACAACATTATTATAATATGTATTATATATAGTTAATGTGGTAATATAATAACTATAAAAAATACTTGGGAGTGATTTATATGAATAAAAAACAGATAATAGAATACTTAAGCGATAATGGAATCGATGATATAGAAGAGATAATATCGAAAGAAGATACTTTGGTGTTAAAATTTTATTATTATTATGATGAGATAGAAATTGCAGCTGCTGAAAATTATGCTGTAGAAGAAAGTGAAGAAGATGAAGAAGAAAAATGGAGAGATGACTTTTACATACCTTATTTAATAGATATAGCAGAAGACAATGTAGGAGAAATAATAGAAGAGATTTGTGAAAAATTTGATTTAGTTGGAGAGTTTGTTTCTAGAGGAATAGATGATGAGGAAGATAATAATGAGTTTATAGTAGCTTTTTCAAAAAATGAGGTTGATATAGAAAGTATTATAGAGAAGTTAGAAATCTAACATTTGGTGGTGAATAGTTTGAAGACTTTAATATTTACAGCTTCCCCTAATAAACAAGGAAATACTGAAATTATGACAAAAGCTTTTTTAGAAAAACTAAGTGGGGAAAGTTATGTGATTAATTCATATAATGTCAACATTGAACCTTGTATTGATTGCAAATTTTGTTATTCAAATGAAGGAGAATGTTCTATAAAAGATGATATGACAAAAATTTATCAATTAATAGAAGAAAGCGATAACATAGTTGTTTTTTCACCTATGTACTTTGCTTCCTATCCAGGTACATTTAAAAATATTATAGATAGAACTCAGATTTATTGGAGTAAAAAACATATATTAAACATTAAAGAAAATAAGAAAAGAAGAGGAATACTATTTATAAATGCTGGAAGTGAGTGGGAAGGAATGTTTAATCATATGGAAAAAATGTTTAAATATTTTATGAAAGGTCTTAATGGTGAATTGGTGTATAATTTATATGTACCAAATACAGATAACTTTTCTGTAAAAGAAAACAATGAGGTTATTGAAAAAATATATAATATCGCTAAAAAAATAAGTTAAGCACAGGTTTATAAAAAAGACTTGTGCTGTGTTTTTAGGCAATATATTCATAATTGTTTTTGATAATATTATTATTTTTTAATTTATTATATTCGTTTAAATACTTGTCCAATTGTTGGCTTACATTAACGACTATTTCATTTGTGGGTTCAAGGGTAATCAGCAAATGATTAAGTATATCTCTTATGAAGTCTATTTTATATTCTATAAAAATCACTAAAGATTCATTGTTTTTCATTTTATGATCTCCTTTCTATGGTGTAGTTATATTTTAACAAATTTTTGAAAAGATGTGAAGGAATTTTTATACCTATATTAGTACAAAACTAACTATTAAAAGTTAAAATAATACATAAATTATTTATAAATACTTTTTTTAAAGGGAAAGAGGAAACATAAAGCATTCTATTTACATAAAATGTAATTATTAGTTTTTTTAATTTTGTGTAAATTTAAAAAACTAATAAATATGTCAAAATGTTATACAATAATCTTGTATAAATAGATATATGTGATATAATATTTAACGTAATATGTGTGCATTATTATGTTTTGATTATACTTAATTTGATAATATAGGAATTATTATACTGAGATATAGTGGAGGTTAACATATGATTAATACAGATGTAGCTATGGGTTTAGTTAGAGTTACTGAAGCTGCTGCTCTTAGAGGAGCTAAGCTTATGGGAAGAGGAGATAAAAATGCTGCTGACCAAGAAGCTGTTAATGGAATGCAGGATGCATTTAATATGATGCCTATTAGAGGTAAAGTTGTTATTGGAGAAGGAGAAATGGACGAAGCTCCTATGCTTTATATAGGTCAAGAAGTAGGATTAGGACATGAAGATATGCCTGAAATGGATATAGCGGTTGATCCTATTGATGGTACAATCCTTATAGCTAAGGGATTACCAAATTCTATAGCTGTAGTTGCAATGGGACCTAAGGGTAGTCTTTTACATGCTCCAGATATGTATATGAAAAAAATCGCTGTAGGAGAAGGAGCAAAAGGGGCTATAGATATTAAAAAATCACCAAAAGAAAATATAATTAATGTTGCTAAAGCTTTAAATAAAGATGTTACGGACTTGACAGTAATTGTACAAGAAAGAGATAGACATGATTACATTGTAGAACAAGCAAGAGAAGTTGGAGCAAGAGTAAAATTATTTGGAGAGGGAGATGTAGCAGCTATTTTAGCATGCGGATTTGAAGATACTGGTATAGATTTAATGATAGGAACTGGTGGAGCTCCTGAAGGTGTAATAGCAGCAGCAGCTATTAAATGTATGGGTGGAGAAATGCAAGCTATGCTTGAACCACATACTGAAGAAGAAAAAGAAAGATGTATTGGCATGGGAATAAAAGACTTTGATAAAGTACTTACTATAGATGATTTAGTAAAATCAGATGATGTTTATTTTGCTGCTACAGCTTTAACTGATTGTGATTTATTAAAAGGCGTAGTGTATTCTAAAAATGATAAAGCAAAAACTCATTCAATTGTTATGAGATCTAAGACAAGAACTATTAGATTTGTTGAAGCAGTACATCATGTAGATAGGACTTGCTTATTATAAGATTACGTATATAAGTAAAAATTAATTAATATATAGGTATAAGCATTAAATAACTTTCTGTTTTATATAAAATATTAAATTAAGTTATGTTTTTAAAGTATATATTTGAAATGTAATTTTAAATTTAAATAAGAAGAAGCTAATGAAAAATTTAATTTTTTGTTAGCTTTTGTTGTTATTTAAAAAAATATTGAGTATAAGTATTTGAAAAAATATATTTAATAAAATTGAAATGTAATATTATTTTAATATTTTTATGTTTTAAATTATAGATAAATGATTTAGTATATTGTAAAATATATAAACAGGGTTCTTGGATTCAGAGGGAGTTTTTACTTCCACTAAAGATTATTAACAGAATCCTTAGGAGCTTTATTTCTTATAAGTCGTTATCCTTTAGGGAAACCGTTATCTACGGAATTACTTGCTCTTTACTCCAACTTTGGAGAAGATGGGAGTAAAGAGCGGGTAGTCATCGGATAAATAAGAATTACATAAGTAGTTATTAATACTATGTTACTAAGGTTAAGCTAAGACTAAGGTAATATTAGTGAATATAGTTATGAAACTTTAGAAGAGAGAGGAAAATAAATGGCAATATCAGTTGAAAAATTAGTTGAAGAATTAGAGCTTGAAGTATTAGTTGAAGGTAAAAAAACTTCACAAGTAAAAACAAGTGATATAAATAGACCAGGGCTTCAGTTTGCTGGTTACTATAGCTATTTCGCTAATGAAAGAATTCAAATAGTAGGAATGGCAGAATGGAGTTTTCTTGAAACAATGCATATTGAGGTTCTGAAAAAGAGAATGAAAAAATTTTTTAAATTTGAAACTCCATGTGTAATTATAGCAAGGGATTTAGAACCTCACAAAGAGTGTATAGAATATGCAAAGTTAAATGAGAGGTGGATTCTTAGAACTAAGTTACTTACCACTCAGCTTGTAACAAAATTAAAAAATTATCTTGACGCAGAACTAGCACCTGAAACTAGATTACATGGTGTATTAGTAGATGTGTATGGTATTGGAATTTTGATAACAGGAGAAAGTGGGATAGGGAAAAGTGAGACTGCTCTTGAACTTATAAAAAGAGGACATAGACTTGTAGCAGATGATGCTGTTGATATTAAAGAAATCGATGGAAATTTAGTAGGAACAGCTCCTTATATAACCTCGGGAATGATGGAAGTTAGGGGAATGGGAATAATTGATGTTCCGGCTTTATATGGATTAAGTTCTATATTAAAACAAAAGACCATAAATTTTGTTATATATTTAGAACAATGGAGGCCAGAACAGAATTATGATAGGTTAGGTATTGATGGGGAGTATTTAGAAATACTAAATATTCCAATTAAGAAAATAACTGTGCCTATAAGACCTGGAAGAAACATAGCAGTTATAATAGAAGCAGCAGCGGCAAATTATAGATATGGATTACACTCTAAAATATCTCCAGTAGAAACCATAGATAAAAGAATGGAAGAGATGTTTAGAAATGAAGAATAAAAAAGAGATAAGAGATTATGTAAAAATAAAGCGAAATGAATTAAAATTAGAAGAAAAAAATAAATTTGATAAACGTATATTCAACAAACTCATAGAGAGTGAAGATTATTCTAAAGCGAAAAATATTTTTATATATGTAAGTTTTGAAGGTGAAGTAGATACGTATAGAATTATTAAACATGCATTTAAAAATCATAAACGTGTATATGTACCTAAAGTTATTTCAAAAGAATTAGGTATGAAAGCTGTTGAGATAAAAACTTTAAAGGATTTAAAAATTGGTGCTTACGGTATTTATGAGCCGGACAGTTTTGATAATGCCGTAGATGAAAATATTATAGAATTGGTAATAGTACCAGGAGTAGCTTTTGATTTATCAGGGGGAAGAGTCGGGTATGGGGGCGGATTTTATGACAGATTTCTTAAAAAATTAAGCCCAAATGCTGCTAAATTTGCTTTAGCTTATGATTTTCAACTTATGAATGAGGTCGTAATGAAAGAACATGATATAAGGGTAGATAGAATAATAACCAACTAAAAAGCAAAGACTAAGTATGATATTATAAATTTGGTATTAAATGAATGTTTAATTTAAAACATTTATTTTAAGCAAAGTGTTAGAACAAATTTATGATATAATGGGTAATGTATGCAAATAAAGTACATAATAACAAGAATAGGGGGAAACATTATGGAAAAAGAAAAAAGGTTAGAAAAAAAATATGAATACGCATGGAACAAGTATACTAAGGAAGATTTAGAAAAGGTCTTTGAGTTAAATGATAGATATATAGATTTTATGTCTAAATGCAAGACAGAAAGAGAATGTGTAAATGAATTTATATTAATGGCAGAAAAAGAAGGCTATAGAAATATACAAGATATAATAAAGAAAAATGGTAGTTTAAAACATGGAGATAAAGTTTATGCAAATAACATGGGGAAAACTTTAGCTTTGTTTGTAATAGGAGAAAAATCATTAGAAAATGGTATGAGTATATTAGGAGCGCATGTAGATTCTCCAAGATTAGATTTAAAACAGAATCCGTTATATGAAGATACTGACCTAGCTTTATTAGATACACATTATTATGGTGGTATTAAGAAATATCAATGGGTAACATTACCTCTTGCAATACATGGTGTTATGATTAAAAAAGATGGAACTAAAATAAATGTAGTTATAGGAGAAGATAAAGAGGATCCAGTAGTAGGTATTTCCGATTTACTTGTTCATTTATCAGCAGATCAACTTCAAAAGAAGTTAGCTAAAGGAATTGAAGGAGAAGATTTGAACATATTAGTTGGAAGTATTCCAATAGAAGACAAAGAAGCTAAAAGTAGAGTTAAACAAAATATATTAAAAATATTAAATGAAAAATATGATATAGATGAAGAAGATTTTGTATCTGCAGAACTTGAAGTGGTTCCAGCTGGTTCCGCAAGACATTATGGACTTGATAGAAGTATGGTTATGGCGTATGGTCATGATGATAGAGTATGTTCATTTACTTCTTTTGAAGCTATGTTAAAAATAGGAAAACCAGTAAAAACATGTGTAACATTATTAGTTGATAAAGAAGAAGTTGGAAGTATTGGTGCTACAGGAATGCAATCCAGATTCTTTGAAAATACAGTTGCAGAAGTTATGAGTTTATGCGGAGACTATAGTGAATTGAAGGTAAGACGTGCTCTTACAAATTCTAAAATGCTTTCATCAGATGTAAGTGCTGCTTATGATCCAAACTATCCATCAGTAATGGAAAAAAGAAATTGTGCTTATTTTGGAAAAGGTATAGTATTTAATAAATATACTGGGGCAAGAGGAAAATCAGGTTGTAATGATGCTAATCCAGAGTACATAGCTGAAATAAGAGCTATGATGGAAAAACATAATGTATCATGGCAAACTGCAGAACTTGGAAAAGTAGACCAAGGTGGCGGAGGTACTATTGCTTATATACTTGCTGAATATGGTATGGAAGTTATAGATTGTGGTGTTGCTGTTCAAAACATGCATGCTCCATGGGAAGTTGTATCTAAAGCGGATGTATATGAGACAATGAGAGGATATTATGCATTTTTACAAGAAGCTTAATTAAGTGTATTGAAACATAGTATTTAATATTTGTAAAATAGATAATAATAAATAAGGTTCAGATAAAGGTAAGACTTTATCTGAACTAAGTTTTATTTTACGGAGATGTTATGGTGGAGAAATTTTTTCAGTATTTAAACAATCCAAACAACAAAGAAAAAATATACATATTTTTTGTAGTTGTAGGTTTAGGATTAATAACTAAAACTATAAAAAGAATTATGGATGAAATAAAAAAGAAAAAATAATAAAACATTTTGTAAGAAAATGTAAACAAAACAAAAATGAAAATATATGTTATTGAAAATATATATTGTTATTAAAAAAGCATTGAAAACTAATTTTTAAAGTGCTATAATGAAAACGTAGACAACTTAAAGATTAATAATCCATATACTAACGTATTGGTTTATGCGTGTTACTGATTCGATCAGGCAAGGCATGTTCAACGGTTAGGCATAAGGAGGTTTATATTTGTTTATACTAATTTTATATTATTAGTTTAGACAAATATAAACAGCCTTGTACTAGCATTGATCATGTCTTTTATTTTGCAAAAAAATAGGTTAAAAAATAAAGGATTATGAAAGGAGAAAAATTATGTTTAAAAAATCATTTGGTGTTTTACAACAAGTAGGTAAAGCTTTAATGCTTCCAGTAGCTTTGCTTCCTGCTGCTGGATTATTGCTTGCTTTTGGTACGTTGTTTCAAGGTGAACAGTTTTTAGGTGCTTTTCCAGCAGCAAATGTTGCTTGGTTTCAACAATTAGCTAGTGTTATGGCACAAGCAGGCGGTATTATATTTAGCAATCTTTCTTTATTATTTGCAGTAGGTGTTGCAGTTGGTTTATCGGATGGAGATGGAGTTGCAGGAATAGCAGCCATTGTTGGATTTTTAATTATGAATGTAACCATGGGTATATTTGCTCATATAACTCCAGAACTAATAGGACCTAAACACCCAGAATTTGCAAGTGTGCTTGGTGTACCAACTCTTCAAACAGGTGTTTTTGGAGGTATTATAATTGGTATTTTGGCAGCACAAGTGTATAAAAAATATTACAATATTGAATTGCCACCTTACCTAGGATTCTTTGCAGGAAAAAGATTCGTTCCGATAGCTACATCAGTTTTTGCACTTATATTAGGAATTATAATGGTATTTATTTGGCCACCTATTCAAGGAGGATTGAATACATTTTCTCAAAACATGGTTTATGCAAACCAAACTGTATCAGCGTTTGTATTTGGTGTAATTGAACGTTCGTTAATTCCGTTTGGACTACATCATATTTTCTATAATCCATTCTGGTTCCAATTTGGTGAATATGTAGATAAAGCAGGAAATTTAGTGAATGGTGACAACTTGATTTGGTTTGCTCAATTAAAAGATGGAGTTCCATTTACGGCAGGTACATTTATGACTGGTAAATTCCCATTCATGATGTTTGGACTTCCAGCAGCAGCTCTTGCAATGTATCAAGAAGCAAGACCTGAAAAGAAAAAACTTGCAGCAGGTATATTAGCATCTGCGGCATTAACTTCTTTTTTAACAGGTATTACAGAACCACTTGAGTTTTCATTTTTATTTGTAGCACCAGTTTTATTTGGAATACACTGTTTATTTGCTGGTTTATCTTTTATGTTAATGCAAATATTAAATGTTAAAATAGGTATGACATTTTCAGGTGGTGTAATTGACTTTATCATGTTTGGTATAGTTCCAAATCGTACACCATGGTATTTAGTAATTGTAGTAGGATTAGGATTTGCTGTATTATATTATTTTGGTTTCCGTTTTGCAATAAGAAAATGGAATCTTATGACTCCAGGACGTGAAGCTGATGTAGCATCTACAACTAATTCAAAATTAAAAGGATCAGAACTTGCAGAAGGAGTATTAAAAGCTTTAGGTGGAAAAGAAAATATAGCAAAATTAGATGCTTGTATAACTAGACTTCGTGTAAGTGTAAATGATATTAAAAATGTAGATAAAGAAGAATTAAAGAACTTAGGTGCTTCTGGTGTTATGGAAATAGGAAATAACATACAAGCTATTTTTGGACCAAAGTCAGATCAATTAAAGAATCAAATAAAGGATGTTATAGCAGGAAGAGTACCAACAGCGAAAATAGAAGAAGAAGTCAAAGAAGTTATTGTTAAGATAGCAAAAGATGATGAGTTTGTAGCTCCAATAGAAGGTGAAATTTTAGAATTATCAGAAGTTCCTGATGCAGTATTTTCACAAAAATTGATGGGTGATGGATTTGCTGTGTATCCAGAAAATGGAGAAGTGGTTTCACCTGTAGATGGAACAATAACTACGCTATTCCCAACAAAGCATGCTATAGGAATAACAGCAGATAATGGTCTTGAATTATTAATTCATTTTGGTATTGATACTGTAAATCTTCAGGGAGAAGGTTTTGAAGCTCTTATAAATCAAGATGACAAAGTTAAAGCTGGTCAATCAATACTTAAAGTTGATTTAGATAAAGTTACAGATAAGGTCCCATCAATTATTACTCCAGTTATATTTACAAATTTATCTGAGGATAAAAAACTTTTAGTTGAATTTGGAAAGAAAGTAAATCGTGGAGAAAAAGGATTCGTGACTATAAAGTAATTGGAAAAAACATGTGTAATTAAAAATATAGTTAACTAAAATGAATAGAACCTCATGCGTTGGCATGGGGTTCTATAGTATTATAAGTAAAAAATAAGGTCAGTATAGTATAGATGATCACATGGGTTTTATAGTCTTATGAGTAAAAATAAGAAGTGTTTAAGGTTTATTTTTATATTTTTTCACAGCTAAGATAACTACGGAGCTAATACAGAATATAAACAAATAAAAAATCAAATTTCTCCAATTGGCTGGTGGAAAAAATAAATTTAATATTAGTGAAGTAATTATAAATGCTAGTATACTTATCACTAAATTCTTCATATTAGCCTCCTTAATATATTATACATAAACAATTTTAACATTTAGAATTACTTTGGAATTACATGAACTCAGCAATTTTTTAAAACATAGACTAAAGTAAATTCACAATGAAATTTGTATGCAGTTATGTTGTTTTGAAATTATAAAACTGTATACAATTATTTTAGTGATTGAAAAAATACTTTTAATTGTTGTTTAGTTGACTCATCTAAGTGATGCCATCTTATTCCTTGAATTGCACCTTCTAGAGAACACAACATATTGTAACAAGCACTGTCATCAAGCATTTTTATTCTTATGAAGGCCTCCTTACTTCCTAAACTAATTAATTCTTCAGGTGATTTTATATCTGCATCTATTAGTTTGTTTTCTAATGTATTGCCAATATTAGGCATTCTGCTAAGCTTATTCAAATCAATCACATCCTATTAAATTTTTTATATTACTTTTAAAAATCTATCTAAATCTTCACCTTCTAGTGTAGAGCTACCAATATAGCCATGTTTTTTATCACTTTTATCTAATCCATGGTAATCAGAACCACCAGTTATAAGTTTGTTGTATTTTAAGCAGATTTCTCTGAATTTTTTTTCCTCATTAGGTTTATTTAATGGATAAATACCTTCAATTCCATGAAAATTGTATTTCATAAGATCTTCTATTTTAGATTTGTTTATAAGAGTAGGATGGGCTAAGGATACAAATGCATTAACAGATTTAAGAATATCTAAACCTTCTTGTATACTTATATCTTTATTAGGAACATATGCAGGGCTTGTATTGCCAATCATATTATGAAAAATATAATTCCAATCGTAATGGTATCCTGCATCAATTATAGCTTTAGCAATATGGGGTCTTGCAATAATTCCATTGTTATTATTATTTAATATTTTTTCGTAGTCAAGAGATATATTAAAAAATTTTTTCAAATTGTATACTATTTTTTCTCCTCTTTTTATTCTATGTTCCTGAAGTTCAATGAGATAGTTTTGAAAAGTGGAAGAATCATAACTATTTTCTTTAAAATAGCCTAATAAGTGAATACTTTCACCATTGTGACGTGTAGTAAGTTCTATACCAGGAATAATTTTTAATCCTATTTCATTTCCTTTTATCAAGCCTTCTTCTAAACCGTAAGTATTATCATGATCAGTTATAGCTATAATATCTAATTCTTGTTTTTTAGCTAGTGTTACTAATTGACTTGGTGTTAATTTACCATCTGATGCAGTAGTATGATTATGTAGATCAGCTTTTTTATACATAAATTCACCTCGTTTTTTATAAAGGGTTGCAGTAAATATTTAGCATATATTAATTTAGTATATATTAAAATCTTTATTTAATCAAAGGGTTTAATATACACCCTTTAAAAAGGTTTTGATATAATAGAACTAATTTTTGTTTATTTGTTAATTTTATTTATGATATGGTTTTAGTTAAAAATCTGCTTTTTAGATAAGTATGTTATATTATATTAATAGAAAGAAGGAATGTAAATATGATTTTAATGATAGATAATTATGACTCATTTGTATATAATTTAGTTCGGTATCTTGAAGAACTAGAAGAAAAAGTTTGTGTATATAGAAATGATAAAATTACTATTAAAGATATAGAGAAGATAAATCCAGAAGGAATAATAATATCACCAGGTCCTAAAGATCCTAAGGATACAGGAATTTCAGTAGAAATAATAAAAAAATTTAAAGGCAAGATTCCTATTTTAGGTATATGTCTTGGACATCAAACTATAGGTTATGCTTTTGGTGGTAATATAGTAAAGGGCGATAGGCCTATGCATGGAAAAATATCAGAAGTGTTTCATAATGGAAAAGGTATATTTGAAAATATAAAAAAGCCTTTGAAGGTTACAAGATATCATTCTTTAATTGTGGAAAAAGAGAGTTTGCCTAAGTGCTTTTCCATAACATGTGAGACAAAGGATGGAGTTATTATGGGAATTAAGCACAAGGAGTATGATATAGAAGGGGTTCAATTTCATCCAGAAGCAGAGCTTACAGAAGAAGGGCATGAAATGCTAAAAAATTTTATTAAGAGGTGTAGAAAATGATAAATCCTTTAATAAAAGAAATTACTACAGAACTTGATTCTTTTAGTATATATTCAATATTTAAAGATGAAAAAGAAAGTGTATTTTTAGATAGTGCAAGAGATAAAAAAACTTTAGGGAAATACTCATTTATAGGAATAAATCCATTTATAACATTTAAATCAAAAAATAGTATGTGTTTTATGAATGGGAAACAGTATAAGGGAGATGCTTTTGAAGAATTAAAAAAGATTATAGAAAAATATAAATTTTTGAACTATACTAAATTACCTTTTGTATCAGGTGGAATAGGATATTTTTCTTATGACATAGGAAGAAAAATAGAAAGCTTACCTAATTATGCAAAAGAAGATATAGAGATACCTGATTGCTATTTTAATTTTTATGACAATGTTATTATAATAGATCATGTAAATGATAAAGTACATATATCAGCCCTAGGAATATTGCAAAATAAGGATAAAAGTATTGAGATTATAGAGAAAAAGATATTGAAGAGTGAAAAAATTGATATATTACAAATTAATGATTATGATAAAATTGAGTTTAAATCCAATTTTACAAAAGATGAATATATAGATTGTGTAGAAAAGGTTAGAAACTACATAGAAGAGGGAGAGATATATATAACAAATTTAACTCAGAGGTTTAATTGTAAAATCGAAGAGGATCCATATGAGATATATAAAGTGTTAAGAAACATAAATCCAGCTCCTTTTGCAGCTTATATGAAGCTAGAAGAGTTTAGTATAGTATGTTCGTCTCCTGAGAGATTTCTTCAAATTAAAAATGGAATTGTAGAAACAAGGCCTATAAAAGGAACTCGTCCTAGAGGAAAGAATAAAGAGGAAGATTTAATAAATAAAAACGAACTTTTAAATAGTGAAAAAGATAAATCGGAACTTTTAATGATTGTTGATCTTGAGAGAAATGATTTAAGCAAGGTTTGTAAACCTAATTCTGTTAAAGTTACAGAACTATTTAAATTAGAAGAATATAGTACAGTATATCATTTAGTATCCACAATAGTGGGAGAGCTTAAAAATAATGCTACTTCTATAGATTGCGTTAAAGCTTGTTTCCCTGGGGGATCTATAACAGGTGCACCTAAGATACGTTCTATGGAAATAATAGATGAATTAGAGAATGTAAGAAGAAATATTTATACTGGATCTATAGGATATATAGGGTTTGATAATAGTTTAGATTTAAATATTGTTATAAGAACAATATTAATAAAAGATAATGAAGCCTACATGGGGGTAGGTGGGGGTATAACTTGGGAGTCAGATTCTTTAGCAGAATATGAGGAAACATTGGACAAAGCTAAAGCTTTATTTAGAGCTATATCTAGTAAATAATAATCAGGTCTAAGGTATTAGGATAAAAAATAATCGTTAGTTGATAATCGCTAATGGATAAAAGAGAATTAAAGAACTTTTTAAACAAAGCATTTAGAGATTAGAGACTATTAAGTAACTAATGGGGTGATTTTGTGATAATAGTTAATCAAGAGATTTCAAACGAAAATAGTATAGAATTAGATAGTGGTTTTTTATTGGGAAAGGCATTATTTGAAACTATTCTACTTAAAGATAAACCTATTTTTTTTAAGGAGCATTTACAAAGAATAAATAAAGGACTTTTAAAAATTGGTTTAAAAACACAAGTTTCTGAAGAGTATTTTATAAATAATATTAGTAAGGTCGGATGGAAGAATTGTGCAGTAAGATTAACAGTTAGCGAAAAAAATATTATCTTCACTAAAAGGGAAATAGGTTATAAAGAAAAAGATTATATTAGTGGATTTAAAACTAAACTAAGCCACATTTATAGAAATCCTAAGTCTCATTTTACATATTTAAAATCTGTAAATTATATAGATAATTTAATTGAAAGAGAGAAGGCTATAAATGAAGGCTATAACGAGGTTATATTTTTAAATTATGAAAAATACCTAAGTGAAGGAAGCGTTTCTAATTTATTTTGGATTAAAAATAAAAAAATATATACTCCCTCTTTAGAATGTGGACTTCTTGATGGAGTAGTTAGAAAATGGGTTGTTTCTAATTTTGAGGTATGTGAAGGTAAGTTTCAGTTAAATGATCTTTTAAATAGTGATGGGGCTTTTTTTACAAATAGTTTGATGGGCGTTATGAAGGTTGAAAGAGTAAATGAAAAACTTTTAAAAAAAAGTGATATAATAAATGATATTAGATTAACATATGAAGATTATATTGCTAAATTATGATAGGAGCGAGATACAATGATAGATGAAATAAAAATAAAAGAAGCTGTAAAAATGATAATAGAAGCTATAGGAGAAGATCCTGAAAGAGAAGGACTTCTTGAAACGCCTGATAGAATAGCGAAGATGTATTCTGAAATTTTTTCAGGAATGAATGAGGATCCAGTATCTCATCTTTTAAAACAATTTTCGGTAGAAAATGATGATATCATTTTAGAGAAAGATATTTATTTTTATTCTATGTGTGAACATCATTTTCTTCCTTTTTACGGTAAAGCTCATATAGCTTATATTCCAAATGGAAAGGTAGCAGGGTTAAGTAAATTAGCAAGAACTGTTGAAGTATATGCTAAAAGGCCTCAGCTTCAAGAAAGAATGACTGCACAAATAGCAGATGCTATTATGGAAAATTTAGATGCTAAAGGAGCAATGATTGTGATTGAAGCAGAGCATATGTGTATGACTATGAGAGGTGTAAAAAAACCTGGAGCTAAAACATCTACTATAGTGACAAGAGGAAGGTTTAAGGAAGATATTAATCTTAGAAACGAGGTTTTAAGATTAATTTAGGCACTAGGTAATAGATATTTGTTGAAAATTTTACAAAAGCTAAGATACTTGTAGCATCTAGTAAAAAGTGAGGTTTTTAAATGAACTTAGAAAGAGTAAATAAAATTTTACATCATGATAAATATAAAGAATATTTAAGTAAAATACTTAAACATGAGGAGAAAAGAGAGTTTTGTAAGCATGATATGATACATTTTCTAGATGCGGCTAGGATTACTTATATTTTAAATTTAGAAAATAATTTAGGTATAGACAAGGAAGTAATTTATGCATTAGGATTACTTCATGATATTGGGAGATGGAAGGAATACGAGGAAGGAGTACCTCATAATATTGCAAGCTGTGATTTAAGTGATGAAATTTTAATCGATAGCGGTTTTACACAAAATGAAAGAGAACAAATAAAAAATGCAATATTAAATCATAGAAATAGTAATGAAAATAAGGATAAATTAGAAAATAATTCTCTTGGAGAAATTTTTTATAGGGCAGATAAACTTTCTAGAAGTTGTTTTAGTTGCGGGAATAGAGAAAAATGTAATTGGACAGATGAAAAGAAAAATGTAAATATATATTATTAATTATATTTAGATAGTTTAAGGGGGATAAAAAAAGTGATAATAGGAAATAAACAATTTAATTTAGGAGAAAGAACTTACATAATGGGTATATTAAATGTTACTCCTGATTCTTTCTCTGATGGTGGAAGATATAACAATATAGATGCTGCTATAATTCATGCTAAAAAGATGATAGAAGAAGGAGCAGATATAATAGATATTGGGGGAGAATCTACAAGACCAGGGCATATTTTTGTACCAGAAGATGAAGAAATAAAAAGAGTAGTTCCAATAATTAAAGCTTTATCAAAGGAAATAGATGTACCTATTTCTATAGATACTTATAAAGCAGAAGTAGCTAGGGAAGCTGTAAAAGCAGGAGCAAGTCTTATAAATGATGTTTGGGGATTTAAGAGAGAAAAAGAAATAGCAAAGGTAGCTGCTGAATATAAGGTAGCTTGTTGCCTTATGCATAATAGAGAAGATAAAAATTACAATAACATAATGGAAGATATGTTGAAAGACCTAAGGGAAAGTATAGAGATAGCGTTAAAGGCAGGTGTAGAAAAAGATAAGATAATGATAGACCCTGGTATAGGGTTTGCAAAAACTTATGAGGATAATTTAAAGGTTATGCAAAATCTTGAGAAGTTTAATACTTTGGGATATCCAGTTTTACTAGGAACATCTAGAAAATCAATGATAGGATTTGCTTTGGATTTGCCAACAGATGAAAGAGTAGAGGGAACTCTTGCAACTACGGTTATAGGAATAACAAAAGGTTGTGATTTTGTGAGAGTACATGATGTTAAAGAAAATAAAAGGGCTTCCATGATGACGGATAAAATTATGAGAAGCGTTTTTTAGAAAACATACCTTAATTAATAAAATTACAGGAGGAAGTGACGTAATGGATAAGATTTACATAGAAGATTTAGAAGTTTATGCTTTCCATGGAGTTAACCAAGAAGAAAAAAATATGGGTCAAAGGTTTTTTATTTCTGTTCAAGTATATTTAGATTTGAGTCCTGCAGGCATAAGTGATGATTTAACAAAAACAATTAGTTATGCACAGCTTTGTGTAGAAATTGAAGAAGAGTTTAAAAAAAGTAAATATGATTTAATTGAAAAGGCAGCTGAAGAACTTGCTAAGTTCATGCTTTTAAAATATGAAACTATAAAGAGAGTTAAGCTTATGATAAAGAAACCTTGGGCACCTATAGGAAAGCCAATAAAGTATGCGGCGGTAGAAGTAGATAGAAAATGGCATACTGTATACATAGGCGTAGGTTCTAATATAGGGAATAAAGAAGACAATATAGAACAAGCTATTAAAAAAATAAACTTATCAAAACTTACTAGGGTAACAAAGGTCGCGAATATGTATGTTACAAAGCCAGTAGGTTATACAGATCAAGATGATTTTTTAAATACAGCATTAGAAGTTAAAACTTTACTTCATCCAAAAGATTTGATTAATCTACTATTAGGAATTGAAAAGGAATTAAAAAGAGAAAGAATAATAAAATGGGGTCCTAGAACTATTGATTTAGATATTCTTCTTTATGATAATTTAATAACAGATTTCGAGGAAGCTATAATACCTCATCCTAGGATGCATGAAAGAAACTTTGTGTTAAAGCCTCTTTCGGATATAGCACCGTATCTAATACATCCTATATTAAATAAAAGAATATATCAACTAAGAGATGAATCTGAAAAAAAATAATTCATATGTGAATTTAGAGTTAAAGAAAAATAATGATAAATAATTATAAATACTATTATTAGGGCAATCACTCTTAACAAGTTTAATTATAGACAAGCAAAGGGGCGAAGTTAATGAAACAAATAGACAAAAAAAAGAGTATTATAGCAGATATATCATTGTTTCTAGTAGCTGTTATGTGGGGAGGTGGCTTTGTAGCAACAAAAGGGGCGTTAGACAGTATATCACCTTTTTATATTACAGCAGCTAGATTTATAATAGCTACTTTTTTATTGAGTATAATATTTTTTAAGAAAGTAAGAAATATAGATAAAAAGCATATAAAAGGTGGTTTTGTAGTTGGAGTATTTTTGTTTGGGGGATTTGCGACCCAAACCATAGGACTACAATATACAACAGCAGGGAAACAATCTTTCCTTACTGCTACTTATGTGGTTTTAGTTCCTTTTTTATATTGGATTGTTAGTAAAAAAAGACCAGATGTATATTCTACTATAGCGGCATTTTTAAATTTAATTGGTATAGGAATGTTAAGTTTAGAAAGTGGTTTAAGTATAGGATTAGGAGATAGCCTTACACTTTTGTGCGCAGTTTTATTTGCAGCACAAATAGTTGCAATAGAGTTTTATACCCATGATTTAGATCCTATAATATTAACTATAGTACAATTAGGGGTATGTGGTATTTTGTCAGCTATGTGTGCTATTATATTTGAATCAGTCCCTAAAGGGTTTACTACAGATGGAATTATGTCTATTTTATATTTAGCGATTTTTAGTACTATGCTTGGCTTAATAGTTCAAAATGTAGCACAAAAATATACATATGCAACACATGCAGCAATCATCCTTTCTTTGGAATCACTATTTGGAAGCTTATTAGCTGTAATTATATTAGGAGAAGCTTTTACTATAAAAATGGTTTGGGGATGTGCATTTATATTAATAGCTGTTATAACAGCTGAAACTAAATGGGGATTTTTAAAAACAAAAAATCAAAATGAAATAGTTAAAGAAGAGAATTAGTTATTAAAGGCTTCTAAGGAGTTCTACTCCTTAGAAGCCTTTATCCTTTAGGGAAAACCGTTATCCAGAGTCTTGTGCCATTTTTTACTCCAACTTTAAAGAAAATGGGAATAAAGAATGGTTAGACATCGGATAAGTTATGTAGCAACCTAATTATTTTGGGAAAATTCAGGGAAAATTTACAATTAATTATAATATATAGAATGTTTAAGATATATAGCACATATATTTTATTATGAAAAATAACATAAGTAAACTCTATCTATAATTAATTAAAATATTAGACTATTATAAGCATAGTAAATGAGAGTTAGTATTAAAAAATGGAGGGAGAATAGTGAATGAAATAGATATTGTAAAGAGTAAAAATTTACAAAAAAACAAAAAACATAAGATACCAATTAAAGATAGGATAAAAATTATAGAACCTTACTTATACATTTTACCTGCTTTAATTATTTTTTCATTATTTATTTTTTATCCTTTTATTAAAACTATATATTTAAGTCTAAATTCAACAGATTCTCAAGGTAAGGTAAGTAGTTTTATAGGGTTACAAAACTATATAGACCTTTTTAAGTCCATTTCTTTTAAAAATAGTTTAATAGTTACAGGTAAATTTGTTGTCTTTACTGTAATTCCATCTATGATAATAGGATTTATATCTGCACTTCTTGCAAATGCAAAAATAAAGGGAGTTGGAATATTTAGAACAATATATGCACTTCCTATGGCAATCTCATCTGCTTCAGCTGCAATTATATGGATGTTTCTTTTTCACCCCAGTATAGGAATAATTAATTATGTACTTAGAGCGAATATAGGATGGCTTACAGATGAAAAATGGGGACTAATAGCTGTGTCATTGGTTACTGTTTGGCTTAACATAGGTATAAATTTTATATTTACTATAGCTGCTCTTCAAGGAGTTCCACAGGATTTATATGAAAGTGCTGCAATAGATGGGGCAGGAGTATTTAGGAAACATTTAAATATAACAATTCCTTGTATATCTCCAACAATATTTTTTCTGTTAGTAATAAATATTATAAATACCTTCCAAGCTTTTGGACAAATAAATATAATGACCTCTGGAGGACCAGGTGAATCAACAAATGTTCTTGTACATTCTATATATAGAGAAGCATTTTTTAATAATAGATTTGGTGTTGCTAGTGCTCAATCAATAATTCTCTTTATAATTTTATTAGTTCTTACGTTAATCCAGTTTAGGGTTGGAGAAAGAAAGGTGAATTATTAATGAAAACAAAAAATACTTCTAAATTTATAGTGTATGCCTTGAATATTATGATTTCAATTTTGATTTTAGGGCCTATTTTATACACTTTAGGGGTCAGTTTTATGACACCAGAACAGATTTTTGAGTATCCTCCTAGGTTTATCCCAAGGTCATTGTATATTAAAAATTACAAAGAAGCGTTAGAAATAGCACCTATAGGTAGATTTATCTTTAATAGTTTTATAATGTCTGTAGCAATAACTGCTGGACAAATAATAACAGGAATGTTAGCTGCATATGCTTTTTCTTTTATGGAGTTTAAGGGGAAAAAAATTTTATTTATAGTTATACTATCTACGCTTATGATTCCAGGGCAAGCAGTAATTATTGCAAATTATTTAACTATAAGCTCTCTTGGATTATTAGATACGTTTAGAGCTCTTATTTTACCATATTTAACATCTGCTCTTGGTATATTTCTTTTTAGACAATTTTTTTTATCTATACCAAAAGAGTTATATGAAGCTGCCGTTATAGATGGATGTGGAAATTTTAGGTTTTTAATTAGTATTGTAATACCGCTTTCTAAACCAGCCATAGGATCACTTGGAATATATACTTTTCTACATGCGTGGAATATGTATATGTGGCCATTGCTTACTACTAACAGAGATGGAATGAGAACAGTACAAATAGGAATAAGTATGCTTGAAAATGTAGATTCACAAGCATTTGGACCTGTAATGGCAGGCATAATTATGATAATTTTACCGTCTATTATAGCATTCATTTTAGGCCAAAAACAATTAATAGAGGGATTAACAGCTGGATCTGTTAAAAGTTAAATAATTTAAATTAGATAGTTTAAAAGAAAAACATGAGATAAAGGATATATTTTTATAAACGTTTTCATAAATGGTGCTTGGCGTGTAGTTAATGTAAATTCATTTATAACATCTTTAAATTTGTGTATTAAATAAATATGTAATTAAAGGAGGAATATATTATGAAATTAAAAAAAATTCTTTCAATTACTTTAGCAACATCAATAGTATTTTCTTTAGTAGGATGTGGGGCAAACAACGCTGGAAAGGCAGATAATAGGCCAACTGATTCAAAAGAGACGTCCAACGGAAAGGTTATAGAGCTTAAGTTTTGGCATTCAATGGGAGGAGTTAATGGAGAAGCAGTAAAAACCATGACAGATAACTTTAATAAAACCCATAAGAACATACATGTTACTGCTCAGTACCAAGGAAAATACGATGATGCTTTAACGAAACTTAAAACTGCTATGCAGGGAAAATCAGGCCCTGATATTTGCCAAGTCTATGATATAGGAACTAGATTTATGATAGACAGTGGTTGGACAGTTCCTATGCAAAATTTTATTGATAAAGATAAACAATTTGATATTTCTCAATTGGAGCCTAACCTTTTAGGATATTATACTGTTGATAACAAACTATGTTCAATGCCTTTTAATTCTTCTACCCCTATACTTTATTATAACAAAACTGCTTTTAAAGAAGCTGGGCTTGATCCCAATAAACCACCTAAGAATTTTAAAGAAATAGAAGAGTATAGTAAAAAACTTGTAAAAAAAGATGGAGACAAGATATCACAATATGGATTTTCAATGTGTATATATGGATGGTTTTTTGAACAATTGTTAGCAAAACAAGGAGCTTTCTATGGAAATAATGAAAATGGAAGGAAAGGTAAAGTAACACAAGTTGAATGGGATAAAAATGGAACTGGTTTGAATATATTAAGAGAATGGAAAAAGCTTATTGATACTGGTGCTGTAGGAAATTTTGGAAGAAAAGTAGATGATACTAAAAATGCTTTTACAGCAGGTAGAAGTGCAATGATACTTGAATCTACTGCTTGTTTAGGAGGATTCTTAAAAGGCGTTGGAAACAGATTTGAAATTGGAACTGCATATCTTCCAAGTATAACAGATACAGACAAGGGAGGAGTAGTAATTGGTGGAGGATCTTTATGGGCGCTTGACAATGGTTCTGAAGAGAAGAAAAATGCAACATGGGAATTTATAAAGTATATATCTTCTCCAGAACAGCAAGTGTATTGGAATAGTAAGAGTGGGTATTTCCCAATAACTAAAAAAGCTTATGATGTTCCTGAAATGAATGATCATTTAAAGAAATATCCTCAATTTAAAACAGCTATAGACCAATTACATGATACTCCAGTAAATTCTGTTACACAGGGAGCTTTGTTAGGAATATTCTCAGAAGCAAGACAGACTATAGAAATGAATATTGAGAAAATGATTCAAGGAACTCAAACTCCAGAGCAATCAATACAAAATGCAGCTGAAAAAATAAATGGAGCAATAAAAAATTATAATCAAAATAATAAGTAAAGGCAGAAGAACTAATTTTTTTGCACTAGTTTTTATAAAAATGTAATTTTTGATAAATATATAATATTAGAATATTGATTAATAAAAAATAGCTTATTGTTTAAAATTTAATAATAAGCTATTTTTACATATCAAAGTACTTAATTACTTTGACCAATAAGGTGGACGAACTAGCATTATAGGTAGTTTAGTATTGGAATCGCCCTTAGCCGTGTTGATTTGGGCTTGGGTAAGAAAGATGCTATTTGTCAGATTAGCTCCACTAAGGTCAGCATCTCTCAAATCAGCACCGATGAGGTCAGCTCCACTCAAATCTACTCCTCTAAGGTTTGAAGCAATGAGGCATGCGCCCCTAAGATCCGTACCTTTAAGATTAGTTTTTCTAAGGTCTGCGCCAAAATAATCTAATCGTTTAGGGGTTGATTTCTGATTTCTTAAAGAATTATTTTTTGTGCCTATAGCTTTAGTACGTACTAGTTCACTTGTACTTCTAAGTAATATGTTAACTTTGCTTCGATGAGCTTCTAAATCTAGTACTAATAAAGAATCAGGGTTAAGAAGGGTGAGACGTTCAGTATTGTCTATCAATGAACTTATTTCCTGTTGGGCACAGTGGTCTTTTTGTAGGATAAATGCTTGAGTAAGATACCATAACATTTCATGAAGCTGTCTCATAATTAGAAATACTTCAAACATTTCTTTAGCAGATTCAGGGTTTTGTTGCCAGTCTTGGCCAGCGTAAGTAATTTGAGCTACCTTTTGACCAGCACCAAAACAGTCATAGGCAGTACATCCCTTAAGGCCTTTAGCCCTAAGATTTTTGTGAACAGAACAGGTAAAGTTTGATTGTAAGTTTATACAAGGCTTACCGGCGTCTTTGTTGGTGGGAAAACCTTCTGAAGCTGAAAAGTATAATGCTACACAACATAGACCAAAACATTTTTTGCAGTCAACTCTAAATTCTTTATTAAGTTTATCTTTATTTTTATATATCATATTTAGTACCTCATATTAGAAAAATATAAATAAATTTTACTTTTAAATTATAACATATACATGGTGTGTTTCAACATCAATATACCAAGCCATCTAAGTAATAAATAAATCTATTTTATATTTTCTATTGTTTGGTATTTAAATTAAGGATTGACTATATAGTTATAATGTTAATTTGAGTAAAACACATATATATTTAAATTAGACTATGGTTTAGCAAATTTTTGATTTTGTATAATTTTAAATATAGTATTAGGACTATTAAAGGAAGTTTTAGAAGAAAGATATTTACATTCTTTAAAAATAGAGTCTTAAATTAAAGATTATTAGGTATTAAAAAGTAGAAAAAGGTGAATTTTATATATAGGAACAATTTGTTTAAATGAAAGACTTAAAAATAAAGATTTAAAAGAAAATTATTTTATAAGTTTATAAAGATTTAAAAGAAAATTGCATAAGTGTATATTTTTTAGAGAAAGTTTTGGTAGAATATATAATATATACATATAGATTAGGAGGAGATTTAATGGAATTTGAAGTAAACAAAGAATATCATGGTTTTAAGTTAATAGAAGAAAATCATGTAAAAGAAATAAATTCAAAGGTTAGAGTATTTTTTCATGAAAAGAGTGGAGCTAAACTTTTAAGTCTAGAAAATGACGATGACAATAAAGTTTTTGCAATAGGATTTAGAACACCACCAGAGGATAGTACGGGGGTTCCTCACATATTAGAACATTCAGTTTTATGTGGTTCTAGAAAATTTCCAATTAAAGATCCTTTTGTAGAATTAGCTAAAGGTTCATTGAATACTTTTTTAAATGCAATGACTTTTTCAGATAAAACTATATATCCTATAGCAAGTAAAAATGACAAAGATTTTTTAAATTTAATGGATGTTTACTTGGATGCAGTTTTTCATCCTAACATATATAAATATCCAGAGATATTAGCTCAAGAAGGATGGCACTATGAATTAAACAGTAAGGATGAAGAAATAACATATAAAGGTGTAGTATATAATGAAATGAAAGGAGCTTTTTCATCCCCTGAAGATGCTCTTTATAGAAAAATTCAAGAATCTTTATTCCCAGATACAACTTATGGTGTAGAATCTGGAGGAGATCCTAGTGATATACCAAACCTTACTTATGAGCAATTTATAGGATTTCATAAAAAATATTATCATCCATCAAATAGTTATATTTATTTGTATGGTGATGGAGATTTAGATAAACAACTTAAATTTATAAATGATGAGTATTTAAATGAATTTGATAAAATGGAGATAGATTCTCACATAGATATTCAAAAAACTTTTAATGGTATAAAAGAGGTTAATGGAGATTACCCAGTATCACCTAATGATAATGGGAAAGATAAGGCTTTTTTAAGTTTAAACTTTGTAGTAGGTGAGTGTACAAATCCTGAAATATCTATGGCTTTTGAAATATTGGAATATTTATTATTAGAGACATCTGCAGCACCTCTTAAAAAAGCTCTTATAGATGCTGGGATAGGTAAAGATGTTTACGGATTTTATGATAATAGTATACTTCAACCAGTATTTAGTATAGTAGTTAAAAATTCTGATGAAAGCAAAAAAGAACAATTTAAGAATATAGTTTTTGATACTTTAAGAGAACTTTCCGAAAAAGGCTTAGATAAAAAGTTAATAGAGGCTTCTATAAATATAAAGGAATTTAGATTAAGAGAAGGGGATACAAGAACTTATCCTAAAGGATTATTATATTATACAAAAGCTATGGATAGCTGGCTTCACGATAAAGATCCTTTAATTCATCTTAGATATGAAGCACCTTTAGAAAAAATAAAGGCAGCTCTTACTACAGATTATTTTGAAAAACTTATAAAGCAATATTTAATAGATAGTAATCATTGCAGTTTACTTTTATTAAAACCAAGACCTGGTATGGCTGAAGAAAGGGCAGATGTAGTACGAAAAAAATTAAGTGATTACAAAAAATCTCTTAGTGATGTAGAGATAGATAAATTAGTTAAGGACACAATAGCTTTAAGAGAAAGACAAATTACTGGAGAAAAGCCAGAAGATTTAGAAAAGATTCCACTACTTTCTTTAAAAGACATAGAGCCTAAAATAGAAGATCTTCCAATAGAGGAGAAAGATATTTGTGGAAATAAGGTATTACTTCATCCAATGTTTACTAATAAAATTGCTTATTTAAGGCTTATATTTGATACTAAGACAGTTGAACAGCAAGACATACCTTATATTGGATTATTATCTGCAGTTTTAGGTAAAATGGGAACTGAAAATTATAATTATATGGATTTATCAAATGAAATTAATATCTCTACTGGTGGAATAGGATATGCTTCAGTAACCTATCTAATAAATAATACCCCAGGAGAATATGTACCGAAGTTTTTAGTTAAATCTAAATCATTAGTAGATAAATTACCAAGATTATGTGAGTTGTTAGAAGAAGTAATTCTTAAAACTAAATTTGATGATAAAAAAAGATTAAAGGAGATTATACAAGAATTAAAATCTAGATTAGAAATGGCTATTTTTGATGGTGGTCATATTGTTGCAGCTAATAGGTTATTTTCATATTTTTCACCTATAGGATTTTATGAAGAAAATATATCAGGATTGAATTTTTATAAGTTTATAGAAGAATTAGATGAAAAATTTGATTCCAAATCTGATGAAATAATTTCTAAATTATCAAAGGTGTCTAAGGAAATATTTAATAAAAATAACTTATTATTAAGTGCAGCTGTAGAAAAAGAAGATTATAAAAAAGTAGAAGAAAATATATGTTCTTTTGTGAATAGATTGAGTAAGGATAAAGTTGAATCTAAAAATTATAATTTTGATATTAAAGCTTATAATGAAGGACTTATGACTCAAGGAGATGTACAATATGTAGCAAAAGGATCTAATTATAGAAAATTAGGTTATGAGTATAGCGGAAGTCTTCAAGTTTTAAAAACAATAGTGAGTCTAGATTATTTATGGAATAAGGTTAGAGTTTTAGGTGGTGCATATGGAGCTTTTGCTTCTTTCGGAAGAAGTGGAAATATGTTTTTTGGATCTTATCGTGATCCTAATTTAAAGGAAACATTAGAAGTTTATGATAAGTTATATGAGTATTTAGAAAACTTTGAAGCTGATGAGAGAGAGATGACAAAATATATAATAGGAACTATAAGTAATTTAGATACACCGCTAACTCCTCCTATGAAGGCAGATAAGGCATTAGCTTATTATTTAAGTAATATTACTGCTGAAGATGTTCAAAGAGAAAGAAATGAGGTCTTGAATACATCTAGAGAAGACATAAAAGGTTTTGCTAAGATGATAAAAGAGGGGTTAAGTGAAAATTATATATGTGTCCTTGGAAACGAATCTAAATTAAGACAAAATGAGGATGTATTTTATAATTTAGTGGATGTATTTAATTAAGTGAGGAAATTGAATAATTCTATAGATATATAACTTCATGCAAGTTTTATTGTTAACTGTTTAGAAAAATTCTTTTTTTAAATGAAACTTGCATTACGTAATTCAAATTTTTAATTATGCAATTGAAAATAAGCCACTATGAATAAAAGAAATTTCATAGTGGCTTTTAGGATTTACTTTAAAAGAGTATTATTCTAAATATTGGGCTGTTTAACAAAAGAATCTTTACATAGAGAATACATATTATATCTTACAGGAATATTTTTCATATCTATGTAATCCATATAAAAATCGCCATCCCAAGGATATACAGATATAAATTCGTTGTCGTATACATTTATTATGTATTTTTCATTAGTGTCTTGAAATGTGAAAAATATTTTGTACTCAGGTTTTTTATTTAAAGTTACAGGTTTTTGAATAAAGTTAGGTTTTCTAAGTTGTTTTAAAAAATGTCTAATTATTTGAATGTCTTCTCCAGATAGTGTTTCAGTTTTATAGAAGTTAGTATCAAGAACTTTTATTTCATATTTATCAGATAATGTAATATTTTTTGCTAATAAATTTGTATAGAAGTAGTTTGATGGTTTTTCTCTACCTAGATACATTTTAAAGCTTATAAAGATTGATAATAAAAGGGTTAATATCAACACTATAAGGCTACCTTTTTTCAATTTTAAAGTCACCTCATTTTTATTTGTATATAACAAAATATGTTTATACAAAAAGGTTTATTACTCAATAAAAAAAATGTTGCATAGCAACATTTTTCTAAGATACTCTTTCCGCTGAATTATTTGTGTTTATAGAAGTTTTTTTTTTATTGTTTAGAACAAAGAAAGAAATAATAAAAGCAATTAATGCAGGGATTACCCAAGCAAATCCAAGAGAAGATAAAGGTATAAATTTTAATAAGCTCTCAAATAAAGATACCTTAATTCCCATATTACTTACTGTACTTATAATAGAAATTAATAAAGTCACATATACTGTTATTTCTATAATCTTATTGTTTTTAATAAAATCAGTAAGTAAGTTGGAAATAATTAAAACAATTACTATTGGATATAGTATTTGCAATATTGGGTCTGCTAAAGCTACTATTTTATCCACACCTCTTAATGCAATAATCATACTTATTACAGTTATTATAATTGCATTAAATTGATATGAAATTTTATTTTTAAAAAGGTTTGTAAAAAATTGAGAAGCAGTGGCAATTAATCCGATTGAAGTAGTTAAGCATGCTACTCCAACAGAAATACTTAATGCTATTCCACCAAAATTCCCAAGAGCCTTTTGAGATATTTCCATAACTAGCTTTGTTTTAGGAATATTATCAGCATACAAAGTTGCAGTTTGAGATCCTAAATATAAAAGTCCGCCATAAATAAAACTAAGTCCTATAACTGCAACAAAACCAGATTTTATAGTTGCAGAAGAAATTTCTTTGTCAGAAGTATAACCTTTTCTTTTAACAGAAGAAATTATAATTGAAGCAAAAATTACAGATGCCATAGCATCCATTGTTTGGTACCCCATTAACAATGAGCTAGAAAAAACATTTGTATAACCTGTATTAATAATAGGACCTATAGGGGAAATAAAACCTTTTATGATTATTAAGCTCAACATAAATAAAAGTATAGGAGTTAAAAATTTACCTATATTATCAATTAATGAAGTTGGTCTTAATACAAAGCATAAGTTTATCAAAAAGAACACTGATACAGCTACAAAAGGACTTATACTAGGAAATAAAGGTTGAATACTAAGTTCAAAAGTTGTAGCTGCTGTTCTTGGTATAGCCAACATAGGGCCAATTGATAAAATCAAGGCAGTTGTGGCAATCACAGCAAAAGGTTTATTTACTTTGGAAGCCATTTTTTCAAAGCTTCCTCCACTTTTAACACAAGCGACTATGCCCAGTAAAGGGAGCCCAACCCCTGTTATTATAAAACCTATTGAAGATATTAAATATGATGAGCCAACTGATTTTCCTAATGATGGAGGGAAGATTAAGTTGCCAGCACCAAAGAACATTGCAAATAATGCAAATCCTATTATTGCAAAATCTTTAAATTTTTTATTCATAAATAGCCTCCTTAAAAAGTAAATACAAAAAAAATGATAACATATAAACCCATAGTTATTCAAATAAAAAAAATTGGGATTATTGAAAACAAACATATGTTCCTATATAATAATATCAAGTGATTTTAATTTTAAGTTAAAGTTTATAGAAATTAATATTTTAATTTATTTTAAATATATAAAGACTTGGTTATGGAAGTTATTATTTTATAAAAATATAAAAAGAGAGGGAATTATAATGAAAAATGAGATTAATAAAATTATTTTTCATATAGATACAAATTCAGCTTTTTTGTCTTGGGAAGCCACACATAGATTGAAAATGGGAGACAAATTAGATTTAAGGACTATTCCTTCTATAGTTGGAGGAGATAGACAGAAAAGAAGAGGGGTTGTTTTAGCTAAATCAGTACCAGCTACAAAATATAACATAAAAACAGGGGAACCTATAGCTACAGCTCTTAAAAAGTGCCCTGATTTAAAGATTGTTCCACCTAATTTTGATGTTTATATAGAATATAGTAAAAAAATGTTTAACATATTGAAACAATATTCTTCCAAAGTGGAGAGATATTCAATAGATGAGGGGTTTATTGATTATGGACATATTAAATATTCTTTTAAAAATTATATAGAAGCAGCCAATAGTATAAAAGAGTCAATAAAGAATAATTTAGGTTTTACAGTGAATATTGGTATAGGAAGTAATAAACTATTAGCTAAGATGGCTTCGGATTTTGAAAAACCAGATAAGATTCATACTTTATTTGATTTTGAAGTAAAGAAAAAGATGTGGTCTATGCCTATAGAAAAGTTATTTATGGTTGGCAAGGCGACATCTAGTAAGCTTAGAGAGTTAAATATAAATACTATTGGAGAGCTAGCTTTATATGATCTAGAAATACTACAATATAAATTTAAAAGATATGGAATACTTATTTGGAACTATGCCAATGGTATAGACGAGTCAATAGTAGGAGAAAAAATAGAGGCAAAAATGAAGGGGATAGGAAATTCAACTACTATACCTTATGATGTTAAGGAGAAAGATAAAGCTTATGAGATTTTATATTATTTAGTGAATAAAGTTACATCTAGGTTAAGAAATTCTAAAAATTCATGTGCATCTATCAGTGTTACTATTAAAAATAGTTCCTTTGAAACATACTCACACCAAAGAAAGTTAGACCAGTATGTCAATTCTAAAGAGGAGATTTTAAAAATTACAAAAGAATTGTTTGATGAAGTTTGGAGGAAAGATCCAATAAGACTTTTAGGGGTAAGGGTATCAAGTTTATCACCACAGGATTCTTTTCAAATTTCATTTTTTGATAATGAACAATCATAAGTTATAAGCTGAAAATAAACATGAAAATATTTCTTATTTAAAATCAAATTTTAACGGTTAGACATCGGATCAAAAAGAATAAAAAAGCTTATATTACATAAACTAAGGGGGAAAAAGAGAGGAGGAAATATTATGAATATAAATTTAACACAGAAAGAAAGAAATCTTTTAGAGGATCAAAAAAGCCATGAACAATTGTGTATTGACAAATATACAGATTATACAAATCAAGCTACAGACCCTCAACTTAAACAAATATTTACAAGTAATTTAAATCAAGAAAAGGAACATCTAAATAGCATTAACCAATTATTAAGTGGTCAAATTCCAAATATGAATTCACAAGGAACAAATCAACAAGCTGCTCAAGCTATGCCTGCAAATACAGCTAATGCAGGGGCTGGATTAAATGTTGTTGCTGATTCTAAATTATGTGAAGATATATTAATGACTGAAAAATATGTTTCATCAACTTATGATACAACTATTTTTGAATTTAGAGATACTAATGCTAGAGATTTGCTAAACCATATACAAAAAGAAGAACAAAAACATGGGGAAGCTGTATATAAGTATATGGAAAGTAAAGGAATGTATAATCCTAAATAACCGGAGTACTTAGCTAAAAAACAATAAAATATATAATAATTTTAAAAGGAAGGTAAGTATAATGGGAAAAAGAAAAAAATTAAATAGGGAGAATAATAATATAGAGGCAGAGAAAATACATAGAAAGCTTGAAAAAGTTAATATGGAAGCTGCTGGTGAATTTCAAATAGAAGATGCTAAAAAACAAACTGGAAAAGGAAATCCTAAAAATCAAAAAAGATAGATTCTAGAAACAAATTACTATGTAATTTATATGTAGTAATGGTGATTTTAAATTAAGTGAATATTACTATAGTAATAAAAGATTAAGATACTATAAAAAGCTGCTAGCAAGCAGCTTTTTATAGTTAAATTAGTAACTCAAAATAAATAATTTTAAGTTAACATTTTTTTAAAAATTATCAAATGAAGTATATTATATTATCAATGTGTGGTATAATACGTCATAAGTATTTTAGTATTAATATAGGTGGAATTTAATATGAAAATTGATTTTAATAATTCGCTATATATTTTTTTATGTATAAGTTTTTTTATTGTTACCTTATCGTACATAAAGTTTTCTATTAATAAACTAAAGAATGAGATAGTAAGTGAGAATATTAATGAAAGTCAGATTGCTAAGGTATCTCAATTTTTAAACAAGCTTATTATAGAGGATTATGTATCTTATGAGAAATATGATGTATGGCGATTTTGTGTTGAAAGCAGATTTGTGAAAGTAGTGGTTTAAATTCTAAATTATTTTAAAGGAGATTAGAAAATGAACATTATTTTCACAGTATTTAACAACATATTTAATGGATTATATGGTATAACTGGAGACTATGGTATTGCTATAATTATTTTGACTTTATTGGTAAAAAGTTTATTTTTACCAATGTCTATAAAACAAAAAAAGATTATGGAAAAACAGCAGGAAACCTCAAAAAAAATAGAAATGATAAAAGAAAAATATAAACACAATAAAGTTAAATTAGATGAGGAACTTCAAAAAATCTATTTGGGTAATTCAGTAAATTTATTAGGATGTCTTCCTATGCTTACGCAGATACCAATAATGTATTCATTATATAAAGTATTTTCATCTATGGTGGTAGAGGTAGGAACAAAGTTAGTTCCTTGGATTTCAACTTTAAATGTTGCAGATCCATATTTTATACTTCCTATGTTTACTGCGATAGTTCAATTGTTACCCAATATATTGCGTACTATTGGAATTCTTAAGAACACATCAATTGGTAAACTTACTCCTATGAATCTAGTAATGATAGGGGGATTCAGCATTTTATTTTTAGTAAAAGCTCCAGCAGCTATAGCCTTATATATGATAGCTACTAGTCTTTATTCTGCGGCAGAGCAAATAATATATTCAATATATTCAAATAAAAAATGTGTAGCTTAAAATTATGTTTTAAGAAATGACTATTATGATATAAAGGTTTGAAATATAATTTTGATACTAAGATTATTAAAAAGTAAAATAATAAATATTACTCCCTTTAAAATACATATGTATTTTAAAGGGAGATTGCATTTTATTATGTAATGTAAATATATTACTTTACTAAATGTTGAAATGAGTTTTTCGAAATGAAACAATAAATACAATAATTAGACAAATTACTACAAATATACTTGAATTTAAATATAGAATCATTTATAATATGTTTTTGATATTATAGGGAATAATAATTTTATAACTTAACGATAAAATATTCGGAACAATCAGGAGTGGGTAAAATTTATGAAAAATGCATTGAAAGTTTACAAAAGAGATGTAAAAAAGGTAGTTACAAATTGGGTTGCTTTAGTAATAATTACAGGACTCATGATTTTACCATCACTGTATGCTTGGTTCAATATAGAGGCTTCTTGGGACCCCTATTCTAATACCAATGGCATAGCTGTTGCTGTAGTAAATAAGGATAATGGTGCTAATTTTAAAGATATTAGAGTAGATGCAGGAAAAGACATAGTAAAACAACTTGAAAGTAATGATAAAATAGGATGGAAATTTGTTGATGAAAAAGAAGCTAAGGCTGGTGTTGAAACTGGGAAATACTATGCAAGTGTGCTTATACCAGAGGATTTTTCAGAGAAACTTTTAACGATAGTAAAAGATAAGCAGGAAAAGCCTAGTTTAATTTACTCTGTAAATGAAAAAGTTAATGCTATAGCACCTAAGATTACTAGTAAAGGAGTAACTACTGTACAAAGTGAAGTATCAAAGACTTTTGTTAAAATGGTAAATGGGAAGGTCTTAGAAATTGTTAACAAATTAGGTATAGAACTTGATGAAAGTAAGCCTAAACTCAAAGAATTAATTAGTATGATATTATATGTAGATGATAGAATGCCTGAAATAAACAAAGGGATAGATGCGCTAGAAAAAGGTACTGTTACTCTAGAAGAATTTTTAGGAAATGTAAAAAAAGATATTCCATTACTTCAAGATACTATTCTTAAAGCAAAGGGTATAGTAAATACTAGCGTAGTATTTTTAAATAAAGCAAAAGATGGATTACAGAAAACTGCTCCTTATATAAAGGAAGATTTAATACTTGCTAGAGATTTAACTAGTAGTGCAGAATCACTAACAAGAGAGGGAATAGATGTAATATCTCAAAGTGCACCTAAAGCTAAGGAGTTTTTTGTAAGGGCAAGGGAAAAGTATGTTAATGCTGTTGATAATATAAATAGTATAATGGATTTATTAAATTATCTAGATAGAGACAATAGTAATGGAACTTTAAATAGAATCAAAGAAAATCTTGCTTCTATAAAGAATAATTTAAACGGTAAAATAGATACATTAAACAATGTAATAGCTTCTATAGATAAAGGACAACAACCGTCTATGGATTTATTGAATAAGCTTGGAGATAGATCTCAAAGTGCTTCATCATCTTTAGAAGGAATTATAGGAAGATATGATTCAGAGATAGTACCTGCTATAAATGATACGATTAATCAATTAACAAGTGTAGCTGATAGTACTATAACAATATTAAACAATGCTAATTCAAGTTTACCACAACTAACAGGATTATTAGATAAGGGTGCGGATGGTACAAAAAAAGCTAATGAACTTATCAAAGTACTCAAAGAAAAACTTCCACCTATACAAAAGTCAATTCATGAGGTGGCAGGTAAACTTAGAAAATTAGATGCAGATTCGCAGTTAAATGAAATTATATCATTAATGAAAAATGATGCAATAAGCGAGAGTAACTTTATATCTAACCCTATAGATATAAAAGAGAATAAAATATTTCCGATTCCAAACTATGGATCAGGTATGTCACCTTTCTTTACAACATTATCTTTATGGGTAGGAGCATTACTTTTAGTTTCACTTCTTTCAACTCATGTAGGAGAAATGGAAGGAGTGAAGTTAAGTACCTCAGATATATATTTTGGAAGATATTTAACATTTGTGACTATAGCTATATGTCAAGCATTAATTGTTAGTATAGGAGATATATTCTTACTGAAAACCTATGTTGCACATAAATTAGCATTTGTGCTAATGTCTGTATTTATAAGTATAGTGTTTTCCATGATAGTATATTCTTTAGTTTCTATTTTTGGAAATGTAGGTAAAGCGATTGGAGTAGTTCTTTTAGTACTTCAGATATCTGCATCTGGGGGTACTTTTCCGATACAGGTAACTCCAACATTTTTCCAGATGTTAAATCCTTTTTTACCATTTACGTATGCTATAGGAGGAATGAGGGAAACTGTGGGAGGAATTATAAAGAATGTACTTGTTAAAGATGTAGCTACTTTGAATGTATATTTTATTATACCTTTAATATTAAGTGTTCAATTAAAAGGTAAGTTACAAAATATGAATGAAAAACTAGTAAGTAAATTAAAGGAATGTGGATTAGTAGGACATTAAATAAACTTAAACATCTCATGTTGTTACATGGGGTGTTTTTTTATTTAGGTTATGTAAATAAATATATTGAAAACTTTATTTAATAGGTTAAAGATGTGTGTAAATCAAAATAATATAGCATATTAAAAGAAAGGATGCATAAAAAATACATTTATGTATGTATATCGGAATATAGTTAGACCATATAGTAATATATAAGAATATTTGGGAGGGCTTTTTATGGCAGATTATAAGAAAATGAATAGTAAATCAATAGTTGAATATATAAGAAATTTGAACTTAAATATCTTTTATAAAGAGAAAAATCTTAAAGCAGAAGAAATAGGTGATGGAAATTTAAATTTAGTTTTTAGAATTAAAGGAGAAAACAGTGGAAAGTCCGTTATAGTAAAACAAGCTTTGCCTTATTTAAGAATAGCAGGAGAAGGGTGGAAGTTAACTTTAGATAGAAATAGAATAGAAGCTGAGGCTATGTTTGAACAGGAAAAAGCTTGCCATGGATTTGTTCCTAAAATATATAAAGTGGACAAGGATAATTGTCTTTATGTTGCTGAAGATTTAGGGAGTATGGATATTTTAAGAACAGGTTTTATGGAGATGAAAAGATATCCTAATCTTTCAAAACAGATAGGAAAGTTTTTATCTAGAAATCTTTTTTATACATCAGATTTAGGCGTTGGTCCTATTGAGAAAAAGAAAATGATAAGTAAATTTATAAACCCTGAATTATGTGATATAACTGAAAAATTAGTTTTAACAGATCCATATATGAATGCAGAATCGAATAATGTAAATCCATATATTATGGAAGATGCTAAAATACTATGGAAAAATGAAAAGGTTAGGTTGGAAACAAGTAAATTAAAGAATCTTTTTATGACTAAAGCATAGGCGCTATTACATGGGGACTTACATACAGGTTCGATTTTTGTTTCTGAGAATAGAATAGTTATTTTTGATACTGAATTTGCTTTTTATGGTCCCTATGGATATGATATAGGATTACTATTTGCAAACTATATATTAAATTATTCTTCTTGGGAAGGTAGAAAAGATAAATCAAATAAGCAAATTGAAGATTTTAGAGAATATTTATTAGAGTCTATTAAAGAAATATGGAATGAATTTGAAAGAGATTTTGGGCAGCTTTGGGATAATGATTCCAAAGAAATTACAACTGGAGTCAAGGGATATAAAGAGTATTATATAAACAATTTGTTACATGAGACTATAGGTTTTGCTTCTTGTGAAATAATGAGAAGAGTTTTGGGAATGGCACATGTACCAGACTTAGATTTTATAAAGAATGAAGAAGAGAGAGCTGAGGCTCAAAGGCTTGCTTTAAATATAGGACAAGAAATGCTGATTAGAAGAAATGAAATAAATAGTATAGGTGGATTAGTTAAGTTAATTAAAGAACAAATATAAAGGAGGATTTTGTATGGAAGGACTACTTGCAATTAAATGGGATGATAATAGAGATAAATTGATATTACTGGACCAAACTAAACTTCCAAATGCAATCGAATACATTGAGTATGATTCAATAGAAGGTGTTTGGACAGCTATTAAAGATATGATTGTAAGAGGAGCACCAGCTATAGGTGTTGCTGCTGGATATGGATTATATTTCGGAATAAAAGATGTACCAGAAGAAAGCTTTTGGATAATTATAAATGAAAAAGCAGATTATTTGAATTCTAGTAGACCTACAGCAGTTAATCTTTCCTGGGCTCTTAATAGGATGAAGAAAAAAGCAGAAGAATCAAGAGAAAAACCTATATCAGAAATAAAGAAAATTTTGAGAGAGGAAGCTAAAAGAATTCATAAAGAAGACATTGAAATTTGCAGATCTATTGGGGAAAACTTTATGCCATTAATAAAAAATAATATGGGTATTTTAACTCATTGCAATGCTGGACAACTAGCTACTTCAATGTATGGTACGGCAACTTCGCCAATTTATCTTGCTTATGAAAAAGGATGGCATATAAAGGTTTACTCAGATGAAACAAGACCAAGACTACAAGGTTCTACTTTAACTGCCTTAGAACTATATCAAGCAGGAATTGATGTAACCACTATAACTGATAATATGGCGGCAGTTGTCATGGCACAAGGAAAAGTAGATGCAGTTATAGTTGGGTGCGATAGAGTAGCTGCTAATGGAGATACTGCAAATAAAATAGGAACATTTAATGTATCAATTTTAGCTAAATATTTTAGAATACCTATGTATATAGCTGCTCCAACACCAACAATTGATCTAAGTACACCAACAGGAGATGAAATTCCCATAGAAGAAAGAGGTTCAAAAGAAATTACTTGTAGATTTGGTGTGTGGACAGCACCTAAAGGGGTAAAAACCTATAATCCTTCTTTTGATGTTACTCCTCATGAAAATATAACTGCAATAGTTACTGAAAAGGGAATTGTTTATCCTCCATTTAAAGAAAATCTAAAAAAGTTATTTAAAAAATAATGAATAATTATTCACGTATATGCAATGAATACACGATACATATACTGTAAAAATAACAAAATTATGCTATAATAATTCATATAAATTTTAAGGAGAGGATTAAGAAAAATTTTTTATTAAAACTAAGTCTAATGTTTATGATTGCTTTATTTACTATTATATTTGCTAATGATATTAAACATTATCTATCTAAATTATGAAAAGGAGTAAGCGATTTGAAGACACACATGTATAAAATTATTTTTTTTATTGATTTGCTCTTTATTTTTTTTATTCCAATTTCATCCAAAATATTTACTAGAAGTGGCAGTACTTTAGATTATGTAATACCTTATTGCAGTAGTTTTTTATCTTTTCTAACAATAGGAATACTAGTTGGTGTTCTATGTATAAAAAAAATTCTTAATACAAAAAAGGAGTGAAATTTCACTTCTTTTTAGTTTTGTAAAAAATCATAATTGATTTGAATTATTTATGAAGTTAAAATATATTTTTATAGCAACATAAATAGGGTTTGGGTTTGAAAAATTTAAAAATAATCCCTAAAAGACAAATTAGTATAACAAATTCAAGACTACTGATAAGCATATTTTATCATTAGTCTTATTATATTTGAGGAAATTGCATGAGAATTAGAATAAAACACTTATTTCAGAGGAAAATTAATTTTGAAAGGAGAGAGTCTAGTGAATAGAAAAAGAAATAAAAATATTGAAATAGATCTTGGAGACTTGCCAAGTAATTATGTTTTAAAAATAGAGGATGATTTTATAGCTAATAAAAAAGAAAATATTGATACACTTCCAGAGGAGTTTTCTGATGAAAATAATATTATAAATAAAATAGATGTATATGATAATAAAAAGAATTAGAAAGCTATTTATTAACAGTATAAGAATTTTTATTTACGGAAATATTAGATTTGAGAGGAGTGGTGTTATGCAATTAAATACAAAAGATATAATAAAACAAAAAGTGCTTGATGCACAAGAAAACGTGAGAGATTATCAAGAATATGCAAAGCAAGTAGATAGCCAAGAAGTAAATGAAGCATTTAAAAATTTTGCAGAAGAGTGCGCTTATCAAGCTCAAAAACTTCAACAATTACTTTCAAAGTATGAAGGGAAATAATTTGATATTTTATTCTAGAAAGGGTAATAAAGTATGAAAAAAGAGATGTTAAAAGGTGAAGCCCATAAAAAAGGTGGAAAACATGATGGAGTGAAACCTAAAGATAGGCCATTAGGAAATAAAAAAAATCCTTCCGAATATAAAAGTTTTAACGGAGAAATAATTGATTAGTATAATTGCATAAGAAGGCTGTCAAATATGATTAAAATATCGTATTTGACAGCCTTTTCTTTTGAAATGATAAATATTTTTATAGGTTATAGTATAAAAATGAATATTGTAGAATATAAAATTTACAAAGAGGATATCAGTAAGAATATAAGATTTCAGTTTAGAAAATCAATCTTTGGGGGAGAGTATATGGATTTTTTTAGTGTTATTATTTTATCTATGATATGTGAGGCTACATGGGAAACTATTAAAATGGCTATACCATTTAAGATAGAAAAATGGGTTGATAGAGTATGTGCTATGGCTATAGGTATATTTTTAGCAATTGCAAGTGAAGTAGACTTTTTATATATGGTAGGTATACAACTATCAATTCCTTATTTAGGAATGATTTTAACAGGACTATTAATAAGCAGAGGAAGCAACTTTATGCATGATATTTTATCAACTATAAGCAATGTTCACCAAAGTACAAAGACGAATAATAAGCAATAATCATTTATCTAATTGAGAAACTTACATTTTGCATTCTCTAGTTTTTAATTATGTAATTTACTCAAGTACTAAACGTGGAATTAAATTATTCAATATAAATTTTTGTGAAAATTAAGAAGTTATTTGCTTAGAATTAGATAGTACATGTAAAAGACGTATTAAATTATAAAAAAGTTATGATATAATTAATTGAAATAGAACACATAAGGGAGGAAAAAAGAATGCAGGAAATAGTACAATCCGTAGATAGATCCCTTTCTATATTGGAAGTGTTATCTGATTATGAAAATGGGCTTGGTATTACTGAAATAAGTGAAAAGGTAAACCTACATAAAAGCACTGTACATAGATTACTAGCTACACTGATATATAAGGGATATGTTGAGCAAGAAGATAAAGCAAATAAGTATAAGTTAACTTTAAAGTTATTTGAACTTGGAAATAAAAAAATACAGAAAATGGACTTGGTTACGGTGACAAGACCATATCTAAAAGAGTTAGTGGAAAAGACTAATGAAGTGGTACATTTAGTTGTAAGAGAAGGTACTGAAATCATTTATGTTGGAAAAGAAGAATCACAAAATACAATAAGGACACACTCTAGAATAGGGAATAGAAGACCTCTTTATTGTACTGCTGTAGGTAAATCTATTTTATCTTATATGGAAGATGATCAAATTGAGGAAATATGGAATAAAAGTAATGTAGAAAAACTTACAGAACATACTATAACTGATTTTAATGAATTCAAAAAATATTTAAATGAGGTACGAAAAAAAGGGTATGCAGTAGATGAACAAGAAAATGAAATTGGAGTAAGATGTGTAGGAACTTCAATTTTTAATTATAAAGGAGAAGTATGTGGGGCTATAAGTATTTCAGGTTCTATAATTAGTTTTACTCAAGAGAAATTAGAAGAATTTTCGAAACTTATAATTGAATATGCAGAAAAAATATCTAAGGAACTTGGCTACAGAGGATAATGTAGTCAAGTTTCTTTTATTTCAAGAAATATATAATAATAAGAATTTTAAAGAATGATACATATAAAAAGGGATAGAAGTTGATAATTTTAAAATATAAAAAATATTTGTTTTGATATATGAAACTATATTTTGTATAATGAAATAAATTATACGAATATATAGGAGGATAATTATAGTGAGAGAAAAATTAGATACTTTAAAAAGGATTACAGATGTAGGTGTAGTTGCAGTTATTAGAGCAGATAATGCTGATATGGCCGAAAAAATATCTAAAGCATGTATAGAAGGTGGAATACCTGCTATTGAGGTAACTTTTACAGTTCCTAATGCAGATAAGGTAATTACAGCTTTAAAAGAAAAGTTTACAAAAGAAGAACTTATAGTAGGAGCGGGTACAGTTTTAGATAGTGAAACAGCTAGAATAGCTATACTTGCTGGAGCACAATACATAGTTAGTCCAGGGTTTGATTTAGAAACAGCAAAACTCTGTAACAGATACCAAATTCCTTATATGGCAGGATGTATGACTATAACTGAGATGATAAAAGCTCTAGAAGCTGGAACAGATGTAATAAAATTATTTCCAGGAAGTGCGTATGGACCAAGTATAGTTAAAGCAATAAAAGCACCACTTCCACAAGTATCTATTATGCCAACAGGTGGAGTTGACATAAACAATGCAGCTGAATGGATTAAAAATGGGTGTGTTGCAGTAGGTGTTGGTGGAAAACTCATTGAAGGAGCTAAAACAGGAAATTATGAAGAGGTTGCTCGCTTATCAAGAGAATTTGTAAATAAAGTTAAAGAGACAAGAGAGGGCTTAGCCTAGGAGGAAAAGACATGAGTAAAAAAGTTGTAACTATGGGAGAATTAATGCTTAGACTATCTACTCCAGGTCATAAAAGATTTGTTCAAGCAGAATCCTTCGATGTAGTTTATGGAGGTGCAGAAGCCAATGTAGCTATATCTCTAGCAAATTTTGGATTAGATACATATTTTGTGAGTAAACTTCCAGATAATCCAATAGGTGAAAGTGCACTAAATTCTTTAAGGAAATTTGGAGTTAAAACTAATTATATAGCTAGAGGTGGGGATAGATTAGGTATATATTTTTTTGAAAAAGGAACTTCTATAAGGCCTTCTAAAGTTGTATATGATAGAGAAAACTCTTCAATGGCTACAGCAGATCCAGAGGATTTTGATTTTAATGCAATATTTAAGGATGCAGATTGGTTTCATTTTTCAGGAATTACTCCTGCTCTAGGAAAAAAAGGGATAAAAATTGCAAAGAAAGCTGTAGAAGCTGCAAAGCAAAATGGTGTTAAAATAAGTTTGGATTTAAACTATAGAAAACAACTTTGGAAAATGGAAGAATTTGAAAATGTTATGCTAGGGTTACTACAGGACGTAGATGTATGTTTTGGATGGCTTAGCAGTGTAGAGGAAAAAAAGGATGAATATCAAGTAGCTGACTTTGCAAAAGAAGGAATTCATATTAAGAGATTTGAAGAAATTTTTAGTAAGATGATAGAGAAATTTAATATAAAGTATGTAGTAACGACTATGAGGGAAAATTTTTCAGCTTCTTATAATGCTTTATCTGCTGTTATTTATGACGGAAAAGAAATATACCAATCAAACAGGTATGATTTTAATATAGAAGACAGAGTAGGTGGAGGAGATGCTTTTGCCGCAGGGTTAATCTATGGGTTAATTATGGAAAATGATTATAGAAAAGCTCTTGAATTTGGAGTAGCTTCTTCTGCACTAAAGCATACTATTGGTGGAGATGCTAATTTAGTAACTGTTGATGAAGTTATGGAGATTGTAAATGGAAATATATCAGGAAGTGTTAGAAGGTAATACTAAAGGGTTATAAAGATATCTTATCTGATGGGTACTCTTCATTCTTATAAAGACAAGTTCACAAGACAATGTAATAAATATACAGTATAATATATTAAAAACAATGATTATACTACATTTTATACTAGGAGAGAAGAACATGAAGGTAAGAACAAGTGATATTGTATTTAAAGCGATTGAAGAGAAAATATTTAGTGGTGAATGGAACCCTGGTACAAAAATTACCTCTGAACCACAATTAGCAAAAGAACTAAATGTAAGTAGGATATCCGTTAGAGAAGCTATAGAAAAAATGGTGGCTTTAAACATACTAATAAAAAAGCAAGGGGAAGGGACTTTTGTTAGTGAGTTATCTACTTCTACTTATCTAAATAATTTAATACCTATACTTACTTTGGATAAGTATGACTATATAGAAATTTTAGAATTAAGACTGGTTATGGATGTTGAAAGTGCTAAACTATGTGCTAAGAGATGCAGTGAAGATATAATAAAAGAGTTAGAAGAATCATATAATGAAATGCTTCAGTATCAAGGAGATATGAATAAATTTACGGAAAAAGACTTAGAATTTCATATGAAGATAGCAGAAGGTACACAAAACTCATTAATTATAAAAATAAATGAGATGTTAAGAGATATACTTGACTATCATCAAAGAGGGTTATATCATACATTAGGACCTGGTGGAGGCATTAAGGAGCATAAGCTTATACTAGATGCTATAAGGAATAGAGATGCTGAACTTGCTGGAATATTTGTAAGAAGACATATAGAGAGAACTATAAAAGAGCTAAAAAATATACAGAAGTAAATTTAAGTTGATAAATAAAACCATCTATGTATTATACATGGATGGTTTTTCACTTTATGAAACTCATTTTCATAAAGTGAATAAAATCTATTGACAAAGAAACGTTTTCAAATTAAAATATACTTGTAAGACAAGTGAGGTAAAAAAATATATTTTTTTATAAAAACTCTCGATAAGTCTGGAAAATAGCAATAAATACATAAATATATGTCATACAAGTACTTAGAGAGGATGATTTTAAAATGCTAAGAAGTCAAGAAATAAGAGCAAAAGCACCAGAGATGGATTCTTTAAGACTAGGTTCAGGTTGGAAAGAGGAGGAACTTTCAAAACCACAAATAATAGTAGAGAGTAGCTTTGGACACAGTCATCCAGGAAGTGCTCATCTAGATGTATTAGTTGAAGAAGCATGCACTGGTGTAAATAGTGCTGGAGGAAGACCAGCTAAGTTTTTTGTAACTGATATTTGTGATGGTCAAGCACAAGGACATGATGGAATGAATTATTCTCTAGCTTCAAGAGAATTTATGGCTAATATGATAGAAACACATGTAGAGGCAACTCCATATGATGCGGGGGTATTTATAACAAGTTGTGACAAGTCAATGCCGGCACATCTTATGGCTTTAGCTAGGCTTAATATGCCGACTGTAGTAGTTCCAGGAGGTATAATGGATGCAGGGCCTAATATGCTAACTTTAGAGCAGATAGGAACATACAGTGCACAGTATGAAAGAGGAGAAATATCAGAAAAAGAGTTTACTACTTTAAAACATAATGCTTGTCCAAGCTGCGGAGCATGTTCTTTTATGGGTACAGCATCCACAATGCAAGTTATGGCAGAAGCTTTAGGGGTTGCACTTCCGGGAACAGCACTTATGCCCGCTACATCAGAGAATATTAAAATGTCAGCTAGAAATGCAGGAAAACACGCTCTTAAACTAGTTGAAATAGGAATTAAACCTTCGGAAATTATGACTAAAAAAGCTTTTGAAAATGCAATAATGGTACATGCTGCTATAGCAGGCTCAAGTAACAGTTTACTTCATATACCAGCAATTGCTCATGAGCTTGGAATAGAAATAGAAGCAGACTTATTTGATGAGATTCACAGAAGAATTCCTTATATATTGAATATCAGACCAAGTGGATTTTATCCAGGAGCTTATTTCTGGTATGCAGGTGGAGTACCAGCCATAATGGAGGAAATTAAAGAGTTTTTACATTTAGATGTTATTACGGTTACAGGGAAAACTTTAGGAGAGAATCTAAATGATTTAAAGAAAACTGGATATTATGAAACTTGTAATAAGTACCTTCAGGCTTTGGGAATTAAAAAAGAAGATATAGTAAAATCTAAAGATAATCCAATTCAAGCTCAAGGTGCAATGGCTATATTAAAAGGAAATTTAGCTCCAGAAGGTGCTGTAGTAAAACATTCAGCTGTATCTAAAAAATTAATGAGTGTTGTATTAAAAGCTAGAACTTATAATTGTGAAGAAGATGCATTAAAGGCTGTTCTTACAAAAGAAGTTAAGCCCGGAGATGCAGTATTTATAAGATATGAGGGACCAAAGGGGTCAGGTATGCCAGAGATGTTCTATACTACAGAAGCAATAGCTTCAGATCCAGAGTTGGTTGAATCCATAGCTCTTATAACAGATGGTAGATATTCAGGTGCCACAAGAGGACCAGCAATAGGACATGTATCTCCAGAAGCTAGTGAAGGAGGTCCTATAGCATTAGTTGAAGATGGGGATCTTATAAAGATAAATATACCAGAAAGATTGCTTGCCATAGTTGGAGTTAAAGGAGAAGAAAGAACAGAAGAGGAAATTGAAGAAATATTAAAGGAAAGAAGATTAAAATGGATAAAACCGTCACCTAAATATACTAAAGGTGCTTTAGGAATTTACACAAAGCTTGCAGTATCACCAATGAAAGGCGGATATATGGAATAATACTCCATATATTCCTCTAAGGCAATCTAAATCATAGTAAACTTAGAAATAATTTTTAAAATACATTAAATTCATTTAATCTAATCTAATCTTTAATATTAATTTTAGGGGAGGAGTTTCTATGTTAACGGGACCATTATTAATTGGAGTATTTTTACTTTCAGTCGTTGTTTTATTAGTAACTATTATAAGATTTAAATTAAATGCATTTGTATCATTATTGCTTACAGCTATAGCTACAGCAGTTCTAGTTAGAATGCCCGTTGAAGATATCGCAACTACAGTTTCTAAGGGATTTGGAAACACTTTGGCAGGTATAGGTATTGTAACAGGCCTTGGTGTTATGCTTGGCAAGTTTATGTTTGAGTCAGGCGGTATAGAAGTAATGGCAAATACTATTCTTAAAAAGTTTGGAGAAAAGAACACACCACAAGCTATTGCTGTGTCTGGTTTTCTTACAGGGATTCCTGTATTTGGTGATGTAGTTTATATTATGTTTGCACCGATGCTTAGAGTTCTTTCTAAAAAGACAGGAGTTTCTATGGTAACATATGCTGGAGCACTTTCTGTTGCGACTACATGTACATATGCTTTAGTTATTCCAACTCCAGCGCCACTTGCAGTATCAGAAGCTTTAAAAATAGATGTAGGTGTATTCTTTATATACGCTTTAGTTTGTGCTTTTATAGGAACGCTTGTTGGTGGAATTATATACGGAAAATATATTGATAAAATTGATCATAAAAATAATCATACATATTCTTTTGAAGATGTAATATTAGAAGAATCAGTATCAACAACAGAGGATTCTAAAGAAAAACCAAGTTTTATGAAATCGTTATCTATACTTCTTGTACCTATTTTACTTATTTTAGCAGGAAGCTTTGGATCAATGATTCTTGGAAAAGAGAGTGGATTAACCCCTTTACTTAAGTTTATTGGTGATAAAAATGTAGCTATGCTTATTGGTGTTATTTATGCAGCGCTTATTTCCATGCCATATATAAAAAGTGGTGTTTCAGATATTATGACTGAAGCTGCTGACCAAGTTGGGCTAATTCTTTTGATCACAGGTGCAGGAGGTGCTTATGGTAAAGTTCTTCAGTCTACAGGAATTGCAGATTATATTGCAACAGCTCTATCAGGATTTGCTATTCCAATTTTAGTACTTTGCTTTATCATTTCTCAAATAATTCGTTGCGCACAAGGTTCTACAACTGTTGCTCTTTTAACGACAGCATCCATACTTGCCTCAACAATTGCATCTTCAGGAGTTTCACCAATATTATGTGGAATTGCTATTTGTGCAGGAGGTATTGGGTTATCTCTTCCAAATGATTCTGGATTTTGGGCAATTAGTAGATTCTTTAAAATTTCTGTTAGTGACACTATTAGAGGATGGACAATCGGAGGGTTTATTGCAGGATTAGCAATACTTGCAGCAGTATCTATTTTATCATTATTCCAAGGAGTGCTTCCAGGGTTAATGTAAATTTAAAATTAAACTGCAGTAAAAAAAGACTTTTGTAGCTTAATAGTTATAAAAGTCTTTTTACATATAAAATATCATGATAGTTTTTGGTGTTTGAAAACCTGCAAAATATATTTCAAATAAAAAATATAAAATTTTAAATATGCACCCTCTTAAATTTAGTTTATTATTCGTATATTAGTTAAGTGTAATATACGAAAATATTTGTTTAAGAGGTGAAATATGTTTAACCAAAGAGATAGTATACAGAAAAAATGTGAAATAATTAAAGAAGTAAAGAAACTAAATGACTTGGGAATATCAAAAATAGTTGATATATGCTTTGATAATGAAAAGATTTATGTAATTGAAGAGTATGTAGAAGGAATATCACTAGAGAAATACGTTAATAAGAATGGGTTTTTATTAAAGGATGATATATATAGTATTGTATTAAGTTTATGTGATATTGTAAACTATCTAAATAAATTAAATGAGGTTATTACATATGGAAGCTTGAATCCAGCTAATATAATAATAACTTCAAATAAAAAGATTGTCTTATCTAATTTAGGGATGTCACAAGAAACTAGGTCTATTGATAATAAGTATATTGTTTATAGTATTGACAGTGACTATACTTGTATAGGAGAATATGACTTGAAAAAGCATAATCAACAAAATGTATATAACATTGGAACAATAATGTATTTTATGGCTACAGGAAAGTTGCCATCTATATATTTAGAACCTCTCATAGATGAAAATTATTCTAGTTATGTTGATTATAGTGTAAAAGACATTATACAAAAATGTTTTAGGATTGATTCTAAGGACAGGTATGTATCAATCCATGAATTAAAAAAAGAAATAATAATAAATTTATTGAAAGACAACAAATATACTAAATCTACTGTTTCAAGTAGTCTTGATACTAATACAGGAATTTTTGAGGTGGATATCAGAGTTGAAAAAAAGAGCAGATTTAAGCTTAAAACAATACTTATGGGAGGGGCAGCACTTACAGGAGTAATTGTATCAGCAATATGTAATTTAATCATAAGAAGCAAAATGTTATGGAATTAAATATAATTACTATAAAGATATGGAATAACTTATTTAAATAAATCCGTTTTATAATTACCCCTTTTAATTTTACATATTATTGTAATTTTTAGATTATAATGAAGATAATTTAAAAGAAATGTTACGTAAAACATGCTACATTAAGCATATTATATATGGTATAATATGCTTAAATTTATAATTAATATAAAAAATGGAATCAAAAATCCAAATAATTTTAACTTGAAGTTTTTAAAGATAGAGTTTATAGAATATAAAAATTACTATATATATTTAATTTATAATTACAATAAAATAAGTAATTAGTAATTTTATTAAGGGGGAATATGGCTATGAAGAACGGATTTACAAAAATATTTTGGGGATTTTTATTTATAATGATTAATTTTAGAATAACGGGATTTGACATTTTACCTGATCCAATAGGATATTTATTATTTTTTATAGGATTTAAGGAATTGTCTTCAAAAAGTAATTATTTTATAAAGGGAAGAAATTGTAGTATTATAATGGTAATATTATCTATATTCACTATATATCAAACTCCTCCAAATGGTAAAGGAGCTGGTTTGATTAAACTAGGAGTTTTAGAAAAATTTATTATACCAATTAGCATTATAGTATTAATAATAGGAATATATATTGTATATAATTTGTTTATGGGTGTTAAAGAAATGTGTCATCAACAAGAAAATACACTTTTATATGATGAAGCTGAAGATTTATGGAGAAAATATATATATTTAACTATAGGAATTGTATTTTTGGGATTACTAATTCATATACCACTAATTGCAATCCTATTTGCTATTGTTTTAGCAATAGCATCAATTATATTGGCAGTTAAAATTATGAAATTTATAAAGAAATGTGAAAGTGTATTAATTTGAATGTTATAAAATTACTTGACATGAATTTTTAACCATGATAAAATTAAGAAAATTTAAAAAGGAGGTCGTTTAAATGGTAGTAAATAATGTAGTATCACAAAATAAAGTTCAGTACAAACAACAAAATGAAACAAAATTATATGTAAACGACCTGTATAAAAAGTATTAAAAAATATTTTTATAATTTGACATGTTATGCCACAGGTGGTTTGCCTGTGGCTTTTTAATGTATTAAATAAATGTCTATATAAGAATTATACTTAAAAAGCCAGACTATACTTAACTTTAAATAGGTAGTATAGTTTGGTTTTTTACATTTTAGAAATTTACTTTTATACAGGTAACGGGAAAGGAATAACTTATGAAGAGGTTAACGAGGAACTTAAGAAAAATACTGAATCCTTATTTAGGATTGCCAAAAGAAATGTATGTTTTATTTGTAGCAAGAATGATTAATGCATCGGGAGCTTTTGTTTTTCCACTTTTAACTTTGATTTTTACAAAAAAGCTTGGAATGTCTAATTCTCAGGCTGGATTATTTATAACTTTATGTGGAAGTTTATTTGTACCAAGTGGTATGATAGGTGGAAAATTAGCAGATTCCTATGGAAGAAAAAAGATTATTGTAACTGTAAATACATTAGCGGCACTAAGCTATATAATGGCTGCATTAGTAGGTACATCTATGAAAATGATACCTTTTATAATGATTGCTAGTGTATTTATGGGAATGGCAGATCCAGCTTATTCAGCAATAATAGCTGATTTGACTAATCCAGAAAATAGAGATGGAGCATATTCGCTATCTTATATGGGGTTTAATTTAGGATTTGCTGTAGGACCTATAATAGGAGGATTATTATTCGAGAATCACTTGAAGCTTTTATTTATAGGAGATGCACTTACTGCACTTATAGCAACAGGATTAATAGTTATTTTTATTAAGGAAACAATAAATAAAACTCATGAAATTATTGGAGAGGAAAGAGAGTTAGAAAAAAGAGTAGAAGGATCTATATTTCAAGTGTTAACAAAAAGACCTATATTAATTTGGTTTGCATTGATTATGTTCGGATATAGTTTTGTTTATGCTCAATGGAGCTTTATGTATCCAATGTATGTTGAGAAAAGTTTTGTAAATGAAGGAGCAAAATTATATGGTAAATTAGCAAGTTTTAATGGAATTATAGTAATAACATTAACTCCAATTATTACATCACTTTTATCTAAAGTAAAAAACATAATGAAAGTGTTTTATGGAGGTGTTTTATATGCCATAGGTTTTGGAATGCTTGGATTTGTAAATACTAAGTTAGCTTTTTTTATTTCAATATTTATATTTACTATAGGGGAAGTTATAGTGACAATAAGTTCTACACCTTTTATTGTAAATCATACCCCAGCATCTCATAGAGGCAGAATGAATGCCATACTTCCTTTGATTATGAGAATGGGAAATGTTTTAGGACCAGTAGTTATGGGATATGTATTAAATAGTTACTCTATTGTTATTGGATGGAAAATAGTGGGGAGTATAATGGTGGCATTTGCATTGTTTATGCTTGTTTTAAAGAAACATGAAACAAATATTGAAATGAGTTAATTTATCAAATTTAAGTATTTCATATTATTATATTGTTTTATAACAAGTTCTAAGCTTAAAATAAAGTTGAAATTTATTTTAAGTTTAGAACTTTATTTATTTGATATCTAACAATTATAATAATCTTATTTTTTAAAATAGGAGTAAAGGGAGTAAAGAATGGTTAGAACCCGAATAAAGGTTTTCTCTAAAGGATAACGAATTTTAAGGAGTAAAACTCCTAAGAATTCTGTTAGTAACTTTCAGATGTAGTAAAAACGCTATCTGAAACCAAGAACCCTGTTTATTAGACTTATAAAGAAATTATTAAGTTTTACAAATAAAATAATATAACAATTATAATAAAAATTGTAGGAGGTACCTTACTATGAAAGAAAAGATATTAGTAGTGGAAGATGATGAAGAAATTGCTGAAGCTATAAAAGAATACCTTGAAATGGATAAATATGAAGTTATATGGGCATCTACTGGCAAAGAAGGACTTGATGAATTTTATAGGGGGAAATTTGATTTACTATTGATAGATATTATGATGCCAGAAATGGACGGATTTACATTATGTAAAAATATAAGATTAAAGAGTGAAGTGCCCCTTTTAATTATAAGTGCAAAACATGGTGATTTAGATAAGGTAAAAGGGTTGGAATTGGGTGCTGATGATTATTTGACAAAGCCTTTTAGTCTTGTAGAGCTTAAAGCAAGAATTGAATCTCATTTAAGAAGGTATAGAAGATACAAAAATTCAGAAATTGATGAGGGTGTATTAGAGTATAAAGGAGGTCTAAGGATATATAAGGATAAAAAGGATTTGGAAATAGACGGAGAGAAAATTCGTTTAACATTAAAAGAGTGGGAACTTTTAATGTTAATGATTGTAAATCCTAATAGGGCATTTACTAAAAAAGAAATTTATGAAAATGTGTGGAATGAAAAAGATATTAATGGGAATAACACTGTAACAGTTCATATAAAAGAGATTAGAGAAAAGCTTAGGGATAGTATTAAAAACCCTAAATACATTGAAACAGTATGGGGAACAGGATACAGATTTATTGGAGAAAAAATAATATGAAGATTAAAAAATGGCTAACCGTTTCTTATATTTTTGTCATGATGATCCCTATGCTTGCAGCATTTTTTATTTATCAATGGATAGTGAATTATAATACTAAAGTTGAAGTAAATGATTATGTAGATAATCTAACTATTTTTGATAAGTATGAAAAACGTCTTCAAGATCCAAAATTATATGTAATATCATCTAAAGAACATAATTTAGTGAATGAAAAAGATAAAAATAAAGTAGAGATTACTTTATATGATAAGGATGGACTAAAAATATATTCTTCAATTAAAGATGATATGTTTTTTTATGAAGTAAAGGAACGATTGTACTCTGGTCTTTATGAATTAAAACATGGTTATAAGGCAGACAGTATAAAAAAACCTATATTTAAAAACAATGATATTGTTGGTTTTTATGAAATTATAGTAGCTCGTACAAAATGGATTGAAGGGGTTAATAATAGAACTATTTTAGGATGTATTTTGTTTGTAGCCATATTTGTAATAGTTTTAATATCTGTTATTAAAATTATCAATAAAAAAGTAAATAAACCTTTAAGTTCTCTTATTAATGTAATGGGAAAGTTTGCAGCAGGAGAAGAGATACAGATTCAATATAATGTTAAAGATGAAATAGGAGAACTCATAGAACATTTTAATAGAATGAAGGATGAGATTGAAGAAAAAAGAAAACAGGTCACAAAAGAACAGAAAGCTAAAGAATACATGATAGCTGCAATTTCTCATGATTTAAAAACTCCTCTTACTGCAATAAGAGCATATACAGAATTGTTACAATCTCAAAGTCCTTTATTAGAGGAAGAAAAGAATAAGGATACATCAATTATATTAAGCAAATGTGATTATATGAAAAATATGATTGATGATTTGCTTATGTATACAGTATTAGCTACAGATTATAAAATGAATTTAGTTAATGTAGAAGGAGAAGAATTTTTCGAAATGCTTTTTTCAGGGCATAATCAGCTTTGCGAAAAAAATGAAATAAAATTTCTATATGATATTTGTGTAGAAGGAACTTATAAAGTAGATGTTAAGCAGATGGTAAGAGTTGTGGACAATCTTATATCTAATGCAATTAGGTATACACCAAAGGGCAAAAATATATATCTTGGGGCGTATTCAGAAGAGTTCCAATTGCCTTTATGGGTTGATGATGATTTTAAATTAGAATTAAATGAGTTTAGAAAAGATGGTGTGGTTTTTATAGTGAAAAATGAGGGAGATAAAATATCAAAAGAAAATATAGATAAGATATTTGAACCTTTCTATAAGCTTGATGATTCTAGAAATGAACAAAGAAAGGGCAGTACAGGTTTAGGGTTGAGTATTGTTAAGCTAATAATAGAAAAACATGAAGGTAAAATTAAAATTTTGTCAGAAGGTGACAAAGGCACAATTATAGCTTGTTATATAAGAAAGGCTAAAGAAATTGCATGATCTAAAAACAATATAGTTGCATGCAAATTTTATTGTTCACTGCTTCAAAAATTTTTTTCTAGGGTTAGAATAAACTCAAAACATAGAGGAAGAGAGATTATCCAATTTCTTAAAGTGTAACAAAATTAAAACAAATAGGAGTGGATTGATAATTATGAATAAGAGTTTAAAATTATTATTAAGTGGTTTTACAGTAAGTATGGTGTTGTTTACAGGGTGTAGTATGGGGAAAACTAGTATTCTTCCAAAAGAAATTGTTGCAAATGCAATGGAAGTAAATGATAAAGCTAGTTCTTATTATGCTGAAGGAAAAATTCTGGTTTTTGAAAATGATAAAGTCGCTAGTGAAAGTGAAATAAAAGAATGGAGTAGCTTATCTCAAGGAAAATATAAAAGACGTTCAGAAACTATTAGTAAAAGTAGAGGAAAAACTGTAACTACTAATAATGGAGAAAAAGTTGTTATATATATGCAAGAAGATAATAAGGCTTTAATCAGTAAAGCGTTAGAAAATAAGGGGCTTACGGATAATTCTCAAAGAAAACAAGCTATGGATATGTTAGGAAGCATGAAAAATACTCATGAGATGTCTACTTTAGGAGAAGAAGACGTTAATGGTATGAAAGCATATCATTTAAAAGCAACACCAAAGCAAAAGGATAGTATAATAGGTACTATTGAGATTTGGGTGGATAAGAAAAACTGGTTTATAGTGAAACTTATATCTCAAAGCGGAAATTCAAAAATTCAATTAGAGTATACAAAAGTTGATTTTTCAACTAAATTTGATGAAAGCTTGTTTAATCAAAATCTTCCTTCAAATGTTAAAATTGAAGATCTAGATAAAAAAGCAAAAGAGAATAAAAAGAAAATAACTTTAACAGAAGCAAGAAAATTTATAGGAAAACCAATTCTTTATGTTGAAAAAACATCAGGGTATGACTTAAAAGAAATGAATCTTCAAATGTATGAAAGTAAAATAGTAACAGATGAGATAATACAAGATTATTATAAAAACAATAAAAAGTCATTTAATTTAAGTATTAGAAAAGAGCAGAAATTAAATGAAAAAGATAAAAAAGACAATGCCAAATTACAAGGAGAAAAGGATATAACAATAAGAGGGAAAAAAGGTATGTTTTTAGATGATGTAATAAAATTAATAACTTGGAGTGAGAATGGAGTAAGTTATTCATTTATGATTGAAGATCCAAATATGACTTTTGATGAAGCTAAAAAAGTAATTGAAAATATGAAAATTATGCCTTAGAAAATTATAATGAATAATTTTGTAAATAGAAAGCATACTGTGATATAATTTTTATGATTGGTGAGACAAGATAAAAGTACTAATCTGAAGGGAGAAAATACAGCAGTGCTAGAACTAAGTAATAAAACCAATAATTCAAAATTATTAAAGAAAAAAATGCTTTCTATTTGCCTTATTGCAATATCTTATATAACTGTAACAGTGAAAATTAAAGAGTTATCAAGTGTTAGAGATTCTTATGTTTTTGGAGAAAAGGTTGCTTACTTTATGGGAATGATAATCGGAATATCTGTTGTTCCATTGGTAGTTTCCTTAGCTATAGTAGGTTTAAATAAGTTTATTATAAAAAAGGGCAAAGTTTCTTTTTTATCGATTTTTTCTATTGCAATGTTTATCCGATGTCTAGCCATTCTAATACTCCCGCTCCTTTAGCGAGAGCGAAGAATGTCGCGACCCTGGATAACGGTTTCTAAGGAGTAAAACTCCTAAGAATCCTGTTTATCCGATGTCTAGCCATTCTAATACTCCCGCTTCTTTAGCGAGAGCGAAGAATGTCACGACCCTGGATAACGGTTTCTAAGGAGTAAAACTCCTAAGAATCCTGTTTATCCGATGTCTAGCCATTCTAATACTCCCGCTTCTTTAGCGAGAGCGAAGAATGTCACGACCCTGGATAACGGTTTCTAAGGAGTGAAACTCCTAAGAATCCTGTTTATATGGGTAACTTTTGTATTAATAAGGGAATGGATTTAAAGTATTATTAAAGGAGGGCTTACTTAGAAGGTAAGTCTTTTTGTGTTATAATCTTTTTAGGGTGTAATATAATGTATATTTACTTATTAACATAAATTATTTATAAGGGAATAAGGAGAAAAGCATGAATAACAATATTAAATTAAGTAAGGAAAAAAGAGAAGCCATGATTTTAGAAATTAAAAGTTATTTTGAAAATGAAAGAGATGAGGAATTAGGAGATTTAGCTTCAGGATTAATATTAGATTTTATTATAGAAAAAATAGCTCCTGAATTTTACAATCAAGGAATTTATGATGTTTATGCATATATGAATGATAGAATAGAAGATGTTTTAGGTCTTCAAAAATATTAAAATGTAGGATGAATACTTCAAAAGAAAGTCGCAGGATGATTTTTACATTTTTGTGAGGGTATAAAAATAAAGCATCGAGTTTTCGATGCTTATTCTATATTAATCCTAGGAATATTCATTTTAATTTCACTTTCTATCAAATCTAAAGTTCTTTTGTCTTTAGGAGCTGCAAATAAGTAAGCATATCCTTCTTCACCAGCTCTCCCAGTTCTACCTATGCGATGTATATAACTCTCAGTATTTTCAGGCATATCATAGTTATATATGTGACTAACTCCACTTATGTCCAGTCCTCTTGCGGCTACATCAGTAGCTATCAAATATTGAATATCTGTATTTTTAAAAGATTTCATTATTCTCTCACGCTTACCTTGAGGTATATCACTATGAATTTTTTGGCAATTGTAGCCTTTTTGATAAAGAGCTATCTCAAGATTATCAACTCTTCTTTTAGTTCTACAAAAAATAATGGCCATGAATGGATTATCTCTGTCTAAAATTTTACATAAGTCATCTTGCTTCCTTCTATCAGTAGTTTCAATGACAACTTGATTAATGTTTTTAAGAGTTATTTCTTCTTTTTCTATAGTTACCACTCTTGGATCATTCATATACCTATAGGCAAGTTTTTTAACTTGAGAGTTCATTGTTGCTGAAAAACAAAGAGTCTGACGCTTTGAAGATGTATGTTTTATAATTTTTTCAACTTCATTTTTAAAGCCCATATAAAGCATTTGGTCAGCTTCATCTAATACTAATGTTTTTAAATTACTAAGGTTGATTGTATTTCTTGAAATATGATCTAGAAGTCTGCCTGGAGTAGCAATTACAAGATGAACACTACCTTGTAACTTTTTTAGTTGAGATCCTATATCTTTGCCACCATATGCAGCTAATATATTTAACCCTTTAGCATTATTTAATTTCATAGCTTCTTCAGTTATTTGAATAGCAAGTTCTCTTGTAGGAGTTACTATTAAACCTTGAACCATATTCATATTAGGAGACATATTTTCAAACATTGGAAGTAAAAATGCAAGTGTTTTTCCAGTCCCAGTTTGTGCTTCTGCTATTACATCATTACCGTTTTTTATCAATGTTATGCTCTGTTCTTGAATAGGTGTTGGTTTTGTTATACCCTGGTTTTTTAGAATATTCAATATATCATCACTAAGTCCAAATTCTTTAAAATTAATCATTTTAATTTACCTTTCTATATTAAACTAATTTTTAGGATGTACAATAAGTTAATTTTATCTTTTGTGCTAGTTAATTATTTGAAAATAATTTACATGAAAGAAATCCCCAAAATAATATTTCATTAAAAACAACTCAATAATCAATTGAGGCAAACATATATGTTAGTGTTTTCTAAACACAACATTACCATAAATATTTAAATATTTAAAGACTTTATTATTATAAGTTTTGTCATTATTGATGATATTTATTAAGAAATAACACCTGATTTCATAAAGAATAGAAATAATTTAACTGATTATATATTTACCTCTGCCAATATAGATAATTAAGTAGTCTTATAAAAATTAGTTTATAATAAAAGATTACTCATAGTAATAGCTGAAAAGGCTACACAGGTAAAGATAATGCTGATGCATTGTTTAATGAGCAAAAAATAACTTTAGTACTAATGGAAACAACCTATAAGTTCCTAATTGGAAGCTTATGGGTTATTTTATATTTATAATTTTAGTAAAAATGAAAATTCTATAAACTTTGTATTAAATATTTGTTTTTTGTCGAAATAAGTATTTAATTACGTGATATAATAGCCATTAATCAATTACAGTATTCTAACATAAAGGAGGAAAAACATGGTATTCAGTTCCCAAATATTTATTTTTATATTTCTACCATTAATTTTGTTGATTTATTATACTATAGGAAACATTTTCCCTGGTAAGACCTTAAAAAATTATGTGTCTCTTTTTGCAAGTTTAATATTTTATGCCTGGGGAGGAATAGAATATTTACCTTTGCTATGTAGTTCTATTCTGATAAATTATATCTTCGGATTACTTATTGACAAATCAAAAGAAAGAAAACGCTTAAAAGGAATTATTCTATTAGTAGGTATAATATTAAATTTAAGCTTACTTTTTTATTACAAATATTACGATTTTTCAATAAGAAATATTAATAGAATTTTCAATAGTTCGTTTCAATATAAGGAAATCGCACTACCTATAGGAATTTCTTTTTTTACATTTCAGGGTATGTCATACATAATTGATATATATAGAAATGATGCAAATGTTAATAAAAATATTTTTTCTGTTGCATTATACATATCATTTTTCCCTCAATTAATAGCTGGTCCTATTGTAAAATATAAAGATATATATACTCAAATACGAAAAAGAGAAGAATCTGTAGAGTATTTTAGTTATGGTATTGAAAGATTTGTTATAGGATTATCAAAAAAAGTAATTATTGCTGATACTTTAGCTAGGACAGTTGATACAATATTTTCACTTTCAAATGGAGGAATTGATCAGCCTACAGCATGGTTAGGAGCTATTTGTTATACTTTTCAAATATATTTTGATTTTTCAGGATATTCAGATATGGCTATTGGGCTGGGTTATTTTTTTGGTTTTAAATTTAGGGAAAACTTCAATTATCCATATATATCAAAGTCTATAGATGAATTTTGGAGAAGATGGCATATATCTTTATCTACTTGGCTAAAAGAATATCTTTATATACCATTAGGAGGAAATAGAAAAGGTAATACATATTTAAATTTGTTTATTGTTTTTTTAGTTATAGGATTGTGGCATGGAGCTTCATGGAATTTTATTGCATGGGGGATATGGAATGGTGTATTTGTAATTATTTCGAAAATTATAAATAAAAAAAGATGGTATATAAAAACTCCTTCTTTTATCAGAAGAACAATTACTATGTCTATTGTTACACTAGGATGGGTGCTATTTAGAGCTAATGGATTGATGGATGCAATAAATTATTTATCAATAATGTTTGGAATAAACAAAGCTACAACGATTACATACCAATTTAGCTATTTTGCTAATAAAAAAATAGCATTTTGGATATTCATGTCAATCATAGGGAGTACTGCTGTAGTTAGTAACATATTAAAATTACATCAAAATAAAAAAATATTTCAAATAGCAAAAACAGTGTTTATTGGAATTTTATTTATTATTGCAATAGTATTTATAGTTAATTCAACATATAGTCCATTTATTTATTTTCAATTTTAAGGAGGTGTTAGTAGATGAAAAAAATACATTTTTTTAGAATGATTTTATTTCTATTTATAATTGTATTTCCTATATTTAGTATGAATTTGAAAAGTAATCAAGCTTCAGGTATAGATAATAGGAAACTCACTGAGTTTTCAGAGATATTTTCAGGAGAGAGTATTACCCAAAATATACAAAATTATATAGGAGATCGTATAGGGTTTAGAACTGAAATGGTTAACTTATATACTAAATCTATGGATATATTATTTGATGAAATGGTGCATCCAAGTTATCAATATGGAAAAGATGGATATATATTTCCTAAATTAAAAGAAAATAAAACAGATAAAGAGTTTCAAGAAGCTTATTCTGATTTTATACTAAATTTTCAAAATTATTGTACGGATAGAGGAATAAAATTTTTATATGCTGCTGAACCTAGTAAAACAACAATATACTCGGAGTTCCTACCACAGGGATATAATTATAACAATGAAAATCTTCAATATTTTTTAAATCTTCTTAAAGATAAAAATGTTAATTATTTATATACTGGAGAAGCTTTAATGAATGCTAAAAGCTCAAAACAAGTTTTTGATAAAAAATATGATGCTAATCATTGGAATGAAACTGGAGCTATTGTTGGAATTTCATCTATATTAGATAGATTAAATGATTTAGATTCAAGGATAAATAAATTTGATATTAACAAATTTGAAGCTGTAGATTATACTAATACAACACTTCCAGTTTCATATTTCGGCATAAATGAAAAAACTACACACTATAATTTGAAAAAAGACAATTCTGTGCCTATTACTGATTTTAAAGATGAGATTAAGCTGGCTAAGAATTTTACATATTTTGCTCATTATAAAAATCCTAATAATAAAAATGCACCTAAAATACTTATTTTTGCTGGAAGTTATTTTCAAGGAAGAGACAAGTTCCTTACGGAAAGTTTTTCAGAATTAGTTAGAATACATAATTATCATAATGTAGTTGATTATGATTATTATATAAACATTTTTAATCCAGATATAGTTTTGTTTGAGTCTACGGAATATACTCATTTAAATTATTATTTTCCTGTAGATAAAATGGAAAACACTATTCATAATAAGGAATTTAAAGCGTATTCTAATCTTCCAGAAAGTAAATTTGCATATATAAAAAATAATACTTTTAAAAAATCAGATACTAATTTGATGAACTTTTCAATTCCTATAGAAGGAGAGAAAGCATCTTATGCTTATGCTGATATTGCAAATAGAATATTAGACTGCAAAGTAAAGGAAGTTAGTGGAAAACAATACGTTGAATTTTCTATACCAACTTCAGAAATAAAAAATTTAAATAAATTTAGTTTATACTTAATTTCTCAAAATGAAAGCAAAATTGTAAAACTCCCTTGTAATTTAAATTAATCTCTTGTGATAGTTAGTTTGGTATAATTTACAAATAGAAAAGCTCCAATATGATATTATAATCTTTCATTAAAAACAATCAAATAACATATATAATAGAGCTTTCTAAATACAAGATTATCATAAATATTTAAAATTTAAATATGGAGTACTAAACTAGGGGAATTACATTTTTTAAAACAGAGCCTAAATAATTAATAAAAAATTTAAAAAAACACTTGCAATATTTTTTATATAGGATATACTTAAATAGAACCTTAATTCAGAAGTAAATGATTTGTTAAATGAATATGTTTCGAATTATCTAAAATTAAGAATAACTTAAGTATATAGATTTCGAAATTTTTATTAATGATTTATTTTTACAAAGAATTAAAGGAATAAAAATTTCGGAGGTAAGAAATTATGACAGGTACAGTTAAATGGTTTAACAGCGAAAAAGGATTTGGATTTATCACTACAGAAGAAGGAAACGACGTATTCGCTCACTTCTCACAAATCCAAAAAGAAGGATTCAAAACTTTAGAAGAAGGACAAAAAGTATCATTTGAAATCGTTGATGGCGCTAAAGGTCCTCAAGCTTCAAACATAACTGAAATCTAATTTTATTAGAAAAATTAAAACCTGAAGATTTATCTTCAGGTTTTTGTTATATCTTAGAATTAAACTTTAGTTTAATCCCATTTTTTTTCTTTTACCTATAATATGTGCTTCTATATTATTTGCTACTTCTATTGGGTCATCTCCAAGGGCAACTTTCCCTCCTGTTATCCCTTCTACTTCTTCAGTTAACAATTTTACAAGTTTAGGTGCTCCAGTCATAAATGGAACTGGTGATAGATGAGTATATGCACCATATGCTACTGCAAATATTCCATCTATGGTAGCTTTTTGTTCCATCCATTCAGGAGCAGTAACTGCTATTGGTAAATCAGATACATCAACATCTAAATGATCTGCAAGGGCTGTTACAAGCATTGATATTCTACCTGTATCTGTACAAGTTCCAAAACTTAATACTGGAGGTATTTTCAAAAGGTTACAGACTTCTTTTAGGCCTTCTCCAGCTAAGTTATTTGCTGCTTCTAAGGTACAAAGACCAGCTACTTCTAATGCATGGTTTCCACAACCACCAGAAACAACAAGTATATCTTTTTTTATTAATTCTCTTGTAAGATTTACTGTGTTCCAATCCTGTGGTCCATTTCTCAAAGTTGAACAATTGGCTAAAGCTACTACTCCTTTAATTTTTCCAGCAGCAATTACATCTACTAATGGATCAAGTTTATTTCCAAGTGCACCTAAAACTGCTTCGGTAGAGAAGCCTGCAATAGCTTTTTGAATTATTTTAGGAACCATAGGTTTAACATTATCTTTACGTTTTTTAAAGTTTTCTATAGCTAAATCAATTAATTTATCAGCCATAGCATCAACTTTTTCAGGATAGTATGGAATTTTATGTTGCAAACCAGGGAGATCTATAATAGTACTTATACTTACCAAAGTTGCTTGATATTTTTCTGCATAATGATCTATAGCAGGTGGAGAACAATTTTCTTCCATTGCCATAACGTCAACAGTACCTGTCGCTAAAAGTGGTTCTATAGATAACCAATTTCCCATTAAACCTACAAAAACATCATCTACTTCAAACCTTTGTAGTAATTCTTGACCTGTTTCAATAGAACCTACTACTCTAAGCCCTTTTGCTCCTGCTGCTCGTGCTTTTTCCTGAATTTCAGTCATTTTAGCTTTTTGTATTGTTGCAACACCACCCCAAGGTTGATGACCATTAAATACTATATTTACGTATTCAGGATCCATAATACCTAAATCTACATTTACTTCATGAGGCATAGGTGTTCCAAACAAGATATCTTGTGTCATTTCAAGTCCAATTTGTGAATTGTATATAGTAGCAATACCTAAGCGTAAAGCTTTTGCTGCTAAAGATACGTAACTTCCATCTACATTTGTCAAACAACTAGCTACACAATTTTGTTCTTCATGAACAGTACCAGCAGGATAAATGTTTAATTTTCTCCAAAGCTCTTTTCTTTTTTTAGGAGCAAATACTTCCACCATAAGGTTTTTATCTTCTGAATCAATTTTTTGCTGTTCTTCTAATAAATCTGCTAATTGTATAGCCATTTTATTTGTATCTTGATTTGTATCAATCCCTAATTTTTCACACATCCATTTCAACTTATTTACATCTTTAATTGAAAAAGGAGTTTTTCCCTCTGCTGTTGCTTTTAATGTACGAAAAGCTTCATATGCGTGATGGCTATATGTACCTGCACCCATTATGTTTTTTAATAAGAAGTTTCGCATTGCCATGGCATCTGGGCCAATTCCACAAACTCCTTTATCTTGATCTCCTTTCTCATTTATTCTACATGGACCTTGAGAACATAGCTGACAACTTAAACCTTGAAGGCAAAATTTACAGCGAATTTTTTCTTGGGCTGCCCATCTGTCAAACACATTAGACATCCCATCTTCTCTTATACGTTTTAACATCTCTTCAACTGAGTCATGATAGCTTACACGGCCCTCAGCTTTTTCTAATATAGTTTCATTCATTAAATAATCACCTCTTTTTAGTTTGCTATATTAAGTTTTCACACATATCAGTATAAATATGTATTATAATGAAATCTAAAGAGTAATGGCTTTAAATGGTTAATATTTAAATTCTTATAAATGGAAAAGAGGTAGTAAGTATGTTAAAGACAAACAAAGAAAAAGTTGTTAAATGGTCTGTTCAAGGAAAGGTGCATCATCCATTATTTTAATTAATAGAGGTTAATAAAATGAAATATGGAGGAATATATGGATAGAATTAAACTGTTTAAAGAAAATTCTTTAAAAGAAAGTGCTAAACTATTAATGTCAACTTTTAATAAAGAGCCATGGAATGAAAAATGGACTTTTGAAACTGCTTTTAAAAGATTAGAGGAGACATACAAAACTCCTAATTTTAAAGGGTGGATTTATGAGAAAGATGGTAACATAGTAGGTGTTATTATGGGAAATTGTGAACAATGGTATGAAGGAACTCAATATTATATTAAAGATTTTTTTGTAGATACCAATATTCAAAAACAAGGCATTGGAAGTAAGTTATTAAAACATTTAGAGGAAGAATTAAAAACTTTAGGTGTAAAATTTATTCATTTTTGGACACTTAAAGGTGGAGAAACAGAAAAATTTTACAAAAACAATGGATATGAATTACCTGATACATTAACGTTGATGACAAAAAATTTAGATAATGAATAATAAAAAATTATATTTAATTAATAGATTAATATACAAAGAACGTATTTAATCACAAATAACCCCATATATTGTACATTTTGACAAGGTTTTCACAAAATAGTATAATTATATAGACAAACAAGAGGTGAGGGGTTGAGTGTGTGAATAGATCAAATAAAATGTTAGCAATATTTTTTGTATTATTATTTATAGTTTGTTTTATGTTAGGAACGGGATTAGGTTTTTACTGTGTAAAGTTTGACACAAATCCTAAAGCTATAGCAACTAATGCATTATCTTTTTTTAGTAAGTCTTCTAAACCTCAAGAAAGTGTAAAAGCTTATTTTGATTGCCTTAAAAAACAAGATACTAAGAAAGCAGCAACTTATATTAGAGAATCAAGTGATGAGGCAAAGTCTACAAATAAGAATAATAAACCCAAGTTTGAAAATAAATATGAAGAAGAGGTAATGAAGGAGTTTACTTCTAAATTAAAATATGAAGTTATTTCAACCAAGGTAGATGGGAACAGTGCTAAAGTAAGGGTAAAGATTACAGCACCAAATTTAAGCAAAATAACAGCAAATATAATTGGGGATTTATTGCCAACTATCTTTTCACAAGCAATAAGTGGAAAGCAAGATGATAAAAAAATAGAAAGTATGACAATGGAACGTTTATTAAATAGCCTTAAAGACTCTGAAGTTTCAATGAGTACTAGCGAAATAGATATTGAGTTATTGAAAGATAAAGAGAAAAAAATGTGGTTAATAGTAGGAAATGATGAGCTTTTTAATGCTTTAACAGGTGATTTAGGAAAAGTTTTTGGTGAATTAGAAAAAAGTATGAAAAAGTAGTATTTGTTAGTTTTAACAATAGGTTCTGTTTTAAAAGAATGTTATTGCCTACATTTTTTAAAACAGAGCTATTTATAAAAAGAGTATATCAGAAATTATTATTTAATAACAATTTCTGATATACTCTTTTTAGTGATATCTACAGTTATATTAATTATCAATTTATTTTTTCTTTTTTATTAACTTTCTTATACCCAATATGACAAAGGCGATTGATGAAATAAAGAACAATACATGAGGAAAACCAATATCATCACTACCACTACTAGAATTTTCAACATTAACTTTTTCTGATTTTGGTGTATCTGATATGGGTACTACAACAGGTGTGCTTTTTGAAGTACTTTTATTTAATTTTCGGGTAGTTCTAGGTTTAGTACGATTAGGAATATTTTGTTTTTTATTTTTTGTTGGAGCACTACTTTTAGGTGTTGATGTAGTAGGTTTGTTAGTAGTATTAGGTTTAACAGTACTTGAATTTGATTTTGAGCTACTACTTGAAGAAAAATTACCACTTTTAAAATCTGATGATGAGGAAGGTTTACTGGTAGTAGAACTAGATTTAACAGTATTAGAACTTGATTTTGAACTATTTTTTGAAGAAAAGCTACTACTTTTAAATCCTGAATTAGAGCTAGAGTGCTTTGAATAACTTGATTTAGAACTTTTAGATTTAGCATATGTTGTATCAATGCTAAAAAGTCCAGATATTAAAAATGTGAATATAAGTGCAAAAACTAAAAATATTTTATCTATTTTATTATTCATATTTAAGTCTCCTTAAAATTAAGATATCTTTTATTATTAACAATGTAATTTATCCGATGTAATATTCCTATCTTTTTCAAAGTGAGAATAAAATAAAGAGCGGCTAACGTTCCTGTATAATGATTTTTAAGCTCTAGAGGGAGTAAAAACTCTATCTAAAGCTAAGAATTCTGTTTATATAAAGAAACTACACTATTAAATTCTTCTTCATCAGTTATCTCACCGTAAGTATCTTCTTTTATTCCAGGGTAATAATATAAGATATACTTATCATCTTTGTCATAAACATTTTCAATGATTATATATTTTTGTTTTATTTCTAAGTTTTGAATTATGGATAACACCTTATATGTATTATCTTCTTCTGTATCGTTATTGGTAAGGGTTAATGTGAAATTTTTAAAAGTACTCATATTTATTTTTTTATGATCACAATACTTTATTATAGAGTCTTGTCTACATGTAAGGCATGGGTCAAATCTACATTCATTAGGACATTTTAAACAAGCACATTTAGTACAGTTTTCTAGTTGATTTAAATCAATTTTGTTTTTTTGTTTATAAGCTTCTAGTACTTTTTTGTATTTTTCATCATTTTTAAAAAGTTCAAGAATTCCCTTGCCGTCAACTAAGTTATCTACTTCATTTATAAGGTTTATATATTCTTTTAAAATATTAGATTTTTTTACATATTTTCTTCTATATAAGTATTCTTTTGAAAGATAATCTTCTATTTCAATAGTAGCGTCCATAATTTCCGTATATATTTTTCCAAATGTATTCTTTTCGTTTTCCGTATAGTCCTTAATTTTATTCATTAAGTATCCCCCACATGTTGATAATGTATTTTATAAATTTATTGAAAATCCCCATGTTAAATGGGGGCTATTGTTTTAGATGTATTGAGTTAAGTTCCCAGTTCAAATAATATTTTTTTATTTACTAGATTTTATTGCTGTTTATACTTAGCAAGTTCAGCATCTAAATCAAATGTTTCTAACTGTTCAAATTCCTTGTCTAAAGAATCATCAAAGCTTAATTCTCCTAAACCTTCGGCTAAAGCTTCTTTTTTTGAAATTTTTCTTTCTATATCATCTAAATTTATTCTATTACTTTCTGTACTTACATTTGAAAGCATTTCATTGACTTTTTGAGTAGCTTCAGCATTATTCATTCTAGCTTCAGCTTGGTCTCTATACTTTCTAGTATTTTCACTTTCTTTTTGTAGGTTAGATAATTTCTTTTTTAATTCTTCACCTTGAATTTTTGATTTTTCATAAGATTTTTCTAGAATATCGTATTCTTTTTGTGTTGTAAGCTTTCTTTCAAGAGCTTTTTTAGCTAATTCTTCATTTCCCTTGCTAAGGGCAAGTTTGATTTTAGCTTCAAAATCGTCCATTTCTGTTTTTAGCTTGTCTAACTTAAGTTTAGTTTCATGTATGTTCCCTAAAACTTGTGCTGAAGCTAGTTTAGCTTTATTAAAGCTTTCTTCCATATCTCTAATTTTTTGATCTAGTAGTTCAATTGGATTTTCAATTCTATCTAAAGCATCGTTTGTTTTAGCTTTAATTATATTTGACATTCTTTGAAATATACCCATAAATTAAGACTTCCTTTCCACATTAATTAAATTTTAGATTTTTTTACTTTTTTTGATAAAACATCACTATGATTATAGCATAATTGTAGTATATTTAACATAATTTTCTTGGATTCTACTATATTTATAGGTACTTATATTAAATTATAGCATTAACTATAATTTAATTAGATTAAGTAGTTTAATATACAGAGTGTTAATTTTATAAAATTATTTATTAATATTAAGAAAATCAAAATAATTCATTAAAAATAATGTTAAAATAAATATAAATAATATATAATTTAATAAAATAGGAAACTAAACTTTATAAACTAATGTACGAATTTTTCTAGCATCTACAAATGGTATCGTTAATAGGGGTAAGGAAAGTAAGCAATAATAGTTAAGATATTATTTATATTCTTGGGAGTGTGAATATATGAAGAAAAACTCAATAAAAGAATTTGTTTTTAAATTAAGTCATATTTTTGAAATAATACTAGCATTAATGGTATTACTAAAAGTTTTATTAGGAACTATAGATTTATTTAGAATGATATGGGTTTCTTATGTACAAAACATATCTAATCCCGTTACTTATTATGAATTAGAAGATTTGTTTGGATATGCTCTTTTATTAGTTATAGGAGTAGAGCTTGTTGTAATGCTAACATTACATACAGCAGAGAGTGTAATAGATGTACTTTTATATGCTATAGCCAGAAAAATTTTATTAATACCCAAAGATAAAGGGATGACTGAAATTTTCATGGGTATATTAGCCATAGTTTTATTATTTGGTATAAAAAAATATTTATTTAATAAAAAAGAATATTTAGATGAAAATAGTGGATCAGACTAAGATTTATATGAGAATTAAATAGATATATGTTTTGAAAAATAAGTTGGTAAAATTTAAAATATAATTTATGAGAGTATTTATTTAGTTACATATATGGTATATAATTGGTTTGGTAAAAAATTATGTTAATGACATTGTAGGGGAGAATATTATGGATATACTTTTTTATTTATTAGTGATAGGCCTGCTACTATATAGTATATGGTGGAGACCTAAAGTCTGTAAAGAAAAAATTAGGAATAAAATAAGAAAAATGGGTGGGGAAGTATTGGATATTGAATCACTTAGTTCTAGAGAGAGAATATATAGCGTAAAGTACAGAATAGGAGAAAAGAGTGAGAAAGCTGTTGTGATATTTGATTTTGCGTATGAAGAAGAATGGAAATAATTATTTATAAGAGGCTGTCTTAAAATAATTTTTAAATTATTTTTGAGAGCCCATTTATTTACAATCTGAATATATTCAATTGAGATTATTTTTATTTGTAACATTATACTACATTTGAGTTTCTGTAATATATAAGGGCATAATAAAAAAATATTATCAGGAGTTGAAAAAGAATTAGCTTTATTCCTATACTCATAAAAAACAAATTAATTAATAATAAATAAGGTATAATGATTTATCATATAAGGAGATTTATGGATAATAAAAATATTTGTAGTAAGACAAACAGATGTAACGAAAAGAGAAAATTCATTAATAAACAAAATATATGGGCAACTTTACAAATAATAGCTCCATTATTGTTGACTATTATATACTTGAAAGGTTTTCTAATAGCTTTAGAATTGCCATCAAATATGACAAAATATATACATTTAGATAAACTAGGGGAAACAGGAGTTATTCTGAGATTGACTTATTGGAGCAATCTAATTATTTTAATATGGACAACCATTGGTACAAGCATATTTTCCATATTGTTAGTTATACATTGTTTAAAAGGGAATAAAAGAAAGGATAAATTAAACACATTAACAATATTACAGGGAAAAATTATTTTATCTATAATACTTGTTGCTTTTATGGGGTTTCTTTCTTTTGTATATTTGCAAAAGGAGAAAGTGATAGATATAGTAAAGAGATATGATTCTGATATTATTTTGTTAAAAAGTCAAAAAACAGAAGTATATGAGGGTATGATAGAAGAAAGGGTAGAACAAGAGATAGAAGGAGGATATTATGCTGAAAAACCTAAGCCATTAAAAATACTTAATAGTTATAAAGTTAATACAAATGAAAAGTGTAAGAGGTTTTTATGCCCTAAGACTTTACTAAAAAATATAAAGTTAAAAAAGGACAAATATTATAGAATATATTATCTTCCAAATAGCAGAATTGTAGTTTCTATTGAAAATATAAATAAAATGTAATTTAATTTAGAACTTAACTTTATAAAAGAAATGTAAATATGTCAATTGAAAAACATTCTATAAATCAGATATAAAAAATCTAATTTATAGAATGTTTTTATATGTAATATAAAAAATAAAAAAAACTAGAATATAGCTGGTAAGACCACACGTAAAACTTTAATAACTAAGGATAAAACGTTTTTAGAATTTGAAGAAATAAGATGAAAAATGTATAATAATTCTTGGATTTAAAGAAAAAGGGAGTGATACTAATGATGTTAAGAAAGTTAACAAAAATTGCAATATTAAGCATTCTTAATTTTCTATTATCTATATCAGTTGATGTTAAATTAGTAATATTTACTGGTAATCAGACAGTAGAGATAAATAAAAAACGAGTAATTAAATTTAATCAAGGAATTTTGTTTAATAATTTAATAAAACAAGGTGTGAAATTAACTGAGAGTAAAGAAAAAATTGTTTGTAGGAATTATAGAAGTATATTTACTTGAACATAATCAAAGTTATTAATATATAAGGAAACATTTTTATTAAAAGTATAAAATATAGAATTCAGTTAATAAATAGTAAATTGCATGGGAGTGAATAAGGTTGAAAACAGTTAAAGGAAAAATATTAATTAATTTTCTTATAATATCTTTAGTTACTATTTTGTGTGTAGGAGGTATATGTGCAGCAGAAATTTTTAAAATTGTAACAAACCAAATGAAGAATGACGGAAGTACTATAGTTAATATGGTAGAGAGGGACATATCTGAACATGACTTAACTGAGCTAAATAAAATTAATACTATACTAGAAGATATAAAAAATAAGTCTGTTAAAAATATAGCTTATTTATCTTTGACAGATAAAAATCATAAAATAGTAGCTAGTGATAATAAAAACGTTATAGGAGAAAAAATAAAAAATTCATCTTATATTGATAAAGTTATTAAAGAAAAAAAAGAAGACGGATTAATAACTAAAAATATAGATGGAAGAAGAGTTTATAATGTATCTGTACCCTTTTATAAGAATGAAGAAGTTGTTGGAACAGTTAATATAGGCATTTCACTTGAAAATATGTATCAATTGATTAGAAATACTATTATCAAAATATTAATTTTAGGTTTAATTATAGTATTAATTTCTTTAATTATAGCTAACTTTATCTCCAAAAAGATATCTAGTCCTATAGTTGATATAGTTAATAAAATGAATAAAGTTTCAAATGGGGATTTTTCAATAGAATTTCATGCAAAGGGTGATGACGAAATATCAATATTGATGGAGTCTTTAAACAAGACAATGACAACAATTAGAAATATGATGGAAGCTATTAAAGAAGCTATTATGAAAGTAGATGTTGTTGCTCAAAATGTTTCAGCTGCTACAGAGGAGAAAACAGATGCAAGTACACAAATAGCTAATTCTGTAAATTTATTAGCGGAAGGGGCTACTAATCAAGCACTAGAGATAAATCAAGCAACAAATTCATTAATTCACTTTGGTGAAATTTTAGATAAAATAACTGATAAGATTATAAATCTATCAGAGAGTAGTAATACTATAAAAACACATGCAGATAAAGGATCTACTAAAATAGATAGCCTTGTTTTAGCTATAGAAGATGTGGAAAATAGTTTTAAATATGTTTCAGATAAAATTTTTGAATTAGATAATAGTGTTATTAAAATAGGAGAGATAACAAATGTGATAAATAGTATAGCAGAGCAAACTAACCTTTTAGCACTTAATGCAGCAATAGAGGCTTCAAGGGCAGGAGAATCAGGAAAAGGCTTTTCTGTAGTTGCAGATGAAATAAGAAAATTAGCAGAACAAGTATTAGAATCATCTAAAAATATAAATATGTTAGTAGAAACTGTAACAAAGAATAGTAATGAAGTTTCTAACACTACAGGGAATGTTACAGATAAGATAGAAGTACAAACAGAATCTATAGCAGATACTATGGAATCATTTAAAGAAATATTAGAAGAAGTGGAAAAGTTATTACCTCATATTGAAGAGATATCCCTTAGTTTAAAAGATGCCGCACAAGATAAGGATAAAATAGTACAAAACATAGAAAAAGTTTCACATATATCACAAGAATTTGCTAGTTCAACAGAAGAAATTTCTTCATCAGTAGAGGAACAATCAGCTTCTATGGAAGAAATTTCAGCATCAACTCAATCACTTACGGAAATATCAGATAAATTAGCTAATAGAGTGGATGAAATTCATGTATAAATTAATAAATTAAAAATAAATATTTAAATTAAATGAATTAGCATTTAATTTAGAAAGTACTCAGATTGTTCAAAAACCCTTTATTATATGAAGACTTTTTAAACAATCTAAGCCTAGATTAAATTAAAATAATTAATCATGATTCTGTATTCATTGAGGGAACTATCAATGTAGAAGGATAGACTTAAGGAATTTATTGGTTAAATGATGGGATTTTATAATTAAAAACTAGATAATGAAATAAAAGTTTATAAAATTATATATTTTTTAACTATAGGAGAAATAATAAATTTTATCCAATCTATTGCAGAACAAACCTCTGATTTCACTAGAGAAATAGAGAATATAGTACAGGAGATACAATTTATAAGAAGCCTTTTTATGTGCGTCCATCATGAGCTTAATCTAAGAGGTCAAAGTATTTTTATAAATTAAAAATTATATGGATAATTATAAATAAATACCACTAGAAGGATTTAGTGGTATTTTACTTTTATAAGTATTCTATTAATTTTAAAATACATAACACAACAAATAAAAATCCTTGCAATCGAAGCATAAATATATCTTTATTTCTTATATCTGTTCAATAAAAAGCCTTTAGAGAAAGTTTAGGTTTAATAAAAAAGCATAGATTAGTAAATCCAAGACATATATAACTTAATACTAAATCTAGATTGTTTTTTAATAATGGATGAATAAAAAAATGAAATATACAGAAAAACATCATTATTGAAAATAGTATAAGATAAGTTACTCTAAGTAATGTAATTTTATTTTTAGTAATAGTCATAATACTAACTTCCCCCTCGTTAGTAAATCTATTTTGTTAATACATGTGAATTTTGATTTATAATGGTAATAAAATTATACCACAAAATGTAATTTGTAATATATAAAGCGTTAAAAAATGCCATGTATATTTAAACTTTCATTAGCAATTGTAAGTTTTATAAAAAGTTTTAAAAAAATTATCACAAAAATATATTTAAGTCTTATGCACATGCATTAATGTTATAATTAAAATATACTGCACTACCAGGGGGAAAGAGAATGAGAGTGAAGTTAATAAACATTTTATATATTGTTTTTTGTATAATAGGACTTATTGTTGCGTATATCTATTTTAATTGGGATTTGAGTAGTTTTCATAAGAACATTCTTAGTACTATAAATTATAGTATAGCATCAATAGTAGGATGTTTGACGTTCATAGAAGCAAAGTTTTTTTCTGAAAATCATAAAAAATTAGGAGAAAAATTTTTTGGAATAGTACTTTTAATAACAAGTTTATCAAGAATATTTTTTATATGGATTTGAAATAACATATAGTAGTCAAACAACAAAAGAGCATAGAACAATAAACAGATTGTCCTATGCTCTTAATTTATTTAATAATACGTAGTACATTTATTCTAAATTCTCACTCAAAATATACTTCATTAAAGTATTAGATATTTTTAAGGCCTCTTTTCTGTTAGAGGCAGGAGCAGATATCATTAGTCCATTAACCCCAGTCCATTGTTTACTACTTGCATATAAATCTTCTGGTTCCATTATATTAATGGTTAACTGATTAAAATCATCATTAATATATATAGTTCCGTATAGTACATTTGAAAAGGTTTGTGACTTATTAATGAAATAGTATCCAATACTAGATCTATTAAATTCATCAAATTTTAATTCTATTTCTTTCCTTTCGTTTTGTTTAGGAAATTCTAAATCATTAACTTTTATTTTTCCTACAAATTTTTTGCCGAAAATTAAATTTTCTGATAATTTCCCGTTTATTGAAATGGTTACCTTCTCAACAAATTGATTGTTTGTTTTTCCTAACCTGTATTTTATACCTTGAAAAGTTTTGTTATATGTTCTAGGTAAAGCGGTATACAGATAGATTAATATTAGTATTCCTAATAATGCTCCTAATATAATTCTTATACGTATTTTTTTCATAAAGAAATTCTCCCTATCTATTATTTACAAAATAATTCTATTATATTGTTTTCATTTTAATTGGTTAAGTTATATTAATGTTATTATTTTCCAAGGCTTTATTTAAATTATATAATCTTCTAACTAATTTTTCAATGCTAAATGTACAAAATTAATCATAAATGGAATGATTTCCTGGAACAAGAAGTAAGGTTGTAGAATTACCCAAGTGAAATTGAACTATTATAGTAAATGCTTTACAATAGATAGTATATGTATAATAAATACATAATTACTACTTTAAGTTATTAAAAGAAAAGGAGAGATTAATATGAATAAAAAAACAATAACAGTATTTCTTTTAAGTGCTTTAATTTTAGGACAAGGTTTCGCAACAAATGTACAAGCTCAAGAAAATAGTTCGAATTATATAGTTAAAAGTAGTTCAATAAAAAATAATGGCAAATCCCAATATCGACAAATTGATAATTTTACACAATCACAGATACCAGAAACAAATGAAAAGTTTGACATATTACCAACAGGAATAGGTACGTACACATATGATTATACTGCAACAGTTAGCAAGGTAAATATGAAGATAAGTTTTAATGAGAGAGCATTAAATTTTGAAGTACTTTTAAAAAATTCATCAGGGCGTACAATAGCTAGTAGATCTTTTGTTGACTGGGAAGCGCCAGATGGTAGTAAAGGAGTTAAAAAAGTACATTTGAGAGGTAACACAAAAATAGGTGAAAAATATACAATTGAAATAATTAATTATGACTCTGTAATTGTTAACGGGACTATTAATGTAGAAGGATAGACTCTATGTATTTATTTTAAAATGGAGTGAAGATATAGGAGCAATTTCATATTTTATGAGGTTGCTTTTATTATAATCAAATTTTAATGATGTATTCAATAGAAATAAGTATGTTATTAAAGATTAAGTTTATATAAAAATGGATATAAACGTTTATATTACTAACTTTAGTCGATTTACGTGTATATATCTTAAAGATACATGAATGTTTAAGTATACATTGAGGGTATGTTAAATAAATAAAATAAGTACAAGCCATCTAAAGTGAATTATTATAAGAGGTCACCCTTTTTTATCTTGGTTTTAAGTAAATGAAGTTTTGGTTGTATTTGTGTATTTTCTTTTGGTTTTTAGTAAAAGAAAATACCGACAACGTTCTTTGGTTTAGCATATAATTTATATGTAAGATAAAGATTAAATTACTGTATAAATAAAGGATAAAGGAGTTTTGTTGTAAACTGTTACTGCTTTCAATACATGAAATTAATAAAAAAATGGGTGTGCATACAATAATTGACATAAAACACTAAATGGTTTATAATAAATACATAATTACCATTTTGAACAATTAAAGGGGAAGGGGAAATTAATATGAATAAAAAAACAATAACAGCATTTATTTTAAGTGCTTTAATTTTAGGACAAGGTTTAGTAACAAATGTACAAGCTCAAGAAAATAGTTCGAATTATATAGTTAAAAGTAGTTCAATAAAAGATAATGGTGGATTCGAGTATTGCGAAATTGATAATTTTATAGAATCACGAATGCCAGATATAAATGAAAAATTTGACGTATTACCAACAGGAATAGGTACGTACAAATATGGTTATACTGCAAAAGCTAACAAGGTAAATATAAATATAGCTTTTAATGAAAGAGCATTAAATTTTGAAGTACTTTTAAAAAATTCATCAGGGCGTACAATAGCTAATAAATCTTTTGTTGACTGGGAAGCGCCAGATGGTAGTAAAGGAGTTAAAAAAGTACATTTGAGAGGCAACACAAAAATAGGTGAATACTATACAATTGAAATCATTAATTATGACTCTGTAATGATTGGAGGAACTATCAATATAAGAGGATAGATTTTATGTATTTATCTTAAAATAGAATAAAGAAGATATATGGGCAATCTCATATTTAATGAGGTTGATCTTATTACATATTTACACACTAAAATATGCAATTATTCAATAAATTTAATCTTCTTTTTCAAAAATCAAATCAAATTTTTTAATTACGCCATCATGTCCATTAAATGCTGAAGGGATAGCAGTAACAAATCCCACTATAAAAAAGGGGGCTATCGCATTAAGAAATTTACATACAATGTACTGTTTTAAAAGTTTAAATTGAACACAATATATTGTAGAATTTATTATTAGTGCGACAACTCCTTTTGAACTAGTCTTTTTTATATTTCCTTCACAAGAGGTACATTTTAAATATGCAATAGTCCTATTTTTAACCTATATTTTATAATATTATATTAAAACTATAAAACAATTTCATTTAATATTATTTCAATATATTTTATTTTGAGCATGTTAATAAAGATTTTATTAAACGAGAAGTTATATGTTTAACATCATAACAAGCTTTGGAAGTTGTAAAGTTTTTAAATGAAGATACTGGCACATAACTCATATTATATTCTTTTCCTGCAATTCTGAGATTATTACTAAAGCCAGATAAATCTTTAGTATTTTTATCATCAAAATTCCAATAACCTAATAATCGTTTGGTTTTATCCTCTAAAGTTTCATTCATAAATTCACAAATCTCTTTATTATTTCTAACACAATTCCAAATCCTTATTTCATCTAATTGTCCAAAATAACACGGGTGATTCATATACACAGAAGCTCCTATGCGTAATATTGAACTTGCAGAATTGTGTATGTCACGTACTTTAAAAGATTCATTATTGAAGTTTATTTTACAACTTTCACATTCTTGCCCATCAACATAAATTATTATATCTGTATTTTTTAAACTGACAGCTACATGATGCCATTTGCTATCACAAAGATTAATTGTATGAACGGATTTTGTTATATCTTTATTTTCATAATATATTTGAAAAACTAATATATTTTCTCTTATTAAAGTAAATTTAAAATAACCATCAAAGATTTCCGAATTTGCATTTACATAACAATAATATGATATAATAGTATTCTCATATTTAAGTTTAGGCATCATTTTCATTTCTATTGTAAGTTCTCCATTTTTAGGAAGATACAAATTATTTTGAGAAGGTATAACATCTAAAGCTACTTGTTCTTCAAGAGCATAGGTTTCTTTATTTAATAATTCTATAGCAAAATTTTCTTTAAACATTATTTTCTCTTAAATATCTTACAAATTCGTCTGGTTTGCTAGAATATACATCAAAATCTGCATAAGTAATAATAGAATCAATATTAGTTCCACTATTATAATCAATGGTTATTTCTCCTGAATTTTTAGGTTTTATATCACTTGAAAAAGTAATTCTTTTATCTTTTAATAAAAAAGACCCCTGTACATGTAATTCTTGGAATTTCAAATCTTCAGGGAGTTGAACTAGAATATCTTTTGCCCTAGGAATAAATTTAATTCCTAGTACTCCAAGGGTAACACTAGTTCCTAATGATAAGGTTTTAGTTGCAAGAGTAGAAATTAGAGTTTTAACATTATTTGATTCGTTTATTTCTCCTACATGTTTTTCTGGTGATTCAATACTTGTAATTGAACAAATACCATTTTCCATGTATTCTGTAAAATAAGAAGTTACATCTTTATTCCCGCCATTAGCTTCAACATGAACAAAATTTGATCTTGAAATACCTGTTGGGTCAGTTTGACAAAATTGACAAACAACTTCATTTTCAGTTAAATTACAAATACGTATCTTTCTATCCTTTGTAAAAAAGAAGCGAACATCTTGAATACCACTTTCTGCTGTTGATAGAATATCACTATTAGAATTTTCTATAGAATTATTCTTCAAAATACCGGTGGCTAGCTCCGCTGTCTTAGCAATCACATCAACAGTTGAAATAATTTTATTGAATAAACCCATAAATAGTCTCCCTTGTAATTATTTTACTTTTATATATTATAATATTTTTACTACCGTGTCAATGTGTATTGAAAATTTTTCTATATTTTTTTATTTATTCATTACTAAATAAATGCAGTTAATAGAACATAAATACCGGTGAATAGAGTATCATAAATAGTGAATGGAGTATAGAGAATAGTGAATAATAAAGGAGGATTTTGTCTTGGACAAAATCTTTTAACTATATTATAAAAGTTATTTATAGAATAAAATTCAACCCATACTATTCACTATACTTTTATTATGAGTTATATAGATATCCCATGTGTTCTTATGAAAAATAATGTAAAAATAACATATAATATGAAATATCGTTATTGAATATTGATGGCAAATGATAGTAAAATTAAATTGGTTAATAATGATCAAAATTAAAATAATATCTATAGAGGGAATTTATATGAAAAGATTAAAAATAAATTTAAGACTTCAGACGAAAATAGCAATTATGAATATAGTTATTATATTTATACCTTTAATAATTACAACTTTATTTATTTCAGATTTAAGAATGTTTGGTATAAAAAGCGAGATGAAAAAAAACACAATGAATATAGCTAAAATTATTTCAAATTCTAAGTTAATAATCAAGACTTTAGAAGATAATCAATCACCAGAAAATATTAGAAGCTATATGAATGGTATATTAAGTTGTGTGGATGATATTAATACTGTTGTAATAACGGATCTTCGTGCAAAAAGGTGTATTACTATAAAAGCTGATTCTATAGAATCATCAGAAATGATTAATAATGAAATAAATGGGCAGATAAATATCCCTAAAATGCAAAATGATTATATGTCTGAAGGAGTAGAGAGTTTTGGAAATCAAATTATAGCATTTTTACATGTTAGAAATGAAAAGGGAGTAAAAGTAGGTTATGTCATAGTTAAAAGTATTGTTGATAATATGGAAGATGTTGAGTATAAAGGTATAGCCAAATTACTATTTATTGAATTAGTAGGATTTTGTTTAGGGTTTTTAGGAATATTTGTATCGTCTAAAAGTATAAAAAAAACTCTTTTGGGATATGAACCAGAACAAATATCAAAATTATATCTTCAGAAGGAAGAAGTATTGGATGCACTATATGAAGGAATAATTGTTATTGATGAAAAATTTAAAGTTACGTTTTTTAATACTGCGGCTATAGAAATTCTAAGAATTAAAGATAGACAAGTAAATAATGATAATATAGATAACATTATATCAAGTTCATACATGAATAAGGTTATAAAAACTGGACAAGCAGAATATGATGTGGAAATGATTATAAATAATATTAAAATATTATGCAATATAATTCCAATTAAAGTTAAAAATGAGATGGTAGGCGTAGTATGTATCTTTAGAGATAAGACAGAAGTTACAAGATTAGCAGAAGAAGTTACAGGAGTAAAGCAGATAGTTGAATCATTGAGAGCTAATACTCACGAATTTATGAATAAATTGCATGTAATACTAGGTTTAATACAAATTGGCGAGAGTGAAGAAGCAGAAAAATTTATTATTAATGAAACAAAACGGCAGCAAGAAAAGGTAAGTCGAGTTATAAATAATATAAAAAATCCTACAATTGCTGGGCTATTGCTTGGAAAAATGAGTAATGCCAAAGAAAATGGAGTTAATTTATGTTTGGATAAAAACAGTATTCTAAAGAAAGGAAATGAAATAATAGAAAGTAATCTATTAATTACCATAATAGGAAATTTAATCGATAATGCTATTGATGCTATAAATATGTGTGATAAGTATGAGAGGTATATAAATATATTAATAAAACAAGAGAAGTATAGAATAGTTATAGAAGTAGAGGACAATGGTAAAGGAATTTTAAAAGATAATATAGATAAGATTTTTGAAAAAGGATTTTCAACAAAAGGAAGTAATAGAGGAAGAGGACTTGCAAGAGTAAATACCATTGTTAAAAATTTGAATGGAGAAATTAAGGTTTTATCAGAGTTTGAAGTTGGTACAAAATTCGTAGTTATTATTCCTAAAAAGGAGGATAAAAAGTGATTAAGGTGTTAATAGTAGAAGATGATCCAATGGTAGCACAAATTAATAAAAAGTATACTGAAAGTATAGATAATTTTATAGTAATAAAAATTTGTAAAGATGGAATAGAAGCTTTTAATTACATAAAAGGAAATGAGGTAGATCTTGTTATATTAGATATTTATATGCCTAAACTAGATGGTATAGGATTATTAAAAAAAATGAGAAAAAATCAAATTTTAATAGATGTAATAGCTGTTACCGCAGCACAAAATGTAGAAAAAGTAGATGAGATGTTTAAATATGGAGTTGTTGATTACCTAATTAAACCCTTTGAGTATAAAAGATTTAAAGAGGCTCTTGATAAATTTATGTTAAAGTATAAACTGTTACATGAGAAAACAGTAGTAGATCAAAAGGATCTTGATAAAATAACAAATATAAAAAATAAAAATTCTAAACCTCAACTTGAAAAAGGATTAAATATAAGAACTTTAAATAGGATTAGAAAGTGTATTGAAGGCTATAAACAAAATAGTTTTACAAGTAATGATATAGCTGAAAAATTAAAACTTTCAAGAATTACTATAAGAAAATATATGGAATATATGGTATCCATACAGGAACTTAGAAGTGAAATAGAGTATGGATCAATAGGAAGACCTAAAAACATATATGTGAAAGGAACTGAAAAATAAATATTAAGTTATATGAAAGGCGAGTGATTGTTTACTGGCCTTTTATATTTAATAAAATGAACAAACGTAGTGAATAGACCTATATATTTCAAGAAAATTGGGAAAATTCAAAATTGTGGAACGGTTGTTAATAATATAACATAAATAAATATACTTACAAAAATATAAAAATAATTACAAAATATTTATTTTGTCCATTAAATACTGTATGTTAAATATAGACAATGAATTAATTAATAATATAGCGTGGAGGCGATAATATATGAACTATAATGAAATAAGTTTAAAACTGCATGAAGAAAATAAAGGAAAAGTAGAAGTGATTTCAAAAATTTCTGTTAAAAACAGAGATGATTTAAGTATTGCTTATACTCCTGGAGTTGCGGAGCCTTGTAAAAAGATTTATGAAGATAATGATAACGTTTACAAATATACTTCAAAAGGAAATTTGGTAGCAGTTGTTTCAGATGGTACGGCAGTATTAGGACTTGGCGATATAGGACCAGAAGCAGCAATGCCAGTTATGGAAGGTAAGGCAATTTTATTCAAAGAATTTTCAGGTATAGATGCTTTCCCTATTTGTTTAGATACAAAGGATGTAGATGAAATAGTAAAGACTGTAAAATATTTAGCTCCAACTTTTGGAGGAATAAATTTAGAAGATATTTCAGCACCAAGATGTTTTGAAATAGAAAGAAGACTAAAGGAAGAATTAAATATTCCAGTGTTTCATGATGATCAACATGGTACTGCAATAGTAGTTTTAGCAGGGCTTTTAAATGCATTAAAAGTAGTTAATAAAAACTTAGAACAAGGTAAGATTGTTATAAATGGAGCTGGTTCAGCAGGAATTTCTATTTGCAAACTATTACTTTTAGCTGGCGCTAAAAATATAGTTGTATGTGATAAAAAAGGGGCTTTAGTAGAGGGTGCTGAATGGATGAACGGAGAGCAAAAGAAGATAGCTAAACATACTAATAGAAATTTTGAAAAAGGAACTATAAAAGAAATAATAAAAGAAAAAGATGTATTTATAGGAGTTTCAGGACCAAATGTATTAAACGCAGATATGGTATCAACTATGAACAATGACTCTATAGTATTTGCTATGGCTAATCCATCTCCAGAAATAATGCCTAATGAAGCAAAACGTGGAGGAGCTAGAGTGGTTGCTACAGGAAGATCAGATTTCCCAAATCAAATAAATAATGTTTTAGTATTCCCTGGAATATTTAGAGGGGCACTAGATGCTAGAGCATCAGATATAACCGAAGAAATGAAAATAGCAGCGGCAAAGGCAATAGCAAGTATAGTTACAGATGAGGAATTAAATGAAGATTATATAATACCTGATGCATTTAATAAAAAAGTTGTTTTAGCAGTATCAAAAGAAGTAGAAAAAGCGGCAAGAAAGATTGGGATTGCAAGAAAATATTAGAATGCAGTTATAGAAATATATTTTACTAAATTAAATGTATTTCTATAATGGCAAATGTTTAGGAGGGTATGATATGAAGCTTGTAACCAAAATAATGATAGGAATGATAGCAGGAATCTTAGTAGGATTGGCATTTACTAAAAATCCAATAATAGCTATAACATATATAAAACCTGTGGGAACTTTATTTTTAAATCTTATTAAAATGACAATAGTTCCATTGGTGTTTTCTTCATTGATAGTTGGAGCATCTAGTATAGGAGATACTAAAAAACTTGGAAGAATTGGCGGCAAAACAATGATTTTTTTCTTTGCAACAACAGGTATAGCAATAGTTATAGGATTAGTTCTAGCTAATATTTTAAAACCAGGGGTAGGGTTAGGACTAACCATTGCTAATAATTCTACACAAGCAGTTAACAAAGCACCATCATTAGGTGAAACACTTCTTAATATCGTTCCATCAAATCCTTTGCTAGGATTGGGAAAAGGAAATATGTTACAGATTATTTTCTTTGCATTGGTACTTGGCGTAGGAGCTACTAAGATAGGAGAAAAAGGGCAGCCTTTTTTAAAATTTTTCGATAGTTTGGCAGAAATAATGTATAAATTAACTGAAATGATAATGGGATTAGCACCTTATGGAGTTTTTGCACTTATCGTACCAGTTATTGCTCAAAATGGACCTGATGTGTTATTACCACTTATGAAAGTTATATTAGTTGTATACTTAGGATTTATTATACATTCAATTGTTGCATATTCTTTTTCAGTTACTTCTTTTGCAAAAATATCTCCATTAAGCTTTTTTAAAGGAGTATCTCCAGCAACGGTACTTGGATTTAGTACTAGTAGTAGTGCAGGAACTCTTCCTTTAACAATTAGGATAGTGAGAAAAACTTTTGGAGTATCAGATGGAATAGCGAGTTTTGTACTACCATTAGGAACAACAATAAATATGGATGGAACTGCAATATATCAAGGTGTTTGTGCAATGTTTATTGCCCAAGCATATGGCATAAATTTAGGAATAGGGCAACAATTAACAATACTTCTTACAGCACTTTTAGCATCAATTGGAACAGCAGGCGTACCAGGAGCAGGATTTATGATGCTTATGATGGTTTTATCTTCAGTAGGACTACCATTGGAAGGGGCAGCTTTAATAGCAGGTATTGATAGAATTTTAGATATGGGAAGAACTGCTGTTAATGTAACAGGAAATGCTGCTGCATCTATTGTTGTGGCCGCTTCAGAAGGAGAATTAGCTAACCCTAACATTGCTTCACAAGCAGCAGCTGATCAAGATGTGAATGTGTAAATAAATTATATTAGTTATAAGGGTGAGGTGAAATGAGTAAAACATTAGGTGTTTTAGGCGGAATGGGACCAGAAGCTACAGCAGATTTATTCAAAAAGATAGTTAATTATACAGCTGCAGAAAAAGATCAGGAACATATTCATATTATAGTTGAAGATAATGCAAAAATACCTGATAGAACAAGCTATATACTAGGTAAAGGAGAAAATCCAGTTAATGATTTAATAGAAACAGCTATGAGATTGAAACTAATGGGTGCAGATATAATAGTTATGCCCTGTAATACAGCTCATTATTTCTTAGATGAGATTAAAAAAGTTGTAGACGTTTCATTTATAAATATGATTGATGAAGTAGCAAAATATATTTTAAATAGATATAAAAATGATGAGGTAGGATTGCTTGCCACTAAAGGAACATATGAAGGAAGAGTATATGAAAAATATTTTCAGAAATATAATATTAATATAGTACAGCCTAGTGGAAAGTATAAATCTTTAATATCAGAGTTAATTTATCAGGTTAAAAAAGGAGTGAAATCTTTTAAAACTGATCTAATAAAGGAAATGTTGAATGAGTTTAAAGATAAAGGTATTAAAACAATAGTATTGGGTTGTACAGAACTTCCGATATTATTTGATAATCTTCATTTTGATGAACTGAAAGAGTTTAATTTTATTTCAAGTACAGATATTTTAGCACGAAGAGCTGTGAAAATGGCAAGTGATAATAAATTAATTTAAGAAAAACTCATGGAAATGAATTATCTATAGAAAAATATAGAACATAATTTGAAAGGAGAAATATGGGGATGAGAGAAATCAATGCTGAACAGATAATATCTGCTGTTAAAACTATAGCAATAAAATCTAATTATTTCTTAGGTAATGATGTAATGAAAGCACTAAATGAAAGATATGATAAAGAAGAATCACCTGTTGGAAAAGAAATTTTATCACAAATATTAGAAAACGATAAAATAGCTGCTGAAAGAAAAATGCCTATTTGTCAGGACACAGGAGTAGCAGTTGTATTTGTGGAATTAGGTCAGGAAGTACATGTTAATGGGGATATTAGTAAAGCAATTCATGAGGGGGTAAGACAAGGATATAATGAGGGATATTTAAGAAAATCCATTGTTGAAAATCCTTTATATAGAAAGAATACTAATGATAATACTCCGGCAGTTATTCATATAAAAATTGTGCCAGGAGATAAAATTAAGTTAACTATTGCTCCTAAAGGAGGCGGAAGTGAAAACATGAGCAGAATTAAGATGTTAAAGCCTTTAGAGGGAGAAGAAGGAGTTAAAAATTTTGTATTACAGACTATAAGTGAAGCAGGAGGAAATCCCTGTCCACCTATTGTAATTGGTATAGGAATTGGAGGAACCTTTGAAAAAGCGGCTTTGATATCTAAAGAAGCTTTATTAAGACCACTTGATGATTATAATGAAGATCCTAGAATAGCAAAGTTAGAAGATGAAATTTTAGAATCTGTTAATAAATTAGGAATAGGACCTATGGGCTTAGGAGGTAGAACAACTGCCTTAGGTGTAAAAATAGAAACATATCCATGTCATATAGCTTCTTTACCAGTAGCAATTAATATTAATTGTCATGCAGCAAGACATGAAACGATTATAATATAAGAGGAGATGAAAATATGAGAGTGGATTTACCATTGGAAGAAGAAACTATAAGAAAACTAAAAGTTGGTGACAATGTAGAGTTTTATGGAACAATTTATACTGCTAGAGATGTAGCTCATTCTAGACTAGTTGATTTAATAGAAAAAGGCGAAAAATTGCCAATGGAGCTACAAGGACAAGTGATTTTTTATGTTGGTCCAGCCCCAGCTAAGCCAGGAGAACCAATAGGCTCAGCAGGTCCAACAACAAGTTATCGTATGGATGGATTTGCCCCAATTTTATTGGATAATGGATTAAAAGGTATGATAGGGAAAGGTCCTAGAAGTAAAGATGTTAAGGATTCCATAGTAAAAAACAAAGCAGTTTATTGTTCAGCGGTTGGAGGAGCAGGAGCATTAATAGCATCCTCTATAAAGAGTGCAGAAGTGATAGCTTATCCAGACCTTGGAACGGAGGCTGTGAGAAAATTGAAGGTAGAAGGTTTACCAGCTATTGTTGTAAATGATATGTATGGAAATGATTTATATGAACAGGGAAGAAAAGAATATGAAATTAAGGCTATGTTTTAATAAATTGTTGATTTCGTATAATTTCAAAAACAATTCTAAATTTGGTTTAAGTAACATCATTAAAATTTTATAACTCGCATAGCTCAAACAATTAAATTTATTAACGCTCAATTACTTAAACTAAATAAGAATTGTAACTTTCCATTATAATGAACTTAACAATTTAAATCATGTTATTAGGAACGCTAAAGGAAATTTTAAGAGAGTGTAAAAAACAACACTATTTTAAAACAGAACCTAAATAAAAAAATTGATTATTAATTTGAAAATATAAATTAAGGGGGAATCAAAATGCTATTTAGAATAGAAAGCGATTCAATAGGAGAAAAACAAGTACCAAAATCTGCTTATTATGGAGTTCAAACATTAAGAGCTGCAGAAAATTTTAAAATTACAGGTTTAACTATACATCCTCAATTTATAATAGCATTGGCAGAAGTAAAAAAAGCAGCAGCAATAACTAATATGAGTGTTGGACTTTTAGAAAAAAGAATAGGAAATGCTATTATTGATGCTTGTAATGAAATAATAGAAGGAAAATTACATGAACATTTTATTACTGATCCAATCCAAGGTGGAGCTGGAACTTCCATGAACATGAACGCTAACGAGGTTATCGCTAATAGAGCTATAGAAATTTTAGGTGGAGAAAAAGGTGATTATAGCATAGTACACCCAAACGATCATGTGAATATGGGACAGTCTACTAATGATGTTATTCCAACCAGCGGTAAAATAACATCAGCAAAACTTTTAAATGCTTTACTTGAAAAATTAGTACAATTATATCAGGTTTTGAAAAAGAAATCTGAAGAATTTGATTATGTTATAAAAATGGGAAGAACTCAAATGCAAGATGCTGTTCCAATCAGATTAGGACAGGAATTTAATGCTTATTCAAAGGCTATTAAAAGAGATATAAATCGTATTAAAGCTACATCCCAAAATTTATTAAGTGTAAATATGGGGGGAACAGCTATAGGAACTGGAATTAATGCTGACGATAGATATGTTAAAAATATTGCTCTTGAATTAAGAAAAGTTACTGGACTACAAATAACTCAAGCAGAAGATCTTATAGATGGAACTCAGAACTTAGATTGCTATGTGGAGGTTTCTTCTACACTCAAAACTTGTGCTGTTAATTTATCAAAAATGGCAAATGATTTTAGATTACTATCTTCTGGTCCAAGATGCGGTTTTGGTGAAATTAATCTTCCAGCAAAACAAAATGGATCATCAATAATGCCTGGAAAGGTTAATCCTGTTATACCAGAAGTAGTTAGTCAAGTTGCATTTAATGTTATAGGAAATGATGTGACAATAACTATGGCTGCTGAAGCAGGTCAGTTAGAATTAAATGCATTTGAACCAGTATTATTCTATAAATTATTCCAATCTATAGATACCATTAAAAATGGTGTTGATACTTTTATTAACAATTGTATTAAAGATATAACTGCTAACGATAAACGATGCAAAGAGTTAGTTTATAATAGTGTTGGAATAATTACTGCTATCTGTCCACATGTTGGATACAAGAAAGCTGCTGAAATTGCTAAAAAAGCTATTAAAACAAATAGAGCAGTAACAGAAATTGCATTAGAAGAGGGTGTGTTAACTAAAGAAGAGCTTGACACAATACTTGATGTATATAATATGACCATTCCAGGAATATCAGGAGAAGAATTAATAAAAAATAAACTCTTAAAATTAGCTTAATTGTTATATATTAAAATAAAAAAGTTAATCTGTAATGATATATTGATTATTACAGATTAACTTTTATTTGTCTTTGATGGGTTTATGTTGTATTTATAATATACTATAAACGTGGAAAAATGCTAATAAATTTTTCAATAAGATCTCCATGCTAAATCTCTGAAAATATAGCATGTTTTGACAAAAAAATAATGTAATAATATAATTAAATAAATATATATGCTAATCAGTATACAACATAAGGTTTGACTAGGAGGGTATAGTATAATGTCTTTAAAAGATATAAGTACATCTGTACAAGAAGTAGCAGAGGCTATAGCTGCAGTATTACATGTAGATGTTACTATTGTTGATAAAAATTTAATTAGAATAGCTGCTACTGGTAAATATAAAAATTGTATAGGTGAAAAGATACCTAAAAAATGTTTGTTTGAATTTGTACTAAATGAAAAAAAACCTAAATATTCAGATAAATTTTATTCTAATTATATTTGCGAAAAGTGTTCTGCAAAAGATACTTGTACAGAGTTTTCTACTATAGGATATCCAATACTAAAATATGATGAAGTAATAGGAATTATAGGAATAAATTCCTTTAAAGAGGAACAAGAGAATATAATTAGAAAAAATTATGATTCTTTAGTGATTTTCCTTGAAAAACTTAGTGAGGTTTTACTTGGGAATATGATTTATAGTGAAACTATAAATCAGCTAAAAATTCAAACAAAAGAGACTAATCAAATAATAGATGGTTTAAGTTATGGAATTTTATGTGTTGATAGTAAAGGAATGATAAAATATATAAATAAAAAAGCCAAAAAGATTTTTAATACTATTAAAGAAAATGTGATTAATCATTCGGTAAAAGAATTTATACCTAATGTGAATTTAGAATTAACTGGAGTTAAATATAATGCTGAGAAAATTAATTCAGATGGCAAAAAAATTGCATTAACAATTAAGAATAACCCTGTTATCTTTCAAGGTAAAAAAGTTAGTAGTATAATAGAAATTAATAAGACTAGTGATGAAGTCCGTGATGCATATAAGCTTATTGAAGGAGAAAAAATAGTAAAATTTGAAGATATAATAGGGGAAAGTAAAAGCATAAAGGATGTAAAACGTATTTCAAAGAATATAGCTAAAAGTAACTCTACTATCATTTTAAGGGGCGAAAGTGGAACAGGAAAGGAAATTTTTGCAAGAGCAATACATTATGAAAGTGATAGATGTAGCGCACCATTTATTGCAATAAATTGTGCGTCAATTCCAGACAATCTTCTTGAAAGTGAACTATTTGGCTATGAGGGTGGAGCATTTTCTGGTGCTCGACGAGAAGGACAAATGGGAAAATTTGAACTAGCAAATGGTGGTACTCTATTTTTAGATGAAATTGGAGATATGCCACTTCACCTTCAACCTAAAATCTTGAGGGTTCTTCAAGAACAGAGATTTAGAAGAATTGGTGGAAAAAAAGAAATCAATGTAAATGTTAGGATTATAGCTGCAACTAATAGAAATCTTGAAGATATGGTTAAGAATGAACAGTTTAGAGAAGATTTATATTATAGATTGAATGTAATACCTATTTTTTTACCAAACTTAAAAGAAAGAGAACAAGATGTTCTTTTGTTAAGCGAATATTTACTTGAAAAATTTTGTAACAGACTTGAAAAAGAAAATAAGATATTTTCTAATGAGCTTAAAGATATATTTATTAAATATAGTTGGCCAGGAAATATAAGAGAACTTGAAAATGTTATAGAATACTTGGTTAATATAACTGAAGAAAAAATAATAATACCCCAAAACTTGCCTATTACAATGCAGCAAAAGATTTATGGAGGTAAAGTACAAAGTAAATTAAGTCTTAAAAGCAGAATGGAAAAATACGAAACAAATATATTAATGCATATGATTAATAAATATGGAAATGATGCTAAAGGTAAGAATAAGATAGTAGAAGAATTAGGAATAGAACTTTCTACGTTATATAGAAAACTAAAAAAATATAATTTATAAAATAAAAACCTCATTTGCAAATAAAAGAAATTATTGTAAATGTGGTTTTTATTTATGCAATTTCCTCAGTTGTGTAGATAATTTGAAAAAAATGTAAAGTATTTGCAAAAATGAGAAATCGTTTGCAAAAATGCAAAAAACAAGTAAGATCAGTATATAGCTGAGTTAATTTGATGCTTTAGTATTATAAAAATTAATTATTTTTGATTATTTTCAAAAATAAAGATAAATAAAACTGTGAAAATGGTGGTACTTCTATATCCACAATTATGGTATGGATTTTGCTTCAAATATAAAAGTACTTAATATAAACGTTTACTAGTAAACATCAAAAAATTTTTAAACTTTCAGTTAAAAATAACAAATTAATAAAGAAGGAAGTGTGAATATGAAAAAGAAGCATGATATGGGATTAATAATCAAAATGCTTATAGGTATAGCTATAGGTGTAGGAGCAGGACTTATTATTAATGAAAAAGCTATGATGGTAATATTAACAATTAAAGAAATTTTAGGATCTATAATTTTCTTTACTGTACCATTAGTTATATTTGGATTTATAACACCAGCAATAACAAGCCTTAAAAATAATGCAAGTAAGATGCTTGGAGCTATGGCACTTATGTGCTATTTATCAGCAGTTGGGGCAGCTACAATGTCAGCCATTGCAGGATATATTATAATACCTCATTTTAATATTGCTAGTGAAGCAGCAAAACTTCAAAAATTACCAAAGGTTATTTTCCAATTAAAAATTGATCCTGTTATGCCTGTTATGACAGCACTAGTTCTAGCTATATTTGTAGGTGTATCAGTAATATGGACAAAGGCAGAAGTTATGGATAAGCTTTTAAATGAACTACAAAAAATGGTGCTTGCTATTATCACTAGAATAGTAGTCCCTATTTTACCCATTTTTATATCGGCTACATTTAGTGAATTAGCATATACTGGAAGTTTAACTAAACAACTACCTGTATTTTTAAAAGTTATAATTATAGTGCTTATAGGACATTTTATATGGCTTACAATATTGTATTCACTTGCAGGGGCAATTTCAAAACAAAATCCTTTAGAAGTAGTAAAACATTATTTGCCAGCATATTTGACAGCAGTAGGAACAATGTCAAGTGCAGCAGCATTACCTGTTTCATTAAAATGTGCTCATAAATCAAAGGTATTAATACCAGAAGTAGTTGATTTTGCTATTCCTCTTGGAGCAACTACTCACCTCTGTGGATCTGTTTTAACAGAAACATTTTTCTGTTTTACAATATCAAAAATACTTTATGGTACATTACCTCCAGTAGGTACAGTTGTGTTGTTTATAATTTTATTTGGTATATTTGCTATAGGAGCACCTGGTGTTCCGGGGGGAACAGTTATGGCATCTTTAGCAATTGTTACAGGAGTTTTGGGATTTGATGCATCAGGAGTAGGATTACTAATGGCAATATTTGCACTTCAAGATAGTTTTGGAACAGCATGTAATATTACAGGAGATGGAGCTTTAGCTTTAATGCTTAGAGGAATATTCTATGATAAAGATGGAAAGCTTAAATCAAATAAAAATAAAGTTGAACAAGCTAGCATTTAATTTATAAACAGGATTCTTAGGAGTTTTACTCCCCTAGAAGCCGTTATCCAGGGTTGTGACATTCTTTGCTACTATTTTAAAGAAAATAGGAGTACTAGAATGACTAGACATCGGATAAACAGGATTCTTAGGAGTTTTACTCCTCTAGAAGCCGTTATCCAGGGTCGTGACATTCTTTGCTACTATTTTAAAGAAAATAGGATACTAGAATGACTAGACATCGGATAAACAAAAAACCACATTTACAAATAAGAATTTTATTGTAAATGTGGTTTTTTATTTATGCAATTTCCTAAGTTATGTAGATAATTAAAAAAAGTACAAAGTATTTGCAAAAATGAGAAAGCATTTGCAAAGATGCAAAAAGCAAGCAAAATCACCATATAACTCAGACAATTTTATGCTTTATCATTATAAAAATCAATTATTTTTGATTATTTTCAAAAGTAAGAACAAATAAAACCTTGAAAGTGCTGGTATTACTATATCCACAATTATGGTATGGATTTTGCTTAAATATTACTATATAACTATTTAGGAGGGAAAAATTATGGAAAATAAAAATTGGGAAAAATATATTAAATTAATAAATAAAGAGGTAATACCTGCTATAGGCTGTACAGAGCCTATAGCTGTTGCTTATGCTGCAGCTAAGGCAAGAAAGACATTAAATAAAAAACCAGAAATAATAGATGTTTTTGTAAGTGGTAACATGCTAAAAAATGGAATGGGAGTAGGGGTACCTGGAACAGGAATGGTAGGATTAGACATTGCAGCGGCAACAGGAGCATTAGGTGGTACTGCTGATGCTGTATTAGAAGTTTTAAAAAGTATAACTCAAAAAGACGTTATTGAAGGCAAAAGAATGATGAAAGAAGGTAGAGTAAACGTTAAAGTTAAAGAAAATGTTGCTGACCTTTATATAGAAGTTATTTGTAGGAATGGTAACGATAATGCTAGAGTAATTATTGAAGATACTCATATAAATATTGTTTTAGTAGAATTAAACAATAAAGTTTTATTTAAAAAAGATAATGAGAAAAGTAGTGTAAAAAAAGTTGCTTTGGAGGAAAATGATGATGAGGTATATTTATCAGTTGACAGCATTTATGATTTTGCTGTAAATGCACCTTTAGAAGATATAAAATTTATACGTGAAAAAGATAAATTAAATGAAGAAATATCTAAAGAAGGATTAAGTAATGATTATGGTCTTAAAGTTGGAAAAACTATTGACAAATATATAGATAAAGGATTATTAGCAGACGATATCATAATTTCAGCAATAAAAAGAACAAGTGGTGGTGCTGATGCAAGAATGGCAGGATGTATGATGTCTGTTATGAGTAATTCAGGAAGTGGAAACCAAGGTATAACAGCATCTATGCCTGTAATAGCGGTTGGAGAAAAATTAGGTGCTAGTGAAGAAAAAATCACAAGAGCTTTAGCATTAAGTAATTTAATGGCAATTCATATTCATAATTACTTAAGTAGATTAGCAGCATTGTGTGGAGTAGTTGTAGCAGGTACAGCAGCTTCATGTGGGATAACATATCTTTTAGATGGAAATATTGACGCTATAAAAAGAGCTATAAATAATATGTTAGGAAATATTACTGGGCTTGTATGTGATGGAGCAAAGACTAGCTGTGCATTAAAAGTTTCAACAGCTGTAAATGCAGCAGTTATTTCTGCTATGTTAGCTATTGAAAATATTGGTATATCAGAAAAAGAAGGTATAATTGATAAAAATGTAGAAAATACAATCAGAAATGTAGGAAATATAGGTTCTTATGGAATGAAACAAACAGATAAAATGATGTTAGATATAATGGTTGCTAAACAAAAGGGAGAACAAAATATTGAGGAAACTGCATAATTAAAAACTAAAAACTGAAATGTAAGTTTATAGATTATATAATTCAATTATTTATACAGCACTTAAATCAACAGCTTATTTCTGATAACTTTTAAACAGAAATAAGCTGTTAATAATATTATAATCTTGAAAATACTGAAATAGAGAAATCAAAGCCTAAAGTAAAATAAAAAATGATGGTAAATTGTTTTAGTAGGTGGCAATATATGATATAAAAAATTTAGTGAAAAATCTATATTTCAAATATAGGAGGAAATACTATGAGAAGTCTTTTATTAATTGGTGACAGCATTTCTTTAGGATATACTCCTTATCTAAAAAAAGAGCTTGAACCAAAATACAATTTGTGTAGGGGTGGGGATGTAGCAAAATCTCTTTTAAACCTAGAAGCTGCTGAATATTCAAACTGCGGAGATAGTGTCAAAGTTATTAATATCTTAAAAAATGAAATTGATAATGGTAATTATTATGATGCTTTACTTATTAATTGTGGTTTGCATGATATAAGAAGAACCCGTGAAATGTATCTAATACAAATACAAGTTCCAATAGACTCTTATAAAGAAAATCTAATTGAAATATTAAAATTATCAAAAATGATTTCAAATAAAGTAATATGGATCACAACAACTCCAGTAATAGATTCTATACATAATAATAGAGAGGTTGGATATTTAAGATATAATTCTGATGTAATTCAATACAATGAAGTAGCTAAAGATGTATTTAAAAAAGAAATTTTAATAGACTTATATGATTATATTGATAAATGCAATTTATATAAATACTGCGATCATGTTCATTTTATTGATGAAGTTTATAAGCTGCAAGCTAAATTTATCTCTGAATTTTTACTTTGATAATTATATTGAACATTTTATATTAATAATCAGCTAGTATAGAAAATGACTATATAGTTGTCATTTCGAGTATAATATTGGGATATACTGTAACATCGAGTTTCTATAAAGATTAAAAAGATAGGTTTTATTTGTATCCGAGCAATTTGAATAAATTACAAACTGTATGGCTGCATGCAATTTCAACAATATTTGTATTAATATAATATAATTTATATAAAATTATATTTAACCAGGGGAAAAGTCTTATTCTATAAGGATTTACCACTGGGTTAGTTTTTTAGTTTACAGCTAAATACATTATTAATAAAACAATTGATAAGTTTTTAAAAGTATAAAAAGTCTTATCTTTATTAAAAATTAGTAAAATATGATATAATTAGGGAAAATAAACATATATGAAGTCAATATAAAATTAAAATATAAACAATAGGGGGGGCTTTAATAGTATGTTTCTATACAACTTAATAGAAATTATTATTAAATAAATTTATGTCAAAATATAGAATATATTTAATTGTTATAGTTTTTATTGATGCAGTTATTAGTCACTTAATATTAAGATATAAAACTCAAAAACTACTTTTAAATAAAAAAGCACGTTTAAAAGTGGCTTTATATAGTAAGAAACCTTTTATACTATTTATTATTATATTAATACTATATTTGTGGGTTCAAATATTTATAGAACAAAATATTTATTCAATTGAACATATATATTTTGTTTTATATTTGATAATATATTTTAATATATTAAGTTTAAATAATAAATTAATATTTATTGATAATGGATTTGTGTGGAATGGCAAACTTATATATTATGTTGATGTTTTAGGAATTAAAATAAAAAAGCACAAAAAAGATAAATTAATTTTAAGAATGGAATGTAATAATAAAATTAATATTAAAACATTAGTATCAGAAGAACAAAAAAAAGTTATTATGAATATACTTAATTTGTCTTACACTAAATAAAAACGATTTTCTTCTGTAAATCATGTAAACCTGTGCTACAAAGAAGTTTCTCTTTTACAACTAGTAAACAATTATTTAAGCAATATCATTTATATTGCTTTCTATTCACTTTTTACATAAGATTTTGTTTTAAAATAATGTAGACTTCTTTTAGTATTTCTAAAATTATGCTTTGAATTGTTTGATTTATTAATGAATCAAATAATTTTACAACCAGCTCAATTTATTTAATGTATTTTTAGAATTATTATAATCTATAATTTGTTGAAATATAAGAATAGTGGATATTTATATTCTGCCACTAAATGGATGGAGTGAGCATATGTATTATAATAAAAGAATCATAATGGTTCATTTATTGATTTTATTTTTAATGATACTATGTGGAATTGTTATGATTTCAATTGATATCTCATATAATGTATTTATATCTATAATGATAGCTTTTATGGGATTACAACAGTTGGTAAGAGTTTATAATTTTAAAAAATCAAGTAAAAAATATAATTTATTAATATCGTTAATTTTTAGTATGATTTTATTTATATTATCTATATTATTCATTTTTCTTAAATAATATAGATAATACAATCAAAAGCTAGAAAGCAACTGCAAGTTTGCAGATATATTTATATAAAAATAGATAACTATTTATAAATTTCACAAGGTATTTTGAATGTAAAAAGAGTGCATTCATTTACAAATTAGCACTCTTTTCATCCTTTACAACTAAATAAATAATAAAAATACCAACTAAAATTACTATTCCTATTAATATGTTTGATAATGTTTTACTAATACTATTTGATAATGGTGTCTGAAAAAAGATTTGGATTAGTATAGGTATTATTATTAATAGCATATAAAATTTTTTATCTTTAAAATAATCAATAATAAAAAACACTCCTAATAATACAAGTAATACTATGCTGATAATGTTGTTCAACTTTATTTCTCCTTTCATGTAAATATAATTCTATTTATTCCACACTAATTGTAACATCAATTTAAATGTAATATATATAAATTAATATAAATTTTATAATTTAAAAAATTGTATAACTCTATACAAAGTTCCACTGCTTAAAGAATTTCCTCAATTAACTAAACATAGACTTTTTATTCTATAGTATTAATTAGTAGATAAAAAACTTTTATTAAATTTAGACTACGTTTTAATAGATTGTTGATTTCGTATAATTGTAAAACAATTCTAAGTTTAAAGGGGGATTAATCCATGAAACCTTCACTTTACCATAAATTATCTAGATATGAAAAGCATGTAAGGTTAAAAACAATTTGGCCATTATATGTTTTAGGTGTAATACTTGCTTATTGGAAGCTAGATTTTTGGTTAGCTTCAGTTATAACAGCTATTTTAATTATCTTAACATTTATGGAAATATATTTTTTAAAGAAAAACTATGAAAAATATCTAATGTTAGAAACAGTTTGGCCAGTATATATTTTAGGTATAATAATGGTTATTGGAAAAGTAGATTTTACCATAACTTCAATCATAATAGCTATTTCAATTATCTTAACCCTTATACGAATACATTTTTTAAAGAAAAAATTTGCTAAGTGAAATATGGGGGAATTAAGGAGGGTAATTATGAATAACAAAGTAATTTATTTAATGTTGGGAATTATAATATTTTTATCAGTAGATTTTATATCTATAAATTTTGGATTATGGATTGGTGCTGGTCCGTGTGAGGCTGGTATTGTGACTTCGGCAATTTCAATATTATGTTCAATAATTGTAATCTGTACATGCATAATTGTAGATGAAATTAGAAAATTTAATAAGTAATTTAATAAGTAATTTAACAGTATAGAAGTAAATTTTCCTAAAACGCTTTTCCTAAAGAAACTGTGGTTTTATTTTTTAAATAAAAACATATTATTAAATATATTATATCAGCCGTTTTATTATTAAGAATTAATTTATAAAGTAAAGATAAAAAATAAGAAATGTTAATAGATTAATAAGATCATAATCAAAAATGAATGGAAATTTTCAATAGAATTGTATTCAGAAAAATATGTGTATGTAATTTTTTTATATTTGTAATAAATTGACTTTGGAGTAAGAAAATATTATAATATACTCAGAAAAGAGTGGAAAGGTTTACAAAATATGAGTATTGTTTAGAATAGCGATCTTTTCCTATATAAAGAATATACTTTAAGGAGGGTTATTATGGCACTTCAAGAAAAGAGTTTCCAATCATTTAATCAAAAGGATATAGTACAAGCTTGGATTTATACACCGATTCGTAAACCGCGTGGGATTGTTCAGCTTGTACATGGTTTTGGAGAACATTCACGTCGATATTTCCATATGATATTGAAGTTAAATGAAGCAGGTTTTGTAGTTGCAGCAGATGATCATGTAGGACATGGAAAGACAGCATATGATTCAGGCAATTGGAGTGATTGGGGGGATAAAGGTTATATGACAATGGCAGAGGATGAACATACTCTTCGTAAGATTGTGCAGGAAGAATATCCTGATTTACCTTATTTTATGTATGGACATAGTATGGGATCTATGATTGCCAGATGCTATGCAGCTACTTGTGGAGAAGGAATTGACGGATTGATTTTATGCGGAACATCTGGTGTATTTCCAAATGCAAGTTCACTTATATCTATTTTGAAAAAATTGATAGATGAAGGTAAGGGAGAGAAAATAGATCCTACTTATATAGAAAAACTTTTTAGTTGTATGACAGATCGCTGTGAAAATCCTATCACGGGAAATGATTGGATTTGTGGTGACCCTGATGTGGTAGCAGACCATGCAAATGATCCATTCAATAACTTTGCAGCACCGCCTAATATACGTTCACTATATTATTTTGTTATGATGATGGATACTATTGTTGGAACAAAGTGGGCAGAAAAAGTGCCAGCATCAATTCCTGTTTACAACATCGCAGGAGATCAGGATCCAGTTGGTCAGTATGGGGAAGGTGTTTATGCTGTATCTAATTGGCTTATAGAAACAGGACATAAGGTTAAAACAAAAGTTTATCCAGGAAAACGTCATGAAATACATAACTATCGAGATATTAGAGATGAAGTTGAGGATGGAATGATAGAGTTTATAAATGACGTTCTTTATAAATAATAAAATTAATAAGTTCTGTAAAAAATAGCTATAGCGATATGGAAGCTGTAATCTAGTTTCTATATCGCTTTTTTATGGAGAAAACATATGTGATAATGGTTGTAATTTTTTATTAGTTTTAATATAGTTTATTGTAAAATTTTATAGGAAATATGTTAAGTGTTTAATTTGAAATACATTGGTTATATAATAATAAAAATGTAAATTTCAATATTAAAAATTATGGTATAATATAGAAACATAATATACAAATAAAATATAATTTAATATAAAGTTGGAAAAAGATGTGTCGTATTACAAAGTTGTATAATATGCGAAATAGAGATTATTTATATTTTTAAGCAAAAGGAGATAGTGTATATGGATATTAGAATTAGAAGAGTATCTATAAAAGACTTAGATGCAGTAACAGGAGTGGAAGCAATATGTTTTCCAGAGGCAGAGGCTGCTACAAAGGAATCATTTGAACAACGAATTAAGACATTTCCAGAAAGTTTTTTCGTAGCAGAAATTGATGGAAAAATAATTGGGTTTATCAATGGATGTATAATTAATGAAACTGCTATCTATGACGAACTATATAATGATACTACACTACATATTCCAGATGGAGCTTACCAGACTATTTTTGGAATTGATGTGATACCAGAGTATCGTAATCAAGGAATTGCTGCAAAATTAATGAATCATATGATAGAAGTATCAAAATTAGAGGGGCGCAAAGGTGTTATTCTAACGTGTAAAGAGAAACTTATCCATTATTATGCAAAGTTTGGGTATGTAAATAAAGGGATATCTAAATCAGTACACGGTGGTTCTACATGGTATGATATGATTTTAGTGTTTTAATTGTATATTTATTTAAAAATAAATTGGAAGATCATATATACATGATTTTACTAAACAATAAGATTTCGCAATGAATCTTAGCTTTATTCTTACATAACGGCATAAAATCTAATGTTCAAGGAAGTAGATAAGATACAATAAAATAATATTGTGAAACATTAATTTTAAACCGGGAAGATTTTAATTAGGTTTGTTGGGGAGGTTTATTATGGCAAAATTTGAGCAATCAATAACAGGGGAATTCGAAGATGTGCTTAGGCATTTAGAAAATGACATTAGTAATAGTGGAGTGAGCATGAATTTAGAGGACGAAAGTAATTATAGTTACGGAGATACTAAAATTGTAGTTCGAGTATATGACAAATATTTTATGCGAAACGGAAATAGAGCTAGTTTAAGTTTGACCATAGTTGGTCATGGGATGGATATTTTTATTTCAGCAATTGGCGCTGGTGGGGGGCAAGGAGTTATTTTTAACTTCAGTCTTGGTGCTGAATATGATATGGTAGACATAGTAAAAGAAAGCATAAAACGAATAAAGTAAAATTTATGTAATTCTTACTTGTACAGAAGACGTAAGTTGCAATTTCTAAATAAGTTTTGCCACAATAGAAAATCATTATGTACTAAACAAAGATAAGCTTTATAATTAAAATGTATGAGTAAAATCACATTTATAATTTGAATTAGATATAATAAAAGCACTACTGAAATTATTAGATTTTAATAACTTTCACAGTGCTTATTTTTAGTTAAAAATTTTGGAAAATTAGAGATTGATATTTTTATTTTAGAAACTGTTTTATAAATTATAGTTTAGTATATTTTTATTTATTTTAATTGGGTTTATTTTTGGGGAGTACATTAGGAAAACATAAAAAGTCACCTAACAAATAAGAAGACCTAACTTAAAATAAATGAAATTTGATATTGGGATTTATGGTATAATATAGAAATCAAATATACAAATAAAATGTAATTTAATACACAGTTTAAATAAAGTGCGTAGCAAAGAGAATGAAGGGAGTTATTAAAGATCGTAAGATATGACGAATTAAAGATTATTAAGTTACCTTGGGGGTGTTAATTTGAAGATTATTATTAGAGAATGCGCAACGCAGGACTATAAAGACATAGTTTTGCTGAATAAAAATCAAATGGGTTATGAATATCCTGCTGAAGATACAAGAAAACAATTAGAACAATTACTAAATGATAGTAACCATAAAATATACGTAGCTGTAGTTGCTGATAAAGTAGTAGGATATGTTCATGCAAACAATTATGATTTGCTATATGCACCACATTTGAAAAATATTATGGGGATTGCAGTTTCATCTGATTATAAAAGAAATGGAATTGGAAAAATGCTTTTGAATGAAGTTGAGAAATGGGCACGTGATACAGGTGCTTATGGCATTCGACTGGCTTCAGGAGCAACAAGAACTGGAGCACATGTATTTTATATGAATTGTGGATATATTGGAAACAAAGAACAGAGAAAGTTCAAAAAAATGTTTTGAAATGTTCTTTTTATTAGCATAAATTTTATTCTTATATAATCACATCCTTCTTAAATTACAGGGTAAAAGGTTAAGAATTAAGAAAGTAGTTAAGGCGTATTAGCAAATTGTTGTGTACTAAACAAAGACAAGATTTATAACATAAAATATAGCAGTAAAATCACATATTTATAACTTAAATTAGATATAAAAAAGCACCATAAATTATTAGATTTTAATAATTTATGGTGCTTTTTAAAATTTGGAAGTACAGATGGAACTTTTATCTAAAGTAGATCTATTATTTATATATAACATCATTTAATTTTTCAGCATCAGCTATATTCATATCTATTAAAACATGAGAATATAGGCCAGTTGTAATATTAATAGTACTGTGAACAAGTCTTGAAGAAGTAATTTTTATAGGTGTTCTAGCTAAAAATATAATAGTTGCATTTAGATGTCTTAAATTATGAAATCTAATGTTTAAATATTTGCCAGTGACAGGAGCATCTGTATGCATAGTTGATAGCCCTTGAGAGCCATGAAAAATACAAGGGCTTTGATTAAAAAGGGTACTACATTTACTTTGTTAAATATTAGTGAGTAATGGGTCAAAGGATAAGAAAAATATCCAAATAAAATGTAATTTACTACACAGTTTAAATAAAGTGCGTACGAAATATGAAATTACATTTTAAAGAACAGAATTTATATTTACACTTCTAAAATAATATTATAGAATTGAGCTATAAAGTGAAAAATAAGATATGAACTAATCATATATAAAGAAGGGAAAGTATTATGAAAATAGGAACAGTAGGAACAGGTGTGATTGTAGAGGAATTTCTAAATGCAGTAAAGGAAGTAGTAAATGTTGAGTGTACAGCTGTTTATTCAAGAAAGGAAGAAACATCCAGAGTATTAGCAGATAAGTATAATGTAAAACAAATATATACGGATTATGATGCCTTAATTAAAGATGAAAATGTAAATTTTGTTTATATAGCATTGCCAAACAGTATGCATTATGAATATGCTTTAAAAGCATTGCAAAATAGAAAAAATGTTATTTGTGAGAAACCATTTACCTCAACTGTTGAAGAAGCAAAAGTATTAATAGACTTAGCCAAAGAAAAGAATTTGTTTTTATTTGAGGCAATTACAACATTGCATTTGCCAAACTACACTAAGATTAAAGAACATATTGAAGCTTTAGGTGAAATAAAATTAGTTCAATGTAATTTTTCTCAGTATTCAAGCAGATATGATAGATTTTTAGCAGGAGTAGTGGCGAATGTATTCAACCCTGCATTTTCTGGGGGAGCATTGGTAGATATTAATATTTATAATTTGCACTTTGTAACTGGATTGTTTGGAAAAGCGAAGGAAGTAAAATACCTTGCTAATATTGCTGAAAATGGAATTGATACATCAGGGATTGCTATTTTAAGATATGATGATTTTATATGCGAGTGTGTAGGGGCTAAAGATTCATATAGTCCAAGCTTTGCTATTATTCAAGGAACAAAGGGATACATAAAATTAAATGGGCCTACTAATCAATGTCTTTCAGTTGAAATTGGAGTTGGTGATAAGGTTGAAACTTATAACGAACAGAAATATTCAAATAGAATGATTTATGAGGTAATAGATTTTATAACTATGTATCATAATAATGATTTGAAAAAGTGTCATGAATTATTAGACCATTCTTTAAGCATTGTAGAGACAGCAGTAATGGGAAGAAAAGATGCTGGAATTGTATTTGCAGCAGATAATGAGTAATTTAATGTATAAGAGATGGTAAAAAACTCTAAAATAAAATTGATAAATAGGTTGGGAATATTTTTAAATTACGATATAAAAAGCTAATATTAAAAGAAATATTTAATATATAATAGCAAAATATTATGTACTAAACAAAGACAAGATTTATAATATAAAATATAGCAGTAAAATCACATATTTATAACTTAAATTAGATATAAAAAAGCACTATAAATTATTAGATTTTAATAATTTATGGTGCTTTTTAAAATTTGGAAGTACAGATGGAACTTTTATCTAAAGTAGATCTATTATTTATATATAACATCATTTAATTTTTCAGCATCAGCTATATTCATATCTATTAAAACATGAGAATATAGGCCAGTTGCAATATTAATAGTACTGTGACCAAGCCTTGAAGAAGGAATTTTTACAGGTGTTCCAGCTAAAAGTATAAGAGTTGCATTTCGATGTCTTAAATTATGAAATCTAATGTTTAAATATTTGCCAGTGATATGGAGCCTCTGTATGTATAGTTAATAGCCCTTGAAAGCTATGGGAGATAGAAGGGATTTAACGAAAAAAGGCACTACACATACTTCTTCATGTAAATAGTTTACTTTGTTAAATATTAGTGAGTAATGGGTCAAAGGATGAGAAAAATATCCAAAGTATAAATATTGACTTTAGGAATTTTAGAAATTGTAAATAAAAGAAATAAGGAATAAAACATCTTAAGAATTTAGGTGTTTAGAAATTTTAGAATGTGAAAATATATGAATATAAAAAATTAAATAATAAAGTAGGATAAGAATTTTGGAATGTTAGAGATTAATATTTTTATTTTAGAAACTGTTTTATAAATTATAGTTTAGTATATTTTTATTTGTTTTAATTAGGTTTATTTTTGGAGGACATTTGAGGACATATACATGAAAATATGTTAACATTTTATATTTGTCATGTGAAAGAAATTGAAATATTTTATATAAATAGTAACATTAAAATAAAAATGGGAATACTATAAAATATAAATTAACATAGAAAGTTATAAATATAAAAGAATATCGTGTATCTATAAATTGAGTGTATATTGATTTTATACAGAGAAAAGATTATATTATATATAGATGAGTATCTATATAAGGGGTGATTAAATGAAATTGAATTATGAGGAAAATGCTAAAATAATTAAAGCACTATCAGATGGAAGTAGGTTAAAAATAATTGATATATTGTCTTGTGGAGAAAAATGTGCATGTGATATATTAGAGTATTTTGATTTTACACAGCCAACACTTTCGCACCACATGAAGGTGTTAATAGACTGTGGGATTGTAGAATGTAGAAAAGAAGGACTATGGAGTTATTATTCACTTAACAGCTCTAATTGTAACAAACTTGTTTTATTTCTTATGAATCTTGTAACAGATACAGATGAATGCATATGCAAAAATAATCCTAACTCTAAATGTGAATGTAAATAAATATAAAATAAGGAGTGAATAAATATGAAAAAAATGATTATTTTTGATCCAGCTATGTGTTGTTCAACAGGTGTTTGTGGACCATCCATAAATCCTGAATTATTAAGAGTTGCTACCATAATAAACAACTTGAAGAATAAGGGGATATTAGTTGAAAGATATAATCTAAACAATAATCCAGAAAAATTTGTTCATAACAAGAAAATAAATAAACTGTTAAATAAAGAGGGAGTAGATATACTTCCGATTACAATAGTTGATGGTGTTGTTGTAAAAACAAAGGACTATCCAACTAACAAAGAATTTTGCAAACTATTGGGTATACCAGAAGATTATCTAAAAGCAACTATAAAAAAACCATCTACAGGGTGTGGATGTAAAGGTGGATGTTGTTAAAGTAGAAAAGAGGGATATTGATGTTAAAAAAATTTAATCTTAAAGATATAAATTTAACAAAATATTTGTTTTTTACAGGAAAAGGTGGAGTTGGTAAAACTTCTACAGCTTGTGCTGTAGCAGTAACTTTAGCAGATAAGGGTAAAAAGATTATGCTTATTAGTACAGATCCGGCTTCAAACCTTCAAGATGTTTTCAATACAGAATTAAATAATAAAGGAGTTACTATAGAGGAAGCCCCTAATCTAGTAGTGGCGAATTTTGATCCAGAGGAAGCAGCTGCTGAATATAGGGAAAGTGTAATAGTTCCTTACCGTGGAAAATTGCCAGAGGCAGTTTTGAGAAATATGGAGGAACAGCTTTCAGGTTCATGTACTGTGGAAATTGCTGCATTTAATGAATTTTCAAACTTTATAACTGATGAAAAGGCAGCAGAGGAATATGATCATATTATATTTGATACAGCACCAACAGGGCATACACTACGAATGTTACAGCTACCTTCAGCATGGAGTAATTTTATTAGTGAAAATACACATGGGGCATCATGTTTAGGACAGCTTTCAGGCCTTGAAAGTAAAAAAGAAATTTATAAAAAAGCAGTTAGTACTTTGGCAGATAAAGAGAAAACTACACTTATACTTGTGTCTCGGCCTGAACCATCACCTCTAAAAGAAGCTGAAAGGGCAGCTAAGGAGCTTCAGGATATAGGAGTAAACAATCAAGTTTTAGTTATTAATGGTGTGCTTCAAGAACATGATGACTATCTTTCAAATGCTATTTATAACAAACAGCAAGAAGCATTAAAAGACATACCAGAATTACTTAAACTTATTAAAATTTTTGAAATTCCACTAAGATCTTATAATGTAACAGGGTTAGAAAATGTAAGAGAGTTCTTAAAAGGTAACAATGTTAAATATAGTAGAGCAACATTAAATACTAATGATATGCCTAGACTAAAGAGTGTAGTAGAAGATTTATACAATAATGATAAAAAAGTAATATTTACAATGGGAAAAGGAGGAGTAGGCAAAACTACAATAGCTGCTGCAATTGCTATAGGATTAGCTAAAAAAGGTAAAAAGGTACACTTAACAACTACTGATCCAGCAGCCCATTTAAAGTTTGTATTAGATGAAGGCTATGGGATTACATTAAGTCATATTGATGAAAAAAAGGAACTAGAAAAATATAAAGAAGAAGTACTAAGTAAAGCAAGGGAAACTATGAGCGAAGATGATATTGCTTATGTTGAAGAAGATTTAAGATCACCTTGTACTCAGGAGATTGCCGTATTCAGAGCTTTTTCAGAGATAGTTGAAAGGTCAGAAAATGAAGTTGTAGTTATTGATACAGCACCAACAGGGCATACATTGTTATTGCTAGATTCTACCCAAAGTTATCATAAAGAAATTCAGCGTTCACAAGGAGATATCCCAGAATCAGTTAAAAAGCTTTTGCCTAAGCTTAGAAATGAAGAAGAAACAGAAGTTATTATTGTAACATTAGCTGAAACTACTCCAGTTTATGAAGCTCTCAGATTACAAAAAGATTTAAATAGAGCTGGCATCTACAGCAAGTGGTGGGTTATTAATTCAAGTTTCTATGCAGCAAATACAACAAACGATATTTTAAAAGTAAAAGCAAGTAATGAAGTTCAGTGGATTAATAAGGTGAATGAAATATCCAAAGGTGATTTTGTAGTTATAGAGTGGATGAGCGAAGAAGTTAAGGGAGAAAAACTTAACGACCTGATAAGCTAGGTATAATTCCACTACAAAGTGATAATAGAAATTTTGTAGTGGAATTTTTAGTAAATTAACATCTATTATGATTGGTGTAATAAGTATGGGGGGATTAACTATGTCTTTAGAAAATAAAAAAGAAAAGAAAGGTCTTGGAGTATTTGAAAGATACCTTACTATATGGGTAGCACTTTGTATTGTAGTAGGGATAATGATAGGTCAATTTATACCTATTATACCTGAAACTTTAAATAAATTTGAATACTACAATGTATCTATACCAGTTGCTATTTTAATTTGGCTTATGATTTATCCAATGATGTTAAAAATCGACTTTAACAGTATAGTAGGTGTAACTAAAAAACCTAAAGGATTAATAGTTACATGTACTACTAACTGGCTTATTAAACCATTTACAATGTATCTTATAGCAGCATTTTTCTTAAAAGTTGTATTTAAATCATTTATTCCAGCAAATCTTGCAACAGAGTATTTAGCAGGAGCAGTATTATTAGGAGCAGCACCATGTACGGCCATGGTGTTTGTATGGAGCTACCTTACTAAAGGAGATCCAGCATATACATTAGTTCAAGTAGCTGTAAATGACTTAATTATACTAATAGCTTTTACACCTATTGTAGCATTTTTATTAGGGGTAAGTGAGGTTACAGTTCCTTATGGCACATTAATCTTATCAACTATATTATTTGTAGTTATACCGCTTACAGCAGGGTATTTAACAAGAAAATCTGTTATAAAAAATAAAGGGACAGAGTATTTTAATGATGTGTTTTTAAAGAAATTTGATAATGTAACTATTGTGGGATTACTTTTAACTTTGGTTATTATATTTTCATTTCAAGGAGAGATTATATTAAATAATCCACTTCATATTCTATTGATTGCAATACCTCTTACAATTCAAACATTTTTAATATTTAGTATTGCTTATGGATGGGGAAAGCTATGGAAATTACCTCATAGTATTGCTGCACCAGCAGGAATGATAGGAGCAAGTAATTTCTTTGAATTAGCGGTTGCAGTTGCAATATCCTTATTTGGATTAAAGTCAGGAGCAGCCCTTGCTACAGTAGTAGGTGTTTTAACAGAAGTACCTATAATGCTTACTCTTGTTAGAATTGCAAATAATACAAGAGGATGGTTTAAAGAGTAATATTTTAAATAGTGTATACACATTCCCAAACTAATTTATTTAAATTTATAAATTAGTTTGGGTTTATAAATTTAGATGATAGAGGATATTCTAGTAGGAGGACATATTAAGTGATATTTCTTTTGTGGTGAAAATTTCAAAAATTAAAGTAACTATTATTATAGATAAAAAGGGTAACAAAAAAGTATATAAAGTGAAGGGACAATTAATCTTTGCTTTAGCAACAAACTTCTTAGAAAAGTTTGATTTTGATGATAAGTTGGATTGTATAGAAATTTATTTATCTAAAGCGCATGTTTGGGGTGAGTCAGGAATTGGAGCAATAGATAAAGTGTGCTTAAATATCAAAAAATGGTGTAAAAATAAATATAGTTTTAATTGATATAGGATAGTAGGTTAAGATAGATAAGAATATTTTATATACAACATGTTTAGAAATAAAAAAATATGCTCTGACTACAAATGTGTATCAGAACATGTTTTTCTATCTTATGCATTGCTTATAAGACGAAAAAAGGACTTTGGATATTCTATCCAAAGTCCTTTACCCATTGATACATGTGGTGCCGAAGGCGGGACTTGAACCCGCACGCTGTTGCCAGCGACGGATTTTGAGTCCGTTGCGTCTGCCAATTCCACCACTTCGGCATGGAACGATTATTATAATATCACAGAATAAGGTATTAGTCAATAACTAAAAATTATTGAATTACAGAAAAATTAAAAACATTTTATGGTAATTATTTACAAATGGCAATAAATGGTTTACAATGTACTAAAGAAATGCAAGGGGGGAGAAATTTGTATAAGTGTATATTGAAAAAAATAATGTTTATTTTGATAACAATATTAATGGTTAGTACAATAACTACTTTTGCAGAGGAGATTAAAGAAAGTAAATCAATAGATGGTATAAAAGCTACTGTGTTAGAAATTTTAGGTATTAATGAAAAAGAAATAAGGGGAGAAAATGATTCTATAAAAGAACAACAAGCTAAGGTTATAATAAATTCAGGTAGTCATAAAGGAGAAAGTCTTGTAATAGTAAATAGTATTGATACTGCTAATGTGGCTCAGGACTATTTATTAAATAAGGGAGATGAAATATTACTTTCAATAGAAGAAAATGAAGGTAAAATTGTAAAAGGGTATATGTATGAGTATGATAGGCATAAATATTTATTGTATTTGGTAGTTATATTTGTAGTTTTAATGATTTTAATTGGAGGTAGTAAGGGAATAAAGTCTACTTTTACATTGTGTTTTACAGTATTTATTATTTTGAAGATATTCCCAATGTTACTCCTTAAAGGATATAATCCGATAAAGACAGCTATATGCATATCTATAGTTATAACTGTAGTGACTCTGGTTATTGTTAATGGAAGTAGTAGAAAAACAATAACTGCTATTATTGGTACAAGTTGTGGAGTAGCAGTGTCAGGAATTATTGCAATTGCAGTTGGAGATTTAGCTAAGATTACAGGATATGTTACTGAAGAAGGCCAAATGCTTATGTATATTCCTCAAAATATTAAATTTGATTATAAGGGATTATTGTTTGCTGCTATTTTAATGGGAGCATTGGGGGCAATAATGGATGTTAGTATGTCAATTACATCGGCTATGAATGAAATAAACGAAGCTAATCCTGATATGAGTGCTGGAGCGCTTATGAGAGCGGGAATGAGTGTTGGAAAGGACATAATGGGAACCATGTCTAATACATTAATTTTAGCTTATGTAGGAGCTTCTCTCCAATCCTTAATATTATTGTTTGCATATAAGATTTCTTTCATAGATATAATTAATCAACCAACTATAGCAACAGAAATTTTAAGAGCTTTGTCAGGTAGCATAGGACTAATAAGTTCTATTCCAATTACAGTTATATGTTTTGGGTTGCTTAGAAAAAGAGTTCCATCAAAAAGCTATGGAAGACTTATTAGAAACATTCAAAATATAGATTAATTTACAAATGTACTATCTTAAAATGGTTCTACTCTCATTAATATATTATATTTTATTAATAGGCTTGTTTGAAATTAAAATTATATTTTAGATATTTCAAGCATAGCCTATTTTTGTTTAAACTATGCTTGAAATATGATATATTTTAATAAATTGTTGATTTCGTATAAATTATAATGAACTCAACAATTTAAAACGTATCATTTAGGAATACTAAAAGAAGCTTGGTTATATTGTTTTAAAACAAGTACCTTAAAACAAATATTAATTTATATTAAATTTATATTGTGTGGATTAAAAAATATTTAGTCTCCGTCAAATAGATCTCCTAAAAATCCTAAAGCGCTACCTTCACCAACTCTTTTACCTGCTGTTTGTGGAGCTGATGAAAAAATTCTATCGGCAAGTCTACTAAATGGAAGTGATTGAATCCATACTGATCCTGGTCCAGTCACTGTAGCAAAGAATAAGCCTTCTCCACCAAAAAAAGCAGATTTTATTCCTCCAACAAATTCAATGTCATAACGGACATCTTTAGTCATAGCAACAAGGCAGCCAGTATCTATTTTTAATGTTTCTCCAGGAGACAAATCTTTTTTTACAATAGTTCCTCCAGCATGAATAAAAGCCATTCCATCTCCTTCTAATTTTTGAAGGATAAAACCTTCTCCACCAAAGAAGCCAACACCAAGTTTTTTTCTGAAGTCTATTCCAATAGAAACTCCTTTTGCAGCGCATAGAAATGCATCTTTTTGGCATATTAATTTTCCGTTAAGTTGACTTAAATCCATAGGAATTATTTTTCCTGGATAAGGGGAAGCAAAACTAACATGTTGTTTACCATATCCTTCGTTGGTGAAAACAGTCATAAACAAACTTTCACCAGTAAGGACTCTTTTCCCTGCTCCAAAAAGCTTATTCATAAGACCAGTACCTTGATTTTTAGATCCATCTCCAAAAATTGTATTCATATTAATATCAGAAGACATCATCATCATAGCACCAGCTTCAGCTATAACACTTTCTTTAGGATCTAATTCAATTTCTACAAATTGCATATCATCGCCATATAATTTATAGTCTATTTCATGATTATTCATTACATTACCTCCTAACCTTTATTTATAAAGTTAAATTCCATAATTAATTAACACAACCTTATAGGATAATTAGGTTATTTATCATATAAGATTCTTGGTTTTAGATAGTAAAAAATGAGATAAAATATAATACATCAGTTATTATTATATGTTTAAATTGTTTATTATAATTATTTTCCCATAAGGTTTATTATAAAAAAATTATATTTATATAGAGTATATTAAAGGTTCTGAAAATCTAAAATTTAAATCAGAAAGTCTAATTATTTAATTGTTTTGGTTGATATAAAGCAATAAAATGAGTAAACTAAATAGTAAAGGTTACTAAAAACTATTTTAAATTGTAACTTAATTACGGAGGTATTTATGAATAAAAAAAGATTATTGATATTGGATGGGCACAGTCTTATGTATAGAGCTTTTTTTGCACTTCCTCAATTTACAAATTCAGAAGGATTTCATACAAATGCAATATATGGATTTGTAAAAATGCTTTTGAAAATGAAGGAAGAGCTTAAGCCAGATTACATAGTTACAACTTTTGATAAGAAAGCACCTACTTTTAGACATAAAGAATATGAAGATTATAAAGCCGGAAGAGATAAAATGCCTTCAGAACTTAGAGAACAATTTCCTGTAGTCAAAGAATTATTAGAAAAATTAGCAATAAATATCTTTGAAATAGATGGGTTTGAAGCTGATGATCTGATAGGAACTTTATCTGTTTTTGCGGAAAATGAGGATATAGAAGTTTATATAGTAACTGGGGATAAAGATGCGCTTCAACTTGCTAGTGATAATGTAAAAGTTGTTATTAACAAAAAAGGAATGAGTGAAAAAGAAATTTATGATAAAAATAGAATGATAGAAGAGTTTGGAGTAACTCCTAAACAATTTATAGACGTAAAAGGTCTTATGGGAGATAAATCTGATAATATTCCTGGAGTTCCTGGAATAGGTAATAAAACAGCTTATAAACTTATTAAAGAATACGGAAGTATAGAAAATTTACTTCAAAATATAGATAAGGTAAGTGGAAAAAAATTAAAAGAGAATTTAACACAGTATAGTGAACAGGCTGTTTTTAGTAAAAAACTTGCCACAATAATGACAGAGGTACCTATAGAGATTGATCTTGATGAAATAAAATCTAAAGAATCTTATGATATTCATGCTGTAAAAGAAATTTTTCAGAAACTTGAATTTAAATCGTTATTACAAAATATGAATGATACAGAAGATGACAAAGAAAATAACGGTGAACTTAGTAATGAACAATCTAAAGAATTAGAAGAAATTGATATAGAGTATGAACAAATATCTAATCTAGAAGAATTTAATCGTTTTATAGAAAATATAAAAGAAGAAATATATATAAAGTTTGAGTTTTTAAATGAAAATGTATTGTCTAAAGCTGAATTTAATAGAATATACATTAGATTGATTGATAAAATTTATGTTGTAAATTTAAAAGGATTTTATGACGAAGATGAAAAGTCCACTATAGAACTTTTAAGAAAACTATTTGAAAATGAACATATAGATAAGATATGTCATGATGCAAAGTTAGCTTATGTAATTTTAAATAAGTATAATATTAAATTTAAATCTATTAAGTTCGATACAAAGATAGCAGCATATTTAATAGAACCGTCAAGTAAGGATTACATTTTAAAAGATATGGTAGAAATCTTTATAAAGAAATCTTTTGAGGGTGATGAAGAAGACATAAAAATAAAAGAAACTTTCTATATAAAAGATATATATAAACAATTAGAAGGTAAAATAAAAAATTTAAATATGGAGAAACTTTATTACGATGTAGAATTGCCGCTTGTCGAAGTATTGGCTGCTATGGAGTATGAAGGGTTTAAAATAGATAGAGATAAGCTTGTTGAGATTGGAGAAAGATTTAAGATAGAGATAGATTCTCTTGAAAAAGAGATATACAATCTTGCGGATGAAGAATTTAATATAAAATCTCCAAAACAATTAGGTAAAATTTTATTTGAAAAGCTCGATCTACCCGTTATTAAAAAGACGAAAACAGGATATTCTACTAATGCAGAAGTACTTGATAAGTTAGAAGATAAGCACCCTATAATTTCTAAAATAATTGAATACAGACAGATTACTAAGCTTAATTCTACTTATGTAGAGGGTTTAAAAAATGTAATTGATGTGGATGGAAAAATACATTCTAGTTTTAATCAAACAGTAACTACTACTGGAAGATTATCTAGTACTGAACCAAATCTTCAAAATATACCTATAAAATATGAAATGGGAAGAGAAATAAGAAAGGTATTTGTGCCTAATAATGAAGAATGCCTAATACTTTCAGCAGATTATTCTCAAATAGAACTTAGAGTTCTCGCTCATACTGCAGGAGATGAAAATTTAATAGATGCTTTTGTACACCATAGTGATATACACACAAAGACTGCTTCAGAAGTATTCAAAGTTCCAATTGAAGAAGTTACATCTTTAATGAGAAGCAATGCCAAGGCTGTAAATTTTGGTATAGTTTATGGTATAGGAGCTTTTAGTTTGGCGGAGGATATAAAAGTTTCAAGAAAAGAAGCAAAAGCATATATAGATGCTTATTTTGAGAGATATCCAAAAGTTAAAGAGTATATTAGCAATATAATAAGCAAAGCGGAAAAAGAGGGCTTTGTATCCACCATAATGAATAGAAGAAGATCAATACCTGAAGTTCAATCAAAAAATAAGATTATAAGAGCTTTTGGAGAAAGACTTGCAATGAATACTCCTATACAAGGAAGTGCAGCTGATATTATAAAACTTGCTATGGTTAATGTTTATAAGGAATTAAAAAATAGAAAATTAAAATCAACTCTTATACTTCAAGTACATGACGAATTAATTCTAAATGTATATAAAGATGAAATGGAAGAAATTAAAAAAATTATTAAAGAAAAAATGGAGAAGGTTGTTAAACTGTTAGTTCCATTAGAAGTAGATATGAATATAGGAAATACATGGTATGAAGCTAAATAACAGGTGTTAGTTTTAAGGTGCTAGAACCTAGCACCTTAAAAAGAAAGGGGGAAGGATATGATTAAGGTTGGTCTAACCGGAGGAATAGGTAGTGGAAAAAGTACTGTATCAAATATGATTATAGAAAAAAATATACCTGTTGTAGATGCTGATTTGATTTCAAGAGAAGTTTTGAGTTTGTATCCAGAAACTCTCCATGAAATAAAAGCTATTTTTGGGGAAGAGTTCATAGATAATGAAGGAAACTTAAAAAGAAGGGAGCTTGGAAATTACATATTCAAAAGTGATGAACTTAGAAAAAAACTTGAAAATATTTTAATTCCTTATATAAAAAAAGAAATATTTAATAGAATAGAAAAATATAATAGTGTGAAAGAAAAGTTATGCATAGTAGATGCACCAACATTAATAGAGCATTCTATACATAGAGAAATGGATTATAATATTTTAGTTTGGGTAGATAGAGATATCCAAATAAAGAGGGTAATAGAAAGAGATAAATTAGATGAAGCACAGATAAATAATAGAATTAATTCCCAGATGAGGCTTGAAGATAAGAGAAAAGAGGTTAATTATATAATAGATAATAGTCGAGATTTAAATTATACAAAGGGACAATTAGAAGACATACTAAGAGAGATTACTTTAAATGGAGGCAAAAATGAAGGCAGGAAAAAAGATTAAAGTTATAATTATTTTAGCTGTACTAATTATTATAATGGCTAATATAAAACCTATTGGAAGGGTTGTTTATCCTATAAAATATGATGATTACATTGAAAAATATTCTACTATGTACAATATAGAGTCTTATATGGTAGCAGCTATAATAAAGGTAGAAAGTAATTATGATAAAAGTGCTCTTTCAAAGAAAAATGCTATTGGGCTTATGCAGCTTACACCTTCTACAGCAAAAGAAATTGCTAAAAAGATGAATATTGAAAATTTCACTCCAGATATGATATTAGACCCTGAATTAAATATAAGAATGGGATGCTGGTATATAGATGATTTGAAAAAAGAATTTGGTAATAATATGGATTTAGTATTAGCTGCTTATAATGGAGGAAGAGGTAATGTTAAAAAATGGTTAAGAAGTGAGGAAACTTCTAAAGACGGACAAAACCTTCATTATATACCTTTTAAAGAAACTGATAAATATGTAAAAAAGGTTAAAGTGAATTACAATATTTATAAATATTTATATAGTGATAAAAAACATAATTTACTTAATTGATATATGCTTTTGAAATAAAATTTAATATGTGGTATTGACAGTTAGTGAGATGGTGGTGTAATATTATTTTGTAAGAAACAATAATATTATACTTTTATGCAGGAGTGGCGGAATCGGCAGACGCGCACGTTTAAGGGGCGTGTACCGCAAGGTGTACGGGTTCAAGTCCCGTTTCCTGCACCATTTATTAAAGGTTTGTTTAAAGATAATTGTATATGTTTAGGAAGTAGCCACACGTTTATTCATGCTAATATATCGGTGGTTAGTTTTTTATATTCAAGTTAAAATTAAAATGAACTTTAGGAGGAGCAATGAGTAAGTATTTAATAATAAATGCAAAAATTTTACCAGAAGTATTTTACAAAGTTGTTCAAGCTAAAGAGTTATTAAAAATTGGTCAGGCTAAGGATATTACTGATGCTGTTAAAGCAGTAGGGATAAGTAGGAGTTCATATTATAAATATAAAGATTATGTTTTTTCTGTTTCAGAGGGGACTCATGTTCAAAAAGCTACTATAGGATTTTTGTTATTTCATAAAGCTGGAGCTTTGTCTAAAATACTGGACAAAATAGCTAAAGTAAACGGAAACATATTAACTATAAGTCAAGATATCCCTATAAATAATGCAGCTAATGTATCAATAACATTTGATATTTCAAATATGAGTATAGATTTAGACACTTTGATTGAGGAAATAGGTGAAATGAAGAATGTAGCAAAAATTGATCTTATTGCTATGGAATAATAGTATGGATATACATCGGGTAACCTATACCCCCTTGAATTATGTGGTAATAAAAGTGAAAAGTAAGTTTAATATAATAATATAATGTGCAGTGCATTTTAATAATTAATAAGGAACTTGGTCTCTAAAGTTTTATGCTTTAGAGACCAAGTTTTTTTAGAGGAAATCTTTATGTTGTGTAGAAATTAATACTTCGAGAGGTGTTTAATATGTTCCATATTGAATTCAAATTTCAAGATATTGAGATATTAAGTATAGAAAAGCAAGATTTGGGTAATATATATGAATGGTACGTGAATGAAGAATTATCCAAAAGCCAATATGGTAATGATAATATTTGCAAAAAGGATTTTTATGAGAGGTTTTTAGAATACTATTTTAGTGAATGTGAGTTTTTTTTAAAGGTAAATAGAAGAGGAAATCTAATAGGTATTCTAAAAGGAAGAATTGAATTTAAGAATCCAAACAAAGTGTGGATAACTTACATTATAATTGACCACTCTCTTAGGGGGGATGGTTTAGGAACAGAAATACTAAATAGAGTTATAAGTTATTTTGTTTCAGAATATGGCATATGTAAGTTCTATGTTAAAGTAAGGGAGAAGGAAGAGAAATGTGTTGAGTTTTTAAAGAAAAACAGATTTCGTATTATAAGATTTACTATAGAAAAAAATATGAGTATGGATAATAATTCATTTATGATTTTTTCTAAAACAGTATAAATTCCTATATAATAGTAAATGAATATTTTGAAACTTTAATTTATACTTTGAATTGTTAAAATACACGCTTTTTTTAATTCACGTATGAAAAATTATTTACCAAGTGATTGGGAGGAAAAAAATGAATAATTATTTCCGTAAACTTGTTTTATTAATAGCATTTTGTTTTGTAATTAATGTAAATACTCAGGTTGTTTTAGCAGATATAGGGCATGAAAATACTTCGGATATTAATGTATGTTCTACTAAAATGGAGATTAATAGGATTTTAAAAGTTCCAGAAAAACAAGCTGATAGAGAGAGATTATCTAGAGGAAGTAATGGTGTTAGAGATAGATTAGTAGAATATTCTTATAAGTTTATAGGTAAACCTTATGTTTGGGCTGCAGCAGGACCAACTTCATTCGATTGTTCAGGATTTACATTATATGTTTATAATAGGTTTGGATACTCATTGCCCCATTACACAGGATATCAAGTTGAGCTGGGAGAGAGCGTATCAAAACAAAACTTAAAAATAGGAGATTTGATATTCTTTAATACTACTGGATTAAATAGCCATGTAGGCATTTATATAGGAAGTGGGAAATTTATTCACGCATCTTCAGGTAAAGGGAGTATTACTATAAGTGAATTAGATAAGCCATATTATAGACAGAGATACTCTACAGCACGAAGAATTATAGAATAAATAAGATTATTGGTTTCATGAGGAGTTTTTGCTACATCTGAAAGTTTATTAAAAGAATTCTTAGGAGGGCTACTCCTTAGAAGCCGTTATACAGGATTGTGTCATTCTTACTCCCACTTAAAGAAGATGAAATTATTAGAATGATAAGATTCTGGATAAAAATGTACATATTAACAAATATACTAAAAATTTTGGCTAATTTAGCTGGGGTTTTTAGTATATATTTTTATGTTGTGAAATAGAATTGAAGTGTACAGAAATTTATAGTGATTTGGGTAGGGGGGATAGTTAGTGAAGTATACAAGGTATGATATGAAAAGAAAAAATAATAATCTTGTATTTTTTATAGTTATAATAGCTGGTATTTTGATTTTTGCGTTTATTGCAGGTACTATTATCTCAAATTTTTTTATAAAAGATAAAAATAATAGTATTAAACCATCTGAAAATTCACCTAAGAAAAATACTGAAATTATAAAAAAAGAAACTAATAAAAATGAAAAGAATCAAGAAAATGTTGAGAATATTACAGAGTATTCAGCTATTCAGTGTGGCGTGTTTTCTAATAAGGACAATGCAGAAACTTTAAAACAAGAATTGAATCAATTTGGAAAAACTTTTTTGGTTAATGAAGGGGACAAGGTTAAAGTTATATTTGGAATATATTCTCAAAAAGAGGAAGAGAAAGTTTTAAAACTTTTAGATAGTAAGAAAAAAGAATATTCTAAAATTAAGTTTAATATTCAGCCTAAAGATGAATGTGATATTCAGATCTGTAAATTAATAGATGCCAACTTACAGATAATACACAAACTTGATGATAGCAAAGTAAAGGCAGTCCATACTAACCAAATAAAGGAATGGTCATCTAAGCTAGAAGAGACAAATAAAGAAGGAGAAAATTATAAAGCTTTGATTGAATTGAAAAATAATATTAATAATTTACCTAAAGAAATGTCTAAAGAACATATAGAACAGCAGAATGCATTTTTGTATAAAGTATTAAATGGAATTAAATAATAAAAATATAAAATAATTTAGAAATAATTTGTTATTAGGCTGTTGATAAATTGAATAAATTTTCAACAGCTTTTTTAGGTGTTTTGAAAAGTGCAATCTAAAGATTGTTTAATACTATATTGTAGCTTTCATACAATAATATATTAATATAAATTTAATAAATTTTTATACTGGTATGTACTTGTTTAAGTAGATATTAAATGTTAAACTATATAGGATAAAAAGGTTAAGTGAGGTATGTAAGGTGAGAAGTAAAGGGATGGTATTATTTGTAATACTACTAGGTGCCATTGCTGGTAACTTTATCGGAGATATTCTAGGTAATAGCGTTAAAACATTAAGTTTTTTAAAAATAGCATATCCTATAGGAACTTCTAGCCCACTTGTATTGAACTTGAAAGTAATTAAGTTAACTTTAGGTATTGATTTCAACATGAATTTAATGAGTATTGTTGGGATTATTTTAGCTATGGTCTTATATAGAAAATACTAGGAGTGATAAAGTGCGTATAGTTTTGGCTTCGGCCTCTATAAGAAGACAAGAACTTTTAAGGAAATTATTACATAATTTTGACATTGTTGTTAGTGATTTTGATGAAAGTGAAGTGGAATTTAAAGGGGATTGTTCAGAGTATGTTATGGAACTTGCAAAAAATAAAGCTTTAGCAGTTTCTAATATAATAAATACTGATGCAATTATAATTGGAAGTGATACAGTAGTGGCATATGAGGATCGTATGCTAGGTAAACCTAAAAATGAATTAGAAGCATTTTGTATGCTAAATCTTTTAAATGGAAAGGTACATAAAGTATATTCGGGAATTGCGATATATGACTCTACTTCTGGAGAATTAAATACTGATTATGTATGTACAAAAGTTAAGTTTTCTGACTTAACTGAGGAAGATATAAAAAAGTATATAGCTACAGGAGAACCAATGGACAAAGCAGGTGCATATGGCATTCAAGGATATGCTGGAGTTTTTGTTGAAAGAATTGAAGGTTGCTATTATAATGTAGTAGGATTACCTTTAAATAAATTAAAGTTTATGCTAAGGGACATGGGGGTAAATTTGTAAAGGAGTAGGGATATATGAATATACCTATTAAAATTAACGATTTACCTAAAAATGAAAGACCTAGAGAAAGGCTTTTAAGATATGGTGCTGAAGTACTATCTAATAGTGAACTTCTGGCTACTATATTGATAAATGGTACTTTAAAGGAGAATGCTATAAATTTAAGTAGTCGTATTTTAAGAGAAAGCAAGGGTTTAAATGGAATCTTAAACATGAGTGGTAAAGAGTTTATGAAAATAAAGGGAGTTGGTGAAGCGAAAGCGGCACAAATTCTAGCTATTGTAGAACTTGTGAAGAGATTCAATACGTTTAAGTCCGGCGAAAACTATAAAATAAAACAGCCTTCTGATGCTGCTAATATGGTTATGTATGACATGTGTTCTTTAAAAAAAGAACATTTAAGAGTTATTATGTTAAATACCAAAAATATTGTTATAGCAGTAAAGGACATATCTGTGGGAAGTATAAATTCTTCCATTGTACATCCTAGAGAAGTTTTTAGTGAGGCAATAAAAAGAAGTAGCGCTTCCATCATTATATGTCATAATCATCCCTCAGGAGATCCAACTCCTAGCAGTGAGGATATTAAGGTGACTCAGAGACTAAATGAATGTAGTAAACTATTAGGAATTGGTCTTTTAGATCATTTAATAATAGGAAATGGAGTTTATATAAGTTTAAAAGAAAAATATGTAATATAGCGTGTATTGAAAGGAGAATTATTCGTGGGATTATTTGGAATGACAAAAGATATGGGTATAGACTTAGGAACAGCTAATACATTAGTGTATTTAAAGGGGAAAGGTATAATTTTAAGAGAACCCTCAGTTGTTGCTATAAATAAAATGACTAATAAGGTTTTAGCTGTTGGAGAAGAAGCTAAACAAATGATAGGAAGAACTCCAGGAAATATTGTAGCAATAAGACCTATGAAAGATGGGGTTATTGCAGATTTTGATGTTACAGAAGAAATGTTAAAAAACTTTATTTCTAAAGTTTGCTCAAAATCAGCTTTTACAGCTCCAAGAGTTGTTGTTTGTTTCCCATCAGGTGTAACTGCTGTGGAAAGAAGAGCTATAGAAGAAGCAACTAAAGGTGCAGGGGCAAGAGATGTTTATTTAATGGAAGAACCTATGGCTGCTGCAATAGGAGCAGGACTACCTGTAAATGAGCCAACAGGAAGCATGGTTGTAGATATTGGTGGAGGTACTACTGAAGTAGCGGTTATATCTTTAGGTGGTATTGTTACAAGTAAGTCATTAAGAGTAGCTGGAGATGAGCTTGATCAAGCTATTATAGCTTATATAAAGAAAGAATATAACTTAATGATAGGAGAAAGAACAGCTGAAAGTGTAAAAATCAAAATAGGATCAGCATATCCTACAGAGATAACTTTAGAGGAGCTTAATCAAGAAAATGCAAATAAATCTTCCTCAAAAGAAGAAGTATCTGAAGAAAAAACAGATATGAAAGAAAATGATACAGAAAAAACAGAATTAGATGCAGAAGAAAGCAAAGAAGATTTAAATGAAGCTAGTGTTGATTTAAGTAAAGAAAAGGTAGAGATACCTGAGCACAGAACTATGGAAATAAGAGGAAGAGATCTTGTGACAGGGCTTCCAAAAGTAATGATAATAACAGAAGAAGAGATTAGATCAGCATTAAAAGAGCCAGTTGCAGCTATTGTGGATGCAATTAAGACAAATTTAGAAAAGACACCACCGGAGCTTGCAGCAGATATAATGGATAAAGGAATAATGCTTACTGGAGGCGGAGCTAATTTAAAAGGGTTAGATAAGCTTATAAATAAGGAAACACATATGCCAGTTCATATAGCGGAATCACCATTAGACTGCGTAGCAGTAGGCGCAGGTAAAGCCTTAGATAATATAGATAAGCTTAACGGAAAATAGAACTATGAAATTTTTTAAAAATAAGCTGACAGTAACTGTTGTTGTACTGTCAGTTAGCTTTTTACTTTTAATCGGATATACATCCACAAGAAATAAAAAATCTACTGCAGAAAATGGTATAGGTGTTGCTTTGAATTCTGTTCAAGGTGTTATATATAATATTAATACTAAAATTAAAAATAATGTAAGCTTTCTTTTAAATTTTTCAAAAGTTAAGAATGAAAATGAAATACTTACCAGTGAAAACAATAAACTTAAAGATAAAGAGATAAAATATGATGCTCTTGAAAAAGAAAATGAAAGATTGAAGAGTATGCTAAAATTTAAATCTACAAAATCTCAATATAATTATGTAGGCTGTGATATTGTAGGAAAAAGTGGTAATAACTGGTTGGATGGTTTTGTTATAAATAGAGGAACTGATGATGGCATAAAAACAAGAATGGTAGTTGTAACTGGAGAAGGTTTGGTTGGACAGGTTACTTCTGTAGGTAAAAATGTGTCTATAGTTCAATCGTTGGTAAATGAAAATATTGCTGTTGCAGGTTTAGTTAATAGTACTAGAGAAAATGATGGAGTAGTAAAAGGATATAGAGATAATAATGATAAGTTGCTTGCAAAATTATATTATCTTCCTTTAACTTCTAAAATAAAAAAAGGAGATACTATTTTAACATCAGGATTAGGTGAATTATATCCTAAGGGTATAAAAATAGGAACGGTTATAGAAATAGAAGAAGATAAGGGTAAATTAGTTAAGAATGCTATTATTCAGCCAAGTGTAGATTTTAATAAATTGGAGGAAGTACTTGTAGTGGTTCCAACAAATGAAAGAGAAGTTAAATATGAGTTTTAAGGTGATCATATGAAAAAAACAGTTACATTAGTGTTGTTAAGTATTTTATTCTGCATACTGGATAATTCGCTTATGCCTTTTTTGCAAATTAAAGGATATTATCCAAGTCTTCTATTTGTTTTTATAATTTGTTATTCTATTATAAGTGACACTTGGAGTGGTTTGATTTTAGGTATATTTTGTGGATTTCTACAAGATATATATTTTTGTAATAGTTTAGGAATTAACATGTTAGTAAATATGCTGATGTGTCTTTTAGCCAATAGAGTAGGGAAAAATATATTTAAAGATAAGTTTATAGTTCCAGTATTAAGTAATTTTTTTATAAGCATATTAAAGGGATTTTTGATATTTGTGATACTTTATATTTTAAAGCAGCACATACCTATAGAATTTGTATTATACACAAGTGTGTATAATGGTATAGTTGCACTTTTTATGTATAAAAAGGTTTATAAACTTTGTCAAAAAGATTTTATGATAAAAAATTGGAGATTTTAAAGTGGTGATTTCTATTGAGTAAATTTAGTATTTTAGAAAGAAAAAATAAAAATTATGATGGACATAAAAAATTTAATAGGTATACTGCGTTAATAGTTTGTATGTTTTTTGTTTTTTCATTAATAGCTTCTAGATTAGCTTATCTTCAAATAGTTAAAGCAGATGAGTATAGAGAGGAAACAAGTAAAAAAGCTATAAGGAGTATTCCAATTGAGCCACCAAGAGGTAATATTATTGACTCTAAAGGAAGGGTATTAGCGGAAAGTAAACAGGGATATACTCTTGTTTTTACTGAAACAACTGAAAGTAAAAAAGAATTTTTTAATACTATGATTAAAGTATTCGATATCTTAGATAAAGAAGAAGAAAAGGGCCAAGGAGACAACTTTGAACTTAAGATTAATCCATTTAGATTTGAGTTTGATAGTGAAAACCCTAAAACAAGAAGATGGATGGAATTAAGATTTAAAAAAGATAGGGGAATGGATACTAAGGCCAAAAAAAAGCTTTTTGGTAATAAAAAGGATGAAGAATTAACGGATGCAGATAAAAAGAAAATAGACGAAGAATTGATGAAAGAAACACCAGAAGAAACATATAAATATTTATTAGAAACTTATGAAATAAGTGCAGAAGAAGATAAGTTGACATATACAGAACTTTTTAAGAAGTTAAAGAATAATAATTCAAAGGAAGAAGAGTCACTAGATTATTATTTAAAAATGTATAAAGTAAAAGGTAAAGATGAGGAAGCATTATTTAAAGATTTATATAAGAAAATGCCTAAAGATATTTTTGATAGTTTAGTTAAAAAATATAATGTTACTGTAAAAAAATATCCTTTAGAATTACAAAGAAGATTTATGCTAGTTAAGGATGCAATAAAAATGCAAAGCTTTCAGGGATTTAAACCTGTAGAAATTGCAACAAATTTAAAAAGAACAACTGCTTTTAAATTTATGCAGAAATATCAAGAACTCCCTGGAATAGAGGTTACTGTTAATCCTATAAGGGTTTATCCTAATGATAATTTAGGATCAGCTTTTATTGGATATCTATCAAAGATAAACTCAGAGCAAAAGGAAAAGTATGAGGAAAAAGGCTATGATGTAAATACGGATTATATAGGTGCTGCAGGGATAGAAGGTGCTTTTGAAAGTTCACTAAAAGGATCTAAAGGAACAAAAATAGTACAAATAAATAAATATGGAAGAATCATAAAAGAACTTGGAAGAAAAGAGCCTTATCCAGGAAAAACAGTACAACTTACTATTGATAATGAGCTTCAAAATACTGCTGAACAATCTCTTAATACAGTTATGAAGGAGCTGCAGAAACAAGGAAGAGAGCAAGATGTTGATACTACAAATGCTACAAGAGGAGCAGCAGTAGTTATAGACACAAAAACTGGTAAAATTTTAGCTTTAGCAAGTAATCCAACGTATAACCCCAATTTATTTGCAGTACCAGGAAGGTTAACTCCAGAACTACAAGCTCAATATTTTAACCCTGATTTAAAGGCTTTTGGAAAAGACTATGTTCAAAACCTAATGAATAGAAGTTGGGCAGCAAAAGAAGCCTATGCCAATAAGTCTGTGGATCAAGTTATAGATAGGTTGTTTCCTTTAGATAAAAGTATAAAGAATAACTCTACCATTAGACAGGATGTATATGATATATATCCAAAGCCATTGTATAATTATGCGACAAAGAGCCTTGTGCCTCCAGGATCCACATTTAAACCACTTGTTGGTTTAGCTGCCTTAGAAGAAGGGGTATATAGATTAGGAGACACAATGCATGATGATTATATGTTTACTGAAAATGGATACAAAGGTAAAGACTGGAATACATATAGCTTTGGAGACGTTGATTTAGTTAGAGCTATAGAGAAGTCTATAAATAACTTTTTCTTTAAATTGGGACATAAATTATTTAAAGCAGGTAAATATAATGGAGGATTTGATGCTATAGCCAATTATGCATGGAAATTTGGACTTGGTGCTCCTCAAGGGGCTAAGGCTGCTACAGGGATAGAAATACCTGAAAGATTTGGTCAAGTATATAATCTTGAATCAGGTAAGACAATCTTCTCAGCTTTATATATGAATAATTTATTGGGGCTTTTAAAGGCAGGAACGGATGCTAGAACGCCTAATTATAAACCTCATTATATAGGAGTGGACATTACAGAAGGAACAAATGATAGTGAGGATGTAAAGAAGTTAAAAGAAAAGTTGAGGAATAAAATTGTTGAAGAAATGAAAAAGAAGACCAAAGAAGGAAATAATGAAATAAAGAATATGTTTTTACAGTTATCAAATAAAGATGCTAATTTGAAGAAAAAATACGAAGCAGGCTACAATGAATATGTAAAAACTTATTCTGGAGATGCTAGCAAGAAAATGGCTTATGAAAAATATGTTTTAGAACAAGTTAATAAAGCATGGATGGCATCAATTTATACTATAGCAGATGCTTATTCAAACATATACAATCAGAACAACGTATATGATGCATCAATAGGTCAAGGAACAAACCAATTTACTCCACTTCAATTAGCAAGTTATATAGCTACACTTGTTAATGGAGGAACTAGATATAAAGCTCATTTAGTTGATAAAATATTGGATCAAGATGGTAAGGTTGTAAAAGAGTTTAAACCAGAAGTTTTAGAGAAAAACAATTTTAATCCTGATTATATTAAGGCAATTAAAGAAGGAATGAAGGATGTTACAGCAGGAGATGGTACAGCCAAAGCGGCTTTTAATGACTTCCCGATACCCAATGGAGGTAAAACAGGTTCTGCCACTTTCTCAAAAATTCAAGATGAGTTTGGAAGAACTTCCTATGGTGTGTTTACAGGATTTGCACCTTATGATAATCCTGAAATATCAGTTTGTGTTATAATATTTGATGGTGGACACGGTGGAAGTGCGGCTTATGTTGCAAGAGCAATTTACGAGAAATATTTTGAAGAGAGAATAAAGAAGGAAAAACCAGGATATTCACCAATGTATAATTTTAAGCTTCCAAATAATTCTCAGGGCGATCAAGAAAAAACAGAATCATCAGTTGACATGCCTGATATGAACCTTAATAATTAATGGTCTGTCTCAAAGTGAATTTTAAACACAATATATTGAAGTTTTAATTTAAAAATCAATCAATATATTGTGTTGTTTTCTATTTTAAGATAGCCATTTTAAAAAATATTTTTATTTACTAGAAGGAATTAAGGTAAAAATGTTGAAATATTGATATTGGAGGCTTTGGGAGGTTTTATATGGTGAAAGATGGTATAATTATTAAAGGTAATAAAGATGGTTTAAATGCTGTAATTGATATGAATAAATTTAGAGACTTTGAAGAAATGGTTGAAGAATTTATTGATAAATTAAGTGTAGGAAAAAAGTTTTATAGAGGAGCAACCTTAAAAATTACAACTCAACTAACAGAGTTAAGTGAAAGAGACGTAATAAAATTAAAGAGTATATTATTTGACGAGTTTATGATAAAGGAGTGTATTTTTGAAGATGAAAAAGAAACAAAAGTAAAATCATTTTCAGGAGTGTATGAAGGAAGGACAAAATTTTATCGTAAAACGCTAAGAAGTGGTCAAATAATAAGATATTCAGGTAATATTGTAATAATAGGAGATGTTAATCCTGGATCAGAGGTTTATGCGGGAGGCAATATAATAGTACTTGGAAATCTAAGAGGAAATGTACATGCTGGAAATACAGGAAATACTAGGGCAATTATAGCAGCGTTTAGATTACAACCAGAAATACTTCAAATAGCAAATATAGTGACAAGATCTCCTGAAGACGATGAAAAAACATATTATGCTGAAGTTGCCAGAATAAAAGACGATACAATAATAGTAGAGCCTTATTTACCTAATAAATTTTTGTAGTGGAGGAAAATGTATATGAGTGAAGCCATTGTAATAACATCAGGTAAAGGTGGAGTAGGTAAAACAACAACCACTGCTAATCTTGGAACAGCATTAGCTGCACTTGGTAAAAAAGTAGTAGTTGTAGATGGAGACACAGGACTTAGAAATTTAGATGTTCTTATGGGACTTGAAAACAGAATTGTATTCACTCTTTTAGATGTAGTTGAAGAGAGATGCAGATTAAAGCAAGCACTTATTAAAGACAAAAGATTTCCTAATTTATTTTTATTACCTACAGCACAAACTAGGGATAAAAATGAAGTGACTACTGGACATATGTTGAAGCTAATAAAAGAATTAAAAGAGGAATTTGATTACATACTTATTGATTGTCCTGCTGGAATAGAACAAGGCTTTGAAAATGCTATAATAGGAGCAGATAGAGCTATTGTAATAGTGAATCCAGAGGTTACTTCAGTAAGAGATGCAGACAGAGTCATAGGAAAGCTTGATGCAAAAGGTTTGGACAATCATCATTTAATTGTAAATAGGTTAGATTATGAGATGGTAAAAAGAGGAGATATGTTAGATGTAAGTGATATTCTTGATAGCTTAGCAATAAAATTGATAGGAGTTGTGCCTTCTGACGAAGAAATAACTGTTGCTACTAACAAAGGGGAACCTGTTGTATTAAATAATAGAGCAATGGCAGGGCAAGCTTTTAATAATATTGCTAAAAGAGTATTAGGAGAAGATATCCCCTTTACACAACAAAGTAGTAGTTCACAAACAGGATTTCTAGCATCTATAAAGAAAATATTCAAGTTTAAATAGGGGGTATTACATGGACTTTTTAAGATTTTTTTCAGGTAAACCTTCTTCGAAAGAAGTGGCGAAAGATAGATTAAAATTGATATTGATTCATGATAGAGCGAGTATCTCACCAGAACTTTTGGATATGATGAAGAGTGATATTTTAGCAGTTATATCTAAATATGTAGAAATAGACAATGGAACTATAGATGTACGTTTAACTAAAGAGGAAGAAATTGAGGGGGGCTCTCCAGCTTTGATAGCAAGTATTCCAATAAGAAAAATGAAAGAAAGATAATTGAAAAATTTAAAAGCTATGTATAATTTAAAATTTATACATAGCTTTTTTGCATTTATGTGATATAATCTTTATGTATGATGGAGGGATAACAGTGCTTGAAAAATTAAAAATTAGCAAAAAATTATTAAGAGAATTGGACTTTGGGATAATAATAACTGCGATACTTATAGTTCTTTTTAGTTGCATAAATATATATAGCGCTACTTTTAGAAAATCAGGAATTTATTTTTTTAAGCTTCAATTCATGTGGCTACTATTAGGTTTGGTAGTGATATATATTATTTTATTGGTAGATTATAACATAATAATTAACTATGCTCCCATACTATATTGGGGTGGAATTGCACTGCTTTTATTAAATAAGTTTCTTCTTGGAGGTACACGTAAAGGTGCTAATTCATGGATAGGTATAGGATCTAGAGCGATTCAGCCTTCTGAATTTGCTAAGCTTGGAATGATATTGATGCTTGCAAAGCTTATCAATGAGATGGAGGGCAGTATAAACGAGCCAAAAAATTTTTTTAAGATAGCAGCTTATGCTGTTTTACCTATGATTTTAATAGTTACTCAACCAGATATGGGAATGACTATGGTTACATTTTTTATAGCTCTTGGAATTTTCTTTATTGCAGGGCTTAAGTTAAAAGTTATATTTGGTGGATTAGGAGGAATTGTAGGTCTTATAGCGATTATATGGAATTCCCCTCTTATGAAAGCTTATTGGAAGCTTAGATTAAAATCATTCATAAATCCATCAGCTTATGATAAAGGAATGAGTTTTCAAAGAAATCAATCTTTAATGGCTATTGGATCAGGAAAGATAACTGGTGAAGGTTTTACAAATGGACTCCAGATAGCTAGTAGCAATGTTCCAGAGGCTCATACAGACTTTATATTTTCGGTAGTAGGTAATGAATGGGGGCTCATAGGTTCATTATTATTATTATTTCTTTACGGTATTATGCTATATAAATTCATTGGTATAGCTAAGAACTCAAAAGATGCATTTGGATCTATAGTGACTGTAGGAGTTATTTCAACATTTTTATTTTCTATATTACAAAATGTTGGTATGACTATAGGGATTATGCCAATTACAGGAATAACTCTTCCTCTTATGAGTTACGGTGGAAGTTCTATGCTTTCTAGTTTCATGTCTATAGGACTAGTTTTAAATATAGGTATGCGAAAGAAAAAAATTAATTTCTAGGGGGAGAAAATATGAGAATAGCATTAGTTGCACATGACAACAGAAAAGAAGAATTAATTGATTTAGTAAAAAGGTATAGAGAAGTATTTAAAAATCATGAGCTTTTTGCAACAGGGACTACTGGAAAACTTATAGGTGAAAAAGTAGAGCTTAATGTTCACAGATTTTTATCTGGGCCTTTAGGAGGAGATCAGCAGATAGGAGCAAGAGTTGCTACAGGGGAAATGGACATGGTTATATTTTTAAGAGATCCTCTAACAGCGCAACCTCACGAACCAGATGTTTCTGCACTTTTAAGAATTTGTGATGTTCATGGAGTTCCACTTGCTACAAATATCGGAAGTGCTGAAGTTTTTGTAAAAGCTCTTACTACAAAGAGATAGTATAATCAGTAGTTGTCAATTACTAAAAGAGCTTTTAAACAAGGTATTTAGAGATTAGTGACTAAAGATTAGATATTAAAATAAGTGCCTAATGATATAAACTATATCATTAGGCTTATTTTAATTTACTTTATATTTATCAAAGATATATCTATTTTAGGTTAAAAAATGTTTATTTTTTTACATAATAAGTGTGAAGAAGTTCATGAGCTTTTTTACTGTAAGGTTTATCTAAAAATTCTTTGTATAATTTTTGAATTGATGGATTTTCATGAGATTTTCTATATTGTTTGTTTTCATCTTCCTTATATAATGCCTCAATTCTCTTCTTTAGTATAGAAGTATCTCCATGAATATATGGCTGACCTCCGCCACCTATACATCCTCCAGGACAGGCCATTATTTCAATAAGATGATAGTTTGCTTTACCTTCCCTTATTAATTCAAGAAGATTAGAAGCATTGCCAAGGCCATTTGTTACAGCTACTTTTACCTCGGTACCATTTATTGTTAAAGAAGCTTCTTTAACCCCTTCATAGCCTCTTACAGATTTAAATTCTAAAGGAGGCCCGGATTTTTTAGTAATCCATTCATAAGCAGTACGCACAGCAGCCTCCATTACTCCACCAGAAGCACCGAAAATATCAGCAGCTCCTGTAGATTCTCCAAGTGGATTATCGAAACTATCATCTTCTAAAGAATTAAAATCAATTCCCGCTTCTTTAATCATTTTAGCGATTTCTCTAGTACTTAGTACAATATCTACATCTCTTATACCATCTCTTTGCATTTCATCTCTTGCAGCTTCATACTTTTTAGCTAGACATGGCATAATAGAAACTACAACTATTTTTTCAGGAGGAACATTAATTTTTTCTGCAAAATAAGTTTTAGCTATAGTTCCAAACATTTGCTGTGGTGATTTACAAGTGGAAGGAATATCTAATAAATCTGAAAAACGATGTTCAAGTAAGTTTATCCATGCAGGACAACAACTTGTTAACATAGGTAGTCTTCCATTATGTTCTAGCCTATGTACAAATTCAGCAGCTTCCTCCATTATAGTTAAATCAGCACCAAAGTTAGTGTCAAATATATAATCAAAGCCTAATTCTCTAAGAGCAGATACCATTTTACCAGTGACTAAAGTACCAGGTTCTAGATCAAACTCTTCTCCTAATGCTGCTCTTATAGCAGGAGCAGTTTCTACTACTACAATTTTGTCTGGATCATTTATTGCATCCCAAGCATTAGGTATGAAATTAACTTCTGTTAGAGCTGCAGTAGGACAAACAGCTACACATTGGCCACAGAAAGTGCAATTTGTTTCAGCCATAGGATCATTAAATGAAGGTGCAATAACTGTATTAAATCCTCTATTTATAGCAGATAATACATTACATTTTTGCACATCATTACACATAGTTTCACAACGCCTGCACAATATGCATTTATTCATATTTCTTATAATAGAATAGCTAGAATTATCAGTTTCATAATCAGGTTTTTTACCTTCATATCTTATTTCACGAATTCCTAATTCGGCAGCTAGAGATTGAAGTTCACAATGCATGTTTTTTTCACATAACAAACATTCTTCTGGATGAGCTGAAAGAAAAAGCTCAACTACGGTTCTTCGCGCTTTTATAGCTCTAATGGAATTAGTTTTAACTACCATTCCTTCTACTACTGGAGTAGAGCAAGCTGGAGCAAGATTTTTTTTACCTTCTACTTCAACTACACAAACTCTGCAAGAGCCAGGATCATTGATTGTTCTATCATCATGAAGTTTAAAATGACATAAAGTAGGAATGTGTATATTAAGCTTTTCGGCAGCTTTAAGGATAGAAGTTCCTTCATCTACTTGAACTTTTCTACCATTTATAGTTAAAGTTACTAAACTCAAAACTTTCACCTCTTTTGTACTATTTTTTTATTATTGCATCAACAGGACAAACTTCGTAACAAGTGCCACATTTGATACATCTTTCTTGATCAATAACATGTTTTTTTCTAACTTCTCCTATGATACAAGTTACAGGACATTCTTTTGCACATCTTGTGCAGCCAACACATTTATCTGTTATTTCAAATCTTAATAGATTTTTACAAGTTCCAGCAGGACAAGTTTTATCCTTTACGTGAGCTTCATATTCATCCATAAAGTAGTTCATAGTGCTTAATATAGGATTGGGAGATGTTTGACCAAGACCGCATAAGGAAGTATCCTTTATTATTTCTCCAAGTTCTTTTAAATTTGTTAAGTCTTGTTCAGTTCCTTTGCCTTCAGTTATCCTATCTAATATTTCATATAAACGAGTATTTCCTATTCTACATGGAGTGCATTTACCACAAGATTCGTCTAAAGTGAATTCTAAATAGAATTTTGCAATGTCTACCATACAATTATCCTCATCCATTACTATCATTCCACCTGATCCCATCATAGATCCTACAGAATTCAATGATTCATAATCGATAGGAGTATCTAATAAGGAGTAAGGAATACAACCACCAGAAGGACCACCAGTCTGAACAGCTTTAAATTTACGATTACCTCTTATTCCTCCTCCTATATCAAAGATAATTTCTCTTAGAGTAGTTCCCATAGGTACTTCTACAAGACCTACATTATTAATTTTGCCTGCTAAAGCAAAAACTTTTGTTCCTTTAGAAGTTTCTGTACCAATAGAAGTAAACCACTCTACACCGTTATTTATTATTGGTGGGATATTTGCAAAAGTTTCTACATTATTTACACTTGTCGGTTTATCCCATAAACCATGTTCTGCTGGGAATGGAGGTTTATTAGAGGGCTCGCCACGGTATCCTTCTATAGAGTGAATTAAAGCAGTTTCTTCTCCGCAAACGAAGGCACCTGCACCATATTTTAGTTCTATATCAAAATTAAATTTTGATCCTAATATATTATCACCAAGTAGACCATATTCATGAGCTTGTTTTATAGCTATTTTAAGCCTATTTATTGCTAAAGGATATTCTGCCCTTATATATATAAAGCCTTTAGAAGCGCCTATGGCATAGCCGGAAATTGCCATAGCTTCAAGTACACTATGAGGATCTCCTTCTAAGATAGAACGATCCATGAAAGCACCTGGATCCCCTTCATCTGCATTACATACTATAAATTTTTGATCATCTTTATTCTGCTTTGCAAAGTGCCATTTCTTGCCTGTGGGGAATCCACCACCGCCTCTTCCTCTTAATCCTGAATCACTTATTAATTTAATTACTTCATCTTGATTCATAGAAGACAATACTTTACCTAGTGCTAAATAGCCTTGAGCAGCTATAGCCTCTTTGATATCTTCAGGATTTATCAATCCACAGTTTCTAAGGGCAATTCTATACTGTTTCTTATAAAAAGACATTTCATCTTGGCGCTTTACTTTATCTTTTAAAGTAGGCTCTTCATATAATAGTTTTTCAACAATTTTTCCTTCTACTAAATGAGATTCAACAATTTCTTTTACATCTTCTGGTTTAACTTGAACATAAAAAACATTATCAGGTAGTATTTTTACTATAGGACCTTTTTCACAGAAACCAAAGCATCCAGTTATATGAACAGTTGTCATATCGGATAACCCATGATTTTTAATTTCATTTTCTAAAGAATCAATAATTTCGTAGCTATTAGAAGCTTTACATCCTGTTCCTCCACAAACTAGAATCTCTCTTTTGCATTTTTTATTTTCAACTAAAACTTCATCTTCGTGAGATAAATGTCTTAGATTTAATAATTGTTTAAATTCTTCATATTTTTCTTGTAGTTCTTCAAAGGATTTAATTTTACTCAAGTTTTAAACCTCCTTTTCTGAATAAGATTCAATTACTTTTTTTACATCTTCTTTTTTAAAATGTCCATAAACTTTATCATTTACTGTAACTACAGGAGCAAGGCCGCAAGCACCAACACATCTTAAAACTTCAATAGTAAAGTTACCATCTTCAGTAGTTTCACCAGCCTTTATATCTAACTCTTTTTCAAATTCTTCTAAAATTAAATTTGCACCTTTCACGAAACATGCTGTTCCCATACATATATTTATTACATATTTTCCTCTAGGTTTTGTTGTAAAATAAGAGTAGAAAGTTACTACTCCGTATACTTTAGTGACAGGTACATTTAATCTATAAGCTATATAACTTTGTACATCATCTGGAAGGTATCCAAAAATATGTTGAGCTTCATGAAGAGCTTCTATTAGAGAACTTTGATCATTAGGGATTTTATCTATGAATTGCTCTAATTTTTTAAACTTATCTTCCTTTATTTTGTTTGAGCACACAATATATACCTCCTTTTAATAGATTTATTAAAACTATTTTTAGCAATAAAGCAAGATATTATTATGATTTTAAATTTATAGTTTTCTTTTTTTATTTTTAGAAAAAGAAATGAAAGAATTATAAGTAAAAAATAATATAAATAAAAAAGACTATAGTCATATTACGACTATAGTCTTTGCTTTTAAATTTATAGTTTTTTAAATTTTTTCTTACATACCATAAGATAAGAAGTAATTAATAAAAGTAAAACAGGTATTTGATTATGGCTTGGACTATTTGCTGCATTATTTAAAGTTAATAAAGTATATAAAGATAAAAGCATACCACCAAGAGTTATAGGAATTCCTGAAAATGAACCATCAAAATCAGTAATATTAAATCTAGCTAATCTATAAGCTCCTGCAATAGGGAAAATTAAAGCTAATAAATATCCTGAAAGTCCAAGGTTACTAAAGTTATTAACATTAAATACTAATATAGAAGGTGCAACTCCAAAGGATATAAGATCAGCTAAAGAATCTAGTTCTTTACCAAGATCACTAGAGACGTTAAAGTGTCGTGCTAATCTTCCATCATATCTATCCATAATAGCTGAAATTATTATAAAATAGCATGCTAGTCTATAATTCTCTTGAAAACTCATAATCAATGATAAAATTCCAAAAGATAAATTACCTAAAGTAAATATATTTGGTATAGCATTTTTTACTTTTAACATAGTGTATCACTCCAAAATTTAATGACTTTATTATATGGTATCAAATATATCTTATATAGTCCTTATGGAAATCTTAAATACTTCTTAAATTTTAGTTAAATATTGAATAAATAAGAATATTTATAAACTAAAAATATTCTTATTTAAAACAATAGTGAATTTACAGCCCTTATCTTTATCTGTATCAAGATGAATAATTCCCCCATGCTTTTCTATTATTGTTTTTGTTATAGCAAGTCCTAAACCAGTGCCTCCACTCTTAGAATTTCTTGATGAATCTACTCTTACAAAAGGTTCAAATATGTCTTTAACAAGTTCTTTTGGTATACCTATCCCATTATCTTCAAAGATTATATTAAGTTTATATTGCATGTTTTCTATCTTTATTTTTAATGTTGTTCCTGAAGGATTATATTTTATACTATTTAGTATAAGGTTACTTATAGCTCTATCTAAGTTTTTATGATCAAATGATATTATAATTCCTTCTTCAGGTATATCAAAATCATAATGTATATTTTTCCCTTCCATTTGAGGTATATAAGCAGCTATTAATTCTCTTAAAAACTCACATATATCACCTTCTTTGGGTGATATGCTAAAGTCAGTACTTTCTAGCTTAGAATATTCGAATAAATCTTTGATTAAATCATTAGCCCTTATACTATTATTTTCAATGACTGATAAATATTTAATTTTTTCTTTTTCATCAATACTAGGATTTTTAATTAATAAATCAGAGTACCCAATGACACTGGCAAGTGGATTTTTTAAATCGTGAGATATATCCATGATTAGTTTTCTTCTGTTTTTTTCTGATTTCTCTTTCAAATTAGTTTCCTCTTCGATTTTAGCCGCCATTAAGTTAAAAGCTTCACTTAATTCTCCAAATTCATTTTCAGATTTTAGAGAAATTCTAGTTGAGTAATCTCCATCTGTAATTCTTTTTACACCATTTAATATTATTTTAAGAGGAGTTACGAAGTTTTTCGAAGTTAATCTAGAGTAAAGTAGTATTCCAAGGACAAGAGTTATCATATAAAAAAACAATATTGATTTTAATATAATGTTTGGCTTCAATTTAGAATCTTTAGTATATAGAGATTGTAGGTTTTTGCTAGGAATACCTACTACCAATAAGAATTCCTTATTTTTATTATAAGCAAAGCTATATATATAGTCATCTTCATATTCAAAAGCATCTTGGTGAGATAGAATCATTTCATGGTAATCTTTTCTAGTATACTTTTTTTTATTGTCAGGAGTATTTCCCTGTTTATATATAACATTTAAGTTTTTATCGATTATTTCAATAAACCCATTAACATCTAATATTTTTGAAACATCTATAGTTTTATAGTCATCTTTCATAAGATGAGTAGCTACTATTCTTGCTTGATCTATATTTTTTATTGAAATACTAGTAACATACATAATAATTATTAGACATACTACAAGTATAAAAGTCATTAAAAAATAAAGGAAAACATAATTTCTTAATAACAGGTTTGCAATTTTTCTTTTTCTTCTCTTATTTTTTTTTCTTATCATTTCGTATTCTCCAGTTTATATCCTATGCCGCGTACTGTTTTAAGGTGTCTTGGAGATTTTGGAACATCTTCTATTTTGTCTCTTAAATGACTTATATGAACCATTATAGTATTATCGTCGCCATAGTAGGGGTCTTGCCAAACAGCTTCATACAATTGTTTTTTTGTATATACCTTTCCTGGATTCTCCATCAGTAATTCCAAAATTTTATATTCTTTTGGATTTAAATCCACTACTTTATCATTTTTATATAAGGTGAAACTTTCTTTGTCAAGTTTTAAATCGCCTAGAGTAAGGGTAGAATTTATATGACCATTAGTATATTTATAATATCGTCTGAGTTGAGCAGCAACCCTTGCTATTACTTCAATGGGACTAAAAGGCTTTACTATATAATCATCCGCACCTAAGCCTAGTCCCAAAATTTTATCAGTATCTTCTACTCTAGCTGTAAGAAAAATAACTGGAATTTCGCTTGAAGATCTTATCTTCTTCAATACTTTAAAGCCATCTATGTAAGGCATCATAACATCAAGCAAAGCTAAATCTATATGTTCATTTTCAAAAATTTTCAAAGCTTCGATACCATTCTCAGCTTGGTATATAGTATAACCTTCTTTGCTTAAATGAAGTTCTAAAAGTTCCCTTATATCTTGTTCATCTTCTGCAATTAAAATATTCATTAAAATCACCTGCCTAAATAAATTTGTATAAGTTTAATGGTTACTTTTATGATATAGTAAAAATATTATTAAGTAAAGTTGAATTCAATTAAGCTAATGTATTATAGCTAGATTAATATTATATATCGAATTAATTATTTAACAACATGGTTAGATATTGGATAAGGTGAATTTGAAAGGAAGGCTTATGGATATGGAGAAGAACTATTTAACAAATGCATTAAACTTAGGTAAGGAACTATGTATTAAAAAAGTTATGAAAGGAGATATTGTAGTAGACGCCACTATGGGTAATGGAAATGATACAGTTTTTTTAGCCAAACTTGTAGGAGAGAATGGCAAAGTTTATGCTTTTGATATTCAAAAAGACGCTTTAGAAAATACTAAAGAAAAGATTATAAAACAAAATTTGGATAAGCAAGTTCAACTTATTAAAGATGGACACGAAAATATAGACAGATATGTAAAAGAAGAAGTTCAACTTGTTATGTTTAATCTAGGATATCTTCCTGGTAAAGATAAAAAAGTTACAACTAAAGCAAATACAACTTTGGTAGCAATAGAAAAATCACTTAATATTTTAAGAAAAAATGGAGTTGTTATTTTAATAATATATCATGGGCATGAAGAAGGAAAAAAAGAAAAAATCTTAATAGAGGATTATATTAAAAATTTAGGTCAAAAAGATTTTAATGTAATTGAATTATCTTTTGTTAATCAGATAAACAATCCGCCTATTTTAATTGCTATTGAGAAAAGATAACTGTATACTATTAAAATGTAAAATGAAAATATTTTATAGTTAAGTTATATTAAGAAAAATATTCAATGATAGTTTGAAAGCTTAAAGATACCTTTAAATCAAAAAATCACAAGGAGGATACATATTGTTTAATAAAAGGAAAGATTACATAAACTTAGTGATTGCGATAGTTACAGCATTTATCTTTATAAAGATAGTAGATAATTATGAATCCATTTTAGGTGGAATAGGGGGAATTATATCCATATTAACTCCATTTATATATGCTTTTTTAATAGCTTATATTTTAAATCCACTTATGTCTTTTTTAGAGAGAAAATTTAAGCTGAAAAGAGCAGTGAGTATGCTAATTACTTATTCTTTAATAATTAGCATTATATTCTTTTTAGTAATGGGACTAGTACCAAAAGCAGTATCGAATTTGGCTGATTTAATAGAAAGCTTGCCACAGCTTACTTATAAAACACAAAATTGGGTAAATGATTTAACGGCAAATGTAGATATTTTAAATAAAGTAAAAGTAAAATTTTTAAATGAGTTTGCCTCACTCATTCCTAAAATGACCAATATTGTTAGTATTACTTTAAATACAATTTTTATGAAAACAATATCTATTACTGTTTCTTTGGTTAATATATTATTTGGGTTAATAATATCTATTTATGTACTTTATGATAAAGAATTGTTTATAAAAAATATAAGAAAATTTATATATGTAGTTCTAAAGAAAAGAAAAGGTGACATGATTATAGATTTTTTTGGACATGTACATGAGATGATTGGAACTTGTATAGGAACAAAAGCAATAGATTCATTTATCATAGCAATTATTTGCTTTATTGGAATAACAATTTTAAAGTCTCCTTATACCATAATAATAACCATAGTTGTTGGGGTTACAAATATGATACCTTATTTTGGACCATTTGTAGGTATGATAACAGCATTTATAATAAATTTATTTTTTAATCCTATTGTGGCTGTAAAAATTTTAATATTTTTATTTTTGCTTCAACAATTTGATGCATGGTATTTAGATCCTAAATTAATAGGAAATAAGGTTGGATTAAGTCCATTTTTAATGATTTTAGCTATAACATTAGGTGGAAGTTTATTTGGTGTTTTAGGTATGTTTTTGGCAGCACCTAGTATGGCGGTTATAAAAATATATGTTGATAAATTTATGATGAAATATGGTGATAGAATAGATCAGTTAGACTAGACTATTGTATAGTATGTTAGAAGTAAAGAGTAATTACAAAGTATTAAGTGTTAAAGAGATGTGTTTTTATAAAATTATCGATTAGAGACAGGTATTAACTGTTAATAATTTAGTAGTGTAAGAAGGTGAGAGTGTGGAAAATAGAGGGTATATCCATATTTATACAGGGAATGGAAAAGGTAAAACAACAGCTGCACTTGGATTAGCTTTAAGAGCTGTATGCTCTGGAAAAAAAGTTTTTTTTGGACAATTTTTAAAAGGAATGAAATATAGTGAGCTTGATGCTACAAAATATTTACCTAATTTTATAATGAAACAATATGGTGCAGAAAAATTTATATGTAGCAGTCCGTCACAGAAGGATGTAGAAATAGCGAGAAAAGGTATTTTAGAGATTAAGGAAGTCTTAGCTAAAGGGGAGTATGATATAGTTGTATTGGATGAACTCAATATTGCATTGTATTATAACCTGTTTAGTGTAGAAGAAATTATAGATATTTTAGAGAAAAGAAAAGATAATATAGAAGTTGTTATTACAGGAAGATATGCACCTCAAAAACTAATAAATAAGGCAGATCTGGTGACAGAAATGAGAGAGATAAAACATTATTATAAAAAAGGTGTTGAAGCAAGAATAGGTATAGAAAAGTAGAGCTTAATCCATAAGCTCTACACCTAGTTTTTTGTAGAAATTATATCCTATTGTATCACTAATTGGAAGATTATTATCTTTTTCAAATTTATGAACTACATTTTTTAGATATTCTCCATAAATGCCATCAGGAGCCGCTTTATAATAACCTTTATCTCTAAGGATTTTTTGGATTTGATATACATCAGAGCCTATCATTCCAGGTTTTATAGGTCTAAGATAGGAACCAAAATTTCCATAATTACCACCCCAGATAATTACTTTTGTACCAATAGGGGTTATTTTATATAAATCTTCTACATCTTTATTTCGCATCCTAATACATCCATGAGAAGAAGCCCACCCTATAGAGTTAGGGTGGGTTGTACCATGTATACCGTATTTTCCCCAAGGAACATTAAGACCCATCCATCTTCCTCCAAAGCCATCTCCCCAAGTTCCTCTATTAGTTATAACCCAAGTTCCTATAGGGGAGGGAGTAGATGGTTTCCCACTAGCAATAGTATAAGATTTAATTATATTTCCATTTTGAAATACATTTAAAGTATTTTCACAAATGTCTATTAGTATTACTATAGTTTTTTTAGAATTGTAATTTTTAATTTTAAAAAAACCTGTATTAATACTATTTTTTTTATAGGCTGTAAATATTAATATAAATTCCATTATAAGTATGAATACTAATATAAATAGAAGTTTTAAGAAATTAGATTTAATAAATTTTTTACCCACACAAATACTCCCGGAATATTGATATATATATTATATTATGCACTTTAGATTGATAATAGGATAAATGTTTATAAATCTATTAATTCTTAAGTAAAAGGTTAAAATTAAATAATGACATAAATTCCATAATAAGGTATAATAGAACTAAATTATTTTTATGGGGAGAGAGTCTTTATGAGTTTTTATGATAAATCATCAATAGTTTTAATGGTGCAAAATCCTTATACAGTTTTTTGCTATTATAATATTTCTGATGTAGATATAAGAAGTATTGAAGATATATATGGCAAAAATTCATGGGAAACTTCAAAACCTATTTTAAAGGTATATGAAATTTGTGATAATACAGAAAAAGAAATTAGCACTATTTATTTAGATCCTTTTGCTGATAATTGGTATATAAATTTAAACAAAGATGACATAAGTGTAAAAGTTGAGATTGGAAGGATTTTAGAGAGTAAGGATGAGATTACTTTAGCAGTTTCTAATGTTGTAAAAACTCCAAGAGGAAAGGAGTCAGAAAATACTCAAGTTCTTTATCTTGATACAAGTTTATGGAAAACTTCAACTAAGATTTATAATTATTTTCTTTAAGAACAATTATATATTGCAATAAAAAGGGGGAAGAAAAATGGAAAAGGGATATGTTTCATTAATTCTTCATAGTCATCTACCGTATGTAAGGCATCCTGAGGTGGAAGATGCACTTGAGGAAAGGTGGTTTTTTGAAGCAATAAATGAATGTTATATACCTCTTATAAATGTTTATGATAATCTGCTCAGAGATAAAATAGATTTTAAAATTACAATGTCGATAACGCCACCGCTTATGGCTATGCTTGAAGATGATTACTTAAATAAAAGATATCTTACTTACATAAAATCATGCATAGAACTTTCAGAAAAAGAATTAATGAGAACAAAAAGAGAAAAAGAGTTAAATAAAGTTGCTGTTTTTTATAATAAAAGATTTAAAAAGACTTTAAGTACATATAAAAAATACAGCTGTAGATTAATGAATGCATTTAAGAAATTTGATAAGAGTGGTCATCTTGAAATTATAACTTGTTCTGCAACGCATGCACTGCTTCCTTTGTTAACAGTAAACCCGGAAGCTGTACGAGCTCAAATATCTGAAGGAGTTGAATCTTATACAGAATGTATGGGTCATAAACCCGAAGGAATATGGCTTCCAGAGTGTGCTTATTGTAGTGAACTTGATGATATACTAAAAGAGAATGGATTAAAATATTTTATTTTAGAAGACAAAGGAATTTTGAATGCTTCTCCTAAGCCTTTATATGGAACTTATGCACCGATATGCACTTCTAATGGAATATGTGCTTTGGGAAGGGATATGGACTCTTCAAAGCAGGTTTGGAGTAGCTATATGGGGTACCCTGGAGATGTAAACTACAGGGAATTTTATAGGGATTTAGGATATGACGCTCCTATGGAATATATAGCTCCTTATATAAATAGATCAGGCATAAGAGTTGACACAGGTGTTAAATATTATAGAATAACAGGTAATACAGAGCATAAAGAATATTATAATAGAGAAGAGGCTTTAAATAAGGCAAAGGAGCATGGAGAACATTTTTCTAAAGGAAGAAATGATTCAATAAATTTAATTAGTAAAGACATGGAGGTTCCTCCTATAATAGTATGTCCTTATGATACTGAATTATTTGGTCATTGGTGGTTTGAAGGACCAGATTTTATAGAAGAATTTATGAGACAAGCAAGTAAACAAGCTAATGATTTTAAATTAATCACTCCATCAGAGTATATAAATAAGAATTCAATTATTCAGTGCTGTACTCCAGCCGCGTCTAGTTGGGGAGAAAATAGTGATTATTCTGTATGGTTAAATCAATCAAATCATTGGATATATAGAAGATTACATGAATGTGAACGGCTAATGATAAAGCTTGCAAATCAATATAAAAAACCACGTATTATTAAAAGAAGAGCTTTAAATCAAGCCGCAAGGGAGCTCATGTTAGCGGAATCTTCTGATTGGCCTTTTATAATTAAAAATAATACTACTGTAGAGTATGCAATAAGAAGAGTTAATACTCATGTAGAAAGATTTAGAAAGCTTTACTCAGACATAACTAAAAATAAGATAGATAATGAGTGGCTTTCAAGAATAGAGAAATTAGACAATATATTTCCTTCTATAGACTATAAAATCTATAAATGATTATTTAAAAATTCATAAAAAGTCTCTGGAAACTTTAAATTTGCAGAGACTTTTTAATATGTTAATGACTTTTTATTTTTTATGTTATAATTTATAATACTTTATAGAGGAGTATGTTTATATTATGGGGAATTGTTAGGATATACTAGAGTTCAAATTGAAAAGGAGAGTTTATGAATAAAAATATTTTTGATTTAAAGAAGCATAGGTTGGCTAATGGCTTAACTGTTGTGACAATAAAGAAAGATACTGAATTGGCTGCTTTAAATGTGGGTATAGAAATAGGTTCTATGTATGAAAAAGTTAGTGAAAAAGGTATTTCTCATTTTGTAGAACATATGCTGTTTAAAGGAACAAAAAATAGAACAAATGAAAAGTTAAATGAAGAGTTAGAGCAAAGAGCAGGAGAATATAATGCTTATACAGATTATGATTGTACTGTTTATAGTATGACTGTTTTAAAAGAGGAATTAGAATCTTCAATAGAGTTAGTAAGTGATATGATTCAAAATGCAATTTTCCCAAAAGAAGAAATCGAAAAAGAAAGAGGCGTGATTTTAGCAGAAATAAGGACAAGCAAAGATGATGTAGAAGACTATAGTTATAAAAAGGTTATGGAGTGTGCATTTAAAAAGAGTTCAATTAGAATTGAAACTATAGGGACTAAGAATACTGTGAAGAGATTCAAAAGGGAAGATTTAATGAATTTTTATAATACTTATTATGTACCTAATAATGCTTGTATAACTTTAGTTTCGGCTTATTCTCATGAGGAAGCATATAAATTAATAGAAAAGTATTTTAAAGATTGGAAGAATAAAGAGTTTAAAAGAGAAAAAGTGATAGTAGAAAATAATATACCTATTAAAAAGGTTTCATATAAGCAGGATATAGAACAAAGTACTATACTATATTTATACACTTTTCATAATTTAAATAAAGAGGAGGAATTAGCTCTTAGAATTCTTAATTATAAGTTTGGAGAAAGTGCTAATTCAGTACTTTTTAGAAGATTAAGAGAAGAAAAGGGTTTAGCATATGATATTTATTCTGAAATGGATTTAGATAAGCATGTTAAGATCCTTACTATATATACAGGAGTTAATGATGAAGATGTTAGTGAAGCAATAGATACCATAAATAAATCCATAGAAGATATAAAAGATGAAAAAATAGTCATAGATGAAAAAAGTGTAATGCTCATGAAAAAGGTATTAAAAACAGCAGTGGCAAGTACATTAGAGGATTCTACTCAGATAAGTGACTATATACTGCATCAAATTATAGATAAAAAAGATATATATGAATTCATTGATGACATGAAGGATATGGAGAAATTGGAGAGTAAGCATATATATGAAGTTGCAAGAAAAGTGTTTAACAATCCGACTATACACGTTTTACTATCTGAAAAGAGTGATGAATAATGAAAAAAGTTATAACTAAAATAGAAATGCAAAAAAAAGATAAAAACAGAGTAAATGTATTTTTAAATGAAGAATTCGCTTTTGCATGTAGTACAGAGTTGATTTATTATCACAGCCTTGAGAAAGGTAGAGAAATAGATATAGATGTATTAAAGGATATAATAGAAGAAGATAATTATATAAAAGCTAAAAATTCTGCTTTAAGACTAATAGAAAAAAGTTATAAAACAGAAAGTGAAGTTTTTGCAAAACTTACTAAGTTGGAGTATAATAGTAAAACTTCTTCTAGAGTTATGGAATTTTTAAAGGAATATGGTTTTGTAGATGATATAAGATACACAGAGATGTTTATAAGAGAAAAAATTAAGTCTTGTGGAAAAAACAAAATAGAATATATGCTCATAAAAAAAGGCATTCCCGAGGAAATAATAAAGGAAGTTTTAGATAAAGTAACATATGATTCTCAATTAGAAATTGCTGAAAAATTAGGAGAAAAGAAGTATTATGTTATTATAAAAAGTGAAGAGGATGATAAAAAAATTTATAATAAAATATCAAATTACCTTTTATCTAGAGGGTATGATTATAGTATAATAAATAGTGTTTTAAGAAAGATTATTCAGCTTCACGAAGTAACTAAATTACAGAAAAAAGAAATGATGCCAAAAGATAATATAGATGATATAGAGGAATTAAAGAATATTGCAATGAAAAGATATAATATAATAATAAAATCTGAGAAAGATAGTGTTAAAATCTATAGAAAATTAGGGCAGTATCTACTTAGAAGAGGATATAAATGGGAAGAAATAAAAAGAGTACTTAATGAACTTATGGAAGACTAAAGGTTTATGATAAAGGAGGTGATTGTATGAATAAAAATCCAGTAGATGCAGCTTTAATACTAGTATTTTTATATCCATTATTAAAAGGATTCCTATTTAAATTTTCTTCTAAAAATATGAAGAGTGATATAGAAGAGATTGGAGGATATATTTCTTTTATAATAGGGGTGATTTTGGGGACTTATCTTACTAAAAAAATATTTATGATTCATCAAGATGGAGTATACGCTAAAATATATAACAATATTCCAGAGCAGATTATTTCTGCACTAGAAAGCAAACCGCTTTTGATTTATGTTTTAGTTATGCCTATTATAATATTTTTAATTTATAAGGTTGTTCAAATAATAATCGATCTTATAAACAGTATAACTTTATATCCATTATTGGATAGTATAGAAGACCTATTAAAAGGAAAAAGTGGATTTGTTAAAAGAATTATAGGTTTATTATTTCAACTTCCCAAGGGAGTGTGTTATGTAATTCTTTTAGCCTTAGTTTTGAATGTACTTGTTATAATAGGTGTTAATGACACATATAACAAGAAGCTTAATGAGTCAAAATTGTATGGTAATATATGCAAAAATATTATAAATCCCATAACAAATTCTAAGCTTGCCAAAAAAATTCCTAATGTAATAAATGACTCTTTTAAAATAGTTATAAAGAATTCAGAAGATCAACCTGGAAATGAGTCTGGAAAAACTATAGTTTATTATAATGGTATAACTTTGTCTGAAGGTATAAAATCAAATGAAGAAATAGATAGTTTTAGTAGAGAACTTGTTAAAAATAAGAAAACATCAAAGGAAAAGGCAAAAATTATATATAATTGGATAGGTCAAAATATAGAGTATGATTATGATAAGGTGGACAAGATATTAGATAATGATTTTACTATAAAATCAGGAGCTATAAATACTTTTAATACAAAAAAAGGGATTTGTTTCGACTATTCGTGTCTTTATTCAGCTATGTGCAAGGCGAATAACATAAAAGTAAGGATTGTAACAGGGGAAGGATTTAATGGATCCAATTGGGTAAGTCATGCTTGGAATGAAGTGTATATAAGTGAAGAAAATAAATGGATAAACGTGGATACAACTTTCTATAAGGGTGGAAATTATTTTGATAGTTCTATTTTTAAGCTTGACCATAAAGACAGAAAAATAGCTGGATAAATTTAATATTAAAATAAAGATTAAGTTTAGGAGAACAATATGGTGATAGAGAGATTTGCAAGTAAAATTTTTGTTTCATTTTTAGAAGCTATACCGATTCTATTAATGTACTTAAAGATTGTTCAAAAAGAATATTATTTAAAGAAACATAAAGGAAGAATGTTATTATTTGTAATAATGCATGCCGTTTTTGCTTCATGGGCATTTATTAGTTTTCCTAAAGGTGAGCATACTATTGCAATAATTGGGTCTTTAATAATAGTATTATCTATATTGACTTCTACATTGTTAAAACATTCTGTTATAGCTGTATTAATATCAATAATATACATATTGAGTATTGAATTAGTCTGTATCTCTATTTTTTCTATGTGTGTTGGAGAAAATAGTATATTATTATTAAATAATATTAAAGCAGATATTATTTTTTCTATAGTATTGAATTTTGTAAGATTAGTAGTTTTAGCAATTATTTATAAAGTCAATATAAGTTTTATAAAATTAAATTCAAGAGATGAAGAGGATACTATAACTTCTTATTGGATCCTTGGTATTGCTATTATGTTAGTTTATATTTCAAGTATGAACATTATTATTAGTAACAAAGTAAATATTGTGTTATATCAGGTTATTTTAATTTTTATGTTTATGTTTTTTGTTATTATAGGAATTGTAGATTATAAAAAGAGAATAGATTTAAATAAAATAAGGAATAAGTTTGAACTAAAAAAAGAGTATGCTAATAACCTTGAAAGTATAATAGATATTATAAGAAGAGAAAAGCATGATTTTGCGAACCATATAAATACAATTTATGCTATGTGTGTACTAAACAAGCCAAATACGCTTGAACATATAAAAGAGTATTTGCAAAGAACTACAAATAATTTGGAATCATCATATAAGTTTTTTGATACTGGAAACAATTATATAGATGGGTTAATTGCTATGAAAAGTAACTATGCTTTAGAAAATGATATCTACTTAGATGTTGAATTTGATGAATCTTTAGAAGTGGTAAGAGTTGAAGATAATGACTTGGTAGGTATTATAAGCAATATTTTGGATAATGCATTTCAAGCATTTAATCAAGGAAACCATGAGGGAAAAAAGATAGTATCTACATATGGATATGTTGAAGATAATAAGTATTATTTATGCATAGCCAACAATGGGCCAATGATTCCTAATGAATCAGCAAAAAAAATATTTGAAAAAGGTTTCTCTACTAAAAAGAACCAGAAAAAAGATCATGGTTTTGGTTTATATATTGTTAGGAATCTTGTTAGAAAAAATGGAGGTAACATATCTTTAATAAGTTCTTCAAAAGAAACTGAATTTTTAATTGAATTTCAGTTAAAAGAGGAATACTATAGAAAAACACTTAATGAAAACCTTAAATAAAATTGATTTATTCAATTTTATTTAAGGTTTTTAATTATTAAGTTTATAGCTTTTTCACATTCGTAATCATTATTATCTAAAGCCCAAGCTGTGTTAAAGTATATTAAGGCTTTTTTAGTGTTTTTTAACATAGCATAACAGTAGCCTAAATTAAAAAAGTATCTACTGTCAATTTTATTTTTTAAAGCTTCTTTTAAAAGAGGAATAGCATTAGTATAATCCTGTAATTTAATAAAGCATACAGCAGTATTATATAAAGATGCAGTTTCATTTTCTTTAATAGCAATAGCTTTTTTATAGATATCTATAGCTTTTTTATATTCTTTATCATTATATAAATTATTTGCTCTTTCAAAGTAACCCATGTATAAACCTCCAAATTACTAAATTATTTAGATTATTGTCTGATTATATTAAAAATATTCAATTTATAATCAAGTAATAACTAAAAAAAATAATTTACCCCATAATTCATAATTAAAGTGAATTATGGGGCTGAGTTGTCAATTATGAGAAGTATGCTTAATTAAGTGTTTTTCCAGATAAGCAACTAAGGCATACATTAGAAAAGCTAAAATAGATAGTATTATAATACTCATCATAACCATATCTAGTTCAGATACTTGACCACCAAATATAATTAAGAAGCCAAGACCCTCTTTTGCGACTAGAAATTCTCCCATTATAACCCCTACCCATGAAAGACCTACATTTATTTTTAAAGCTGATATTATTGTAGGTATAGAAGCTGGGATTATAAGATAACTTAAAATTTGCCTTTTACTAGATCCAAAGGTTGTTAAAAGTTTAATTTTATCTTCATCAACTTCTTTAAAACCATTAAGAATATTTATTATTGTTACAACTATAGATATTAAAAGTGCAATTATAATTATAGCTCCTATACCATTACCAACCCAAAAGATTATAATAGGTGCTAAAGCTACTTTTGGCAATGCGTTTAGAACAACAAGATAGGGATCAAGTACCTTTGAGGCAAAATCAGACCACCACAAAAGTATGGCTATTATAGTTCCTAATATTGTACCTAGTAAAAATCCTAATATGGTTTCAACACAGGTTATGATGATATGCCTAAATAGGGTTCCTTCACTATATATTTTTAAAAAGCTTTTCCACATTCGTGAGGGAGTACTAGTAAGAAATGGGTCTATTAGACCTGTATCGCCAGCTACCTCCCAAAAAACAAAGAACGCTACAAGAATAAGTAATCTAGTAATTATAACTTTTTCCTTTTCTTTTTTTATTTTTTTTATAAAATTTTCATGTTCTAAACTGTTTTTAATCATTCATATCTAACTCCTCCCAAATTGTATTAAAATATAGTCTAAATTCAGGAGCTTCTCTACATTTTAATGGGGAGTTATATTCTCCATTAAAGGTTAGTGGTACTTCCTTTTTTATTACCGCTGGACGTTTTGATAAAACCAGTACTCTATTAGACATAGATATGGCCTCTGCTATGTCTTACAAAAAACAACTAAAAGAGTGGCGTATATTCCACTCTTTTTATATTAGTCTAGGTTTTATAGATAGCGTTTCTCCATCCCATAAAACGTATTCTATTAAATTCTTTATTAATCGTTTTTGTTGTTCAAATTCAAGATGTTCTATATTCTCTTTAGCGTACTGCATTTCTTTTCTTAATAGTTCATAGTTAATTTTATTTTCGTTTTCTTCTTCTTTGTTTTCTTGTAGTTGTTCAAGTTCTTTTTCTAAGTTTTGTATTTCTAAGTCTATTTTTTCAATCTTATCTATTATGTATTTACTAGCTGTACTGTTTTCTGTATCTATTAACTTTTCTGTTAATTTTTCTATATCATCTTTTTTCTTATGTATATCATTTTCTATATTAATTATTTTATCTATTGTATTTTCTTCTAATTCATCTTTATGTTTTGCATATTCATTTTTAGCAGTATATTCGTCTATATTAAAACTTTTGATGTATTCTAACACCATTTTCTCAGCTTCTAAGCCATTTACATTTTTAACATTGCAGAGTGTTGTACGACTTTTTTCTTTTGTTTTACATTTGTAATAGTGATGAGTAAGTTTTCCATCTACATATTTCCCGACTATTCTAAAAGTTGATCCACAATCTTTACACCTTAATACGGTGCTTAATAATGCTATTCTAGACGTATTAGTGCGTGGAGATAGTTTGGCATTATCTTTAATCATATCTTGTGTTAAAAGCCATATTTGTGTATTTATTATACCTTTATGAGTTCCTATACACACTATCCATTCTTTTAGTTCTTTTAATTTGTTTTTACTAAACTTCTGGTCAGTCCTGTTAAAGCATAGTAAACCTTTACTTTTGTTTATTCTAAATTCCTCTAAAGTGTTACAAATATTCATTTTATTATTACTAGCAAACTTATAAAAAACTTCATCCGCTATAACATAAACGGGATTAGTTAATATTTTTTTTAGACTAGACATATCAAATATTTTATTTTTTCTGCTTTTGATTTTTTCTTTAATAGTCCAGCCTTGTAACTTTGACAAACTGCCTAATTTAATATATTGTTCAAATAGTTGTTTTACTATTTTTAACTCTTTTTCATTTTCGATTAATCTTATATTTTCCTTTGAACCTTTTGTGTTGTAACCATATGGAGTTTGTCCGCCTAGCCACCGACCCATCTTAGCAAGTTCTAGCATATTATCTTTAACTCTTTCTGCTATAGTCTCACGCTCAAGCTGGGCAAACACAGAAGCTATATACATCATTGCACGTCCCATAGGCGTACTTGTGTCGAATTGTTCTCTTATACTAATAAAATCTACATTATATGCTTGTAAAAGTTCGATTATGTCTGAAAAGTCTGCAATATTTCTACTGATTCTGTCTAATCTATAGCATATTAGCACATCAAATTTATTTTTCTTAATATTTTTAATTAATTTTTGAAATTGAGGTCTTTTTATGTTGCCACCTGTGAACCCTTCATCTTCAAATACACATATATCATAATTTTTATTATTATAAATCTTTTGAATATGATCTTTACATATTTGTATTTGATTTTCTATAGATTCACTCCCCTCGCGTAGTCGTGACTTTCTGCTGTAAATCGCTATTCTTATCTTGTCCACTTTTAATTCCTTCCTCCATTTTTTCTATTTCTTCAATGTTAAAGTAAACAATCTTTCCGTTAATTTTTACTAGCAGAACACCATTTTCCATTAAAATCCCTCCATGTTAATCATCGTTTTTGTTTAGTAATTTTTCCATTTTTTCTAGTGTCTTAATTTTATCGCACATTTGTTCGTATGTCAATCCATTTGGAAAAACATGCTTGTCAAGAAATATCTCATACAACATCCCGTTTTCTCTAAAAGAATTTACTATTACATCGTCAGCATTTTCAAGCTGTTGTTCCCCCAATAGCCAACTAATAGGCACTTTTAAAGCTTTTGCTATTTGAGCAGTTCTTTCCATGCTTGGTAAGCTTTTTCCTGTCTCAATATCACTAAGAAAAGTAGCTGACACGCCACATTCTGCACCTAATTCTCTTAATGTTAGCCTTAAGTTTTTTCTTCTTGATTTAATTCTTTCTCCTATACCTTGTATACTCATTATTTTCTACAACTCCTAACATTTTTTTATATCCAATTAATTATTTAAATTAATCATTAATTTATGTAGTTAGTATTTTAGACATCACTTGAAAAAAATATTCATTACTAACTTACAAATTCGATTATAGCATAACTATTTTATAAACCATACCCGTAAAAACAAGCAAAATATCTTAATTAAATGGATTATGGTTGTATTTTGTTCAAATGGTCTTTTTTGTGCATTATTAGTTAATTATACGCTTATACGGTAATTGATAAAATTTAACCTATACCGTACAATATAATTACAAACTAAGTTAATAACTTCCAACAATTCTTAAAAATAAATCATTTCAATTTTTACATTATACAAAAGACAACCTACTGCATATCATAGTAGTATTAGGATATAAGGAGGGGTTAGCATGAAAGTAAAAGTAATAACTTCTACAGATAATAAGAATCTCAATATCGAATTTACAAAAATATTGTTCGATATAGCTTTACAAAATGTAAAAGAAAGGAGATTTCATAATGGAAAAGACAATGAATGTTTACAAAGGAATTTTAAGTAATAAAGGTAAGGTGTTTTATGGTGACGATGAAGCTTTTGATTATGCAATGTCAGAGTGTGCTATACAATTAAATTCATGTTTTCAAGAAGATATACCAGCGTGTAAGGATTTTAAAGAAATGTTTTTAGAATGGTTTTATTCCGACAATTGGGTGGTCGATAAATATGAATGTTAAAAACATCACTAAATACAAACTAAAATTTTACATTAATCAACTAGAAGATTTTAATAATATACTTGAAAAAAGAGGTAAAAGTTTCAACGCTGATGAAAGAGAATATTTCGCACATAAGATAGTAAGTATAAATAAAAATATAGAGTATTATACAGAAATATTGAATATTATGGAGGTTGGAAATGAGTAATATGGATTTATATAACAAAGTAAGAGAAGTACCGCAAAATGCTCAAAAGTCAATACCAGCTGGAAGACTTAAAGGTATGACAGATATTAACCCAATGTGGCGTATACAAACGTTAACAGAACAATTTGGAATGTGTGGTATTGGTTGGTCTTATGAAATAACTAATCAGTGGATTGAGGAAGGTGCAAATTGTGAAAGAATAGCATTTACTAATATTAATTTATATGTAAAAGTAGGAGAAAATTGGTCAAAAGCTATACCTGGCACTGGCGGAAGTAGTTTTATTAGTAAGGAAAGAAGTGGACTATACACATCAGATGAATGTTTTAAAATGTCGCTTACAGATGCAATAAGCGTTGCATGTAAATCGTTAGGAGTTGGAGCAGATATATACTGGCAAGCTGGTAAAAGTAAATATACTAATCCTAATACAGAGCAATCAAGTCCCCAATCACAAACAATTAGTGAAGCACAACAAAAAAGAATATTTGCAATAGCTAAAAACAACACAAAATTGGTTAAAGATGTTTTATCATCAAAAGGATATACTAGCACATCTCACATATTAAAGGGGAAAGTATATAACGATATATGCGCAGAAATCGAAAGTAAGGTTAAGGAGGTATAACATGAGTATATGGGATATTAAAACAAAGATATTATTAATGACTAATAAAATTGCATTAGAGCAAGACTTTTACAAGAGAATGGATCTTATGGACCAAGTTATAACTCTTAATGACATATTAACAGAAAAGATTGCTAAACAACAAGAGAATATAAAGGCTTCTAAAAGATTAGTATTAGCTGGCAAAATCAAAAACGGGCAAGCTATTTTTTATTAACCGTCTGTACGGTATAACTTAAAAGGAGGAATAATAATGTTAATTAAAACTTTACAAGGCAACAGATTAGAGGTTGATTTAGATGAGGTTTATATCAAACCTTGTTACACAAATAATACTGTGTCAGAATATAACCTTTGCAGTAATCAAAATAATAATGAGGTTGTAATTGCTAAGTACAAAGACAGAGTTATAGCAAAGCATATGTTACACATAATGCATTTATACAGCAAATTAGACACTGAATTGGCTGTAATTAGAGAAGTAGACTTAGCACAAGACTTATGGCTACAAGCAGAACATAGATTAAGATTGGCAAAAGAACGCTATCTTAGAAAGGAGTTTAAGTAATGCTAGATCAATACACAGGTATACTAAAAAGTTTAGCTTATAGATATAAAAAACTAGGAAAGTTTCATGGTTATACTTTGGATGATTTAATGCAAGAAGCTTACCTAGAAGCTATAAGGGCAATAAATAACTTTGAAGATAGAGGTTGTAGCTTGTCTACTTATATATATACTAGAGTTCAAGGAAAGTTGTTAAGGCTTTTTAGGGATAACAAATATATGTTAGGAACTAGAGAGCAAAGAAGAACTGGTTCCGTTGAACCTCTTGTAAGCTTAGAATGTCCAATTGGAGAAAACACTTATATATTAGATGTGTTAGGAGATAATGGCATAGATATAGAAAAAATCGAGTTAAAACAATCAATCTCGCATTTACCAGACAATTTGAAAGAAGTAATATCTCTAAAATATTATGGAGGATATACTCAAAATGAAATAGCTGAAATGCTTAATACTAATCAAGTCAATATTAGTAGGAAAGAAAAAAAGGCAATTAACTTGATAAGAGAAGAAATGGGGGTAACTGTAAATGAAACAAGAACAGCTTAACAAATTTATAGAAAATAGAGTTTTAGAAGTAGCTAATTATATTATAGAAACGAAAGCTACTACAAGAAACGCAGCTAAGGTATTTGGTATATCGAAGTCTACTGTACACAAATATATTACACATATATTGCCAGACGTTAATTACAGCATCTTTAAAAAAACTAATGAAGTGCTTATGTATAACAAGTCACAAAGAAGTATTAGAGGTGGCGAAACTACAAGGCTAAAGTATCTAAAATCATAATATCTTGTACGGTATATATTAAAACTAAACAAATAAATATTCGATATTGGTTTACAAATATGTTATAATAATAAGAGGAGGTGATAATTTGCTTAATCTAAAAATAGCTAGAATAAGTTCTAAATTAACACAAGCGGAATTAGGAGAAAAAATAGGTTTAACAAAAGTTGATATTAGTAGGTATGAAACTGGTAAAGTAAAACCTGGACTAGTAACTCTTTGCAAACTAGCAGATACATTAAATGTTACAGTAGATTATCTAATAGGAAGAGAAAATAAAGAGTAATATTAATTTTAAATATTTTATCAAAGGAGAGATCGGAGGTGAGATATATAATTGCACCTTTAGACTTAACAACAGAAGAATTTGAAATCTATAAATTACTATACAAGTCAATGGATTTTGAAACATATCAAGTTAAATATACTTTAAATCAATTGGTTAGTGACAGCAACTCAATGCTTAATCTAAGTAAAGCAAAAGTAAATAGGATCATCAAAAAATTTATTTCAGAACAATTAATAATTGAAATTTATAAAGGCAATAGGGGTAAGCCAACTATTTATGAAATTACTAAAATAGATAATTTAATGAAACTTAAACAGAACGTAAGTGAAACGCAAATGAAACTTAAACGAAACGAAAGTGAAACGAATAAACCGCATAAAATCAATAGTTTGAACGCTATTGAAAAACGCAAACGAAACGTAAGTGAAACACAAATGAAACTTAAACGAAACGTAAACAGTACACCTATCAATGATAAGGAAAAAGATAAAGATATAAATAAATATATATTTGATTATTGGAATAGTAAAAACGGAGTTGTTAAAAGTCAAGATAGTACATTTACTAAAGAAAAAGATAAAATATCTACAGCTATTAAAAAGTATGGTAAAGATATTATATTAAAAGCAATAGATAGATTAGATAAAGCAGTAACTAATCCTAATTACTATTACAATTTTAAATGGAATATATTTAAGTTTTTAAAGCAATCAAATGGAATTAGTAACTGGCTAGATGAAGGGCAACTGTGGAATGATTACAAAGTTAAAATATTAAACAATAAACAAGATGAAATTAAAGAAAAAAGAACGTCGTCTGGCGGCGCTTATAAAATACTTGAATAGGAGGTTAAATAATGGATGTATTACCTTTCAATTTAGATGCAGAAGCTTCAATATTGGGATCAATTCTTATAGACAATAAGAGTATAAATAGTACACTAGATAAAATTAATAGTGATGACTTTTATTCTAGTTCTAACAAATACATTTATGAGAGCATGTTAAAACTATATAAAAAAAAGATAGCAATAGATGAAATAACGCTATCCCAAAATATTGGAAAAGAAAATTTAAAAAGTATAGGTGGTATAACTTATATTTTAAAGTTAAAGCAAAGCACACCTAATGCAAAGCATATTAAAAACTATATATCTATTGTAAAAGATAGTAGCAACAAAAGAAAGTTAATTTTAGCAATGCAAGAAGCTTTACAGAACATACATGAGAAAGACACACAGGAAGTTATAAAAGATTTATCTAAAAGTTTTGTTGATGATAATACAAGCGAGAATCAAGTGTATAACATGGAGCAAATAATCGAAAGTTCGTTGAATTATATTGAGAACGCATATAAAAACGGTGGTAAAATAGTTGGAATGTCTACTGGATTTGATATATATGATAAATATTCTAACGGAATAAAGAAACAAGAAATAAGTATAATAGCTGCAAGACCATCTATGGGTAAAACTGCCTTTTCTCTTAATGCTATACATCATTTATCACAGGAAAAGAAAGTGATGATGTTTCAGCTAGAAATGGGAGTAAATGACATAGGTACTAGAATGTTGGCGGCGGCTGGATTTATTAATGCTTTAGATTTACAACAAGGTAAGTTGCAAGACAAAGATTGGAATAAGATTTCAAGAATAAGTGCGGAACTATCTAAAAGTAATTTTATTTTAGATACAACGGGTGGATTAAGCTGGAATCAAATAGAAGCAAGAATAAGAAAAGAAAAATTTCAAAATGGATTGGATGTTGTTTTCATAGATCATATAGGACTTATAAAAGTGCCAAACAAAAATAGGAATATAGAAATTGGAGAAATAACAACAAGTGCAAAAGCATTAGCAAAAGAGTTAGATATAGCTATAGTATTCTTATGTCAGCTTAATAGAGGTTGCGAACAACGAGCAGATAAAAGACCAATATTATCAGATTTAAGAGATAGCGGCAATATAGAACAGGATTCAGACCTAATAACATTTATATACAGGGATGAATATTACAATGCTGAAACAGAAGATCAAAATATTATGGAATTGATAATTGCCAAAAATAGGAATGGAATGGTAGGTACTGTTAAAGTAGCTTACCTAAAAGAATGCCAATTGATAGCTAATATTGATAATATACATTCTTAATGTAACCTTGTACGGTATAGATTAAAAAGGAGGTTGTAGCGTGAACGGTAAAACTTCAAAATTAAAGAGTTGCTTCATAAATTGGGAAGAGTATTTCAGATTAAAATCTTTAGGCTATTTAGACAAACAAATAGCTAGGTTTAATAATATTAGTCCTTCTACTCTATGTAGTATAAAAAAGAAAAATGGTATTAATACAAGTAATAAAAAGATAAAACCTACAGTGGATTGGCATTTATATAAAAAATTAAGAATGAAAGGTAAAACAGATAGAGAAATTTCAAAAATATTTAATATGCATCCAAGCAACTTTTGTATTTTAAAAAAAGAAAATGGAATAGATGTTGAAAGGAATATAGGTATAACATGGAAAGAATACAAGGAATTAAAAAATAAAAACATTCCAGATGAAAACATATCAGCACAATACAATATAAGTATATACTACTTAAATAAATTAAAGAGAGAGAATGGAGAAGATATTAAAAAGCAATCTAATATAAGTTAAGAAGAATAGAAAAATAATTAGGGGGTAGTTATGGATATTGAAGAAAGGTTAGAATATATTACCAAAATTTACACCAGAGAAGAATTATTAAAAGAATTGTCTAACTATAAAATAGTACCAATACATGAAAGAGACTTAAATGAATTAACGAATCAAGAATTAGAATTCCAATTAAAATTATATGAATCTATGTTCGATGAAGAATTATGGGAGGTATAAAGATGATATTAAGTGAAATGTTTGAAAATCAAGAAAAATTAGACAAATATATAATGAGTAATGTTGAAGAAGAAATTACTTTAGAAGAGTTGTATTCTAATAGAATATTAGCTGCTATGGTTGAACTTGCAGAGGTTTCAAATGCAAGTAGGTGTTTTAAGTATTGGAGTAAGAAAGAATCAGAACCAAAAGAAAGGGTATTGGATGAACTTGCTGATGTAATGCATTTTATATTAAGTATTGGAAATATGATTGCAAAAGATATAATTGAAGAATATAATTTTAATCCTGTATGCAGTTATTCAGATACTGTAAATCAATTAATTAATTTAAATAGAATTTGTGCGTGGTTACAAGCTATAAAAGACTTGGATTTGTATGTTAATGTAATGGAAAATTTTCTAGGGCTTGTAATATTAATGGGGTTTGAATTCAAGGATTTAGAAATAGCTTATTATAAAAAGCAGGAAGTTAATTATCAAAGACAAAGAGAGAATTATTAGAGGTGATATTTTGCATGAAATAACTATATATTTTCTGGATGGATCAAATTTAAAATTTGGTGAATGCAATGAAAAATGTGTTGAAAGTTTAGTTAAATGGCTTGACAGTGATATTAGAGAAACATTCAAAATAGATATACCAAATTTAGATATAACGAAGTGTATCAGAAAAGAATTAATAACATTTGTGGATATAAAATAATGGAGGTGATTTTATGATTAAAAATAACAAGGAATACACATTAATAGAGGTATTACAGAATATCAAAGAGGGAGAAAAATATATAAATACCAAGGGCATATATGCTCTTAAATATATAACTATGAAAAATGGAAACTTAATATTTGGTCATAATTCATGCTATGATGAAAAATTATTTGTATGTACTGATAATGCATTTACGAAAGAAGAAAAATATAAAGAAGTCAATTTAGAAAATATGTTTAAATATTATAATGAAGGTTATAGGATTAAATGTACAAAAGATAGAATAAGTTTCTTTTTCGATAACAAAATAAATAAAATATATAGTACATTAGAAGAAAATTTTATAGACTTAGCTATAAATGGTAAATGGTATGTTATAGAAGAATAACTATGTATGCTTGTACGATATAGATTAAAATAACCAATGCGCCTGGTACTAAAAATCAATACTGGGCGTGTAAGGAGGTCTTTATGAAAGAATATAATTTAAGCATAACAGAAGCTTTATATAATCTAATAAATTCTAAAGTTAAATATATAGAAAAACAGGATGGAAATAAGTATAAATTATTGGATGGTGTGCTTGTAAGCACGCATGGATATATACCAGCGATTATTGACATTACTGATAGGTGGAGGTTGATTAGGTGAGTATAAATAGCAAGCAAAAAGGAAAGCGTGGAGAATTAGAGTTTTGCAGTAAGATGAAAGAATACGGATATAACGTTCGTAGGTCTGTTCAATATAATGGTTCAACTACAGAAGGTCAAGCAGATGTAATTGGATTAGATAAAATTCATTGTGAAATTAAGCGAGTAGAAAAGCTTAATATATATAATGCTATATCACAAGCTAAAGCGGATCACAAGGAAGGAGAGTTGCCAACGGTATTCCACAGGAAAAATAATTGTGAATGGCTGGTAACTATGACTTTAGAAGATTGGATTAAACTATATAAAAGTTATGAGGGGGATAAATAAATGGAAGTTAAAATATTAACATATACACAAGAACCAGTAGAAACTATATATAGGGCATATAAACAATGTTATGCGCCTGGAACTGCTACGGAAATTAAAATACCTTCATATGAAGAAATGGCAGAATTTATTGAAAAATGGGGAGAAAAAGGGCATTTATCGCCTTGGGAACATGTTAGTTTTACATTTAGTGTAGAAGGAGTTAGCAGAGCATTAACACATCAACTTGTAAGACATAGAATCGCTTCATATAATCAGCAAAGTCAAAGATATCAATCGTGTTTTGGTAAATCATTAATGCCTATGCCACTACCAGAGGGTAAAAAAAGAAATGGACATTGCAAATTTACAATAAGCCAAGAAAAGTTTATAGCTAAACAATATGAAAAGGGGTTAAGTTCAAGTAAAATAGCTGATTTATATAAAATGAACAGAGGAACTGTGCTTGATATAGTTAAAATTTATTCAAAAACAAGAACACAAAAAGAAAGTAAATTCATCAAAGAAAATTTTTTTGAAAAAATTGATAGCCATTTAAAAGCAAAAACACTTGGATTTGTATATAGTGATGGAAACATTAGTGTTAAGAAAAATGGTGATTTAATATTATCAATTGAACAGTTAGAAGATGAATATATGATGTTATATAATATTGTAAATACAATTAAAGAAGATGGAAAAGTGATCAAAAGTGGTCATGAGAATACAATAAGAATTTCAATACAAAACAATAAAATTTGTAATGATTTAATTAAATATGGAATTGTACCACGAAAAGCAAAAATCATAAATATGGATAAGGTTTTAAAAAATATAGATAATCAATTTTTAAAATCTTTCATATTAGGAGTTTTTGAGGGAGATGGTCATTTAAGCACCAGTAAAAATGGAACAAACCTAAATATAACAGGTACTTATGAAACTTGCAAAACTATTCAAGATATCATTTGTGACGAATTATCAGTAAAAAGAAATAAAATTTCAAAATCAACTAAAGGTGAAAAAACATATATACTTAGTTTTACAACAAAAGAACAAGTTATAGCTATACTCAAATGGATATATAGCGAAGCAAAAGCTGAATATTGTCATGTTAAAAAACTAAAAAAAGTTTTAGAATTAGTTCCGGAGCTGAAAGAAAAATTTGATAAACAATTTATTAAATATATTGAAAAGGAATTTAATTGCAATACCCCACAATCAATAGTTGATAATAAATTAGCGCTAGGTGTATATGTAAGAAGTTTATCAAATATAAAAGAAACATATTCAAAGTTACAATTTTTATTAGCAAAATCGGGACATTGGGGGCAAAGAGCAAATGAAGATGCTAGAAGTATAATACCAAATGCTTTTTTATCTAATATAGTTGTTACTATGAATTTAAGAGCGTTTAGACACTTCTACGAAGAAAGAAGTTGTTTTCACGCACAGGCAGAAATAAGGGAACTAGCAAACAGAATGATGGATTTAGTTAAAGAAATAGTACCTTTTGCAGATTACAAAGCTAAGAAGTGCGGAATAATTTGCTCTGAGTGTACTAGTAAATGATTAAAAACGGTAATAAAGTAATATGTCCTTATAATCTATTAGGCACTGTAGAGGGATTTTTAAGTAAAGATACAGTATATGTAAATGTGGAAATAACGCGATACAAAGGAAAGAAGAAACTTACAAAAATCCAAAAACATATTTATGATATAGATGATTTAATAGAGTGCTGAAAAGCGCTCTTTTTGTTTATTTGATATAATTAATTAAGAGGATAGTTCTGTCTAGCTAACAGGATAAAACAGGTTTACTCCGAGCCTGTTCCTCGTTTAATAATCGGAGAAGAATATCGGAGTCACAATTTTGTGGCTCTTTTTTATTTATATGGAGGTGTAAAATTATGGCAAATGCAAGTATAAACAAAGTTGATGTAAATAATCCTAGAGTTATAAATCTTGTTGCTAATGCAGAATTAACAGTTAAATTTAGCAAAAATATTCAATCAGTTAGCATAGTTAATTTAAGTAATAATGCTATATTCTGTAGAAATGATGGAGAACTAGCTACTACTGAAAATGTTAACTGCATTAAGTTAGATGCAAGTTTTAAAGGATTTGATTTATATTCAAGTACATTTTTTAATGAAATATCTTTTATTAGTTCAGTAAATTCACAAATTCAATTATTAAACATAAGGTAGGTGATAGTATGGCATTATATTTTTCTAATACTCCTAATTTAACAAATGTGAAAGAAAATGAATTAATGTATAAAGATACAAATGGAGATTTAAAAGGTACAGGAGTATTCGTACAAGATAATATGATTGTGTCCACTAAAGACTTAGAAATTCCACCTAATACTTTGCATTTAGGTGACAATATCGAACTTCATGAGAATGGTGGATTTATAGAAAATACTACTAATACACTAAATAAACGATATTTGTTGTTAGATTATGAGAATAGTAATGCAGGCACATCTAAGCCTATTTATTATCCAAGAGAGGAACTCGAAACCAATGTAGTTATACAGAGCGATAACGGTACAATAATGAATAATGTAAGTGAAATAGATATTACACCAACACAAGATGAAGAAATAAGCAGAGTGTATTTTGACTTAGTTGGACCAGTTACAAACTTTAAAATTAAACTAGAGGTTAATGGAAAAGATGTAGCATATTATCCAAGTAAAAATGCATGGAATGACAATACTGTAGCAGGATATAATCGCAATAATGGTGTAGCAAGTATAGACCTGGACCCTCACTTTTCATTTTTAACAGCTTATAATATAAAAATCCACATTAAGGCCGATAACGATATAACCCTAAACGGGAATGGCACAATACCTTACCTTGCAGTAGATAGACAAAAAATAAGTAAATTAGAAGTTGTAACAGAGGAACAGCAATTACTTTCTAATACTCACTATGTCAATCAAGGTAAAAACGATATACAAGATGCTATAAATTCATCATCATACAGAGATATAATATATGTTGCGCAAGGTTTATATGATGGATTAGACGTAAATATAAACAATAAAAATGAATTAGCAATAGTATGTCCTTTAGTAGCTGGCGCACCTTCTACACAAATAAACAACAGGGCATTAAATATAACTAATTCTTTAAGGATAAAAATGGGCAACTTAAGAGTAGAGAAACTAACTACTATTAGCGGAGGAACTGGCCGACATTATTTTAATAACATGAATTTTCTAGGGGGACTAACAATTGGCAATGAAAGTAATTTTATAATATTGCAAGAGTGTGAGTTCGCTGGAACTGTTACAATAAATGCAGATTTTGCAGGGATTTTATACTGTATTAACTGTAATTTTGCAGGAACAAATATAATTAATAATTCAACTCCGCAACAAGTTATAATTACACAATGCACTAATTTGCCGCTAACTCTTAGTAATGTATACCTAGGTGGCCTAAATTCTTTTACTAACATGGCAAGCAGATTAGATGTATCGTCAATATATATAAACGGTGTTAATATAAATGATATATTTCAAGTTAAATAATAGGCTAGGGGTTTTCCTCTAGCGTTTTTATTTGATAAAGTAAAATAAATTAAAAAACACTATTGACTTACTTTTAAAAGTACGTTATAATGTAATTAAAGATAGACAAGGAGGTAAGATAAATGAAATTCAATAAAGAGATTATAAAGAAAGCACATGAAATGACAAAGGAAATTAAAAATCAATATGCAGACGTAGACTATAAAACTCAATTTGGATTATGTTTATCTTATCTTCTAAAAAATGAGGAGGATATGAAAATGGTAGAATTGAAAGGAACTGAAAAACAAATAAAATGGGCAGAAAAAATAAGAGAAACAATGATAAAGCACATAGATTTTTACAAATCTAATTTCAATAGTGCTGGAGCTCTTAAAAAAAATTATTTCTTTGATTTCAAAGAAGAAATAATGAGTTTTATGGGAAAGGAAAAAATTAATACAACAGAAGCAACAGAATCGTTAAACAACATAATAGATACTGCATGGGACAATCTTACGAAAGAAACATCTTCTAAATTTTTTATAGAACATAGAGAAGAGACAACTGTAGAATTAATAAAAAAATTTTTATAGGAGGAAGTATGGCTAAAATAACCTTTAACAAAAGTGGGAGCGGTAGCATAACTGGCAGATTAAATATACCTATGGCGTTATTAAAATCTATAGGAATTACAGAAGAAGAGAGGGAAGTAGAATTATATATTAGAGATAATAAATTAATTGTAGAAAAGATAATAAAAAAAGAACCAATATAAAATCAGTTCTTTTTAACAACACATCTCATGTTACGGTTCAATTGAATTTTATCAAAATAATAAAAAACATATATTTAAATACATCATGTGTTGTTTGATAATAAATACAATATAACATAAAATTGTATAATTGTAAAGTACAAGACTAGGTTTCTGCGCTTAGTCTTGTTTTTTGTTATAATATAAGTAAGTATTGGAGGTGATGTAATGCCAAAACCAAAATTTAATGTTAATGATATAATAGAAAAATTAAACATTTTTATAGATGAAAATGAAGAACCATTAATACAAGAATTTTGCTTGCAATATGGCATAAGTAGATCAAGATTTTATGATTATGCAGCAGAAAATAAGCAATTGTCGGACACTATTCAAAAAGCAATTGATAAACAAGAAATATTTTTAATAAAAAATACTGAACGAGGTAAGCTTAATCCGACTTTTGTCATTTTTAGATTAAAGCAAAAATGTTTTGGATGGAAAGATAAACAAGAAATAGATCAGACAGTTAATGCGGAAGTTGTAACACTTACTCAAGATCAAAAAGAAAAGAAACTAAAAGAATTAAAAGAAAGGTTGAACGATATATATGACAAAGATTAGTTTAACCGATAAAGAACTAATAGAATATGAAAAAATGGTGGAGGAACTTGAAAAACAGAAATGTGAAAAGAACCTTCACTTTTTTTTAAAGAAAGCATGGCATTGCATAGAGCCAGCTGTAGATTTTACAGACAATTGGCACATAGGGGCTATTTGTGAATATCTTCAAGCGGTTACAGATGGACAAATAAAAAGATTACTTATAAATATGCCGCCAAGAAATTTAAAGTCTGTTACAGCTACGGTAATGTATCCATGTTGGACGTGGATTAATAACCCATATAAAAGATTTATTTCTATTTCGTACGCTGATGAATTAAGTAAAAGACATAACATGGACAGAAGAACAATAATAGAAAGTAACTGGTATCAAAATAACTGGTCGAATAATTTTACGCTTAAAGATGATTTAAATACACAAAGAAGATTTGCAAATAATAAAGAAGGGTTTATGTTTTCAACCTCTATAAATGGTAAGTTAACTGGTGATGGTGGAGATATAATAATATTAGATGATCCACATAACCCCAAACAAGCTGAATCCGACGCTGAAAGGCAACAGGCTTTATCTTTTTTCACGCAGACATTACCCTCTCGTCTAAATGATAAGAAAAACGGAGCAATTATAGTTATAATGCAGAGACTACATGAGGAAGATATAAGCGGTTATATACTTAATAAAGACTTAGGATATACACATTTGTGTTTGCCAGCAGAAGCAGAAGAAAAAATGATTATACAATTACCTATAAGTAAAAAAGAAATAGTAAGAGAAAAAGGCGACATATTAAACCCCAAAAGAGAAGATAAAGAAGAGTTAGAACAACTAAAAAAAGATATGGGTAGCTATGCTTACAGTGGTCAATATCAGCAAGACCCAGTTCCAGCAGGGGGAGGAATGTTTAAAAAATGGTGGTGGAAATATTGGAAGCCTAAAGGAATGGAGTTACCACCAGTAAGAGTTAAAAACGAGAAAGGCGAGTACATTTTAATAAATGCAGTAGATTTGCCAGAAAAATTTGACGAACAGGCTCAAAGTTGGGATATGTCTTTTAAAAATAATAAAGATAATGACTATGTAGCTGGTGGTGTTTGGAATAAAAAAGGTGCAAATAGATATATGATAGATTTAGTAAAAGAAAGGATGGAATTTACTGAAAGCTTAGAAGCTATTAGAAAACTCACAATTCAATATCCAAATGCAAGAAGAAAGCTTGTGGAAGATAAGGCAAATGGTCCTGCAGTTATATCTATGCTTAAAAATGAAATAAGTGGACTAATACCAATTAATCCTGGTGCAGATAGTAAAGAAGCTAGGGCGTTCGCTGTTACTCCTGTAATAGAAAGTGGTAATGTGTATTTACCACATCCAATGATTGCTCCATGGGTAGATGAATTTATAAACAATTGTGCTAAGTTCCCTAAAGTTTCACATGATGACGATATAGACCAAATGACACAGATACTTAACTATTGGGCAGCAGAAACAAAGATAAGAATAGCAATTTGTTAACTTCGCTAAACGTGTATTTAGCGAATACATATATATAAGGCTCATATATCGATTTTAAGGCGTGCAAATATAAATGCATATAATTATACCTAAAATTATTTTAACCGCTTTAAATAAGCTTTAAAATGTAATAAATTCAAAACAAACATGTACTCTTGTACGATATAAATTATTTTTACGATATAAGTTGACAAATAAGTTACGTAGTATTATAATAAATATATAAAATAAATGATAAAAGTGCCTAATATTTATTTTATGAAGTAAGACCTAATTCATATTGCGTACGAATGTGGATTAGGCTTTCAGAAAACATATAAGCATAACGATTCTATTGCATAATACACTCTATTAATTTAGAGTGTTTACTTTTAAATTTGAATATAATTATAATTATAAGGAGGGAAAGCAATGAGAGAAATTAAATTTAGAGGTAAAAGAGTTGATAATGGTGAATGGGTCTATGGATATTATTGCAAAGAAGATTTAGGAGAAGAAGGAATAAAGCATGTTATAATACCTGTTTATAGTTATAAGTATGTTGATGGAAAAACAGTAGGCCAATATACAGGACTTAAAGATAAAAACGATAAGAGAATATATGAAGGTAGTATTGTTAAATACACTTTTGATGTGCCTGGATCAGTATATGCAACAAAAAATGGATTAAAAGAAAGAATAAGTGAAGTGTTTTGGTCTGATTGGAGAAGTTCGTTTTCTGTATATGCTGATAAAAATAGTAAATTAGCTAATAATGATTTATTTAGATATGTAAGAAATGGAAATACCGTTGAAATAATAGGGAACATATATGATAATCCAGAACTTTTAAAGGGAGGTAAATAAATGAATAATATTAAATTTAGGTCATATACACCTAGCGGAATGATTGAAGTTAAAACTGTTGATTTTGAGACAGGATGGGCAACATTTAATGATGTTCTAGGAATTCAAGAATTCAATATAAAAGAGTTTCCACTATTACAATTTACAGGACTCCATGATAAAAATGGAAATGAAGTTTACGAAGGAGATATATTATTAAGAGATTTGGGATATGTAAAACAAATGGAGTATATATGTTATGAAAAAGGTATGTTTAAGGGTCATTGGTTTAAAGAATGGAGAAACCCATTTAAAAAGTGGTTTCCGGATGATACAACATTAGATGCTTATAGTTTTATAAAACAATTTGAAGTCGTAGGAAATATATATGAAAATCCAGAATTACTACAGTTGGACAGAAAAGTCCAATAATAAAGGAGGATTAAAGTGGATAAAAGAGAACTTAAACAAAAGACATTGTATATATTTCAAGACCAAGACGACATGTTAAAGAGGATAAGTAAAGAGCATGGAGAAGAAAGCTATCATATAAGGGCTGCTTTGGATCAGTATTTAGGAAAGTTTAAGGGGGAAAATTAAAATGAAAAATTACACAGTGAGTGTTCCAATAAGCGGATGGGTATGTGTTTCTGTAGAAGCTAATAACGAGGATGAAGCTATAAGCAAAGCTTTTGAAGAAGCTACATTAGAAGATTTAGAAGAGTGGGAAATGCATAAATGTATAGTAGAAGGAAATGTATTCCATGGATTAATGAATGAAATTGATATATTTAAAGAAGATTAAATAGGGGGTGATCAGATGGATATTACAATAAACATTCCATATATAGAAAGTAATTTTACCAGACGAGTTCCTAAAGAACTAATTGATATTGATTTAAATGAAATAAATCTAACTATTAAAGATTTTGACAATATTAAAGTATTTGAAGGGTTCGAAGTTTTGTCAGTTACGGAAGATGAAGAATATATATTGTTAAGCCTAGGTAATAAGTTAAAAAAATAGGAGGTGCAATATGAATAGTAATTTATATAAATTACAAAAAGATTTTGAAATATACTTAAATAATATTTCAACACTAACAAATAAATCATTAGAAGAAGTTTACAAACAAGCTAGAGATTTATCAGAAACAACCCCTATGTCTATATCAGATGCTTTAGCAGTTACTGCAAATAAAATAAATGATGTATATGTTGAGAAGAATATTAAACAGGAGAATATGTACAGTTCATATAAGGTAACCTCAATCCAACCTTGGAAGATGAAAGCTGTTACAAGTAACAACACTTTACAACACTTAGCAATGGCAGGATATTGTACTAATAAAGAACTGCAAGACATGAATATAATTAAGTTGAATAGAAATAAAAGGAGAAGTAAGTCTAGCAAAAGCTAGGCTTTTTTATTTGTTATTGTGTACGGTATTACTTTAAAAATAATATAAAATGTAGTATAATATAAGCATAGGTACGCTGGAGGTGTAAAAATGTTAACTGAAAATGAATTAAGAACTGATTCTATTCCTAAGATAAAAGTCACTCCTAATGAAAAACGTGTAATTGAGAATAGAATGGCTGAATTAGGATTCAAAAAGTATGGTAAATATGTTAGATATTGCATTAAGAAGGAAATGGAGGGTAAGTAATATGTCAGTAATTAGAGTTAATAAAGATAAAAATAATCCATATTTACTAATGAATAAAACTGGTTTAAATGATGAAAGACTTAGCTGGAAAGCAAAAGGATTACTAGCTTATTTATTAAGTCTTCCAGATGATTGGAAGATTTATATAGAAGAACTATCTAAACATTCTAAAGATGGGGTGAAGTCAACTAGTTCTGGTATAAAAGAACTTATAGAAAACGGATATGTAGAAAGGTCGATACTTAAAGATGAAGAAAATAAGTTTGCTGGATATGAGTATGTAATCGCCGAAACGCCGAAATGGGCGAACGGGAAACAGGAGAACCCAAAAAGGCAGGCTACTAAATATCCATTTAAACTAAGTAATAATAAACTAAGTAAAGGGAACGAAAGAAAGTTATCGTTCTATGAATTGATTGATAACTATAATTTATCATCTATAGAGAAAATAGATGATGCTATAAAGATAATTGAATACTATATATCAGTATATGAAGATGTATTTAAAATTAAACATATTAATTATACTGTTGAACAATGGGTTAATATACTAGAAGATATTTTTAAAAACAGTATTTGTGATGATACAAATATAGAAGTTCTAAAAAATGCAATAGATAAACATTTTAGTACAAAGTACAAGTATAAAGAAATATATTATTTGCATAACTTTAAAGACAAAGTAAAAGACAATAGATTATATGAATCAGATATTTTATGTTGTTAATATTTATATTTAGTAACAGAAAGAGTTTTTACCATGGGGCGCGCGAAATTAAGGAGGTTTGATAATGATTATAAAATATGAACCCAGTTTGGTTTTATATACTGATTCTAATATTAGAATCACAACATTGAATATAGGAGAAGAAATTTCCTTTATAACAGGTGACGGAACAGTATACAAAGGTAAGCTTATAAACATAAGAAAAAATGATATAACCATCAGTGATAGGAATGACAATAAAACAATTATGAATTTGAATAACATAGAGGTATTTATATAGGAGGAATTATGTGTAAATTTTGTGAAGAAAATTTTGAAATTGATACTATGATAGGAGAAAGACAAGTAATAATAAGGCTTGATGAAGAAAATAAAGAATGGTTGAAAGTTAGAGTACCGTTTGCCAACAATGGATGGGATAGTGGAGCAATAACAAAACCTTTTAATATTAATTATTGCCCATTTTGTGGTAAAAGCTTAATTGAGGAGGAGTTAAATGTTTTTAGTGAAAAATAAAAAAACAAGAGATCAATTAATTGAAATAGAGTATGGTTACAATCCTAATCGGTTTATACAATATTGCAAAACATATCCATGTAAAAATGGATATTATTCTAATATTAAAAAACGTTGGAGAAATTTCTTTTATATGATTTTACAATTAGTTATAACGCCTTTTCTTGTAGTTTTCGCATTATATTATGCGATACAAAGTTTATTTCCATATTGCTTGGTTATAACGAAAATTAAATCAGAAAAAAACAAGGAGGGATTGAATGTATAAATACACCGATAAAGAATTAAAAGAAATATATGACAATATAGTAATTTTACATGCCAAAAACGAACAAAAAAATAAGCATATATTAGATTACTTTGATAAGAAGAAAGTACAACACAAACCTTATACTTTAAAAACAGGGGATTATAGTTTTATGATTAAGGCTATACCAAAGTTAGGAATAGTAAGGGACATATATTTTGACAACAGTATAGCAATAGAGAGAAAAGCTAACTTAGAAGAATTATCTAACAACATAGGTAATGATCGCACTAGGTTTACAGATGAACTTATGAGAGCAAAGTTTAAAAATATGTTATTCATAATAGCATTAGAACAAGGCACATGGGGAGATTTAAGTTGGCACAGATATAAAACTAAGTACGATAACGAAAGATTTATAAGCACACTAAATGCTTTTCAAATAGATTATAATGTGCATATAGAAATGATTAACGATAAAATAGCGTTTGGTCACTATATAAAGAAAAAGTTTGAAATGTATGCTAAAAGATACTTTCTAGCTACAGAAATATAAAAAATTAACATGATATAATGTAAATAGAATGAACTTCGTGAAATGCAGATTTAGCGAAGTTGTCTTAAAACTCATTTAAACGCAAAATAAGAGCATATAAACATAAAATGTAGAATTAGTCTAGTATGTTGTACGATATAGCTTAAATTTTAAATTTGAGTGTTACGGAGGTAGTTAAATGAAATACATAATTATTTTTTTGCTGTACATATATGGTATGACAGGGATTTTTATTAGTATAAAGTTGTTTAAAAACACGATTGGAAAAATACTAGGTGGAGTTTACTTTGGATTGTTCTGGTTGCCGATACTGATAAGTGAAATTATTAAAAGAAGAATGGAGGTTTGAAAAATGAAATATAGAAAGAAACCAGTTGTTATTGAAGCTTGTAAGTTTGTAGTGGGAAGTTTAGCACCAGATTGGTACGCAGAAGAAGTGAAAAAAGGAAATATAATAGATAATAAAAATTGTTCTGGTGAAATACAAATTATTACACTTGAAGGCGTTATGAAAGCAAAAGAAGGAGACTACATTATAAAAGGAGTGAATGGAGAACTTTATCCATGCAAACCAGATATTTTTGAAAAGACTTACGAAAAAATCTAAGGAGGTGATTATATGAAATTATCTAATATATTTGAATTGAAAGCTAGAGATAATAAAAATATCTACACCAAGATTATGAAAACACAAGGCAATAGTCCTCGCTATAGTGATGTGAATTACACTACTATAGCTAAAGAAGGGTATATGCGTAACTGGATTATATTTAGATGTATGCAAGAAATAATTAAGGGTGCAATACAGTTAAATTGGAAAGTAAAAAGAAAAAATGCTGATGGAGAAGATGAAGAAATATTAAATCATCCTGCATTAAAAGTATTAGAAAACCCTAATCCTCTTTACGGAGAGTCCGAGTTAATTAAAAGGGCAATAGCATTTTATTACATACAAGGAGAAGCACCTTTCCACAGAATAGTAACAAGTAATGGGGTAAAAGAATTATATGTTTACAGACCAGACAGAATAAGCTTTAACAGTACAGGAGATATAAAAAGACCTTACGAACAAATAAGATATTTAAGCGGATCATATGTAGATATAGAACCAGAAAACTTTATGTTGTGGAAAAACTTTAACCCTCTTGACGATTGGGACGGATTGGGACATGGCATGAGTATGTTAGAACCTATATTAAAGAATGGAGATTTGCTAAACGAATTAGTTAACTGGAATATTTCTCTTTTACAGAATGGTGGAAATTTAAGCGGAGTAATAGCTTTAAATGAAAATGTTACAGATAACCAATTTGACAGAATGGAAGAAAGTTTAAAGAACAAACACCAAGGCGTTGAAAATGTAGGTAAATATATGCTATTACAAGGTGTAGCGAGTTATATTAATACTGGGACTAACCCTAAAGACATGGATTGGAATGAAGGAAAGAAAAACACAATGCAAGATATTTGTATAGGTATGGGAGTTGACCCTATACTTATCGGATTTAATGAAAATAGCAGCTATAACAATAAAAACGAAGCTGAAAAAGGGTTATATACTAAAACAGTAATACCACTTATGAGGGAATTATCCGACCAAATGTCATTGTTTTTAAGTTTAGACACAGAAAAAGGAGAATATATTGACATAGATTATAGTCATATACCAGTTTTGCAAGAAGACATGAAAGAATTGTATGATAGATTAAGTAAGGCTAAAGACATGACTATTAACGAGAAAAGAAAAGCTAAAGGAATGGACCCGTTAGACGGTGGAGATATAATAGCGCCAGAAGGTTCATTTGCAATAGTAGATGGAAAAATATATCTACCTATGAACTTGATTGAATTAGACAGTGTACAGCAAACTGCACAAGAAGAAAACAAGTCTTTTCTATACTAGAAAGAAAGGAGGTTGATAAGGAAGAAAGGATTAATAAAAGATTGCTGCAACAATATGACAGAATAATATTGCCTTTAGAAAAAAGATTTAAAATTAAAATAACAACTATATTAAATAAACAAGCAGAAGAAATCAGCAAAACGTTTAAAAAATATATGAATGAACGTAAAGCTGATGGTATAGATGAAGAAGAAGCAGAGGAAATAAGCAACAATATATACAAAGCAGATAAAGGTGTACAGACAATAATGGCAGCATTATTACCACTCTATATGAATGCTGGTGAACTAGGAAATAATTTCTTTAATAACATACACTTCGCAAATGAAGAAGAAGGCACTCTATTTGCAATAATTAGAGAAGATTATTTGCAATGGTTAGAAGAATATGGAGCAGAACAAGTCGTTAATATAAATACTACTACTAAAGAATTAACAAAGAGAATAATTAAAAATGGATTAATGAATGGGGATAGTATAGATAGCATATCAGAAGAATTAAGCAGTAGAATAAAGGAATATACAAAAGCTAGAGCGGTTAATATTGCTGAAACAGAAATGCATAACTCGTTCATGAGGTCGAATTTTTTAACAGGAGAAGTAAGTGGGTTTAAATTTAAAAAATGGATAAGCGCACAAGATGCGAGTGTAAGGCCATCACATCAAAGTTTAGATGGAATGGTTGTTAAAGTTAGTGAAGATTTTAAACCTGGACTAAGTTATCCGGGTGATCCACGAGCAAGTGCTAAAGAAACAATAAGATGTAGATGTGTAATTAGGTTCATGATGCAAGAGGATGATTGAGAAGGATAATACCTTCTCTTTTTTTATTAAGTAATACCGTAAAATATTTAAATAATTTGTACGATATTACTTGAAATTAAATGTAAATAAGTATATAATATAGTTAGTAACAAACATATCAAGTTAATCAATTCTTAATATAGTCAATTCAAAGGCGTATTATTCGTATATTATGTCTTTACAAAGTAAAGCAAAAGGAGGAATTAAGTATGAAGTGTAATGCAGACGCATATGTAAAAGATTGTTGTAATCAAGAAAATTGTTGTGAAGAATGTGGATATGAAGATTGTATGGAAAGTTGCTGTATATTTGATGAAACAGAAAAGTGTGAGAATTGTAAGTTTTGTATTAAAGATTAATTCTTCACAACTTTAAAGGAGTTGATAATTTGAAAAGTCAAGAGCAAGTAGAAAAACAGCTTGTAGAATTATTAAGAGAACAAGCTGATAGATTAGAAAAAGGAGATATAAAAGACATTTTTGTTTATAAAGCGATTAGACAACAAATACCAGTTTTAGAGGATATATTAGAGTTAAATGTGCTTAATAAATAAGTCACATTTTAAAAGCAATGTAAAGGTGGTGAATAAATGGAAATTGAATATGTAGAAGATAGAACATTGGGTTTGGATGATAAAGAACGCACATACTTATTACCTAAATGTCCTGCTTGTGGTAAATACCCAACTTACAATATGAATCCTTGCCCTTACTGTGGTGAGTTTTTAGAATATCCAGAAGAAATCGAAGTATCAAAGTAGTTTTAAACCCGTCGAATTCGACCAGTTTAGAAGGGTGATGAATTAAATTTGAAAATATCTAAAGCAATAACTGAAATCTTTAAACAAAAAGAACATACTCAAATGTTAATAGACGATACTGTTAGAAATGATCACAATAATAGAGTAAAAATAAGCAGATTAATAGGGAAAAGAGAAGGTTTAGAATTAGCATTAGAAATAATAAAAGAAAATATGTGATTCAAAATATAAAAACATTTCAAAGGTGGCGTAAAAATGGATATGTTTACAAAGTATTACCACCAAAGATTAAATGATTTAGATACAGAACTAAAGAATTATGAATCCATGTTTGAAGTAGCAGAAGAAAACAGCGAATTATGGGAAGTAGCTACATTCAAAATATGGGAAATAAAATGTAAAATAGAGCGTTTTAAAAAAATGTGGAGCGCTGATAAATTAAACTAAAGGAGGACTTGCAATGAAAATAAAAACATTCCCACTTAAATATGTGGAACAAGATTTAGAAAGAATAGGAAAGGCAGCAGATAAGGTAAAAGAATCTAAAGATGAATTTATTAAGAAAGCTGTAGAAGAAAGAATAAAAACTGTAGAAGGGGAAAGTTAAGTTTTACTTAACAGTAGGTAATATGTATAAAGTTATAAAATTTAAACGTTATTACCTCGTAGCAAATACAAAAGGAGAATACAAGAATCACACCCATATAAATGTACACAGCAGAACAGGAGAAAAAGAGTATAAGATATGTAAAACACTTATTTCTATAATTAATGATAAAAGAGTGCCTAAAAGTAATTATTTATTACAAAGTGCTATTAGACTAACACTAGATGAAGAATATAAACACAATCTACTAGAAATACAAAAGAGAAGAAAACAAAGATATTTTAATAGTCAGAAGGGCGTGAGAAGGTAATGTTACTGTTATTAAAAACATTTTTAGTGTATGCGATTGCTTGTTTAATTTTTGTAGCAATAATAACTTATAAGATAATGAGAGTAAGCAAACACATTAAAAAAGAAAAATACAATAAGCATATAAAATATATTAACAGTTCTAAGTGTGTTAGGGAAATAAATAAATAATGGAGGTTTGTATGGATAAAGTTAAAAGACATATGGATATATGTCAAGAATTAAATGAAATATATAAAAACAAAAATAGTGACTATGGTGATAGTTTTGGAGAAACATTTAAAAAATTAGGAATAATTAGTGCAGTGACGAGAATAACAGACAAGGTTAATAGATTACAAAGTCTATGTACTGGTGAACAAAAAGTAAACGACGAATCTATATTAGACACACTAAACGATCTAGCCAACTATGCAGTAATGACTAGAATAGAAATCGAAAATATGAGTGAAACAGAAGAAATTACACTTGGTAAATATGAAACGGTTGGTCATAATGATATGCCAGTATATAAAAAACCTTTTGATAGTGATAGCTTTTTAAAAAATGCAGAAGCAATAGCACGAGGAAATAGGAATATAGCTAAGCTAAGCGAAATAGAAAATTTCTTATCCTTAAAAAAGTTTTGGTCATTACCACTATATATACAAGATAATTTATTAAAGTGGAGAGAAAACTTACCAATTGAAGAAAGAATTAACTTTATACATGTTGTAGGAAATTTTAACACTACAAAAAAAACTGACAATATTGAGGAATTAGTAGAAGATATAAAACTAGATAAAGATATAGTAGGTAAAGAATATAAAAGCGTACCAATGTTTCAAGTAAATCATTTAATAAAATATATTAAAACTATAAAAGATTTTAGAAGTTTAAATATAAAAATATCCGAGAATGGATATGAAGCAGAAACTATATTTGAAAAAACAAGGTTTTTAAATCATGAAAAAAACTTAATAGATTTATTAATTAAAATAATTTTAAAAAATGATTTGGAGGAAATTAAAAGTGAATGAATTTGAAAAACACTTACAAAACTTTGAATTAAAAGAAGCCATTCAAAACATAAAAGAAAATTTAGATTTATATCCAGAGTATGCGGCAACTATGGCTAGTATTCTTAAAATGTATTTTGATAGCTTAATCAAAGCGGGATTTACAGAAGAACAGGCGTTTACATTAGTTATAGAACATGGTGTTGATTATGGTGCTATATCAAGAATGCAATCAAACAAGGAGGATTAAATATGAATAAATGTGTTATTACAGGACGTATTACTAAAGACCCAGAATTAAAGTTTGTTCCAGGTAGTGGGAAAGCAGTAGCAAATTTTACACTAGCTGTAAATAGAAGATTTAAACAGGAAGGACAACAAAACGCAGATTTTATTCCAGTAGTAGTATGGGGAAAGCAAGCAGAAGCAACAGCTAACTATATGGGAAAAGGAAGCCAATTGTCTGTAGCAGGCAGAATTCAAACTAGGAGTTACGATAATAAAGAAGGCAATAAAGTATATATAACTGAAATAGTAGCGGATGAAGTTGAATTTTTAGATAGTAAAAAAACTGATAATACAAGTAGCCAAATCGAGTATGACGAAGATATGCAACAAGTTGGTGGGGATATACCTTTCTAACCTTGTACGGTATAGATTAAGAAGGAGGTACGGTATGGATAATATATTAAGAATTGAGGTAATACCTTGTAAAAGTTTTAGAGATCATTTGCATCTTAAAAACCAGTTGAATAATCAAAAGAAAAAGAATCTAATAAAGCATGTATCAGACCTAGGTACGTGCTTCTATGTAGAACATTTTAAGACAAGAGATCAATCGTATGAAAGAATTTGAACTTGAATATGACTATGATTTGGAAGAAACAACATACAATGAATACGAAGAAATGCAAGTGATAAATGAGATAAGAATCGGATTAATGATGAATGAGATAACAACTACTATTACTAAAAAACAATTAATAAAATGGTTCTCTAACATACAAATGAAAAAGAGAGATTTTTGCGAGAATGTAACTTGTAATGATCTTGTTGATATTGCAAAGGAATGTGGATTGAAAATTGTATAGGAGGTTATTTCATGGATAGTATTTTAAATAAAATAGGAGAAGCAAGAAAGCAACTAATTGAAATAGGTTATAGTGGTAAGGTTGTAGATGAAATAGCAGAGAGTAATAACGCAAAAAGTAATGAAGAAAGATTAGCAAACTTGCTAGGTGAGTTAGCGTATTGTAATGACAGTTATTAAAAAAGACTATGCAAAGTACACATAGCCAAACAGTTAAAAACATTATACCATATAAAGGAGTAGTTTTATGGAATATGTAATTAAAAAAATAAAAGGAAATATAGACTATAACAAGCAGGAAATACATGATATGCGAGATGAATTACAAACACATGTAAATCAATGTAGGATTATAAGAGAAAGAATAGAAGAGTTATATTCTCAAAACAAAGAATTAGAATATGCATTATATAAATTAGATGAACAATATACTAACAAGACTAGAGAAATTCTAGTCTTTTGTACGTTATAACTTAAAATAAAAAGTATGATATAATGTAAATAGTAAGTGATACCGTAACAAGGGTGGTGAAGTTGTGGAGTTAGAATTTAAAAATCTTAATTTAGAGATTAAAGAAATAAACGAAAAAGGTATATTTAAAGGTATTGCTAGTCCTTTTGGAAATATTGATTTAGGAAATGATAGAGTTCTTCCGAGTGTTGCTAATAGAAATAATAATAAAACAATTCCTTATTTGTGGCAACACAAAACTACGGAGCCAGTAGGACAAGTGAAGTTATTTTCTACATCACAAGGTTTGGAGTTTGAAGGGAAATTATACTTAGATACAAACGAGCAAGGAATACCTCTAATACCTAATGCACATAAAGCGTATGTACTTATGAAAAATAAGCAACTAAAAAATAGTATTGGATATAAAACTTTAGATTATGAATATGTAACAGAGGGCAAGAAAACTATCAGAAATCTAAAAGATATTGAAATAATGGAAGTTTCTGGGGTAACATTCCCTATGAATCCCAGGGCTACTATTACTGATGTAAAGGAGGAAGGAGGTAACGAGAATATGGAATTAAAAGAAAAAGTAGAAAGTTTAGAGCAACAAATAACCTCTATAACAGAAATGTTAAAGCCTTTGCAAGAAGAAAAAACATTTTCTGATAAGATAGAAGAATTTAAAAACTACATAGATATAGAAATAAAAGCAGGAAAGATATTAAGTAAAGCTAACAGGACAAAAATAAAAGAAGCTTTGGAAACTTTAAAAGCTATGTTAGGTGACGACGAGGATATGCAAAAGGAAGACGAAAAGGTTTGTAAAACACCTAAAAAGCAAGAAAAAGAAAATAATGATAATATAGAACTAAAGTCTGATGAACTAGAAGCTTTAAAGGACTTATTTAATATTGTAAATAAAAAGGAGGAAGATAAATAATGGAAATAAAAGATATGATACTTAATATAAAAGAAACAGTAGAGAAGAAGGCAGACAGTGAACAGCTAGAAAATATTAAAAAGGCAATAGATGAAATACAGGTTAAAATGCAAAGACCTATTATAGCTCCTGCTATAGAAAATAAAAGCAAATACTTTGATGGACAAAAGGCAGCTAGATTATGGAAATGCCAAATATATGCACAAAAAGAAAAGAAAAGTGTTATAGACGCAGCAAACGAAATATATAGCAATGATGAAACTTTCGTAAATGAAGTTAAAACATTAATGTCCGGTGGAAATGCTGGACAGTTAATAGAAACACAATACTATGCGGAAATATTACCATTACTATACAATAACACTATTTTTGATAAAATGGGCGTTAGAAGATTACCAATGCCAAAAGGTAATTTAACAATTAGGAAAATGATAAGTGGATCAACAGCAGCTTATATCGGAGAAACTAAAGCACCAAAACCAAGTTTTGCAAGATTTGCAAGCCTTAAATTATCAAGCAAGAAGTTATCTATAAAAACTATTCTTTCAAATGATTTAATTAGAGATGCTTCACCAGAAGCTGATAGAATAGTAAGAGATGATATGGTAATGCAAATGAGAATTGCAATGGATTATAACGCTTTATATGGTTTAGGTACTGAATTTACACCAACTGGAATATCTAACTCGGAAGGAGTTACAAAAGTAACTAAAGCCGAAGTAATTGACGGGGATAAGTTATATTCTTATATGGTTACTCCGCTAAAGAAAGCTAACATACCTATGACAAACTTAGGATGGGTATTTAATCCAGACGTATTTACAATACTTTATAACGAAACTTTCCCTAATGGAAATTACAAATATAGAGATGAATTGAAAAATGGAAGATTCCACGGTTTCCCATTTGTTGAAACTAATCAGATAACCACTGGAACAGATGCAAAAGGAAAGGTAGATATATTCTTCGGAGACTTTGATCAATTTATGATTGGCGAGCAGATGGCATTAGAAGTTAAAACAAGTGAAGATGCATCTTATTACGACGAAGATGGAAATTTACAAAGTGCTTTTGATAATGATGAAACAGTTATAAAAGGGTTAATGATTCATGATTTTGGTGTTGCATATGGAAAAGCATTTACAGTGGGTAATTTCCAAACAATAGCTTAGGAGGTATAGAATATGAAGAAAACAATTATGAATGGTGATATGAAATTAGTACCAGTAACAAAACCTAGTGATAATTCAGCAATAGTAGTTGATAGAAAAAATTATTTAAGTGGTATTTTACTATTATCCAGTGGAAACGCTACAAGTTCTAACACTGTAAAAGTAAAAATACAGCATGGCAGTAAAATAGATGGATCAGACATGGTTGACTTTGGAGTTGAAACTGCTAAATTAATTGCGGCGGATACTTCTACTAATTTATTAATAGACTTAACTGGAGCAAAGCAATACATAAGGATTGCAGCAGTTACAGAAGGAACAGCGCCAACATATTCAGCACAGCTATTGCTAGCAGATGCACAATACGGAGATGATTTTAATGCTTAAAGTCTTTTGTAGCATATGTGGAGAAGATTTAGAAAAATGCAAATGCAAAAAAGAAGTTATAAAAGAAACTAAAGTAATAGAACCAGAGGAAACTAAAACTAAAAAACGAACTAAGAAAAAAACAGAGTAGTCACATTTGTGGCTACTTTTGTACGTTATTTATTTAAAATAATTATACGGTATAACTTGACAATTAAGTAAGTTAGTAATATAATATAAATAACAACAATACAAGAGGATTTAAATATGAAAGATACAAATAAATTTAACAAAAGAATAGACAACATGAGTAGTTATGAATTAGGATATATTTAAAAGAAAGGGGGCTGTATAAAGAATATAAAGATTATTCAATAAATGCTATAAAGAATAAGCTAAAAGAAAGAAATAAATACTTTGATTCGTAAAATTAGTATATGGTGAAGTTAAAACTTAAGGAGGAATAAAAAAATGATTGATGCTAGAGCAAAAGCATACGATGAAAAAAAATACAAAGAACAAATGGAATTTGAATCAAATTTACCAGTAATAAAAGTGGCTCGAATTACTTTTGGACTAAGTATAACGGATAAATATTTTTTAGATTGCTCTGTAGATAACGTTAGAGCAAAATATGAATTATGTGGAATGGTAACAGAAAAAAATGTAAAAGAAGAGGTGGATTTATTAATAGATTTAGCAAGAAAAGAATTTAAGAAAGACCCATTTAAATCGCATATACTTAATTATTTAATTAAAGGGAACTTAGATATTATATATAAAGAATTAAAAAGAATAAAAGATATGTTAATAGGAACAATTTAAGTTTTTAGTACACAATTTAGAAGTTTTACGGAACTGCAACCTGTAGTTCCTGAATCTAATTTGTAAAATGTGAAATAAAAAGAGGGTTATATATTGAAAATCGGATTATTTTATGAAGATAAAAATACTGGTGAATTATTTATGTGTGACAATTTTACAAAGTCTACTTATGTATGGATAAATAAAAAAGGTGAGAGTATTACCGAAGATAAATGGGATTCAGCTAAACATATGAATTTAGTAGCTTGTAAAGATAACCAAAAAATAAAAAATTTTTTAGATGATTTGACTTATAAAGTGATGGGACTATGTGAAACTTGTAATAAAACATTTGTTTCTAATTTTAGAAAATATATAAATGAAATAGCCAATGGAGATGAATTATGTCCGATTTGTGGAAAAAGATTATGGTATTAGTTGCTTCATAATACAAAAGTGTTGAGGATTAAGCAATATCAATGCTTAGTCCTCTAATTTGTATATTGCGACACTAAAAAAATAAATTTGGAGGAAAATAAAATGATGTTAGAACAGAAACTTAAAAAGTTAGAAAGACTACATAGTCTACTTCAAGAAGAAGAGAAATTATTATTAGAAGTTGATTTAATGAATCAATTTCAAAATAATAAATTTACATCTCAACAATGTATAGTTAAGGATGAATTAGAGAAATTAAGAGCTAAGACCTCCGCACAAGGAAGCTGTGGTAATTTGATTAGTATCTTAGAAGCATTGGGATTAGAAGCTAGTAATAAGTATCACATCATTAATGGAGATTTTATAGAAATTCATAATAATAGAATCTTTTATGTTCATTATCCTTACAATGTATACGGTGGAATGGGTTCTACACCTCTAACTAAGGATGAGATAACTGTAGAGGACGCTATTAGTGCACTTAAGAGTTATCATAAAATTTAAAAATAATATTATTAAAAATATAAAATATAAAAAAATATTAGGAGGAGTTAAAAATGGAAAGAAAATTAATATTTATGGATGGAGAATTTACAAAATTAACTACAAAAGGGGTTAATTTTTTAAGTTTAGCTTTAATAACAGAAGAAGGAAAAGAATTATATTTGGAAATAGAACAAGATAAAAACGATATAGATCCTTGGGTGCAAGAAAATGTTATACCATTACTAAATGGAAATGCTGTAACAAAAGAAGAAGCTAAAGAAGAAATAATTGAATTTGTAAAAGAAAACTATGGAGAAGATAAGCCAGTATTAGTAGCAGATGTAAACCAGTTTGACTGGAATGGTATTTGTGAATTATTTGGAGTTTGGGATATCCCTTTCTTCTATATACCTATAGATTTCTCATCTATATTATTTACAAAAGGAATAGACATAGATGTGGATAGAATCGAATTAGCCAAAAATCTAGGTATTAGTATAGAAGGATTTAAACAACATAATGCTTTAACAGACACTAAAATTTTAAAAGCTACATGGGATAAATTAAAATAGTCACAATATAAAAGCAATGTAACGCAAGAGGTAAAAGTACCTCTTGTTTTTTTTATGCTAAAATTTAATTAGGAGGTGGAATACATGACTTTAGTAACATTAGAAGAGTTAAAACAATGGTTAAATATAGATCAATCCGATACAAGTAAAGATATTATTCTTAATATTTACATTAACGGGGTTAGTGAAATGATTATAGGAATGATTGGAAGAAATATATTAGCAGAAGATCATATAGAGAAATATGCAGGAACTAATAGTAACGCTTTGATTTTAAAGAACTATCCTATTAATTCAGTTACGTCTATTAAGTACATTATAGATAATGCAGTTTATCGTGAATTAGATTCTACAGAATATGATATTAACAGTAAGAGCGGTATTTTATACAAAGATTTAGTTTGGGGTAAGATAGGTGGCAGTTCTCTTATGTCACAGAGAATTAACTATCCAAGGCGACATATAAGAATTGAATACAATGCTGGATATGCAGAAGTACCTGCGGATTTAAAATTACTTGCTTTGCAACTTATAAAAAGTCAATTAGGAATAGACAGTTCAGAAGGTGCAAGTCAAGGACTAAAATCTTACTCTATATCAGACGTAAAAATGGAATGGAAAGAAGATGTAAAGCTATCGCAAGAACAGATAGCTATCGTTAATAAATATAGGGCGGTGAATATATAATGGCTTCAATTACACGAACTGTAAGAGTTGATAATATGCCACGGTTAAGGCGTACTATTGATGAAATAAAGAGAAGAAAAATAAAGATAGGTATATTTGGTAGTGAAGATTCAGAAATACTAATGATAGCTAGTGTAAACGAATTTGGAACTGATATAAGAGTTACTCCGAAAATGCGAGCGTATTTACATTCGCAGGGATTACATTTAAAATCAACTACAAGTGAAATACACATACCAGAGAGAAGCTTTATTCGTAAAACTTTTAATGAGAAGAAAAATAAAATAGATACTTTCATAAGACAAAATTTAAACGAAGTTATAACGTTTAGAATAAGTACACAAACATTTTTTGATAGGGTTGGAACTTACTTAGTAGGACTTACACAAGAAACACTTACAGAGGTTAATAGTCCAGCAAACCATCCATTTACATTACAAAAAAAAGCACCTAAATCAAACCCTTTAATAAATACTGGGCGACTTAGGCAATCAATAACTTATAAGGTAGAATAAAAAATTAAATAAAAATAAAAAGTATAATTATGAGATTTTAAAAGTTATAAAAATATTTTTTACAACAGAAAGAGGGTGCTAAATTGGACTTAATACTTAATCGGTTTAAAAAAGATTTTGAATATAAAGAAATAACAGAAGGCAGTTACAACAACAACGGAGATTATATACCTGGAATAGAAATAACTTTTTCTTTTAAAGGTGCTATGTTACCTATAAATGAGAAGGATATGCAGTATTTACCAGACGGTTTTTATGGTATTTCAGATCAAAAACTTTATACGAGCGTGGCGTTAAGAGACAACACTAAAATAAAAGATATAGTAACAGAAGAAGAATATACGATATATGCTTTTAAGGGCTATAACATAATAAACCAAACATTCAAAAGATATTTCATGAAAAAGGTGGTGAAAGTAAATGGTTAATGTAATAGATGTGTGGAATAAAATAAATACTTCTCTTAATGTAAATCTAAAGAAAATTAACCCTAATTACAAATTTATAAAAGCTAATCTTACACATAATTTGCCACCTTACCCCTATGCTACCACCAATATACTTGTAGCATATGCACAAGATAAAGACGACTTTAGAGCAACTACAAAAGATAAAGCGAATATAGATGGAACTGTTACAACTACTAGATTAGAAGAACCTAAAATGACACTAAGTTTTACATTTTACTCTAATGATATGACAGAAATGTATGAGTTTATGCAGAATACTGTTAACGCACTACAAACAACAGTAAAGCAAGAATTAAGTGATAATGATATAATAATCTTAAGGTGTTCGGTATTTGTTGACAAAACTTCTATACTTGAAACGGAATATATTTATAAGTATGGATTTGATGTGCAAATAAGAGTTATGGATGAAGTAACAGTATCGAACGATAGTGTTGAAAGTGTTGAAATAGAAAGCACTATAGAAAATGTAATTATAGATTTTTAAAAGGGAGGTATTTAAAAAATGGCTGATATAAATGTAATAATTAGTGACCAAACGCAAGTTACTAGCCAAGAAGGATTTGGGAAATTACTTGTAGTTTGCACTACTACTGCACATAGCTATGAAGAATATGACATAAGTGAAGATTTAGCAAGTGTTCAAGCTGATTTTGCTACAGACACAGAAGTATATAAAATAGTTAATACTTTTGCAAGTCAAGAACCACGACCACAAAAAGTTGCTATTTTTGGAACAGATATAAGTGCTAGTCAAGACAAAGCAGCAGATTTAACAACTGCGCTAAATACGTTAATAACACAATACCCAAACTGGTATAGGATTATTTTAGACGATAAAACAGAAACTCTAATAACTGCGGTTGCAACATGGTCTGAAACAAATAACAAACAATTTTACACTCAATTTGATAACACAACTTTTACTACAGATTTTACATCTAAAAAAAGAACCGTATTAGGCTATAAAGAAAATGCTGATAGATTAGATGCGGCAATGGTTGGTTATGCAGCTACAAGAATTCCAGGTAGTTTTACATTTAAATTTAAAAATCTTAAAAATATTACAGCAGATGCAATACTACCAGCCGATTTAGCTACAATTAGAAGCAAAAACATGAATGCATATCTTAATAAATTTGAAGTAATAGGACTAGGTACTGCACAACTAGACAGTGGAGTAACAGCTTCTGGCGATTATATAGATCATATTGAGAGTATGGATTGGGTTAAATTCCAAATTGAAAGTGAAATAGCTAAATTATTAATGGCTACTGAAAAAGTATCATATACTGATGCTGGTATACAACAAGTTGTTAGCGCTATCACAACAGCTTTACAATCCGCCTTTAATAATGGAATCATAGGCACAAATGAAGATAATACGCCTGCATTTTCTATTACTTATAAAACAGTTAGGGAAATATCTTCTACAGACAGACAAAACAGAAAGCTTACTGGTATTAAGTTTAGTTATGTAGAAGCAGGAGCAATAGAAGAAGTAACAGTAAATGGTGCTGTAGTATTAGAACTGTAAGAAAGGAGTGGTATAGATGGCAAGACCTTATGATTTTAATTTAGTTAATTTGATTGTAAATTATAGTGGTGGACAGGAATATATAACTGGATTTTCTAATGGATCAGAAATAACGGTAGCTAGAAATAGCGATAAATATACTCCACACGTAGGTGCTAAAGGCGATACATCTTATGCAAAAACAAATGATAACAGTGGAACTATAGTATTTACCTTAAAACATGATAGTCCCTCTAATAAATTATTATCTCTACTAGCTAAAAGCGACGATACATTTACCACACAATTAGTGGATGGTAATGATATTGGTAAGGCTAAGGCTGGCGGTGGAGAGTGTGTTATTATGAAGCCCGCAGATATGCCAAGGGGTGCAGAAATAGGCGAAAGAGAATGGACAATAGCAGTTCCAAATTTAGATATGGCAGACGAATAAATATAATAAAATCGGAGGTATCGGAGTATGATTAATGAACAATTTAAGTTAAGTTTTAAAGTAGAAGGGGAAGAAAAAGAGATAACTGTTGTAATGCAAGAAATAAGCCCTTTTCTTATAAGTGATATGACAAGCGAATGTTTAAATACTAAAGGTAATAATATCCTTCCTGGCGAATACATAAAGTTAGCAATAGAAAACGGATTAATAGTATCACCTAAAAACCTAATGGAAGAAATAGAAAAAGCTGATGAACCGATTGCGGTAATAGGTCAATTGTTTGGTGAGGTTAACTCATTTTCAGCAAGTCCCAGAAAATACAAATTACAAAAAATACAGGAGAAAAGCAAAGAACAATCTAAGGGCGTGGAGTCTAGTAATTCCTAACCTTACATATACAGAGATAAAAAACATGTCTGCTAATGAATATAAAACTATGATGGCAGCGGTTGACTTGATTGAAGAGGAAGAAGAAAGAACAAGAAAAGAAGCTGAAAAGAATGCAAGAACAAAGTAAGGTGGTAATTCCACCTTGTTTTTTTTATGTTTGGAAGTAACATAGTAATTATGTTATAATATAGAAAAAGGAAATTTGGAGGGAAATTATGGATAAAAAAACAGAGAGAACCCCATCTATTATAGGGGGAATAATATCTATTATATTAGTAATATCATTTATGAAAGGGTGTATTTTTGGCAATAAAGAAACTACTACAGAGGTTACTAATAACAAACAAGAAACTGTTACTAAAGAATCAAAACAAGAAGAACAAAAAGAATTAACATTAGAAGAACATTTAAAGAAAGTAGATTCTAGTATTAAAGTAACTGGCAGTAAGGATAATGGCGGATATTATTTAGTTACAGTTAAATATACTGATGATTCACTTAAGCATATTGCAAATAAATGTTATCATATATTAAAATCTTTTAAAGAACATAAGGAATATAATAATGTTAATAAAATTGGCATAATGATAATGGCTGATTTTAATGACAAGTATGGTAACACTACAGAAGAAAAATCTTTTTCAGTGGACTTCCCAAAAGCTGAACTAGATAAAGTCAACTGGGATAATTTTTTATGGGAAAAGACTTTAGAATTGGGTCAAGAGGTTTGGATGCATAAAACAATTAAACAAGATATATAGAATTAGAAGGTGAAAGCCTTCTTTTTTTTATTTTCAATGAAAAAGTAAGAAAACAGCAGATAAGACAACCTATGTACGGTATAAGTATAATTATAATTAATACAGTACAATATTTGTAAGTTGATAACTAACAAACAAACCATTATAATAAAATTAATAAAATTAATAAAATAATGATTGCAATGTAAAATATATAATGGTATAATAATACATGAAAGGAGAATTTAATATGGAGAAGAGATTTTTAACAGCTAAAGAAGTTGCTGAAATGTTAGGCGTGGCTCAATCTACTGTATATAATTTAAAAAAGGAGGGGTTACCTTATTTTAAAATAGGAGGATCAATAAAATTTGATAAAGAAGAGGTATTACAATGGATTGATAAATGTAAAGTGTCTGACAAAAAATAAAGATAGCACACTTCATTGTGAAATGCACTATCCATATTATACTCTTTTAGAGTATGTTAAAGTAATACTCGACAATATTATTTTAGCATATTCTAACACTAAAAACAATACAAAAGGAGTGTATAGAGTATGAGCAATAATTTAATGGTATTTGAAAACAATAACGTAGAGGTATTTGAATTGAATGGAAAAATTTTATTCAATCCTTACAATGTTGGTAAATGTTTAGAATTAAGTGAATCAAGAGTTAGAGATTATTTAGCTTCAATGAATGAAAAACAATGTATAAAATTAACAAATTCTATTGTCGGTAATGCAGACATTAGAAAATTGCATAATACTGGTGAAAAATTTTTAACTGAAAGCGGAGTTTATAAATTAATATTTAAATCAAATAAACCAAATGCAGAAAAATTCCAAGATTGGGTTACTGATGAAGTGTTACCTACTTTAAGAAAAGAAGGAGCATATATAACTGAAAAAGCTAATCCAAATATGCTAAGAAAGAAAGCAAATGAAATTGAAAGTACACAGACAATAAATGAAGCATTAAATATAGTGTTACCTATTTTACAAAAAGCAAAAGTAAGTCCAGAAAGTCTAGCATTAACTACAAAAGAATTCTATAAAAAAGCTGGTATTAACTTACCTATAGATATCAATGCAGAAGAACATTATTTAACTGTTACGGATTTAGCAGAATACTGTGGTATGTATACTAAGAACGATAAGCCAGCCACACAAGCGCTATCATGTATACTTAAAGAAATACCTATTGCAGATAGTGAGAAAAAAATTGTGTGGGAACAAAAAGGGAACTGGCAAGGCAGTACAGTAAAATATAAAAAATCATTAATAGATAAGATTGCTGAATGGGTTGGCAAACATGGCTTTCCTACTAAAATTAAAACAGATAAAAGAACATATACGGTTAAATACGAACAAATGAATATTTACAAGAAGTTTGCTTAGTTTAGAGAAGGTCAATCCTTCTCTTTTTTTTGTTTATTTAAAGCAGTATATGAATAAAATTAATTTAAACGCATTTTAAGCAACTTTATTTTAAAAGGTGCAATATATCATAAAGTTTATTTAAATGCCTTAAAAACGATTTTAAAGCATGTGTTATTTATGTTTTCTTAATATTATAAACTTATACCGAAATAATTCTATAAATTTGTACGGTATTACTTGACAAAATTATTATAAGTATTATAATTAATTGTAAGGAGGTGATATTTTGAAACGCAAGCAATGGACTACCACATTTAGAGAAGATTTACGAAAGGGGGTTAATGTCTTAGCGGCAGAGTTAGGGGTTAAACCAAATCATGTGTTAGAAATAGCATTTGAATATTTAAAAGATTGTTTAGATGCAGAAGGGTATGAAAATACTCAAAATTATTTAGAAAAAGAAATATTATATAAATATAAGAAAGGAGAATAATATGAATCAGTATACATTATTTAGAAAATGGGTTAAAAATTCTTTAGATTTCCATTTAATTTATAAGGATTATGAAGGTTTTTTTATAGTGACTAATGGATATACAGCTTTCAAAATAAATAAATCAAATAAAACATACTCTGATATATTGAAGAAAGAAACTTTTCAAAATTTAAAAAATAACTTTTATATATATAATAGAAGATTGTCAGAATTCAATGATTTAAAATTAAGTGAATATTTTAAAAGCAATGGCAAGTTTAATACTGAAATTACAAAAATAATATATGACTATGATCCTAAAATCAAAGCTAGGTTATTGAAAAATAGCAATAATTCTTTAGTGTTTATCAATGAAAAAAATTTAAATTTTTTGTATAATATCGAACAATATAAAATATATTCAGATTTACCATTAAACCCAGTTATATTTATTTCAAGTGAAATTCAATTTTTAATATTTCCATTAAGAATAATGGATTTCCCATATACCATAAATAAAAAAGGAGTGTAAAAAATGAATGAATTAGAAATATTATTTAATTATATGATTGATTATTTAAAAGGCGGCTGGACATTTGAAGATATGAAACAAATAATAAAAGATTATTATTGTGATCCATATCTAGATTTAAAATGTATTGAATTAAGAGATTGCATGGAAGCTTTAGAAACAGAAATAATAAAATAATAGGAGGAATAATATATGTGTAAAAGTTTAGAGTTAATTAATCAAGGTGGAGAAATAAGAGTAAGTAGTAGAGTAATAGCTATGGATTTTGAAAAAGAACATAAAAATATAAAAAGAGATATACAAAATTTAATAAGCTCAAATTTGAGCGTATCTAAAATGTTTATTATAAATGAATATAAAGATTCTATGAATAGAAATCAACAAGAATATTTCATAAATCGTGATGGATTTAGTTTGTTAGTTATGGGTTTTACAGGCCAAAAGGCTCTTGAATGGAAACTTAAATATATAAATGCTTTTAATGAAATGGAAAAAAGATTAAACAAATTACCTAAATTATCTAAAGAACTACAAGCTATATTTACTTTAGATCAAAAACAAGAAGAGTTAAAAGAAGAAATAAACACTGTAAAATGTGAAATAAAAGAAATGAAAGACTATGCTACTTTAAGTGCTGCACAATGTGAATTTATTAATAGAAAATATAAGTCTAAAATAGTAAAAATATTAGGTGGCAAAGATAGTATGGCTTATAAAAATAGAAGTTTAAGAGCGAAAGTGTACGCTGATTTTCAAAAACAACTCAAAAAAGAATTTGTCGTACCTACCTACAAACATGTATTAGTTAAAGACTTGGATAAACTAATAAAATTTATAGATAAGTACGAAACACAAGATTACTTAAATATGTCGATTATTGGCTATAATAATCAACTAAAGTTTTCTAATAACAATATTATAACATTATAATGAGTTAAACACTAGTTTAAATATTAATTCGTAAAATTTGTATATTACGCAATAGGAGGGATAAAAAATGAAAAATAAAAAAATGATTGAAAGTGGCATTTGTCCACATTGTAATAAGCAAATGATTTATGAAAATGGTGAAAATGGTTTTACAACAGAATATTGGTGGGAATGCGAAGAGTGTGGAAGAAGTTATGACGAAGATACTGGTGAAGATATAACACAATATGAATTTTGGGATTTAGATTGTTAGTGTCACAATTTAAAAGAAGTATTCAAGAGAAGGGTGAAACCTTCTCTTTTTTTTATTGTGCTAAAATTAATATGTAAAGGTATATCGTATTATTAATATATATCGGAAGGAGGGGTAACATGGCAGCTTTAGAGGATTTAGTTTATAGTATTAGTTTTCAAACCAATGCTAGCGATTTGAGACTGATGCAAAGTTCAACTAATAGCTTAGATAGGAATATAAATAACGCTAGTAATAGTATGCGTGGATTAGATAGAAATACAAATTCTACAAGTTCTACTCTAAAAACTTTAGGGAAAGTAGTTGCAGGTGCATTTGTAACTAAAAAAGTTTTTGACTTCGGAAAAGCTTCTGCACAAACCTTTATGGATTTTGAACAAAGTATGGCAAATGTAAAGGCTACAATGGGTGGCGTTTCGAACCAAGATTTTGAAGCGTTAAAAAATGCAGCAAAAGAAGCAGGAAGAACTACAATGTATACTGCAAAAGAATCAGCCGACGCGTTAAATTATATGGCATTAGCTGGATTTGATACTAAACAAAGTATAGAATCATTACCGAAGGTTTTAAATTTAGCTGCGGCTGGTGGAATGGATTTGGCCAGAGCAAGCGATTTGGTAACAGATGGGATGAGTGCATTAGGATTGCAAACTAAAGATTTAGATATGTTTATAGATCAGATGGCAAGAACTTCTCAAAGAAGTAATACAAATGTTAATCAGCTGGGGGAAGCTATTCTTACTGTTGGTTCAGTTGCAAAAGATGCAGGATTAGACACAGCAAGCATGAATACAGAATTAGGTATATTAGCTAATGCGGGTAAAAAAGGTGCAGAAGGAGGAACAGCATTAAGAAATATATTATTAAACCTAACCGCACCTACTAAGAAAGTTTCAGATCAACTTAATAAATTAGGGGTAAAGACAACAGATGCAAATGGAAAAATAAGACCTTTAAATAATATACTTTTAGATTTAAAAAATAAAACTAAAGGTTTTACAGAAGGACAGCAACAAGCTATAAAGGCTATGATTGGGGGTAAAGAAAACGTTGCAGCTTTAACCATTCTTATGGATGGTGCTGGAAAAGGATATGATGATTTAAAGAAAAAAATTCTTGATAGTAATGGTGCTGCTAAGGCTATGGCTGACGATCAAAAGAATACAGTAAGCGGTGCATTTAAGGAACTGCAATCAGCTTTACAAGATTTGCAAATTAGTTTATTTGATACAACTGGTTCTGGTAAAAAACTACAGGATATTATACGAGGTATAACTAATATTATTCCAAAAGTTAAAGATGGATTTGCAAAATTTGGTTCAATCTTAAATGACGTTGTATTCCCAGTTGTAATTGATTTTAAAAACTATGTAGAAACAAGTTTAATACCTAAATTTAAAGAGATTGGCAATCAACTTGCAAATATATATAACACATATCTTCCAGAAACTAGTAATGGCTTTTCAAACTTAAAAAAAGTAGCTGGTACATTAGTTGATACAGGGTTAAATCTTGTAATAGCAGCGTTAAAATGGATAGCAAACAACAAAGGTCTTGTATTAGCTGCAGTAATTGGACTAACTACAGCATGGACTATACAAACTGGCATACTTATTGCTTTAAATATTCAAAAAGCTTATCACCAAGTTGTTACATTGTTGAATGTTGCCGCTGACCATTTAGAGACAGCTGCCATAATTGGATTATATACAGCGGAATTTGTAGCGGAAGGTGCAACTAAATTGTTAACTGCTGCACAATGGTTACTTAATGCAGCTATGAATGCAAGTCCAGTTGTAAGAGTTATAGGGTTTATAATATTGTTAGCAACGGTATTTATAACTGCATATAACAATTCGGAAACTTTCCGAAATGGAGTTAATTCATTGTGGGAATCATTAAAGAGTGGAGCAGAAACAGCAGTTAATTTTGTCGTAGGAAAAATTAATTGGCTAATTGAAAAAGCTAATTCTGCTATAGGATTTCTTAATAAAATACCTGGTGTAAACATAGGCAAAATTGGAGATGTTGGCTATGTTAACTTTACAGGTGAAAAACATGCTAAAACACCTACAAATGGATCAGTTAAACAAACACCGAAAAAGAATACTAGTCCTTTTGCTTCTCCATATATACCTATGTATGCAAGTGGTGTTAATTCAAAACCATTTTCGGGTCCAGCATTAGTTGGAGAAAATGGTCCAGAAATAGTTAACATAAATCGTGGCGATTCTGTTACACCTAATTACCAAACTAGAAGTATTTTAAATAGAGGTAGTGGCGGTGGAATGAATGTTAATTCACCAATTATTATAAACATTCACGGTAATGCAGATAGTGACACAGTAAATGATATTAGAACTGCTGTAAAAGAGGAATTAGAAAGTGTGTTTAGAACTGCCAGTGTACAACTAGGATATACAGAAATATAGCCCTTTAAGAGGGCTTTTTTATTTTCTAGTATAATTAGATTAGGAGGTGAAACTATGCCTAACATATGCAAATTAGGAGATGTATTTTTTACTGTTGTAGAAGAAGAAAAGATAAATTATTCAAATGATGTAACCACTAGGAATGTAGAAGATGGCACTACAATAAGCGATAATGTCGCTAATAAACCAGTTACTATAAGTATAGATGGAATTATTTTCAATAACACTGGTTACCCTTGGGAACAAATAACAAAATTAAGACGATATTGTTTAGATAAAAATGTATTAAGATATTATGCAAATTTTGGTTACTACTCTAGTATGGTAATTACAAGTTTTGAGAATACACACAACAAAGATGTAGCAGAAGGAATAACCTTCAACATGACTTTACAACAAGTCAGAATTATTGAGAAGCAAACTATAAGTATTAATACAAGTAGATTTACTATACCAGATATAGAAGCATTAAAAAAACAAAATAGTGACGGTGCAAGTACAAAACTTAAAAGCACAAGTAACGCTGGTAGAAAAGCTAAAAATTAGGAGGTGGATTTATGGGAACAATTGAAATAGATAAAGACCTTATACCATACAGATTCGACTTAGAATTAAGTAATAAAATATATACCTTTGTTATTAAATATAATTTCATTTCAGATTTTTTTACAATAGATTTATTGATAGATGATAAGATTTTGGTTCAATCAGAAAAAATTGTGTTGAACGAACAATTATTTAAAGATTTATATGAAGATTCAGAAGGTAATTTAAATGAAGATTTTTTTACAGAAGCTTTAATTTTTAAATCTAGTAATAAAAACATAAACGAAATAACATTTGTAAATTTACAAGATGAAGTTAAATTATTCTACTACACAAGAGAAGAAATAGAAAGTGGTGGTATGCATGAGTAAGTTTTTTGATAGAAAAATAGAAGTTATTATTGGTAATCGTCGTTGGGCTTATCCCTACATTGACATAGATTTTTCTATTAAATTTGACAGCGATACAATACCAGACGAAGCGGAGGTTACTCTTTATAATCTTTCACCTACGAGTGTTGCTCAAATTTCTAAAGGAACTGGTATTATTGTTAATGCTGGATATGGAACAGACACAGGAACAATATTGTCTGGTGTGATTTCAGATGTATTTACAAGCCAAAATGGAGTTGACAAGGAAACAAAGATTAAAGCGCTTAACATAACACAACAATATCTTAATAAAACAATATACAAGACATACCATGCTGGTGTAAAGGCGGATTATATTATCGCAAGTTTATTAGCGCTAGCAGGCAATTTAAAAGCTAATACATTACAACTATCTAATAATGTTACTTATCAACGGGGATTTGTAGCGAGTGGGAAAATATTAAATAATCTTACTAGAATAGCGAGAGATTGCAATTCAAGATTTTTAGTTCGTGGATCAGCAATTAATTTTATACCTAATCAGCAGGGCTTCCAAATGGGATTTCTCTTAAGCGCTTCTACTGGATTAATTAGTGTAGACAAAATAGATAAGTCAGACAGCGTGGCAACTCATAAGATAGAAATGTTATTAAATCACGCTATAGCACCTTATAGCTTATTACAAATTAAATCAAAAGATTTAAATGGAACAGTTTTAGTTATAGAAGGAGAACATAAGTCAGACTTTACAACTAGTGTGGAGGTGAGAACACTATGAAAGAAGTTGCTAAATTATTTCAAAGCGTTGTTGGTGGTATGGGCAATGATTTGAATGTAATGGTAATAGGTAAAATAGTAGAATATGATTCTACTTACAATACTGCCACTATCGAGCCTATGCATTATGTTCCACAACAAAATATACCATTTAGTCCACTTATTACTGTACCTATCGGATATTTTAGTTTGGGTGGATATACTATAAAAGTTCGTCCACGATTAGGTGATATGGTATTAGTTTTATTTTGCGATTATGATATAGATAATTTGCTTATAGATGGCAATACTAAGAAACCCGCAACAGATAGAACACATGCACTAGAGGATGCAATCGTGCTGCCTTTGAGTATTAATTTTCTTAATAACGCTTTTAATTCTACAGAAGATTTAATAATACAAAAAGAGGGAACAAGTAGTTACGTTAAAATTCAATCAAACGGAGATATAGTTATTAATGCAAATAATATTAAACTTGGAGAAAATGCAACTAAAAAAATACTAATAGAGGATAGCAACACTTACACTACATCTAATAAAGTTTATGCAGAATAACCTAAGGATTTGAAATCCAACGGTAAGGAGGGGATTAAAATTAAGAGCATAAAATTTCAAAACGGAGATATTTCTATTACATCAAAAAGATTAGACATTGTAGAAGACACAGAACAGAAAATACAAAAAACAAAAGGCTTACTTTTAGTAGCACAAGGAGAACTTTTCTATAATGCAAATATAGGATTAGATAGAACGGAAGTGCTAAGCATAAAAGAAAAAAATATAAGCAAAGAAAGAAAGTTGTTGGCTATATCAGAAGCGACTTATCAAGACGAAAATGTTGAAAAAATCGAATTTGCTGACATAACAACAGATAATAAAAACAGAAAACAACAAATTAATATAAAATTAAAGTATAAAGAAACATCAGATATTGTAGATGTAGGAGGTGTAGAGGTTGTCTGATTATGGAATTACTACAAATGGATTTAATCGAAAAACTTATAATAATTTATTAGAACAATTTGAAGCAGACTTAAAAAGTCAAGATGCTTTTGGAGAAAATATAGATTTTTCACAGCAAGACCCACTATATCAATTTTCAGTACCTTATATTTATATGATAAGCGAATTATGGGAGTTGGCTGAAAATGTGTTTTACAGTACAAGTCCAAAATTTGCGGAAGGTGTTCCATTATCTAACACAGGAAAATTTATTGGAATAGCTAGAAAACAGGCTACAAAGGCAGAAGGTATAGTAACTTTTACTGGTGCAGCAGGAACTACAATAGAAACTGGATTTTTAGTTGGAACAGATAGCGGAGTTACATTTGAAACCAAAGAAAAGAAAGTAATACCCGCTGGTGGAAGTGTAGATATTCCAATTGTTGCACAAATTGCAGGGGCTATCGGTAATACACCAGCTAACACTATTACTACAATAATAAATCCAATGATTGGTCTATCTTCTGTTACTAATAATTTAGAAACTACAAAAGGTCAAGATCAAGAAAGTGATCCACAGTTCAGAACACGTTATGATGAAACCACACAAGGTGGCGATGGTTCAACTGCTATTGCAATAAGAAATAATTTACTTCAAGTAACAGGGGTTTCTAGTGCTACAGTAAAAGAAAATGATACTAATGACACAGTAGATAATATACCCGCACATTCAATATTTTCACTAGTTAAAGGCGGAGCAGACACAGATGTAGCAAACTCCATTTTTGAGAAAAAGCCAGGCGGAATAGGAACTTATGGAAGCGTGTCTATAAATGTAACAGATACACAAGGTATCGTTCACACTATTAACTTTAGCAGACCAACCAATAAAAATATTTGGATAAATGTAACTATTACAAAAGGTTCAGATTATCCAGTTGACGGAGACACACTTATTCAAAACGCAGTAGTCTCCTATATAAATGCACTTGATATAGGAGAAGATATTATTGTGTATAAGCTAATTAATACTATAGCTAGTTTAGGTATCAGCGGCATAGAAGATATAGCAATCCAAACTAGTACAGATGGAACAACATTTACTTCTAATAATATAACAGTAAGTGCAGAAGAAAACGCAATAACAGATATAGACAAGGTGGTGGTACAATAATGACTACTAAAGACAGACTTATACAACTACTACCTTACTATTTGCAAAATGGAGAAAATATAAATAAATACTTCTCCGTATTAGCTAAATACTATGACGAACTCGTAAATGTATTTCTTGATATAATAGATAGTAGAGACATTGATAAATCTAAGCTATACGGTTTAGACATTATCGGAACTATAGTAGGAGAAGAAAGACAAGGAAGAACAGATTTAGATTATAGAAGTGCATTAAGAACAAAAATAATAGCTAATAGAAGCGCAGGCGATATAGAAACCTTAAACAACTATATGCGTTCTCTTATGGGAAATTTCTTTGTTGGAATATTAGAAGGTGGCAACACAAATTTAACTCTTAGATATACATTTCCAGCAGTAGAAAATCCAGTAAGCTATCTAAAAAAAGCTACACCAGCAGGAGTTAATATAGACACACAAATACAAACATATGTACCAGTAACAGGACAAAGGTTAGGATTATTAACACTTAACAAACGTCCTACCACTATTTAGACAGGAGGTATAAAAAATTGAAAAAGCTTATATTTAAAGATAAAGAATTTTTGGCAGAAAAGATTGTAAAAACAGAAAAAAGTATTATATTTTATATAAATAACGAAGAAATAAACAGATTGCAACCGTTATGCACCGACTTGAATGAATATAGAGTTTATAACGAAGATGGAAGCTTAGGACAGTTTGACACTATGTGCTTTAATGAGAACGTAGTTACAACAGGAACTGACTTAATGCGATTGCTATATGCAGTTTTAAAAGAAAATACTAACATGCAAGCTGAAATAGAAAAATTGAAGGGTGGCGTTGTGTAATGAGTATGAAAGATATGTTTGAACAACTAATAAAAGAAGGTAAAACAGACAAAGCAACACTTTTAGATATGTTAGAAGAGATAAAAAAAAGAAACGAAATAACTTTAGTGATAACAGAGGAAGAATACAATAATATCAAGGCTAGAATAGAAGCTTTGCCAAACTAAGGAGGTGCTTATATGGCTACAAGAGTAATATTTCAAGACCCTATATATCAATATCCTAATCGTTACCGACTTACAGATATAGGCGGTGGATTATACGAAATAGAATCAGAACCTGGCACTATTACACAAGAAGGTACTTTGCTAAGTGCTAATAATTTAAACGCTACCGCAGAAGAAGTTATTTTTCACACTATAGATACAGGTGAAAATGCTAATGAATTCATAACAGCTATAAATAATTTAGCAGATTATTACAACGGATTAAGTTTAGTGCTAAAATCAAATACAACAAATACTGGATCATGCACTATTAACATATCTTCGCTAGGAAATAAAAACATAAAAAAAATAAATACTTCTGGCAATAAAATCGACCTACAAGCAAACGACATAATTAAGAATAAATATGAATTGCTAGTATATGACGGAATAGACTTTGTTTTATCTAATCCAGCAGCAGATTTAGCAACAGTAATATCAGATTTAAACAATCTTACTATTAAAGTAAACACAATAGAAACAGATGTAAACACAATAAAAAACAAAGTTGTACATTTTGCAGTTAGTAGTGGTACGAATAATGCTTATACTGTAAACGTAAGTGGAATAACTTCTTTATATGCAGGATTACAAATAAATGTTGTTGCTAGTTTTAGCAACACTGGAAGTTCTACACTACAAATTAACAGTTTAGAAAGTAAAACAATTAAACTAAATCAAAATAATCTTATTGGGAATGAAATCAAAATTAATAATATATTTACAGTAATATTTGATGGCGTAAATTGGCAATTACAGCCAACAATGTCACAAATGCAACAAAGAAAGACATATTCGGAATTGAAAACTCTTAAGGATAATAATCAATTAGTCTCAGGTACGCAATATGTATTAACAGATTACAGAACTAAATACCGACAACCATATACAAATGTAATTAAATCTATGGATATTGAAGAATTAATTCTAACCGCAAGTAGTACAAGTACATTTGAACCTATAGTTAGTAGTAACACATATCCGCAAGACGTGATTTATTATGATTTTAATAATGCGGTGTGTGAGGATAATATTACATCTAGAAATGGATTTATTTTAAGAAGATATGATCCAATTAGTGGTAATGATGCACCACAAGATTGGAGGACTATGTTGTGGGCGAGATGGAAACCTCATCCTACTGCATATTATAAAGATGATAACTATGTTAGTTATGCTATATGGACTAGCGGGGATGCTTATACAAATTATATTTATAAAAGTGGGAATTCATTGTATGTAGCTAAAGATAACGTTACTCCCACTAGTCCTACTGATGCGAATGTTTTTGAAAAAATTTGTGATGATATTAATGAACCCTTTTTAAAGAATATTGAAAAACACCCCGTTTTAAGTTATGGAACTTCAAAATTAGAATTACGAAAAGGAGATTTAGGAGAAAGATTAACATTTGGGAATAATTGTAAAAATAACACAATAGAAGTAGGAGCAAGTTTGCATAACAATGTTTTTGGAGATAATTGTAATGGAAATAAACTTGGAAAAAATTGTTATGAAAATACTTTTGGGAATACTTGTAGTTCTAATTATTTTAAAAATTCTTGTAATTATAATATTTTTAGAAATGGTTTTTATGCTAATAATTTGAATAGTGCTTGTGCTAACAATATTTTTGGAATTAATTGCAGTTATAATAGTTTAGGGAATGATTGTGGTTCTAATATTTTTGGTAATGATTGTTATTATAATAGTTTTGATAATAATTGTGATTCTAATAGTTTAGGGAGCAATTGTAGTTCTAATAAGTTTGATGTTAAATGTTATCATAATAAATTTGGAATAAGTTGTAATCACAATAATTTTGGAAATAATTGTGATGTGAATGTTTTTGGAGATAGTTGTAATGACAATAGTTTTGGAAATTCTTGCGCTGAAAATACTATTGGGAAAGTTAATTCCAATATTGTTTTAGGAAATTATTGCAAAAAAAATACTTTTGGAAATTATAATGGTAGTATTATGCTATATACGGATTGTGGTTCAAATTCAATTGGAGATAATAAACATTTTATTTCTATGAAAAGAGCCAGTTTTATTAATATAAGTAATATATCGCTTCCAACTAATCAAAACTATACAATCGAAAGGGATGAAAGTGGAAAATATAGATACTGGTATTTAGATACCAATGGAAATGTGAAATCAACAATTATACCATAGGAGGATATTATATGAAATCAATAAAATATTATAAAAATGAATTAACAGGATATAAAGAAAAAAAGATATAGAAAAAGATGAAGTTATAAAAGAAGCTATATTTGAAATACAACAAGCAGAATATATATGCAATGATCAAGAGTTTCCTTACTGGTTAGAAGTAATTAAAAAAACTTATAGCGAATTTGGAAATGTAACATATGAATCTATAGAAGAAGAAAAGACAGAAGAAGAAATAAAAAAAGAATCTTTAATTAAAAACTTAGCTTCTCTTACTGTGGAAAACAAGAAAAAAGATTTACTTATAAGCAATTTAGCTAAGCAAATAAGCAATTTGAATATAAAATTAAATCAAATGGAGGTTGAAAAAAATGTTTGATTTTTATAAATTATTTTATCCTATTTATTTATCTATAGATGAATTAAAAGAAGCTTGCAAATATAAAGTAATTACAGATATAGAGTATAAAGAAATAACAGGAGAAGAGTATATTAAAGAAGATATTAAGGCGGTATAACCGCCTTTTGTCCGTTATAGATTAAATAATGTTATAATTAATATAAGAAAATACATACATAACATAAAGTATATTTTCGATATCGGAGTATCGGAGGTGGTGAGTTGGAAAATAAAGATAAAAAAAATAATCTTAATTTTATACTTATAATTATTGTAAGCATTTTTTTAGGATTTGTAATAGGTATCGTTATAAATAAAAGTAGTAATAATATCAATCAATCAGTGAATATAAATGCTACTGCAAAAACAGAAGATAAAATCAATATTAACACAGCAACACAAAAACAATTGGAAATTTTACCTAGTGTTGGAGAAGTAAAAGCTAAAAAAATAATAGAAAAAAGACCATACAAAAGTATTAATGAATTGGTAGATGTTGTAGGAGAAAAAACATTTATTGTTATAAAAGATAAAGTGGAGGTGAGTTAATGCCATACGAATTACTTGCTAATGGCGGAGCAGTTGCGGCAGGGTTTGTAATACTAGGTTTCTTAATTAAAAATTATACAGATAGTAATAAGAATCTTATAGAAACTATAAACAGTAACAATAGAAGCACAGAAACCAAGTACGAGAAATTAGTAGATGAAACTATGCAGCAATGTAAGCGAAGGGAAGATGTATTAATAGAACAACTAGACAAGTATAATTCTAGTCTCAAAGAAATATCGGAAAATATAAAAGTTATACCTCATATGCAAGAGGATATTAATTTTCTAAAAGAAAAAATCGGAGAATAGGAGGAATATATATGAAAGGAAGTATAAGAGGTGGACATAACTACGGAGTACCAGGAGCAATCGGAATCATAGACGAAGTCAAGGAAGACAGAAAATATTATCCATTCGTCATTTCTAATCTAGTACGAGAAGGATTTAATATAAAAGATGTTACACCAAATAGAACTTCTACTACTGGTCAAGATTTAAGTTATGGGGTTAGTAAATGCAATGATTTTGGATCAGACTTTTTTATTAGTTGTCATCTTAATAGTTACAATGGAAGTGCTAGAGGATGCGAAGTTTTATATCACAAAAGTTCATCTAGTGGAAAAAAACTGGCTGAATGTATAGCTACAGAAATATCAAAGTTAGGATTTCCTAGCAGAGGAGATAATAGAGGGGCTAAAGCAGATACTAGAGGACTATATGAATTAAGGCATACTAAATGTACTGCGGTAATAGTAGAACCTTTCTTTTTAGACAACTTACAAGATGTAGAAATATATAGAAGAGTAGGCGCACAAGGCATAGCTAATGCAATTACAAATGGCGTGTTAAAATACTATGGTAAAAACCCTACATATAATAGTAAAAAAAGTACTTATTCAGTTAACTACTGTAAAGAATTTCAAAAGTTCTACAATACAGTTACCCAAACTAGAGCACCTTTAATAAAAGATGGTATATTTGGATTAAGAACAGAATCAGCATTTAACACAATAAAATCTTTAGTTTTATATAACCAATATCCAACTCCTTACTGTAAAGAATTTCAAAAGTTCTACAATACAGTTACTCAAACAGGTTCGCCAATTGCAGAAGATAATATTGCAGGCAACAATACAAAACAAGCCTTAAATACAATAGAAAAATTAATTAAGGGGGAATACTAATGGATATAAATATAATGGATTTTATAGTACAAGAATGTCTATGGCTAATACCTGTATTGATGGTAATAGGATATGTTTTAAAACAAATACCTAACTTCCCAGATTGGTGTATACCGATAGGATTGTACATTATAGGACTTGGATTAGGATATGCATTTATCGGTAAAAGTTCAATTGGACTATTGCAAGGACTATTATGTGCTACTGCTGCAATTGGCTTTCATCAAGGTATAAAGCAGAATATTAAAAAATATATTTAGTAACCATTTATAGTATATTGGTTCCGCTATGTCGTGTGTAACCATTATTGCAGTTTTGTTTTCACGTTTTATTATTTTATATATTTCATCACTTGCATTTAATCTGCTCTGATAATCTAGAGCTGAAAAAGGTTCATCAAGAAGTAAGATATCAGGATTTAATGCTAAAGTTCTTATTAATGCAACTCTTTGTCTCATACCTCCTGAAAGTTGTTTTGGGTAATAATTTTTAAAATCCCAAAGATTGTAGTCATGTAACAATTTAGTTACTTTATTGATACTGTCATCATTTACCTTATGCTGAACTTTTAATCCTAAAAGCACATTATTCCATACAGTAAGCCATTCAAATAATTGATCTTTTTGAAACATATATCCTATTATTAAAGAAGAGTTGTCTATATTTTTGCCATCTACAAGTACATTACCTTCAGATGGGCTTAAAAGCCCTGCTATTATATTCAAGACTGTAGATTTACCGCATCCAGATGGACCTACTATACTTATATATTCTCCTTGTTTTACTGTAAAAGAAATGTCTTTTAAGGCTTCAGTTTCACTTTTTAATGTGTGATAGTTCATATAAATATGGGACACTGTTAATTCATTCATAACATCATCTCCAAAGAGTTATAGTTTATTATATGTATGAACAGGCAGAGTGTTAAGGTAAAATAGGATTTAAATAAAATTGTTAATATTTACAAATGGTGATTGAAATTTTTTACTATTAATCATATAATTAGTTGATGAAGAGATTCTTACCTTCATTAGGCTCTTAAATTTCTATTAGGTTTAGATATACTAATTTAGTGGTGATATACTCTTATTCCTCGCTAAAGGGTTTAACTAGACAGGATACTAATAAACAGAATTTTTAGGAGTTTTACTCCTTAGAAGTCGTTATCTAGGGTCGTGTTATTCTTTATTCATACTTAAAGAAGATAGGAATATTAGAATGACTAGACATCGGATAAACAGAATTCTTAGGAATTTTACTCCTTAGAAGTCGTTATCCAGGGTCGTGTTATTCTTTATTCATACTTAAAGAAGATAGGAATATTAGAATGACTAGACATCGGATAAAATTATAGAAAAGTGAGTGTAGGTGTGTATGAAAAAAGTATTTAATTTAGGATTGGATGTAGGTTCAACAACAGTAAAACTAGTTATGATAGATAAAGATAATAATATGGTTTATGGAACATATAAACGGCATTTTTCAAATATTAGAGAAACTATTGCTAAACTTATAGAAGAAGCTTACTTGAAGTTTAATGAGGATAGCATAACAATAAATATAACAGGATCAGGTGGATTATCTATATCTAAATGGTTAGAGATACCATTTGTGCAAGAAGTTATAGCATCATCTAAAACTGTGGAATATGTTATTCCTAATACAGATGTAGCCATTGAACTTGGTGGGGAAGATGCAAAGATAACTTATTTTGATAAGAGTATTGAGCAAAGAATGAATGGAACTTGTGCAGGAGGTACTGGAGCTTTTATCGATCAAATGGCTGTTTTACTTCAAACAGATGCATATGGTTTAAATGAACTTGCAAAAAAATATAAGGTTATTTATCCAATTGCTTCAAGGTGTGGTGTTTTTGCAAAAACAGATATACAACCTCTTTTAAATGAAGGTGCATCAAAAGAAGATTTATCAGCTTCTATATTTCAAGCTGTGGTTAATCAAACAATAAGTGGCCTTGCGTGTGGACGACCTATAAGAGGAAAAGTTGCATTTTTAGGAGGTCCATTACATTTTTTATCTGAACTTAGGACTAGGTTTATAGAAACTTTGAATTTATCAAAAGATCAAATAATTTTTCCGGAAAATTCGCAGTTATTTGTAGCAATAGGAGCGGCTTTATATTCTAGAAAAGAAAACCCTATGCCTTTTAAAACATTGTATGAAAGCTTGCCAAAATTAAAGCAAGTATCCGATTATGAAGTTAAGAGATTATATCCTTTATTTAAAAATGAAAACGAGCTAGAAAAATTTAAACTTAAACATGAGGACTGCAAAGTAAAAAGATGTGATATTAGATCTTATGAAGGCAAATGTTTTCTTGGTATAGACGCAGGTTCTACTACTACAAAGGCTGTTTTAATATCTGAAGATGGAGCTTTACTATATTCTCATTATGGTAGTAATAGAGGCAAACCTTTAGAGCGTACTATAGAAATATTAAGAGAAATTTATAGTATACTTCCAAAGAAAGCTTCCATTGTAAATAGCACGGTGACAGGATATGGAGAGGGATTGATTAAAGCAGCTCTTAAAGTTGATATTGGAGAAATTGAAACAATAGCACACTATAAGGCAGCAGAGTTTTTTGTTCCTGGAGTAGAGTTTATACTAGATATAGGCGGACAGGACATGAAATGTATGAAAATAAAAGATGGTGTTATAGAAAGTATAATGCTCAATGAAGCTTGCTCATCAGGGTGTGGTTCATTTATTGAAACTTTTGCAAAATCTTTAGGTATGGAGGTTGAGGATTTTGCAAGGGAAGCTGCTTTAGCAAAAGAACCTGTAGATTTAGGATCTAGATGCACAGTATTCATGAATTCTAGGGTAAAACAAGCTCAGAAGGAAGGAGCTACTGTAGGAGATATATCTGCTGGACTTTCATATTCTGTAATAAAAAATGCTCTTTATAAGGTTATTAAGTTAAGGAATCCTAATGATATAGGAGGAAAAGTTATCGTACAAGGAGGAACTTTCTATAATGAGTCAGTTTTAAGGAGTTTTGAAAAAATAATAGGTAAAACTGTAGTAAGACCAGATATTGCAGGACTTATGGGAGCTTTTGGAGCAGCTTTAATTTCCAAAGAAAGATATACAGAAGGATATAAAACAGAATTACTTTCTTTAGATGATATAGATAGTTTTAAGGCTTATACTTCTATGAAGAGGTGTGGAGGTTGCGGAAATAATTGTCTTTTGACAATGAATAAATTTTCTAATAAAGAGATATTTATAAGTGGAAATAGATGTGAAAGGGGTTTAGGAAAAGGGAAAATTAAAAATACTATTCCAAACTTATATGAGTATAGATATAAAAGAATATTTAACTATGTACCTTTAAAAAGAGATGAAGCAGTAAGAGGTGTGGTCGGAATTCCAAGAGTATTGAATATGTACGAGAATTACCCTTATTGGTTTACTTTTTTTAATGAGTTAGGGTTTAGAGTAGAGTTATCAGGTAGATCTTCTAAGAAAATTTATGAGATGGGTATGGAAACAATTCCTTCGGAATCAGTTTGTTATCCTGGAAAATTGGTTCACGGACATATTATGGATCTTTTAAGTAAAAAGATAGACTTTATATTTTATCCATGTATACCTATTGATAAAAAAGAACAGAAGGAAGCAGATAATAATTATAGTTGTCCAATAGTAACATCTTATCCAGAAGTTATAAAAAATAATATAGATATACTTAGAGAGAAAAATATTAAATTTTTAAATCCTTTTCTTCCAATGGATGATATAAATAGGTTATCTAAAAGGCTTTATGAGGAATTCAAGAATTTTGGTATAGGAAAAAAAGAAATAGTTGAGGCAGCAAACAAAGCTTGGCATGAAAGAGAAAATGCAAGAAATGATATAAGAGTAAAGGGAGAAGAAGTAATAAAATATTTAAAGAAAACTGGTAAAAAAGGAATTGTGCTTGCAGGTAGACCTTACCATGTAGATCCCGAAATTAATCATGGTATAGCAAGTTTAATTACAGAGTATGATATGGCAGTATTAACAGAAGATAGTATAGATCATTTAGGAAAGGTTAAAAGACCCCTAAGAGTTGTAGACCAATGGGTTTATCATTCTAGATTATATGCTGCAGCGGAGTTTGTTGCCTGTCAAGATAATTTGGAACTTATTCAGCTAAATTCTTTTGGTTGTGGATTAGATGCTGTTACTTCTGATCAGGTAGAGGAAATATTAAGTGAGCACAATAAAATATATACCCTTATAAAGATTGATGAGGTAAGCAATTTAGGAGCTGCAAGAATTAGAATACGTTCTTTAAAAGCAGCTATAGAAGAGAGATACAAAAAAGGCATTAAATCTGAATATAAACCAAAGATAAGTGAGAAGATTATATTTACTGAGGAAATGAGGAAGAAACATACTATTTTATCTCCTCAAATGTCACCTATACATTTTCAGTTTGTAGAGGAGGCCATGTCTTCTTCAGGGTATAATATTAAAATATTGCCATCAGTGGATAAAGATGCAATTGAAGAAGGATTAAAGTATGTAAATAATGATGCTTGCTATCCATCTATTATAGTGGTGGGACAGATGATAGAAGCGTTAAAGTCAGGAAAATATGATATAAATAATACTTCTCTTATTATAAGTCAGACAGGTGGAGGATGCAGAGCTAGTAATTACATTGGATTTATAAGAAAAGCATTAAAGGAAGCAGGATTTCCAAGAGTTCCTGTAATATCTCTAAATTATGTAGGGCTTGAAAGCAATCCAGGGTTTACTATCTCTTATTCTATGGCAAAGAAGTCTTTAATAGCTCTTCTTTTTGGAGATTTAATGATGAGGGTATTATATAGAGTAAGACCTTATGAAAAGATAAGAGGATCTGCCAATCTTTTATATGATAAATGGGTGGAAAAATGTAAAAAAGTAATAAGAGGGGGAAACTTTAAATTAGCTAAAAAGTATATATACCAAATGGTAGAAGATTTTGATAATCTAGAAGTTATAGATGTTAAAAAACCAAGAGTGGGAGTTGTAGGAGAAATACTTGTAAAATATCATCCCACAGCTAACAATGATATTGTTGGTATTTTAGAAAAAGAAGGAGCAGAAGCTGTTGTACCTGACCTTACAGATTTCTTTTTATATTGTGCTTATGATGAAACTTTTAAATATAAATATTTATCAGGAAATCTAAAGTCTAAGTTTTTAAGTGACGCAGCAATATTATATATAGAACATTTTAGAAAAGATATGAAAAAAGCATTAAGTAGCAGTAAGAGATTTTCACCACCAGCTACTATTAAGGAATTGGCGGAAGGAGCAGAACCTATTCTATCTCTAGGAAATCAAACAGGAGAGGGGTGGTTTTTAACTGCGGAAATGGTTGAACTAATCAAAAGTGGAGTTAAAAATATAGTATGTCTCCAGCCTTTTGCATGTCTTCCTAACCATGTAACAGGTAAAGGAGTTATAAAAGAGTTAAGAAGAAGATATAATGATGTTAACATTGTTCCTATTGATTATGATCCAGGAGCAAGTGAAGTAAATCAATTAAATAGAATAAAATTAATGCTTTCCGTAGCAAGTAGAAATCTTGAAAAGGAAGAAAAATATAATGAGGATCAATCAGAAGTTTTTGATGAGATAGCTAGTAGTAATCAAAAATAATTAACTAAAGGTATTTGATTAAGAGTTATATTTAATAAATTGTTGAATTCATATAATTTTTATTATAATGAATTCAACAATTTAACTTAAAACGAAGAATTATGGTTATTATTAAATATATTTTGCTAAATGATTATATATTTGTTAGAAGTATTTAGAATTATATTTATTAGAGGAATTTAAAATTATTTTTGTGTAGAAGTAACTTTTGTTGCATATTCATTTGTCACTATGGTATTAAATGGAGGCCTTTCTTTGATTAAATCAGGTTTATAAGATTGTATTATATCCATAAGTCTATTTAATTCCTCTTCCTTTATCATAGGATCAGGTGCAAATGCATTGACATTTCTGTAGTTTTTTATAACATTCTTTAATACATCTATATCACTACCAGGGAAGAAAGATTGAATAGATTCTGCAACTGTATTATCTCCATTGTGTGTTATCCAAACTTGTCCTCTATAAATAGCTTTTGTGAATTTTTCTATTATCTCAGGATTTTTTTCTATATAAGATCTAGTTGCAAAATAACATGTGTAAGGAATAGTACCTGCTTCCTTACCTATAGAATCTACTATATATCCAGAACCATCTTTTTCAAGCATACTTCCAGTAGGTTCAAACAAAGCAACATAATCACCAGTTCCAGTTTTAAATGCACCAGCAGTGGCTGTAAAAGCTAAGTTAGTTATAAGGTTTACATCCTTGCCAGGTGTCAAACCATGTTTTCTTAATACAAATTCGAGACTCATTTCAGGCATTCCACCAGGTCTTCCACCTATTAATGTTTTGCCCTTTAAAGATTCCCATTTAAAGTTATCTTCTTTAGTTCTTCCAACTAAGAAAGAACCGTCAGTTTGAGTAAGTTGTGCAAAAATTACTGGGAGGTCTTCACGTTTTTGATTATAGATATAAATAATCTGCTCAGGACCACAGAAACCAATATCACAGCTTCCACTTAAAACTTGTTGCATGGTTTTATCTGCGCCTTTGTATAAAACACAAGAACAGACTAAAATTAAATTCTTCTTTTTACTTTCCCATGAGATATTTTTTTATTACTACCAACAAGGTTTATCTCGAACGTCTTGTCATTACTGTACCAAACAATATTATCTACTAGCCCTTTTATTAAAATTCTTTTTTGTTCAATGTTTACAAAGTCGTAAAATTTTTTGAAGTTTAATAACTTTTCTTTAATATCATTAATAAATGCATCTTCTTCATCTTTTAACATTTCAAGAGAGTTAAGTTCTTTTAATCTTAATTCAAATTCATCTATTTCTTTTTTTAATCTATCTAATTCATCTTTAAGCAAGTTTAAAATGCTCATATCATCAATTAATGCAAATTTTTTTATTATTCCTTGGATTATTTTTTTGTTTTCTTTAATTTTCTTTTTTAAATTCATTGCTTCATCTTTGTCATATTTCAGTGTGTCTTTTTTATTTTGATAATAAATTGTTTTAAATTTTTCTATATCTAATTGTTTTAAATACTTAGGAATATGTTCTTCTGCTTTGTAAGCATTTAACATTTTATTAGAACACCTATTACTTGCTCTGTTTTTTAAATTACATCTATAATATCTTTCCATGAAATTAATTTTCTTGTTGAAATGACTCCAAGAACTCATACCTGATTTACATTCTCCGCATATTAACATGCCAGATAATAAAAACTTTTCACCAGTACCTGAACGGGGAGATATTTTACTTTTATTTTCTTGTATTATGCTTTGACATTTTAACCATATGTTAGAAGGAATGATTCCATTATGTTTTCCTATGGCTATTATCCATTCACTAATAGCTTTTTCTTTTTTTCCACCTTCTCTTTTATTATAAACCATTAATCCATGTGTACCATCGGGAGTACCATGTAAAGTTGCACCTTGATTCCTAAACCATTTAAAGATTTTATCATCAGATATACAATATACAGGGTTTATAATTATTTGCCTAACAGTTTCTCTGGAAAATTCACCACCATTTTTACCTTTGTAGTTATTTTTACATAGATATGTTGCAACAGAAGAAAAGCCTCTTTTTTCTAGGTATAGTTTATAGATTAATTTTACTACATTAACTTCGTCTTCAACTTCAGCTAATTTATGCATTTTTTTACTCTTACCATCTTCATTAGAATATTTTATAGGTTCAGATTTGTAACCTAATGGAGAAGTACCACCTAACCAACGACCTGTTTTAGCTAACTCCACCATATTATCTTTAATTCTTTCTGCAATAGTCTCACGCTCTAATTGTGCAAAAACTGCAGCAATATTCATCATTGCACGACCCATAGGTGTGCTAGTATCGAATTGCTCTTTTATACTTATAAAGTCTATATTATATTTTTGTAATTCCTCTATTGTATTGGAGAAATCAGCTACATTTCTACTTATACGATCTAGTCTATAGCAAATAAGTATGCTAAATTTTTTGTTTTTAGCAGCTTTCATCATTTTTTTAAATTTTGGTCTGTTTGTATCTTTTCCGCTAAATCCTTCATCTTCATATATTTTTATATCTTCTATATTATTAAAATTTCTTTTTAAATAGTCTTTACACATTTCTACTTGGTTTTCTACAGATTCACCTTTTCCTGTGAATTTTGATTTTCTTGAGTATATTGCTGCAATCATAAGATTTCTCCTTTCTTATGTTTATAGTATTAATTATTTTTCTTTTTTAATTTTAAAGCTATTTCTGCCTTTATAGCATTTAAAATCATATTTTCTGTTGCACTATCTATATTATTAACATCCTGTATTATGCCTTCTTGAATTAACCTATCTAAAAAATCATTAATTAAACTTTCTGTCTTAGCAGTTTCTTTAATATCATTTCCATATAAATAATCTATACTAACTCCAAAAAAATTTGCAATCTTTTGTATGGTTTCTTTATTACCTTCACGTTTTCCACTTTCAATCATCCCTATTGTTGAAGATGATAATTTTAATTTTTTAGCTAAATCTTTTTGAGAGAGCTTAGCTTCATTTCTTAATTCTTTTAATCTTTCACTTAAAGTACTCATTTTAACGCTCCTTTCTTGATTATTATATCACATTATGTGAGTAAATCAATAGAAATGTGAGAAAATAAAAGAAAATAATAGTAATATTGTGAATTCAGAACATATTTTCGACAAATTACTATAAATTAACAATACAATAAAAATATAAGTAAATTTTGAATTTTAACTTACTCACGATACGTGATATTATAATCACAGGAGGTGAGGAAATGACATTTAGACAACTAAGAGAAAAAGCAGGCTTAACAGTTAAAGAAAGTGCTAAAAGGTTGGGAATTAAGCCTAGTACATTGAATAAGTATGAAGTATCGATAAGACATCCAAGTCAACTTGTAATGATACAAATGGTACAAGTTTATAAATGTACTCACGAAGATGTGATGATTGCCTATAAGGGAAATTTAGAAAGGGCGGTGCAAAAATTTGGAAAAACAAATCCATAACCTTTTAAAACAATTCAAACACGAAGAAAAAGCAGATGTTTTAAATTGTGTTGTTAGTAAACTTCATAATTTAAAAACTAGTACAAGCATTAATTCATATAATATAACAAGTGCTAAAAAAGAAGTGAATATAAATGGAGTTTAAGGTTATTGTAAACTACCCTACAACAGAAGAAGGAAAAAGGGAACTGGAAAAAAGCCAAGCGGAATCAGTATTGAATGTTTTAAATCAAATTTTAACACCAGAACAATTAGAAAAACTAATCAGTAGGTTATAGGAGTATTTAACCATTACAAAAGATTAAAAAATGAGCAGCTCTAGTTTTTTAAAAGTATAGTACAAAAATTTCTACTTAAAAAACAAAAATACTTCTCAATATATCAATACTCATATCTAAATTAGAATAGTACACTTCATGTCAAACTAGTTTTTAGAAAAAGAGTGTACAAGCTTCTAAAACGTCAATCCTAGTTGGGGACTTAGCAAAGCTAATTAAGCAAAATGGACATGATATAGGTGCTAAAAGGTTGTTTAACTGGTTAAGAGTTAAAGGCTACTTAATAAAGAGAAAAGGCACAGATTACAATATGCCAACTCAATATAGCATGGACTTGGGACTATTTGAAGTTAAAGAAACTTCAATAACTCATTCAGATGGACATATAAGCGTAAGTAAAACACCTAAGGTTACAGGCAAAGGGCAGATATACTTTATAAATAAATTTAAGGGGGTGCAAGATGAAGCATTTAAGAAAGTTAACAAGGACAGAGAAAGTATTTTTAAAAGAGCAAGGGCTTAATCCAAAAGAGTTCTTGTGTGAGAGAAAAGATTTTGAAAGCTACACGTTTTACTATATATCCACTGGGAAATTAGTAACTATGAGGAGGTAAGAACTATGCTAAGAGCAATGCTAGAAAGGAGAGTAGGACATTTAAGTAATGACGAATTTGAAATAATATGTGAAATGACAACAGAAGATATTAAGTTCAATAGAATTAGATTTAAAAAATGTACAAGCCTAGCTTACATTTTGGATATTGCAGAAAGAAGTGCATATGTTTTAAAAAGGTGTGCATGAAGGGAGGAAAGATAGTGATAATTTGCAGTGTTGGGAAATGCCCCATGGATTTAAAAACACCCATCTGTTGTTTATATTGTAAGAAAAGAAAAAGATGCCCAAATGCATGTAAAAGCCAGAACATGTCTTGCAATTTAAGCAGACAAACAGTAGAAAAAAAGAGCTGCGCCAACAGCTCAAATAAAAAGATTAAATAAATTTTCAATTAAGTAGATTTTATAAGAGATTGGAGGTTTTGTAAAGTGAAAAAAATAATTATAGCGTACATTACAGGAGTTATTAATTCTTACACAAAAGAACTTTCAAGATTACAGAAGAACGGAATTGCTTATGAAACAAGTATGAGATATAAAGCAATCATAAGTGGATTTAATGATCTGCTAGATTTCGTAGAGGATTTACAAGAGGAAAGTGACGAGCCTATCACAGTAGTTTTAAATAGTAAAGTAAAGCAGAGGGAAATATAATGGTTGAATTTATAGAAGATAAGAACCTATTCCCTAATGTGAAAGTAATATTTGATACTAGAACAGATGATGAAGCTAGAACACAATGGTTAAGTCAAAGATGTAATAGTATAGGCGGTTCAGAAATAGCAAAAGTAGCAGGCTTTTCAAAGTATGGAAGTGCATTAACAGTATTTAATGAAAAGCTTGGACTAAGTGAAAAGTTTGAAGGCAACATACACACTAAGTTTGGTAATAGAATGGAACCTCTAATAAGAGAGTGGGTACAGCAAGATTTTAAAGAATCTACAGGAATTACATTAAAGACATATGAGTATCCATATATGATGATCCATAAAGATTATGAGTATTTTAGTGCTAACATAGATGGTTTAGCTAAATTAGGAAGTAACTATAGATTCTATGAAAATTTAGATACTGGAGAAATAAAAGAAATACCTGAAGGAGAATTAATAGGAATTGAAATTAAAACAGCTAGTGAGTTTTTAAAAAAGATGTGGCAAGGTGAAGAAATTCCAGACGAGTATTATTGTCAGTGTCAATGGTACATGGGAATTACAGGGTTGAATTATTTCTTAATAATCTATTTATTAGGTAAGGAAGTCAAGTGGAAGGTAATTCCTAGATGTGGAGCAGATATAGAAGCATTGTTTAAAATAGGTAAAGAATTTTGGAACAACAACATCCTAACTAAAACGCCACCAGTTCCATTAGGACTTGAATGTGAAACAAAGGACATATTATATCAACAGGCCTTAGATAATGATTTAGAAGTCACTGTGGGTGAGAATAAGTTAGTAAGGTATAAAGACATTACTGAACAAATAAAGGCTCTAGAGAGAGAAAAAGAACAGTTAAAACAATTAATTTTCTTAGATATGGTAGATAGTAAGAAAGGCTCTGATGGAGTTTACAAGATAAGCAGATTTGAAATTAAAAAAGACAAATTAGATTTGAAAGCTCTTAAAGAGAAATATCCAGAAACATATAAAAATATACTCCAAGGGCAAACAGAGTATGTGAATATGAGAATTACTAAATGTAAATAAGGAGGAAAGGGAATATGGAAAAGATTGGATGTGCATATTGTGGAAGTGAAAGACCAAAAGAAGAAATGATTAGAGGTGAAATTACATTTAGAGATAGAAATCCTATTACAGGAAAAATATTTATAAATAAAAAAACAAACTGGTATTGCAAAGATAAAGGTTGTGCTGGATATGACCAAATGGCATATGAAGGATAAAAAGGAGGAATAACAATGGCTAATGTCAACGGAGGTTTAGTTGCTAATAAGCAACATCAAAATACACAATTAACACCACAAAAGAAAATGCAGAATGTATTAACTAAAATGATGCCAGAAATTAAAAAAGCAGTTGCAAATACTATGGCGCCAGAGAGATTTAGCAGAATAGCACTAAGTTTATATAATGGTAATCCTGCATTTTGGGAGGCTGATACAACAACATTTTTAAGTGCATTAATGCAAAGTGCTCAATGCGGACTAGAACCTAATACAGTGCTTGGAGAAGCTTATTTAATAGCTTATAAAAACAACAAGCAAGGCATTACAGAAGTTAATTTTCAAGTTGGGTACAAAGGTATCTTGAAAATGGCTTTTAATACTGGAGAATATGAAGCTATATATGCCCATGAAGTTAGAAAAGGTGATGAATTTCAATATGAATATGGACTTCATAAGAATTTAATTCATAAGCCTGCGGATATACCCTCAGAAGAAGTTACTCACTACTATGCAGTGTATAAATTAAAAAATGGCGGCTTTGATTTTGTAGTATGGAGTAAAGAAAGAGTAGAACATCATGCAAGAGAGTTTTCTAAAAATTATACTTACAAGGGCAGTATTAATAAAAGCTCAGTTTGGTTTAAAAATTTTGATAGCATGGCAAAGAAAACAGTTCTTCTAGATGTACTTAAATACGCACCTAAGAGTGTGGAAATGGCTAAAGCATTAGACATGGATTATAAAGCAGAAGCTAAAGAAGAGAAGGTGAGTAACTTTAATTATGTGGATGTAGATGCAGTAGATGTTGAAGAGGAGTTAGAGAACAATACAGTTGAAACCAATACAAAACAAGATGACTTTGCAGGCACACCATTTGAGGAGGCTGAAACTAATGATTAAACATAAATATGATGATGAAATAGCAGCAGATATAACTGAGATAGACAGTATAGAAGAGTTAGAAGTAAGCGGTAACTTAAGTGCTGCTACATTAGAAACAGAAGGGGGAATAAGTAGGCCAGCTAAGTTTATTCTAGTGGACCTTACAGATAGAGAAAAAGCAGAGGTACTGATACACAACTTAGATTCTATGGAGCAACAAGAAGCATGTGAGATATTAGAAAAAATGATTTTCGGAGAAACATACGACCACTTAGAAGAAAATTCTATAAGAGTTGAGAAAGCAGAGTATACAGATTTTGAACATGAAGAAATCAAGAAAGATCATTTAAGTCAATATGACCATATAGAGTATTAAAAATAGACAAGCTTTAGGAGGCTATCATGGCAGAAGGATGGATAAAACTTTATAGGAATATCCAAGAACACTGGATATGGCAAGACCCACAAAAGTTAAAATGGTGGCTAGATATCCTCCTTCTAGCTAACCATAAAGATAACAAATTTCTATTAGGAAATGAATTAATGCAGTTAGAAAGAGGAGAACATCACACTTCTGAACTAAAATTAGCAGAAAGATGGGGAGTATCAAAGACTACTGTAAGAAGATTTTTAAACTTGCTCCAAAGTGATGAAATGATAGAATTGAAAAAGTCAAAAAAGGGTACCACCTTAAAAGTTAGCAATTACAACGCTTTTCAAGACTTTTCAGAAGATGAAAAAACCATAAAAGAACCACAGAAGAACCATAAAAAAACCATAAAAGAACCATATGAGAACCATACGGTATACACAAACAATAATGAAAAGAATGAAAAGAATGAGAAGAATGATAATAATTATATAAATAATAATAAAGAGGATGAATTAAATCCATTAAAAGAATATCAGAATAACATCTTCCCAACTCCAGGAATGATAGAAATACAAAGTATTCAAAAATGGAGTAGCAATTTAGGAAATGAGTTAGTTGTACATGCTATAGGCATAGCAGCAGAGAATAATGTTAGAAACTACAAGTATATAGAGCGAATACTTATGGATTGGAATAATAATGACATTAAAACTTTAGATCAGGCAAAAGCATATTCAGCAAATAGAAAGAAAGGGGGACAAAAACAACATGACAGAAGTAGAGAAAATAGTAAACAGGATAAAGTCGAATATGACTTCAACAGACCATACACAGGACCAAGTTACTCAGATGGAGAAATCGACTTCTGATATATGCCCCATATGTAATGGTACAGGATGGGAGTTGAACAAAGAAACTAGAGCGTATAAAAGATGCAAATGTTATAAAAAAGAAAAAATGCAAAGACTTTGGAAGAAATATGGAGTAGATCCTAAAGACATAAAAAAGCTAAATGATTATGTTCCTATAGATGAAATACAAAAAGAAGCTAAAGGTAAGGCAGTAGATTATGTTAAAGATTTTGAAACTATAGTAGGGAATAAAGAGAATGGTTTTGGATTATTTGGACAACCAGGAGCAGGAAAAACCCACATACTATTGGCTATAGGTGCAGCATTAATTTCAAAGGGAATAGAAGTAGTATATATGCCTTATGTTGAAGTTATGCGGGAACTTAAAGCAACTGTAATGGATAATGAGTACTACATTAAATTTTCATCTAACTATATGAAAGCAAGAGTTTTGATTATTGATGATTTATTTAAGGATAAATTAAAAAACGGGAATTTGGTTGGAGAATTAAAAGAATCGGACATCAAGCATCTTTATCCTATATTAAATTATAGATACTTAAATAATTTACCAACGCTAATTAGTACAGAATGTACTCCAGATATATTACAAAGATTAGATGATGCACAAGCTGGAAGAATGTTAGAAAGATGTGGAGATAACATTATAGTTTTTACAGGACAAAAATATAACTACAGAATGAAAAAATTTATGAGATAGGGGTCTATAGAATGAGCGATAGAAAAGATGAAATAGGGTTCGTACTAGGAATGATAGATAAGTTTTGTACTGAGTATCAAATAGCGTTGATTCCTTGTGAAACTAAACAAGGCGTGAAATATGTTGGTGTTCTAGACAATACAAATGGCAACAAATATGCAATGATTAAGCAGAAATAGTTGCTACGCAAAATTCGTATATTGCGAAATAAAAGAAGGGGTTGAAAAAATGGCTTATAAAAAAATTGGAACTATTGATAATATCACAGAAATACCATTAAATAAAAATATAATTGTAAGTGGACACGTTGATGGAATTGGATGGATGTGGCACATGGGAGGAATATTTAAGAAAAAAGGTAATGAAATAATATTTCAAAATGAATATGGAATGAGTACAAAAGTTCAAAATGGAAAAATCGGTTTAAATATATTAAGAAAAATTTAAGTCGCAATCCAAAGAAATATAAGGCACTTTTAGAAGGTATTAAAGTTGAGTATGTTAATCCATATAATACATCTAAACAATGCCCTATTTGTGGCAAATTAAATACTGCTAAAGATAGAAAATATCAATGTTCATGCGGCTATAAAGCACATAGAGATTTAAACAGTTGTATTAATATAATTAATGCAACTGTTGTAGATGGTAATAGTCTACAAGCCTAAGATACTATAGGTACTGTCTTAGGAAGGGTACTGGCATACCCTTAGCTTGAGGTTATACTGGACTATCAGAAATAGACTTGCCTTTAATCACTCAAGAATCCCCTGACTTTAGACATGGGGAGTGTCAACAGAACCATATAAGAAATAGTTTAAGATATGTTTTGGTATATAAATACAATGAGTTATTGAAAGGTGGCAAATGGTTATGATTATTATAAATAACTATAGTGAAATCGACCTTAAAATGGTGAAAATAGGAGAAAAATTTGAAGTTCAAAAGGGTAAAAGAAAAGCCATATATAAAATAATTGAAAGTATTAATTTTGAAGGTTGTTATGACCTTTTACGTTGCGAAAATATGGGGTATTCTTGTAGTACTTATGTATGGAGAGAAAAACACTTAACTGGTTGTGGAAGTATAGTAGGCTGTATGGAACAAGCCTATGACATCACATGAGTATATTATGAAATATTGGAAAGGAGAATTGTTGTGATAAATCATCAATTAAAAATAATACCAAAATATTTCAATGACGTTGCAAACAAGACTAAAACCTTTGAAGTAAGAAAAGATGATAGGAATTTCCAAGTAGGTGACTGTTTGGTTTTAAGAGAATTTGAAAATGGCGATTATACAGGAAAATATATTAGTGTTTATATAAGTTATATTCTTGGTAGAGAATATAATGAAAAAAAATATGTTAAAGATGGATATGTAATTCTAGGCATTAAATAACGTCGTTAAATAAAAGGATTGTGAAGGAGATGGGGAGAGCATGAAATTAAATGAAGAACAAAAATTTTTACTTCAAGATGATGATGGGAATTTGATACTAATAACTGAAATAGATTTTAATTATGAGTTATTGAAAAACCAAATAATGCAGATGAAAGGCATTAAGTTTGAGGTAGATTATAGTGAAAATACTATTGAAAAACATGATGAAGTAGAAGTTCACACAAGCTTTTCGATTGATGGGATTTTTAAAAAAGAAGATTAATAATTTAAAAGGTTTGTGGGGTGGTGAGAAAATGAAATTGAGTATATTTGACATACTAAAAAAAGGAAATATTGATAAAAGGTATATTTGTAAAGGTGAGTTATATGTAGTTAAAGAAAATCCAAGTGGAGTAATTAGTCTTAAGCATAGCAATGGAGCATCAATGTTGCTAAATGATAAAAATATAAATAAACATTTTATTGAGGCTAAAGAATAGCAGATGGAGAAGAGCATGAAGAGAATAAAAGGGATGTAACGCAGTGAATAAATGTCTTAGTGGCAATATAGGAGGTAATACAAAATGTATAGTACAAATAAAGATGAAGTAGTAATAAAACTAGTAGGAAAGTTATCTTTAGAGTTCCCAGATATAGATCAATTAAAGGTTAGAGAGTTAGTTGAGGAAGTATTGTACAAGTATGATATATTGCCACAGGAGACAAGCTTAGCTAGTAGCGATATAGAAGAGAAATTAGGTATATATTTGGCAACTAAGAAGCTGGACGGACTTAGCCAGCAAACATTGAAAAATTATCAATATAATTTAATGAAATTTGCAGATTATTTAAGGAAACCTCTAGTTACTATAACTACGATGGACTTAAGAATGTTTCTAGCGCAGAGGTGTAAGGGATTAAAACCAACCAGTATAAATGGACAAATATCCATTTTAAAGTCTTTCTTTTCTTGGTTAGTAAATGAAGAATATATACCTAAGAATCCTGCAATTAAATTAAAGCAAACTAAAGAGCCTAAAAGATTAAGACATGCTATGACAGAGGAGGAAATTGAATTATTAAGACAAGCATGTAAATCAGATAGGGAAAAAGCTTTAGTGGAGTTTTTAATAAGTACTGGTTGTAGATTATCGGAAGTAGTGGGTGTTAATAAGGCAGACGTTAACTGGCATGAAATGAGTTTGCATGTAATAGGTAAAGGAGCTAAGGAACGTAAAGTCTATTTCAATACGAAAGCTAAAATTCTATTGAAAAAATATTTACTGACTAGAAGTGATAGTAATCCAGCACTGTTTGTTACTTCAAAGAGACCTCATGGTCGATTAGGCGGAAGATCTATACAAAGAGAAATTAAAAAGATTGCAAAGAGAGCGGGAATAGAAAAGTCAGTATATCCACACTTATTTAGGCATTCGTATGCTACGCATAAACTTAATGCAGGAATGTCACTACCAGTTATTCAGCATCTTATGGGTCACGAAGACCCTGCGACTACTCAAATATACGCGGAACTGTCAGAGGAAAATATCAAACATGAATATAAAAAGATTTCATAAAGGAGAGATGAACATTGAATAGAGTTGTTCTAATAGGGAGATTAACTAAAGACCCAGAGTTAAGCTTTATACCTGGAAGTGGTAAAGCTGTTGTAAAATTTGTTTTAGCAGTAGATAGAAGATTTTCTACTAGTGGTCAGAAAGAAGCAGACTTTATTCCTATAGTTGTGTGGGGAAAGCAAGCAGAAGCTACAGCAAACTATGTGAGCAAAGGAAAATTAATAGGCGTTTCTGGAAGAATTCAAACTAGATCGTACGAAGCTAAAGATGGAACTAGAAGGTATGTCACAGAAGTAATTGCTGATGAAGTACAGTTCTTAGAGCGGGCAGATGGTCCACAAGAAATAAATAATAATAATCCAATCAATTATGAAAATGAAATCACTCCAATAGATGATGGTGATATTCCATTTTAGAGAGTTTAGGAGGTTAAAATGTTTGAAAAAGATATGAAGGTAAAAATAAAATGTAAGATTGGCAATGACAAAAGAGTTAGAACTTTTAAGGGTAAAGTAGTTATTGCTACTAAATATTTTATAGTAGTACAAGGAAAGAACTACAGGGAATGTTTTAAATACTCAGATTTTGAGTGTGGGGATGCAGTATTAATTTAAAAATATAGGATTAAGGCTATTAGATGGTAATGTTATAACTTTTCATTATCACTTGATAGTCAATTGAAAGGGGTATTTATAAAATGGTTAAAAGTAAGTACGGAGCTGAGAAGATCACAGTAGATGGAATTACTTTTGATTCTAAGGATGAAGCTAAATATTACTTATACCTAAAAGAATTAAAAGCTAAAGGCAAGATATTAAACTTTGAATTACAACCTAAATATGAATTGCAGCCAAGCTTTAAAAAGAATGGAAAAACATATAGAGCTATCACATATGCACCAGACTTTCTTATATATCATCTTGATGGAACGGAGGAGTTAATAGATATTAAAGGCATGAGCACTCAACAAGGAGAAATGAGACGCAAAATGTTTGATTACAAGTATCCAGATTTAAAGCTTACATGGGTTGCTAGATCGCTAAAATATAGTGAAACTGGTTGGATTGAATATGACAAATTAAACAAGATTAGAAGGGAGAATAAGAAATGCCAAAAATAAGGATTATAGCTGATACAGGGGAGTTAATAAATGATATAGATTGTATAGGATACAACTTGCAGTATGTTGACGCTGATGGGAATGGACAAGTTCAAAAGATAAGAGCACTTAACAATGGTAAGTATGATTCAAAGCATTGGATTAAAAATGAATTTTACAAACCATTAGCAGAGAAAATAAAGGATAAGTACAAAGAACAGATTCCAGAGTTTACTTATATAAATATAAATAAACTGCTTTTCTTAGAAGATATAGACTATGTTGGAGATGAAATGAAACGAAATGATGATGTTATGTGGATCAAGAAAGCTCCAAGGCAATTAACAGACTTAACAGGATATAAATTTATTATCTTTAGTAGAGAGTTTTGGATGTCCAGAATAAGCAAAGAACAGATATTATGGCATATATACTCAGTTTTAAGGCAAGTAGATGGAGATAAATTAAGAGAACCAGATATAAAAGGATGGAAAGAGGTATTAGGCACTTTAGGTTATGGATGGGAAACAACATTAACTCCTATGCCTAACCTTATGGATGGATTTGAAGATGAAGACTTTGCAATGCTTAAGAAAGCAGATAGACAGCTTAAATTTGACTTAAGAAATGCTAAATAGGGGCTTAAATGCCCCTTGAAAGGAGGGAAAGTTATGGAACTTACTCCAGTGCAATTAACTATATGGGATATAAAAGTTGTAGAAAAGCCTAAAACAATTATCAATAAAATTACACCAAAAGAAAATGAGAAATCTATGAAACCTTTAGAATTGACAGAGCTGCAACAAAAATTCTTAGATAAAAATAGAATTATGGAAAATGAGAATTTATATAGATTAATAAAATACTGTGGCGGTGGGTTAGGTATAGAGCTAGCTACTCCAGGAGGATATAAGACCATATACGTTAATAAAGAAGGGAAGAAAGAGTTTACTAAAGATAAAAAGCTACCAGTGTTACCTATGGACAGGATATTGTTTTATAGGGAAGATTTACAGCCTAACAGCTTGCAGGAAGAAAAGTTACAGAAGTTAAAAACTAAGTATTTTGCAGCTAAGGAAATTAGTCGTAAAGGTGACGAGAACATAATACTAGAGTTGCAAGATAAAGTTATTAGTATAAATTCCATAGGGTGGGTACTAGAGTTTAATAATGTACAAGCAGCTTATGGAGATGATGAAGTTATAAAAGAAGAAAGACAGGCTCTACAGGATATTAAAATTGGAGACATAATAGAAACAACTTGTGGTAAGGAAGTTATAGCTGCAAAAGTATACAGTGTTTACAATTTTGGAAGTACATTAAATATAATTTGGGATAAGAAACATACTGCAATTCCAAGATTTGCGGTAAAGAAAATAATTAAGTGTGCTTAAAGGAAGTGAGTTCATGAAAATTTTAATTATGTCTTGCAGTAATAAAAACTTATGGTATTCAAACAAAATAGGCAAAACATATGAAGTAAAAAAGCAATTAAACTCCAGTTATTTAACTAAAGATGGTGGAGTGTCTAAAGAGGATGCTACTATAGTTTAAATTAGTTTTTAAAAGGAGGACGAGCATGAAGGACAATAACTTATCATTTAAAAAAGAAGAAGCTAGAACAATATTAAATTCATATTTAATGTATAAAAATAGTGCTGAAATTAAAGCTTTAGAGATAGAGGAAGTAAAGAATAATTATGATGTAACAGGAATGGCTATGGGAGAAAAAACAGGACAAACATTTAAAATTAATAAGGAATTAGAAGATAGAATCGTAAATAAGGATGATAAAATAGCAGAATTAGAAAAAGCAAGAAAAGCTTACGAGATTAATTTTAAAAAGATAGAGAAAGCAGTTGGTATATTAAAAGAGTTTGAGAAAGATGTAATAGTATTAAAGTATATGACATCTCCAGTAATGCAATGGAGAGATATAGCAAGACAACTAGGGTTCACTCCTATAGCTTGTCAAAGAGCAGAGGATAGAGCGGTTAAGAAAATGATTCCTTTGCTACTCGAATGAGGTATATAGAAGTTATATAAAATATATACTTTTTATATACCCAATGTACGAGAATGTCATGCTATACTAATATCATAGAAAAAATAAAATTTAAACATATTGTACAGAGCACTTGGTTAATTCCAGGTGCTTAATTTATTTAAAAAGGATGTGAGGATATGCTAAGTATTTATAGTAGCTTTGTTTGTAAGACATGTAAAAAAGAATTTGTTGTCTTGGCAGAAGAGATAAGTAATTTTAATGGATACTTGGTGTGTCCTTATTGTTCTAGTAAGAGAGTTAAGAGAGAAAATATAGCAGACAATTTAAAAGAATGTATGCAACACACTTCTTATAAAAGAGTTAGAGGAGCATTGAGACAGAAATAATTGTTATAAAATGAAGGATATTCTTCTAAAATGTAGAAATATTTACATGGAAAGGAGGAGACAAGAAAATGGGAATTTTAAAAGAAATTGTTGGGATAGTTATTGGAGCAATTATTTCTATGGGAATATCACATGTTTATTATAAAAAATCTGGGGAAGAACTTGCAAAGTATATAACTGACTTATCTAATGAAATCAACATTTTAAAAGATATGAATAGCAAATTAGAAAATAATGTGAAGTTACAAATGGAAAGAGAGTTTGAATTAGACAATAACAGAAAAGCTAAATTCACAAAGCATGGTGATGAGTTTAATATAAATCTTAATAATTGCAATCCATGTTCTCTTGAAGTTATGGGTGAAAATGATAAGGATAAAGACAAATTTTAAAGAGAATATTTTATATGGAGGTTATAATATGACTAAGATAATAGATCCAGTTCCTTGGGATATAAAAAAGAAAGTAGTTACAGATAATCCAATAGCAAAAGTAGTAGATAACCCAGCAGGTTGGTAATGAATTGAGGTGAACCAGCAATGGTATTTTATACTGACGATCCAGTAGGTTGGTAATAGTAAATAAAAATAATATAAGAGAATGTATATTAAGAGCCTAAATAAATGGGGCTCTTTTTTAATGCAATAAAATAAGGTGGGATTAAATATGAGAGTAATAGCATGGTATGGACTAGTAACTACAATACTAAGTGCATTAATTGGATTATTAGGCATGTTTGTTGAAGAAAGTGTTAAGAGTAGAGTTAAAAGTTTTTGGTTCATGTTAAGCAATGGAATATTAATTTACTTCTTTTTTAACTTTCTCTTTAGGATGTAATTATAATGGCACTTAAAAAGATATGTAAGTGTGGTAAGTTAATACCACAAGAGGTTAAGCTATGTGAAGAGTGTGCTAAGAAGTACCAAGAGAACAAGAAAGAAAGTAATAGACACTATGATACACATGTAAGGGATAGAGAGAGTATAACATTCTACCATGGTAAAGAATGGTCTTTTACTAGAGAGAGCATAAAGAATAGAGATAATGGTTTATGTAGGTTATGTTTAAGTGACAAGACAATAAAGCCTATGCATACTGTACACCATATTGAAGAATTAAAAGATAACTGGAGCAAAAGACTTAACAAGAATAATCTTATAAGTGTGTGTGATAAGTGCCATAAGGTAATACATGCAGAGTATAAGAAGGGAAACAGTAATAAAATAGCAATGCAAAAGAGGTTAAAGAAAATAATAGAAGGGGAGGGGGAGGTTGAAAAGTTTTAGGCGATTGGATCAAGACCGCAGCCCCTCTATTCTGTAGAAAAAACTCCCTAAATGAAATCTTTGAAAGGAGGTAAGAAGAATGGCAAGACCAAGACAGCCAACAGATTTGGTAATGCTAAAAGGTAAAAAACATTTAAGTAAAAAAGAAATAGAAGAAAGAAAAAATAGTGAAGTGCAAGCTAATACAGATAAAGTTGAACCACCTTCTTACTTACCAAGTAATTTAAAAAAAGAGTTCAAAAGAATAGCCAAAGAATTAATGAATATAGACATAATGAGTAATTTGGACTGTGAAGCATTAGCAAGATTTATAGTTTCAGAATATAACTATCAGAAAGTTACAAAAAAACTATTAAAAACGGGAGTTGAAAATGAAAAATATATAAACTTATTATTAATGCAAGAAAAGTTGTTTAAGATGTGTAGGCAAAGTGCGAGTGACTTAGGGTTAACTATTTCCAGTAGATGTAAATTAGTTGTTCCAAAATCTAAGGAAGAAAAACCTAAAAATAAGTTCTCTAAGTTTATGTGAGGTGATTCTATGTGATAGATAGAGTTACCAAGTATGCCAAAGATGTAGTTGAAGGCAGAGTAATTGCTGGAAAGTATGTTAAATTAGCATGTCAAAGGCACTTAGATGATTTAGAAAAATCTAAATTAGCAGTATATAAATATGAATTCGATATAGAAAAATCACTTAAAATAATAGAGTTTGCTGAAACTCTTACAATTGCAGAGGGCGAAGAGGAAACTCCAGTTAAACTTGAAGGATTCCAAGATTTTATTTTAGGTAGTATTAATGGATGGGTTACTAAAGGAACTGGATATAGAAGGTTTAGAAATTCATATGTTCAATTAGGCAGACAGAATGGTAAATCATTTCTAAATGGAATACTTGCAACATTTTATGGCAATTTTGATGGGTACAAATATGGACAAATATATTGCACTGCCACAAAGATGGAGCAAGCTAAAATAGTATTCAAAGAAATAATGAAATTTATAGAAGCTGATGGCGATTTATCAGAATTATTTAAAATAAAAGAATATGAAAGTACAATAGACTGTTTAGTTACTAATTCAACTATAAAGGCATTAGGAAAAGATACAAAGTCTATTGACGGATTTAGACCACTTTTAGGAATTGTAGATGAATATCATGCTCATAAAGATAACCAGATGTACAAACTCCTTGAAGGTGGTACGAGAAAAATGAAACAATGTTTAATTTCTGTTATTACTACCGCTGGGTTTAATCTTAATGGACCATGCTTTAAGCTTTGGGAATACTGCAAAAACATTTTAGAAGGTATATTCACAAATGATAAGCAGTTCATTTATATTGCCCAAATGGATAAAGAGGATGATATTTGGGACCCGGAGAACTGGATTAAAGCTAATCCCTTAGTTTGCAAAGATAAAGAGGATTTAGAAAATCTTATTGCTGTAGGTATATCTGCTAAAGATATGGGTGGAAGCGATTTGAGAGACTTTCTAACTAAAGCTTTAAATATTTGGTACAAGTTTAGTGATAATCAGTATTTAAACATAGAAAAATGGAAAAAATGTGCTTCTGATTTAACTTTAGAGGATTTTAGAGGTATGGAATGTGGCTTAGGATTGGACCTTTCAAGTGGGGGAGATTTAACAAGTGGAGTATTAGAATTCCCTTTCTTGGAGAATGGGGAAACATCTTATTTCTTTCATCAACACAGTTTTATGCCTAAAATGAGGTTGAAGGAACACATAGAAACTGACAATGCTCCTTATGATGTTTGGGCAAATGAAAACAAATTAATAACACTTACCGAAACACTTGGAGGGATAAAAACAGACTATAAATACATCATAAACTATTATAAAAAACTTATAGAAAAATATGATTTGAAATTAAAATTCATAGCTTATGATCCACACAATGCAGATACATTTTTAAGTGATTTAGAAGAGTTTGGAGTAGATTGTATTGAAATAACACAAAGTGCAAAAAGTTTGAATAGCCCAACAGAAGATTTTAAATTAAGTGTTGATAGTGGGCAAATAAAATACAATAAGAAAGATAGCTTATTTAGATTTTGTGGTGCTAATGCAGTAACAACAAAGAATAGTTTTGAAGAAATAAAAATAGATAAAGAACATAGAACAGAAAGAATAGACCCGATAGATGCTGCTATAGATGTTCATAAAATTATAATAAGTAATAAAGATAAACCAATAGATATAAATAAATATGCTAAAAAAGATTTTTTAAATAAGCTTTGGGGTTGATAAAATGAATAGATTAAGGCAAATTCTTTATGATTACATAGAGGATTTTTTTATTTTTATAGGATTAATTTTAATAGTTATAACTACATTTTTAATTAATTCCTATATAGGTATGTATGTTTTAGCAATTATTTTTATAGGTTTAGGAGTGTACTTTTCTAAAAATCCTCTTAGAAGGAGGTGAATAAATGTTATTTAGGAGAAATACAGTTAACTCATTATCAGGAGATATAAGCTTAGACGATAAAGAACTTTTAAAATGGCTTGGAATTAACTTAGAAGATATAAATATACAAGGTAAAAACAGTTTAAAACAAGCTACTGTATTTGGTTGTTTAAGAGTTCTTTCAGATACAGTTAGTAAGTTACCTATAAAAATATACCAAAATAAAAATGGAATTAAAAAAGTAGTAGATCATTATTTAGGACCATTATTAAAATTAAGACCTAATCCATACATGAGTGCTAGTGATTTTTGGAAATGTGTTGAGGTTCAGAGAAATATTTACGGGAATGCTTATGTTGCTTTAGATTTTAATAATAGAGGTCAAGTAACTGGTTTATATCCATTAGATAGTTCTAAAATGCAAATCTTTGTAGATGATGTAGGACTTTTAAATTCCAGTAATAAAATATGGTATATCTACACAGATAATTTAGGACATCAAATTAAATTTAAAAGTGATGAATTACTACATTTTAAAGGATTAACTACAGATGGAATAGTTGGGTTAAGCGTAATAGACCAATTAAAACATCTAATTCAAAATGGTAAATCTAGCGAAGAATATATAAACAAATTTTTTAAAAATGGACTTCAAGTTAAAGGATTAGTTCAATATGTTGGGGACTTGAATCCAAATGCAGAAAAAACATTTATAGAAAACTTTGAAAGAATGTCTAGTGGCTTAAAAAATGCTCATAGAATTGCAATGTTGCCAATTGGATACCAGTTTCAGCCTATAAGCCAGAAGTTAGTTGATGCTCAATTCTTAGAAAATAGTCAATTAACTATTAGGCAAATAGCAGCTATGTTCGGTGTTAAAATGCACCAACTTAATGATTTAGATAGAGCAACCCATACAAATATAGCAGAGCAGCAGAGGGGATTTTATATAGATACTTTGCAATCAATACTTACTATGTATGAGCAAGAATTAATTTATAAGCTATTCTTAAATACAGAAATAAGGCGAGGTTATTATCTTAAGTTCAATGTAGATGCAATTTTAAGAGCTAATATTGAAACAAGATACAACGCCTATAGAGTAGCTATTCAAAGTGGATTTAAAACTCCTAATGAAGTAAGGGAACTAGAAGAAGATGAAGCAAAAGAGGGAGGCGATGAATTAATTTGTAATGGTAATATGCAATATCTTAAAGATATTGGAGCTTATTATAAAAAATAAAGGTGGTGATAAATAATGGCTAAAGTAAATGTTAAAGGTCCTATAATTTCTAGTGATGAAAAATGGATTTATGATTGGTTTGGAATTGAAGCTGTTTGCGCAACAGATATTGAAAAAGCTATTAAAGATGCTAATGGCGAGGAATTAGAAGTAATTATAAATAGTCCTGGAGGATATGTTGATGTTGGTTCAGAAATTTATACTCTGTTAAAAGATTACAAAGGAAAAACTACAGGTAAAATAGTTGGAATGGCAGCAAGTGCAGCAAGTGTTGCTTCTATGGGTGTAGATATATTAAAAATTTCTCCTACAGCAAGAATCATGATACATAATGCCTCTGGAATTATTCAAGGTGATTATAGAGCAATGGATCATGGTTCAGAAATGTTAAAGGAATGTAATAAGGCAATCTCTAATGCATATATGCTAAAAACAGGGATGAAACAAGAAGAATTGTTAGACTTAATGAATAAAGAAACATTTATGAATGCACAAAGAGCAAAAGAATTAGGTTTTGTAGATGAAATAATGTTTGATACAACTAATAAACTAACTAATAGTTGCGAGAATACAGGGATGTTGCCCAAAGATGTTATTGAAAAAATTAGAAACAGTATTGATAATCCAAACAAGATAAATAATAAAAGCAATACCAATGAGTTAGAAAATGAAAAATTAAATAATTTAAAGAATAGACTAGCTTTTAAAAATAAAAATGTAGCTAGTTTTTTATTTTGCCAAAAACAAGGAGGAATGAATAATGAGTAAAGAATTAAGAGGATTATTAAATCAATTAGATCAAAAGAATACAGCTATGGGTGAATTATTAAATAAGGAGGGAGTAACTACAGAGGAATTAGAAAATATTTCAAATGAAATTGACTTATTACAAGCCAAAATAGAAGCTCAAAAGAGAAAAGATAATATAGATAACAGTTTAGATGATGAAGGAAAAGGAACACCACTTGTTACAGATACAAATGATAAAGTAGTTTATAATGGATCATTATTTACTAAAGCAGTAGCTAATAGCTTATTAAAACAAAGAGGGTTACAAGGCCTAGACTTAACAGAAGACCAACAAAATAAAATAAGTGAAAATGTAAATGAAGATGGTGGGTTTGCAGTTCCAGAAGATATTCAAGTTAAAATTAATAAAAGATTAAAAGATAGCACAGATTTATTTAATTTAGTTGATAGTGAAAAAGTATTTACTAGAAAAGGACAAAGAACATATGAAAAGAGAGCGGATCAAACACCTCTTACGAATTTAGACGAATATGGGACTATAGAGAATGTTGATAATCCAAAACTAGAAAGAATGTCATTCGATTTACATGATTTTGCTGGATTAATGACAATCCCAAACGATTTATTGAAGTTTGCAGGGCAAGAATTAGAAAACTTCTTAATAAACTGGTTAGTTGATAAAGTTAGAATAACTAGGAATATTAAAATCTTATATGGTACTGGTACAAGCAAAGATGCACAAGGGATAATGACATCTACAAAATATAAAGAAGTATCATTACCAGCTACCGCAGGTTTAAAAGATTTTAAAAAATGTAAGAATGTAGAATTGTTAAATATATTTAAGCCAACTGCAAAGTGGATAACAAACCAAGATGGATTCAATTACTTAGATAGCTTAGAGGATAAGATGGGTAGACCTTATTTGCAACTAGATCCAAAGCAACCAACACAATATTTATTTCTAGGACTTCCAGTTACAGAACTTTTAAATACGACTCTTAAAACAGAGGAGGATAATATTCCTATATTATTAGGAGATTTAAAGGAAGCTTATAAGTATTTTTATGATGATAATTATGAATTATTAACAACAAATATTGGGGCTGGAGCATTTGAAACTAATACTACTAAGGCAAGAGTTATAACAAGACTTGATGGTGGTGAGAAAGATACAGATGCAGTAATAAAAATAAAATTAGCATTGCCTACAGGGGCTTAATTAAAGTCTGTTTTAGGAGGGAGTTAGATGATACTTACACTAGAAGAAACTAAAGAGTTTTTAAAGGTGGATTATGAGGCGGAAGACAATTATATACAAGATTTAATTACTGGTGCTGAATTATATCTTAAAAATTCCACGGATAAAAAATTTGATAATACTAATCCTTTAGCAAAATTATTCTGCAAGGTACTTATTTCTGATTGGTATGACAACAGAGGTTTTATGCAAGAAAGTAAGGTATCTAATAAAGTAAGGTATACTATAAAATCTATTCTTAATCAGTTAAAGTATTGTGAGTAGGTGATATGATGGAAACTTCAAAACTAAACATCCAACTTGGACTATGGGGAATGGTACCTTTTAAAAATGAGTTAGATGAAATAGATGTAAAAGAAGGAAAAATTAAAGATATATGGTGTAACATAGTTCCACAACATGGTTCTACAAGCAAAACAGGCGAAACCGATGTAGAAAAAGTTACTACTATACAAAAGATAAAATGCAGAAAATTAAGTATTAAAAATCCTAAAATTAATATGTTTTTTAAAGATAAAAATGGACTTAAATATGAGTTTTTAGATTTTTATCCTGATTATAAAAATAATGATTTTTGGGAAATTAAGACTAGAATTATTTATGAATAGATGGTGATAATATGCTTGATGGATTTGATATGAGGGAATTAGATAAATTCAATAGAGAATTATTAAATACAGCAAAAAAAGAATATCCTAAAGAAGCTAAAGCATTTTTAAGAAAAGAAGCTAAAGAATTAAATAAGAAAAATAAGCAAATTTTTGCATCTAAAGGTATAGGAGAAGAAACTGGAAATTTAAAAAAAGGTTTTAAAGCTGGTAAGTTGTATAAATATAAAGGTAAAGATTTAGCTATAAGAGCTTACAATAGTTCCCCACACGCACATTTGCTTAACGATGGTTGGATGCATAAAGCTAAAAATGGGAACGAAAAATTCATTCCAGGATTTCATTTTATAGAGCAATCAGCAGAAAGCTTTGAAAATGATTATTATAATAGTATAGATAAATTTTTAGACGAACTATTTGATTAGTAAAGATAGGGGACGATTACAATTGTAACGCTTAAAGAAATAAATAAAGCAGTTGTAAAACAAGTGACAGAAGGTTTAAGAGATACAGATTATAAAGATACAATATTTGCGAGTACAGACATTAGAGAAAATATAGAAAGGCCTTCGTTATATGTAAATTTTACTGAAAATAAAACAGGTTTAATAAATAAGAGTTGTAAACAAAGGACTTTTAGTTTGCAACTCTTTTATTTTGCGAAAAACAGAGAAGATAGTAAAATTGAACTTTTAGAAGTACAAGATTTATTGAGCGACATTTTTTTAAAGGGTATTAAAATAACAGATGATTATTATATTCATATGTTTGAATGTGACTATGATCTAAGAAAAGATGAAGGATTACTAATATTAAATTTAAATGATTTAATAGACATAGCAGAAATTGAAGAGTGTGGAGAAGTTATAGAAGATATATCCATAAATAATACAATAGAAGGGAAGTGATTTTTATGACAAATAATGAACAGCCAAGTATTGATATAATCTTTAAGAGACTAGCAGGCACAGCTATACAAAGAAGTGAGCGAGGTAGGGTAGCTTTGCTGATTAAAGAAGATACTACTACAGAAATATTAAAATATAAACTTAGTACAGATATAGATGGTACTAAATATACAGAAGCAAATAAAAAATCTATAGAGGATTGTTTTTATGGAGTACCTATGGAGGTTACTGTAATTCCAGTAGCTTCAGCTACAGAAACGCAAGATGATAATATCAATAAAGCGTTAAAATATATAACTGCACAAAAGATAGATTATATAGGTAGTAATGTAAAAGAGTATCAAGATAAAATTGCACAATTTGTTAAGGAGCAAGAGAAGCTAAAAAAAACTTATAAGGCAGTAGTAACACAAATTACAACAGCAAGTGACTGTAAATGTGTTATAGAATTAGAAAATGCAAAAGTGACATTTACAGGTGATAGAGGAGAAGCTGATGCACTAGAATATATACCAAGTTTGTTAGGAATATTTGCAGGACTTTCTCTAAGTAGAAGTGCTACTTACTTAGAATTAAAAAATTTAAAAGAAGTTTCTATAATAGATGATGTAGACACTAAAATCAAAAACGGTAAATTATGTTTAATAAATGACGAAGGTCTTGTGAGAATATCTACAGCGGTAAATAGTTTAACTAAAATAGATGCGGATAATCCAAGTGTTTTTACATCAATTGAAAATGTAGAAGCTATGCATTTAATTCAAAATGATTTAAACACAGCTTTTAAGGCTTATATTGGAGCATATAAGAATACAGCAGATAGGCAGAATAATGTACTTATACCTTCCATAAATGCATATTTTGATGATTTAGAGGATAAAGAAATATTGGATAAAACTTATGACAATAAATCTTTGATTAATATAGAAGAACAAAGGAAAGCATGGAAAGCTGAAAAAGGTGATGTAGTTGATGCATGGACAGATAAAAAAGTTAAAAATACACCATTTCATAAGTCTGTATTTCTAAAAGGCGATATAAAACTAAATGAATCTATAGAAAACATAAAATTTGGCATTGAATTATTTTAGAGAGTGGCTGTAAAGTTACTCTTTTTTATTTTATATGAAAGGAGAAAAAATATGGCAGATAAGGGTAAAGAAATTATAAGTGGAAATGAAGGGAATGTGTGGGTAAATACAGAACAATGGGCGAATATAACTAATATAGAAGCTAAAGCAACAGCAGAATATGAGGATGTAAACTTTGTTGGTGATAACAATACTTATAAAAGATACACTGGCACAAATATAGAAGGTTCTATCACATTGAAAAAGATTGATAGTAGGGCACAAAAACTATTAGCCGAAGGGTTTAGGACTGGGAATATGCCGAATATAAAAATTGTAGTAACAACAGCTAAAGTAAACGGTGAGAATGTAGAAAGATTAGCACTATATGATGTAACATTTACAGAGTTACAATTAGCAAAATTAGAATCAAAAGCTATGATTGAAGAGGAATTACCATTTTCAGCTAGCTCATTTGAATACTTAGAATTAATATAATTAAGAAAGGATGATAATATATGGAAAATAAATTAAAAAAATTAACATTAGATGATTTTAGAAAGAAAGCACTAAATAAATATAACAATAGAAAGAAAATAGTAGATTTAGAGATTGAAGGGTTTGGAATACTAACATTTATTAGACCTTCCGATAGTCAATTTTTAGATTTTAAAGAAGCTTTCGCTAACAGCGTAACTATGTCTAAAGATGAAGATATAAGAGATGTAAGTTATAAAACGATGCTAAAAGCGAGTAAAGAGTTTTTATACAAAACTTGTGAATTTTTACATGATTCAGAATTGCAAAAGGATTTAGAATGCGTAGAGCCTTATGACATATGCGTTAAGTTGTTTGGTATAGATGATACTATATCTTTAGCACGAAAAGTTAATGACGCGTTTGATATAGATACAGAAGAGATAAAACAAAGTATAAAAAACTAATAAAAGAGGGTAGTGGGGAAAATGCTAGGTATGGGGAACTATATTGGGTTTCTTTCTTTTTATGTCGAGGGCATAAACTAGACTATCTTCTTAATTTAAATGCATTAGAAAAAGAATTTTTTATACAAAGCATGAATGTTCATAATTTGGAAAAATGTGAATATGACAATATGAAAATAAAAGCAGTACTAGGGGATGGTAAAAAATAATTGCTGTCCTCTTTATTTTCACCAAGAAATGAGGTGAGAAAATGAATGGCAAGTAAAACGATAGGTGTAGTTTTGTCTCTTCAAGATAAGTTAAGTGGTGGACTTGTAAAAGTAAATAAAAATGTTCAAAACACAAGTAAGGAAGTAAAACGAGCAAATCAACAAGTTGCAGCATTTACTAACAAATCTATTAAAAATTTTGAGAAATTTGGAGACAAAATTGTAAAATTAGGAATTACAGCTGGAGCATTAGCAGGAGCATTCATTTTTAAAGTAGGATTAGACGGAGTAAAAGAACTTGATGGAGGAGCTAGAAAAGTAAAATCTATTGCTAAAAATGCTTTAGAATTAAATAATATACAAAAAGATTTACTTAAAACATCGAATAAAACTGGAATATCAGTACAAGAATTATCAGAAACACAATATTCTGCTATATCTTCGGGTGTAAAAGCAGCTGAAAGTATTCAAGCAAGCATAGATTCAGCTAAACTTGCCAAAGCTGGATTTACAGATTCTAATAGTGCTTTGAAAATTTTAATGTCAACAATGAATGTTTATGGTTTGACGGGGCAGAAAGCTATGCAGAGCATAAGTGATAAATTATTGGTTACACAAAATCTAGGTGTAACCACAGTGGCAGAATTAGCTGAATCTATGGGCTCTCTTACCCCTGTTGCAAAATCTGCTGGTGCTAGTATAAATGAATTAATGGCAGGGATGGCAAGTCTTACAAAAAATGGGCTTAAAACTGATGAAGCTGTAACAGCACTAAAAGCTGTATTTACCAGTGTAATTAAACCTGGTGATGAAGCTAGAAAAACAGCTAAGAAACTAGGAATAGATTTTTCTGTTAGTGCTATTAAATCAAAAGGTTTTGCTAAATTTTTGCAAGAGGTAAAAGACAAGACAAAAGGCAATACTGAGACTATGGGTAAACTATTTGGAAATGTTAGAGCACTATCTGGAGCATTAGTCCTCACTGGTAAAGGGAATATAGATTTTGTTAAGTCTCTAGATGCTATGAAACATAGCACTGGAGCTACAGATGAAGCTTTTAAAATAATGGAACAAAGTCTAGGAAATAGAATAAGTAAACTAAAAGAAAGATTTAAAAATGCGACAACAAGTATAATGTTAACAAGTGGAGGAACTTTAGGAAAAGTAGTAGATAGAATATCTAACAAAATGGAACAATTACAAGCAGATGGAAGCTTAGAAAAGATAGCAGATAAGGTTGGAAAGACTATAAATAAGATAATAAATATAGTAGCAAAATTAGGGAAAATCTTTACAGAAAATAAAGGAAAAATATTAGACTTTATAATAGTATTTGCTAGTTTTTACACAGCAATAAAAATATTAAATTTGTTAAAATTATCAATTAAAGGTGTAAGAAACATGATCATTTTAACAGATGGCACTTTAAAATTAAGTGCTGGTGGGAAGTTTATTTTAATAGCCGGGGTGATTATAGCTAGTCTTATTTTATTGTATAAACATTCTGCAAAATTTAGAGAAATAATAGCACAAGTTGGAGCATTTATACAGAATAATATACTTCCAATTTTGCAGCAAATAGGACAATATTTTACAACTAATATCCTTCCTGTTTTACAACAAATGGTTAATTATTTTACAACTAATATCCTTCCTGTTCTGATTGAATTAGGGCAATTTTTTATAACTTATATACTCCCAGTTTTAATTCAATTTGCTAGTTTGGTAGGTAATGTGGTTATAACAGTGTTATCTAGTTTGTGGACTATATTAACACAAATCTGGCAAAGTGTTTTAGTACCATTATTTAATTTCTTTACAACTTACATTCTACCTGTATTAATGGTAATAGGACAAACTATCTTAGCACTAATTGCAAGCGTGTTAGCACCAGTGGCTCAATTTTTAATGGGTGTGTTCTCTGTTGCTTTTAGTACTGTTTTCCCATTCATAGTAGATTTGATATCTAATTCTATTGCTGTTATAGGTGGAATAATAGAAGCACTAACGAAAATTTTTGGAGGAATTGTAAATTTTATTGCAGGAGTTTTTACTGCGAACTGGAGTAGAGCATGGGAAGGAATAAAAAGTATATTTAGTGGAATATGGAAAGGATTAGAAACAATTGCAAAAGGTGTTCTAAATGGGATAATAAGCGCTATAAACTTAGTAATTCGTGGTATAAATAAAGTTTCTAGTGTGGGCGGACTATTTAAGGGTGCAAATATACCAGAGATACCTAAATTTGCTAAGGGAACACAGTATTTTACTGGTGGATTAGCGCAAATAAACGAACGTGGTGGAGAGATAGTGTCTCTCCCAAACGGAAGTAAAGTTATGACACATCAAGCTTCAAAAAGTTTATTGAAAGAAACTAATGCTACTGGAAGTGGCATAGCTGTAAATATAGTAATACAAGGTAATATTATAGGAAATGAAGAATATGCAGACAACTTAGGAAATATAATAGTAAGAAAAATTAAAAACACAATGGACTTAGGTACTATATAGAGTGGTGTAATAACCACTCTTTTTAAATTGAAAAGGAAGTGGTTATTATAGATATATATTTTTCTACGTTAGACAGAAAAAATGTAATGCAAGTACCAATATTACCACCGACAATTCCAGAAATAAGTAATGGTATGGAAAATGAAAGTTTTAAAACTTTTAATAATGGTACTTTTAATTTTCCAGGGCAAAAAAAATCTTTTAGTACGACTTTGGAATTATTAGCACCAAATACGCCAAAACGATATAGTTTTTGTAAAAGCAATGAATATGCAAGCACAATGATTAGTTTTTTCTTTAGCGAAATGTATTTTCAAGATCCTATACGTTATATAGTTGTAGATGATAAACAAACTATATGGGATGTAAAATGTCTAATAGGAGATTTTAACTGGATTATAGATAGTAATAAAGACTATCAATTAAATATTACACTAAATGAGTGGAGGGATTATAATGAACAAATATAATCTCTACACACTAAAAGATAATAAATTAATAGATATATTAGAATTTTGTGGTGGAATAAATTGGAGTACAGATAGTGAAACAGTTGGTATGCAACTTACATTTAGCAGCATAAAAAAATTAAATTTTGGTAATTACATTAATTTAAAAATAAACGATAAAGATATTTTCATAGGAACTGTAATTACTATAGAACAAAATAACAATATATATGCTTATACATGTATGGATTTTGCTAGATATTTAAATAAAAATAAAACCATTATGCAATTTAATAATATACCAGCATGGATAGCAATGGGACAAGTGTGTAGTAAATTTAGCATTAAACATGACATACCACATAATATTATCACAAAGATTACTAAGATATATAAAAGTCAAACCTTATTAGACATTATTAAGGATATAGGAGAGATATATACAAAAGAAACTGGTAAAAAGTTATATATGGAAATGGATGGAGATATTTTCAAAGTAAAAAACGACATAAACTTATTGAAAATATCTACTAAATTTTTACTTGGGAATGGAGCAACATTTAAGGAGAGTATAGAGAACACAATTACAAAAGTAGAAGTTGTAAGTAAAGATGAAAAAGATACTAGAATAATTAGTATTGTTGAAGATAAAAAGGCTAGCGAAACTTTTGGACTTGTAACAGAGCATATACAACTAGAAGAAAATCAAAACGAATCACAAGCATATAACATAGCTGAAAAATATCTTAAAACACATGTATCTGCTGAAAGTGAGTTAACATTAGACATTATACCAATAAAAAATGCAGAATTATTAAGAGCTAATAGGTTAGTAGATTTTAAACTAGAAAAATATAATATTAATAGTGCAAGGCTTATTACAAACTGTAATTGTACACTAGAAAATGGAGTTTATAAAGCTTCGATTACATTCAAATGGTAGGTGCTATAAATGAATTATGCTATAGAATTTTCTAAATTACTTAAGCAAAGAGATAATAAAGAGTATATAGGAATAGTTGTAGGGAAAATAGTTAGTATAAATCCTATTAAGATTAGTATTCTAAGTGGTGAAGTACTATTAACAAAAGGTATTGATCTAACACTCACTACTACAGCTAAAAATAAAATATTAGATAGTAGGGATATAGGTAAAAGAATATTGGTTATGGCAAGTACAAATAATCAGCAATATTTTGCAATAGATACAGTAGAATAGAGGTGATATAGTGGCTATATTTCCAAATTTTAATATAAATATAAAACAGCATAATGATACAGACAACTTTACTGGATTAGGTAAGGTTTTTTTATTTGATTTTGAAAAAAATCAATATGTTATGAGAGATGGTAAATTAGTAGAATGTAGTGAAAAAAAAGCGGTGGAGCAATGGATATATTTTGTGCTAGGAGCTTACAAAAACAAGTATAAAATATATAAAAATACAAATTTTCATTGTGATGTAGAAGATCTACTTGGTAAAAAAAGAGATGGGTTTGTAATATCACAATTAAAAAGAGAAATTGAAGAAGCAGTTACAAGACACAGATATGTAGATCACATTGAAAACTTTGTAACAACACAAAAAAAGACAACATTGAATGTAGATTTTTCTGTGGTTTTAAAAAGCAATGAAGTTATTAATATATCTGCTTAGGAGGTGAAAAGTTGAGTGCAAATGTAAAGACAGAGGAACAGATATTACAAGATATGCTTAATAATATATCTAATATTTATGAAAAAAGTGTAGGTTATTTAACTTATGATATAACTAAAACTAACGCTATAGAATTAGCTAAAGTATATCAATATGCCTTGTCTATAGCTAATTTAAGATTAGTTAAAGATTTATCTGGTGATGATCTAACAGCTAGAGTCTATGACAATAAAGGTACAGTAAGGAAAGTTGCAACGAAAGCAAAAGTTGTTCTAGCACTAGAAGGTACGGGTAAAATTCAAAAGGGCGATTTATTTAGTACAGCTAATAACATACAATTTATTAGTTTAGAAACAAAACCTATAACAGAAATAGGCAGTATATTAGCTGAATGTACTCAATCAGGAGTTATAGGAATGGTTGGGGCTAACTCTATAACACAAATTCCTATAACTTTACCAGGTTTTACAGAAGTAACTAATCCTAATGCAAGTTATGACGGCTTTGAGGAAGAGACAGATGAAGCTTTAAAACAAAGGTATTATGATGCTTTAAGAAACCCCATAACATCTAATAACCAAGCGCATTTTATATATTGGGCTAAAAGTGTAACAGGCGTTGGGAATGCAAAAGTAATACCCTTGTGGAATGGAGATTTAACAGTAAAAGTTATAATTATAGATTCAAACATGCAACCAGCTAGTGCAGATTTGGTTAATACAGTACAAGAATACATAGATCCTAAAGGGGAATATGATTCTAATACAAACACATGGAGTTTATGGGGCACTGGGACTGGTCAATCGGCAATAGGTAATTACTGTTCAGTGGTATCTGCCATAGCTAAGAATATAGATATAGCATGTTCCATATCTAAAGATAATGGTTATTCAGATGAAGAAATTAAAGCAAATATTTCTAATAAAATAACAGAATATTTAAAAGAAATTGCTTTTTCTACAATTGTAAACTATGTTAGTAATGCTAAAGTAATCTCTCTAATACTTAGTGCAAATGGTGTACTTGATGTTCAAAACGTAAAAGTAAATGGAAGTATAAATAATAATGTGATTATAGGAGAAGAAGAAGTAGCTGTAATGGGTACTGTAACTTTGTTATAACGAGGTGAAAAAATGAATGCAAAACAACAGTTAATAGCAAATTTACATAAAAGTGTTAGACAAGATCCTTTTATAAAAGAATTGTGTAAGTCTAGTGGAATTGAAATAGATACTATAGAAGATGTTTTAGTTGATATAAAAAAACAATTCAATTTTTCTACAATGACATGGGGAGCCGACCTTTTAGCAAGTGAGATGGGAATTAAATTAGACCCAGTTTTAAAGGAAGATGAAAAAAATTCTATAATATCGGCTAGATGGAAGAGTGAAGGTAAGGCAGATTTAAATTTGCTTCAAGCAATATGCAACAGTTGGAAAAATGGTAATGTAAAAGTATCTTTTATAGATGGTAAAATAGTTCTTAAATTTATTGGAGAATATGGGATACCTACAGACTTAGACAGTTTAAAAAAGCAAATAGATTTATCCAAACCTGCCCATTTGCCAATAGAGTATTTATTTGCATACCTATTATTAAAAGATGTAGAAACAAGGAATTTAACGAAATTAGAAAACACTACATTAAGTAATTTTGCATTTTAGGAGGGATATATTGAGCAAAGAAACAGAACATTTAAAGTTATTTAAATATGATAAAGATACAGATGATTTTAATATAACAACATTTAATATAAATCAAGCATTAAATAACAATTGGGACAAAGTTGATAGTGGATTTAAAAAATTAGAAGAAAGTATTCCAGAAGCTCCTGTTAAATCTGTAAATAATAAAATTGGGATTGTAGAACTAACTGCTGAAGATATTAAATGTAAAAGTGGGAACTCAATTGAGGCACAATTGTCTGATATTGAGACAAAAACTATAAGTGAAATTAGTAATTTACAATCACAAACGAATAGCTTAAAAACGACAGTTGATAATATAGAAGTAACTGCTGAAAAGACTACTTTAAGTAGTTCTAAGTTTACATCTAAAAATGTAAAAGGAGCATTAGAAGAACTTTTTATAAATGTCGATAATGGTAAAAAACAATTAGGTACTACATTGTCGACTAGAGGAATTACAGTACCTAATAATCCAACATTTGAGCAAATAGATAACAGTATGAAAAACATAGATACTGTTATTAAAAATAATTTAGTTGAAGACATTATAAAAATGTATAACTTAGACCTGTGTAAAATAAGTAAACAAAAAGATGGAATTTATTATTGGGATACTGAAATTAATAAATTTAAAAATTTTATTAATAAGGGCTCTATTAATTATTATAAGTTAAATGGTACATTAGTAAAAAAAATAAATACAAGTAACGCTTATGATAGTATTTGTCCAAATCATGATGGAACGTTTTGGTCACGTGCAAATAATACTACATTTAAATTAACGGATGATAATAATACCATTTTAAAATCTATAACAGCACAAATTGATAGCTGGAGACAAACTGACATTTTATTTTCACAAAAAAATAAAATAACAGTTCCAACAAGTGGTGAACATTATTTTTATTTAAATTTTATTTCAGATAATGGAACAATATTATCATCACAAAAATCACATGGATATGCAACAAATATATTTGAAAGTGGTATGTTAGATACATTATATGTATATGGAAAAGATAAAGATGATGATAATATATTTGAGTTTATATGTATGAGCAGCAGTGGGCATCCATCAACCTCATATAAAGTAAATCTCAATAGTAATTTGTTTGGAGATTATGATGCATTTGATCCTGGTAATTCTCGGAACTTAAAGTCACGTATATATTGTTTTTTATTATTTAATGCTATATAAATACTAAACAGGAGGTAAAATATGAATATATTAAAGATACAAAAACTAATAAAGTTTAATGGAGAGTATGATTATAAGGGACTTAATATAGATTTATTTGTAGCTGGTAGTCAAATTTATTTTGATAAAAATATTGATAACGCTTATTGCTATGTAAAAACCATGGAAGATAATATATCTAAATATGAAGATATAACAGAAGTTTCAGAAGAAGAATATAACAAAGCTAAACAAAATAAGGATGATGAGAGAAAACAGCAAGAGCAACAAAAACAATCTGTAGAAGGAAGATTGTCCGCTATAGAAATTGGACTTGCTAATACTTTAGGAATGTAGGAGGAGAATTATAATGCCAGTTTGGAAAAAAATAATATTTGTTAATGCTATTAGAACTAGAGTAAACCAAGAAAATAGGACTAAAGAAGATATAATAAAAGAGTATGTAAAACTTACAGAAGAAGAAAAGAAAGAAATTTTAACAGAAGTTTAGTGACACAATAGGTAATTAATGCGAAGTAAAATTAAATAATTATTAAAGGCAAAGTAAGGACTATTATAATATGTAGTCTTTTTATTTTGCCTATTTTTATTAAAAAAGAAAGAAGGGTTAGTATGGATAAAAAAGAGGTGTTTAACACAACGATAACTTGCGGTGGAACTTTACTTACATGTTTATTTGGTAACTGGGATTTAGCCTTGCAGGTATTAATAGTATGTATGGTGCTAGATTATATTATGGGTATTATGTGTGGAACTAAAGAAAAAAATCTAAGTTCCCAGATAGGTTTTAATGGACTTAAAAAGAAGTTTACTATTTTAATAATTTTAATTCTTGCGGTATCTTTAGACAGACTTTTGGGACAAGGTTGGATATTCCGTACGCTAGTAATATGGTTCTATATTGGAATAGAAGGCCTTTCTATTTTAGAAAATGCCGTAAGATTGGGAGTACCTTTCCCAGATGCATTAAAAGATGTATTAATACAATTAAAAGAAGGAAATAAAAAAGAAATTAAGTAAGAGTAGCAGTAGTTGTTGCTCTTTAATATTTTAAAAAATAAATGGAGGTAATTTATTATGGATATAAACAAAGTATATTTAAAAGGTCAAGAAAATACAGGCGGATGGAATGATCCAAATAAAATTATTATTCATCATCCGGAGTTTTATGGATCTATTGAACAGCTTAATGGTGTAATGAGAAATATGGGGTTCAGCATGATAGGATATAACTACTATGTATGTAAAGATGGTTCAGTGTGGCAAGGTAGACCAGTTAGTGTAACTGGAGCGAATTGCTATGGTCAAAATCATTGTTCTATTGGAGTTTGTTTTCAAGGTAACTATGATAAAGATAAAAACATGCCACAGGCTCAATTTGATGCTGGAGTTGAATTAATTAAATATTTAAAAGAAACATACAAAATAAGTGAAGTTAATGGCCATAAATATTATAGAAACACTGATTGCCCAGGTAGATACTTCCCATTGCAGCAAATGTTAAAAGCTATAAGTAATGTACAAAATAGTGGTGGCAGCGTAGAGGGTAGATATGGAATAGTTACAGCATCTGTTTTAAATGTTAGAGAAACAAACTCTATAGAAGCTAAGGTTATAAAGAAGCTTAAGAAAGGCACTAAAGTCAAAATTTATAAACAATATAATGATTGGTACAGTATCTATCCAACTGGATGTGTTTATGGTAAATATATAAGATTATTATAGGTAGTCCCTAGAGGCTACCTCTTTTTTTATTTTTTGTATTAATGTATCAATATTTTACAAATTGTTAATATTTATGTATAATTAAGCTACATTGTACATAATTTACATAGTTAGGTGGGGAATGGTATGAAAAAAACAATTTTTAAGAAATGGTGGTTCTGGGTGATTATTGTTGTACTTATAGGCATTGGTGGTAGTAATAATGATGATAAAAAATCTGCTACAGATACATCCACAAAGCCAGCTACTGAACAAAAAAAAGAAAAGACATCCGAAGAAATAGCCGCTGAAAAAAAAGCAAAAGAAGAAGAAACAAAAAAACTAGAGGCAGAAAGAAAAGCTAAACAAGCAGAAGAAGCTAAAGAAAAGGCTAAAATAGAAGAAAGCGATAAAGAAGCCACATTGATTACAACTGTACAAGAAATTGTAAAGGAAAATTTAAAAGCTCCTAGCACAGCTAAATTCCCATGGGGGTTTGACAAATATAAAATTAAAGAAACTAATAGCGAAAATAAAGATATGACAATTTTTTATATAACAGGATATGTAGATGCAGAAAATAGTTTTGGAGCAAAAATAAGAAATAATTTTATAGTTAAAATGGAATGTACAAAAGATTTAAGTAAATATAGAGTATTAGATATAAAAATAACAGAATAAACAAATAATTAAAAGATACTTATATATATAGGAATAAAAGACTAAGAATTAATCTTAGTTTTTTATTTTGACGTCAAAAATTCGGCAAAAATTATTCTCTTAAATATATCAATTTTCTCTAATTTAGTTTCTTTAGGAACTAAATTAGAGAATTTAAAATTAATTATGAAGCATGATAAAAATATAGAATTTAATCTTAAGTAAGTCTTAGTGTAGGTATTATAGCCTACACTTTCTTCATTTAAAAGGTATTTTATAGAATTTATAGAATAATTACATATAGTTGGGAGTGGTCATATGGCAATAAAAAATAGATTATTAGAAATAAGACTAGATAAAGGTTATAAGTTTCAAAAAGACTTTGCAGAATATTTAAATGTTAGCACATGGTTATATAATAGATGGGAAAAAAATGCAGTTCAACCTAGTACAGAAGCATTGTTAGATATATCGTTAAAATTAAATATTAAAATGGAAGATATAGTTTATAAAGTACCTACAGAGGAATAGGTACTTTTTTATTTTAAATAAGTTTGTATTTATACAAATATTTTTTGTAGGACAGGCAATATTTTTAATAACAATACATAGTATATACTATAAAACAATTAGGAGAATAATTTAGGAGGGGTTAGATGGTTATTACGATAGCTTGTATTGGAATTTGGTTTAGTGTAAGTGTGTTAGCCTATACTTTTAATCAATCTTGCAATAGTAAGGGAAAGCTTAAAGTAATGTCTGTAAGAAGTAATCTAAAGAAATATAAAAAGCTAAATGATGCAGACAACAAAAGTATTTTATAGGTGGCCGTTATGTTTAAAAAGCTTATTAAGGATTTAAATAGAAGTAAAGATCTTGGGGAGTTTGAAAGAAAGTGGATAACTCTTATGGCTAATCTAAAATTATATAATGAGTTAAAGCAAACCTTTAGCCTTAACAATCTAGTAAAAGCTAAGTATGGATATAAAGCAGATATACTTATTGTAGCTGGATTAAATTCTAAACAGTTAGAAGAAAAAAGAATTTATATAGAGGACTTTTATGGCTGCATGTTTGTGTTTAATAAGGCTAAAAGATGCAACATAATACACGCAGAATTTATCTTTAATATAGATAAGAAAATAGAATTTAAAATAATAAAAGCAAAGCCTACCGAAATATATTTAGCTAATACTTATAGTAATGAATCTATTTTATTAGATGTTGTTAAATACCCACATCTCCTAATTACAGGAGGAACTAGATCCGGGAAATCTAAGTTAATGGATTGTATTTTAACTAATTTAATAGTTAATTGTAGTAGGTTTGAATTAGAACTTTACTTAGTGCAGGTTGCTAAAAGTGATTTAGTGTTATATGAAAATTGTAAGCAAACAAGAGCCTTTGCAGATAACTTAGAAAAAACATTAATCTTATTACAACATATAGATAAGAAAATGTTAGATAGGAACAATCTTATTAAGCCTTTAAGACAAGAGGCTAAAGCGGATAATTATTTAGATTATAACAAAGTTAATCCATTAAATGAGTTATCTACAGTATATGTGGTTTTCGACGAAATGAGTTCCTTATTTCAAGTTAAAGGGGATAATAAAGAAGCTAAAAAGTTAAAAGAAGAAATTATAAGTTTAATACGAAGGATAGCACAATTTGGCGCAGGGTTAGGAGTATTTCTTATATGTAGTTTACAGAGACCTACAGCGGATAATCTAGACCCTTTTATAAGAAGCCAATGCACTTGTATTATAAGCTTTAGACAAAACAATAGTAAGAGTTCCGAGATAGTTTTAGATGATGGGCAAATGGCTCTAGGTTTGGAGCAAAGAGAGTTTATTTACTACACAAATAAACATAACTATGGGATAGTACCATTAGTTAATAATAAAAAAATCTACAATTATATAAAGCCTAAATTAGAAACTAAACATAGAGATTTATTTAGAGATCTTAAGAAACAAAAGTATAGAAATTGTATACCAGTAGATTTTACAAAAGTAGATAAGGATCTAGTTAAAACAAAAGAAGATAAGTTAAAAGAAAATATATCTAAAATATCTAACTTTGTACCTTATACACAACCAAAGCATGGAAGGGAGAAAGTAAAATGATTACAAGTAGAGATAGAAAGATTATTAATTTTATAGATCAATATGGTTTTCTTACTATAGATCAAGCAGCAAAATTATTCTTTGGCAATTTTAAGACTCAATATGATATTGCTAGAAGAAGATTAAAAAAAATTCTAGAAAATGGGGGATATATAAGAGTTTTTAAAAATACAGAAACTAATAATATGATATATGTTCCAGAAGATTCAAAATTAAGAAAGGTATCTAAACATGATTTATTAGTAATGGATTATATATCAGACCTAAAAACTCTAGGTGTAGAGTTTGAAAAAATAGAAATAGAGAAGGATTTTAATGGAGCTATAGCAGATGCTTTCATAATATTTAAACTTGGCGATTATAGATATTATCACATTTTGGAAATACAATTACGTCACGATTATGTAGAAATAAATAGGTACAATAAACATCTCAATACAATCTTAAATCAAACTAATAATACACTTCCCAAACTTATTATAGTTCAAAATACAAACCATAATTACTCTAAAGAAAATAAAACCGACATGGAAATAATACAGTTAGACACATCTCTTAGCGATATAGCGAAGACAGTAATTTAAAACTATTCTATAGAACATCTAATATGACAAACGTACACACCGAACAGTTAGAATACTCTAAATCTCCTAACAGCTTATTTTTGAACAAATTGGATAGGAAGGGAAAAGCGGCAGCAACCTTCCGTACATATCACAAAAGTTAAAAATTTTATTACACAAAAGTTCTAGTGATATGCTAATGCTTAGTATTTTAAGATTTGTTCAATAATAGTATAGCTTGCTTAGTTCTGTATATTTAATTGTAATTATTTATAGTAGTTATTGTTAAATCTATGGCAAAAGGTAAGGTGAAGTTTAGATACTTAGTCCAACTTTTTTTACTATAGATTTATATAGTGGCTATTATAGACAATTATTCTTTAAATATATAGTTGCTAATGTAAGTAGCTACTGTTCATTTAAAACAAATTATTAAAATAAATAAACTTTTAGGAGGATTACTATGGAACAAATGTTAATTATGTTAAAACACTCTTTAAAGGAATTAGTGTTTTGTCTTGTTATGTTACAAGTTGCAGGTTTACTGTTTTATATGCTAATTCCAAAATCAATTTTAAAAAGCTTTAGGATAATAGGCAGGTGCATTAAAACTATACTAATTCAAGCTAAAAACGCTTGTTTACACTTAATTACTAATTATAAAAATAAAAAGCAACTTTCTTATGGGCGTAAGAAGGTTGCTGATGGAAAGATTATTAATTTAAGTAAATATCAAAAAGCTAAGTAATTTATTTTTTTAACACTTTAAGATGGATAATTACAATTAAATATTTATTGTTTTTATCTATCTTATCCTTAATTATAACCTCTTAATATTATTTTATTCAACCTCAATAATTTGTTTCTTCATTAAAAATAAGTAGAAAATGGAGGATTAATATATGAATATAAGTGTAATAATTAGCATGGCAGGAATAGGTGTGGGAGCAACAATAGCAGAGAAAGTGCTTAATGCTTTTGGCAAAGCAGACATGGCTAGTTTCTGTAATATAGCAGGATTATCGGGACTTGGGCTTACAGCTATAGGAATAGTTACTAAATTAATAAAAGCATTATCTCTTTTAGCATAGAGGTGAACTAAATGGTAGGTACATGTTTAATCCAAATAGCTAAAGCTGGAGCAGTAACTCTAATAGTTTCAAAATCATTAAAATGTTTCGGGAAAAGAGATTACGCAGATATAATAAAATTTTCTGGAATTTGTATAATGGGTGTACCAGTAATAAATCTTATTAGATATTTTATAGAAAATCCACCTTGGTTTATTAAAGTTATTCAAAAGATATTTTAAAAACTGGCGGAGCAGAGGATCTATTTATATTGTTGTTATTAATTTATTTTCTAGTGTTTTTATTTAAATAGAACAAAAAGCCATAGATTAAATTCTATGGCTTTTTTTACACTGCTCTTTGCATTTAAGACAACTGCAATATTTGTTATCAGTTACTAGTAACCCAACACATATTTCTAGCGCTGATGAAATCTTATGTAGTGTTTGGAGTGTTGGGTTTCTTTTATATCGTTCTAGTGCAGATATATAACTTTTAGACAATCCAGCCCTTTGAGCTAATTCCATTTGGCTTATCTTTCTTTGTTCTCGAAAAAATTTTATATTATTTTTAAACACATTTCATCACCAATTTTAATATATATTAAAATAAGCCAAAAATCATTACATAAATTATAGAAAAATAAGTCATAAAAATGAAACAAATATCATATATGGTAAACATGAAAAATTTGTCTAACGGTTGACTGGTAGTGTACGATTTTTATGTTATAATGCAAGTGGAAGAGAGAAAAATGGAGCATTTGTAATAAATAAATAGTACTTGAGAGCTATTTAGGTTTTTTAGTAATAAATAATTATTTATTTTTAAATTTTTGAGAACATGCTTTTGAAAAGGATATCCTTAAATTTGTTCTGCAAAGGAGGTAGTCCAAAGAGACATCAAAGTAATCAGCTATTTTAACAAGTAGTGAAATATTAGGTTCTCTGTAACCACTCTCATAATTAGTAAGAGCAGTACGAGTTATGTTCAAGGCTTCGGCTACTTCTAGTTGTGTTCGATCACTATCCTCACGAATAGCTTTTAATCTAGTATGGAATTCCCACATTATAATCACCTCAAGAAAATCCTATCATGGTCATTATATGCAAGAAAAAAATGTCACAGAGCGTGACAGTTAAATACAATACTATGTGCGAACATGTGTTCTTGAATTTTAAAGCTATAAGAGGTATAATTTAGTAGTAAAGGTAATTGTAAGAATATCTAAAAAGATACTTGATAATACAAAATACAGGGGGAATCTGAAATGGATGAGACAAAAGAAAAAATAGAAGAGTTGATAAAAGATAAAAAGCTAGACTATAGAGAAATAGAAGAGTTACTAGATAATGTAATAAAGAGATTAGTGAGTTATAAGGACACTGGGTTAATCTAGTGCCCTTATTTTAATAATATTCTTGTGCTTTTGTAATGGTTTTATCTGCACCTTGACCTGTAGATAAATCTATGTCCAAGCCTTCCTCTTTAAAGAAACCTTCATTTATGGCTACGTACATAGGAGCATAGAATACAGAACGTACTACTTCGTTTAATTTAACTGTTTTAATTTCATTTTTTTTCTTGGAGCTGCATCCGTAAAATATAGAAGAAACTATGAAAAGTGTAGTCAAAATAGATAATAAACTAAACCATTTTTTCCTCATAAAACTTTACCTCCGTTAGATTTGTTATCATATTATTATATGAAATCTAGCTTATGAGGGTGAGTGGTTTATACTTAGTTCATGTACTAATAATATAATTTAAAAACAAAAAATCCTTACAAAATTATGGTTTTGTAAGGATTTTTTAGTACATAATAGTGAAATTTTAAATTACCAATCAGAACTATCGCTATCATAATCTGATGAAGAATCATCCCAGTCAGAACTATCATAATCAGATGAAGAGTCGTCTCCCCAGTTAGAGTTACTATCATAGTCAGATGAAGAGTCATCTCCCCAATCAGAAGTTCCATCAGATAGGTTCCAATCTCCACTGGTTAATTCAGTATCTTCATCATAAGAATCATTGTAAGAACTATTATAAGTGTGATGATTATGTTCAAGTGCTTTATCAATACCATGTGTAACTAATCCACCTACAACCATGCCTTTAACAAAGTCACCTCTGTTATTTCTAGAATTGGAATAATATCTCTCATCTGTTCTTCTATAAGGTGGTTCGTAAGTTGGATTATTAAAATTTCTATTGTTGTTTGAAACATTTGATGATCTAAAAGATGCATTATTATTTTGAAAATTATCTAATCCATGTCTTCTTGCCAAATTTTCAACATTTCTATCTGATCTTTTCTTTAATGAATATACTATAAAAACAATTATAACAAAAACAGTTATAAGAAATATTATTAATCCAGTATGGCTAGTTTCAGGTTCTACTGATTTGCTTAATCCTTTATCTACAACTTTAGCTTGACCACTTTTAACAGCAGTACTTGTTATAGATTGATCTATAGCCTGTCCTACTTTTAATATACCGGTATTAAAGTCTTTCTTTTTAAAATATGGATTTGGAAGAGAAACTATTTTTTGTATTTTAGATTTATTGAATACAGCATTTAATCCTGAACCTACTACAAATTTATTTTTATGGTCTTTTATTGAGACTACAAAAATAGCATACTTATCTCCTTTGGTAGATGTTTTTATTAAATTAGAAGTAAAATCATTTATGTTTTTACCATTAAGGGATTTTACAACAAATATTTTAACTTGTGCCTTGGTATTAGTTTCTAATTTGCTAAAGTTTTTATTTACTTGATTTAATGTAGATGAACTTAATACACCAGCATTATCTTTTATGTAGCTGTCTGCAGCATATACAGTAAAAGACAGTAAACATAGTAATAAAGTTGCTAATAAAATACGGAATTTTAATTTCATAATTACTACCGTCCTCTCCTAAAGGTTAGTTTTTAAAAAAATTATTTTCTCGATTCATAATATTTACTTAAAAGTAAATATGAAATTATATATAGAAAGTATAACATAAAATGGTTAAAATATACATAAAAAATGAAAATTTGACATAAAATAAAAAAACAGAGAATGTTTTATATTAACAAAAACAAATGATTATTGAATTAATTATTGCAATAAATTAGAATAAAATTATGTTCATAATATAATAATTATAAATTTGGAGTGAAACAATGTATAAAATAATGATAATAGAGGATGATTTAAGACTTTGTTCAGAAATAGAAAAAGGCCTTTCAAAATGGGGATTTAATCTTACTACAGTTAAAAATTTTGAAGATATATTTAATGAATTTGTACACAATAGACCTCATTTAGTTATTATAGATATAAATCTTCCATGTTTTGATGGATTTTATTGGTGCCAAAAGATAAGAGTGATTTCAAAGGTTCCAATTATATTTTTATCTTCAAGAAATACCAATATGGATATAATGATGGCAATAAAAATGGGGGGAGATGATTTTGTTACAAAACCATTTTCTATGGATATATTAGTAACCAAAATACATGCTATGCTTAGACGAGTGTATTCATATGGTGAAAATTTAGGAGATGTAATAGAGCATAATGGTGTTGTTTTAAATATTAATGACAGTACTTTAATTTATAATGAAAATAAAATTGAATTAACAAAAAATGAATTAAGAATACTTCTTCTTTTAATGAAAAATATAGGGAAGATAATATCTAGAGATAGAATTATGAGAATTTTATGGGATGACGATACTTTTATTAATGATAATACTCTAACTGTAAATGTAAATAGACTTAGAAAGAGTTTAGAGGATATAGGTATTTATAATTTTATAGAGACAAAAAAAGGGCAAGGATATGTTATACTATGAACTTTAAATTATATCTAAAGAATTCTATATATACAATTATACATTTTGTTATTGTAATTATAATCATTAATTTAGTATTGATAAGCAGTACAGAACTTTCTAGCTCTATTTATGATATCGTATATATAAATGTTTTAATTTTATCCGTTTCTTTGTTTTTTTTAATATTTAGATATAAGAGATGGAAAGCAGACTATAAAGAATTTTATGAGGCTTTAAATAAATGTGAGAATATAGATTTGATTAATCTTAAAAGTGATGTTTTTGAGGCAAAACTTATTAAAGATACAATAAAGATCAAGAATGAAGAGATGTATGAAAATACAAGAAAACTAAAAGAACAACTTGATGAACTAAATGATTATATAACAAGATGGGTTCATGAAATAAAAATTCCTATTTCAGTATGTGAGTTAATAGCAGATAGAATAGAGGATGATCTTGAAGTAGCTAGTGATATCCCTAACAATTTAAGAAGTGAGTATGCAAGAATAAAATTTTTAGTGGAACAAGTGCTATATGCAGGTAGAGCATCTAGTTATTCAGAGGATCTTTTAATAAATGAAGTGAATTTAAAGCAAGTAGTAAATGAAGCTGTTAAAAAAAATGCATTTTTCTTTATATCAAAAAAAATAGATTTGATATTAGGAGAAGTTAATTTTAATGTTGTGACAGATAAAAAATGGATTTCCTATATATTAGAGCAGATAATAAATAATGCTTGTAAATATGTAGATGAAAATGGAGAAGTGAAGATTTATTGTGAAGAAGATGAGAAATCAGTAAAACTTTTTATAAAAGATAATGGAACTGGGATAAGTCATAAAGATATAAGCAGAGTATTTGACAAAGGGTTTACAGGAAATAATGGAAGAAAAACAGGAAAATCAACAGGAATGGGTTTGTATTTTTCTAAAAAGATGGCTAAAAAATTAAATCATGATATAAAAGTTGCTTCTGAGTCCGGTGAGTATACAGAATTTATAGTAATATTTTATAAGATATCTGATTATTTTCAAGTTTAATAATAAGGACAATTAATGATTTTCATTAATTGTCCTTATTATTTTTATCTGATGTATAGTCACTCTAATACTCCCATTTTTTTAGTGAGAATAAAGATTGGTACGAACTTGGATAACGGTTTCAAAGAAGTAAAATTCCTAAGAATATTATTTACATTACAAAAATGTCACTTAAAACTTTTAAATGTCATGTAATGTGATGGAAGAAACATGGTAGAAATTCTAAAATTAATATATAAGATTAATTAAAATAGCTAAAACAAGATCTATTTAAAAAAAGTTATATGTAACTATATAATTTAAAATTGTAATTGGGAAATGTAGGTGTATATAAAGGAGGAGTTTATATTGAAGAAAAGAATATTGGCGGGATTGATGGTAGGTGTAATGTGTTTTGCACTTTTAGGATGTGACAATAGTGGCAAATATATTTGTAAAAGTGGAGATAGGGTAGAAGCTTGGCAAAACGATATTGATTATCTTGCAGAAGAACTTCCTAAAAGACATAAAAATTTATTTTTTAAATTAGGAAAAGATGAGTTTCATAATAAAATAACTAATTTAAAACAATCTATAAATAAAATGAATGATGATGAAGTAAGAATTGAAATAAATAAAATAATGACATCAATAGGAGATGGACATACAGGTTCAAATATTAGTTCAGAAAAAATGTTCCCTATAGATTTATATTGGTTTAATGATGGGATTTACGCTATTAATACTACAGATGAATATAGTCAAATTAAATATGGTAAGCTTAAAAAAATTAATAATACAGATATTAAAAGTATAATTAAAGATATGTCAAATATAATTACTCATGATAATGAGTCAGGGGTAAAAAGCCAGATAAAATATTATATTATAATGCCAACAGTACTTCAACCTCTTCATATTATTGATAACAAGGATACAGCTAAATTTACTTTTGAGGATAAAAACGGTAAGGATATAGAAATAACCATGAAGTCTTTGGATAGTGAAATAGTATTTAATAGAATATTAAATAAAGGAAAATCAGGAAGGAATATTCCTTTATATATGAAAAATCAGGATAAGGCATATTGGTTCCAGTATTTAAATGACAGCAAGGTAATGTATTTTAATTATAGTAAATGTGTTGAGTATGATGATGATAAGTCTTTTGAAGAATTTTCAAAGGAACTTATGGCGGCTATTGAAAAGGAACAGGTGAAAAAGCTTGTGATAGATTTAAGAAACAACCGAGGAGGATCTTCACGTGTTTTAAATGGATTTATTAAAAAAATATCAAAAAGTGAATTAAATAAAAATGGCAAAATATTCGTTATAGTAGGAAGAGAGACTTTTTCTTCTGCAATACTTAATGCCATAAGTTTAAAACAAGATACTAAAGCTATTTTCGTTGGTGAGAATACATCAGGAAAACCAAATCATTATGGAGAAGTTAAGAAATTTAAACTTCCAAACACAAATACTACTATAAGGTATTCAACAAAATATTTTAATAACTACGACAAAGATATTTCATCATTTATTCCAGATAAGAAAATCGAATTGTCAATAAATGATTATATAAATAATAATGATCCTATTATGGACTATATAACAAAAAAATAATTCAGGTTAAATAGGGGGAAAATTATGAGTATAGTAATAGAAACAAAGGATTTAAAAAAGGTTTATGGTGGTAAGGTAAGAGGCTTTACTGCAATAGACGGTATAGATATTAAAGTTGAAGAAGGAGAGTTTTTAGGAATTATGGGACCTTCAGGAGCAGGGAAGACAACTCTTTTAAATTTAATTTCAACTATTGATATGCCAACTGAAGGTAATATTTATTTTGAGAGTAAAGATATAACTAAGCTAAAAAATAAAGAGTTAGCATTGTTTAGAAGAGAAAAAATAGGATTTATTTTCCAAGATTTTAATTTACTTGATACAATGACAGTTGAAGATAATATAGCTCTTCCTTTAGCTTTATCAAAAATGAACTCTAGCGAAATAAGAAGCAAAGTAAAAGAATTAAGCGAGTTCTTTGGAATTGATAAGCATTTAAATAACTATCCCTATGAACTTTCAGGAGGACAAAAGCAGAGAACTGCAGCAGCAAGAGCAATAATAACAGAGCCATCTGTAATATTTGCAGATGAACCTACAGGAGCATTAGATTCAAAGTCTTCTGCTGAACTTTTGCAATGCTTAAGCAATATGAATAAGAAATTTAATAAAACAATAATTATGGTGACTCATGATGCTTTTGCAGCAAGTTATTGTAAAAGAATACTATTTATAAAGGATGGCAAAATTCATGCTAAACTTGATAAGAATGAATCAAGAAAAGAATTTTTTGGGAGAATACTTGAAATGCTTGCAGCTTTAGGAGGTGCTGTTAATGAATTGTTTTAGTATAGCTTATAATAACTTTAGACACAATGTTAAGGTTTATGCACTTCATATAATGGCTATGATTTTTTCTGTTTCTATATACTACAATTTTATAGCAATAAAGTATCATCCACAAATTATGAGCTTAAAACAAGCTATGGATACTATGAGAGAAACTACAATTGCTGCATCTACATTACTTCTTGTGTTTTTAATATTTTTCATATGGTTTTCTAATTCATTTTTTTTAAACCAGAAAAAGAAAGAAATAGGAATTTATGCTTTTGCAGGTATAGATAATTATAAAATAGGATTGATATTTGCAATAGAGAGTTTTTTATTAGGAATTGTATCAATTGTGTCAGGAATTTTTGTTGGAATTTTATTTTCAAAATTATTTGTTATGCTGTTATCGAAGGTTGCCTATTTGGATATTAAGTTAAGGTTTTTTGTATCAATAAAAGCAGTATTTGAAACAACAGTTACTTTTTTAATTATATTCTTAGCTATTTCAGTTTTAAGTTATGTCAATATAGTTAGAAGTAAATTAATAGATTTATTCAATGCTTCCAAAAAGCATGAAGGTATTCTAAAAATAAATTATTTTAAAGCCATAGCTTCAGTTTTAATTATAGGTACAGTATATTTAATGTGTGCTAAATTGCAAAGACTAACCGTTATAGCTTATATTCCTATAATAACCATATTAACTATTTTGGGGACTTATTGGCTATTTGGTGGTTTTTTACCAATGATAATGAGACATATTATAAATAAAAAGAATATTTTGTATAAAGGTACAAATGTCATAAGTATGTCTAATATTAATTTTAGAATTAAAGGGAATTATAGAACACTTGCTACTATTGCTATTTTAATTGCATCGGCAATAACAGCATTTGGAACTGTTACTTCAATTAAATATACCATAGGAAGTTTAGATTTAGACCTTCCATACTCATTTACCTATGAAATAGAAGGTAAGGAAGATAAAATCATGAAGGATAAAGTTGATAAAGTTCTTAATGAATCCAATCACAATGTTTTATTAAAAGAAAAAGCCAATTTTGTTCTCATTAATAAATATAAAACTAATTATGATTTTTATGGTGAAAAGTTAGTAGTAACTAAAGTTTCTGATTTTAAGAAGATAAGTAAAGACTTAAAAGTAAAAAACTATGAAGAGATTGTTAAAAAATCTGATTTGTTAAATGGTGAATGTATTTATATAGAAAGACCTAAAGTAGCTATATCAGCAGTAAAGGCTCCTGGAGGTAAAAAATTCCACATAGGTAATTTAAGTTATAAGGTAAAATCAGAATTGAAGACTCCTTTATTTGGTGGAGGAATAAATGCTGTTACTATTGTAGTTAGTGATTTGGATTATAACAATATTAAGAAACAGTTTAAAGAATATGAGTTTAATGGAATTATAGTGGATAATCAAGAAAAAAGCATGGATTTAGCTATGGGATTAAAAAACATAAAACATATAGATAACAAGCTATATTCTTTTGCTGAAAAATATAGAGCAGGATATAAACCATATGGAATTATTTTCTTTATGGGAAGTATTTTAGCTTTGGTATTTGTATTGGCTACGGGTAGTGTGATTCATTTTAAGATTTTAAGTGAAGCTTTTATGGATAAAATCAAATATGATATCTTAATGAAGATAGGTATAACAGAAAAAGAGCTTATAAAAGTAATATCAAATCAAGTATTAATATATTTTATATTACCTTTAATTGTAGGGGTAGTTCACAGCTGTGCTGCTATTTTAATATTAGGTAGATTAATAAATTATAATTTATTAATCCCTACGGCTATAAGTATAATAACTTTTGTCATTATTTATGGGATATTTTATGTTTTTACTGTAATTAAATTTAGAAAAATTGTTTATTAAAAATTATATCTAGTTTTTCACATGGAAATAATGGTATTATTGAAAAAGCAGAGAACTCAAATCTTTGATTTGGTGTGAATCGCTTTCCCAGAGTATATTGGATTATTAGTGGCGGTAGACATCGGATAAAGTTGATTCTAGCGCGAAAAAGGAGGAGAATATAGTGAAAAACATAAGATTACAAATTCCAGAAGAGTTGGAGAAATTCAGACAAGTTATAGAAAAAACCATAAGACCTTATGTAAAAATTGAATTAAAAAGTCAAAACACACTTCCGTGGGAAAGTAAGATAGGTGGTAATCCCTATTTAGAGATTGGAATGGAGTATCCCAAGACATTAAAAGGGGAACAACTAAGATTACTAGCTCAAATAAATTTTGAAGAAGTACCACATATAGAACCATTTCCTACAAAAGGAATATTACAAGTTTTTATATTTCCAGATGATTTATATGGGGCTGACTTTGACAATCCATGTAAACAAGATACATTTAGAATAATATATTTACCTGAAGTTAAAAAAGATGAAAAACTATTAGTTACAGACTTCTCTTTCTTAAAAGAATTAGAAGAAGAGTGGTATTTACCTTTTGAAAAAGAAGGCAAAATGTATTTTTCAAAGGAGTACATGCCTGTACAAGGATATACTTATGAGTTTGAAGCACTATATAAAGATATTCATTTTACAGATGAGGATATGGAGAATTATATTGATGAGTTAAATTATTCTTGTTGCCGAATAGGTGGTTATCCAGAATTTACTCAATCTGATCCAAGAGAAGGAAATAAAGAATTATCTCTATTTGATACTTTGCTTCTCCAATTAGATTGTGAGAGTGAATGCGATTTAATGTTTGGGGATTCTGGTATTGCAAACTTTTTTATAAAAGAAGAGGATTTAAGAAATCTTGATTTTAGTAATGTATTATATAATTGGGATTGTTACTAATATTAATTAAAGATAAGTTTATATAATATGCTCAGTTTTTCTATAGTAATATAAGAATAAGTTATATTTTATTTTAAAATGAAAATTCTAAATGAATTTTTTAGGTGAGTAAAATATAACTCATTCTTTCCATTCTTTATAAATATCAGGACGAGCAGTTTTTAGAAACTTAAAGAATTTTTTAGAAACTTTAAGCTTTTTTAATCCAGATATCATGTGTTTAGGATATTTTTCATTTCTAGTGTAGTTATTTTTTAAGCCAATAACCTTTATAGCCCCGCTTTTACTGATAAATATATGAGAAAGACCTGTATCTAATCTTGTAAAATTTAGTGTTTTAAAGTTCTCTATGAGATCAACTAAGGTTAAAGCTAAGGTTTCATCTAAACTGTTTTTTTTAATATAATCTATCAAACACATGCCTGAAACATATTCTCTTATTAAATATCCCGTGTGATACTCATATACTTTAGGGAAATATTTATTGTTTTCGCAGTATTTTAATATAAGGTACTCTCTTCTACATTCGTCTAAATTTTTACATATTTTTATTACTTTATAGTCTTCAGTCAAATAAATGCGTTCTTTTTTACTACGATGAAGTGTTTTACATTTGCTCAGATCTACTCCTGGGATCTTTGGATGACTCATACTGATACCTCATTTTATAGTTTATTGTTTAAGGCTATGTTTTAAGAAAGGCTGTTTCTATAAATTATTAATTTAATATAATAATTTAATTGGTATAATAGTTTAAAATATAGCCTTTTAGTTATAGCATATAAGTTAATACCATATAGAGATTTTTAAAAATCTTTAAAAGATATAGGTGTAATATATATTTATAAAATAATGTTCTTTATTATTACAATATTATTAGTTTTATAAAGTGGTGAGAATAATTCGAAAAATATAAATAAGTATGTCAACTGTTTTTGAAAATGTCCTAAAATAGTTTAATTATTAGCACCAGAAAAATCTGGTGCTTTTTTATTGCTACGCAACATCGGTTTTAAGGCGATGAGCCTGCATTTTACAATGTTTCTCA
>NZ_JAPQFJ010000030.1 GCF_026738875.1 Clostridium brassicae
AAGTTAAATACAATAAATTAATTAATGTAATATTATCCAAAACAGTAAATGGTATTTTACTTTTATTTAGTGTTGTCAAATTTAATTCTGTGGAATTATTCCAGTAGGCTCCGCCTAAAAATCTAGGAGACTATGGAATATATTGAATAATATTAACAGGTAATTATATGAAAATATAATCTTTATATTTGTACGAAATCTAGGTAATTAAAAAATTAAATTATAATTAAGGAGTTTTATCAATTATAAAAAAGAGAAGGTTAAAATGATTAAAAAACCAGGAATAGCTTTAATAGAGTTGGTATTAACGATTAGTATAATACTAATATTAAGTGGGGTATCCTTTGGAATATATTATAAAACTTATAAATGTATAAACAATAAATTCAAGGTAGATATGTGTAAGAATGGAATTTTACATATAATAAATGATGCTAAAAATTATTGCAAAATAAATAATCAAAGAGGATATTTGGTTTTTAATGGAAAAGACAATATTGACTTTAATTCTTTAAATCGAAGAGTCAAAAGCTATAAAATACCAGTAGGATTTAGGCTTGGAGATGTTATTACGCCTAGTGGCAATCAGATTATTTATATTGATGGTGATGGAAATACTAGAGATGCATGTACAATATTTTTTTATGATTTAAAGGATAGGGATTACTCCATAACTTTAAGAGTAGGTACAAATTATGTTGAGATTAAAGAGTAATACAAGGAAAGGAATAGGAGTTATAGAGGTCCTTTGTTCTATGGCTATTTTACTTATATTATGTAATTTTACATTCTCTACTAAGATGCATGTTTTAAAATTGAACCAATACAACAAAAAATCAAATCAATATGTAGAGTTTTTAGCTTCTTTAAAAGAGAATATGTATTTTAATTATAGTTGTGAGGAAATACAAAATTTACGAAATTCCAAGATGATTATGATAAATAAAGAAAATATAAATAGTCAAAGTATAAAGGACAAAGGTATAAATATTTTTGAAAAAGAAGTTAGTAGAGAAAAGCCTTATTTATTGATGAATATTAAAGATGATAATGAGGTTTTAAAAATAGAATTAATATTATATGTAGATATCAATAACAAAAGCAGAACACTAAAAAGTATTTGTTTTAAAGGAGAATACTAGAAATTGAGAAGGGGATTTACTTTAATAGAGACAACCATATCTTTAGCAATATTAAGCATTTTACTTGTAACTATAACAAGCATGCTGTTTGGGCAAATTAGCTTATATAAACATTTTGTAGAGAAAGATAAATGCGAAAATTATAGTAAAGAAGCTTTAAGATTTATTCAAACACAAGTTCAAGATATAAAAAATAGTGAAGTTGAAATAGATGAAAATAAATTAATCGTTAGAAAAGAAAATGGTGATATGAATATGATCTACAAAGTTCCCATGAAAAACAATAAAAATAAAATAATAATAGAGTATTATAAAAAGATTCAATCAGTAAAAAAGAAGGTTTCTATAATAGAAAATATAGAAGATTTTAAAATATATAGAAATAAAAATGTTATCTTCTTTTCAATAGAAAATAGAGATGGAGAAAAGTATGAGAAATGTATAGGAGTAAGAGAAAAGGTTTCATAATGATTTTTACTCTTCTAAATTTAATGTTAATTATAAGTTGCTTATTTTACATGTTAAATATTGAATCTATAAAAGCAAGTCGTGTAAAAGATTGTATTAAATATGAATTAGGAGAGAATGAATACGAAAAGCATAGAGAATATTTATTGTCTAGACTTAAAAACTACATAATGAATAATTTAAGTGAGATTAATGATGAAGATTTACACAATTTATTTATGGGAAAAGAAAATGAAGTTATAAAATATGAAAAATCCTATGTTAAATATGATAAAGAGAAAAAGATTATTATTCTTTTTATATACCAAGATTCTTATAGAACATATAAAAAAGAATATTATGAAATAGAGTTGAACAAAGGGGATAAAAAACAGGTAGCTTTTAAATATATAAAAACAAATTAAGTTATTTAAAAGAGGCAAAAGTTATTTAAAAGAGGTAAAAGTTAATTCTATTGTTTTAACCTATCAAGAATAAAAATAGATTTATTTAATTTAAAATAGTTTAAAAACTATATAGAAATTAATGAACAATATAAATGTTATATATAAAAAGAAGGATAAATTTTATATATGAGAATGTATGTAAGGAGAAGGATAGATGTTGTATATAGGGAGGAATATAGATGTTACGAAGAGATTTGTTTTTAAATATAGATGGAAATAATGTTATGAGTATTAAAAATGAAAAGGTAGACAAGAATAGTTATACTTCTGGCGAGATAAATAATAGCAAGGGTACCTCCTATATACATAGAAATATCATAAAAAGCTTTGAAGAATTAAAAATTAAAGTTAGAAATAGAAAGCTGTATATCATGTTGGAAGGAGAAGAAATTCATGTGAAGTTGTTGAAGCTTCCAAAAGTTTGTAATGAAAAATTGGAGAGTATCATTGAAAATGAGATGGCGTATTTGTATGGGACAAAAGCTGATGAAATATATTATGATTACAGTATGTTTAAAGAAAATGAAAATGATTTAGAAGTACTTGTGTTTTGCATAAATTGTGAGCTGTTAAATAATATGAAAAGTTATAATAAATTTCAAAAGAACATAAAAAAAGTGAGTCTTGTACAGATGTATTTTATAGAGTATTTAAAAAAACATGTGTTAGAAGATAGGTATATATTAATTTTAAAATATAATAATAATATATATTTTACTGCTATGTATGAGGACAAAATTATAGCTAATAAGGTTATTAAAGCTTGTGAAGATGATTATAGCACTTTAGTTAAGGGAATAAATTCTATTAAAGATAGGATAGCAAGTATAAATATTAAAATAAACAGTATTTATATTTCTAATATAAATAATTATGGATTTAACGAATATTTAAGTGAAATAAAAGATATAGAATATAAAAATTTAGGAGAACTAAAAGAAAATAAAGTAATGGAATACTTTCTTAAAGACAGGAGATAATCATGAAAAATTACAACTTTTTACCATTACAGTATAGAAAAAAAGTTAGAAAACATAAGAAATTAAAATTTAGAATATCAATTTATATTTTACTAATTATGATTGTAGGATCAGGAATAAACGCTCTAATGAATTTTGAAAATAGTAAGAATTTAGATAAGGAGTTACATCTTTATTCTGAGAAAGAAAAAATAGAAAGAAAAGATAATAAAAATTCTAAACAAGAAGCATCAATAAATTCGTTAAAGAGGATTACACCCTATATTAAAGATAAGTCGAATTTAAATTTAAGTAATATTACTATAGAAAATAGAAGGATTCTTATAAGAGGATATAATTCTACAGAAAATAGTGCAAAGGAATTTATTCAAAAGATTGAAAAAGATGATCAATTTAAAATTAAGGACTTAAGTTATGTGAAAGAAAAAGATAGAATAAATCTAGAAGTTTGTTTGGAGGGATAGTTAAAGGAATAAAATGAATAATTCAAAACCTAAGTTTCAGGTGAAAATTCAAGGGGTAAGGTCTAATAAAAAGATTAAAAACATAAAGTTACTTAACAATGTTACGAGTATATTTTTAATAATATTTTTGATTAGTATATTTGCAGCCATAACTTTTTTCGGATATAAACAAAAAAACAGTATAAAATTAAAGCAACAGGAAATTCAGCATGCTAAAGTGAATAAAATGAAAAATTCAAATAAAAAATATACATATAATGATATTTTACAGTATGTAAGTAATGAAGAAAATGTAGAGATAAAAAAAGTTAATAAGGAAAGTGGAAAAGTAAATAAAGTAGTAAATATAGAATTAGAATATAAAGGAGATATAGAAAAATTTAATAAGTTTTTAGAATCAATACATGAAAAAGAAAATTTTTATAGTATTGAAAAAATAAAAATAGATTTAGTTGAAAACAACAATATTAAGAGTTTATTCATTTGTAAATTCTTTATATAATTTATTAGATAGCTATTACTATTTATATCCAATAATCTTTAGGTTGGATATAAATAGAGTAGAACTCTGAATGAGAAATAAGTTAATTAAATTGTATATTTCAAACTTTAGTTTGCCACACCAATAAATATATTTGCAAATATTCGCAAGTTTTGATAAAATATCATTGGTTGAAATGGGCATAAGACTCTTAAATTGTAAGAAATGAAGCCCATTTGAACTTTAAAATGAGAAATACTCTAAAAGAAATTGACTGTGGTCTTTAGATATTTGTAAGTCAAGACTAGTATTAATATGGATTTTAGGGTTATAATAAAAATATAATACTTTTGTGGAGGGATACATAATATGATTTCAGCTGGAGATTTAAGAAAAGGAACTACTTTTGAACTAGATGGACAAGTTTATACTGTACTTGAATTTTTGCATGTTAAACCAGGAAAAGGTGCTGCTTTCGTAAGAACAAAACTTAGAAATGTTATAAATGGTGGAGCTACTGAAACTACTTTTAACCCAAATGCTAAGTTCCAAGAAGCAGTTATAGAAAGAAAAGAAATGCAATATTTATATAATGATGGACAATTTTATTACTTCATGGATCAAGAAACATTTGAACAAGTGCCGCTAGTTTTTGAACAAGTTGAAGAAGCAATAAAATATCTTAAAGAAAATATGTTTGCAATAATTAAGTTTTATAAAGGTGAAGCTTTCTCAGTTGAGGCTCCTAACTTTGTTGAGCTTCAAATAGTTGAATGTGAACCAGGAGTAAAAGGTAACACTACAACAAACGTTATGAAACCAGCTACATTAGAAACTGGTGCAGTTGTTCCAGTACCTTTATTTGTAAATGAAGGAGATACTATAAGAGTTGATACAAGAACTGGAGAATACATGGAAAGAGTTTAAGAGCATTCCAAAGGGAGTGATATAATGAAATCTCTTAAGAATAAAGTAGATTCTTTAAGGGGCTTATTAAGTGAAATTCAAACTAATGGAGATCCTGTTCAGTTTAATGTGTTGTCTCAAATGAGTGACATACTTTTAGAGATAACGGAAAAAATAGAAGATATTGAAAATAATCAAACTGAAATAAACGAATATGTAACGGTTTTAGATGAAAATTTAGGTAATATAGAGGATGAATTATACGGATTCGAAGAAGAAGAAGAAGAATTTAATAGTTATGATTATGTAGATGTGCTTTGTGAAAAGTGTAACGAAGTGTTAGCTATTGAGAAAAGTCTAGTACATAGTGATAGTGAAATAATATGCCCTAATTGCCGTAACTTAATTAGTCTAAAAGCAATAAAAAATAATTAATAATTGAGAGCATATAGATAGTTGGATCTGTATGCTTTTATCATAGTGCTTAGGTTGTCTATAATTTATACTTGTTTATAAATTATGGACAACCTAATTCTTAGTTAAAAACTATATTTAATATAGTTTGAAATTTGATTTAATTAATGTATAATAATTGTTGTGATATTTGGTTATGCTTTTATCAATTTTTGATTTTGTATAACTTTAAAAATAATATTATTTTAGAATATATTTTAACCTAAGATTGGAGATGAATTCATGAGTACGGCATTTAGAGGTGTGTTAATAGTACTAGGGATTTTACAAATAATACTGGGATTTAAGATGGAAGTTCTTACGAAAAAAAAATATCAAGGAGTTAAAGTTAGAAATATGGAAGCGTTAATAAAGTGGGAAAAGGTAACAACTATATTAATGGGTATTGCTATATTACTTTTTGCGACTCTAGATTTTTCAGGAACATATCAAAAATATAGTACAGCTTTTATAAGTGGGATTATAGTGTTAATGTTTATTACGCATTTTGGAAGAAAAAAATTTATATAAATAACTTTTGGTGATTGCCCAATAATTTATTTTACAAATAAAATAAATTATTGGGCAATTTAAATTATAAATTAAAATTTTTCATAAAAAAACTTGTATTATCATACACATTTTATTATAATAGTAGACAAAATCATAAAAACTTAAGAGAATATTTTAATAAAATGTTGATTTAAGATTTTCTTTTAGCAGTAACAAGGTTATGTTTTTTTATTATAAGATGATAAATCAATAATTATTAAAACATAACTAAAAAATTTAAAAGCGTTCGGATGAAGGTAATAGGAGAGTGATGTTTTATACATCCACCGAAGAAGTCAATCTTTCAGGTGCCTATATGTAGGTAAGGACTGTTACTGGACGAGCCTCTGGAGAGATCCAATTTTAAATTGGACACCGAAGGAGCAAGGTGGTAATTATTTACCATTGAAACTCTCAGGTAAAAGGACAGAGGATGGGATTATTTTTCAATAATTCATATCCTCCTCCGTTACTAAAAATTTACACATCAAATTTTAGGAGGATGATTACATGTCAAACTTATTAGAAATGTTTAAAACTATCGACAATTGGCTTTGGGGCCCACCACTACTAATTCTCTTAGTAGGTACAGGATTATATCTTACTATAAGACTTGGTGTTTTACAAATCTTTAAACTTCCATTGGCACTAAAATATTTGTTTGCAAAAGAAGAAGGTGAGGATTTAGAAGGTGACGTATCTAGTTTTGCTGCCTTATGTACTGCCTTATCTGCTACTATCGGTACTGGTAATATAGTTGGAGTTGCCACTGCCATAAAAGCAGGAGGTCCTGGCGCTATTCTTTGGATGTGGATTGCAGCTTTCTTTGGTATGGCAACTAAATATTCAGAAGGTTTATTAGCAGTTAAGTATAGAACTGTTGATGAGAATGGACAAATGTCTGGCGGACCTATGTATTATATTGAAAAAGGACTTGGAAACAAGTTTTTAGCTAAAATGTTTGCTGTTTTTGGAATAGGAGTTGCTTTCTTTGGTATAGGTACATTTCCACAAGTAAATGCAATTATAGATGCTGTTAATATATCTTTTAGTATACCTAAGATAATGACAGCAGTAATACTTACTATCCTTGTAACATTAGTAACTCTTGGTGGAATAAAAAGTATTTCAAAAGTATCAGAAGCAATAGTTCCTTTTATGGCTATATTTTACGTAGTTGCATGTATGGGTATTTTAATTATAAATGCTTCGTTGATTCCAGATACAATAAGATTAGTAATCAAAAGTGCATTTACTCCAACAGCAGCTGCAGGTGGATTTTTAGGAGCAACTGTTAGGCAAGCTATTCAAAATGGTATAGCAAGAGGTGTTTTTTCTAATGAATCAGGTCTTGGAAGTGCACCTATAGCATCAGCAGCAGCAAAAACAAAGTCTTGTGTACGTCAGGGATTAATATCTATGACAGGTACTTTTTTTGATACTATAGTAATATGTACAATGACAGGTCTTACTTTAGTATTAACAGGAGTTTGGAGTGGAGATTTAGCAGGAGCATCTATGACAACAGATGCTTTTAGAAGAGGACTTTCAATTCCAGGAATAGGAGAAAAAGTAGTAACAATAGGACTTCTTTTCTTTGCTTTTACAACTATACTAGGATGGAATTATTATGGTGAAAGATGTACAGAATATTTGTTTGGAATTAAAGGTATCAGACCTTATAAAATTATATTTATACTTTTAATTGCATCTGGAGCATTTTTAAAATTAGATCTAATTTGGGTAATTGCTGATATAGTTAATGGACTTATGGCAATCCCTAACTTAATTGGTTTAATTGGATTGAGTGGGGTTGTTGTATATGAGACAAAAGCTTATTTTAAAGAATTAAAAGAAGAAAAACAGAGCAAGGAAGATAGTAAAGTAGTAAATGAAGCCTAAAACTTTTTATGTAATTAAATGACTAAGTTTTAGATATTTATTAAGTGAGGAAATTGCATAATTGAAAAATATATAACTTGCATTCCATATTTTGAATTTGTAATTATGCAATTTTCTCAATCAATAATTGATTAAAATATAGCTTAAGTTTTTATAGATGTTGTTTACTATTTGATCAGTAATACTATTATTATATAAGAGTATTAAATTAAATAAGAATATACAAAAGTACGGTGATAATATCAAATGCGAATATTATCACCGTACTTTTTATAATATTGTTCGTCTTTATACGAATGATATTATAAAATTATTATATATTGTATTGACTTTTTTAAAACGCACTGTTAATATTAAATTGTATCAAGTATGAATTTTCGGAAAACAGCTATTTAGGAGGAAAATATAAATGAAGGTAGCTATAATTTTTGGAAGTAAATCTGACTCGAACATTATGAAAAAAGCAGCGGAATGTTTAAAAGAATTCAATGTAGAATATAAAGCTTTTATATTATCTGCTCATAGGGTTCCAGAAAGACTATCAGAGGTTATCAATGATATTGAAAAAGAAGGTTTTGAGTGTATCATAGCTGGAGCAGGACTTGCTGCTCATCTTCCAGGTGTAATTGCTTCACAAACTATTTTACCGGTTATAGGAGTACCCATCGATGCAGCATTAAATGGAACAGATTCATTACTATCTATGGTTCAAATGCCAAAACCTATTCCTGTTGCAGTGGTAGGAATCAATAATGCATATAATGCAGGAATTCTTGCTACTGAAATTTTATCCTTAAAATATCCAGAACTTAAAGAAAAGTTAGTTAATTATAGAAAACAAATGAAAGAAAAATTTATAAATGAAAATGGTGAAGGAGTGGAATTATAAATGAAAATGTTATACGAAGGTAAAGCAAAAAAAATATTTGAAGGTGAAGATAAGGATCATGTAATTATTTACTACAAAGATGATGCTACTGCTTTTAATGGTGCTAAAAAATCGGAGATAAGCAAAAAAGGAATACTAAACAACAGTATCACATCTATGATTTTTGAAATGCTTCATGAAAAGGGAATTAAAACACATTTTGAGAAAAAACTAAGTGATAGAGAGCAACTTTGTAAGAAAGTTGAAATAGTTCCTCTAGAAGTAATAGTTAGAAATGTAGCTGCTGGAAGTATGGCTAAAAGATTAGGTATTGAAGAAGGAAAAGAATTAAATACAACTATATTTGAAATATGTTACAAAAATGATGAATTAGGGGATCCACTTATAAATGATTATCATGCCGTAGCGTTAGGACTTGCTACTTTTGAAGAGTTAAAAGAAATGTATGATACTACTGCTAAAATAAACGAAATATTAAAAGAGTTTTTTATACAACAAAACATTAGACTTATAGATTTTAAGATAGAATTTGGTAGATTTAATGGAGAAATAATTTTAGCAGACGAAATTTCACCAGATACATGCAGATTTTGGGATGCTACTACTAATGAAAAGTTAGATAAAGATAGATTTAGAAGAGACTTAGGAAATGTAGAAGAAGCTTATATTGAGATTTTAAAGAGAATTGATAATGCTCAAATTTAATTGCCAAAGGAGTAATGTTATGAATAATAAAAAGTTCATAATGGAAAATGAATTATTTAATGACAAGTTCAAAGAAGAATGTGGAGTTTTCGGTGTATATTCAAAATCTGATTTAGATGTGGCATCACTTACCTATTACGGACTTTATGCTTTGCAACATAGAGGTCAGGAAAGTGCAGGAATAGTTGTATCTGACGGGGAAAAACATACCTGCTATAAAGATATGGGTCTTGTTTCTGAAGTGTTTAATGAAAATATGTTAAAGACTATGAAAGGAAATGCAGCTATAGGACATGTTAGATATTCTACTACGGGTTCTAGTAAACCTTCCAATGCACAACCTCTTTTAGGTCAATTTAAACTTGGTGATATTTCAATAGCTCATAATGGCAATTTAGTTAATGCTGACGTTATAAGAGAACTTTTAGAAGATGGTGGAGTTTTATTTCAAACTTCAATAGATTCAGAGGTTGTATTAAACTTAATTGCAAGAAAAGCTAAAGACGGTATAGAAGAAGCTATTATTAATGCAATGGGAGCAATAAAGGGATCTTATGCAATAGTGATGCTTACTAAAGATAAATTAATAGGGGTAAGAGATCCTAATGGTATTAGACCAATGTGTATTGGTAAAATAGGAGAAGATTATATACTTTCCTCAGAAAGTTGTGCTTTAGATTCTGTAGGAGCTGAATTTGTAAGAGATGTAGAACCAGGTGAAATCATAATAATTGATGATAATGGTATAAAATCTATTCAATTTGCAGAAAAAACTAAATCAATGACTTGTGTTTTTGAATATATATATTTCGCAAGACCTGATAGCGTTATGGATGGAGTAAATGTTTATACTTCAAGATTAGCTGCTGGAGAGGAACTATACAAAGAAGCACCTGTTGAAGCTGATATTGTAATTGGAGTTCCTGATTCGGGAATACCTGCAGCTGTGGGATATGCAAAAGCTTCAGGCATTCCTTATGGCATCGGACTTATAAAAAACAAATATGTAGGTAGAACATTTATATCACCATCACAAGAGATGAGAGAAAGGGCAGTTTCTGTTAAATTAAATGCTCTTAAGGTAAATATAGAGGGAAAAAGGGTAGTTCTAATAGATGATTCTATAGTTAGAGGTACAACTAGTAAAAGGTTAGTAGAAATACTTAGAAAAGCTGGAGCAAAAGAGGTACATTTTAGAGTTGCATCTCCTGTGGTAAAATATCCTTGTTACTTTGGAATAGATACTCCTTATAGAAAAGACTTAATAGGATCTCAAATGGATTTAAATGAAATTAATGACTTAATAGGATCAGACAGCCTTGCTTATTTAAGTATGAATGGATTATTAAGTATTTTTAAAAACAAGAAAGGTTTTTGTATGGGATGTTTTAATGGAGTATATCCAATGTCTGCTCCTATTGAAAATTCGAAAGAACACTTAGAAAGGTAGGATGTTATGGCAACTTATAAAGATGCAGGTGTAAATATAGAAGAAGGTTATGCTGCAGTAAAGCTTATGAAAGATTATGCATCAAAAACTTTTAATAGCGGGGTTTTAAATAACTTGGGAAGTTTTGCAGGTATGTATGAACTTCCTAAGATGAAAAATCCTGTGCTTGTTTCTGGTACGGATGGAGTTGGAACTAAGTTAAAAGTAGCCTTTGATATGGTAAAATATGATACAGTGGGTATTGACTGTGTTGCTATGTGTGTAAATGATATATTATGTCATGGTGCAACTCCCTTGTTTTTTTTAGATTATATAGCTTGCGGAAAACTGAATGCAGAAAATGCAGCTGATTTAGTAAAGGGAGTTAGTGAAGGATGTCTTCAATCAGGATGTGCTTTAATTGGAGGAGAAACAGCTGAAATGCCTGGATTTTATAAAGCTGGAGAATATGATGTGGCTGGTTTCTGTGTAGGAATAGTGGAAAAGGAAAAAATAGTTGATGGAAGCAGCATTAAAAGTGGAGATGTTTTAATAGGAATTGAATCATCAGGGATTCACAGTAACGGTTACTCTTTAGTTAGAAAACTTATTACTAATTTGGATGAAGAATTTAATGGAGATAAAATAGGAAATGTTTTATTAACTCCAACAAAAATATATGTAAAAACAGTACTAAGTTTAATTGACAAATTTGATATAAAAGGAATGGCTCACATTACAGGGGGCGGTTTCTATGAAAATATTCCAAGAATGTTTAAAAATGATTATGTAGCTGTTATTAATAAGGGGAGCTTTAATATACCAGATATATTTAAACATCTAATGTCTTTAGGTGTTGAAGAAGATCATATGTATAATACATTCAATATGGGGATTGGATTTGTATTATGTGTTAATGCAAATGATTCTAAAGAAGTTATAAAACAAATTGAAAAAATGGGAAGTAAAGCATATGAAATAGGCCATGTAGAAGCTGGAGGCAAAGGAGTATGTTTAAGATAGCAGTCCTTATATCTGGAGGTGGAAGCAATCTTCAGGCTATAATTGATAATATAGAAAACGGATATTTAAATTGTAGTATAGAATGTGTAATAAGTGATAAAAAAGATGCTTTTGGATTAGAAAGAGCAAGAAGGCATAATATAAAAACTTATGTATTTGATAAGAAAGAATATGGGGCGGAACTTTCTTATAGGATATTAGAAACTTTAGAGAATAAAGTTGATTTGATAGTTTTAGCAGGATATTTGTCTATATTAAATTGGGATATTATAAAGAAATTTAAAGATAAAATAATAAATGTTCACCCTTCTTTGATTCCATCTTTTTGTGGCAAGGGTATGTACGGAATTAAAGTTCATGAAAAGGCTCTTGAGTATGGAGTAAAAATAACAGGATGTACAGTTCACTTTGTAGATGAAGGTACAGATACGGGAAGCATTATAATCCAAAAAGCTGTAGAAGTAAAAGATAACGATACAGCTGAAAGCTTACAAAAAAGAGTATTAGAGCAAGAGCATAGAGCATTGTCAGAAGCTATTAAATTAATATCTGAAGATAAAGTACATGTTAACGGAAGAAAGATTATAGTGAAAGACATGTAAAAATGAATTAGTTTAAGTGAGAAAATTGTACAATTATAAAACTTGCATTCCATATTTTCAATTTGTAATTAAGCAATTTCCTCAAGTATTAAAATTAAACTATATCGGGATAAATTTATAAGTAGAAAGGGGAAGTCGTAATTATGAAAAGAGCATTAATAAGTGTTTTTAATAAAGAAGGAATATTAGATTTAGCTAAATTCCTTGTAGATAAAGGGGTCGAAGTAGTATCAACAGGAGGAACTTTTAAGCATTTAAAAGAAAATGGAATACCTGTTACTGAAATTAATGAAGTTACTGGTTTTGATGAAATATTAGATGGAAGAGTTAAGACTCTTCACCCAATGATACATGGTGGAATTCTTGCTATAAGAGATAATAAAGAACATATGGAAATTATTAAAGAGAAAAATATAACTCCAATAGATATGGTAGTAGTAAATTTATATCCTTTCTTTGAAAAGGTAAAAGAAAATTTAGAATTTGATGAAAAAGTAGAATTCATAGATATTGGCGGTCCTACTATGATAAGAGCAGCTGCTAAAAATTTTAGAGATGTAATTGTTCTTACAGATACTAAGGATTATAAAGAAATAATGAATCAGATAGAAGCAGAAGGAAATGTAGACTTTGCTACAAGAAAAAGATTGGCAGGTAAAGTCTTTAATTTGATGTCTGCTTATGATGCTGCTATAAGTAATTTCCTTTTAGAAGAGGAAGAATATCCTGAATATCTTTCACTTTCTTATAAAAAAATGATGGATTTAAGATATGGTGAAAATTCACATCAAAGTGCTGCTTATTATACATCAACTAATGGAAAAGGTTCAATAAACAATTTTGAAATATTAAATGGAAAACAATTATCTTATAACAATATAAAAGATATGGATATAGCATGGAAAACAGTATGGGAATTTGATGAAATAGCTTGTTGCGGTCTTAAACATAACACTCCTTGTGGAGTTGCAATTGGAAGTAGTGTAGAAGACGCTTATGTAAAAGCATATTCTTGTGATCCTATTTCAATTTTTGGAGGTATTGTTGCTTTTAATAGAAAAGTTGATAAAAAAGCAGCAGAAAAAATTGCAGAAATATTTTTAGAAATTGTAATAGCGCCAGATTATGATGAAGATGCTCTTGAAGTTTTAAAATCTAAGAAGAATTTAAGAGTAATAAAATGTGCTGTTAAGCCAGAAGATGAATTTAACATAGCTAAAGTAGATGGTGGAATTTTAGTTATGAGCGAAGACAATAAATTTGCAGATAAATATGAGGTAGTGACAGAGAAAAAACCTACTGAAGAAGAAATGCAAGATATGATATTTGCAATGAAAGTTTGTAAATATGTTAAATCTAATGCCATAGTTGTAGCAAAGGATGGAATGGCTACTGGAATAGGTGGAGGACAAGTTAACAGAATTTGGGCAGCACAAGAAGCTTTAAAAAGAGCAAAAGATGGATTTGTTTTAGCTTCAGATGCATTTTTCCCTTTTGATGATGTAGTAAAAGAAGCAGCTAAATACGGAATAAAAGCTATAATTCAACCAGGTGGTTCTATAAGAGATGAAGACTCTATAAAAGCATGTAATGAAAATGGAATATCAATGGTGTTTACAGGAATTAGACACTTTAAACACTAATTTCATTAGTAGTAATAGGATATGATGATTAGGGGCTAGTTATTATTAAGAGTCTATAAAATAAATAGCAATCCTTAACAAGTAAGAGAATTAAGGGATTATAAAAGAAAGAGACTAGCGATTAAAGATTAGGACTGATAAGAGCCACTAGTTGCTAATCGCTAATCTCTAAAATAGTTGTAAGAGTTTTAAATAAAGCGGTTATAGAGATTAGTGATTAGATAAAAGGAGTGGTTTTTATGAAAATTTTAGTTGTGGGTTCTGGAGGAAGAGAGCATGCTATTGTGTGGAAGGTTTCACAGAGTAGCTTAGTAGACAAAATTTATTGCGCTCCTGGTAATGGTGGAACGGAAGTAGAAGATAAGTGTGAAAATGTAAATATATCTGATATAAAAGAGCTTGCTAAATTTGCTAAAGAAAAAGAAATAGATTTAACTATTGTTGGTCCTGAAGTTCCTTTAGTAGAAGGAATTGTAGATGTTTTTAAAGAAAATAACTTGAAAATTTTTGGACCTTCAAAGAAAGCAGCCGCACTAGAGGGAAGTAAAATATATTCTAAAGACTTTATGAAAAAATATAAAGTTAAAACAGCTGAATATGAGGTTTTTGATAATAGTAAGGAAGCATTTAATTATATAAAAACATGTTCCTACCCTGTAGTAATTAAAGCTGATGGCCTTGCAGCAGGTAAGGGAGTTATAATATGTCAAAATGAAAAAGAAGCAGAAGAAGCTGTTAAAACTCTTATGCTTGACGATGAATTTAATGGAGCTGGACTTAAAATTGTAATTGAGGAATTTTTAGAAGGTGTAGAAGCATCTATATTATCAGTTACTGATGGAGAAACTATTGTACCATTTATATCAAGTAAGGATCATAAACAAATTTTTGATGGAGATAAAGGACCTAATACAGGAGGAATGGGAGTAATTGCACCTAATCCTTATTGCAATGAAGAAGTACTTGATTCTTTTAAAAAGGATATTTTAGAAACTACTTTAAAAGGAATAAAAGAAGAAAAGATGGATTTTGTAGGAACTATATTCTTTGGAATTATGATAACTAAAAAGGGAGTTTATCTTTTAGAGTATAATGTTAGAATGGGAGATCCTGAAACGCAAGCGGTTCTTATGCTTATGGAAAGTGATTATGTACAAATTATGTTAAAGGCTTTAAACAAAGAATTAGCTAATTACAATGTGAAATGGAAAAAAGGTGCTTCTTGTTGTATAACCTTAGCTTCAGGTGGATATCCAGGGAAGTATGAAAAAGGCTTTAAAATAAGTGGAATTGATAAAGTTCAAAATAAAGTTTTTGTTGCAGGAGCTAAGAAGAGTGGAGATAAGCTTTTAACAAATGGAGGAAGAGTTTTATCAGTGGTAGCAAGTGGTGAAACTTTACAAGAGGCAAGAGAAAAGGCTTATAATGATGCTGAAAAAATCTCCTTTGAAGGAGTTTATTATAGAAAAGATATTGGAGTTATTAGATAAAAGGCTTTGTTTCATGTACTATAAAACATTTGCTAGTTGCTAATTTCTAAAACAGAATAAAAGTTTCGTTATACATTTAGAATTTAGAGATTAGGAAAAGTAGTTTTACAAAATTAATAATAACTGATAGGAGACGATGGGATGAGAAGTAATGTAAGAAGAATATTTGCAGAGAAAAAACCTCATTTTGATGTTGAGGCAAAGGGACTCCTAAAGGATCTTAGAGAAAATTTAAATATAAAGAATTTAGAGGATTTAAGAATATTAAATCGTTACGATATATCACAAATAGATGAGGAAGAATACAAGAAGGCTAAAAATATAATATTCTCTGAACCTACCGTAGACTATGTTTATGATGAATGTGTAGATATCAAAGAAGATGAAATAGTTTTTGGAGTAGAATATTTACCAGGACAATATGATCAAAGAGCAGATTCAGCAGCACAATGTCTTCAAATATTGACACAAAATGAAAGACCAGAAGTAAGATGTGCAAAAGTTATAGTTTTAAAAGGTGATTTAAAAGAAGAAGAAATTTTAAAAATAAAATCTTACTATATTAATAATGTAGATTCAAGAGAAGCTTCTCTTGAAAAAGTAGATAGCTTAGAAACAGAAAATCATATTCCTTGCGATGTAGAAATTCTTGAAGGATTTATAGATAAAAGTGAAGATGAAATAAAGGAATTCAAAGAACAACAAGGTCTTGCTATGAGCTTTGAAGATATATTATTTTGTCAAAAATATTTTAAAGAAAAAGAGAGAAGAAATCCTACTATTACAGAGATAAAAGTTATAGACACATATTGGTCTGATCATTGTAGACATACTACTTTCAATACTAAAATAGAAGAAGTAGAATTTGAAGATGGAAAATATACTCATCCTATTAAAGAAGCATACAACAAATATTTAGAAGCTAGAGAATTTGTATATAAAAACAATCCAAAAGATATGTGTCTTATGGACATAGCTGTAATGGGAATGAAAGAACTTAGAAAACAAGGAAAACTAGAAGACCTTGAAGAATCAGATGAGATAAATGCTTGCAGTATAGAATGTGATGTAGAAGTGGATGGAAAAACAGAAAAATATTTAGTAATGTTTAAGAACGAAACTCATAACCATCCAACAGAAATAGAGCCTTTTGGTGGAGCAGCTACTTGTCTTGGAGGAGCTATACGTGATCCATTGTCAGGGAGATCTTATGTTTATCAAGCTATGAGAGTTACAGGAAGCGCGGATCCTAGAAAACCTATTGAAGAAACTATTCCTGGAAAGCTTTCACAAAGACAAATTACAATAAATGCAGCTCATGGATATAGTTCTTATGGAAATCAAATAGGTCTTGCAACTGGTCATGTAGCAGAAGTTTATCATGAAAATTTTGTAGCTAAAAGAATGGAAATAGGTGCAGTTATAGCAGCATCACCAAAGGAAAATGTTATACGTTTAGAACCCAAAAAAGGTGATATAGTAGTTTTAGTTGGTGGTAGAACAGGTCGTGATGGATGTGGCGGAGCTACAGGTTCGTCAAAGGAACATGATGAAACTTCTATTTTAGAATGTGGTGCAGAAGTGCAAAAAGGTAATGCACCTACAGAAAGAAAGATTCAAAGACTTTTTAGAAATGAACAAGTTAGCAAAATGATTAAAAGATGTAATGATTTTGGTGCCGGTGGAGTTTCTGTGGCTATTGGTGAATTAAGTGATGGTCTTAATATAAATCTTGATTTAGTTACAAAAAAATATGAAGGCTTAGATGGAACAGAGCTTGCTATATCAGAATCACAAGAAAGAATGGCTGTTGTTGTAACAAAAGAGGATGTAGAAAAATTTATAGAATATGCTAAAGAAGAAAATCTTGAAGCCAATGTAGTTGCAGAAGTTACTGATAATAATAGACTTGTAATGAGCTGGAGAGGTAAAAATATAGTTGATATAAGCAGAGAATTTTTAGATACAAATGGTGCACTTCAAAGAACTAACATTAAGGTTGAAAATCCGTGCGATACAACTCATTTTGATTTAAAATCTATAGACAATATTGAAAAAGCATGGTTAGAAAATCTTCAAAATTTAAATGTATGTAGTCAAAAGGGATTAGTTGAAAGATTCGATAGTTCTATAGGGGCTGGAACTGTGCTTATGCCTTTTGGTGGTAAGTATCAAGCTACTCCGTCAGAAGTTATGTGTGCTAAAATCCCTGTTATGAATGGAGAAACTTCAACAGGTACTTTAATGTCTTATGGATACAATCCTAATATAGGCATGTGGAGTTCTTTCCATGGAGGATTATATGCTGTTATAGAATCTGTAACAAAAATCGTTGCTGCAGGAGGAGATTATAAAAATATAAGACTTACTCTTCAGGAATATTTTGAAAAACTTTATTATAATCCTGAAAAATGGGGCAAACCATTTGCAGCTTTACTTGGAGCCTTTTATGCTCAAAAAGCTTTAGAAATACCAGCAATAGGTGGAAAAGATAGTATGTCTGGTACTTTCAAGGACATAAATGTACCTCCTACTTTAGTTTCTTTTGCAGTAGATGTGGTAAATACAGATAAAGTTATTTCTTCTGAATTTAAAAAATGCGGAAATAAAGTTGTTCTTTTAAGAACATCTAAGGATGAATATTTAATTCCTAATTTTGAAGAATTAAAGAAGAATTATTCTATAGTTAATAAATTAATAGAGGAAGGAAAGGTTTTATCAGCTTCTTCTATTAAAAATGGTGGTATTGCTGAAGCTGTATCAAAAATGTGTTTTGGAAATAAAATAGGAATGAATTTTTCACATAATATAAAGAAAGAGGAACTTTTTTCTGAAGATTATGGTTCTATAATATTAGAGTTAGACAGTAGTGTAGAATTAAAATCAGACTTTAATGGAGCAAACTATATAATTCTTGGATTCACTTCTTCTAAAGAAGAAATAAAGTTTGGTGATATAGTAATGCCTATAAATAAACTTTATGAAAAATGGCAACAACCTTTAGAAAAAGTATTCCCTACTAAATTAGAGGAGCAAAAAGAAGAAGAAGATGGAAACAAACCTGTAGATGTAACTTTTAATAGCAAGATAATTACAAGTCCTAAGTTAGGTATTGCAAAACCTAAAGTGTTTATACCAGTGTTCCCAGGTACTAATTGCGAATATGATCTTGAAAAAGCTTTCAAAAAAGCTGGAGCACAAGTAGAAATCGGAGTATTTAGAAATATAACTCCAAAAGATATTGAAGAATCTATAGAGAACATGACTAAATCTATAAAAGATTCACAAATGATTATGCTTCCAGGGGGATTTAGTGCAGGTGACGAACCTGATGGTTCAGGTAAATTTATAGCAGCAGTATTTAGAAACTCAAAAATAAAAGAAGCTGTTATGGAACTTTTAAATAAAAGAGATGGATTAATGCTAGGAATATGCAATGGATTCCAAGTATTGATAAAGCTTGGGCTAGTACCTTATGGAGAGATAAGAGACATGGATGAAGAGTGTCCAACTTTAACTTTTAACAAAATAGGAAGGCATACATCCAAGATAGTAAATACAAAGACAGTATCAAACTTATCACCATGGTTAAATAAAGTTCAGGTTGGAGATATACACAGTATAGCTGTTTCTCACGGTGAAGGAAGATTTGTTTGTAATGAAAAGTTAGCAGAAAATCTATTTAAAAATGGGCAAGTAGCTACTCAATATGTAGATTTAAATGGAAATCCTAGCTGTGACATAGAGTTTAATCCTAACGGGTCTATGTATGCAGTAGAAGGTATAACAAGTCCGGATGGTCGTGTTTTTGGTAAAATGGGGCACTCAGAAAGAATCGGAAAAAATGTTTATAAAAACATCATAGGGGAAAAAGATCAAAAGATTTTTGAAAGTGGAGTAGAATACTTTAAATAATAAATAAGTAGTAAATAGTATAATTTAATTTTAAATTCTGTTTTAAAAGAGTGTTGTTTTTTACACTCTTTTAAAATTTTTTGGAATTATTTTTGAAATTATACGGGATCAGCAATTTATTAAAGCGTAGCCCAATTTTAGAAGATTGATATTCATAGTAAATAATGGTACAATTTATCCGATGCCTAACCATTTTAATACTCTCATCGCACTTTGTGAAAGGGATTCGCACCAAATGGAAGATTTGGACTCTCTGCTTTTCTTTAAAGTGGGGGTAAAGAATGGCACGAGACACTGGATAACGGTTTCTAAGGGGTAGAACTCCTAAGAATCCTGTTTATGAGTATATTATTTACTAAGCATTATCAATAAAGCAAGGCAGGTGTTTATGAGTGGAAAGTAAACCATCAATTAAGAATGTTGCAAATATATTAGGAGTTATTTCTTCAACAATAGCTGTGGTTATGATTTTGCTTATATTAAATTGGCTTTTTGCTATAACCCCGTATCAAAAGTTAGAAGGATTTCCTTTATTAATGACTATATTCACAAGTCCCATAGGGTTTGTTTTAGGAATCATATCTATAAAAATCTCATCTAACAAGTTTGCAAAAATAGGAATTATAGGTAATGTAATATTATTTTTGCTACCCTATGCATATTGGTTTTTGGGAACTTTGATTTTTGGACCTTAATAGAATATAAGGTTAATTTTTATATCAGATTGTTGCAATTTAAATTTATGAATTGTAGCAATCTGATTTTTTTATATTTTTCTTTCATTTTGTATATAAAACGAAAGAAAAAAAACGATTTTATTATGTAGAAATAAAGAGTATATTGTTGACTTATGAAAAATAAGATGCTAATATAGCAATTAGAAAATTTGTAGATATATTTATATCATATAGATCCGATAATATGGTTCGGAGGTTTCTACGAGAATACCCTAAATTTTCTCACTATGAATAAATGTATATAAGTTGTTACTAATTCTAGTAAAGGATGCTTATAGCCATTTACTAGAATTTTTTTATACTTTTTTATCCGATGTCTAACCATTCTAATACTCCCATCTTTTTTAGTGGGAGTATTAGAATGGCGCAACTTTGGATAATGTTTTCTATGCTTAAGGTAGAGTTTTAAACTTTATCTGAAGCCAAGAAATTTATTTATAGGGAGGATACATAAATGGAAACTACAAATGAAGGAAACAATTCATTTTTTGAAAGGATTTTTCAACTATCTAAAAATGAAACTAATGTAAAAACTGAGGTTTTAGCAGGATTTACTACTTTTATTACAGTGGCTTATGCACTTTTAGTAATTCCTAATATATTGAAATTTTCTGGAATGAACGCTTTAGGTGCTAAAGGAGATGCAGCTGCCTCTATAATAATGGCAAATGATCCTATAGTAAGTTCAGCTTATGTTGGAACTTGTATAGCCTCAGCTTTAGGAACACTTATTATGTCTTTTTACGCAAATTTACCTTTTGCTTTAGCACCAGGATTAGGACTTGTTTCATTTTTCTCATATAGTGTCTGTATAAAACTTGGATATACATGGCAACAAGGTCTAGCAGCGGTTTTAATTTCAGGTATATTATTTATAATAATAACTGTAACTTCTATAAGAGAACAAATAGTAGATTCTCTTCCAGAAAATTTAAAACTTGCAATAACAGGGGGAATAGGATTATTTGTTGCCCTTATAGGTTTAAAAAGTGGAGGAATAGTAGTAGCTAATCCAGGAACTTTAGTGGGGTTTGGAAGTTTTACAGATAAACATGTTATACTTACCTTAATAGGAATTGTTGTAATAGCCATACTTATAGCACGTAATGTAAGGGGAGCTATGCTCATTGGAATAATAATAACAACTATAATAGGAATTCCTATGGGAATAACAAAATTATCAGGTGCAAGTTTATTTTCTGTTCCTACTATGGGGAAAACTTTTATGGCATATGATTTTAAAGGTCTTTTATCTCACGGTGGAACTGGATTTTTAGGTGCAGTAATAAGTATTTTAATGGTAATTATAACTTTGAGTTTAGTTGATTTATTCGATACTATTGGAACATTAGTAGGGACAGCACAAAAATCAAATATGATAGAAACTGATGGAAGAGTTAGAAATATGAGAAAAGCTTTATTTTCTGATGCAGTTGGAACTACAATAGCTTCAGGATTAGGTACAACAACTTTAGCAACAGTTGTTGAATCAGCAGCAGGTATTGCAGCTGGAGGAAGAACGGGACTTACCACTTTAGTAGTTGGAGTACTATTTGCAGTTTCAGTATTCTTCAGCGGAGTTGTAGGAATTGTGCCAGCAGAAGCAACTTCTCCAGCGCTTGTAATTGTTGGTATCCTTATGATGGGAGCAGTTAAAAAAATAGATTTTGACGATTTTACAGAAGCTCTTCCTGCATTCTTTACAATAGCGTTTATGCCATTTAGTTACAGTATTGCTAATGGAGTAGCAGCAGGAATAATATTCTACCCTATAATGAAAGTAGTAACAGGAAGAAGAAAAGAAGTTCATCCTATAATGTATGTTATGGCCTTCTTATTCATATTAAGATTTATATTACTACCGGAATAATTAATTTTTATATATTTAGAATTAAGTTTTTAAGGAGTTATTTTTCTAGACTATGTTTTAGGGATTTGTTGAGTTCGTATAATTTGGAAAATGATTTTAAATGCAAGTCGCTGTTTTTGCAATTGAGCACCAAATAGACGACCTTATAATAAGGTTAACTATTTGGTGTTTTTGTATATAAATAATAATAAATTTTTATGAAAAAGATTACTGATTGCTTATTCAAATAGAGCCTACGAAATATATATTTTATATACATTTCATACTATTTATATCCTCCCAAAATTCTAGAAGTGCTTAAAAGTGTATAGGTTTAAACAAAGCTAAAAATAAAAAACTATTGTTTACAAAGGCAAATATTATATATAATATAGGTTAGTGAATGATTAAACTTAGCAAAATAAGATTAATTACTTAATTTTACAGTAAATAAGCAATACTTTAATATCATGTAAATGTTAAGCCAAATTCTAAAATTAGGATCATATAAAGGAGGAAATAAGTTGAGAATAGCAGTAATATCAGATATACATGGTAATATAAAAGCACTTGAAGCAGTGTTAGAAGATATAAAGAAAAGAGAAGCGGATACAATAGTTTGTCTTGGAGATTTAGTTGGATATGGCCCTTTTCCTAATGAAGTTGTTAAACGAATAAAAGAAGAAGATATTTTAAATATAATAGGGAATTATGATACTGCTGTGGTTTGGAATGATATAAAATATATTCAGGATAATGAACTTAATAGAAATTTTGCATTAGGTTGGTCTGTAGCTGAAGTAAGTGAAGAAAATAAAAAATACCTAAAGAGATTGCCAGATGATATTGTAATCGCTGATAAGGGAAAAGTTATAACTTTTGTTCATGGTAGTAATAGAAGTGTAAATGAGTATTTAAAAGAAGATTCTAATGAAGCAAAAGAAGCCGTAGAAGAATTAAAGGGAGACATTTTGGTCTGTGGTCATACTCATCTTCCTTATGAAAAAAGATATGGAAATAAAATTTTAATTAATGATGGAAGTGTTGGAAAACCTAAAATAGGCAATCCTAATTCTACATATTGTATTTTAGAATTCGATGAAAATACTGAAAAGGTAGAATTTATTGAAGTGCCTTATGACTATGAAAGTGTTGCTAAAGCAATGGAAGAGAGGAATTTTCCAAAGAAATTAATAGATTCAATAAGAAACGGAAAATAAAATTACCGTAATTTAGAATTAAGTTTTTCTAGGGCACCTTTATTTTAGCCCATGTTTTAAGAAATTGTTGACTTCGTATAATATCGAAAACAATTCTAAATTTAGTATAACTTATATAGCTAAGCTTTCGTAAACTCGCTAAGGCTCAAACATACGAAAGCTTTTAACGCTTTATAAGTTATACTAAATAAGAATTGTAATTTCTCATTATAATGAAGCCAACAATTTAAAAACATATACTAAAATAAAGGTGCTAAGAAAACTAAAATTCTAAAAACAAAGTATTAGTTTATATTTGTTTTGATATATCAGGAAATCAGCTGAAACATGAGTTTTTCTTAACGTAATAATAAATTTTCAGGACAAGAATTTCTAATGCTCGTTCAAATGGTTTCTACGCAATTTATATTTTGTATTCGCTTAAGTTATTTACGTTCTAGTAAAGTTCAGTATATAGTTGATAAATTTAGCCTATGTTTTAAGAAATTGTTGACTTCGTATAATTTCGAAGACAATTCTAAATTTAGTATAACTTATATAGCTAAGCTTTCGTAAACTCGCTAAGGCTCAAACATACGAAAGCTTTTAACGCTTTATAAGTTATACTAAATAAGAATTGTAATTTTTCATTATAATGAGGTCAACAATTGAAAAACATATACTAAAATAAAGGCGCTAAGAAAACTAAAATTCTAAAAATAAGGTATGGTATTAGATACTGTATTTAGGAAAGGAGGATTAGTGAGGATTTAAAATTCAATATAGATATTCTCACTAAAACAAATAATGAATTCAGCAGAATATTTTATAGAAAATTTAGAAATGATTGCTCATCCAGAGGGTGGATATTATAAAGAATCTTTTGTATCAGAAGAGGATATAAGGGGTAGAAAAGATAGAAAATTATGGACTAGTATATACTTTTTATTGAGAAAAGGGGAAGTTTCTAATTTTCATAGATTAAAATCAGATGAAATGTGGTATTATCATTCAGGATCTCCACTAACTATATACATGATAAGTTCAGAAGGAGAACTTACTGAAGAAAAATTAGGATTAAATATACAGAATGGAGAAAGACCACAAATATTAGTACCTAAAGATTATATATTTGGTTCAGCTATGAATGAAGAAGGATATGCATTAGTAGGTTGTATGGTTTCACCAGGATTTCATTTTGATGACTTTGAATTATTTAAAAGAGAAGAACTTTTGAATAATTATCCTAAGTATAAAGAAATAATCAATAAGTTAACTAGAGAATAGAAAGTGTAACGTTTTATTATAATAAACTTAATCAACAATTAAAAAATAGCTTAAATACTATTGTTACTGATTAATAGTTGTTAATATCTAAAAAGAAAATGAATTTTAAGGAAATGTGATTACATTATTAAAAGCATAGCCTTATAATTTTAATATACTGAGGGTGGTGGAATAAATGAGAGTTGCTTTAGGGCAGATAGATGTGAAATGGAAACAAGAAGAAGAAAATAAGAATAAATGCGAAGAGTTTATAAAAAGGGCAGTTGAAAATAAAGCTGATTTAGTAGTTTTTCCTGAGATGACTTTGACAGGAGTTTCAAATAATATAGTCTATTTAACTAAGGTTAGTGAAGATTCAGTAAAATTCTTTAAAGATATGACTAGTAAATATAATATAAATATATGTTTTGGATATGCAAAACCTTATGAGGATAGATGCAAAAATAATCTAGTTGTACTATCTTCTGAGGGAAAAGAACTTGCAGAATACACAAAAATACATCCATTTTCTTTTGCTAGCGAGGATAAATATTTTGAGCCTGGATGTGAGTTACAGTTTTTTAAACTAAAAGATACTACATTAGCAACTTTTATATGCTACGATTTAAGATTTCCAGAGATATTTCAGGCTGCATCTAAAAAAGCTTCAGCATTAATTGTAATCGCTAATTGGCCTAAACCTAGAAGAGAACACTGGATAAGTCTTCTAAAAGCTAGAGCTATAGAAAATCAATGCTATGTTATTGCAGTAAATAGGGTAGGAGATGTTAAAGGCCTTATATATAGTGGCGACTCTATGGTTATAGATCCATTAGGTAATGTTATTAAAGAAAGCTTTGAAAAAGAAGAGTTGATAATTTGTGATATAGAACCAGAGAAAGTTGAAAAAGTAAGAGAAAAATTTCCTTTAAAAAATGATAGAAAAGAAGAATTTTACGCTAAGTTATTTACTGAATAGTTGATTTACAAAATTATATTTTTCATTTTAAATTTTTAATTATGAGATTCTCTCATTTATTTTTATTTATAATAATTGAAAATAAAAAATAATCTTATAAAAATTAAACAGCAGCCCATATAAAAGCTGCTGTTTTTAAGTGATTAAAAGAATAATAAAATAACTTTTTATTTAAGGTCTAAAAATTAGGTTAGATAAATAGACTACTTAATTTAAAGAATCATGTCTATTTTTTAAAGAAATAAAGTTTCCCATCTTCAATAGAGCAGTCAATTAAATCTTCTTCTTGAAGATAAGCTATAAATGCTGATAAAGATGAAAGGTTAAGGAGGTATTCTTTAACATCTACTTCTATATCATTTAAAACTATTATATTTTCTAAAAGATCCTCTCTTGTATATGGTTGATCTAATAAGTCTAAAATTGTATCACAAGTTCTTCGTATATTATCTTCATTGATTTGTATTAATTTAAGAAGTTCGTCTTTATTTAAAATATCTTTACCATGGCTTATTACAAAAAAGTCTGCATCTATTTCTTTTAATGTATTTAGAGTATTTAAGCTTGCACTTATATCAGATAAAAAAGGGAAAGGGTATTTTTCTAAAGTTTCCATACTGAATATAGAATCTCCAACAAAACATACTTTTTCAGGAGTTATTATTCCAATATGATCTAAAGAGTGACCACTTAAATTTATAATTTCAAATTTTTCGTCGTTAATTTTATTAGAACCAGATTCTAAAATATAATCCACATCACAAGATTTTTTAGGTTTAAGCAATTTTTTAGATGGTGATGCGGAAAAAGGTATTATAGAATGTAGATCAGGATTTTCTATATAGAGCTTCTCTTCAATGGAAGCATATACAAGAGTACCTGGATAAGCTTCTTTAAAATAATTATTTCCTCCACAATGGTCTGTATGACTATGGGTGTTGATTATATATTTAGGATGAAGATTATTGGACTTTAAAACTTCATCAATTTTTCTAGCTATAGTATTATTAATTCCAGTGTCTATTAATAAACAAAACTTATTTTTATATGTATATACTCCGATATTAGTGTTAGAAGGTATATAATAAGTATTTCCTTTAATTTTAATAAGCTCCATGAGTAACACGTCCTTTACTTTAAATATCCTTAGATTGTCCTATGATTAGTTATGAAAATAAATATAAACTGTTCACTATTTAGAATTAAGTTTTCAAGGGCTCATTTATTATTTCAGCTCATGTTTTTAAATTGTTGATTTTCTATAATTTCGAAGACAATTCTAAATTTAGTAAACTTAAGTAGCTAAAATTTCCTAACTCGCATAGCTGAAACAAGGAAATTTATTAACGCTTCATAAGTTATACTAAATAAGGATTGTAATTTCTTATTATAATGAACTCAAAAATTTAGAAACATATATTAAAATAAATAAGCCGTGAAAACTAAAATTCTAAATATAAGTAACTATTATATGTACTTATATTTGTTTAACAACCTAATCATATAAAAATATAGCATAAATAAAATGAAATAACAAATAAGGAAAGTATAGATATAATATAGTAGATCGATACAAGTATTTAAAGTATATTTGGTATTTATAATTTTATGTAAATTAGGCCATTCTTTGATAATATATTATAAATTAATTTAAATAAATCTTTGATTTTTATTTTAAAGCTTAGTAATCTTGTAATTACCTAGATTTCGTACAAATATAAAAATTATATTTTCATATAATTACCTGTTAATATTATTCAATATATTCCATAGTCGCCCAGATTTTTAGGCGGAGCCTACTGGAATAATTCCACAGAATT
>NZ_JAPQFJ010000031.1 GCF_026738875.1 Clostridium brassicae
AGCGTAAGCTAGTAAGACCCCTGGAAGACTACCAGGTTGATAGGTCAGAGGTGTAAGCGTGGTAACATGTTAAGCTGACTGATACTAATAGGTCGAGGGCTTGATCAAATAAAAGTAACCAGTGACTAGGTAATTGGTTACGATCGAACATCACTGTGCAATTTTGAAAGAATAAAATTCTTTCAATGGTGACTAAAACTAGTTACTGGAGAATGTTCCGCGGTAGCTCAATGGTGGAGCACTCGGCTGTTAACCGATAGGTTGGAGGTTCGAGTCCTCTCCGCGGAGCCATTTTATGAGAAAAATAAAATATAATCTCGCTTATTTAAGTTGTGAGTATTGTATTTCTAAGAGTTTAAATAATTTATATGATCTGGTAGTTATGGCTTGAAGGTAACACCCGTTCCCATTCCGAACACGAAGGTTAAGCTTCAAAGCGCCGATGGTACTGCACTGGAGACGGTGTGGAAGAGTAGGTCGCTGCCAGGTAGATGTTCCGCGGTAGCTCAATGGTGGAGCACTCGGCTGTTAACCGATAGGTTGGAGGTTCGAGTCCTCTCCGCGGAGCCATTTTTATTTTTTGAGTATTAATAGCGTTTATAAATAATATAAAGAATCCTTATATATAGAAAAGATATATGCCTTTCCTATATATAAGGATTCTTTTGTTATGTTGCTTTTTATTTTAATAAAAATGAATAGCATTAGCAAGATCGTAATAACTTATATAGTATAGAGAATGATTAAACATACATGTCAAATAATTCAGAATATTTAGCTTAATTAAAAGGATTTTTATATTTAAGATAGAATAGTATATTTATTATACAATAAAGTTATATCAAGAAGGGGGAATTAATTATGAGGCAGTATAAAACCCAAGACTTAAGAAATATAGGTTTCATTGGACATAGCGGCTCAGGAAAAACTACATTAGCAGAGGCGATATTATATTATACAAAAAATATTGATAGATTTGGAAAAGTAGAAGAAGGAAATACAATAAGTGATTATGATTTAGAAGAAAAGAAAAGAAAAATTTCTATATCCACATCTATATTACCATGTGAATGGAATAATATAAAAATTAATATGGTCGACATACCAGGATATTTTGATTTTATAGGAGAGATGATTGAGGGATTAAGTGCTGTAGATATGGCACTAATTACAGTTTCAGGAAGATCAGGAATACAAGTTGGTACAGAAAAAGCATGGAACTATGTAAATGAACACAATATGCCAAGAGCATTTTTTATAAATAAATTAGATAGGGAAAACAGCAATTTTGAAAAAGTATTAGGGAATTTAAAAGATAAATTTGGAATGTCAGTAGTGCCTATTCAATACCCTATAGGAAAAGAAGAAGAGTTTACTGGTGTAATAAATGTTATTTCTAAAAAAGCACGAATTTTTAATCCAAAGACTCATGATATGGAAGAAAGAGAAGTGCCAGATGAATTATTAGAAAATGTTGAAGAATGCAAGAATATGATAATGGAAGCTGTTGCAGAAACTGATGAAGAGTTATTAGATAAGTATCTTTCAGAAGGTGAATTAAGTGATGAGGAAATATATAGTGGATTAATTAAAGGTGCCGAAGAAGGAGATATAGCTCCTGTAATGTGTGGTTCTGCCTATCTTGGAATAGGTATAAATACATTATTAGAGGATATAATGGAGTGTTTTCCATCACCAAAAGATTCAAAAGCTATAAAGGCTATAAGATTAAAGGATAATAAAGAAATAGAAGTAAACATAAATGAGAATTCTAAGTTTTCAGCTTTTGTATTTAAGACAATAGCAGACCCTTTTGTTGGCAAATTGTCTTTATTTAAAGTAATGTCAGGAAAACTTAAATCAGATAGTGTTGTATATAATACAAATAAAGAGAAGCAAGAAAAAATAAGTTCAATGTATTTTTTAAAGGGAAAAGAACAAATACTTACTTCAGAAATAGGTGCAGGTGATATTGGGGCTGTTGCTAAATTACAGTATACTTGCACAGGAGATACTTTATGTGAAGTGTCAGAAGCCATAGCTTTTGAAGGCTTAAAATTTCCTGATCCATCAATATCAATGGCTGTAGTTACTAAATCTAAGGGCGATGAGGATAAAATTTCTTCTGGATTAAATAAACTTACAGAGGAAGATCCTACTTTTAAAGTAAGTAGAGATGTTGAAAATGCGGATACTATAATATCAGGAACAGGATCTACTCATTTAGAAATAATAGCAAATAAGTTAAAAAGTAAATTTGGTATAGAAATAGATTTACAGACTCCAAAAATACCTTATAGAGAAACTGTTAAAAAAATGGCAGAAGTTCAAGGAAAGCATAAGAAACAAAGTGGTGGACATGGACAGTACGGAGATGTAAAAATAAAGTTTGAACCAAGAAATGATGGGGAAGAAGATTTAATGTTTGTAGATAACATAGTTGGGGGAGTTGTACCTAGACAATATATACCAGCCGTAGAAAAAGGATTAAGAGAGGCTATGCGTCATGGAGTTTTAGCAGGTTATCCAGTCATAGGGTTAAAAGCTACACTTTATGATGGTTCATATCATCCAGTAGATTCATCAGAAATGGCCTTTAAAGTAGCAGCTTCTCTAGCATTTAAAAAAGGAATGGAAGTGGCCCAACCGGTATTATTGGAGCCAATTATGCATGTGGAAGTACAAATCCCTGATGAATATATGGGAGAGATAATTGGAGATATTAATAAAAAAAGAGGCAGAGTACTTGGAATGGAACCTATCAAGGATGGACAGAATGTAATTGCAGAAGTTCCTATGTCTGAAATGTTTAAATATGCTACAGATTTAAAATCCATAACTGGAGCTAGAGGAAGTTTCGAAATGAGATTTGAAAGATATGAAGAAGTGCCTAATAATGAAGTGGAAAAAATAGTTAATGAAATAAAAAAACAAAATGAAAAATAAGATTTGAAATGCATCAGCTTAGAGCTGGTGCATTTTTGTTTTGAAAACACAGAAAAATATTGTTGAACTTTTATTATGCAATAGAAAATTAAATTATATGATATGAATATTTTAAAAATTAGTGCAAAAAATATAGAGAAGAATATATCAAAATGATAAAGCTTTTTTATAAAAACAGTTTACTGATTTTCTTTATGTGATGAAAGGAAGAGTATAATGTCCGAATATTACTTAGATATTCTAGGGAAAATAAGTTTAAGTGATTATAGTAAGATAGATGATTATATGGCTATAGTAGGAGAAGAAGATAATTTTATAATAACTTTTAATAACAATTCTATAGATAATTCAGATATTGTATATGAAATGTTAGGAAATAATAATTTTTCGGTAAAATACAAGGGAGGAGAAGAAAATGGAAAATTATACATCTCAGCCACAAGAAATAAAAGGTAATACTATAACTATTCCACATTTTCATTCAAATGAAGAAGCTAAGTCAATTCAATATGTAAATATGGTAGATGGATACACGGCTAAAACGCCAACTTTACATTCTATAGCTCAGGGTTATGAAAAAAGTCAAAAATTTAAAGAATTATTTGAAGATAATATATTTAAGTAAAAGTAATAATTATAATCTTATAAATAAAAAAGGAGTATTTTAAATAAATTACCTTATTTAGCATATATAATATTCATATAAATTAAATGCGAGAGGCTGAATTAGGCTTTTAATATATAGGAAAAATAATCCTATGATTTTTAAGGTATTAAAAGTTCTATAGATTCAGCCTATTTTTATTGACAAAAATAAATATAAAGTGGTATTATAACTTTAACGATTCAATACAATAAAGTGATAAATTGATAAAGCGAAGGTGCATGAAATGGATAAATGGAAAAAATATATACCTGATGGTATGAAAGATATTTTATTTGAAGAATGTAGAAAGAAAATATTTATACAAGATAATTTGAATGAAACATATAGGCTTAGCGGGTTTTCTCAGGTAATTTCTCCAACTTTAGAGTTTTACGATGTTTTTAATTTTACAAATCAACCTATTTTACAAGAAAACATGTATAAATTATTTGACAATAGTGGGCGTATATTAGTATTAAAACCAGACATGACAACTCCAATAGCTAGAATTGTTTCTACAAAAGTTAAAGATAAGGAGTATCCAATAAAGTTTTGTTATACAACAAATGTATTTAGAACTAATGAAAGTTTAAATGGTAAATTAAGTGAAATCACTCAATCTGGCGTAGAGATTGTAGGCAGTAGTGATGTAAGAGCTGATGTAGAAGTGATAATAACAGCTATAAAATCTCTTAAGAATTTAGGGATAAAGAATTTTAAAATAGATATAGGTCAATCCGGATTTTTTAAAGCACTAATAGAAGATATAAATATGAAAGGTGAAGACATAGAAGAACTAAGAAAGTTAATAGAAAATAAAAACTATGTTTCTCTTAGAGACTTTTTAAATGAAAAACAAGATTATATCGATGAAGAAAGTGTTTATATTTTATCTGAACTTCCTAAGCTATTTGGAGATATCAATATTCTTGACCAGGCAAAAAATATTACAAAAAATAGTAAAGCATTGAAAGCTGTAAATAACATTTGTGATATTTATAATCTAATAAAAGAAATCGGATTGGAAAATTATATATCAATTGACTTTGGCATGATTCAAGATATGAACTATTATACAGGAATAATTTTCAGGGCTTATGTAGAAGAAGTTGGAGAATGCATTTTGAGTGGAGGAAGATATGACAACTTAACAGAAGAATTCGGTGTAAATACTCCAGCTACAGGATTTGCTATAAATGTAGACAATATTTTAGAAGTTATTAAAAGACAGGATTCATTTTCTGATTTAATATGTAAAAAAATTTTAATACATTGCAAAAGTGAACATTTTAAGGAAGCATATAGAATTCTAGATACTATTCAAGATAAAGAGATTATATGTGAGTTAAGTTTATATGAAGACAAGAAAGATTCTTTAAATTATGCAAAAAGTAATGGATCAGATACGTTTATAAGTATTGAAAGTGATGAAAATATAAATATTATTAATATTTATACAAAAAAACATATTAGTGTGAAGTTAAATAAATTTATAAATGTGTTTAATGAAACATTAGAATTAGGTTAAATGGCTTATTAATTATTAAAAATTCAAATAAAAAAGAGGGGGGGAAGAAGGTTGAAAAAGATAAATATAGCATTGACAAAAGGTAGATTAGAAAAAGAAGCAATAAAGATATTTGAAGCTATGAATGTTAATGTAGATGAACTTAAGAATAAAGGAAGAAGACTTATTTTTAATTGCAAAAATAGTTTTTATGATATAAATTTTTTTCTTGTAAAGGCTCCAGATGTAGTAACTTACGTTGAATATGGAGCGGCTGATATAGGTATAGTAGGAAAAGATACGTTATTTGAAACTAATAAGGAGTTTTATGAAGTATTAGATTTAAAAATTGGGGAGTGCAAATTTGCTGTGGCTTCTCTTCCTGGATTTAAAATCGATGATGGATATAGAAATGAATATAGAAAAAAGAAAATTGCAACAAAGTATCCTGGGGTAGCAAGAAAATATTTTTCTAAAAGAGGGCAAGATGTAGAAATTATAAAAATAGAAGGATCTGTAGAACTTGCACCTATTGTTAAATTAGCTGATGCTATAGTGGATATTGTAGAAACAGGGGAGACTCTTAGAGAAAATGGACTAGTTATAGTTGATGATATATGTAACATAAGTGCAAGGATGATAGTTAATAAAGCAAGTATGAAAACTAAAAGAGAAGAGATTATGAAGATAATAGAAGAAACAAGTAAGATAATTAATTAAAAATAAGGGGGCATAGAAATGATTAACATAATCAAGTTGGATAACTATAATAAAGAAGAATATATAGATAGATTAAAAAATAGGGCAGAGACTGTTGAAAAAAGTATATTTATTACTGTAGATAATATTTTAAAAGACATAAGAAGAGAAGGAGATTCTTCCTTAGTAAAGTACACAAATAAGTATGATAGTGAAAAAATCAATTCACAAAATCTTAAAGTATCTGTGGATGAAATTAAGAAAGCTTATAAAAATGTGGATGAAAAATTTATAGATGCTATAAAGGTGGCTAAAGAGAATATATGGTTTTTCCATGAGAAACAGAAACAAAATTCATGGATGACAACAAAAGAAGATGGGATAATCCTCGGACAGCAGATAAGAGCATTAGATAATGTTGGAATATATGTGCCCGGGGGGAGTGCTTCATACCCTTCTTCAGTTCTCATGAATGCAATTCCAGCAAAAGTAGCAGGAGTAAAAAAAATTATAATGATAACTCCTCCGAGTAAAGATGGAAGTATAAATCCCAATATACTTGTGACGGCCGATATCGCTGAAGTAGATGAGATTTATAAAGTGGGCGGTGCACAAGGGATAGGCGCTCTTGCTTATGGAACAGAATCTATACCAAAGGTAGATAAAATAGTTGGACCTGGAAATATATATGTGGCTATGGCAAAGAGAAGTGTATATGGTTTTGTAGATATAGATATGATAGCAGGTCCATCAGAAATACTTATTATAGCTGATGAAACAGGAGATGCTAAATATATAGGGGCAGATTTAATGTCACAAGCAGAGCATGATGCCTTGGCATCATCTATACTAGTCACAACATCTGAAAATTTAGCAAAACAGGTTAAAGAGGAAATTGAAAGGCAAATAGGGTATTTAGAAAGAAAAGATATTATTTCATCATCCTTAAAAAATTATGGGTCCATTATAGTTGTAGATAATATTAAACAAGCTGTAGATATTGCAAATATATTTGCACCAGAACATTTAGAAGTAATGGTAGAAGAACCATTTTCCCTTTTAGGTGAGTTGAAGAATGCAGGGTCAATATTTTTGGGCAAGTATTCACCAGAACCTGTTGGAGATTATATAGCGGGACCAAACCATGTACTTCCTACCAATAGTACATCTAGATTTTTTTCACCTCTTTCAGTAGATGATTATATAAAAAAATCTAGTTTTATATATTACTCAAAAGTTGGACTTTCAAATGTTAAAGATAAAGTAGTTAAAATAGCAGAAACAGAGGGGCTTACAGCACATGCTAACTCTATTAAGGTGAGGTTTGAATAATGATTGAAAAATTTTTTAGAGAAGATATAAGCGATTTTCAGCCTTATGATGCTGGAAAAGAAAATTTTAGAATAAGATTAGATGCAAATGAAAGTTTTATAGGTTTAAGCCAGAGTTTGAAAAACAAAATACTAAGTGCAGTAATAAGTGTAGAATTTAATAGGTATCCTGATCCACAGTCAAATAAATTATGTAGTTTATATGGTAAGTATTGTGGGATAGATGAAAAATACATTATGGCAGGAAATGGATCAGATGAAATTATACAAATAATAATAAATACTTTTTTAGATAAGGGAGATAAACTTGTTGTACTAGATCCAGATTTCTCTATGTATAAATCATATAATCGAGTAAGAGGGGGAAAGACTGTATCTATTTCATTAGATAAGGATTTTAATATAGATACAGATTCTCTAATAGAAAAAATTAATTATGAAAACCCAAAAATATTTATATTTTCAAATCCTAATAATCCTACAGGTGGAATAATATCTAAGAAAGACATTATTAAAATAGTAGATAAATGTAATTGTATTGTTGTAGTGGATGAAGCATATATAGAATTCTATGGAGATTCTATTATATATGAAGTGAAAAATTATAAAAACTTAATAGTATTAAGAACTTGTTCTAAAGCCCTAGGAAGTGCTGTTTTAAGGTTAGGATTTGCAATAACAAATGAATCTATTTTAAAAGAATTAAAGAAAGTAAAACCTCCATTCAATGTAAATGGTGTAAGTCAAGTTATAGGAGAGATTATTTTAGAAGATACAGAATATGTAAATAAAGCAGTTAAGAAAATTATTGAGCAAAGAGACTATCTATACGAAGAACTTAGCAAAATTAATAAAATAAAAGTATATAGAACCAATGCTAATTTTGTTCTATTTAAAAGTATAAATAGTAAAAAAATAAATGAGAAACTAGAGCGTAATGGAATAAAAATTAGAAGTTTTAAAGATGAAGTATTAAAAGATTATTTAAGGGTAACGGCAGGCAATGAAAGTCAAAACAAAGAAGTTTTAAAGATTATAAAAGAATGCGTTACTTCATTTGAGATTTAGATGAGTTTTATAGATGAATGTAATTTTTCTATAATATAAAAATTTTTTAGATCCAAGATATTAAAAGTGTTGAGAAGTTAGATGAACAAATAGTAATTATGATTTTAAAATAGGAAGTGATAAAGGTTGAAAAGAGAAGCAAGTTTTTATAGAAAAACTAATGAGACGGAAATAACTGTGGATTTATGTTTAGATGGAGAAGGGATATATAATATAAATACAGGACTAGGTTTCTTTGATCATATGTTAAATTTAATGACAAAACATGGATTATTAGACATTACAATAAAGGCTAAAGGTGATCTTGAGGTAGATGCGCATCATACAGTAGAAGATGTGGGGATAGTGTTAGGACAATGTCTAAAAGATGCCTTAAAAGATAAAAGTGGAATAAATAGATATGGAACTTCATTTGTGCCAATGGATGAAACATTAGCCTCAGTGTCTATAGATATTAGCGGAAGACCTTATATTATGTTTGATTGTGAGTTTACTGTGGATAAAGTAGGGGATATGGATACAGAGCTTGTGGAAGAGTTTTTAAGAGCTTTTTCTTTTAATGCTGGAATAACACTTCATGCTAGAGTTTTATATGGGAAAAATAATCACCATATGATAGAAGGTATTTTTAAGGCACTAGGAAGAGCTATTAGAGAATCTGTAAGTATAGATAAAAGAATAAAAGGCGTTATGTCAACGAAAGGAGATTTATAGTGATTGCAATTGTTGATTATGGAATGGGAAATTTAAAAAGTGTGCAAAATGCATTAAATGCTGTAAATATACAATCTACCATAACGTCTAATAATGAGGTTATATTAAATTGCAAGGGAATCATTCTTCCAGGGGTAGGTGCCTTCCCAGAGGCTATTAATCATATAGAAGAATTAAAATTGGATAAAACATTAAAGGAAGCAGTATCTAAAGGTATACCTTTACTTGGAATTTGTCTTGGGATGCAGCTTTTGTTTGAAGAAGGTGATGAGATTATGTTAAGTAAAGGGCTTGGATTTTTAAAAGGAAGAATAGAAGAAATTAAAGGTAATGTGAAAGTACCTCATATGGGGTGGAATAGTTTAAAGATAGAAAAGAAATCTAATTTATTAAAAGGAATAAAAGAAGGGGACTATGTGTATTTTGTTCATTCTTACTATGCGGTAGTTGAAGAAGATGGAATATTAAATAGTTATGTAGATTATGAAGTTAAAGTTCCAGGAGTAGTTAGCAAAAAAAATGTTTATGGAATTCAGTTTCACCCAGAAAAGAGTGGGGATATAGGATTAAAAATACTAAAGAATTTTGGGGAGATGATAAAGTGATAATTTTACCTGCAATAGATTTAAGGAATGGTAAATGTGTAAGACTGTATAAAGGGGATTTTAATAAATCTCAAGTTGTTGCAGAAGATGCTTTAGATGTAGCAAGAAAATTTAAAGATGCAGGTTCAGAGTTTATTCATATGGTAGATTTGGATGGGGCATTATGTGGAAAAGGTGTAAATGAAGATATAGTTTCAAAAATTATAGAGGAAATAAAAATTCCCATTGAGTTAGGTGGTGGGATAAGAGATATGGAAACTATAGACAAGCTCATAGAAAAAGGTATTAGTAGAGTGATTTTAGGGACAGCTGCATTGAGTAATACTGAACTTGTGAAGAATTCAGTTAAGAAATATGAGGAGAAGATAGCAGTAGGTATAGATGCTAAAAATGGGTATGTTGCTGTGAATGGATGGCTTGATGTAAGTAAAGTATATTATTTAGATTTTGCAGAGCAAATGGAACATATAGGGGTTAAAAACATTATTTTTACTGACATAAGTAGAGATGGTACTCTTAAAGGACCAAATATAGAGGCTTTAGTTGCTCTTAAAGAAAGGGTAAATTGTAATATTATAGCGTCAGGAGGAATTAAAAGTATAGATGATGTAAAGAAAATAAAGGATATGGGTTTATATGGAGTAATTATTGGAAAAGCTATTTATTCTGAAACTATAGATTTAAATGAAGCGGTAATTTTAAGTAAAGAATAGGGGTGACAAGATGATTACTAAAAGAATAATTCCATGTTTAGACGTGAGTATGGGGAAAGTAGTTAAGGGGGTTAATTTCATTAATTTAAGAGATGTTGGAGATCCTGTACAAATAGCTGAGTTTTATAACAATGAAGGGGCGGATGAACTAGTATTCTTAGATATTACGGCTACCTATGAAGAAAGAAAAACGATGATAGATGTTGTTAGAAGAACATCAGAAAAAGTTTTTATACCTCTTACTGTTGGGGGAGGAATTAAAAGTTTAGAGGACTTTAAAAATATATTAAGAGCTGGTGCAGACAAAGTATCAATTAATTCAGCAGCGATTAAAGATCCTGAGCTTATAAAAAGAGCTTCACAAAAATTTGGAAGACAATGTGTAGTAGTTGCAATAGATGGAAAGAAAAGAGAAGACAATCTTGGATGGAATGTCTATATAAATGGTGGAAGAGTAGACACTGGAATTGATGTACTTGAATGGGCTAAAAAAGTAGAAAAATTAGGGGCTGGTGAGATTCTATTAACTAGCATGGATGCAGACGGAACAAAGTCGGGGTATGATATAAATTTGACAGAAGCTGTGTGTAAAGCTGTGAATATTCCTGTAATTGCATCAGGAGGATGTGGGAAAATAGAGGATTTTAAAGAAGTATTTAAAAAAAGTTCAGTAGACGCTGCCCTTGCAGCTAGTATTTTCCACTTTAAGGAGCTTACTATAAAGGAAGTTAAGGACTATCTTAAAAATAAGGGAGTGTTAATTAGAAATTAGTATATGTAGAATAATTAAGAAAAAATAAATTAGTAATGAAAAATAACTTAATTAAACATATTAAAGTAAGCAACAAGGGAGAAGGGAGGAATTGGTGGGGGGTTATATATGCAAGAAAATCCATCACTGAAAATAAAAAATGAATGAAAAAAAATATATATTGAATATTGATTTTTCTAAGTTAAATGGATTAATTCCTACAATTATTCAAGATTATAAAAATAATGAGGTTTTAATGTTAGCTTATATGAATAAGGAATCTTTGCAAAAAACTATAGATAGTGGAACCACTTGGTTTTGGAGTAGGTCTAGAAAAGAGTTGTGGAATAAGGGAGCAACATCAGGACATTTGCAATTTGTTAAGAGCATAAGTATAGATTGTGATTATGATACTTTACTTATTAAAGTTGAACAAGTAGGAGTAGCATGTCACACAGGAAATAGAAGTTGCTTTTATAGAAATGTAGAGTAAAAATATAGCGCTTTTCAATGATATACAAGAACAAGTGAACTTTATCTGTCAAAAACATAGGAAATATTTACAGTAATAGGAGGAGGATTATGAGTAAAGATATCATCACAGAATTGTACTCTATTATAGAGAGTAGAAAAAGAAAAAAGGTTGAGAATTCTTATACAAATTATTTATTTGAAAAAGGGTTAGATAAAATTTTAAAAAAGGTTGGAGAGGAAAGTACAGAAGTTGTTTTAGCTGCCAAAAATAATAATAATGAGGAATTAATACTAGAAATTTGTGATCTAATATATCATTCGTTAGTTCTTATGGCTGAGGTAGGGATTACCACAGAAGAGATAAAAGAAGAGCTTAAAAAGAGAAGAGAAAAAATAGGTAACAATAAAAAAGAGAGAAGACAAATAGATGAATATTAAATATTTATTGCAAAAAACAATAAAGCCCACCTATATGTAAAAATTAACCCTAGTTGAGGCTAATTAATAAGAGGGGCTTTATTTTATAATACTGGAGAAAGGAGTCTAGAAATAGACTCTTTAAATTTTATTATTAAAGACCTATTTTCATAGGATGCTTCAGTTATTTCAGTACATTCAAATATATCTTTTTCAAAAATTTCTTCAAGAGATTGCGCTGTTTTACTGTCATATAAAAATGCATTTACTTCAAAGTTTAACTTAAAGCTTCTTACATCCATGTTAGCTGTTCCAACAGAGGCTACTTTCCCATCAATAACTACCATTTTACTGTGTAGAAATCCTTTATTGTAAGTATAGCATTTGACGCCAGCTTTTAGCAATTCTCCTACATAAGATAAGGAAGCCCAATATACAAAGGGGTGATCAGGCTTACTTGGTATCATAACCTTTACGGTTACTCCTGACAAAGACGCTATTTTTAGTGCTTCAGTTATACTTTCATCAGGCACTAAGTATGGACTATGAATGCAAACATTTTTTTTAGCTGATTGAATCATTTTTAAATATCCATTTTTAATTTGTTCCCATTCGGAATCAGGACCGCTAGATACAATTTGAATACCAATTCCTTTGTTAGCTTGTTTAGCTGGAAAATATTTTTTATCAAAAGTTATCTTTTCATTAGAAGCATGCCTCCAATCTAGTAAAAATCTCTGCTGAAGAGAATCAACAGCAGTTCCTATAACTTTTAAGTGGGTATCTCGCCAATAGCCAAATGTTTTATTTTTACCAAGGTATTCATCGCCGATATTAAAACCACCAATAAAAGCTTCTTTTCCGTCAACTACTGTTATCTTTCTATGGTTTCTAAAGTTTAACCTTACATTTATGTGAGGGACTATGGAAGGAAAAAATACTGCTACTTTACCTCCTGCTCGTTTTAATTTATTAAAAAAAGTTTTAGGTAATTTTCTACAACCCATTTCATCATATAAAAACCTAACTTCTACTCCTTCAGAAGCCTTTTTAGTAAGAGCATCGAGTATTCTATTTCCAAGACTATCATTTTTAACAATGTAGTATACCATATGAATATGATCTTTAGCATTATTTATGGAATCAATCATAGAATCAAATAAGTCATTCCCATCAGTATATATTTTAACAGTATTATCTTGAGTAAAAACTGCTTGACTGTTATTAAGATGCATATACATCATATCTTTGTAGGTTACCATTTCTTTATCATGAAAATTCATGTGATTTTCTGAAAGTTGTTTTCCTTGAAGAAATAGATCCTTATGAAATCTGTCTTCTTCAGCCTTTAAATTGAAGATCTTTTGTTTGCTAAGGTTTTGGCCTAGGAGTAGGTATAATATAAAGCCAATACCTGGAATTAATACTAAAACCATTAACCATGCCCAAGTTGCAGAAGCATTTTTTCTTTCTAAAAATATTACAGCTAGAGCAAGTGGAATATTAATGAAAGATATTACTTCAAAGATATTAACAATAAGTTCCATAAGTATATCTCCTCCATACACTCTAAAATTATCTTTTGAATATATTAAAATACACCTTAAATATAATATATAAAAAAACAATACATATCAATAGTTTATTCTATTATTTATATTGGAGTTACAAAATAATAAGTTGCCTCTATTTATGAGCATGACAAATATCAGTACATCCGCTACAGTTTGAACAACTATTACAATTATGAGCATTAGAAGTTCTTGGAGTAGTTTTTATCATAAAGGTAGAGTTTTTATATATTAATTCTATTTTTTTTATATTCCTTAGTAGTTCTTCACTATATATAAAAGATATATTTTTAAAGTTATTATTAAAATAATTAACTTTTGTTTCAAAATTGTCTAGATATATTTCAATTGGAGGAAGTTTGCAACATGTTTTTCTATAATCAAATCTTATACAGGAATATTCATCTTTATGAGCTATAAGTAAATTTTCAAGTTCTGTATAAGCAATTTCTGAAATATCAATTTCTAAATCGTTTTTCAAGGTATCACCCACTTTAAATTATTTTATAACTATATGTAGTATAAGCTATTTTCAATAATAATAAAACACTAACTATAATTATGTATTTAAATCAATTTTAAATAGATTATCTTATTTACAAGCTAATAACAGTTACCGAGTATATCAAATTAATAATCTATTAAAAAATAGTAAAAAATAAGCTTGTTATATAACAAAGGAAAAGATATAATTTTGACTAAATATAATTTAGTTAGAGTTAGGAGGAATTATAACATGAAAGATAAATTTATTACGACGATTAATTGTATAGGTGGGAGGGTACAACTTCCTATCATCAGGTATATTAAAAGTGAGTATAGTGTACAATATGTTGATATGATAACTGAAGCAGGACCTAATAAAATATTAGCCGAAAATAAAGATATAGATATTATTAAATCTATAAAAAATCGGGTTGAAATTTCTATAGATAATCATGAATCAAATTTAATCGCTGTAGTAGGACATTATGATTGTGCAGGAAATCCAGTGGATGAAATCCAACATATAAAGGATATAAAAGAATCGGTTAAAAATATAAAAAAGTGGAATTTAGGGATAGAGGTAATAGGATTGTATGTTGATGATAAATGGCTGGTAAATAGGATTTGTTAATTTAATAGTTTTTAGAACTATGATTTAACAATACTTAAAGTTGGTATTTAAAAATATTAATTACAAAAGTATATAGTTATGTAGAAGTTTTTTAATTAGTAAAAATTGATAATATATTACTTGGATGCTATATTATAATTATATAATATTAGTAAATAAGGAGAAATTTAATATGAACGATAATAATATGCTTTATCCTGTAATTATTAATGAAAAATATGGTTATATAGACAATCGAGGTACATTGTTAATAGATACAAGATTTGATTATGCAGAAGAATTTCAAGACGATTTTGCAATAGTAGAGGTTAATGGCAAGTATGGGTTTATAAATAGAAATGGAGAGTATGTTATTCAGCCTAAATATGAAGAAGTAAATAACTTTAAAGAAGGATTGGCAGCGTTTAAATTAGGATATACATGGGGATATATAAATAAAGAAGGAAAGGAAGTAATTTCTAATACTTTTTTAGATGCTTATGATTTTAGTGAGGGTATGGCTTTAGTGCAAGTTGGAGGAAAACAGGGATATATAGATAAAGAAGGAAATATAGTTATACAACCCAAATATAATTATGCTCATAGTTTTAGAGAAGGTTTAGCATCTGTAGATATTAATGATAAATTTGGATATATAGACAAAAATCAAAATATTATAATACCTTCAAAATTTATTATGGCTAATGAATTTTCAGAAGGATTAGCAGCAGTAGAAGTTAAAAACGGATGTGGGTATATTAATAAAGATGGTGAAATGGTTATAGATCCAAAGTTTGATGAAGTAGATGATTTTTATGAGGGATATGCATTAGTTGGAAAAGAGGATTTATTTGGATATATAAATAGAAAGGGAGAAGAAATTATCCCTATAAGATATGAAAATATAGATATTATTGCAGAAGAATTGGTAGCTGTTCAAATAAAGGATAAGTGGGGATATTTAAATCTTAAGGGCGAGATGGTTATAGAGCCTAAGTTTAATGAGGCTTATGATTTTAAAAATGGTATAGCAGCAGTAGAGGTGAAAAACAAGTTAGGATATATAAACAAAAATGGGGAATATATCTGGAAACCTCAAAGATAATTTGAGGTTTCTTATATAATTACCCTAAAAAGGTTTCAAGACATTCTTCTATTACATCTTGTGTGATATGGAATGTTTTTTTTGTTTCTTTATTACTATTTGATTCAGTTGTATTGTTAGTTACTTTTATATTTTGTACTTCTAATGATTTTTCCATAATTCAGACCTCCTTTTTACATACTAAATAATATATGCATTAACTTTTTTTTTACCACAACTTTTTATAATATTTTAATAATAGTGTAAAAAAAGCTTTTAGTTTTCATAAAGCTAGTGTATAATTATCATTAAATAATTATTATTACTTAGGAGGGGTTTTATGAAACTATCACTTAGAGATAAATTTCCTGAATTAAAAGTAGAAACAACAAAGGGAACTATTAGTTTACCTAATGATTATAAAGGAAAATGGTTTATATTATTTAGCCATCCAGCAGATTTCACTCCAGTATGTACTACAGAATTTGTTTCTTTTCAAAAGAAAAAGAAACAATTTAATGAATTAGGGGTAGAATTAATTGGTTTGAGTGTAGATAGTTTAGAGTCTCATCATAAATGGATTCAATGGATTAAAGAAAATATACATGTTCAAATAGAATTTCCAGTAATAGATGATGAAAATAGAAAGGTTGCTGAAACTTTGGGATTAATTCATCCTAATGAAGATGACACATATGCAGTAAGAGCAGTAATTATAGTTGATCACAATGGTAAAGTAAGAACTATGCTTGAATATCCTAAGGAAATAGGAAGAAATATTGACGAGATACTAAGAACAGTAAAAGCATTAAAAATGGCATCTATTAAAAAAGTTTTTTCTCCAGCAAACTGGCCCCATAATGAGATTATAGGCGATAAGGTTTTATTCCATAGAGGAGAAGAAGACGACCCATCATTAGATAAAGAACGTGGAATATATAGTTTGTCAGATTGGTTTATATATAAGAATATGGATGAATAAAAGGATGATTTCTATTATATATTTTAACTCTTTGGGCACAATAAAATTAAAGATTTACTAATATATAATGGAGGGAATCTAATGGCTCATAAGGATAACAAAAATAGTAAAGAAGGTAAAAAAGTAAATCCAAAAACAAAAAAAGAACTTGCAAAAATGAAGATGGAAACATCTAATGAATTGGGATATTCAAATGAATCAAGAAAATTAGGTAAAAACAAAGAAAGACAAAACAAGCAAAGAACAAAGAACCAATAAATAAATTAAGCTAATAGAAAATTTCTGTTAGCTTAACTCATTTAGTTTAAAGGGGATAACTAAACCTTTATCTATATTTGTATTTCTTTTTAACATATCTTTTATTATAAAATAATAGCATTTTGTCCACTCATCTTTAGGATTTATATCAAAAGCTTTTTTAGCAAGAGGATAAGCTTTCTCATAATTCATTAAATCAATATATACAAGAGCTTTAGAGGTGTAAGCTTCACTTTTAGTTGGGTCTATTTCTATTGCTTTGGAAAAAGTGTTTAATGCTTCCTCATGATCACATAATGCTTTTAATAATTCACCCTTTTCACAATATGCTTCATAAAAGTTGGGGTTTAAGTTGAGAGATTTATTAAAACTATCTAAAGCTTCTAATAATTTATTTGCTTGTTGCAGTATGCAAGCTTTTCTATAATGGATATAATAATCATTATCTTTTATTTTAAGTACCTTATTACAAAAATCTAATGCTTTATCAAATTCACCAGACATATGATAAATTTCGATCATATCTAAATATCCTTTTAATGGATTAGAACTTATTTTTAAAAATTTTTTTATACATTTTTCAGCTTCTTTAACATCATGCATTTGTATATGAGCTTCACCCTTAGCTAAATATGACTCAGCATAGTTATAGTTAAGGCTTAAAGCCTTATCAAACATTTTAAAAGCATTATCAATTTTATTTTCTTCAAATAATTTTCTACCTTTATCTATGTAATTTAATATGATACGCTCTAATGATTTATCTATATTTATATTATCCATACTTTCACCTCTTACATTATAGTACATTTCATTTAGATTAGAAAATTCCATGTAGTCATAGATTTGAAAATCTAGAATTTCCTCATATATATTTTGATTATTGACATATAGTTATAGAATTAAACTTAATTTTGATTAAAATTGGATATGTTTTGAAAATATATTATTTAATTTTACTTGTAATTTATAAACAAAATAAAGTTGATAATCTTAACATAAAAAGATTATAATGTATATAATTATTTATATGATGGCAAGGAGAGATATATATGCAATTAAATGAGAAAATAGATGGTATGAGGAAAGAGTTAATAAGTTCAACTCAGGAAATAGTTAAAATTAAGAGTGTAGAGGGAGAAGCTAAAGGAGATATGCCATTTGGAGAAGGCCCTTACAATGCTCTTAAATATGCCTTGGATTTGAGTGAAAAACTAGGATTTAAATCTGTAAATTTAGACAATTATATAGGATATGCTGAATATGGAGAAGGAGAAGAATATGTAGGTGTTTTAGGACATTTAGATGTTGTACCAGAAGGAGATGGTTGGATATACCCTCCTTATGGAGCAGAAATACATGATGGAAAAATGTTTGGACGTGGAACCATGGATGATAAGGGACCTATAATAGCAGCTCTTTATGGACTTAAAGCTATAAAAGATTTAAATCTTAACTTATCTAAAAGGGTTAGAATAATTTTTGGAACAAATGAAGAAAGTGGATGTGGGGAGATTGAACATTATTTTAAAACAGAGAAAGCACCTGTCTCTGGATTTACTCCCGATGCTGAATATCCAATTATTAATGGAGAGAAAGGAATTACTATATTTGATTTTGTAAAAGATTTAAATTTGAAGGGTTGTAATAATAAAATTAAATATATTAAGGGCGGAAATAAAGCTAATATGGTTCCAGATTATTGCGAGGCAGCAGTTGTAACTGAGAATGTAGAAAAAGTACTTCTTTATGCTCATAATTTTAAAGAGATAACTGGATATGATGTAACTGCAGAAGCTAAAGATGATATGGTAATTATAAAATCAATAGGAGCATCTGCTCATGGAAGCACACCAGAATTAGGTAAAAATGCTATAATGCAATTATTTGGATTTATAGAACAACTAGGATTCGAAGAATGTGACATAATAAACTTTATAAAGTTTTTCAATGAAACAGTTGGATTAGATACAGATGGTGAAGCTTTTGGAGTGGGACTTAGGGATGAGGTTTCAGGAAATCTTTCATTTAATATTGGGACAATAGATGCAAATGAAGAATCAGTAAGAATGACAGTAAATTTGAGATATCCTGTTACATGCACTTTTGAGCAAATGATGAAAGGTATAAATTTAACAATTAAAGATAGTAGCATAAGAGTAGAAAATATGCAACATCAGAAACCACTATATTTTTCAGAAGATCATTCCACAGTAAAAGCTTTAGTAAAGGTTTATGAAGAACAAACAGGACAAAAAGCTGAACTTCTATCAATAGGCGGAGGCACTTATGCAAAGGAGATGCCTAATATAGTTGCTTTTGGACCTTTATTTCCTGGAGAACCAGAGCTTATTCATCAACCAAATGAGTATATTGAAATAGAAGATTTAATGAAAAATGCAAAAATATATTCACATGCAATATATGAGCTTGCAAAATAGTTATGTCTAGACCGCCCTATAATTCATTTTAGCAAAATAAATATAAAATCTTAAGAGTGCATTACTATGTTATATTTATTTGCTTATGACTTATGGGGCATCTAATGTACTATCAAAAGGTAAAATAATATTTCGAATAAAATGTATAAAAAAAACTATTTAAAATTGGAAAGAAAGGTGTTAAAATATTTACAAAGTCGGTATTCGATTAAGAAACTGAACTTAAAACCGTATATTTAAGTAAGTTTAGGAAGTCGACTTATATCCTTAAAGGAATAAGAACGGAGGTAAATTTATGGAAAGAAATCTTGATGTTAATTCTAAACGTAAGGCAGGTACAAGGAAAATAACTACATTGGCTATGTTATCTGCTATAGCAGTATTACTTGGATTTACACCACTTGGTATTATCCCTATACCGCCTGTGGCGGCTACAATAATGCATATTCCTGTTATTATTGCAGCGGTTTTGGAAGGACCTATAATAGGAGCTATAATGGGGCTTATATTTGGGATATTAAGCATTATTAGAGCAGTAACAACTGGGAATATACTATTAGTTGCTATTTTAAATCCTTTAGTATCAGTAGCTCCAAGAATATTAATAGGTATTTTAACTTATTATACTTATAAGTTGATTCCTACCAAGAAAGAAAGTGTTAGAATTGGAGTAGCAGCAGCTGTGGGTACTCTAACTAATACATTTGGTTTTTTAGGAATGATGTACTTATTATATGCAGAGCCATTTGCAAAAGCTAATAATATGCCAATAGATGGTGTTGGAAAGGCAATAGCTGTTATAGGTATTACTCATGGAATTCCAGAAATTATTGTAGCAATTATAATAACTGTAGGAGTAGTTTTAGCAGTTAAAAAAGTAAGAAAAAATTAATTAGAGAATATGTAGCAGTAGGAACTTAAAATGTTTTTACTGCTTTTATTATATTGTTTTATTTGATGTAAATTATAAATTTCAGGCTATGTTTTAAAATAAGGTTGTTTTATAATAATTTAAAACATGGTTAATTATAAATAGGGGTGAGAAACTTGGAAAGTGTAAAATTTACAGATATAAAAGGAATTAAGGTAGGACATGAGCAAAATTTAGAGGCGGCAACTGGATGCACAGTAGTTATATGCGAGGAAGGTGCAACGGCAGGAGTAGATGTAAGAGGTGGGGCACCAGGCACTAGAGAAACTGATTTATTAAATCCTGTAAATATGGTAGATAAGGTACATGGAATTTTACTTACAGGGGGAAGTGCTTTTGGATTAGATGCTGCTGCTGGTGTTATGAAATATTTAGAAGAAAAAAGAGTAGGATTTGATGTTGGGGTTACAAAGGTTCCTATAGTCTGCGGTGCAGCCTTATTTGACTTAATAATTGGAGATTATAAAATAAGACCGGATAAAGAGATGGGATATAAAGCGTGTATTAATGCGAACAATTTAGAACTACTTGAAGGAAATATAGGGGCAGGCGCAGGAGCTACAGTAGGTAAGGTATTAGGAACTGAGTTTTCAATGAAGGGAGGACTTGGAACATTTGCATTAAAAGCTGGAGAGCTGATAGTTGGAGCTATAGTAGCAGTTAATTGTCTTGGGGATGTTATTGATCCTGAAAGTGGTAAAGTAGTTGCAGGAGTATTAAATGAACAAAAAACAGGATTTAGAAATACAGAAAATATTATGATAGCTAAATATGATGATAAGAGAAATTTGTTTAATGGAAACACAACTATTGGGATTATATGCACTAATGCTAAATTAACAAAAGCAGGAGCAAACAAAGTAGCGTCCATGGCTCATAATGGATTTGGAAGAACTATATTTCCTGCTCATTCTATGTATGATGGAGATACTATTTTTGCATTGGCTACAGGTGAAGTAGAAGCGGATGTTAATGTAGTAGGACTTTTAGCTGCAAGAGTTATGGAAAAAGCTGTAGTAAGAGCAGTAAAGAATACGAATAGTATTTGTGGTTATAAATGTTATAGAGACTTAAAATAAAGGGTTGTTGGTATTGCGAAAACTTAAAACAACTTGCAATATTTATTATATTGTGTTATTATATAAAAAATCAATTTTTAGGAGAATTTAAGATGAAACATACACTTTACATAAATAATAAATCAGAAAAATTCTTTAATAACCATTTTAGATTGGGTTTGTATATGTGATATAAATTAGTCATAGATACAAGCCCTATGAAGCATTCATTTTTATAGGGTTTGTATCTATGATGGTTATTATATAATAATATATTAAGCTGCATAGATATTTTAATTGATATCTATGCAGCTTTTTTTATTCTAAGGGGGTAACAGAAAATGAAACAAAGAGAAAAATTCACAGGAAAATTAGGATTTATACTGTCGTGCATTGGATCGGCAGTAGGCTTAGGGAACATATGGATGTTCTCATGGAGGCTTGGTCAATATGGGGGAGCGGCATTCCTTATTCCTTATTCTATATTTGTAGTTATTTTAGGAATAACAGGATTAATGGGAGAGTTTGCTCTTGGAAGAAATCGAGGGAAAGGATCTTATGGAGGAATTACAGAAATTTTTCGTGAAAAAAAATTACCTTTAGGATCCTTTATAGCAAGTATACCAACAATAGCACTTACAGGAATTTTTATTTTTTATACTATAGTAGTGGGTTGGATAATGAGATACTTTTTTTCAGCTTCTTTAGGAACATTTAATAAAGTAGATATACCTTCATACTTTGCAAATTTTGCTGGTGCATCTTCTAGTATATCATGGCATGCAATAGCTATGTTAGTTACTGCATGGATTGTAGTTTTAGGAGTAACTAAGGGAATAGAAAAAATGAATAAAATTATGATGCCAGCGCTTTTTATTATATTTACACTTTTAATGATAAAATCTTTAAGTCTTCCAGGTGCTATGGAAGGAGTTAGGTATTTGTTAGTACCTAAATGGCATTATCTTAAAGATCCTATTACTTGGGTTATGGCGTTAGGTCAAGCATTTTTTACAGTATCTTTAACAGGATGTGCTTTAGTTGTTTATGGGAGTTATTTAGGTGATGATGTAGATATACCTAGTGCTGCAATTAAAACGGTTATATTTGATAGCATATCAGCATTACTTGCAGCGTTTATAATAATTCCAGCAGCTTTCGCATTTAAATTAGATCCAGCAGCTGGACCAGCATTATTATTTATTACTGTTCCTTCTATTTTTAAAATGATGCCAGGTGGGCAGATATTTGGAGGATTATTTTTCTTAAGTGTGCTATTTGCAGCTATATCTTCTGCAATAAATATGTTAGAGGGTCCTGCAGAAGCTCTAATGTACAGATTTAAATGTACAAGAAAAAAAGCTGTAATAATAGTTTCAATAATAGCTTTTATCTGTGGAATACCTTTAGATTTAAGTATGAATAGATTTGGTACTTTTTCAGATTTTATAACTATTTTTCTTTCACCATTAGGGGCGATTTTAGCAGCTATAACATTTTTCTGGGTTTATGGAACAGATAATGCTAGAGCAGAAATAAATAAAGGAGCTATAAAACCTATTGGAAAATGGTTTAATCCTATAGCTAAGTATGTTTTTGTAATAGTAGCTATAATAGTTGTAATTCTTGGAGTAGTTTATGGTGGAATAGGGTGATTAGTATACTATAGATTTAAAAATATATTTAGAAGTTTTTTATTTGAAATAAGTGTGAAAATGGTTGCAAATATAGTGTAATATAAATAAGCTTTCGTAATATTTCTAATATATAAATATACGAAAGCTTTTAAATTTTAATGAGTTATACTGGAAAAGAAAGATATTAAAAGAAATAAATATTAAATGAAAGAAATCATAAGATAAATTAGTGAAATGGCTGAAAATGGATAAAATAAAAATTGATTAAATAAGAAAATTGATATACTATATAAACATAGTAAATAATAATTATTACTTAGTATTAATTATTGAATGAAAGATTAAATTTATAATATATAATTTATTATTAGGAGGAATTTAATATGAAGAAATTTGTTTGTTCAGTATGTGGATATGTTCATGAAGGAAATGAGGCTCCAGAATCTTGCCCATTATGTAAAGCACCAAAGGAAAAATTTGTAGAGAAGAAAGAAAATGGAGATTTACAATGGGCAGATGAACATAGAATAGGAATAGGTAAAGATGTAGATCCAGAAGTATTACAAGGATTAAGAGAAAATTTTGCTGGAGAATGTACAGAAGTAGGAATGTACCTAGCTATGAGTAGACAAGCGGATAGAGAAGGATTCCCTGAAGTTGCAGAAGCTTATAAGAGAATAGCTTGGGAAGAAGCAGAACATGCAGCTAAATTTGCAGAACTTTTAGGAGAAGTTGTTACAGATAGTACTAAGAAGAATTTAGAATTAAGAGTGGATGCAGAACATGGTGCCTGTCAAGGAAAGAAAGATTTAGCTACACTTGCCAAGAAATTAAACTATGATGCTATCCATGATACAGTACATGAGATGTGCAAAGATGAAGCTAGACACGGTTCAGCTTTCAGAGGATTATTAAAGAGATACTTTGGATAAAAGTTAATAATAAAAAGAATTCTAGTAAAGGAGATATTTGCTAGGATTCTTTTTATTTGCATATAAGTTATCTCATATTTTATTTATAAATTTATGAGGTAGCTTATAGTTATTTAAAAAATTTAAATTGTAATTGTATAACTTAACATTATTATAATAAAACCGCTAATAGACATAAAAGCCATAAAGTTTAAGGATGAGTCTTTTAGTCTAAAGTCCTCCTTGGTATCCTCAAAAGAACTGCTATCTTTAGAACTTCTAGATTGAATATACTTAAAATTTCCTATAGATGATGCGCTTCCTATGCTACTTAAAACACCTATAAGCATATATCCAAGCCCTGTAAACATTAAAGTATTATTAAAATTATAATGTTTAAAAGAACTTATTATAAAACATATTAAAATTGTTATTAATATTAAAAGAGCCATTTTTAGAAGAATTTTTAGTAGATTTTGAAAAAAGATTTTCATTAGTTTACCACCTAAGTTTTACATTATATTTTAATATATTATATCATATTTTTATTCTTGTCTTTTTTATTTTTTCATCATAATATTTAATCTTTGAATACTCATTATCCCAGAAACTCATATCTTTCATGGAATCTAAAAATTCCTTACAATGGCCGAATTGTATCCAATCTTTTTCTTTTAATTTGAATAAGGTTTCTTTTGATTCAGCTTTTTTAAAATTATAAATTTCACTCATATCTTGATTAAGAAAAATATTTTCCACCCAATTATTTTTCAAAGAATTGCTTTGAAGATTCAATTCATTATTTAATTTTTCAATTACAGAACCGTATCTGTCAAAACCATCTGTTGCAATAGTTACGACATTGTCTTTGGGTCCTAAATTTAAATATTTGGCCATTTTAATAGAGGAAAGTATATTACATATTCCAGAAGGGCCAAAAAGATTCTTAGCATAATTTATAAAGGAAGGATTTATCCCAAATGATTTTAATTTTTCGCCCCAATCATGAAAACCTTTTATACCTAACAAACAATCTTGATCTTTAATACATACTACATAGTCAGTAGTTAGGACATTGTGTATCAAAGTACACATTTTATCGCCTATACCTTCAATTCTATGAGTTCCTCTACGTCCATTTGCTAAAGTTGAACATTCATAGGGTTCTACAGCAGCAACTATACAATTATTAAATAGTTTTTTAATTTCATCTCCTGCAGCTATTGTTCCACCTGAACCTGGTGCAGAGCAGAAACATGATATCTTGCCATTGCCAACATTTTTAACGGCTTCAATAGCAGAATTACCAGTTACATATCTATGAAATCTATAATTGGAGAAAAGCTCAAATTGAGCTAAAACTCTATAGGTTGGATTATTCCTAGCAAGCTCGTAGGTTTTTTGTAAAGTTAGTATAAGATCAGATTCATTACTTGGAGTCAAGAAAAGTTTACCACCATATTTTTTTATTATTTCATGTCTTTCTCTACTCATATTTTTTGGCATAACAACGATAGAATCATAGCCCATAAGTTTACATATATATGCAGCACCTATCCCAAAATTTCCAGTAGAAGGTGCTAGAATACTGTTTTCACCTGGAATCATATTATTATCAATATATCCTTCAATTAATGTTGAATAGGCAGGGCCAACTTTATGAGAGCCTGATGGAAAATAACTTCCGAGCAAAACGATTATGTTTGCATCAACTCCAGTAAGTTCTTTTGGAAGCACAAGTTTTCTAACGCTCCCTTTTTCATCTTTCCAAGTAATATTTAATAAGTTTATAGGATCTAATTCGTTTTTATTTTGAGAATATAATGCTTTTTTTCTAAGAGTAGAATCAATTTTATTTGGATAAAGCATCTCCTCGTAAGTTGGGTAATAAGCATTCATTTTCATATAAATCCCCCTTATATTTTAATATAGAGGTTGTTCAATAGTTCATTACATAAAATACATATAAATTTTACTTATAATTATGAATTACCAAACAACAGATTTTTATATTTTTGTTTATACTAGTGTATTCTTTTAAAGTTACTTATGTTCAATAGAGCACTTTAAAAGACTTAAGTACATATAAATATATTATAGTATATTGAATCGTAAATACCGATATATTACATAAAAACCATTATAATTTATTTACATATAAATTATAAATTTATTTAATAATATTAATACTTTCATAATAGATAGGCATTTAAAGAGTGACTATATGAATTTATATGAATATAATGTTTATTAATTGTAGCTCTATTTTTAAGGAGATGCGTTTATGGAAGAAAGGATAATACAGTTTATAAAAAATATAGTTAATCAACATGGATATAAAGGTGTTATTATTGGAATAAGTGGTGGAATAGATTCGGCTGTAGTAGCTGCTCTTTGTGTAAAAGCACTGGGAAAAGATAAGGTGTATGGCATACTTCTTCCAGAAAGAGATTCTGCAGGGGATACAGTAAGTGATGCTAAATTAGTTTGTAAAACTTTAGGCATTAAATATAACATAATCTCTATCAGTCCCGTTTTAAAAGATATGGGGATTTATTCTATGGAACATAATTTTTATTTCATTCCTAGAAAAATTAAGCAAATGGTTGTTATGCGTAAATGGAAAGCTTTAAGCAAAACAGATGCTTACTTAGAAGATCTATATAATAAAGGAAGTGGTGAATTTTTAAGAGGAATTTCTTATTATAGAGTTAAGCATAGAATTAGAATGTGCTATTTATATATGGAAGGGGAAAAAAGAGGATATGCAGTTATGGGAACTACAAATAAAACTGAATATCTTACAGGATTTTATGTTAAATGGGGAGATGATGCTGTAGACATAGAACCATTACTACATTTATATAAAAGTCAGGTTTTTCAGCTAGCTAAGAAAATGAATATTCCAGAAAAAATAATTTCCAAACCTCCTTCGCCAGATTTAATACCAGGAATTACTGACGAATATGCTCTAGGTATAAGCTATGAGGAGCTTGATCGAATACTTGAGAAAATAGAAAACAGAAGAAGTTTATTAGGAGAAGATAGGGATAAAATTAAGAGGGTAAAAGATTTAATGAGTGCAGCTAAAAATAGAAATATAAGAATGCTAAGTATTAAGTGATTTTAATGCTGAGATAGAATTTTCTTATTATGTAAGTGGTTTTATCTCAGCAGTATATAAGTGAAATTACTGTATAATAATAATTTTTTATAGTATTATGTAATATTTTTAATTACCTAAGTTTTGTACAAACAAAACTTTATTAGTTTCCATATTATAGTTTCCAAAAAATAAATAGTGGATAATACCAAGCCTTGAAGTATAATTTTCTTGCTACAGAAAAATTAAGAAAG
>NZ_JAPQFJ010000032.1 GCF_026738875.1 Clostridium brassicae
AAGGTGTAGGTTTCTAAAAATGCGTAATTGTCGGAACGGACTCCGACAGCCGAGCTGGGGAATGGACTCCCCATAGCGAGGGTAGCATTTTTAGAAGAATACACCTTTAGTATTTCTTTGCCCTCTGAAGATTTAATGGATAACTACATATATTTAGAAAACCTATTTCTATGCCGTTACTCATTCCGTCACAACATTATTCTATTGTAAATGCATTTATTGCTTCTGAAAGCTCATTGACCATTGAATTAAGCTTTGTAACATAAGATGCAAGTTCTTGCATTGACGCTGCTTGTTCTTCTGTAGAAGCTGATACTTCCTCTGAGGATGCAGCTGTTTCTTCTGAAACTACTGAAACTTTTCCTAAATCATCTATTACTATTTCTTTATTACTATTAATATTTATTAAAGAATTGTTTATGTTATCAATTTTGTCAGCAATATTTTCTATGTTTTCCGATATAATATCAAAGGTTTTCCCTGTTTCATTAACAGAATCGGCTTGATCTTTAACAGTTTTCTTTACATTTCCAACTATATTTACTGCATAACCAGTTTTATTCTTTATGTCTGTAATTATTTCTTCTATTTCCTTAGTAGATTCTGCCGATTGTTCTGCAAGTAATCTTACTTCTTCTGCTACAACAGCAAATCCTTTTCCTGCTTCTCCTGCTCTAGCTGCTTCTATCGCTGCATTTAAAGCTAGAAGATTTGTTTGCTCTGCTATACTGTTTATAGCTTCCACAATATCCCCTATATTAGCTGAACTTTTATTTAATTCTTCCATAATTTGTGAAACTTTCTCGACTTCTCTATCATTCTCTTCAGTCTTTTTAAATAAAGCTTTCATAATATCTTTAGAATTATTATTCACTTTCAAAATATCATCTGAATTTGCTTTCATATCCTGTGAATAATTATTAAGGTTCTCTATTTCTTTGCCTAAGGTATTCATTCTTTCTGATACATTTTCTACGTCTTGTGACTGTTCAGATGATCCTTGTGCTATTTGTTGCACTGTCTTTGCAACTTCTTCTATAGAAAGAGTGGTATTTTCAGACGTTTCTACAAGCGTGCTAGCTGTAGTGGATACTATGTTCATAGACCCATTTATCTTTATTACAAGCTCTTTTATTTTAGTAACCATTGCATTAAAACTACTCGATAATTCCCCTAATTCATCTTTTGAATTTATATCACTCTCTACAGACAAATCTCCATTAGAAGCTTCTCCCATATATTGTACCAATTTGCCTATAGGTGTTGTTATATTTCTAGAAATGGCTACCCCTATAAATCCTGCTATTACTATAGCAATAAGAGTCATTATAAGATTCATTCTTAACATATTTTTCGATGATTCATTAATATCGCTAATATCACGAACTACTGACAATACCCAATTAACTTCAGGTATTTCTATGTAAGCTTGAAGTCTTTCAGACCCTTGAATTTGAACATCTTTTACATCTGCCTTTACCTGTTCACCTTTTTTTATTAACTCTACCACACTATTAATTAAAGAACTTTCTGCCTTTTTTGTAATAGCATTTTTATCTGGATGTGCTAGTATTGTTCCTTCTGAATCCACTAAATATGAGAACCCTGTTTTTCCTATTTTTAATTTTTTTAGTTGTCTACTATAGTAATCCGAGTAAACTGAGTTAGCCATTACTCCTATTATCTGTCCATTGTTATCCTTTATAGGAGTAGCTACTACGGAAACTATTCTACCATCTATCTTTGACACTATAGTTCCACTGATATTAGTCTCACCACTTAATGCTCTTTGAAAATACTTTCTATCTTTTATATTTAGCTTATTAATATTTTTAAAATTACTATCGCATATTGAAAGCCCATTTCTATCAAGTACAAATAAGTGTTCATGATCAATTAAAGTATTATATCTTTTTTTCAAGCTATTGCTTACTCTATCTATTTCATTTTTATATTTAGTAAAGAAATCACTTCCCGCATCTTGTTTTCTTAAAAGACTTATATCTACAATATCCTTACTAATAGCCAAAAGCTCAGCTTCTTTTTTCTCACCTGTCAATAAAGAATAGATAGTTTCTTTTTCTTCATTACAAGCACTTAATAAGCTCTCTTGGTTTATTTTAAACATTTCCTTGGAACTATTCCTATATGACAATAGGCTAGTTACTACTAAGGAAACCATTACTAAAGCAGCAATCATTAATGGTAACTTCTTTTTTATTTTCATAATACCCCTCCTTCAACCTTTAACCGCCAAAAATTTGAATATATTGATTTTTTAGAATACTCTTCATATTGTTTTTCGTAATTTTTCCAAATTTCTTTATTAATGATTTTATATTCATAAGTTAATTTTTACATTTATTAATTTATTTTGAATATATTCTAAAAACAAATTAAGCTTGTATTATATTGGATTATTTATTAATATAAATATTGATATATTTTAAAGCTGCCGCTTCTATATAATTTCAAAAGCAATTCTAAATAATAAAACTTTAAAATAATCTAATATTAAACACAATTTTATTAAGTTAGAGAGGATTTTATGAATGTTCAATAAAAATACAATTAAAGATGTCCTTCGACTAGCTTTACCAGCTGTAGGAGAAATGGCTTTATATATGATGGTATGGGTTTTTGATACTATGATGGTAGGCCAATATGGAGGCAAAATTGCTGTAAGCGCTGTAGGATTAAGTTCTGAAATAGTATATACATTTATCAATATATTTATATCTATTGGAATATGTATAGCAATAACCTCTTTAGTAGCAAGAAAGTATGGTGCAAAAGATTACCATTCAGCAGAGGAATTCGCTTCCATAGGTTTCCTTGTAGGGCTACTAATATCTTTAACCATATCTATAATTATGTTTACTTTCAGTGAAAACATCCTAAAAATTGCCCAAGCTAGAGGAGAAGTTTTGACATTTGGAATTATATATATGAAAGTAGTTTCTATCGGTTTGTTTTTTAATATGCTTTTAGCTATCTTTAATGGAGTTTTTAGAGGCTACGGAAATACTAAAATACCGCTTCTTATATCTGCCTTAATTAATATAGTTAACCTAAGTTTAGACTATGTATTAATCTTTGGGAAATTTGGTTTTCCTGAAATGGGCGTAAGAGGTGCTGCTTTGGCTACTTCCATAGCAGAGTTTTCTGGATTTATTTTCGCACTAATTTATATGATAAAAAAATCTAAAATCAAGATTAAAATTAAATATGTAAAATCACTGAATAAAAATAAATTATTATCTCTATTAAAACTTGCTATACCTTCGTCTATGCAAGAAGGTTCAGTATCTATATGTAGGCTCTTGAGTACTTTTATGGTAATGCATATAGGTGCTACTGCTTTCGCTGCTAATCAAATAACAACCACAATAGAATCTTTATCCTTCATGCCTGGTTGGGGATTTGGTATTGCCGCTACTACATTAGTTGGACATAAAATAGGAGAAAAAAACTATAAAAAAGCAAAAGAATACGCTTTTACTTGCACATTGTTTGGAACAATTTTCATGACCCTGTGTGCTGTACTCTTTTTAGTATGTCCAAAACTTTTAATTTCATTATTTATTGATAGTGCTGAAAAAGAAGTTATTCACCTAGGTGCTCTATGTCTTATGATTGCATCTATTGAACAAATCCCTATGGGAATTTCTCTTGTCCTAGGCGGATCATTAAAAGGTTCTGGTAATACCACAACCCCATTTAAAATATCATTTGTATCTAGTTGGATAATACGACTACCTTTAATGTTTTATTTTATATATATATTAAAAGTATCGGTTATTTACGTTTGGTTTATAACTAGTCTCCAATGGCTATTTGAAGGAATTGTTATGTTCTTTATGTTTAAAAAATATTTTAAGAGTTTAGAGTAATTTTATGTTAGATTGCCCAATAATTCATATTGTAAAATTAATACGAATTATTGGGCAATATTAAATTAACTAAAAGGCTTCATTTAAACTCTTATCTCAATTTCATTAGTTGTCATGCCAGTGAAATCATGAAGAAAGTCACTCAACTTATATTTTGAAAATTTTTACTGCCTCTGTTAAATCATTCACCATAGAATCAAGTGATTTTACTGATTCTGCTAATTCTTCCATACTTGCTGCTTGTTCCTCTGTTGAAGCAGAAACTTCTTGTGAAGATGCAGAAGTTTCTTCTGATAAAGCAGATATATCCTGTAATCCATCTACAACATTCTCTTTATCTTTATTCATTTTCTCTAAAGACTTGTTAATATTATCTATCTTTTCAGTCATATTATCTACATTATTCGAAATCTCTTCAAAAGCATTACCTGTTTCATTAGATGCTTTTATTTGATCTTGTGCTGCTTTAGTCACATTTGAAACAATATTAACTGCATTATCTGTTTTCCCTTGTATTCCACCTATAATGTCACTTATCTGTTTTACTTGATTTGCTGATTCTTCTGCAAGTTTTCTTATTTCTTCTGCAACAACAGCGAAACCTTTTCCTGATTCCCCCGCTCTAGCAGCTTCTATAGCAGCATTTAATGCAAGAAGATTTGTTTGTTCAGCAATTCCATTAATAGCTTCTGTTATAACTCCTATATTTTGAGAACTTGTTTTAAGTTCATCCATAATAACAGATACTTTTCCAACTTCATTGTGACTTTCCTCTGATTTTTGTAAAAGAGATTTAACTACTCCTTCAGACTTCTTATTAATCTCCACTACATAATCTGAAGTATTCTTCATATCATTAGAGTATACTGTTAGATTCTCTATTTCATTGCCTAAATTATTTAACTTATTTACGTTACTTTCCAGATTCTCAGATTCTTTTACAGTTCCTTGAGATATTTGCTGTACAGTCTTTGCCACTTCTTCGATAGATAACGAGGTATTTTCAGATGTTTCTACCAAAGTAGTCGCTGTAGAAGAAACTAACTCTACAGACTCATTTATTTTCTCAACTAAACTTCTAATTTTATTCACCATTTCATTAAAGCTAATTGATAATTGACCTAACTCATCTTTAGAATTTATATCGCTTTTAACAGTTAAATCGCCCTCTGCTGCTTGCTCTATAAATCCGGCCAGTTTGTTTATTGGTACTGTTATTCCTCTTGAAATTATAATACCTATAAATCCTGAAATTATTATAGCCAAAATAGCCACTATTAAATTTGCTCTCCCCATACTAGTTATAGGACTCTCCATATCTTTAATCTCGCGGCTAACCATAAGTGTCCAATTAACTCCAGGAATAGCTATATATGACTGTAATTTTTCCTTTCCTTCAACAGACAATTTTTCAATCTTAACTTCATTGTTTTTTCCCTCATTAGTATCTTGTACTATCTTCTTATCTGTTTCATCCTCGATCATTTTAGTTATTCTTTTTTGATCTGGATGAGATAATATCATTCCTTTTGAATCTACTAAATACGCAAATCCAGTTTCTCCTATTTTTATTTTCTTTAAACAATTGGTAAAATAATCTGAATATACTGAGTTAGCCATAACCCCTATTACTTTTCCTGTTTCATCTTTAATAGGAGCTGAAAATACAAATACTCCTTTTCCTGTAACTCTTGATACTATGGTATTACTTATAGATACTTGCTTCATTCCATTAATAACATACTCTCTATCTTTGACATGTAAGTTTTGTAAGTTTTTTTCTATAGTATCCCCAATGTCTTCACCTATAGTATCAATGACAAATAAATGTTCATGATCACTTAACTTACCCATCCTTTTAGTTAACATGCTGTTTACTGCAGCTATTTGAGCAGCCTGTGCTTGATAAAAGCTTGGCTCTAAATTCTGTTGTCTTAACCTACATATGTCTACAATTTCTTTTCTTGAAGCCATGAGTTCAACTTCCTTTTTTTCTCCCTCCATTAAAGCTTCAATTATTTGTTTTTCTTGATTACAAGTCCCTAGTAAACTCTCATTGTTTTGAGCTCTTATTGTTTTTGAGCTAAAAGTATACCCCAGGGCACTAGTGACTATAACCACCAAAACAACTAAAATTGCTATCATAATAGGCAATTTTTTTCTTATTTTCACTTAATCCTCATCCCCTTCTATATTTTATATGATATGATTAAATTATACATAATATATTATTTTTTTACAATGTATCATTTTAATTCATTATTTTCCAATATAACTATCGTATATTTTATGAATTTAATTTAAAATTATATTCTAAATTATCTTTATAATGCATTTAAATTTCGCCATACTTTCATATTTATCAATAAAATTAGTTTGAAATATTATTAATACCTATTCTTTAAAATAAATGTTTAGACTTAAAATAAAATTCCCACATTATTTTATCTTTATTTTGCTATAATAAATTGAGGGTAACCTATACAATACTTAAGTACTACTTTAAAGGGGGTGCTAAAATGTTCGCAGACATAAATTTAACTGAAAATAAACCAATCTATACTCAAATTCACGATTATATAAAAGAAATGATAAAAACAGGTATGCTTCCTCATGGAAGTAAACTGCCTTCTACTAGAGAATTAAGTAAAATAATAAATGTAAGTCGAAATTCTATAATGAAGGCTTACGAGACTTTAGAAGATGATGAGCTAGTTTACACAATAAAAGGTAAAGGTACTTTTGTATCTGATGTAAAAATAATTTTAGAAGATAAATGGACCATAGATTGGATAAACAACATAAATGATTATGCCCTTAAATCTGATAAGCTAGATATAATAAAAACTGAAAAAAAATATAAAAAAGGTATGATATCATTTAAAAGCATTGCTCCTGATGGAAGCCTTTTTGATATGGAAGAATTCAAAAGAGCATTTTCCAGTAGAATTTCTATGGAAAGAGAAAAAATTTTAAATTATGGATATGCTCAGGGCTATAAACCATTAATAGATTACTTAATGGAGTATATGGAAAGTAAAGGAGTTAACACTACTAACAAAGATATATTAATAACTAATGGTTTTACAGAAGGATTTGATATTGTTCTATCCTCCCTAACTAAAAAGGGAGATAAACTTCTTTGTGAAAATCCAACTCATAACACTGCTTTAAAAATAATGAAGCTTCAAGGATTAGATATTATTGGTGTTGACATGAACGAAGATGGATTAGATATTTCTAAACTTAAATCATCACTAAATGATAATGACATAAAGATAGCTTACTTGGTTCCTTCTTATCATAATCCTACTGGTATTGTAACCTCTTCCGAAAAAAGACAAGAAATATATAATATTCTAAAAAACCATAATATCCCTATAATTGAAGATGGATTTAATGAAGAACTTCTACACCTAGGTTCTCATATAGCACCTATTGCAGCGTTTTGTGGAGAAGGAAACGGTGTAATATACATCGGTAGTTTTTCTAAAATACTTTTTCCAGGAATGAGAATTGGATGGATTTTAGGAGATAAAAAACTAATAGATATTTTGGAAAGTGTAAAAAGGAGTAAGAATATCCATACATCCTTTTTAGATCAAGCACTTCTTTATGAATACTTAAAAAACGGAGGATTTGATAAATATCTAAAAAAGGCTCGAAAATTCTATAAAGATAAATATACTCTAGCAGTTAAACTAGCAACCAAATATATTCCTTGTGAATCAATCGTGGGAGACGGTGGTCTTCATATATTTATCAAACTAAAAAATATTGATTCACGAGAACTTTTAAATGAATGCTATAAAAAAGGGGTTCTATTTTTGCCAGGAGATATATTTTCTACTAACAATCAAGGCAAAAATACCTTTAGATTAGGTTTTTCTAGAGTAAGTGATGAAGATATGGAAAAGGGCTTTAAAATTATTGGGGAATGTATTAAAGACTTATCTATAAACAACCTTTATAATAATAAATAATAAAATTTAAGTAACCAGTTATATGGGGCTTTCTGTAAAACAAAAATCCTATATAACTGGTTACTTGTTACTGTTAATTTTCAATTGATTTTAGAAATTTTTACTACAATACTGCAACGCCTTCAAAATCTGCTTCTATCAAATGCGTTATCCATTTATCATCAAGATTTTCTAAAAATTTAGCCATATTACCTTCAAACTCTATATTATCTTTATCTATTAGCGCCATTAAAGTAGAACCTGATCCACTTATAAATTCAGCTAAGGAACCATATTCTTCTGAAGCTTTAAAGATTTTATCAGCATTTCTTATTAATTTCAATCTATAATTTTGATGTACTTTATCTTGAGTTGCTTCTCTAAGTTTTTCTAATTCCTGATTATTCATAGCATTAATAAGCATTGCTGCTCTTGAAATATTAAATATACAATCTTCTCTGCTATAATTCATTGGTAGTACACCTCTTGCTTCCTCTGTGCTTAGTTTAAAATCAGGAATCATGACAAACATTCTTAAACTACTAGGAATATTTACTTTAGAATAAACTACCTTCTCTTTATCCATTAAAGAAATAACCATTCCCCCTATTACTGATGGAACAATATTATCAGGATGACCTTCTATCTTTACACATTCTCCTATTATTTCATCAATGCTCATTATTTCTCCCATTAATATATTTGCAGCAATAACTCCAGCAACTATACAAGCAGCACTACTTCCAAGTCCTCTTGAAATAGGTATATCAGCTGTTTTTACATCAATTTTAAATCCACGCCATTTATAATTATATTTTTCTAATGTTTTTATGAGGCTCGTATATATTAAGTTATCCTCTAATGGAATTTCTGAAGGTTTCCCGTGTTGAAAAACTTCAACTCCTTCATCTTTCTCCTCAAACCAAATCTCATTATAAAGCCTCAAAGCCATACCAATACTATCAAAACCAGGTCCCATATTTGCAGTAGTTGCAGGTATTCTTAGTTTTATCACTGAAAGTCCCCCTTTTTCTATATAGCGTAAATCTTAGAATTTGTTCTATTTTTTCTTATAAGTATCTCAATCTTAAAATAACTTATCAGAAACATCTTCTTAATTATCTACTGATGCTATATATAAAATAAAACATCAATATTTGTATTTCTTCCAAATACATTTGTATTTGTATGGTGTATATTAAGAAATATTATACATTACACTTAATTTTTTTTCAATTATTTTATTTTACTGTTTATCTATAACTAATCTCTTATTACTAGTTATTCATAAAAACTATCTTTGCTATGCTAACAGCAGCAATTATAGCAGTTATATCTGCCATTATAGCTGCCCAAAGTGTATGTCTTATTTTTTTTATACCTACAGCACCAAAATAAACTGTTAGAGTATAAAATATTGTTTCAGTAGAGCCAATAATAATAGATGCTACAAGCCCTATGTATGTGTCTGCTCCATACTTACTTAGTATATCCATATATATACCCTGAGCTCCACTTCCTGATAAAGGTTTAACCATAACAAGAGGTACTACTTCTGCAGGAAGGCCTATCCACTTTACTATAGGCTTAATTAAATTTATAAAATATCCTAATGCTCCGGATTCTCTAAATACTCCCACAGCTAAAAGCATTGCTAATAAATATGGATATATATTAATACAAACCTTAAGCCCTTCCTTTGCACCTTCTATAAAGCACTCATATACCTTCACTTTTTTCGCCATACCATAAGCAACTATACTACCTAATAATATAGGAATTATGGATATAATTATATATTGCAAATATACCACTCCTCTTTATATTCATATCTTTATAAGTTATTCAACAACTTAACTATTTGAAAATCCTATCCATGTATATTGAAATCAAAAAAATTTTTCTAGTATCTTACAATATATTATTCCCATGACCGCTGCTATACCTGTTGCAATTATAGCTGGAAGTATAATTACTCCAGGGTTCTTTGAACCACAAGCTGCCCTCATAGAAATTACAGAGGTAGGTATAATCTGAATACAAGCCGCATTGATTACTAAAAAAAGAGCCATATCATCTGTAGCAGTGTCTTTATTAGGATTTGTCTTTTGAAGTTCCTCCATTGCTTTTATACCAAAAGGAGTTGCTGCATTAGAAAGTCCCAGCATATTCGAAGTTAAATTTAAAAGTATACTCCCCATAGCATTTTTATTTCTTGAAACATCTTTAAAAATAAGATTTAATATGGGTCTAAGAAGCTTGGCTAATTTTTCTGTAATACCACTTTTTTGAGCAATTTTCATAATGCCACTCCAAAGACACATCATGCCTATAAGTCCTATTATTAATTTAACCGAACTTTCAGTGGAAGTTATTATTGATTTTGATATTATGCCACCCTTTCCAGTTACAAGTCCAAATACAATCCCAGAGATCATTAAAAAAAACCATATATAATTTATCATATAATCACCCAACCCTATTACATAATTATTAATATATATGATGACTTTTTTTAATGTATGGCTAATATTATTTATCTAATTAAAAATTCATTACCTAAAAGGCCTTTTACCTTAAATTCACAAAAGAATCCAGTAAAAAATAAATTTTTACTGGATTCTCATAAATTTCATAATAATTATTCTCTTTTAAAAAATCTTATTAAATTCTAATATATATTTTATTTAATATCTATAGTAATATTTTTAATTAAATAATTCTTAATATACCTTGCTATTTAAATTTAACTGCTGTTCCGTAAACTATAACTTCTGCAGCTCCTTGCATTATTGCACTTGTAGCATATCTTATATTTATTATCCCATCTGCTCCAACTTCTTCTGCTTCTTGAACCATACGCTTTGTTGCGATTGCTCTAGCTTCATTCATCATTTCAGTATATGCTGAAATTTCTCCTCCCACTAATGTTTTAAGCCCACTTAAAATATCCTTTCCAACATTCTTAGAGTGAACAGTAGAACCTTTTACAATAGTAATAACTTCAACATCTTTTCCTGTAATATAATCAGTATTTACTAATATCATTTTCTTCTTCCTCCTTTATTTCCCTAATTCTCTCTATGGCAGTATAAATCAATGCTCCAATAATAGCTAATGCTGCTCCAATAATTAGTATTAAAAATATGGGATTTATATTTGACACAAACATTTGTGACGCAATTCCTGAAACATATAATATTATTACTGCAGATATAATTATTGTTATAAATATTACAGATACTATTTTTCTTTTCATTTTAGTATCCTCCATAAAACGTGTCTTTACAATAACATTATACTGAACATTATTATAATTTAAATATAATTATAACTATTTTAAGGAATTTTTAAGGAGCATTTAAGATTACTTAAACTGTCCAAAACTATTGTGACTTATATTCCACTCTGAAAGCCTATATACTATAAATATTTCTTTATTTCCCTTATATCCCATATTATTAAATCTGCTTCTTTTAATTCTCCTTCTGTTGCAAATCCATAATCACACCCTATAGTATATATATTATTATTCTTCCCCGCTTTTATATCATGATACCTATCTCCAACCATAACCATATCTTTAGGATATTTTTTCATAACCTCCTTTAGGTACTCATATTTAGGTACAAATTTATATTCTTCTGCATAAGCTAGTTCTTCAAAATACTTATCAAGCCCAAAAGCTTCATTATGAATATCCTTATAATATTGACCACAATTGCTTACAAATACAAGATGGTAACCTCTTTTCTTTAAATATGAAAGTGTTTCTAAGGCTCCCTCATATAAAACCGCTCTTTGCTCTTTAACACTTTTTTTCATTTCATCTCCAACTATTTCTCTTGCCTTTGTTTTTATATCTTCTGGAAGCCCTGGAATAAACCTCTTCCACATCTCTATACTATTAAAACCTAACCAATATTTAATCTCCTCATCTTTTAAGTCTCTATCTTCAACTACACCTTCTTGTATAAGATAATTGTAAGCTTTCTTTAATGCTGGTTTATATATATACATACTATTATGTATAGTTCCATCATAATCAAAAAAAACTGTTTTTACATTTTTAAAAATATCCATATTTCTCTTCCTCCTATCTAAAACTATTCCAAAAGAACAATTTAGCAAAATATAAGTTACCCCATAATTCATAAGCACAAATAAATACAGAATGTAATTTATATTTGTTTTGCTAAAAATGAATTATGGGGTAACCTTATCAATGTTGCTGCAGTACTAAATTTGCTTTAATATATTAGCCATTTCTATTGCACTTACAGCACAATCATATCCTTTATTTCCTGCTTTAGTTCCTGCCCTTTCAATCGCTTGTTCTATAGTATCTGTTGTAAGCACTCCAAATATTACAGGTACTTCTGTTTCAAGTGATACATGGGCAACTCCTTTAGACACTTCGTTTGATACATAATCAAAATGAGGTGTAGCTCCTCTTATAACAGCTCCTAAACATATAACCGCATCATACTTATTACTTTTAGCCATTTTCTTAGCTACTAAAGGTATCTCAAATGCTCCTGGAACCCATGTCAATTCTATATCTTCTTCTTTTACTCCATGACGTCTTAAAGCATCTAAAGCTCCGTCTATTAACTTACTTCCTATAAATTCATTAAATCTTCCTGCTATTATACCAAATTTCAAACCTTCTCCAACCAATTTTCCTTCATAAACTCTCATAATTTTCTCCTCCTATTTTTTCATTAACTAATCTCTTTATAATTAAATATTTATCTTTTTAATCTTCCATCATGAAATTTCTAAGCTAATCTAAAGCTAAAAATATCATTCCCAACTCAAATAAATAAATCCTAATATAATAATCATTATTCGTCTGCTTCATCAAGACATAGCATATGTTCCATTTTGTCCTTTTTAGTCCTTAAATAAAACTCATTTACTTCGTTATAACCCATATCAATTGGAACCCTTTCCACTACCTCTAAATCATAACCAGATATACCAGATATCTTTTTAGGATTATTTGTCATAATTCTTGCTCTCTTAACACCAAGATCTTGAAGTATTTGAGCACCAATCCCATAATCTCTTAAATCAGCAGCAAACCCTAATGCTACATTTGCTTCTATAGTATCCATTCCTTTATCTTGAAGCTCATAAGCTTTAATTTTGTTTAAAAGTCCAATTCCTCTTCCTTCTTGCCTCATATATAAGAGAATCCCTCTTCCCTCTTTGTCTATAGCTCTCAATGCTGCTGCTAATTGTTCTCCACAATCACATCTTAAGGACCCAAAAACATCTCCAGTTAAGCATTCAGAATGAACTCTTATAAGTACTGGTTCTCCATTACTTACATCTCCCTTAACCAATGCAACATGTTCTTTTCCTGTTAATTTATCTTCAAATCCTATAATTTTAAATTCCCCATATTTACTTGGTAGACTTGCTTCCCCTACTCTTTCTACTAAGCTTTCAGTTCTTCTTCTATATTCTATTAAATCTGCAATAGTTATTATTTTTAAGTTATGTTCTTTTACAAATTCCATAAGATCAGGAACTCTAGCCATAGTTCCATCTTCACTCATAATTTCACATATAACTCCTGCTGGTTTAAATCCAGCTAATCTCGCAATGTCAACAGATGCTTCAGTATGCCCTGCTCTTTTTAAAACTCCACCTTCTTTTGCTTGAAGAGGGAATATATGCCCTGGTCTTTGAAAATCTTCTGGCTTTACATCATCTTCTACAGCTTTAGCAACTGTATCTGCTCTTTCATAAGCTGATATTCCAGTAGTTGTTCCAACCCAATCTATAGAAACTGTAAATGCTGTCCCTTTAGCATCTGTGTTTTTTGATACCATTTGATTTAAATTAAGTTTATCTAATTTTTCTCCTATCATAGGCATGCATATAAGTCCTCTTCCATATTTAGCCATAAAATTTATAGCTTCTGGCGTAACTTTTTCAGCTGCCATTAATAAATCTCCCTCATTTTCTCTATCTTCATCATCTACTACAACAATCATTTTTCCTTTTTTAATATCTTCTACAGCTTCTTCAATAGTATTAAATTTAATTTTATTCATATTAAACACCCCTTCTACAAAAATCCATTTTCTTTTAAGAAATTCATATCTATTGCACTTTTAGTTTCTTCTTTTTCTTTCAATCCCAAAAACTTTTCAACATACTTACCGACCATATCACACTCAAGGTTTACCACATCACCTATATTCTTTTTTAATAATGTAGTTTCATCTTTTGTATATGGTATTATAGAAACCTTGAATATTTGATCATCTACATAAGCAACTGTTAAACTTACTCCATCTATCGCTATAGATCCTTTCATAACAATGTATCTTAAAATATTTTTAGGCGTATCTATACTTACCCATGTAGCATTGTCTTCTTTTTCAAACTTTTTTATTTTTCCTATGCCATCTATATGTCCACTTACTATATGCCCACCTAGCCTATCTCCTAAACTTAAAGCTCTTTCTAAATTAACTCTATCTCCCTTTTTTAACTCACATAAACTACTCCGTCTCATAGTTTCTGCCATAACATCTACAGTAAAATTATCTTTTCCAAATTCCGTTACAGTAAAACAAACTCCATTTGTGCATATACTGTCCCCAAGTTTTACTCCTTCAAGCACTTTATTAGCTTTTATCTTTATTTTTGCAGATCTTATACCCTTTGATACCGAATCTACATTTCCAATTTCCTCAACAAGTCCAGTAAACACTTCCTCACCTCCACACTTAATCGGCAATTATTTTACTTACTAGTAACCAGCTACTAGTCACTGGCCATTATTAACAATTTTCCCCTCTATCATTACATCTTCACCAAATGTATTTATTTTAATGTTCTGAAGCTTTATGGCATCTTTCATAGAAGCTATTCCTTCTCCGCCTAGTGGAGTTTTTGAAGTTTCTCCACCAATTAATTTAGGCGCTATAAAAGTTATTACTTTATCTACGATTCTCTCACTCAGAGCTGAAAAATTTAATGTGCTTCCTCCCTCTAACAGTACGCTATCAATATCCCTTTTTCCTAACTCATCCATCAGATATGCAAGATTGACTCTACCATTTTTTTCGGGAGCAATTATTACTTCAGCTCCTTTTTCTTTTATAGCTTGGATTTTTTCTTTACCTGCTTTATCAATAACTACAATTATAGTTTTTGCATTTGACTCAATATTTAAAACCTCAGCTTCTAATGGTATTCTTCCTTTACTATCCACAATAACTCTTATAGGATCAGAACCTATTTTATCCTCAAGCCTAGTAGTAAGTCTTGGATTATCTGCTAGAACTGTACCTATTCCAACCATTATTGCTGATACTCTATTTCTTATCTTATGAACATACTGTCTTGACAAATCATTAGTAATCCATTTTGAGTCTCCTATGTAAGTAGCTATTTTTCCATCCATAGTCATAGCTGTTTTCATTATGCAAAAAGGTTTCTTTGTAGTTATGTATTTTATAAAAATATCATTAATTTGTCTCACTTCATCCTCAAGTACACCGCAACTTACCTTTATCCCATTTTCCTCAAGAATTTTTATACCTTTTCCCGCTACAAGTGGATTAGGGTCTTTCATTCCTATTACTACTTCCTTTATTCCATTTTCAATAATGGCTTTTGCACAAGGAGGAGTTTTTCCATAATGAGAGCAAGGTTCTAATGTAACATACATTTTCGCACCTTTAACATCTTCTGTAGCATTTCTAAACGCATTTACTTCTGCATGAGGGCCACCATAAAACTCATGATATCCTTCTCCAATAACCTTATTATTCTTTACAATAATAGCACCCACTAATGGGTTAGGTTTTGTAAGGCCTTCTCCTTTTTTTGCAAGTTCAATGGCTCTCTTCATATATTCCTTATCCATTAAATCACCTCGAACTTTTATATTTATTATTTTATGATTATTAGTTTTAAGTAAAATTATACTGTTAAAAAATTTTATTATTTATTCAGGGAATTTCTCGATGGAAATAATTAATTATTAGATGTGCAACCTATTAAGGTAGAATAATTAAATGTTGAGGTTAGAGTTTATTAACCTATCTACACTTATCCTAAAAAATAAAAACCCTGAAATATAAAATTTCAGGGCACAATTATACATAAATATAATGAGTGTACAAACGATACAATCAATAAACAACCATTAATCCAATCTTCCATCCAGACTTTACTGTCGGTTCTGGAATCTCACCAGATCTGCCATAGTAAACCAATACCACGGCTCGCGGACTCTACCGCCGGTAGGGAATTTCACCCTGCCCTGAAGGATTAAAGTTACATTTTATTTAGTTTTAACTTTCTCACGTGTAAAGGATAACACTTCTTTTAAAAACTGTCAATATAAATATAGTACTTTTTATATTATAAATTACATGTATTTATAGGAAATATATGAATTTTAAACATTAATATCAAACAACTTATTTCATATTTTTCATTCATGCTGGTATATTAAAAATGTATATTTTATACATAATTATAAATACTAAATATAAGAAATTGCATCTTAGGAAATCAATTATACTATTTGCCTAAATAATTCTAATACAATATATTTTTATTCGCACTTACTAAAAATAGGGAGAATCAAAATGAATGATAAAATAACACGAAATCAGTATACAGCTATTGTTTTAAGCTCTTTTATCGGTATAGGAATAGTTTCTTTGGCATCAGAAACTAGTAGAAAAGCTCATCAATGTTCCTGGATATCAGTTTTAATATCAGGAATATTTCCTCTTATTATATTACTTATATCATCTTATGTAGATAATAAGATGAATCATGAAGATTTTTTTTATATATTAAAAAACTTATATGGAAATTTTTTAGGAAAAATATTTTTATTTATGTTTTTTATAAGTGCCATTTTATTACAATGTTTAGTAATCTCCGGATATATAGAGGTATTAAAACTTTCTATATCACAATACATTCCACTTATACTTATATTAATACCATTAATTTTGATAAGCCTATACACAGTTGAAAAAAAATTAACTGTTTTAGGTCGTTTATGTGAATTTTCCCTTTACTTTACACTACCCTTGCTATTTGCTCCTTTATTATATATTAATATGGGAAATAAAACTCATTTAATGCCTTATTTTGAAAATATTAATTCCATTGTTTCTGCTATACCATCAAGTTTACTAGCTTATTCTGGAGCCGAAATAAGTTTTTTTCTGTTTTCTTATATTTCAAATAGAAAGAATACCACAAAACACAACATTTTTTCTGCTGTAACAGTAACCTTAATATACACTTTTATAACAGCTATAACAGTATATCTTTTTGGTTGGAAATTAACTTCCCAAATTAAGTATTCCCTTTTATTTGTATTTAAGCTTGTGCAACCTGCTATTTTTTCCGATTTCACTTCCTTTTTTATGGTAATTTGGAGTACATCAATATTAATAACTATAGCAATTGAGCAATTTATTATGACTTATTGTATATCAAATATATTTAATTTAGAATATAAAAAAGCTGCTTACATAAATTCCCCTATTGTCTTGTTACTTAGCTATATAACTATAATAAGTAATAAGTTCTTAGTAAAAATATTAACTCCTGCATACTCTTATATAACAATATTAATTTTTATTTGGTGTATATTAACACTTATATTTACTTTTTTTAAAAGTAAGGGAGACAAAAATGAAGAAATGTAAATTAATAATTTTTATTATACTAATAAGTTTCTGTCTTAATGGGTGCTACGGATATTATCCAATAGAAAAATTAGGTATGGTAGTAGGTATAGGAAATGATATCGATGCAAAGTTACCTCAAAACAAGAAGCCAAAATATTCTACTACATTTGATATCTTATCATTTCAAGGTAATGACAAAGTTACTAGTGTAGCATTACCAAGTGAAAGTGACACTGTATATGGTACTATAAATAAACGTCAAACCAAAGAAAATAAGAGCTTACTCACAGGTGTAGAACAAGTTTATCTATTAGGTGAAGAGAGAGCTAGATACGGTATAAAAGACCTTATAGACTCTTTTATACGTGATCCTCTCAGAAACGAGCACGCTTTAATTGCTGTAAGTAAACAACCTACATATGAGTTGTTTTCATTAAAAACACCTTTTGCTTTATCTCCTTCTGAACATATTCATGACTTATTAGAATTTGCTCATACAGCTAACTTTTTTGAAGAAGACACTGATTTAATAAGATTTTTAACAATGTATAATGAAGAAGGAAGAAAAATAGTTATTCCCTATATTGAAATATTCAATCATTCTTTTCAAATCACAGGTCTAGCATTATTTAAAGGTGATAAAATGATAAAAAAAGTCTCCTTAGATGAATCAAGACTAATAAATTTGATCAGGGTATCTAATAGTAGCGGTTATTTAAATATTCTTTCTGAAGAATATAATGACTATATAGATTTTTTCGGAAAAAACAAATCAACTGTAAAAATATCAAAAGAAAACGATAGATTAAAATATGATATATTTGTAAATCTAACTGGAACTTTAACTATCAATACTTTAGCAGAAAAAGATAAAACTTTATCTGATCCTGATAAAGTAGGCGAAATACTTGCAAAAAAATTAGAAAAAAATTTAACTAATGAAGTTCACAAAATGCAGAATGAATATAAAACTGATTGGCTGGACTTAGGGCAATATGCTATTGCTAAATATGGTAGAGATAAAGGATATTCCAGTGATGAGCAATTTTGCAATTCTATAATAAATGTTCATGTAAATGTTAAAGTAACTTCAATGGGTAGAAAAGTAGATAAATAATCATATACTTTTTATTATTAATAGGTTATTGAAAATAACTCTCCTTAGTGATACCATTAAATGTACAGTTACTCTATAAAACTTTGGAGGGAAAAAATGGTTTTAAACGACATTATGAAATATATAGAAAGTGAATATGGTATTATAAATTCTACTCCTTGTGAAATTTGTGGTGGTTCTTACATGGCAGATGAATTAGAAATACATATAATAGACAATATTCCTTATGATGTATGCGTATGTGTATGTTCAGAATGTGGGCATGAAAAATTATTTACTTTTTGTGCTCCCTTTCTAGATGAAAAGGACATTTTCAAGAATGCTAAAGGAAAAATGAATTAATATAATAAAGCTGTGTATATAACACAGCTTTATTATATTAGATTATTAAATACATTATAAATTTTAGTGATGGTGAGAAAATGAGTAAATTATTATTGGCAGAAAAGCCTTCTGTAGCTAGAAATATAGCTGAAGCATTAGGCTGTAAAACTCGTAAAGATGGATATATAGAAGGAAATGGATACATAGTTACTTGGGCATTTGGGCATTTACTTACACTATACGATTGTAAGGATTATAATCCTGAACTAGCCCTCTGGAAGTTTGAAAACTTTCCATATATACCCAATAAGTTTGAATATAAAATAAAAAATGATAGTAAAAATAAAAATGTTATTGATAAAGGTGCTGAAAAACAACTTAAAATAATAAACAATCTCATAAATAGAGAGGATGTCACAGAAATAATCTCTGCTACAGATTATGATAGAGAAGGTGAACTTATAGCATTACTTATTTTTAACTATTTAAAAGCTAAAAAGCCTATATATAGAATATTAATTAATGAATGGACACCAAAAGAAATAAAAAAAGGATTAGAAAATCTTAAACTAAATAAAGAAATGCAATCATTACAAGATGCTGGAGTAAGCCGCCAACTTGCAGATTGGGTTATAGGAATTAATTTCACCTCTATATGTACAATGAAATACACAAGAGGAAGAGGAAACCTCTTAAATATAGGTAGAGTTCTAATGCCTACTTTAAAAATGATTTATGATAGAGAAATGCAAATAAAAAACTTTAAAATAGAAAAATCTTTCGAACTTAATGCTATCTTCAAAAACGAAGCTGGTAAATATAAAGGAAAATTCTTTCATGGTAAAAAAGATAAATTTCCTAATAAAAAAAGTGTTGAAAGACTAAAAGATGAAATAGAAGGTAAAGAGGGCATAATCACAGAAAAAAAAATAGAAATAAAAAAGGATAATCCTCCTAGTTTATTTAACCTAAGCAATCTGCAAGGATATGTAACAAGTAAGCATAAAGGTTGGACAGCAGATAAAGTACTAAAAGTAGCCCAAAGTTTGTATGAAAAAAAACATATAACCTACCCTAGAACTGAAAGTACAGCCTTAGAAGAAAGTATTAAAGATAAAGCAAAAAACGTGTTAGAAACATTAAAAAGAGATCTACCTTTTAAAGATGAGATAGTATTTAATGACTCTACAAAAGTTTTTAACAATAAAAAAGTAGAAAGCCATAGTGCCATTATGCCTACTTACATTATTCCTAAAAAGCTAACAGAAGATGAAAGAACAGTATATGAAGCTATAAAAAATAGATTTATATCTCAATTTATGCCTTCTGCCGAATATGAAAGTACAGAGCTTATAACTAGTGTACAAGGTGAAAACTATGAGCGATTATTTTCAACAAAAGGGAAAATATTAAAAGTTAAAGGTTGGCTTAAACTTTACAAAGAAGATAAAAAGGACGAATTATTGCCACCAGTTAATAAAGATGATGTTGTTGAAATAACAGAATTGAAAGTAATCTCAAAAAAGAGTAAACCCCCTGCACATCATACTGAAAAAACTTTATTAAAAGCTATGGAAACCTGTGGTAAGAATACAAATAGTAATGAAGAAACTGAAGAAGATTCAACAATACTTTATGGATATTCTATTGGTACAGCCGCCACAAGAGCTGAAACTATAAATAAATTAAAGTATGCTGGCTACATAACTCAAAAAGGAAAATCCTTATTGATAACTGATAAGGGTATTAAATTAGTTGAAACTTTTCCTATAAGAGAACTACTTGACACCGATTACACTGGTAGATTAGAAAAAAAACTATATGATATTGAAAAAGGTACGTTTAATAAAGAAAATTTCTTAAAGGAAATATTTGATTTTACTATTAAAAGTGTAAATGCTATAAAAAGAATTAAAGCTAGTATTATTTGTGATACAAGAACACAATAGAATAAAAGTGCATAGCACTTTTATTCTATTGTCTCTACAATTTTAACTATCACTTCTACTGCTTTTTCCATAGCAAAAATAGGAATAAACTCATATCTGCCATGAAAATTATGCCCTCCTGTAAATAAATTCGGTGTTGGAAGACCCATAAAAGAGAGTCTAGCTCCATCTGTTCCACCTCTTATAGGCACTATATTTGGAACTACTTCACATTTTTCCATTGCTTTTACGGCAATATCTATAATATGTTTAACAGGCTCAACTTTTTCTTTCATATTGTAATATTGATCTTTTAATTCTAATGATACAGTATCTTCTCCATATTTATTATTCAAACTTTCAACTATGATACTAAACATATTTTTTCTTTCTTCAAATTTACCTCTATCAAAATCTCTTATTATGTAATTTACCTTAGTTTCTTCTACTTCACCTTTTACTGAGGTAAGATGATAGAATCCTTCATATCCTTGTGTATTAGATGGAGTCTCATCATCTGGAAGCATAAATATAAGTTCATTTGCTATAAGCATAGAATTTATCATTTTATTTTTAGCACTTCCTGGATGAACATTTCTACCTTTAATTGCTATTTTTGCTTCTGCCGCATTAAAATTTTCATACTCTAATTCGCCAATTGCTCCCCCATCTACAGTATAAGCAAATTCTGCATTAAATTTATCTACATCAAAGTGATCTGCACCTTCTCCTATTTCTTCATCAGGAGTAAAAGCAACTTTTACAGTTCCATGTTTTATTTGAGGATTATTTATTAAGTATTCTACAGCTGTTACAATTTCAGCTACTCCAGCCTTATCATCGGCTCCTAAAAGAGTTGTTCCATCAGTTGTTATTAAATCCTTACCTAAATACTCCTTTATTTCAGGGAAATCACTTACTTTTAAAACTATATTTTGTTCTTTATTTAAAATTATATCTTTACCATCATATTTTTTTATAATCTGAGGATTTACATTCTTTCCACTCATATCTGGTGCAGTATCCATATGAGCGATAAATCCTATTGTAGGAATTGGTTTGTCTGTATTAGCTGGAAGTTCCGCCATTACATATCCATTTTCATCTACAAATACATTAGTCATTCCTATTTCTTTTAATTCTTTTGCAAGTTCTTTTGCAAATTTTTTTTGTCCCTCTGAACTTGGAGTAGTACCACTTTCTTCATTAGATTTAGTATCATATTTTACATATTTTAAAAATCTATCTACTATCTTTTCCATTTATAATTTTCTCTCCTTTATAAAAAATATAGTATCTCAATCCATAGATATATCTTTTACTATAAATAACACTTGTTGGCATGTAATGGATATTATTGATACTATATATTATAATGTAGATTTGTTAATTTACAATGCAATTCGTTACTTTCCTGCTATATTTATTATTGTATTTCCTTCAATATTTACAGGAAATTTTCTAGAACCTATATTAGCATCTTGTGATGTAAATTTAATATCTCCCGCATACTTATAGTTTATTTTAACATGTTTAGGTATTCCACTTTTTTCATCAATATTTAATAATCCATTTTGAGTACCTTGAATTTCATAACTTAATTTTATAGGTTCTAATATTAACGGTTCTTTTCCTTTTTTGGTAGATATTTTAGATTCTACTGTGATTTCCGCTATCCCATCTTTGTTTTCTTTAAGAGTATACTTATTTTCAGCCTCTAGTGGATATTGTCCTAATACTTCACTCTTATTTTCCCATACATCTCCTGTCTTTACAGCTTCATCTGGATAAACACTTGTTATATTTTCAACTTGTTTTTTTACGGCTTCTTCTCCAAAATTATCTACAATTATCTTTTGTAATTCCTGCTTTTGCTTTTCATCTTTTATCTCTAGTTCTTTTAGCACTTTTCCTATCAACTCATCTATTCCAATTACCTCTTTTACCTTTCCATCTCCACCAATTTTAACTGTGAAATTTTTTCCAGGTAAAACAGAATATATTTTACTTAATTGACCTTTGTTCGAATTAGGGTTTCCAGAATTATATTCAAGTGTTTGTCCATTATTTTCCACACTCTTTACAGTTAATGAATCAAACGTAACTTGTATAGATGCATTTTTACTTTTATCTATATTATTTATATAACAAGAATAAGACGTATTGTATTTGGAATTAACTTCTACTTTTTTATCACTTATGTTCTCAATAACCTTTTCTTCTGTTACCATATCTATTTTATAAGAGTCACCTTTTTTCAAATTCAAAGTCAATTTAACTTTTTTTTCCATGCATCCCGAAAAAATCAATATACTTATCAAAGTCAAACATGTGATATCTACTATTTTTTTCTTCACATTGTTACCTCCTAACATATTTAGCATTATAATTATCCGATGTCTAGTCATTCCACTGCTCCCATCTTCTTTAAAGTGGGAGTAAAAAATGACACAGCTCTGGATAACAGTTTTTCCTAAAGGATAACGACTTCTAGGAGTAAAACTCCTAAGAATTCTGTTAATAACTTTCAGATGAAATAAAAACTCCACCTAAAACTAATAATCCTGTTTATAGTGTTCCATGAATCTATGAATTTTATATAGCTTTGTATAAAAAATAGCTTTTATTTTAGTTAATGTTATGATTATCTATAGTATTAATTAATTTGTACACTATTAATTTGTTTATTTAGATTTTTCAAGTGAAATAATTATAATTATATAACCGTAATAACATAAAAAAATAAAGGTCATAATTTGACCTTTTAATTTTGAGTAATTCTTTTCATAAAAGGAAGCAAGTATTTTGAAGTTAATCCTACAAAGAATCCTGTTCCTAAAGCAGCTATTAAAAGTACTGGAAGATAGGCTACTATCATAACATTTTCGATTACTAAAGCTGCGACTATTATTTGCCCTATATTATGAAAAACCGATCCTATAATACTTATACCTATAATACTTACTTGATCCTTTCCAATTCTTTTCATAAAATACATAGCTATAAAACTCAGTATACCTCCTGATATACTATAAAGGAAACTGGAAAGAGTTCCACCAAGCAAAGTAGATAAAATCACCCTTAAAATAATTATTAAAAATACATCTTTAAAATCAAACATATATAAAGCTAGAAGTGTAACTATATTAGTAAGTCCTAATTTTGCTCCTGGTGTAATAAAAGGTACTGGTATCATTCTTTCAACCATATAAAGTACTAATCCTTGAGCTACAAATAAAGCAATAAATGTTAATTTTTGTGTCTTTTTCATTTGGATCCACCTCAATAAGATACTTCATCAATATCTGATTTACTTTCTCCTTTAATCTGAACTACAAGTTTATGTGGAAGACATACAAGAATTTCACCTGCTTTGTCCCTAAAACCATCTTTAACACATATTTTATCTGGACAATCAGATTCTATTATTCTTACTCCACCATTTTCTATTTGCACAATGTTTTCTCCTAAATCCGTCTTAATAGTAATTTTCTCTTTAGTGTTATTTTGTAAATTTATTTTTTTATATAAATTTCCTTTTACATAAATCTCAACATATTTTTGTACATAATCTGTTTTTTTGTTTAATTTAAAGAATACACCTAATATTATTGCTAAACATATAAAAAAGATGATTATTATTTTGTCAAACTTTTTCACACAATCTACTCCTTTTTTAAGATATAAAACCTAAAAACCATCAATAGTTATTATACCTTTATAAACTATATTGTACAATTACAAACTATCTGTGTAATTATCATTGGCTAAAAATAAATACTTAAACTTTCCTAAAATACAGGTAATATAAATTATATCCTCTCTTAAATTTTTTCTCTAAAAATTTAGTGAATAATTATTTCTACTTACATTATGAAAAAATTGACGTAAATTGACTTTTATATATGTGAATAGTAAAATTAGATGTAAAATTAACAACTATATACCATTTATATTTGTGGAGGTATACTATGTTTAAGTATAAAAAAATCTTATTTTATATTATATCAACAATCTCATTAATATTTTTATTATCTGGTTGTATGAAAAACAAATCAGAACCTATTGCTAAGGAAGGACTATTTTTAGGAACGTATTGTAAAATAACCGTATTTGATAATGTATCTAGAGATGTTTTAGATAAAGCCTTTGACAGGGTAAATCAAATAGAAAATAAAATGACTATAAATAAACCCACTAGCGAAATTATTAGCGTAAACTCAAAATCAGGATTAGATTATGTAAAAGTATCTCCTGATACATTTTATGTAGTTAATACAGCTAAACACTACGCTGAACTTTCACAAGGGAAATTTGATGTTACTATAGGTCCAATAGTTAAACTTTGGAATATAGGTACAGATAAAGCAAGAGTACCTTCACCTAAAGAAATACAAGATAAGCTACCTTTAGTTAATTATAAAAATATGATTTTAAATGAGAAAGAAAATAAAATTATGTTAAAACAAAAAGGTATGCTTATAGATTTAGGCGCTATAGCTAAAGGGTATGCAGGAGATGAGGTAAAAAAAGTTCTAGAAGCCAATGGAGTAAAACATGCAATTATAAATTTAGGCGGAAATATCCTAGCCATAGGTTCAAAGGATAATAATAAAAATTGGAAACTAGGTGTTCAAGATCCTTTTAATACTAGAGGAGAATATCTTGGAACAATTGAAGTGTCAAATAAAGCAGTCGTAACCTCTGGAGTATATGAACGATTTTTAGAAGAAGACGGCAAAAAATACCATCATATTTTAAGCCCTAAAAATGGCTATCCTATTGAAAACTCTATTGTGAGTGTTACTATAGTCACTGATAAATCTATAGATGCAGATGCTTTATCTACAACAGTGTTTGCATTGGGACTAAATGATGGACTAAAGTTAGTAGATTCTCTAAAAAATACTGAAGCAATCTTAGTAACAAAAGATAAAGACGTATATACTACATCAGGAATGAAGGACAACTTGAAAATAACAAATTCTCAATTTAAATTAAAAAATTTATCTTTAAAATAAAAAAAGCCTAAACAGGTATCTGATATGCTCCCCTTATGGTAGACAGTTTAAATAATAAAAACTGTTTACTGTAAGGAGGAGTTTTTTTATGTCTCACAAAGCAAAAATATCAGGATCAGAAAAGATAGAAGTTATTGAAAAGTATCT